>JAWLHR010000008.1:0-122214 GCA_041690295.1 Bdellovibrionales bacterium
CTCCTTTTTTCACGATTCCAATTTGCTCTTAACTTATTGAAATCATGGATTGGTTGAACCACTCAATCTTCAATTTTCAACAGAGCTGTGGGCGAGCCCGTAGCTGCAACGTTTCTTCAGAAAAATTCGCCGACATTCGACAAGTGGTTTCGTTAATGATCGTCTTTCGATCTTGCTGAACCGAAACCGAAGCTTCCGGTAATAGACTCATTAGCGCCTGTTCGGCTTGCAGGATTGTTTTGCGTTCAATCACTTGAACGACTTTCTCTTTTTGATCAGGTCTCATTTTTCCGGTCGCGCTTTCTTGAGCGCGAATCATGGCTTGTGCCTTGGCCAAGGTCGTTAAATTCACTTCTCCAGTTTTAATTTTCTGCTCCACCTGGGGAACCGCGCGCAAAAGTCGGGCGGCCTGAATCCGCCGATTGGCGGCGGCCTCGGAATACCCATACCGGCCGACCAACCAGGCGAACAAGCTCGGAAATCCTCGCTCCAGATAAAGTTTTCGATCCTCAGCCAGATTAATCAGTTTCAAAATCTCATTCGTGATTCGTCTCTCTTCGCGAACCAAATCCGACAATCTCATTTCAATTTGCAGGTCTGTCATACACCCCTCCGAATCTTTGATTGCAAAATAGCATGGCTTTAAAGACGCGAGTTTTTCCCGTCAGAATGCCTTCAGTCGCACGATCTAAGGTGACACGCGAAGGACCGCGAAGAGATCTAAAGAATGGTTTTAAACCGATTTACATGCGAATGACGGGCTCAGGAATTGTCATTACAAAACTTATTCTCGTCATCGCGATTTTCGCTGAAAAAGATGTCAAGTATTTTTCATTTTAAAAATCTTTTTGCAGCGTCCGTTCCCGTTGGAATTTTGCGCGCTGAACGAAGAGTGTGAATCACTTCAATGATCGATCGGTATTCATTTTTAACGAACAGGTCACGAATCGGCAGTTGTGCGAAACGCACCCGATTCAATTAAACCGCAAAAATTAAAACGCGATTCGACGCCCCGCTTAGCCGCTGCGAAGTCATGGATACGCAAGACTAAGGCGAGTTCGCACAGGGATGAGCAACTGCGCTGATGTGCCGAATGACCGATCTAGTTAATCGGGGAAAGGGTTTCGCGAGCAAGCAACGGAATGGGAAAAGTATTGATTTGGCCGAAATCAGTTTGTAATCAGGGCCGATGATCAACCAATTTTTAAGTATAGCCGTCCTAGATGTGCGGCTTTATCTCGGGCTGGATGCAAAAACGCCGGGTTGGATGGCCGGTCAGGCTTTCTTGGATCGCGCGCTGACCGTTTGGTCCGGCGTTCGTGTGGGAGTTTTTTAAATGAAGGAAATTGAAAAATTCCTCGGTGGACCCACCAAGAATTCCGAATTCCTTGCCCGCTACATCGGCGCCCGAAATCCAAAGGACCGGCGGCCGGACGAGCAGAGCCGGTTGACTTACTGGGGGCTGCCCGTACCCGCGCAAAGGAAATGCGCGAAGGCGAAGTTTTCCTTCTCCCACCTTTCGGACGACGAGCAATGGCCCATTTGGCATTCCATCTGGCGCGAGTCGCCCATCTATGACGTTAAAAGTGTGGCGATGTTTTGGATCTCCGATCCCAAACGCAAATCGCTTCGACTGGAGCGGTATAAAGATGTGACCGCGATGATAAGTGAGGTGGACAATTGGGCCCACAGTGATTCACTTTCGGCGATCTTGGCCGAAATTCTTGAAGTCCGTCCGTCGCTCTTTGATCTATATTTGAAATGGAATCGTTCGAAAAATCCCTGGTGTCGGCGGCAATCCATCGTGGGCATATACAACTATGCGCGCTTAAGAAAGAACCCCATGCCGGCGGAAAAATCGATCCCGCTTGTCGAGAATCTTCTGGAAGATCCACATTTTTACGTCCAGCGCGGTGTGGGATGGACGTTGAGAGAGATCGACCGGGTGAATTCAAAACTCCAGCGCGCCTTCGTGCGGGAAAACGTGCGAAGGATTCATCCCATCGCCTGGTTCGCCACCACGGAACTTTATCCGACCGAATTGCGCAAAAAACTGGTGCAATTGAGGAAAATCGGGCGGGGCTGAGCCGCCGCCCGGGTCAACAGGCTATTTAATTTGCAGGGTCACTTTCTTGGGAATCGCATAGCGTCCGTTCGGAAAACGGGTACCGTAACGGATCACCTGGCCATCGATCATGATGACTGTTCCCGGTTTGAGTAAATTCAGGTCCGCCGGCGAAACGCCGAAGGCTTCCACGGCGGAAAGGGGAATCCGGCCATCGGCGCCGACCACTAAATCAGCGCGATGAAAAACGTTTTCCGCCAAAACCCGGCCGTTGAGGCTCACCCGGTAGTGATACTCGGTTCTCACTTCAGGAATGTTTTTGGTTAAATCCCTGAAATAAATGATGAGGCCCGCGCGATTTCCGCCCAATGAGAATTTACCGACCTGATTGGGATCCATGTAGGGCTTCGCGTCGTAATACGGTTCCGGAGCCACCTGAACCACTTCTTCTTTAACGAAGGCGACGGGAGTCGAAATCACGATGCCGTTACGACGAACATCCAACACCACGATCACCGGGCGACCGACGGGTAAAGCCAATCCCATGTCGATGGCCACGGACGGTTGCTTTTGCTCCAATACCGTCAAGGCCACCAGCTCTTGGCGGGTGTTCGGATCCAGCAGGCGCACTACATAATCCGTCCGCGTTTTGGGAACAATGCCTTTGTCCTCGAAACTGAGCTGCAGGCCGCCGGCCCTCAACACGAGCTTCATCGGTGAAATGGTTTGCTCGCCAAGTTCCGCGGCGTCGTAAGTGGGTGCCAGTCGCATTTGCACCAAAAACTCCTCCTCACTCACTTTTTGAATGAGCGGTTGGTAACTATAGATGGCGTTTTTGGCGTGGACCGAAATGTCCGAATGGCCGCTGACTTCATTCAGCTCAACCACAAAACTTTCCCGTTCCCCTTGGGTGAGAATGGCCTCGGGCGGGAACTGCAGTTCAACCCGGGCGCGGATGGTGCGATCAAACACCTGGCGATCTTTGGTGATGCAGCAACGGACTTCATCCCGATAGCGGGTCACCCAGCGCGTGCGCCGTTCGGTGCGGTACCGGGTCACCCATCGGGTCTTGGTGACCGGGCGGGTTTTGCGCACTTGTTCCCATTCACACTTGCGCACGTCTTTGGGAACTTTCTTACATTCGCGATCATTTCGGCAGGTTTCACCGACTTTGACGTTCTTGCACTCTTCTTTCCAACAGCGGCGTTCGCGCTCTTCCCGTTCACGACGTTCACGTTCTTCGCGTTCGCGTTTTTCTCTTTCACGACGATCGCGCTCCTCACGCTCGCGCTTTTCGCGTTCGCGACGATCTCGTTCCTCGCGCTCCCGTTTTTCTTTTTCACGGCGTTCGCGGTCTTCGCGCTCGCGGCGCTCGCGATCACGATCGCGATTCACCTCCTGCGCCACGGCCGAATCCGAGGCGAGGATCAAACCCAGAGCTTGCAAAAAGCCCGGCACGACCACCTGGCAAACCCGCTTTTTCTCGCAACGGCGCTCGTATTTGGGTTCGCAGCGGCGTTTGGTTTCGCACTTTTCCTCGTAGGTCCGGTGGTTTCGACAGATATATTCCCGGTCCCAGTAGTCCTCGTAGTCTATATATGTCTCGAGCTCCTCATACGGGACCTCTTCGTAATAAACTTCCTCTTCCTGGTAGGGCACCTGAACGGTGTACTCGGCCTGATAGGTTTCCGTGCGGTAGATGTCCCGCTCCAAAATTGTAGTCAGTGGTGCCGTGGTTTTTTCGGTTCGTTCAAGTTCAACCCTGTAGCCGGGCTTCGCGAAAGCTGAAGTGCCTAAAGAAATGGCCGTGATCACTCCGATCACTGGCCTCCAAACTGGTGTCACAAACTCCCCCCCTGTTCGAGTCGCGACCAACGTCCAGCAAGGTTTGGACCAGCGGTTTCAGGGTTAAACTGACACCTGCGCTTGCTTGCCATAGCCGCCACTTCATGACGCAACGTGCCCCTTGCCCAAGGCGGTGGTTTCCCGTAGAGTCGGTCCATGGTTGAAAATGGCGTCGTTATACTGGATTTTGGCTCGCAGTACACTCAACTGATCGCGCGTCGATGTCGTGAATTGGGTGTCTACTCGGAGCTTGTAACTTTCGACACAAAACTGGCGGAGATCAAAGCCAAAAAGCCGGTGGCGATCATCCTCAGTGGGGGCCCGAGTTCGGTGATGGATCCGGAATCGCCCAAACGCGAGGTTCGCGAACTGCTCGAAGTCGCGCCGGTTCTGGGCATTTGTTACGGCATGCAGCTCTTGGCCCATCAATTAGGGGGCCGGGTCGAGCCCGCCCATCGCCGCGAGTATGGTTACGCCCAGGTGGAGTGGAAGGAAAATCTCTTCGACGGTCCATCCGAGCAGAAGGTATGGATGAGCCATGGCGACGTGATCACCAAAGCCCCCGCCGATGCGAAGATTGTGGCGTACTCTGAAAACAATCATCCCGCCGCCATTAAAGGTGATCGTTACTGGGCCGTGCAATTTCATCCGGAAGTGGCCCACACCGATCAGGGCACGGAATTTTTGAGCGCGTTCCTTTTTGATTTTTGCAAAGCCAAGAAAAATTGGACCACCGAGAAAATCGAAAATCATTTGCTCCAGGATATTAAAGACAAAGTAGGCTCCGAATCCGTGTTGTGCGCTTTGAGCGGCGGCGTGGATTCCACGGTGGTGGCCACTTTGCTCACCCGGGCTCTCGGGCCGGACCAAGTGAAATGCGTCTTCGTCGACACAGGACTTCTTCGCAAGAATGAATTCGAAAACGTTCAAGCGATGTATAAAGAAATCGGCTTAAACGTGCTCGGCGTGGATGCGAAGGCGGATTTTCTTTCGCGATTGGCCGGCGTCGAAGATCCGGAGGCCAAGCGAAAAATCATCGGGCACACCTTCATTGACGTGTTTAAAAAGGCGTTCAATCAGGTGGGAAATTGCCAATGGTTGGCCCAAGGCACGCTTTATCCGGATGTGATTGAGTCGGTGAGTCCGAGGGGCACAAGTGTCACGATCAAATCCCATCATAACGTGGGCGGGCTTCCCAAAGATCTTGGGCTGAAATTGATCGAACCTCTGCGTGAATTGTTCAAGGATGAAGTGAGAAAGATTGGGGCGGACCTGGGAATCCCCAAAAAATTCCTCTGGCGGCATCCGTTCCCTGGGCCTGGATTGGCCATTCGCCTGATCGGTGCGGTCAACGAGCAGGACTTGAATATCCTTAAAGAAGTGGACGCGATTTATATCGAGGAACTTGAGAAAAGCGGACTTTATGAAAAAATCTGGCAGGCGTTTTGTGTGTTGCTGCCGGTCAAAACCGTGGGTGTGCAGGGTGACAATCGCACCTATGACCGGGTGGTGGCACTCAGAGCCGTCACGTCAACCGATGGCATGACCGCGAACTGGTATCCGTTCGATCCGCAATTCATGAGCCGGGTTTCGAATCGCATCACCAATGAGGTTCGTGGCGTCAATCGGGTGGTTTATGATGTCACATCAAAACCACCTGGTACCATTGAGTGGGAATAATGTCCTTCGTCCATCTCCATGTGCATTCGCAATATTCGATGCTTGAGGCCACTTGCCGAATCAAGGCGCTGGCCAAAAAGGCCGCCGAATTCAACATGCCGGCGGTGGCGCTCACCGATTACGGCAATATGTTCGGCGCCATCGAATTTTATTTCGCCTGTAAAGACGCCGGCGTAAAACCGCTTGTCGGACTCGAAGTTTTTATCGCGCCGAAATCGCGGTTGGTGAAGGGCGAGGATCGCGAAGCCGCCAGCCAGCCCTCAAGGCGGTTGGTATTGATCGCGCAAAATGTGGCCGGCTACCGCACACTCTGTAAGCTTTCGACCATCGGTTATCAGGAAGGCTTCTACTACCGGCCGCGGGTCGATTACGAAGTGTTACATAAGTTTTCGAATGATGTGATCGCTTTGAGCGGTGGGTTGATGGGTGATGTGCCTTGGACGTTCAAGAATCACGGCCCCGATGCCTGTTTGCAAAAAATCAAAGATCTGAAGGCCATTTACGGCGATCGTTTTTATCTGGAAATCAACCGCACCGGGATCAAGGACTGGGAGACGATCAATCCCTTTCTGTTGCAAGCGGGTCGTGACTTGGGTGTTCCCGTGGTGGCCACCAACGACGTTCACTACATGAGTCCGTCGGATCAGCTGGCACAGGAAGTTTTGATCTGTATCGGCAGCAACAAAACCCTGCAGGATGAAACCCGATTCCGATTGGGAAGCGATCAGTTCTATTTCAAGTCCCCTGAGGAAATGCGCGGTTTGTTTCACGACTGCCCGCAAGCCTGTGATGAAACCTTGGCGGTGGCGGAACGTTGCGACCTCAAGTTCACCTTGAAGGACGCGAACGGATCCCCCATTTATCATTTGCCGAGTTTCCCCACCGAAAAAAAATCTTTGAAAGAAGAAATCCGCGACCTGGCTTTGCAAGGGCTGGAACGCCGGTTTGAAGAGGCGGAAAAACGCGGTGAAGGGATCAGTCCCGAAAAACGCGAGAAGTATCTGGAGCGCTTGAAATATGAGCTGGAAGTCATCGATAAGATGGACTTTAACGGGTACTTTCTTATCGTCCAGGACTTCATCGGTTGGGCCAAGAAGAACGGCATTCCCGTCGGTCCCGGACGGGGCTCGGGCGCGGGCTCACTGGTCGCGTACAGCTTGCGGATCACCGATCTTGATCCCATGCCTTATAACCTGATCTTCGAGCGTTTCTTGAACCCCGAGCGCGTGAGCATGCCGGACTTCGATGTGGACTTCTGTCAGGAGCACCGGGGCCGGGTCATCGAATACGTGATTCAAAAATACGGCCGGCAATCGGTTTCGCAAATCATCACCTACGGACGACTTCAGGCGCGGGCGGCGATCCGAGATGTGGGTCGTGTGATGGGCATGAGCTATAGCGAAGTGGACACGGTGGCCAAACTGGTGCCCGAAAAGCTCGGTATCCATTTGAAAGAGGCCATCGAAATGGAGCCGCGCTTGCGCGAGTTGATGGAGATGGATCCTAAAGTCCAGACCCTGATGGATATCGCGCAAAAAATCGAAGGATTGGTGCGCCACGCGGGGATCCATGCGGCCGGTGTGATTATCGCCAATGGAAATATCATCGATCACGCGCCTCTTTATCGCGGTGTGGATGGTGAAAACGTCGTCCAATACGACATGAAGCACGCCGAAAAAATCGGCCTGGTTAAATTCGATTTCCTGGGATTGAAAACCCTCACTCACATTCAAGAGGCGCTCAATCTCATCCGCAAGAACCGGGGGAAATCCTACACCGTCCAGGACATCTCGCTGTCGGATCCGGGGATTTACGAAATCATGTGCCGCGGGGATACGGCGGGAATTTTCCAGTTCGAGGGTGAGGGAATTACCGACCTGATCCGCAAAGCCAAACCGTCCTGTTTTGAGGACATCGTGGCCATCAATGCGCTTTACCGGCCTGGTCCGATGGACATGATCCCCGATTATCTGGCCCGTCGTAATGGCGAAAAACCGGTGAACTATTATTTTCCGGAACTTGAAGAAGTTCTTAAAGAAACATTCGGTGTGATTGTTTACCAGGAACAGGTGCAGCTGGTGGCGGCGCGAATCGCCAACTACTCCCTGGGTGAAGCGGACATGCTCCGCCGAGCGATGGGTAAGAAGATCGCCGAAGAAATGGCCGTGCAGAAATCACGCTTCCTGAAAGGCGCGCAAGAGACCAATCACGACTTAAAGAAATCAGAGGAACTTTTTGACCTGATGGCGGAGTTCGCCAAGTACGGATTCAATAAATCCCATGCGGCGGCCTATTGTGTGGTCGCGGCGCACACCGCTTGGCTTAAGAATTATTACCCGGTTGAGTTTTACGCCGCTCTTCTCAGTACGGAGATGAGCGATACCGATAAGATCGTCAAGTACGTTAAAGACGCGCAAGCCCACAATATCGAGATCGTTCCACCTCACGTAAATCATTCGGAATACAAATTCTCAGCGGTGGGCGAAAAGATTCTCTTCAGTTTGGGCGCGATCAAAGGTGTGGGCGAAGGAGCCGTCGAAGCCATCGTCTCGGCCCGCGAACGGCTGCCGGAAAAGAAATTCGCAAACCTCGAGCAGTTCTTCAGTGAAATTGAAATCAAGAAAGTGAACAAAAAAACCATCGAAGCCTTGATCAAAGCGGGAGCGTTGGATGGATTCGGTTACAACCGACATGAACTGATCAATGGGTTCACTAAATTCATTGAGCGTAGTGAAGGGCTTCGTAAAGATCGCGAAATCGGTCAAACCTCGCTTTTTGATCTGGATGAATCGGCCAACGAAGCCCAGGCCGTCAGACTGGATCGCCTTGAGCCGTGGAGCCGTTCGGCCTCTTTAGCCTTTGAGAAAGAAGTGCTTGGGTTTTATTTGACCGATCATCCTCTGGCCGGTCTCGAAGTCCTGGGTCGTCAGTATGGCGCGATTCCGATTAACGAGTTGAGCAAGGCGCAACACAAAAGCAAAGTTCATCTTCTTTGTTTGGTGTCCAGTTTACGTGAAATCATCACCAAAAAGGGAACTCGCATGGCCTTCACCCGCATCGAGGACACTTCGGCGGCGGTGGAGATGGTGGTGTTCCCGGACACCTACGCGCAGTATGAACGGGTTTTGAAGTCCGAGGCGCCATTGTATGTGACCGCCGTGGTGGAAAACGGTGAGGGCGGCGTCAAAGTGATCGCGGAACAAATCAAAGTCGCGGAAGACCTGTTTAAATTGGTTAAGAAGGTGACGTTGAATCTCACCGAATCCCTGGATGAAGCGAAGATCGCGCTCATTAGGCAGTGGGCTGAAAAACATCCCGGTGACGCCGGATTGTCGTTCCGACTGGAACTCGCCGACATTAAGAAGGCCGTGGAACTTGAAGTGAAGGACCTTGCCGGGGTAAAACTTTCGGGTGAAGCGATGGACGGATTACAACGCCTCGGCGTTGAAATGAGGATAAACTGATATGAAATACTTAATGATCCTTTTGGGAGGACTGCTCATGCAACTCGAATCGGCCGCAAAAACACAATCGATTTATGATCTCACGGTGAAAGACATTGACGGTAAAGAAGTGGCGCTTTCCACCTATAAAGGAAAAACGCTTCTCATCGTAAATTCCGCGTCAAAGTGTGGGTATACAAAACAATATAAGGGGCTTGAGGAGCTTTATTCCAAATATAAAGACAAGGGATTGGTTGTCCTCGGCTTTCCCAGCAATGATTTCGGCGGCCAGGAGCCGGGTAGCAATGAAGACATCAAAAAGTTCTGCCAAACCAATTTCAATGTGAAATTTCCGCTTTTCGCCAAGGGGCCGGTGAAGGGCCCGGAAAAACAGCCATTGTTTGAGATTCTCACGAATTCCGCTCCGCAGACCGGCGAAATCAAATGGAATTTTGAGAAATTTCTGGTTTCAAAGGATGGTCGCGTCATCGGCCGATATGAATCCAAGGTGACACCAGATGATCCGGGATTGATGCGAGCCATCGAAGCTGATCTGGCAAAATAGCGAGTGTAGAGCCTAATTAACACCACCTTCATGGTGGTATGCGACTTGCTCCTTATCCTTTACAACGGGGTGGCCGGTGTCATCAGAACACCACTGCCTGAAAAGGAAGGGGAGAGAATATGCAAGACGAAACAATTGGACCGCGTGTCGCGCAATTGGCTAGCCGGCTAAAGGTGAAACAAACGCGTATCGCGCAAGACTGCGACATCTCGCGTATCTCGGTTAACCGGTTTTTCCGTGGACGCAGCGAAATTCGTGCGACGGATCTGGTTAATGTTCTTAAAGTTCTCGGGATTGATCTCGAGCAAGAGATTGAACGCCGGCTCAGTCCTGGCATGTAAATCAAGGGGCTGCTGCAGGGACCGCCAATTGTGGCGGCCGCTGCAGCGGCTTGATTGCCTCTCATTGCCGGCCTAATCTGACAATATGATGGAACTCCGTCGATCTTCTACAAGGGCCAGGCATTCATGCGAATTTTGATGACTGGAGGCACGGGGCTGATCGGCAATGCCGTAGGCCGCCGGCTGGCCCGGCAGCATCAACTTCTTGTGTTGTCACGTGAAGGTCGTGAGGCCCGCTCCCGGGTCAGTTATCCTTGTGAACTTCTCCAATGGGATGGCGTTTCCGACATTTCGCCGCGGTGGTTGGAAGGCGTTGAAGGTATCATTCATCTGGCGGGCGAAAGTATCGCCGTTGGTAAATGGTCAGCCGCTCGTAAAGAGGAACTGCGCCATTCCCGCATCCAAACCATTGAGATCATCGGACGAGCTCTTAAAACCTACGGGCGTGTGCCGAAGGTTTTGATCTCCGCCTCCGCCGTGGGAATTTACGGCGATCGGGGCGATGAAGTGCTTACGGAAGAATCCAATCCCGGATCCGGATTCCTGGCGGATTTGTGCGTGGATTGGGAAAAGGCCGCGCGGGAAGCGGGTGCCCGCCGCACGGTGATCTTAAGGTTCGGCGTGGTGATGACTCCCGAGGGCGGATTCATCAAAGAAATTCTTTCTAAATACAAAATGTTTGGCGCGTCCCGGCTGGGTTCCGGCCGCCAGTATTTAAGCTGTATCGCCATCGATGATCTGGTTCAGATTTTAGCGACGTCCTTGACCAAACCGGAATTTCACGGGGCCTTCAATGTGGTGGCACCGGAACCCGTGACCAATTCGGAGATGACCAAAATTTTGTCGGCGGCTTCAGGAAGCTTTCGCGCGCCGCCTGTGCCGGCCTTTTTGTTGAGGCTCATTTTTGGAGAGAAAGCGGATTTGTTTCTCAGTTCACAAAGAGTGAAACCTGATCGGTTGCTTCGAATGAAGTGGAATTTTCAATACCCTTCATTCGAAGTTTTCGCCAAAAAGTTTATCTCGAAGGGCTAGATTCGTTAACCGGAGCCCACGATTGAAAATCCACGACGCTTAATTCAAGCAACGCATTCAGCGTGTTTTGCGCCTGATAAATCATGTTGCCCAAACTATCCAGCCTCGCGGGATAAATGGACGCCCGTAAAAGTGTGTCCCGACTTAACGACGATACCATTTTGAAACTGCTTTCCGTACGGGCGAGCATTTTCTTTTCGCGCCGTCGCAGAATATTCAAAATCACGTCGAGGACATTCGGATTGGCGACATAAGTCTGCGTTCCGCGCGCGGACTTTTTCGATTCCAGAATGACATTGTTCCGCAGGAGATCGTTGATCGACAGGCTGATCAACGCCTTGGAAACTTTCAGTCTTTGCATTAATTGGCCGGCATCCAACCCCTCTTCAGAAAGATAAAGATGGGTCCAAAGCCGGCCATGAATTTTTTTGAATCCCCAATAACAAATGAAATCCCCGATTTCATTCGCCAACTCTTCCAACTCTGGAAGTACAATTGCGTGTTCGCTCACTTAAAACCACCACATCAGCATCAGAAAATTGAACTACAACAACTACAACTACGACAACGCAGGCTTTTATTCTAGGCCCTATCTGCTACGCATCAATTTATCGCGCAACAGTTTCTTCTGGCTTTCTAGAATTATCTTCACAACCGACTCAGGGTTGATTTTGTAAAGTTGTACCATTTTGGCCAGAGTTTTTAAGGGAATTACAGATATCCCACGTTCAATGTTTGAAATGAACTGTGGGCTTGTGTACCCGAGGCGACTCGAAACATCCGCTTGAGTCAGATGCGCCTGCTCACGCACGTTTCTCAGATAGTCACCGAGCTTTTTGCGATCATATTCTAACATTTTGATCCCTTTCCAATTATCCAGTCCTGATGATTCTTTTATGACAAACCAGAGTTATATGGAAACAAAAAATAGACGATTCAACGGGATTTCGCTTACCATTCAAGGATGACCTCAACATTGAAAATGTCCGGAATTGCCCTACTCATATTTTACTTATTGACACCGCTCCAACCGCACGCGCGGGAGTTAGTGGATGTTTCTTTGACCGTCGAAACAACAAAAAAGGGAAGTGAAGCCCGGCAAGAGGCTTTCGATCAGGCAATCGAATCCGCCACCCGATCCCTGGCTGAAAATATTGTCGGCACCGAACGAGTGGCTAAATCCTGGGATCAGGTAAAGCCAAAAATTCTAAAGAATTCGACTAAATATGTTGTTTTTATAAAGGGCAAGCCGGAGGGCGATGGAAAATTCAATGTCCAAATGCGGCTTTCACCGGACCATCTAGAGTATTCACTCAGGGAAGCGGGTTTGATCGGGGGCGGACCCGTCCGTCTTTTGCCGCTGGTCATGATCAATGACAGTCTCGGCCACCGGTATCTTTGGTGGGCGGATCACGGGGACACCAGCCCGTCCAACTCCGCGCAAAAGTATTTCGCGCGTTTCCACAAACAACTGGCTGGTCAATTTAAAGGCAAAAATGTTTCCGTTCTGGATCCCACGAACAAAAGTTTTCGCATGAGTTTGCCGGCCAGCTACCGGGTGGAAAACCTTCGCAAAGAAGATCAGCTGCTTCTCGCGGAATACCTGAAAGCGGACGTTGTTTTAAGCGGGCGAGTGAATATCACGCGGCTTCGCTCCGACGGGCAGGATCAGCGAATCGACTATCAGCTTGAACTTTGGCAAACCAAGGGCGGGCGCACGTTGGCGGAAGCCAAGGCGTCGCGGGTGGTGAACAGCTTGAACGCCAAAGCCGTGCAAGCGCTCATGGACCAAATGCAGCCGGAACTCTTCACTGAAATTTCGCAAAAACTTTCAACCGTGATCGCCAACGGAAATTTAAATCTGTCCGTGGTTAAAATCATGATCGAAGGCAATTTGAATCCGCGCCAGCACAGTGAGGTGAAGCGCATCCTGGGCACGGTTCGGGAAATCCGGCTGTTGCGGGAACGGCTCTTCGAGCCGTCAAGAATTCTTTATGAAACCGAGTCCACGGTGAGCGGGGAAGATCTGGCGAAGGCCATACAAAGAACCAGGTTTTCCCAGTATCACGTGAGCGTTTCAAGCGCTCAAGACGATCGGCTGGTTCTCAAGGTGAAAGCGTCCGGATCTGGCCGATAACGGCGGATTTGGTTTAATCTTAAAATATGCGTTTCTTGATTCTCATGGCGGCCTTTCTTTCGGGTTGTAGCGTCCTTTCGCCGCGACGATCACAATCGCAGGTCGATGTCCGTGATGTTCCCGTCGTGGCGCGCGGTGAAGATGAGGCGCCCCGACACCGGATTCTGGTTCTTCCCTTTCTTGATGAACGATTCGGGGGTTCGCGCACGGCCACGGAAGTGGCCCGGCAAACGGTGATTCGCGAACTGGTGAAAACGCGGCAATTCGTGATCGTGGCGTTGGAAGATTTTCCGCAAGATCCGAAGAAGTTCATCACCGAAGACGGGGATTACGATCTGGCCCAAATCGCCAAACTGGCTTCGAGCATGGGGGTCGCGGCCGTCGTTGAAGGAAAAGTCTTAAACATCCGCGCCAAGCGCATCGGCGATTCCATGGGATTGATCCGCTCCACCAAAGCGGAAGTTTCCGCGCAAGTTCGTGTGCGGATTTTCGCTGGCAAGAACGGCAAAGAAATTCTTAACGAAGTCAGATCCGCGGAGACGGAAGCCACCACCACACGCGTTGGTCAGCGCGGTGAAAGCACCCAGTTGGCGGAGGATCCGGAGTTGATAAAACTGGCCGTTCGCAAAGCGTTCGTAAGTTCGGTGCCCAATGTACTGCGGGCGGTGGAAAAGCTCAGTTGGGAAGGACGCGTGGCCATGGTGGCCGGTGAGCGGATCTTTGTTAATGCGGGGCGTTTATCAGGATTACAAATCGGCGATATTCTTAAAGTGACGGAAGAAGGGGAGGATGTTTACGACCCGGAAACCGGTCGCTTTATCGGAACGGCGCCCGGCCGCCTCAAAGGAACCATCGAAGTGGTGACTTACTTCGGAAAGGACGGCGCCATTGCCGTTATCCATTCCGGTTCGGGATTTCAGGAAAACGATCGCGTCGAACTCTATTAATCCCCGCTAAATCATCGTAAGAGATAGCCATGAGCTATCATGGCCGGATTCCCTTTGAGCAGGCGCTTGCGCTGGAAGAACTGGCGTGGGCGGCGGTGAAATCGGGGGCCTGTCACCATCAGGTGATTGGATTTGAGTCCGAGCCGGTGGTCACCTTCGGACGGCGAGGCGATCCCGCCCGCGATTTGATTTGGCCGAAGTCCCGATGGGAGGAATTAGGCTACCGGTTTTTTGATGTCCCCAGAGGCGGTCAGGCCACGCTCCATGGGCCGGGGCAGTTGGTGATTTTTCCGATTTTTGATGTGCGCGAGATCGGGGCCCGGAGGTTCGTGGACCTGTTGGCCAAGGTGACCAGCGAATTTCTAAAAAGGCAGGGGCTAAATACGGAATGGCGATGTCAAGATCCCGGCCTCTATTCTCCGACGGGAAAAGTGGTCTCGATGGGTCTTCGTATCCGCCAAGGCGTATCGACCCACGGGTTGAGCCTCAATGTGAACAATGATTTGGGGCATTTTGAGGGGATTCGGGTGTGCGGAGAGGCGGGCCGAAAAGTGGATCGCCTGACGACTCGCAAGAGTCTTAGGGAACTCTTTTCCGAATGGCACGAGGCCTGGAGTGCGGAGTTGACATCAGTGCCAATCTCGCGGAATTTAGACCCTTCAACATGCGCTCGTAGCTCAGTTGGTTAGAGTACTACCTTGACATGGTAGGGGTCCCCCGTTCAAGTCGGGGCGGGCGCACCATTCATCAATGGCTTGAATGCTAAGAAGTTTCAGCCCGGTTTTTTCAGTTCTCCTTTTTTTCCTTTGGATGTGTTTTTTGGGATGGGGAGTCGGTTCCTTGCCGGCGCTTGGCCCCTTGCTCGCGGTCTCCGGTGGCATCTGGGATCATCAGCGGGTTGAACTCAGCGATCAAAAACTTCCGGGGCTGCGACAGCCAGTGACGGTGATCTGGGATCAAAACCGAGTGCCACACTTCTTCGCCGAAGAGGAGTCGGATCTCTATCGAGCCCAGGGTTTTGTGATGGCGTCACAGCGTCTCTTTCAGATGGACGTTTTGACCCGGGTGACCGCAGGGCGATTAAGCGAGTTGTTTGGCGAAAAAACCGTCGCCCGCGACCGGTTTTTCATCAAGTTCGGAATGCGGGAGTCGGCGCGAAGAACTTTGGCGCGGTATCAAAGTGATGAGCGATCACGAAGCGCGATGAAGGCCTTCGTTGAAGGAGTAAACGCGTTCATTACGAGCCGAAATTATTGGGGGCCTGAGTACAAGATTCTCGGCGTCAAGCCCGAACTGTTCGATGAACTGCGAATCATCCACATGGCCAAACAACTCACATTTAATCTCGCGGGCCGCAGTTACGATACTTATCTTTCAAAAATCAAACAGGACATCGGCGTTGAACCGGTCCTTGATTTGTTTCCCCTCTTCGATCCGGCGGATCTGGGTGATTACATCGTTTCCTCCGATTCAAAAAACCAAGTGCACGTGGAAAGCGCCGGCGATTTTCCGTTCGTCACCCGCTTGCAAAATGTACCTTATTTTCCTTTGCCGGGCGCGGGCCAAGGGAGCAACAACTGGGCTGTGAGTGCCAAGAAGTCCGCGAATGGATTTTCAATTTTCGCCAACGACACCCATCTCTCACTCACATTGCCGAACATTTGGTTTGAATCCCAGCTTGTGATCCCGGAGTTCAATGTTTACGGCGCGAGTCTGGTGGCCATACCCGGTTTGATCAATGGTTTTAATCCGTTCATCGCCTGGGGACCGACCAACGGCACCACCGATGTTTTTGACTTTTATGAAATGGAATTTGAAAGCGCGAGTTCAAACCGCTACCGCAACGGTGAAGAATGGTTGGAGGCCGAAGTTCAAAGTGAAGTTTTAAAAATTCGCGGCGGGCGTGAAGAAACGCTTGAAGTGGTTTGGACGAAAAAAGGTCCGTTGCTTCATCGCGAAAACGAGCTGGCGCTGGCCGGAGCCTGGATCGGGCATCAACCGGATCAGGAATTGCGCGCGGTGCGCGGACTTTATCAGGCCAAATCCATCGATGAATGCCTGGAAAGTTTTAAGTCATGGGCCGTGCCCATCCAGAATTTCATATGTGCCGATGCCAAAGATGTGGCCATTCAGCACACGGGCTTTATCCCTAAGCGTTCGCGCGGACAAGGACGCTTTATCATGGACGGAAGATCCGATGAAATCCCGTTTCCCGCGTCCGCGGAAAGACCCAAAGTCGTGCGCCCGGAATCGGGCTTCGTTCTTTCAGCCAATCAAAAAGTGGTTGGTCCCGGTCATCCCCTTTACCTCGGCTGGGATTTTGAGCCGCCGTTTCGGGGAATGAGAATTCGCGAACTTTTAATGAAGAAAGAAAAACATTCGCCCGAAAGTTTCATCGAGATTCAAAACGACATCTTCAACACCGTGGCCAAATTGACGCTTCCGCTGATGTTGGCGGCGTTGGATCCGGATTCGTTAAATGAACAACAACGAGAAATCATTGATGAGCTCCGAAGCTGGGATTACCAAGATCGGGCGCTCGACCGCGCGCCCGCCGTCTTTTGGGCCTGGTACGGAAGGTTGAAAGCCGCGATTTTCGGCGACGAGTACCAATTGCCAGCGCGTGAATTTTTCCCCAGGGATCCCCGCGTGATCGCCTTGTTGCGGAATATTTCTCAAGATCCAAATCATCGCGATTCAGTTTGGGTGGATGATAAACTCACGCCGCAAAAAGAATCGGTGAAGGAAATGGTCGCGCGGGCGTTTCAAGAGGGCTGGTCGCGCCTTGAAGAAAAGCAAGGTAAAGACCCCAAACAGTGGTCGTTTAAAGATTGGATACAAACCCGTCTGCAGCATATCGCGTTCTTTCCCGGGTTCGGCAGCGAAGTATTGCCCATGGACGGCGGTTATCAGGGGCTTCGCGGCAACAAAGGGCGCCACGGCGCGGTTTATAAAATCGTCGTGCAACTGGGTGAGTGGCCTGAAGCGTGGATCCAGATTCCGGGTGGCTCCACCGGTGATCCGTTTGATCCGGATTATGAACGTCATGTCGGCGATTGGGTCGAAGGACGTATGAGGAAAGCTTTTTATTTCAAAAACATTGAGGAAGGGAAGGAGCAGGCGGCCAAGGTGGTCGTTTTCTCTCCTTAGGTGAATTTGTTTTACGCGGGTTTAATTTTATATTGTTTGATCGTGAGTTTTCTCCCCTGGTGGGGAATGGGCATGGCCGCATTTGTTTTTGGCGTTTTCCAGCCCGGCGATAAAAAGCGTGATCTTCAGCTCGCCTTCAGCGCCGCAATCGCCCATGCGGCGCTCGCGTTTTACAAAGACGGGCGGAATCTGGGTTTGATTTCAAAACGCATGAGCGGCTTGTTTGGTTTACCGCAACCGGAGTTGATTTTTCTTGTCATGGCCGTTTTGGCCTTCGTGACCGTTTGGCTGGGGCTTCGAGCTGGGAAGATTCCGGAGGCGATTCGAAAATCGCCACCGGATCGCACGGAACATTAGGCGGCGCGACGGAAAGTCGTGCGCTCAGTGCGCGCGGGCCAATTGCGCTTGATGCTTGTGAACTTGCGTTCCATCTTGCGGCAGGTTTTGGCGTAATTGCGATTGTATTTCGAGAATTCGCGATCCAAAAACGTGTAGTACGTTTTATAGATGTGATTGCCCAAAAACTTGCAGAAGAAAGTGGGTGAGGCGTTTTTCGGGGAGCGTAGCGTTTGGAGAACTTGCGCACTTCCGCGTTCATTTTGCTCCACCAAGCGTTGGCTTCCTTGGCGTGAATGAAATTACCGACGAAAATCTGCGTTCCGCCGAAGGTGAATCCCACTTCCCAGCCTTTACCGACTGGCTTTTTATAGGCCTTGCACGTGTGCTTTCCGTACTTGTACGTCGTTGTCGTCATTAAGACCTCCTCTTATTTCGCTTTCTATCGGTTGGCGCCGATACCACGCATAAGGATTTTTTAGCGATCTGGTCGAACGTCCTAGCGTTCGGCGATGGTGGAAAGATGGTGGAGAGGATCCACCGGCTGGCGATCCCGTAAGAGTTCGAAGTGCAGGTGAACGCCCGTGGCGGCTCCTGTTTGTCCCATGGTGCCGATGGCGGCTCCGGCTTTCACCACTTGCCCGGTCTTTATAAGGATTTTATCCAGGTGGGCGTAAAGCGTGGCCCACTCATTCGAATATTCAACGAGAACCATGTTTCCGTAACCGCGAAACTCATTACCGGCATAGATCACCACGCCGTCATGAGCCGCGAAAATCGGCTCGCCCCTTCGCCCGCCAAGGTCGACACCGTGATGATTGGGGTCACTGTCCGGTCGATAGCCGCGATTCAGTTTGACGTGATCCACCGGCCATTTGAGACGAAAACTGGAGTTGGAAAAAGGCGGGGGTTCGCTGGCCGTCTCGCGGGAATAATCGCTGCCCACCCGGTAGCCGCCGATGCCCCGATATCCCGTGTGATTCGAGCGATAATGGCTGCAGCCCAAGAGAAAGCTAACAAGTGTGAGACCGTAAAATAACCGCCTCATACCTTAATTTTAGCGCTGGTAAATGGGAAATTTCAAACAGAGCTCTTTCACCTGAGCTTTGATCTTGTTGAGGAGAGATTCGTCACTCGTGTTATTCAACACTTGCGCGATCCAACCCGCGATTAAACGCATCTCACTTTCTTTCATTCCGCGCGTTGTAAGAGCGGGTGTCCCAATTCGAACTCCCGATGTCACAAAAGGAGACCGTTTCTCATTTGGAACCGTGTTTTTATTGACCGTGATTCCCGCGCGATCGAGCGCTTGTTCCGCGTCTTTGCCGGTGATTTCACGATTAGAAAGATCGAGCAGAATGAGGTGATTGTCCGTGCCGCCGGTCACCAGATCAAAGTCTTGCTCTATAAGGCCCGCCGCCAAAGCTTGCGCGTTCTTCACCACCTGCTGAGAGTAAGTTTTGAATTCCGGCTTCAGCGCTTCACCGAAAGCCACCGCTTTGGCCGCGATCACATGTTCTAATGGACCGCCTTGAATGCCTGGAAAGATTTTTGAATTCAAGGCCTTGGCGGATTCATTTGAACAAAGAATTAAACCACCGCGCGGCCCCCGCAAAGTTTTATGGGTGGTGGACGTCACGTAATCCGCGAAGCCGATCGGTGAGGGATGAACACCGCTGGCCACGAGGCCCGCGAAATGAGCCATGTCCACCATCAGTGTGGCGCCCACTTCATCGGCGATTTGCCGAAAAAGCGAGAAATCCAGCACCCGCGGGTAGGCGCTATATCCGGCGATCAATAACTTGGGTTTATGTTTTTTGGCGGCATCGCGGATCTGATCGTAATTCAAACGGCCGGTTTTCGGATCGAGCCCGTAATGTACGGCGTTGAAGAGAAAACCGCTGAAGTTCACGGGGCTTCCATGGGTGAGATGTCCGCCATGGGCCAAATCCATTCCCATGATCGTGTCACCGGCTTTGCAACAGGCCAGGTAAACCGCCATGTTGGCCTGAGAACCGGAGTGAGGTTGGACATTGGCATGCTCGGCGCCGAAAAGGGCTTTGGCGCGATCGATGGCCATCTGCTCGATGTGATCCACGAACTCACAACCACCGTAATAACGTTTACCGGGATAACCTTCGGCGTACTTGTTGGTGAGAATCGATCCTTGCGCTTCCAGAACGGCCTTGGAGACGTAGTTTTCGGAGGCGATCATTTCCAGGCCGTATTCCTGGCGGTCGGTCTCCTGACGGATCAGTTTGTAAATTTCCGGATCTTGTTTTTCGAGCATGAAAGTCTCCTTAACAGCGTAATTTATCCACGCGACCGGCATGCCGGCCGCCACTGAATTGAGTCGCGAGGAAAACCTCAAGGATCTTTTCGGCGGTCTGGTTATCCATCAGGCGCGCGCCCATGCAAAGCACATTGGCGTCGTTGTGCTCACGGCTTAACCGCGCCACTTCCGTGTTCCAGCATAAAGCCGCGCGAATGAATGGGTAGCGATTGGCCCGCATGGCCATTCCCTGACCGCTGCCGCAAATCAAAACTCCGCAAGCCTCGGGTAAATGCGGTTCAAGTTCCTCGCAAAGCCGTTTGGCATAATCCGGATAATCGACGGAATCGCCACTATGCGTGCCGAGATCCACGAAATTCAGATCGCTAAAGCGCTCGATCAGATGTCGCTTGAGTTCCACCCCGGCATGATCACTGGCAATGAAGATTTTTTTAAAGAGTGATTTGGTGCTCATTAAATACGTCCGAACAACAAGCTACAGTTTGTTCCGCCAAAACCGAAGCTATTGTTCAGTACGTAATTCATTTTTTTCTCGCGAGCGGTCTTGGGAACGTAATCGAGATCGCAATCGTCGCTCGGATTGTCCAAGTTAATGGTCGGGGGCACGACGCCGGTGACCAAAGCCTGGATGGAGATGACGCTCTCCACGGCGCCGGCCGCACCCAAAGTGTGGCCAATCATACTCTTCGTCGAAGAAACCCAAAGTTTCTTGGCGTGATCGCCAAACACTTTCTTGATGGCTTCAGTTTCAATTTCATCGCCCGCGGGTGTGCTGGTTCCGTGGGCATTGATATAGTCAACCACATCGGGATTCACCCGGGCGTCTTTTAAGCTCAAGCTCATGGCCATGGCCGCGCCCGCGCCACCCGGTGAGGGCAGAGTCATGTGGTGGGCGTCACTGGAGACGCCGTAACCGCAAAGTTCGGCGTAAATCTTCGCGCCCCGCTGGGAAGCATGCTCATAGTCTTCAAGGATCAGGATGGCCGCGCCTTCGGCAAGCACGAATCCATCACGGTCACGGTCCCAGGGGCGGCTCGCCGCTTGGGGATTGTCATTTCGTGTGGAGAGCGCGCGCATGGAATTAAATCCGGCGATCGCCATGGGAGTCACCACCGCTTCGGCGCCGCCGGCGATCATCACATCGCAAACGCCGTCGCGAATGTATCCCGCCGCCTCGCCGATGGCGTGAGCCCCCGAGGCGCAAGCTGAGGAAATCGCGAAGTTGGGGCCTTTGAAACCATAGTTAATGGTGATTTGGCCGGCCGCCAAATTGGTGATCACCGCCGGGATAAAAAACGGAGAAACCCGGCCCGGCCCGCGCTCAGTTAAAATTTTATTCTGGGCTTCAATGTAGGGCAGGCCGCCCATTCCCACGCCCACCAAAGAACCGATTCGTTCTTTGTCTTTTTCAGAGGGCTGAAGTTGGGCGTCGTCCATGGCCATTTTGGTGGCGGCCAAGGTGAGGTGGATAAAGCGATCCATCTTTTTTTGTTCTTTTTTCTGAATATAAAGATCAGGATCGAATCCTTTAATCTCGCCCGCGAATTTAGTGTCGTACGTGCCGGCATCAAATTGAGTGATCGGTCCAATTCCGGATTGACCGGCGATTAAACCTTTCCAGCTCTCCTCCAGGTTTAAACCAAGAGGAGTGATCAAACCCATTCCTGTAACCACCACACGACGCTGAGGAGGTGTGGTGCGAACAAAGATGTTACCGGCGCTCAAGGTGCGACCTTCTTAGGCTTTGCCCTTGGTTTGGAGGTAGGCCATGACGTCTTTCACCGTGCGAAGCTTTTCAGCGTCTTCATCGGGAATTTCGATTTCGAATTCCTCTTCCATGGCCATCACGAGTTCCACGATGTCGAGGCTATCGGCACCGAGGTCATCAATGAACGAAGACTCGGGTTTCACGCGTTCCGGATCCACGCCCAATTGCTCTTCAATGATCTTCATTACCTTAGGTTCCAAAGACATGTTCTCTCCTTACTCATTACTTTTTTATCTGAACTCTTATTCGCAAACGGAAAATAATTCTGCCCTAACAAATTCCATATGTACAGGTCACATGTAAAGCCCGCCATTCACCTGTATGACCTGGCCCGTTATATACGCGGATTGATCGCTTAATAAGAAAGCCACGCAGGCCGCGATATCGTCCACGCTACCCAACCGACCCATGGGGATGCGGCTTTGGATCGCTTCTTTTTGCTTTTCATCCAAAGCTTCCGTCATGTCAGTGACGATGAATCCGGGGGCGACCGCATTCACGCGAATGCCGCGGCTAGCCACTTCCAACGCCACAGAACGCGTGAAACCCTCAAGGCCCGCTTTACTGGCACAGTAATTCGCCTGGCCCGGATTGCCCATTTGTCCAACCACGCTGGAAATGTTCACGATGGACCCGCCCCGTGCTTTCAACAAAGGCCGAAGAACCGCGCGAGTGCAAAGGAAGGCCCCTCGCAAATTGGTGGTGAGGACAGCGTCGAAATCCTCGTCCTTCATTCGCATGAGGAGTTGATCACGGGTAATACCGGCGTTGTTCACCAAACCATCCAGCCCTTCAAAGCGCGCGAACACTTCTTCAAAACATTTATCCACGGATGCGGAATCGGACACATTCAGCGGTAAGCAAAGATGCCCTTCGCCGGGAAGCTCTTTGAGAACTTTCTCGGCCGAGGCTTGCGAAGAGGAATAGGTGAGAGCCACACGGGCGCCCTGGGCCGCCAAGGACTTGGCGATCCCTGCTCCGATACCGCGACTACCGCCTGTGATCACAACTCTTTTGTCTTTGAGCATCTGCATATTCACCCTTTCAGAGCACTCTCTGCGGCGCGAAGATCATCCATACTGTTAATATTGAACATCTCAATTTTCGGCGTGATTTTTTTAACCAGACCCGAAATCACTTTGCCGCAGCCCACTTCAATGCCGCGGGTGGCGCCCCTTCGCGCCGCGGTTTCCACACATTCAATCCACCGCACGGGCGCGCAAACCTGCTGAATGAGATTTTCCCGAATTTGTCCGGCTTCGGTGACCGGTTCGGCGGAAACATTTTGAATCACCGGGAAGCGGGCCTCGCGGATGGGCATATCATTCAAGACCTGTCTCATGGTTTCTTCCGCCGGTTTCATCATCGCGCAATGAAACGGCGCCGAGACTTTGAGCGGAATGAATTTCACCCGACCGGAAACACCGAGAACTTCGGGTTTAAAATTTTCGCCGATCCAATCGAGCAGACTTTTTCGGCCGCTGATCACGATCTGTCCCGGGGCATTGATGTTGGCGGCTTGCACCGGCGATTCGCCGGTGGATTTTTCCGCCCAGGCGCAAAGTTCATTCACTTTCGCCGGTTCAAGCCCCATCACCGCCGTCATTCCGCCCTGACCGACGGGTACGGCGTTTTGCATGGATTGCCCGCGCGCGCGGACGGCGCGAATGCCGGAGGTCAAATCCAGGCTTTGCGCCGCGACCAGCGCGGAATATTCGCCGACCGAATGGCCCGCGCCCATGGCGGGTTGAAAGCCGAATTCATTCGCCAGAACTTTGAAAGTGGCCGTGCTCACCAGCACCAGCGTGGGTTGCGTGTTTTCGGTCAGCGCCAAATCCGCTTCACTGCCTTCGAAACATAATTTTTTGAAGTCCACGCTGACCGCGTCGGAGGCTTCTTCAAAGCATTCCCGCGCGACTTTGAATTCGTCGTACAGGAATTTGCCCATACCGGAATGTTGTGAACCTTGGCCGGGGAAAAATGCCGACCACATAATCAATACCTCAATAAGAGAGAACCGCTGGTGATGCCGGCACCGAAAGCGGTGAGCAAGATGTTTTGTCCACGCTGGATGCGTCCGTCGCGAATCGCGCGGTCCATGGCAATGATGATCGTGGCCGCTGATGTATTTCCGGTGTCTTCGATTTCCACGACAACTTTGTCCATGCCAATGCCGAAGTGTTTGGCCACGGCTTCCATGATGCGAAGATTCGCCTGGTGGGGAATGATCCACGAAACTTCCTGCGGGGAAACATTGTTCTGTTTAAGCGCCTCTTCACAGGATTCCGACATCGTGCGGACCGCGTGCTTGAAAATTTCCCGGCCTCTCATCCTCACGTACTGAAGATTTTCGTCGATGACTTTTTGGCTGATCGGAACTTTCGAGCCGCCGGCCGGCAAAACAAAAAGATCCGAAATTTCACCGTTGGCGTGCAGATGGGAGCTGTAGATTTTCGAGTCCTCATTGTCTTTGGCGCGGGTGACAAGAGCGGCTCCGGCGCCGTCACCGAAGAGAATGCAGGTCTCGCGATCCTTGTAATTGACGAAGTTATGGAGAATCTCGGCGCCCACGACCAAGATGTTTTTCATGGCGCCCGAACGGATGAACTGATCCGCGATGGACAGCCCATAAACAAAACCCGAACAGGCCGCGGAGATGTCCAGCGCCCCGCAGTTTCCGGCGCCGAGTTTGGCCTGTAAAACACAAGCCGTGTTCGGCATCGGCTGATCCGGTGAGGCGGTGGCCACTAAAATGAAATCAAGTTCAGTCGGGGAAACGCCCGCTTCTTTGAGGGCGATTTTCGAAGCTTCAAGGGCGAGATCACTGGTGTATACGCCCTCGTCGGCGATTCGGCGGCAGCTGATCCCGGTGCGTTCACGGATCCATTGGTCGTTGGTATCGACCATTTTCTCCAAATCGTGATTGGTTAACCGGCGCTCAGGTAAGTAAGAGCCGGTGCCTGCGATGCGAGATCGATACTCAGCCACGGCTATGCTTGCGCGGTGACGACTTCGCGCCCTTTATAATATCCGCAGCTCAAACAAACATGATGGGGTTTGGAAAGCGCCCCGCAGTTCGGGCACGTTTGCACGCCCGGAGCGGTTAAAAAGTCATGCGCACGGCGCATATCACGGCGGGAACGCGAAGTTTTCTTTTTCGGTGTCGGCATACCTTATCCTATTGAAAACAGAAGAATTCTAACTTTTAAGCGGAACCGCCCCTGAGATCAACTCTTTAATTTAACTTTTTCCAGGACTTGGAAGGGATTATGGGCTTTAAAGGCGTCGTCAGTCCCAATGGACAGCCAGGAGCGCTGTACACCTTCCGCTAAGTTTTCGCAGTTTTCGTCGCAATCCGGGCGGCCAAGGGGGCGAATGGGCTCGGCGAGTGCAATCATTTCATGCACATAGTCCACCACGCTAAATTGATGGTTTTGCAAAACAATATAGTCGGGCCCTTCCGCTTCCCACTCATGGGCGTGGTTGGCCCGGGACTGTTGATCACCCTTTCCCATCGGTGGGGTCATTACAATCATCTCGTGAAGGTCGATTTGAATGGGATATTTGAAGTCTCCGGCGCACCGTGAACACTGCAGGTCCATCACCGTTTCCAGACGTCCGCGGAGATCATAGCTGTTGCCGGTGGGGGTGATACGAAACTCGATTTTGTAGGGGTTCGAGCCAATCAAATCCGCAAGATAGGGGCTGAGCTCTCCGCTTTCGCGGCTGTAATTATAGTCCTGGCCCTCAGCGGATAACTCTTTGAGATTAATGGTCAGTGGATTCGTCCGGCGATTTGTCATGATTTGTGAAACATAAGGCTTATGGCGCGTTGCAGTCAATAAATTGTCCGCCCTTGGATTCTCCCTCTAGAATGATCACAAGTGACAAAACTGCTCTTGTTGATTTTCGCCCTGACGGGAGTGCCGGCCCAGGCCCAGTCCCAAGGGGTTAATACGATCCGTCTTGGCCGCTCATTAGTGGTTTATAAGCGGCCGGATTTCCGCTCAGGTGTGGCCTTTACCGTTCCTTCAGGCAGCGTGATCGCCGTGAGCCGCAGGGATTTTCGGGGCTTTAAAAAAATCAGGTTTCGCAGCGGTGGTAAGAACCGCTATGGGTATGTCCCCAGCTCGGATTTGACCCGGTCCGGTCCTTCCTCGCAGGTTGTACGAACCCACTATGGACCGCTCGCGAGTTATTCGATTCTGCAGCAAAAAACCAAAACCTTCTCCACCAGTGATCAGGTGACTTACAAGACCGGAGATTACGAAAGCCGGAACTTCAATTACGGAATTCTGATGCAAAGGGGAGCTCGTCATTTTTGGCGTCTCTATCTTGGGCATCGAACGATTGAGTACACCGGCAAGGCCACTTTGAATGTGAATGGGGCTCCGGCTCAGGATGTTTTTATCCGCTATAGCATGTTGAATTTCGGCGGGCAGATGGCTTGGTCGATTTATTCGGATTTCTGGTATGCGGGATTGGGTTTTGAAGTGAATAAGGCCTTAAGCGGAAAAGCCCGATTGGGGGGACAGGATCTGACCGGGTACTCGGATCTACCGGATTATCTCGGTGGTCATGTGATGAGCGGAATTCAATATTCGTTTTCACGACAAATCAAATCCATGGCGGAGTTCCGTTGGGGCCTGGTTCCTAACCAGGATCCCAGCGTCACTGTCATGGAATTGGTCTTTTCTTTGATGTATTCGCCGGGCGATTAAATCGGCGGTATCACTTAGATTCATGGAATCCGCCTGTTCAAAGTTTGGACAGCTGTGAACCGTAACAGGGCCTGTGAAAAAACTTTGGACAGGCTCAGCTCGTAATCTCCTGGATTCTGGATCGGTGGCGGTGGCACCGGCGTTGCAATCCTGAAGAGCAAAGGAGGGAGAACCATGAAACAATTAATTAAGCTTGGAATCATCACGCTCGTCATGATTTCCACCTCCGCTTACGCTGATCCCGCGGATGTGAATCTTTCGAAGGAAAGCTTACATGTTGATTTCAACAAAATGATCGATGAAGGACACCAAGCGAAAGCCAAAATTCAAAAGCACCTCGATCAAGCCATCACGGAAATCAGCGAAGAAGAAGATTTGGAGCGAAGCCGCGTGTTGGATTTTGTTGATGTGGAGATCGGTTGGGGCGACACCCCGAACACGATCGTCGATCGACGCTTCAACAGCGTGGAGCTCAGTTCGGAAACCCCGATTTACACCATCGATTTGGATAAATTGGTTCCGAACATACTTGATTTTAAAATTTAATTTCCATAGACCCCCATACCCCCTATGGATGACCCCACTCGAGCCGGCTGGACCCCACCCGCCGGCTTTTTTTTGAGCCGCAGGGGCCGCCTTGTGGCCTACTTTTTAAGAAGGGATTCGCAGCGGCGCAACTCGCGGTTGCGGAACCACAGGCTTTTTTCGAACTTTGCCAGCTCGCCACTGGAAATCCACTGTGGCCATAGATAATCGCGATGATCAGCCCAATCGGCACCGGCCTCGGTCACATAGATGTAAAACGCTTTGAGGGCCTCCTGGGGCTTTACAGGCGGATTTAATAGGTGGTTCACGTCAGGGCTGAAATCCAGCTTGGCCACTTTGACCCGCGGGCGGATGGGAATCGGGCTCTTTAACTTTTCCAGGAGGAGCAGGCGCTTGTGGAGGAGATCAATTTGCCGCACCCACATGTCCATGCTGGTCTGGGGGCGCACGGCACGGAACTCAATCCGTGAGGCCTCACCGGCACTGTAATGGGAGAGATTGACCGCGAAATAGCACTGGCGCGTGCCGCCGGTACGCCAGTGCTCAAAGCATTCATCCGTCTCCAGATTCATGGCGACGTGAAGGTCTTGCAGAAACTTTTTGGACCCGTCTATTCCGGTGTAATCGCCTTCATCGAATCCCTTGATAATATTGCGGACCACCCGCTGAACCTTATCCGATTGCACGTAAATCGAGGCGGCATTGTGAGTGTCGTAATTGAACACGCCGAGAAAAAGCTCGTTGTGGTTTAACATGGTGTCGACGATGAAATTGCGTAGAAGAAGGGGATTGCCGTCAAAAGCCTCAAGGCCCAGATTGATGTGTCCGCCGCCCATGAACATGGCGGGCCACAGACCTTCGTTCCCGGCGGAAACGAAAATCGCATCCTGCATATCGCTCATATAGCGGCGGTAGTATTCGGGGCTTTCCGGTATGGTTTTGATTTCCAGAACGCTGTCGTCGTAACCGAACTCAAACCACCAGCCGTTGGGTGAAGTGAAGCGACCGTTGGATTGGCGGGTGTCCAGCCGGGGCGGGCCAAAGGTGAATTTAGCGCCGTCCGGTTGCCCGTCGATCAGGTGATCCTTCATGCGTTGGATGACGCGGTCACCGCCGGGAACGATCCGCTTCTTGGGATCTTCGTCCTCGATGGGACCGACTTCGGGATTATAGAACGTGAATTCCGCGCCGAAACGGACAGGCCCAAGCGGCCATCCGGTCACGGGGGCGAGCAGGAGCAAGAGCAAAAGAACGGCGCGGTCGAAAATTCTCCCCATCAGATTAATTCATCAAAGCCGCTTCGCAGGCTTTCGCACGGATCGCAGCGGGTTCAATGTCCAAAGTCTGCTTGCCCTCTTTCACGGCTTCAGCCCACTCTTTTTCGAGGACGCTGAACTCTTTGGCGTTCATGGTTCCGCCCATTTCCATGAGAAACTTCACGCCGGCTTCGATCAGGCCCCAGTTGGCTTTGATGTGCGAGACGGCGAGATCACGTGCCTCATCAATCGCCTTTTGCACCAGACGATCGAACTTCGCCTGAAGATCGGCCGGCAGATTGGTCACGATGTCACCTTTGGAATCCTTGTAAGCGTGGGCGGCATCGAGTTCCGGCATCAGGTGGGCATCCAAAATCATGCGGCGGGCGAGTGAGCCAGCGCGCTCCACATCATTGCTTCGGCCCACGTTATGGGCGTTGTCTTTGCCAACGAAAAGCGTTTCCGCCTCGGAACCGGCGAGCAGTCCCGCGATGTGTTTCACCATCCATTCCCAATCCGGCGGACCTTGGCGCGGTACATTTCTGTACTGAACATATCCAAGGGCCGAGAAATCGCCGCCGAAGCTTTCGGGCACGATGGTGATCTTTACCACTTTCTTGCCGGTCACTTTGGTGAAGGCGGTGATGGCGTGACCCATTTCGTGGTAGGCCGTGGCCATCGCGTTGTCGATGTGCACTTGCGGGATGAACGAAGCTTTATCGGTGAAGTCCGCCTTGGATTCTCCGACTTTTTCTTCGCCCATGTACGTCTCGGCGTGGATCACGGCTTTACGCGGATCCGGTTTGCTTCCGCTATAGAAGGGATTGGTCGGCTTGATGGTGTGCAGGCGCACCTTGATTTTCAAGCGCGTTCCTTCTTCGAGAAGCGCATCCCAGCTGTGAGTCAACGCCTGGTCGGTGACCAAGGGGCCGAGGGTGTTCTTAACGAATTCGTTGATCGAGCGCGCGCCGGTTTTCGGCGAGAACATCAATGCGCCGATTTCTTTGTAAATGTCTTCGGGCAGCTCGATATCGATCGGCTGATTCTTCTCGACTTTTTGTTTCCACTCGTTGATCAGCTTTTTCGCGATCAATGTCTTCACGTCTCCCAAAGTCGGGCGCATGAAGTGCGAGAAGGCGAGCCGGCCGATGAAGGCGTCGGTGAATCCCGCTTGGCTCAAAAGATTCTTAACGAACTGGGGATCCTTCATGACGTCGTTGTAGGTTTCTTCAAGCATGCTGTCGCTGGTCAATCCGCGAAGAATTTCTTCGCCGTCGTTACCGGTGAAGATCATGACGTGATTGTTCAGCGGATAAACCTTGCCGCTCGGCGAACGGTAAAAACCTTCTTCGAGCATGGTGTAGAACTGCATGGCCACCGAACGCTTGAAAACGATGTTGTTACCGCCGACGTTGCTCATTTCGTCAAAGAGCAAGACGCCGCCATCCGGATACTGAATCAAAAACTGCTCAAGTTCGCCCGGCTGGTCGGAACCGATGATGCCTTTTCCGGGAGAAAGGATGGTGTTGAGGTCGCTTTCATGTTGAATGCGGCCCATGTCGAACAGTCGGATGGCTTCTTTACGCCCGAAAAGATGCTTGGCCAAGACTTTGGCCAGTTCGCTCTTACCGGACCCGGTCACGCCGAGCAGGAAGCCCGCGACCGGGCGACCCTCTTCACCTTCGAGGAAGCGGGCCTTCACGCCGGAAGCGATGGCGCGGATGGCTTCGTCCTGCCCGAAAATTTCGGACTTCATATTGGCCTCAAGATCCACCAGGCGCTGGCGGAATTCGGCGTCGAGAAGTTTGTTCTTCACCGGAATCCGAGGGCCGTCGATGGTGAGTTCGTTCTTTCCATCGGTGATGGTCACATAAGAGACAGTCTTCAACGACTTGTGAAGCTTGGCCGAAATCTTCAGCTCTTTCGACTTGAAGCCGTGCTGAAGTTTGAATTCGTTGATCGCGCGGGAAAGATACTGCTGCACATTGGTGCGGATTTGACGGGCGCCCAAGGCTTCGTTGTAAAACGCCGAAGTCATGACTTCGGCCAGGGAATCATCCACCACGATGCGGGTGTCGCTCTGTTTGTGGTAGTCGCGGACGAATTTGTTGATTTCCAAATGGGCGATTTGGACAGCCTCATCCTTCAAGAGCGGGGAGGCGAAATAAATCCGGTCCACGCGCTCAAGAATCGCCGACTTCACTTGTTTGCTGGCGTCTTCGGTGTACGATGCTTTTTCCGTGAACGCTTTCTTCAATTGTTCTTCGGTGATCCCCGCGATCCGGCGATCAAGTTCGGCGCGGGTCATGCCTTTAATGGCATCGTAACTCAGGATCCGGTCGGAATTCTTATTGGATGTCAAAATGAAAAGCGTGCGGCCCACGTAACGGAGCTTGCCGTCACCGCCCGGGAAAGAGCCTTTGTCCCACATTTCCATGAAGCGAGTCAGGGCATCAGCGGACATCTCCTCAATCTCGTTCATGATCACGATACCGCCGCCTTTACCGCGGCCGTCGAAGAAATCACAAAGAACGCCTTTTTCTTTATCCGATGAAACATAACCATTGTTCGCCCCGAACAAGCTGGTCATGGTGTGGGCGTCTTTGTACTGGGTCATATCCAATTCGATGAGGCGGCTCTTATCGCCATAGAATTCCTCAGCGAGAATTTCACCGAGAAGGGATTTACCGACGCCGGTGGGTCCCATCAGAAGAGCGATATTGTGTTGACGTGAACGGGAAGTGAGAGCGGCGATGAATTGGTCAACGACACCGTCCACCATGGCTTTTTGGCCGATGATCCGTTCCTTCATCCGCTCTTTCACGCCTTGCATGTAATTGGCGAATTCCTGTTCATTTTGCGGGATGACGGGCAGGCCGAGTTGGCTGGCGACGAAACGGAATAGATCCGCGCGCTTCGGCGTCACCGCTTTTCCTTTGGCCTTGCGGTTCTGATGGACCATGAAATCTTCGATCAGCTTTTCCGAGCGCCGCGGTTCCGCCACGTCTTTGCGGTAATCCGGAGAAACGTCGATCAACGCGTTCAGTACATCTTCGGTAATGCGGACGTTGGTGCGGGGAGTGAGTTCATCTTTGATCAATTCGCCGATGATGTCTTTCACCTGATCCGGTCTGAATTCCCGGATCATCACCGGCTCGGCGATGCTGGTGAAGCTCGGATGGCCCTTGATGCTGTTGCCATAGGACTTGCTGTCCACTTCTAGAATGATCGGAAGAGGATTATCCGAATCGGCTTCTTCACGCAGGACGCTCACGATGTAATCGTTCGCGAAGTGGCTCTCCTGAAAAACAACCAGGATTTTCCGGTTCAGGTTCTCCTGAATGAACTTCACAGTATCGAGGTACGCCGAGATGTCGGCTCCGCCAGGTATGAATCTGCGCATCGAGGTCCTGAAAACCACCATGCCGCGAAACGTATTCTTGTAAAGGTCCGAGGGGGGAAACTCCCGAAAAGCGATTCGCAGAACTGTTTCCTTGATGACGTCCGTTTTGCCGACGCCCGTATCGCCGACCACGATCGGAAATTTGTTTTTCTTACGTTGGAGCAGATCAAGAATTCGGGAGATTTCGTCTTCACGATGGAGTACGCCACGGACTCCGTCCTGATTGGCCTCTTGGACCAAGAGATCGCTCCAAACCTCAGAGAGATGAGCGACCATACCGGGAAGCTTGTTGCCGCGCCTGGCTTGCTCTTCGGCAAATGTCCAAAGATCGTTCGTGAAATACCTGTATCGTTCATTATTATTGTTCGAATTGGTGGACGTGGTGTTGTTGTTACTGGAGTTGCCCTCATGCGCGGCTGCGAAGGACGACGTTAAGATACACGTGGCGACTATGCAGACGAAGCCTACCCATTTTGACATTTTGCTTTTTCCCCACCGTTTACGAGCGACCCTCGACGCCCGAAAAAGTTTACCCTTTTGCTTGAAAGCATCCGTTATGGAAGACGAGCGAGGGAGCGTCAATTGGCCATTGGTGCCGACACGGGGCCAGTAAAAAAGTTTCTTACCGTTTTGAAAAAAGTAACGACTAGCGAATCAGGCGACCTTCGCAGGCCGCTTTAAGTTTGCGCAACTTTCGCACATTCGGCTTTTGAAAATCCGCCGAGAACGGTTTTTGTGAGATCTCAACCGAGATGACATCCGTCTCATTGAACCGGAGTTCTCTTCCATGGCTGTTCACCTCGGGACTGTCATAATCCAGCGTGCTGCCGTTGGCCGCGATGATTTCGCGGTAATGGTGATCCAGAAAGCGCATGGGCCGAGGCGGCTCTTCCGCCACGGCCTTCAGCATGGTTCTGATGATGGGGAAGAAATTCATGTTGGCGCGAATGCTGTGATCGGGACCGAGCACCACAAGATCCGTACGGAAGATCTTCGGTGCCGCGGTCTTGATCGTCCGCAGAATCAAATCCGTTTGCGCGGCCGTGAGATCCGGGCCTTGAACGGTGTGCACGAAGACGGCTTTACGTCCGGCTATTTCGACAAGAGTCAACCCCAGGTAGCCCAGGGAGTGGCCATCTTGGTCAAAAATGTAATAGTAGCGGTCAAAGGGATTCAGAGCGAACCCGGGGGAGAAGGACGTGGAGCAGTCATTGCCCACATAACCTCGAAAAATTCCCACATTCGGATGCACTTCCTTGATGTGCAATTGATCACCCACATTCAGTGTCTGGTCGATTGGTTCGGAAAATACATTTTCACTGATGGCTTTATGGACCTTGTCCAAAGTGTCGGTTGTGATTTTAACTTTCAACCGGGACAGCAGCGGCTTGTAAACCTGGGCGTCTTGCATGAAATCCAGGGCCCCGACTTCAAGGTCCCGCAGCCGCGACATTAAGACCGCGGCCGGCCGTCTTTGCTTGGGCGTGTTCAGGATCCCACCGATGATCAGATAACCGCTGAGAAGCGTATGGAACTCCTGCATGGCGCGGAGAGAGGGCAACGCACGGTGCACGGCCGCCGCTTCCAGTTCCGCGGCCAGGCGATCGAGGATTTGCTTTTTTGATGAGCGATGGCTTGCGACCTGTAAAGCCAGCGATTGCCACTTGATCTTCCACATGTTCCAGCGTCGCTTGTTGAGCTGGATGGAGTTCTCGCTTTCAATGGGACGAATCACCGTGACCGAGATGTCGGTGAGCGGCTCGCGCTCGGACCAATCCTTGTAAAATTCCGGATGTTTTGAAAGCTCAATTAAAAGCTTTTGTTGAATGTATGAAAGCTTGGAGAGCCCGGCGTAATAGCTCAGGTGTTCGTAGCGAATGGCTCCGGGGAAGGCGCGTTCATGCTCTTCGAGAAGGGATTTGATGTACGCATCGGCGTTTCGGTAATCCCTTTGCAAAACCGTGCTGGGAAAACGGATGGTCTGTGGTTTGGAGGTGGTCGCGCGAAGCGGTTGGGGAACAACCAAAAGGCCGGCGGCCAAAACAAAAATATCGGTGATCATGGACAGCCAACCAATTAAAGGAAATTTATTTTTATTGCAAAGTCTTGATCGCCGAGCGACCGACCGATTGTAAAAGTTCATCATTCGCCAAGAGATTAGTCGTCATCGCCAAAAAACAAACCCCATAATCCAAAGAATCCGGAACCGGGTTTTTCAGGCCGCTGATTTCGTTTTGGCGGCGCGGGGGGTGGGGGCGGCGCCGGCGCCGGCAGATTCTGTCCTTCGACGGCGAACCGGAAACTCAGATTCTCCTCGGCCAACGGTGCGGCGGTCATCCGCACCCGGGCCGAATAACCCACGACTTCGGTGATCAGGCGCGCGGCCTGAACGTAGTAATCCCAGTTCATATTTTTGATCGTGTCTTTTGGCCCATGATTGTACGGATTCTCGAACTGCGAGCCGTAGGGTCTGGCCATTAAAATCGCCGGCTGATCCTCTTCCCAATAGACTCCGTGATCGGCCGCTTCCGGATCGATGCGATGAATTTCAGAAGCGACTTTCAGTCCGCGGTCCACGGGTAAGCGGCGAAGCTGATAGAAGATTTCCCGCGCGAGCGGAAGGTTGTCCTCGCGATCGCCAACTTCGGCGACGATCACCGGCTCGCGGTGCTTCGGAAAATAACCGATGGCATCGACAATGAGCACGCCGATGAGCTTTCTTGGATCATTCTCCAATTGTCGGGCATGGTGTCTCGCGCCCGCGCCGTCAACTTCTTCCAGGTCATGAAAGATCAAGCGCACGGTCCGGCCGGGCGGGTGATGGCGAAACAGCTCCGCCAGATGCAACACAAGGGCGACGCCCGCGCCATTGTCATCGGCGCCGGTTTCAACCGCATCATAGTGGGCGCCGATTTCCAAAATCTCATCCGGGGTTTCGAGGCCGGGGATTTCAACCACCACGTTCGCCCCTTCAAGAAAAGTTTCAAAGGTGGCCGAATAGCCAAGCTGCCTTAAATGTTCCGCGATCGAGAGACGGGCGATCTCCCGGCTCAGTTTATTCGATCGCTCTTCAAGACGAACGCCACCCCATAAGGCCTTATCTCCGCTTATGAAGGCGATATGACTGCGCAATCGATCCGGATTCACTTTGTTGGCGAAGGCGTAGGCGGCATGAACTTTTGGATCAGGCTGCTCCTGTACCAGGACCGGTTCACAGGGTTCTTCGATATGGGCCTGCGCCACGGCCACGAACAAAGACAAAAGTAAGTGAAGAACCATTCCCGCTCCCGGTGGTAAGGCGGCCTTTATACTGGGAGCAAGGCAGGCATGCAACTTGGTACTATTTACCAGTTTCTGTAGAAATTGTAGGAAGCGGTCCGCCCGTTGCCCAAATTCAACCGCTTTGTTACCTGACTGAAATGCGAAAAATCCTTCTCTTTGTAACCTTGTGGTTCTCGTTTGCCGCCGTCGCGAATGAAAAAACATGTGAAGATCAACTGACCGGTGTCACGGACGAAAGAGTCTTGCAGGCTCACGCCATCGCTTCCCTTCTCGATACTGGGGAGATGCGCGAGTACTTGAAATTGCTCACGGGTGAAAAACCACTGCCGACGGGTCTTCTGCTTCACGCCCGCAACACCCGAGAGACCCGCGCGATCGCCCGTTTACATCTCAAGCGCATGATCGAAGAGATGGGATACAAAGTTGAGATTGATAGCTTCGATAATGGCGCGAATGTGATCGTGGAGATCCCTGGAAAAAGCAGGAACCACGAAATCATTGAGGTCACCGCTCATTATGATTCAGTTGTCACCGGCGCCGATGATAACGGCGGCGGCACCGTCCTTTTGTTGGGTATGTTGAAGCTCTTTAAGAATGTAGAGCACGAGCGCCGGCTGCGATTCGTTTTCATGGATCTTGAAGAGCAAGGGATGCAGGGAAGCCGTTATCATGCCGAGCGTGTGGCCCGAACCATGAATGATGAAAACAAACTGGTGGGAGCCATCGTGGTGGACACGATCGGATGGGCGCATCCGGAGAGTCAAACTTATCTCGGTGTGATGGAAGTCGGATGGGAGTTTGATCAGGACCATGCCCGCATCGAGTTCGCCAAGGACCTCAATTATGTCATCCGGCGTGTGGGATCCCGTGACGGTCTTATTATTTCGGTTGAAACGGATCAAGCGAAGCCATTCACGACCGATCTGGGATCGTACTGGACTCATAAACTGCCCGCGGTTTTGGTGGCCGCGCCCTATGAGTTGGGATTTGTTAATCCGTACTACCATACAGTGAGGGATACGATCGCCAATATGAACTGGGACTACTATCGACGAATGGCCATGACCATCGTCGAAATGACCGCCTACGTCTCTCATATGAAATTGAAGAATCCGGAATTGATTTCCCCCAAAGGGTGGGAGTTGCTGGCGGAGCTGGAACATAGAGACGTGGATCGGCGGACTTTCCAATTGGATCCCTCGGTGGATCGCAGTGTATCGCTGAGTCCGGAGCTGCGTTTTGTGACCACCAAGGCGAAGAAAACCGAAAAGTCGAAAAAGCGGAAGAAGCGCAAAAAACAGGAAGTCATTAATCATGTGCCAGCTGACAGGCCGGTTTCAGATCCTGATTACACACCACCTCTTTATATAGAGCGGTATATCGATGAGATTCGGAAAACTCCGGGTGAAGAACTTTTCTTCATCGTTTTCCCGGCGGATCAACAAAAGTATCTCCATGGCTTTGTCATGGCCGGATCGAAAATGCTGGATTTGCATTACGACTCGTTTGCGACCTACAAGATGATCTACGACGAAGTTCGGGCGCGGAGAGGAACGGTTTACGGCGTAAAAACCCCTTTCACGGCAGCAAGACGTCGAATGGAGAACGAGGATTTCTTCCTGCGCACGTTGGAGATTTATAAAAGCGACGAATTCGACGGCGTCAAATTTATTTCAGGTATCGGGGAAGTGCAGTTTTATAGGATGTATCTGACAATGGATTTGTCGTGGGTGGTTTCAGGCAATGCCTTTGAGAAATTATCCGTTGATAAGCCGCAACTCCCGTTGCCCTTCGAAGACTAAGACGCGGAAAGCAGCGATTCGCACTCAGACGATAAAATTCTCAAGACTTCAGAGATCTGGCCTTGCTCATCATTCGTTAACTGAGGATCCTCGGCCTTGGCCTTCACCATGGGAATCAGATCTTTCAAATCGAGGTTCGAGAAGTTGATTCCCCGCGAGTGAATCAAAACCAGCTTTCGATAATCTTCGGGCGTTCCGTTAAGCAGCTGGACGATGAAATTTCTAAAGCTGGTTGAGGATTCAAAGAGAGACGGGTTCATGCCGATGGCGACCAAGGCCAAGTAAGGCCTGGGCCAGCGTTTAAGCATGGCGATGGTGAATTGGACGGTCTTCTTGAGCAAAGCCTGATTGGTGGTCGTGGTGGCGTCAGGGCTTTGCAGATGTCCTTCGTAAAACAGGTAAGGCCGGGATTCGATCAGGTCATCGGTGAGTTCGATGTCCAATTCTTGAAACGCTTGCCTGATCGTTTCGTAATAGGAGGCCAGCGGTTGCAAGTGCGGGTTTCGCAAGTGATCCTGGATGGGGAGCAACCGTCCCGACCTCAATTGGATGTTGTATGGCTGGAGAATCGCGGCGGCCACTTGTCGCCGGAAGCCGTAATTCAAGGCACCTCCGTTACCAAGGTGCGCGCGAATATCCATAATCACTTGCTCCAAGTGATTGTGCGCGGTGCTGTTTTCTTGGCTGGCCAAGAGATCCAATGCCGCGAGAATCGCTTCGCGAGGACCGATAGGCTTTTTGCGATCGACAAAACCACCCAGCGATGAGGGGCTGGTTTGAATCCGAACGGAATCAAAAAATGATCGATCCAAGAGGACCTCGTGACCGACTCTGTTTTTGTCGGGACTGTCATAATCCGGGACGAACCTGATTTCTGACGTCAACTGGGCCAGCTGATCTCTTAAGGCGGCATCGGGATAATCGAGCTTATGAGTTTGGTCGCTCAATATCTCATAAAGAAGGTTATGAAGGGCCACGTAATTGATGTTGCGATAAATGACGGATTTTTGGGGTAAGAGAATTTCTCCGTAACCCAAATCCTTGGCGGCCTTTCGTAAACCATGGAGCGCCAAGAGCACGTGCCTTCGCGAAATCGAGGGTCCGCTAATGGAATGGATATAAAAGTATCTCCTGGAGTTTTCTTCGGTTCGAACCACTGTGCCTTGCAAATAGCCGAGCAGTTCTCCCTGGTGGGAATAAACAAAGAACGTGCGTTCCTGGGGCATGTAAACGAACGGGAAGGATGTTGAAGTAGAACAGTCCCCGCCCACAAGTCCGCGCCATACGCCGATCTGAGGAGGAACCTCAATGAGTTTGAGCGCGAGCCGCTGATCCTCTTTCGCCTCGCCGGTTTTACTATAGAATTGAGCGCGCAGACTTTCGCGCACGGTTTGCGCATAGGCCAGAAGTTCCGGCGAGGCTTCGAGTTCGGCCTCGGTCAGCACTTCGGACCAAAGGGTCTCATCGTCGCCGAAAAGCTCTTCACAGTTCGTTGAACGGTGCCGCTCACCGCAGACTCTCATTAAATAGGAGGCAAACGCCAGTTGATTGTTGTTCCATTTCTTGGCCAATTCGATGGCTTCCGACCATTCCAAAGATTCAAGGCCATAGCGTGAGGCCTTGAATTTCTGACGGAATGATTCCGCATTGACCGGATGTTTGCTCAGAAATTCCAGTCGCTCGTTAAGATTTTTGATCCGAAAACCCTTGGTTTTGAGTTCGCCGGCGTAAAGACTCATCATTCCCGTGATCAAACCATTCAGTTTTTCTTGAACCAGGTTAGGGGCCTCAGCCCACCAGTCTCTATCCACTGGCCGCGGACCAAGCGCGCGGCGCAGCTCATCCGCGTCCACCCGCCGTCCCGATTCTTTGATCTTTATGGAAGTTGAGATGGCAATCTCCATAAGGGGCGGGCGCTTCGCGGCCAACACCACAAATTCGTGATTGTTCCGCAACCAATTCACCAGGCCGTTTTGACTATTGATGATGGCCAGAAAATCGACATCGTATTCCGCGCCTTGTTCGAACAAAGTGGGAATCACCTGCTGTAGGTAGAGCAAATATTGAACCTGTTCGTCGATCGTGGTGATGGGATTGGGTAAACGGTCTTTGGCGATGACGCATGTCGACGACAGGCTGGCAATAAAAATGGCGATCGAAATTAAAAATCGCAATAGGGGCTCCATCCGGCCGCGGGCTCGAAATCGTTTGTTTTTAATTGCCGTGGCTTATCAGCAACCGAGTCGGGTATCAATGTGAACTTCCCCCCAATCTTGCGAACATGAAAAAATTCACATTTTCCGATGGCCGCTAAGTGTGCTAGCGCTCGCCTATTCTCAGGGTATGGAGATCTAAATAAATGCGGCTTGCTTCTTGCCTCCGCCTTTTGGTGCTGGGGTTTATTTTATCCATTGGCGTTTCTCTTCACGCCAAGATGGATTTACCGCCGATTCTGAACACTCAGGAAGAGTTTGCGGAATACGAGCGCATGATTCGCACCTTGATTCCTGAAACCGGTGTGAAACGAAACTTTCCTATCAGTGTTATCGATTTGATATCAATGGAGCAAAACCTGCTGCGGCACCTGTTAGCGGATCCGGAATACGTCGCCGCGGCCGAGGCTCGCCCGCCGCTACAGACCTTGCGATTTCAAGAGATCAAAATGGAATCCGTGCGGGGAATGGGGGCCAATCCCCAATGGGATAAGTTTTTGGAAGCGCACGGATATGATCCTCAACTGAATGAAGAGCAAGCCCAAAAAGAGCTTCTTTCGCTGTTTCATAGATGGTCGACTTTTTCCGCCAATGGCTTTTTCTCCGGTTGGGCCGCGCTTCTCCGCGGTGAGATCAAGGAGATCCTTCGCGAACCCGATCTCATTGAGCGCTGGCGGAGACTCAAAGCCGTTTTGACCGAAAAAGATCCAGCGGTGGTGCGCAACTTCAAAGCTGAGCGCTACGGGATCACGTCGCCGGATTGGACATTAAATGATCTTGATGCGGTTGTCGAAAGGCTCAATGAACTGGAATCCCGCATTCTGGTTTTGCTGCAGCGTCTGAACCAGGACCTTCCCTTTCGTGATCGTTTCACCACTCACGGAATTGAACATAACGCCGGCAATCTGCTGAGCGGGCTTTCCGCGCGGGCTCTTCGCCTTTACGCCGATCCGGACATGGAGATCGTGCAGAGAACCGTCACCAAGGAACTCATCTTGCGCGAGGTTCCTCCCACGCTGGCGATTTATCGGGGTGTCGTCGGTAACGACTGCTCAACCGAGCGTTCGTTCGCTTACCCGTACAGTCCCTATGAGCGCGTGTGGTGGGTGGAGAAATCCGACGGCACTCGGTTGGGATACGTTTCGGGTAACATAACATTAGTTGAAGATAGGCCGTCGCTATTCATCCGCGATGTTCAGGTTCCAGGGCTGCACGGAGACGATGCGGCGATTGATCTGATCCTCGCCGGATTTTACCTCGCCCGTCCGTACTATGGCGTGAATCAGATGACCGTGATGAATACCAATTTCACCTTTCAGAATAATTTATCTAGCCACAGGGAGAAATTGGTTCAGCTTTTAGGGGCGACATCCGAGCCCGTCCAACAAAAATTCCAGGATGAAAGGTGGCGTGAGGGCATCTTGAAATCAATGGTCCGTGCGGACGGCTATGATGGGAGCAAAATCCACGCGCAAGTTCGTCGGGTGTTTTATTCGCCTGAAACGCTTGAGAAGTACCAGGTGCAAAGAACATCCGGTGGCGCGGTTGAAGCGATCGATCCACAGGAGTCGCCGGAACAATTTTGGGAGATTCTTGCATCAGCCACCATGAATCAGGATCCGTTCATTTTGCAAGCCGCGGTCAAAACGCCGGAGGAGATCTCCTGGAAAAACATCATCAACTTGTTTTGGAACCGCGATCGGCTGCCGGTGGAACTTTTTTACGGCTCGGTGGAATTGGCTCTGCGGCAGGTGAATCTTCCGGTCAGCCGGAATCTGATGCGCAAATTCGAATCCGTTTTCGCCAACGGCCACTTGGCGGCCCCGGATGCGTTCGAGGGCGAGAAGAACACCCGTCAAAGCATTCGGTTCGTCATGGATGCCATTTGGCGCTCACGGGATATGAAGCGGGCCACGGAACTGGTTCAGAAGTACCTTGAGCCGCTCGAAGAGCATGATCTGATGGTCCGAAACGCCCGCAGCTTGTTTGAACGCCGGCAACCCGAGGACGTCGCGCGAATCGAAGCTCTGCTTGCCGCCGGTTATCGATTTCGTCGCCAGCTTCTCGGGCAACGGGACTGGTTGTGGCTGGCTCAAGTGGTTAACTCGGAAGAACATAAGCTTTGGGCGATTTCGCATTTAATACCAAACGAAAATTTCGTGAACGTGGGCGACCTCATTCCTGGGGTGATCGAAGTTTTGGCGCCACTGTTGAATAATGAAGACGAAGCGGTGCCGGAAGAGTTCAGTATCAAGGCCGCGGCGATTTTGTTTCGAATCGTCGGCGCCGGTGCGGTCTCGCCCGAAGTTCAGGCGGAAATGGAAGAGACAATTCAATTCGAAGAGAACTTGCAGATTCTATTCCCCATCGCCGTGGCGTACCTGCGGGATTACGTAACGACGCCGGAGCAAAGGGCCAATCCGAAATCGGTCTGGAATATGGCTTTTCAGGTCGTCCATAAGGAAGCCAAGAATCGAGAATTGGATAAAGTGTGGCGCGGGGAAGCCGCCAAAATTTTGCGACAATACAAATCCGAATGTGAAAATCTTCTGACTGGTGCGTGATTGTGAAGCGGGCGCTAATCCTCATTTTGATCGCTCTTCACGCTCTCTTGGCCAACGCCAAGATGGATTTCCCTCCGGTGTTCGAATCCGAGATGGAGGTCCGTAACTACGCTTTTAAGATCGCCAGCCTTCTTCCGGAAACAAAAATTCCCCGACAATACAGCGCCGATGTTTTGTCGGTCGTCAAATGGGAACAAATGTTGTTGAAGGTTTTATTGGACGATCCGAGTTGGGTGGCCGCCACGAAAAAGCGCGAAGCCCTTCAATTGTTTCGTGTGCGTTACATTGTCAAACACCAGGTGAAAGAGCTGGAGCCGAACACCCGTTGGAAGGAACTCCTCGACCAGGCTCCGGATCTGGACGCCACCGCCGCTTATAAGGAATTTGAACAGCTTGTTCGGAGTTGGCGAGAAGTCAACTCTCAGCGATTTTTTTCGGGCTGGGCGTCGCTCTTTCCCTCGGAGGTTAGGGATATCTTGCGTGAACCGGATTTAAATCTCCGATGGCGGAATCTGAAATCGTTTTTGAAGACGGCTTCTCCTCTTATTATCTCGCGATTTAAAGCGGAAATTTTCGGTGCTTCTCAGCGGGATTGGACCTTGGATGATCTGGATGACGTGGTGAAAAAACTGAATGACGTTGAAACTCGGATTCTACTTCTCTTGTATCAGCTGAATCATGGCCAAACATTTGAAAAACGGTTTTCGCTACCCGATAGCTACTCGTATTTGAGTAAACACATGAACTCTCTTGTCTCACGCGCGCTGAGACTCTATTCAGAGGTCGCCAAAGTGACCGAGGAGCAAGAGCTTGTCTATGATTTCGTCTTGCGCGAGGTTCCTCCCACGCTGGCCATTCACCGGGGCGCGGTGGGCAAGGATTGCTCGAGTCTTTATTCGTTCGCTTTCCCGTACAGTCCTTTTGAGCGCGTCTGGTGGGTGGAGTCACCCGAGGGGCAACGCTATGGTTATGTCTCGGGTAACATAACTCTTGTGAATGGAACACCCAATCTCTACATCAGTGATGTCCAAGTGCCAAGTCTTCCGGGCGGGCAAGCCATAGAGTTCATTCTCAAAGCGTTTTATATGATAAAGTCCCATTACGGCGCGACTCAAATGACCATTATGCATGAGGACTTCACCTATCAAAATCACATCCCGTTTCATCGCAAGTTCCTCGTGGAAGCCAAAGGCGCCCACAGAACCTATGTCCGTCAGTCCTATCAGGATAGCGGTTGGCGGGGGGGTGTTCTCAAGGAGTTCAGCCAGAAAGCGGCTCAACGGTTCGATGTGAACTATGACAGTGCCGAACGCCACGAACTCGTGCGTCAGGTGTTTTATCCGGGAAGCGAACTCGAGGGACTGGAAGTCGAACGAAAAATTCTAGATTCCCAGTCTTGCGAGAATCTTCTAGCGGCCAGCTAGGGCAATAGAGCGAATTCACAGGCGCGTTTCTTCTCCAGATCAGCGAAGCGCTTGCTTTTTTCATATTTCTCGACTTCTCCGTCGGTGATCCATTTCGGCCAGAGATAATCGCGATGATCTTCCCATTTCTCGCCGGCCTCACTCAAATAACGATGGAACGATTCCAGGGCTTTTTGCGGATTCACCGGTGGTACGAGTAAGGCGTCGTTCGGGTCCGATATAGGTAAAACGGGGGTTTCGAGCTTCAGGGGAATTGGTTCGTTTAAACGGGAAAGGTAGTTGAGGCGGGCTTGGAGCAAGCGAATCTGCGCGAGCCAGGTGTAAATGGATTGTTGCGGGCGAACACCTCTAAGTTCAAGACGTCCGCGCGGAAGCGAATCAGCATTTAAGAAATTGATCGCCACCCACCGAGTTCGAGAAATGTAGTATTTCCCCCACATGTGGAGATAAGGATCATGCATTTCCCAGAAGGCTTTCTTGATATCTTTGAGAAAGCGGAATGTCCCGGCCGCGACAGGTGCGTAGGCGCCCGCATCGAAGTCTTCGATCACCTTTATGAATTTAATTTTATGGCTTTCGGGAAACAAAGGGTAAGGGAGCGCGTTGTGAGTGTCATAGTTGAAAATGCCCATGAAAAGTTCGTTATGATTGTGAAGATCGACAATGAAGTTGCGAAGGAGAAGGGGATGCTCCATCAAGTCATGGATATCGATGTTGATGTGTCCGCCGCCCAAGAATAGGGCGGGATAACTTTGTTCGTTCCGCGCGGAAACAAATATCGCATCTTCGATATCGGCGGCGAAACGGGTGAAGTCGTAAACAGTCATCGGCTTCATCTTGATTTCGACCACACTCAAATCGACGGACAGCTCGTATTCCCATCCGTTCGGTGAGATAAAGACGCGCTTACCGATGGTCCTGAACCTAGCTCCCGGTAACTGGCCATAAACCAGGTGATCCCTCATTCGATGAAAGAACCGCTCAAGATAATCATGCTGTCCTTCGGGCGGCGTTTGAAAGGTGAACTCCGGCCCGAACAGAAGTTGGACCTCTGGTGGCTTGGCATGGACGAATCCAGCCAAGAAAATGAGAATTATAAAAATTGCATCCTTACCCATGGAAATAACGCGGATTACACCTAAATGACTCGAAGCTTCCGTGCAAGCAGGCCGAAAGTTTTTGCCAAATTTTCTTGGAATTTTCTGACGCAATCTGCAATAAAGTGCCATGCGAAAAATTTGGCTCGGCCTTCTCCTGTTTTGGTGGCTGCCCGCTTACGCGCACGACACCAACTGCGAACGAAATCTTTTAGCGGAGTTAGTGACCGCGAACTTCAAAGAACATTTGGTCGAAGTGCCTGATATCCGTGGCCAAGTCGTTAAATTGCTGGCCGACCAGGAAGTCTCCCGCCGGATGGAATTGGATGCCGACCTGACGGCCCGGCATGAGGCCCGGGAGATGTCCTTTCAAGTCAAAAACGGAATCACCGGGCTTTACGATAAATTTGTCGCGGTTGAAGTGAATAGTTTTGTGGCTCCGATTCTCAAATCGGATTTTGATCGCATGGTCGCATCAACCGGACCCTTGATGCGGCTGTACCGGCAACTTCTGCAGAAGATTTACTCCATCCCGAACGCCGGAATTGAAGATCTGGGATTCGGCGACCTTCCGCGCGAGGAGGCCGAGCTGGCGCTTCATACGATCCGTGACTCCATATATCTGGAGCCGGCGCTGATTCACCCCAACATGGCCGAATATCCCTTTTTGGCGGTGGCGGGCTTTGACGGCGCGGTCGTGGATCCCAAAAGGCCCGCCACGGAATTTTTTGAAACCAATCTCGGCACACCGAGCGGACTCAGCAATAACGTTCAACTCCTTCATGATCTGTTATGGCTCAACGAGCCCTTGAAAAAGCTGGTCGAGCCTTACCTGCCTAAAGACGACACGTTTCAGATTTTACGTAAAGCCATCGAAAGCAATGCCCGCGCCTGGACCGGAAAAGAGGGGCTGAGCGTTGTGATCTCGCCAGGGATTTATAACGGCGCCCATCCGGACGTGGCCTCCATCGCACGGGCTTCGGGCATGCCGCTGGTGAAAAGCAGCGACCTTTATGAGGACCGTGATGGATATATTCGGTTGAATACGGGAAAAGGAGAGGAGGACCCTCTTGTCACCGGTATTTATGGACGAATGGAAGAATCCTTTTTTCTCCAGTCCAACGCCGATAAAATTCCACTGATCAGTCCGAATTTCCAAGACAATCAGGCTTTATCCGAGAGGCTGGGGGTCGACCTTCGCCCGGGCGCGATTTATGACTTCATCTATGACGACGGGGGCAAAATCGTCGGCGTTCACCGTGACGAAAACGGCGAACCCAAATTTTTGGAAGTCTGGGATACGATCAGCGAAGATCCTTCGCGGCCGGGTCATAGGGGGAGCTTCGCCAAAGCCATCATCAATCGCAAACTTTATTACAGCAATATCGGCGGTCGGGTGGTCGATGACAAACGCCTGTTTCGGATCCTGACCAGTTACCTGCTTCCGCAACTTCCGGATATGGCCCGGCCCATCCGGGGCCTGGCCCAGGATCAATTCGATCTTTTCTACGCCAACCCATCGAGCTTCGTGGTGAAAGAGCCTGGCAACTCCGGCGGAGTGGGAATTTACTTTCCCCGCGCGATGAGCGAGAGCGCGGTGGCCGAATTGGTCGAGCGCGTCCGCGCCCGGCCGACGGAATTTGAAATTCAATATCTGAGTGCCATCGCCACTTTGCCGGCGGTGAGCCAATCGAAAAGCGGCCGGGAAGTCCATAGTGAGGTCCCCATTGATTTGCGAATTTTCGTGATGATGGATGCGGACGGAAATGTCGACGCCGGACCTAATTCAATTCTCTTACGAACCGGCGCGCGGGGCGGGTTGTACACCAACACTTCCCGCGGCGGCGGTTACGGGATCGGCTTGATCCTTGAAGACCAGCCGGGGGTCCGTGAGACGAAGCCTTTTCAATGGGCGAAAATGCAAGTTGGTCAGTGGCCGAAAAGCCGCGAAACAGAGCTGGCCACCGTGCTCGAACAGGGCACCGCTTTGATCAAATGTCTCTTTTCTTTGCGCTTCAATCAGGATGATAAAAAATGGAACGAGTGCCGAAGCCAGGCACTCGACCTTTCCTTCGCTTACCGGCAGGTCATGGACTTGATCAGTCCTTGGCATTTGCAAGTGATCGCGACGTTAAGGAACTTCGCCCATGGGCGGGACCGCAACCTGGTTCAAAGCACCGAACTGGCCCGGCGAATGATTCAATCCTTCCGCCGCATGCGGCAGTCGGAGGGCGCGCTCGCGAACGTGGCCGCTCCCTTTTTCGCGAAGCACGCCCGCGAGTTGGGCCGCTTGGACCCCGTTGATCTTCAACATTTAAGGCTTCCCACCAAAGCCAAACTTCGCCGATTGGATCCGCCGGAGGTGAGCTATCGCTATGCGCCGGAAGGCAAGCTTCGCTCGCGGAAAATCGAGTTCGCCGAGTACATTTGGGTCGACAATCCCGAAGTGCAGGAAGTGATCGACGAGGTGAAGGCGTTCGGCGGCCAGGTGAGATTGCTCATTCGCGAAGTGGCGATCGAGAATCCGGAAGGCGTCGATAAGTGGTTCGGTCGCGAGTCCGCTTATTTCTGGGTGAATCTCAATCCCAAGTCCCCGTCCTATCTAATGCCCGTGATCGGCATTGATCTGGCCCGGGAGATGTCACTGGCGGCCCTTCATCATGAGCGGGAACATTTCCGGATGTTGCGCGAACTTTATGCCAATTACCGGCGGCGCGGCTTCGGTCATGAAAAAGCCATGCTCCGAGCCTATGCCGAAACCGAGACGGAAGAGAAAATCGTCGAAGCCGAACGGCGTGCGGTGAAGGCTGAGATCAATGCCGAAGTCGAGTATGCCGACCATCCCTATAACCGGTTTTTCGGTAAATCCTGGGAAGCGAATCATTTTTATGAAATCGGATTTGTGAACCGGATGACCTATCCGGAGTTTGAAGGCCTGCGCCGGCATTTGCGCCAGGTGAAGTGGGACCGGGTGCCGGTGAAAGAGGATTTCATCCGTAAAACCTTCTCCGCCGCGATTGATTTCGCGCTAAAGACCCGGGACCAGGCCTTTCTCCACTTTATGGAAAAAGATGATTTAGCCTCCATCCGGCTGTGGCGTGAATCCAATGTGTTCCTGATGCTCACCCAGCCCTATGGGCATGAGCGGCTGGAATTAGATGGCATTCGCGATGATTTTAAACTCTGGCTGTCCAAGGTCTGCGCCGAAATGGGCGTGAGTGCCGAAGATTGCGGAGTTCCGGTCCACTAAGTTCACAGAATCAATTTTCGCAGCTCTTCCTGGGTGTAGGCGTAATCCGCATAGACCATGGTGTTCGTGATGTTTCGATGACCAAGAGCCACTTGGACTAAACGAAGGTCCTTGGTCTTTTTGTAAAGCCTTATGGCGAAAGTGTGCCTTAGGGCGTGGAGTTTCTTATGGACGGGACGGTAAAGCTCCCAGACCTGGCGCAAACGATTGTACGAGATGGGAAAGAGTAACTGATTTTGAGCATTGGGGATTTCGCTGACCAACCGGCGGAACAGCCAGCTGGGGACGGGGAGCTCCCGATCGTTGCTGCCCTTAAGACCATGGATGAACACCGACTCATCGAACGTATTTAGATCATCGATGCGAAGATTGAGGACCTCTTGGGCTCGGGCGCCGGTGTGCAAGAGCAGCCAAAGAAGGGTGCAGTTGCGTGGATCCTTGGCCTTGAATGAGTTGAGGATGTGAACCAGCCGATCGTATTCGGGATCCAAGAGGTACTTATTCTTGTTTAATGCGTATCGAACTTTAGTCCGAAACTGTGCCACATCGTTCCAATCTGGCGAGCGAAATTTTTATATATAAATTCAGTTTAGACGCGAAAAGTAAATTCGAATTCTGCTCACTCACCGTTGCTTATAGCTCAATTTTCGAGAGTGAAATCAGGTAATGTCAACAACTTAGTACTGTGACTTATAGTTATAATACGAAGTCGATTTTGAATTTGCGCATACCGCGTATAGGGTTTGGATTTGGGTTCATTGATACATAATTACCAAGCTACCAGCTGGACCCTCTAAAAATTTATTTTACATCGAGTAAGGATGTAAAACACAATTAAATAACGTGAAATACAACATTGAGATGGGCAGGACGGAATGGACTTTGAATTAGAGAATCATCAGTTCCAGGAACCCGAAAGGAAGACAGGTCGCCAAAAGACCTCTTTGCGTTTGAAATATGAGGCAGAAGCGCGGGTGATTCGCGAGCGCTATGGAGGTCTCGAATCCATACGAAAAACCCTGGGTTTTTCGCAAAGAAAAATGGGGCAATTATTGTTGGTCGATCCGTCGGCCTGGTCCCGTTGGGTTAAGGACGAATCCAAGGTGCCGCCCCATATTTATCGTTCGTTGGAATGGCTCTTACTGCTTCAAGATAAGAATCCTGACCTGGTTCGGGTGGTTTCCCAGGGCCTTTTAGGCCCGTCCGCGAACTCGAAGGAACTCAATGAAAAACTTCAGTTCATGGAGCACGAAATCGAGGCTCTGAAACGGCAGAAAATGGTGGAGATTTCCCGAGTGATGCTGGTCTTGATGGGTCTCTTCGTATTCGCCCTATTTTACATCTTAATAGGATAGGTTTAGGCGCGTAAAACGGCATTCATGGCCGATAAATGCCGACTTAGCGACCGAACGTTCAGTAAAATCTAGCTTAATCTGGCATTTCCCTTGCAATTCATTATATTTAATAAATATTGTTCAAGGAAATGGATACGTTGATGAAAGCCACTGATTTAGTTTCGAAAAGCCGCCGACCCGATGGATTTTCCCTGGGTTCCCGTTTTAAGTGGCTCAGTGAGCGCATTTCGGCGCTGGGCGAAAAGGAAGGTTTCAAGATCATTCCTTATCGGGACCCGAGCTTGCCGATTTTTTCGAAGAAAACCGAGCCAGAGCAGTGTGAGATCGTTCGCCAGCTGGAAACCTATCTTCAGATCTGCCAACTCACTCTGTCCAATGGGGGCAATGTCTGCGATCCCACGGCGATCAGCTGGGCGGCCATCAAACACATGGGTTTTCGTCCTTGTTCGGATCTGTTTTCCTATATCCGGCAGGATGATGTGATTGAAATCCATGATCCGGTGGGCATTCAGATCTTCCGTAACTTCAATTTCTACCATTACTGCAGTTATTCCCTTGAGGAACTCTACTCAAGTCCGTGGAGCCAGCTGTACACACGTAATGAGGAGGTTTTCCGCGGTCTCATGATGATCGCCACCCGGGTCTATAACGGCGAAATTAAATCCACCATCGCCACCGGGTTGCCGAAACACATCATCGAAGAGCTTTATTCCCCCTTCAAATACAAGATTTCGGCCGAAGTGAAATACGTTTCGCCTCTCTTTGATCATCACAGTCGCCCCGTGTCCACGGTGGCCATCGAAAAGGGTGAGCTGGCCGGAGGCGAGCTTTCTTCCGGCGAGGAAGAAAGCCGCTTTAAGAAATATCTTGAAGATCTGAATATCTCGGGTCTGGATCTGAACTAAGCCGCCATTTTTTCGCTATCCCTGAAGGCATTGGCATATTCTTGGCTTTTGATCAGCATTTCACGATAAATATCGCTTGAAAGAAGCATGTTCTCGCGCGCGAGTTCAGCTTCCTCGGGGGTCAGCTTATCAATGACTTTATAAGCTTCCTCAAGGTGGCCGACATCCGCGTCACTGTGGAGCTTCAGAAATTTCGCCGTTTGCGGGCCATGGGCTTTAACCACGCGCTGATAAATTTCCGGTCCGAATTTCTCGGCCAACGCTTCAAGCGCCAGCGTGTAACCAAAGAAAGACGCCGCTCCCCGGTGCTGAACCCAGTAATACTGCACCTGATACATGGTGGCCGAAGGGGTCAAGCAGGGGAGATCTTTGATGTTGAATCCCAAGAGTTTTAAATCCGAGATGGCGATCAACTGGTGACCGCGTTCTTCCTTGGAGTGGTCCACGAAGCGGTCATGAAGGAGTGAGCGATCGAGCGGGGCATGGGCGCCCGCGAGCGCCACCAAGCGGGTGGAGTGGTTCACCATGTAATAGGTCTGGCTGAGCCACATGGCGTAGCCCAGTTTTTCCTCCCACGGGTAATTCAAAATGACGGGAGCGGTTTTTTCCATTTGTTCATTGGTTAGCTGGCGAAAATCGATTTTCATTGCTTCCTCCTTAAGCGGCCGCTTCTTTTTGTTGATGGGCCTTCCAGAGATACTCCACCCAAAGTCGTTCCTGACCCGGGACAGGTTTCACTTTATCTCTTCGGCAGATCAGGAGATCGACTGGAACATTATTTAATGTCACTTCCCTTTGAATGGGTTCGAATCCGATCTCGTAGGCGACGTTCGACACCTTATTGTCATTACGGGCCGGAGCGATGATGGCGTGAGCGTCGGTGTAATTGAGAAAAACCCGCTGACCCAGCGAGCCCAGCACATGAACCATGCTAATGCCCGTTTTCGACTTTCGATAGGCCGGATTGACGAAGAGCGATTCCATGCTCATGACTTTCTCTATGTTCTTGCGGCGAAGATCCTCAAAATAAGAATGGTTGAAATTGTGCGAAAGATAAGAATGCTCAAGGCTTACGTCCGAGCGAATGTCATAGAGCGAATACAAATGAATGGCCACGATATTTTCTTCGTGAACGATGACGGGTATGAAATCCTGTTTAAAAAAATCATCGGGATTGACTTTGAAACCGGCGTTCAATTCTTTGTAAACAGCGTCCCAATTTTCGCGCCAAAATCGGTACGCCTTCTCAAATAACGGCTTCTCTTCGTCTTTGTAGAAACGTCCGGGCAATATGACATACGAGAAATCGGACATTTGCATACCCATTCACGTGCCTCCTTGTGTGATAATTGTCGCGTTGGAATACTGTCGTGTCGGTAAACTAATTCCAGATAATAAACTATTTCTTGTTTATTTATATTTCGCCGTGAATTTCTTTTGAGACCTGGATGCTTGTCCGCGATGATTCGCCCTTTGTCTCGCTTTGAGGCACGCCTAAACCGGCCCCGCGAAAATTCCGATATATAAAGGTCACAACCAAGTTTGGGGGACGTATGCGGAAGTCACTGGTTATTGCAACCGTGTCTTTGCTGGCCTTGTTGGGCTGCACAAGAAAAACAACGACGACGCGACTGAAGGTCAACGTTCCAATTCAACATAAAGTTGGCGGTCTTTCAGGAAACTACTATCTCAACGCAGCGATCGCGAATATCCAAATCGCCGGGCGCTCGCCCATTGTTTCCAAAATCGATATGCATGACAGTGAAACCCGGCTGCCCATCGGCCAAGGGGTCACATTCGACGTTCCCAATGTGCCCAATGGGGCCTCGGTGCTTGTTCAAGCCCTGATGGTTTTCACCGGCGAAGATCAGGGGGATATGCGTTTTTATTACGGTGATGCTTCCGCCACGATCAGCGGCAATATGACCTTGTCGGTGACGGCCAAAGCCTCGGCCGCGAGCGCCGGCAAGGAAGCCAGGATCTTCGGTCGATACTTGACCGACTTCACGTCAGGACCAACCGGCACATTGACAACGAAATACAAGGTCGGAAACGGCAAGCCGGACATGGAGGTCGAGGAAGGCAGTATCTTGAATGGCTGGTTCGAGGCCTTTGCCATCGAGGGTGTGAATTTCGATATCGTCGTCAAAGACTCGACCGGCGCCACCCAAACTCTCTTCAACAATTTGACCATCAGTGGCGGGCAATTGGAGTACACGGTGAATGGAAGCCCGCAGTCCATCGCTTATGGCACTCACCTTCTGAATGTCACCAAGCCATCCAGTTATCGACGTGAATTCCGGGGGGACTCTGTTCGCATTCGGCCCGAACCTGAAACCCAGATGATCCTGGGATTTTTCGGGGATCCATCGTTTATGAGCGGGCGAAAAGTCATATACCCCGAGGTCCAGCAAGGTGTCCCGAACGTTTTCTTCGATTCCGCGGCCACGATTCCCGTGGATTACATGGGCTCATCCGGGGGCGCGACCAAGATTCGTCGGGTCGCGGGCGGTGAATCGTCAAGTTTAATGGCGGTTTACACCCATGATGCTCCCGGTTGCACGCCGTCTTCATTTGATTCGGGACTCTGCCTCGCTTTTTATCACAATAAACTGGAGAACGGGGTTCACTCATTTAGCGGCGTGCGCATGCCCTTCAGAGGAATCGATCTCCTCTCGAATCGTCATGTTTATGCCCGTGCCACATTCAAGAATGACGGATGCTCGGGCGCGGATTGCACGCAGTTGGAATGGAAGCTTCTTCCCGGTGTTGACGAGGTGGTGAGTGAAATTGAGATTTGGCATCGCTTTACGCCATCGGGTGGCGGCTATGATGGGAGCTTGGATACCTGTGAGGATCTGACCCGATTGGGCTACACCAAACACGCTACCACGAGCTCTTCCAACACAACCTACGACTTCATGGGGGTCGAGGAAAACAACTACTACATGCACCAGTTTTATCTCTGCGCCAAAGCCGAAACCGATGGGCAAGCCAAGTATGTGGGCGAGCCGGTCTGGGTGGACTACTCCTGCACGGGCGGCTGCAACAACGACATGGATCATTTCGGATGGGCCTTAAGTTCATACTCAACGGTCGTACCCTCGGACCAATATAATACGGACTTTTACCGTGTAACAGATGTCGTCGTCGCTCCCAATTACGTCGAGGCCATGGGCGTCGTCACCGGATCGTGGGCGGATGGTGATGAAGCCTTGATTCACGTCAGCGCCATGGCCGAGGACGGTGATTGCGGTTCTTCGCCGGAGTTCGGGCCGAATCGAGTGGGAAGTTACAGTTTCACTCGTGTTCTCAGTCAGCAGTCGGACCGCTTGGTCTTACCGAGGGGCACGATTTTGGACTCTATAGACGCGGGTTATCTGGATGCCGGCGGTCTGGATAGCAACTTCTGCGTGGTTCAGATTGTAAAGGTTAAACACTATCATGATCTTACGATTGAAACCTCGACCAAGCTCACCACCAATCCCTTCGACTTCATGATCGGTGGCGGTATTTTGCCGATTCGTGTGAGCGGTACGCTCACCATGCAGAGCGGAGCTGAGATCAGCGCCAACGGCAAAGGTTTCGCGGGAGGTATCGCGGGCTATAATGGCGCGGGAATGGATAGGGATACCGATCCATCCATGTTCTCCACAAACGGGGGAATTAAAGGTTCAACTGTGTCCGGCCGCGGAGGTGGCGGCGGTGGTTTTGGAAACGGTGGTCAGGCGAGTACTGTCGACGATGGCCAAGGTGGCGCGGGTGCGATGTTTGGCGCTGGAAGTCGCCGCATGCTCTTTGGCGGTGGCGGCGGTGGAGCGGGAAGCGCGGACCCTGGAACCCACGGTGGCGGTATTGTTTTCGTAGTGGCGAATCAAATTAGTGTGACATCCGGAGCCGCGCGAATCGCGGCTTCGGGGGATTTCGCTTCGGGTAACGGCGGCGCGGGCGGCGGCGGAAGCGTTTTTATCATGACCAAGAAGTTGATCGGAAGCTCAACCACGCTCATGGGTGAGGCGGTCGGCGGAAGTGCCAGCTCCGGCGGCGTTGGGGGCGGTGGTTCCGTCGAGAGCTTGATTTGTGACGCTACTGGCATGTTCACGTCGAACGTGGCTATGGGCGTGACCGGAGCCTCCACGGGAGCCCAAGACGGCTGGTCAAACATTCTAAATCCAACTGATTATAAATGGACCTGCCAATAATCTGATCATTTCATTCGGCCCCATGCGCCAATATGGGGCCTGAACCGCTTTATTAGTGCTTGAACCCTAGTTCAGTTGAACCTATTCTTCCCACCTATGCTTACATTTGAACTTATTGAAAAACATGGTGATCACGAACAAGTCGTGTTTTGTAACGACAAGGACAGTGGTCTTAAGGCAATAATCGCAATCCACAACACGACGCTCGGCCCGGCATTGGGCGGTACTCGCATGTGGCCCTATAAAAGCGAGGAAGACGCTCTGGTCGACGTGCTGCGGTTGGCTAAGGGGATGACTTACAAGGCCTCCGCCGCCGGATTGAATTTGGGCGGGGGCAAGGCCGTTATTATTGGGGACCCCAAAAAAGATAAATCAGAAGCGCTGTTTCGGACCTTTGGCGCCTTCGTGAACTCTCTGAATGGAAAATACATCACGGCTGAGGATGTCGGAACCTCGGTGCACGACATGGCCTACGTCTTCATGGAGACGCCCTATGTCACGGGTATCCCCATGTCTTTTGGGGGATCGGGTGATCCGTCTCCATTCACCGCCCACGGCGTGCTGATGGGGGTTAAAGCTTCAGTGAAGGAAAAACTGAAAACGGATTCATTGAAAGGCATTCGGGTCGCGGTTCAGGGCCTGGGTAATGTCGGCGGAAACCTGGTGGAATATTTGGTGAAAGAAGGCGCCGAGGTTACGGTGGCGGACATCGATAAAGAGAAGGTTTCCCGCGTTGCCGAGAAATTCAACCTGCAAGTGGCCGATCCGGATGGGATTATCATCAGCGAATGTGACGTATTGGCGCCGTGCGCGCTGGGTGCGATCATCAATGATCAAACGATCGGCAAATTAAAATGTAAGATTGTGGCGGGTGGCGCTAACAACCAATTGGCGGAGCATCGTCATGGTGACGCGCTTCTTGAGCTGGGTATCCTCTACGCTCCCGATTACGTGATCAATGCCGGTGGATTGATGAACGTTTTTGTGGAGTTGGAAGGTTATTCCCGCGAGCGTGCCTTTGAAAAGACCAAGCAAGTTTACGATAATTTGATGCAAGTCTATAAGATTTCGCGTGAGCAAAATATAGCCACGCACCGCGCGGCGGATCGTATGGCGGAGCAACGAATTGCCTCGATCGGGCAATTACGGCAACATCTACATGGCCGTATGGCTCGACCGTTCTCCACGTTGAAAGAGATGTCGAACCGGCAGAAGTAAAAACAGCGAGGAATTCGTGAGCAAGAAAGATTTCAAAGACCAGGTCAAAGCGCCGGATGCCTTTATCTCCACATCCACGCGGGTCCTGAATTGGATCGAGAAACACGCCCGCGCCGTGGTGGCCGTCGTCGTGCTGGCCTGCTTAGTGGGCGCGGGTTTAACCGGTTATTCCTATTGGCAAAGCTCGGTGGAATCGAGGGCGGCTGAAGCCATATATAAATATGAGGCCGAACTGAAAGCCGTGGAGGCGCGCATTCGCGAGGAACGCGGCGAGCTCATGCGCGAAATGTCTAAGAAGAAATCGAATCCCAAGGATCCCATCCGCCCGGTGGATTACGAGAAAGACTACGCGCAAATCGTTGGAAAGCTTAAAAACGAGATCAAAGCTCACCGCAAAACCCGCACGGCTTTGATTTCAGCGTTGAACCTGAGTTATTTTCTGGTTCAGCAAAAACGATTTGAAGAAGCTCTTGAAGTGATCTCGATTCCGTCTTTTGAGCCTTCGCGTTCGGATCTTCTGGCGGGATTCACTCTCATGCACAAAGGTCTAGTGTTGATCGAAAACGGTAAGGCGGATGAAGCCATCGAGACCTATCAGCGGCTCTTGGACTCGTCGGCCCTTAAAGCTTTTCATTCGGAAGCTCTTTTAAAGCAGGGCATCGCTTGGGAATTGAAAGGCGATCTGGCCAAAGCCAAAGACACTTATGAAAATGTGGCTCGGAGTTATCCCAATACCGATGCTTCGACGTCCGCCTCGCAATTTCTGCGATTGCTGGAACTTAAATCCAAACCGGGATGAGAATGCGGTTTACAATCGGAGCCTTACTTCTCCTCAGTGCCTGTTCAACGGTAAAGCCAAGGCCCAATCAGTTCGTGGTTGAAAAGCGTTGGGTGCGTGACACTCTGACTCAGGAATACCTGGGTGGCCGCCGCATTCATCGCTTCACTCCCATCCTTACCGAAAAGCTTGTGATCGTCGCCAACTCCATTGATGGACTTACGGCTTATGACCGCAAGAGCGCCCATAAACGCTGGCACTTGCGAATTAAAGACGGCGTGGAAGCTGGAGCTCAGTTGATCGACAACGTCCTTTATTTCGGGGCTGGTGACGGTCTGCTTTACGCCTTGAACCCTGAAACCGGTCAACCACTTTGGACCTATCCTTTAAAGGCGGAAGGCATCGCGAAACCCCTGGTTAAAAACGGCGTGGTTTACGTGCTTGGCGGGAACAATGTTGTTCATGCCCTTAACGCCAGAACGGGAAAGTTGATCTGGACCTATAATCGCCGGGAAGCGGGGAATATTTCGGTTCGTGGAGGGTCACAGCCGGCTTTGAGCGGGAACCTATTGCTTGTTGGTTTTTCCGATGGAGCATTGGTGGCCTGTAATAAAAGTTCGGGCGCGGTTGTTTGGGAAGTGAATTTGAATCGCAACAAACGCTTTCGCGATGTGGACGCCACACCGGTCGTGGATGGCGATATCATTTACATCTCAAGCTACGATGGCGCGCTTTACGCTCTTCATCGCGACGATGGCCGAATCCTTTGGTCCGTGGATGAGGGCGGCTATGATGAAGTCCTTTTGCAAGGCTCGACTCTTTATTTCTCGTCGACGGGCGGAAAAACCATGGCCATCGACAAAAAGACCGGAAAAACGCTCTGGAGTCAGAATAATCCGGCGGGAATCGCCACCGGACCGGTTTTATATAAGGGCGTGTTGATGGTGGGTGAAATGGAAGGCGCCCTTCGTTTCATCGACGCCCGCACTGGTGAATTAATAAAGCAATTTGAACCGGGGCGGGGAGTGACTTCGCGGGCCGCGGTGGATCCGGAAACGGGCGAAGTTTACTTCATCTCCACGGATGCGATTCTTTACGCGCTCCAAGTGAATTGGAAAAGGTACGCCAAGGAGTGGCCATGGGAATAAGATCCGCGGTTTCTTTGGTGGTTCTTTGTGGGTTGATCGTGGGCTGCGCCCAAGGTCATTGCCGCCGCAAACAGGAAGCCCCGCAAGCGCCGGTGGCGATTGATGCGCCTCCGACTGAATCGAAAACCACAGAGCGCACTTCGGACCGGGTTCTGGTTTATAAGTATGACGGAAGTCTGCAATGCGGAGCGGGTAAAGCCATCCCCCTTGATGTGATGGCCAAAGAACTCAATGGGATTAAAATTTTCTCGATGGTGAAAAAGCCCGATGGATTGATGCACATTCAAGTTTGTGGATCCAATACCGGTATGGCGAACGTTTATGAGATTCCCGCGAAGGATTTAAAACGGGCTGAAGCCAAAGGTTTTAAAAAGTGGGAGTTTTAAGTTGAGTGATGTTTTGTCCGTGAATGAAGTCAAAAGTCTGATCCGGGATGTTCCTGATTTTCCCAAACCGGGCATTCTTTTTAAAGACATCACTCCGGTTTTAAATCATCCCAAGGCGTTTCAATCGCTGGTTATTCATCTGGCGGAGCTGGTTCCGCCGGGCACGACCCGTTTGGCTTCCATCGAGAGCCGGGGATTCATTCTCGGCGCGGCGGTTGCTCACAAGCTCGGTCTTGGCATGACTTTGATTCGAAAGCCGGGGAAACTGCCGTCAAAGACGATTTCTTATTCCTATCAACTGGAGTACGGCAGTGACACTCTTGAAATCCACGCCGACGCTTTGGATTCGACGGACAAGGTCTGTATCATCGATGACGTGCTGGCCACGGGTGGAACGGCCTCCGCGGCCGAACTTCTTTGCGCCAAGGCCGGTTCAAAAATTTCGGGCTTCGCGTTCATGATGGAGCTTGGCTTTCTCAAAGGGCGCGAAAAATTAAAAGCGCCGGTTCAGAGTTTAATCAGTTTGTAGCGTTAGATTTTGACGCTTCCGATGTCTTGGATTTCGCGGGCTGCTGGCGAAGCTTGTCGGCCTGTATGGCGATGGTTCCCGAAATGTCTTGTAATCGATCAAACGCCTCCAATTTTTTAATGTCTTCCGTGCCTTTCAACTCGATGGTCAGCACGGGAACATTTCGGTCCACCCACATATAGCGTCCAAGGCTTCCCGGAAAATTCCCCAGCGAAGTCCAGGGCAGGGGTCTAAACGGCGGGGGATTTTTCATTTTCGGCCCGTCCAGGTCCAAAACTCCAAGCGGCGTGTGCACGGAGATCAATAAATCCGGATTGAATTCTTCAAAATGTTTAATCAAGCACTTAGTTTCAATTTCACTGGCGGCGGAAGGGCCGGGATTACGCCTCGGATCCCCTTTTCTTTGCACCTTCCAATAATTGAGCGCTTCTTTGTCCCAATCCTTCGTGGGGAAGTTACGGTTTAAATCCACGCCATTGGCATTCATTCGCGTTTTCAGCTTCCAGCCATCCGGATTGGCGATGGGAATGATGCGCCAGGTGTTGCGCGGCTCGATTTTTTCCAACCGTTCAATCCAAGCGCGGGCGACGATTCCGCTCATCTCTTCATCGCCATGGATCAATGATTTGGCGAAAATTCTTTTGCCGTTTTTCGCCGTGCCCAATTTATCATAATGAAAGATGGGCTCACCCTTGACGCTCGTGCAGCCTTCAAGAACCTGGACTTTCGCGCAGGCGCTCTTGAGGTCAGTGAGATCCTTGTTACCCTTGATTTTCTGCATTTGAGTTATGCAGTACTCCGATATCGAAGTTTCGGGAGCCTTTTCCTCGGCGAAGGCCGTCAAGGCCATGAGTAGAAACAAAAAATGCATTTCCCCTATTGTTATGGTTCAGCGGGCTTGAGTCAATGTTTCAAGGACATCCGAATGAGGACAAATCGGTCGATTGCGCGCCCTTCGTGAGCGGATACTCTTCATTGATTTTTTGCACTAAGCGATGGAGATCCAAGCGGTTTCCATCTTTGAAGAAGGGCGCGAGGTCCTGGCTTTTGGCGGCCGACGCGAGAAGCAGTCTCTCCACTTCCTGAGGCGTTGGCGCGATTTTGTACGCTTCTCGAATCAAACCAATGGTCAAACCCGCGGCGGCGGTCACCTGCGGTCCCGCCTGTGAGGTGCCGGCGAGCCGGCCATACGAGGAGAGGCGAGTGGGGAGCGTGGAGTAAATCCCCGTCAATCCCTGCTCGGCGCCCGGCGCTCCGATTTCCGCGTACGTGGTGCTGAAGTGACTGAACAGGCTTTTCTGACCTGTGCGCACGTCAAATGAGCCGACTCCGATCACGCCCGCCTTGGTGGAATAAATCGCGGGAATTGAGGTTAATGTGGTGCCGTTCACTTCACGTCCGTTTTCGCCCGGATCCGAATTGCCGATCACGGTGATCACGGTCACGCCGCGATTGACCGCCTCCGTCAGCGCGGTTTCGGCCAAGGCGTCAGTGGCCGATCCATTCACGATTCGGCCAAGACTTAAATTGATGACATGGGCGCCGTTCAGATAAGCAAACTGGATCGCATTATAAACATGCTGAGAAGAGGTGAACTCCTCGCCGGTCAAAGGATCCGTTTCGAAAACCTTGATGCTCATGATTTGCCCGCGAAAAGGCATGGTGCCGGTGATACCGATGGTGTTGTCCGAGGCGGCCGCGATGATTCCCGCCACATGGGTGCCATGACCGATGGCCGAGGGATCCGTCGGATTATAATCCACGTTTCCGCCCAGCGTGGTGATGTCGATGCCGATACCTTGATTGTGGCGCCACATGTTCGCCTGCAAGTCCAGGTGCGCATAATCCACGCCCGTGTCGATCACCGCCATGATGACCGGATCACCGGTGCGTTTCATTCCCGCCGATTCGCCGTAGGCGAGGGAATAGGCCGCCGAAGCATTAATGGCTTCAAGATGGGATTGGTTAATGCTTTGGCTGTCGTTAAAGGCATGCAAGCGGTAACTTTGATTCCACGACAATCCGATCACGCAAGGATCGGCGTCCGCGAGAGCTTCAATTTCCGAAATGGAGTATTCCCGATCCAGGTTCCATGCGTAGATTTGGCGTTCCAGCGCTTCGAGCTTCTGTTCGCTTAAAGAGCCGATCCATTCCGAGGGGCAGGAATTCAGCGCGAGAACACCCAATTCGGCGCCTGGAGGAAGAGTGGAATCCGATTCGAGAGTTTTTTGCGATTGGGTGGACAGACCTTGCGGAAGAGTGTCGAGAATCACCTTTCGCTCGGAAAAAGGAGTGTGTTTCGCGAAAGCCTCGAACGGAGTGACCTCGCCCTTGTATAACCCGGCTTTGCATTGGGTCTGGCTTCGGGCGGACATGAAGCCCTTGCTGCTCAACAGGCCGGCCTGACAGGAGTTATAAACCAAAGGGATCAAAAGCGATAGGGCCACGGGCGCTACAACTTTTGAAAGCGAACGACTCACGCTTACATTCTCCGCGATACTAAGAGATTAACACGGGCGGAGGTGAGTTTCGTAGGGGGGCGTCTCAATTTGAATCACTTCCAGTGGGTTTAGTGGCGGTCAGCTCGATATCTTCTTTCAGGCGGTTCTCGGAAATCGTTTCGATGAAAATACCAAGGTCCATGTTTTGCACCAGGATCTGCCAGAACGAATCCGCTGAAATGCTGAACAAGACGCTGGGTTCGCGGGTGGTGATCGTGGCGGTTCGGGCGATGTTGGAAATCAGAGCGATTTCACCAAAGAAGTTGCCCTGGCCGAGGGATTTCACTTTCTTCCCGTTCACCAGGATATCGACCGACCCCCGAAGAATCATATAAAGGCTATCGCCGCGATCCCCCTGGTAAAAAACCGTCTGATTGGCGTTGTAATATTCCAAGGAGCCGCGGCTGGAAATAAAGTCCACCGCTTCGGCGTTCAAGCTTCTAAACACGGGTGAGGCGGCGAAAAATTGGTTCACCAGGATGGCGTTTTTGAAATCCTCGATTTGGCGAATGGTCTGGGCTTCTTCCGCCACTTTGCGAAGCAGATGAACCGGAACTTTTAAAAGCGTGGCCTCGGATTCAGTGACCACGCGACTGGGCGAGGGCGACCCGTCGGCCAGGGCCGATTCGCCGAGAACCGAGTTGGGGCCCAGCTCAAGCACCCATTCCTCGGTCTCATCTTCATTGGACCGGATCACTTCAACTGAACCTTCAAGCAACACATATAAGTCGTTGGAAACTTCATTTTGCCGAACCACTTGGGCGCCCTCGCGGAAGGTGAGGACTTCCGATCCGGCGATGATTTCGTCCATGTATTGACCATGGAAATGAGAAAAGAGCGGTAAGTTTTCAAGAACGTTCGCGATGTCGGAGGTGGACCACTGTTTTTCGCGCGACAGACGTTGAAAACGAAGTTTTATCGGCTCCAAATAGGGATGGATCAGATTCAAAAAGACCTTTTCCAAAGCCGTGCGGGTGACGTAGAAAACACATCCGATCCAAGCCAGAGCGGAAATCAGATGGGTCCAGGAATTGGAACTCCAGTGCGTTAAGCTTTCCAAGATCGGGCCGCCGAAATGAATCAGGAATTCATGGAGCACGACCATGGCCATGGTCAACCAAAGCGCCCCCCAGACCGAACAAATCACGGAAAAACGGCGATCCTGCGCTTTCAATTCGGGGCTCATGGTATTGAAAAGAACGCTTTTTTCAAAGTGCCAGGACATCACTTCACGATCGTTGGGGATCAAAAAGTGACGGAGAAGTTTTCGCCCTTCCGTGTTGAAGAAGGGATTCAGTTCCCATCCGCTTGCGATCAAAGCGGTGATTAATAAGCGGGTGAAGTTGTCTTGATCCAGAAAATAAGAGGAAGCGTAAACCAAGGCCCAGGGCGAAAGAATCTGGCTGATATGGAACATTGCCGTGTAGAGCCGGTTTTCCGGAGAGAAGTTCGCCTCATCGCCGACGTGCAAGTGCACGCCCCAAAGACTTAAACGCAAGGACACGTTGTACGCTTTACCGGTCAAAAGCAGGAGTTGAATTCCGCAAAGAATGAAGCGGATCGTGAGAACCACGGAGCTGAACGCGAATAATGAAAGCAGCGCCGGCCAAAATGAAATTTCGCTTGACCAGGCCTTGAGTAGACTCACCGGGGCGCTGGGAAAATGTTGAAGCCCCAGAATGGAGAGCACCAGTGTGGCCAAAGTCAGCGCATAAAAACCCACCGGGGATTTTTGATCGGTGACAATCCGTTGTCCGAACCGCCAGGATAAATGCCATTTGCTCCGCCGGGGAGCCACCCACGAATCAAGATGGGAACTCAGAGTGAGATCGTCACCGTTTTCAAAAAAACCGCCTTGATGAAAGCTATGAATGGCGGAAAGAATCCACTTGAACGGGACGGCTCCTTGCTTGCGATAAATCTTTTCAACGATTTCGCGAACCGTGAATTGGCCGCTGCACAAAAGAACCAGATCGGCGAGAGCCATCGGCAGGACGATTTGATTGTACGGGTTATCCGTCTCGAAAATGATCCGTGAGCCTTGCGGGATCACGCGGCCGGGGCGCAGTCGCGGTCGGAAATTCTCCAATCCGGTCTTCATAGCCGCCCCTCGAAGTAAAGGGATTGAAGTCGTTTGAGAAGCTCACGGCAGCGCTCGCTCGCTTGCGGGATATTGGCCATGAAAATCAAAATGGCTTCGAACTCAAGGGGGGACACGTAATACTTCTTTTCGATCTTCGGCCAAAAGTGGCGCGTGATCGTGTACTCGCGGCCGAGCAGATTCAAGCCGGCGATGATCGTTCCCGCCTTGTTGATAACCAATGAGTCGCCGTGCACGGATGTGTAGATTTCCTCGGCATCCAGTTGAATCCGTTGATGGGGGTGATCCACCGGCCGCATGGCGGTTCCCCGAATGCCCGGGACAATGGCTTTGCTGATGGCTTCGGCGCGATCCGGATTTAAATTCAAAAACTGAACGTGCACTCTGGGATTCACACGGGCCACGATTCGCGAGCGCACGATTTGTTCACCGTCGGGCCAGATCAAACGGAATTCAACTTCATTTCCGGTTTGTTGCTCAAGACGGTCCTCGACATCGAGTAAGCAAACTCCGCCCACACTGACGTCTTGAACGGGAACGGAATAAGAGCCATAGAACACGCTGGGTAACGAGGAAAGATTTTGGCTTGGATACTTGGCGCGCGGATTTTTACGGCGTTCAACACCAAGTTGTGACGCGTACTCGTGCACCTGGTACACGGATCCGTGTTGTTTCCGGCGAAGGCTCCAAGACATAGATTTTTTTCGGGTTTTTTAAAGCCGAGATTTAGAGCCGGGGCCGGCAATATGGACTTACGTCGGAACCTCGGATATGCAAAAAAGGATGTGGCTGCTTTTGGGATGGCTCTTTCTTGGTATAGGTGTGATCGGCGCGTTCGTGCCGGTCATGCCCACGGTGCCGTTCCTGTTGGTCGCGGCGTTTTGTTTTGAACGGGGCTCCCCGAAACTTCATCGCTGGCTCATGTCGCATCCTCGTCTGGGGCCGCCTCTGCAGGACTGGCGTAATCGGCGTGTGATCCGGCCCATGGCGAAACTTCTGGCCGTCACCGCCATGGCCACCAGCTGCAGCTACGTACAGTTTTTTACCGAAACGCCTGAACCTTTGCGATGGACGATGTTTTCGGTTATGGCCTTGGTTGCGGCTTTTATTTTGACCCGAAAGAGTTCATAGATGGCGTTTAATCCAAAGGATCGTTTTTTTCACAAAGCCAAAGCGGAAGGTTATTTGGCGCGTTCGGCTTACAAACTGGAAGAGCTTCAGCGCAAATACAAACTGATGCGGGCAGGGGATTTGGTTTTGGACTTAGGAGCCGCCCCTGGGGCCTGGAGCCAGGTGGCGCTCAAGCACATCGGGTCCAACGGCATGGTGATCGGCCTGGATTTAAAAGTTGTTTCGATGAAAGATCCGCGCGCCACTTTTTATCAGATGGATGCGTTTAACTTCGATCCCGCGATTCTCAAAGGCCGCCAGGTGGATTGTCTGCTCAGTGATATGGCGCCCAACACCACCGGCGCGCGATCCGTGGATCAGGCCCGAAGTCTCGCCTTGGCCGAACAGGTTTTGAATCTGGCACATCAACATTTGCGGCCCAAGGGCCATTGCGTATTGAAGATTTTCGAAGGACCTGACACCAAAACCATTGATCAACAGATGCGGAAAATGTTCGAAACCGTACAACGATCGAAACCCGAAGCGGTTCGTAAAGGAAGCTTCGAATTTTACCTGGTGGGGCTTGGATTTCGTCCTGCCTGATAAGTTATATTATGTTCCAAAGCCGGCTAAAGACCTGGGCGAGTGAGGATGTCCATGCAACGCTTTAACTTGATCCGAAACGCCCGCCGAAGCAATAAACGATAGGCATCATTCCTCGCGTTGCGAAGTCTCGTGGCGCATCGGCGAAGAACCTCCGCCTTTTGATCATAGCCGACGATGGGTCCAGCTCGAATCAAAGTCATTTCCTCTTGAGCTTTGTCGAGCCAATCCACCAATGGATCCGGTGGTGCTTCGGGATTGATCTGCAATTCGGCGAAGGCTCGTCGCCTTGCCGCTTCCGCCAGGCGGATTTTTTCTTGGGTCAGAAATAAGGCGGCCTGTTTTTCCTGTTCGGTCGAATAAATATATTTCGTGGCTTCGAACTCGCGAATCGCATCCCGCAATTCCGCCTCGATCGCCCGATTGTATCGCCCGACCCTCAATAATTCTTGGTTGGAAATTTCAGGGGGAGCTTCCGGCGGTCTTGGTTGCGCCAAAAGCGATCGGGGCATGGTGACAAACAACGAGAACACCAGGAAACACAAGAACATACCCGCGAAAGGTTCATGATTTATGCCAAAGCTAAATGATTCGATAGCTCTTCAATTCCTTGAAGAGCGTTTCGATGGCGGTTTTACACACCACGACGGTTGGAATGGCGAACAACATTCCCCAAAGTCCGGCTAAAAGTGAACCACTGACGATGGCGATAATCACCACCAAGGGATGCACATTCACCGCTTTTCCAAGCACGATCGGCGCATAAACGGCATTGTCCAAAACTTGGGTGATACCCACCCAAATGAGGACGTAAAGGGCCAGGTCATCGGGATTCAGTCCGGGGATGACCGGAGTCACGTTTTCCGCGATGAGCGCGTAACCCAGGCCGATCACGAACGCGAAAATCGTTCCCAGAAACGGAATGGCGTTCACCAGACCGGAGATCACGCCGATCGCGATCGCCACCCCGACCGGAATGCCGACCAAAATAAATCCAATGGTCAGAGTGAGTCCGACCAAAAAGCATTCCATCAAAGTGCCGCGCAGATAATTCCCGATCGCCTCTTCCAGTTCATCGATGATGGTTAAAGACAATTCGAAGTAGCGATTGGGAACGAGACCGATGAAATAACGGCGCATTTGTCCGTTATCGAAGCCCAAAAATATGAAGATCAAGGGAGCTAGAATCCAAATTGAAAGTTCATCATGAAGGGACTTCTTTTTCATCGCCGGAGCCTGGACTTGGGTTGGTTGCGAGCCTGTTTCCTTTGTTTCGGTGACGTAATGGCCGGTGGTCGAGCTGGCCAGGAAGTATTCATAGAACCGGTCCTCGATCGGCTCCTCGCCCTTGTAACCGTTGCGGTATTTGAGAAATAATTCTTTCTCTTCGTGATCCAAGTCCAGATAGTGGTTCAGTTCGTCCATGATCGGCCCCGCCTCATTGGCGATCACCTGGGCGATCAATCCCCGCTCTTCCGCTTTGGTTCCCGCGATTTGTTGAAACTTTTCATTCAGCTTGTACTTCAAGCGGACCTTGAGCTCGAGTTTTTGTTTTTCACCGGGGATGTGCTTGGCCACCGTGCTGAAAATAAAAAACAGAACAAGACCTATGGCGGCGAACGAGCAAAGCACCTGCAATTCATGCGGTAACCAAGGAAGGTTAAAGCGTTCCTTCACGGGCCGGAACAGGAACGCCAAAAGCGCGCCCACCACGATGGGAAGAAGAAGGCTGCTCAGCTTCCAGGCGAGAAAGCAAGCAACCACGAACGCCACGCCGGCGAAGGCGAAGTGAAAAATCTGGCGCCGGCGTTTTCGCTCTTGTTCTTTGATCACGAAATCCTGGCTTCGCTTCATGCGGCGACCTTGGCTCCGGGAAGGACGACTTCCGCCTGAACAAGTTCGTTGGTGGAGCGCAGTCGATCACCCACGATGCGCGCCAGTGCCCGGTAAATCTGGCAGGCGGTTTCCGGGTTGGTTTCAATCAAACGATGCAAATCATTCCGGTAAAGGGCTAAAGTCCGGGTCCGCTCCACGGCGCGGGCGCAGGCGGAGCGCGGTGTTCCGTCAAGCAACGCCATTTCGCCGAAGAACGAGCCTTTTTCCAAGGTCGCCAGTTTCGTCGTGTACTTTTCGCGGTGAATTTCAACCGAAACTTGACCGCTCATGATCAAAAACAGCGCGGCCCCCGGCTGGCCTTCCTCGAAAATCAATTCATTGGGTTCATAGGTTCGTTCAAAGACGATATCCGAAACCGTTTTTAACTGCCAGTTGGTCAGTTCATTGAAGAAAGGAACGGTTTTCAAAAATTGAATGCGGTCGAGTTCCGGACTGGAGCGCTTCCACCGGTTCAATGTTTCCCACAAGATTTTGTCGGCGACGATTTTACGAACGGACATCAGGCCTCCGGAAACCTGATGGGCTTATCGGAGTTTCACAGTGGAAAATCACTCCGTCGTTGGGCCAGACTCCAAATACCGGGACCAGGGTTTTCTATCCGCCGCGAGCAGCGGATAGTTCTCCACTTCCCGTTTCGGTACCCAGGAGAAATGGCGCACGTCCGCGGTGGCCTGTGGCGTGTTTTTCGCCTTGGTGACGAAAACTTTCAGATCGATCCAACCCCAGTCGTACTGATGGGGGAATTCCCCGAGAAAGCGGACAATTTCCACTTCAAGATTCAACTCTTCCCTTAACTCCCGCTTAAGCGCCGCTTCCGGACTTTCGCCGGACTCGATTTTTCCCCCCGGAAACTCCCATAATCCCGCCGACGACTTGCCGGGCGGGCGCTCGGCGATCAGCACGCGCTCGCCGTTTTCTTCTTCGATGATCGCGGCCACCACTTGCAAGCGTTTCATTTTTGCTGAACGAGAAACTCAAGGATTTTGGTCATGGCCTGGACCGCATGATCCAGCGGCATCTTGAATGATTTTTCGAAGACGGAATCCGTCTGGACATCGACCAGAGGTAAATGAAGAAATCCGGCCTGTTTTCCATTGGATCGGGCCCAATGGCAAAGATGGTACATGAGACCATTGCAAACAAAAGTTCCGGCGGAATAGGACCGGCTCCACGATTTGTCCGCCTCGATTCGCGACCAGGGAATATTGGACCAGATTACATCAGGCTCCCCTTCAAGTACGGGTTTGCATGTGATGACTTCACCCCGATTATCAGCGGTGGCCGAGTCCAGCCAATTGAGCGCCACGCATTCAAGCGACAGGTTGGAGCGTGACTCCGCCTGACCTAAGGCAAGAACTCCGTCCACTTCACTCTTTTCGATCGCTTGTTTTAAAGCCGGCCAACTTCCCGAATACGTGACCGGCAAGGGGGCGGTGAACTGAATCTGCCCGTCCCAAGACATCGCCTTTAGTTTTTCGCAGACGATTTGAGACGAATTGGTTTTCGCTCCGTTAAAGGGTTCAAAGCAGCTGATCAGCCATTTCATACCAAGGCGCCGAGTTTGGAATTGGCATCCAGTTTCTGTGATTTCAGTGCCTTTATAAAGAGAGGGAACTCACGGCATTGGATATCGAGCAATTCGGCAAGTGGTTCATCTATGATCTCACCGTTTTTGAGTATGGCTTTGATGTTATTCAGGAATACCCGCATTGGGAAGACGTAACCGTTACGGTAACCGATGACGTGCTGAAGATGTTCCACGGGACGAAGACCGCCCCAGCGGCCGCCCAAGCCCACGAAAGCGAAGGGCCTGTGCTCGAAGGTTTTGGGATAATCCCAATAATCGATAAATAATTTTAATATACCTGGATAGGAACCATTGTATTCCGGCACCACCAAAACCACTCCGTCGGCCTGGGTCACCCGATCGACGGCGGCTTTCATGGTTCCTTTGGGCCCTTTGTAATATCCGCCTTGCTCCAGTTCGCCGAGATTGAGATCCATGAGATCTAAAATTTGCGCGGAAACATTATGTTTCGCATAAATCTGGCGCAGGATTTCGGCCACTCGGCGAGTGTTTGAATCCGGCCGGTCGGTTCCAGAGATGATTTCGATCATCAGCGTTTCACCTGCAAAGTTTTTTGAAACAGAACCTGGTTGCCCAAGCCCAGGGACCGCACCTTGAATTCAAGACTGTTGGCTTTCGCGTTGAGGAGATCGATCACCATGAAATTCCAATCCCCGTCGTCGCCCACCAGCTGGTTTGGACTTGGATCCCGCTCGAAAGAGCCAGGATACATCCGCGCGTGAATCCCACTCGAGGTCAGTTCATAAGTCGGGTATCCCAAATGCTCCCGGGAAACTTTGATAATTTCCGTTAAGTGCCGGTCGCCGCTCATAAAAACCACCGGCCGCGAACTCGCCCGCCGCCATCTTTGCATTTGGGCCTTGAAATTCTTGGGATGATTCCCCTCGTAAGATTCGAATTTATGATAGCCGCCGAAGAACTGATCACCACTGATCAGGAAAACCGGCTCCTTCGCCCCCGCCAATCCCTCGCTGATCCACTTTTCCTGATCGGGACCGAAATGGCTTTGATCGGGAATGTCCAAGTTATTTGGTGAGCGGAAACTGCGGTTATCCAGGAGGGCGAACTGAACCCCAAAAGCGCGCCACCATGAGGATACGCCGGGCCCCCGTTCAAATCCTGGTGCGGGTTTACGCTGGGGAAAGAACGCGAAAAAGGTTTCCGCCGAGGCGAATTTATACGGGTAAGTCCGATCCCCGTCATTTTTGCCGAAGTCATGATCATCCCACACGGCGAAAACCGGGATCAGAGGATTGGCTTTAAAAAACTCCAGCTTGGATCGCGTCTCGGTATAACGCCGCCACAGCTGGGCGGCATCCGCTCCCCGGCGGGCCCCGCCGTTACGATCCGCGTACACATTGTCTCCGATCATCAGAACGACGTCGGGTTTTTGCTCGATCAGTGCGCGCCAGATTTTTGTTTGATCGTCGAAGTCATCATCCATGCAGCTGGCGACGGCGATGCGGGGGTTTTTCTTGCGGGTATCCAGCGCCGAAAATTTTCGCCGATCCAACAGCTCGCCATCGCCCGAGAGGATGAGGAATTCGTAAGTTTCCTTGTTGGAAAGATCAAAAAGTTCGAGTTGAGCGATGGCCCACTTCGATTCGGGCCCATTTATGATTTCCGCATTCAGCTTTTTCGCCTGGCCGTTGGAAAGCAGAAAATATCCATAGGGCTTTCGTCCCTCAATCTGAACCACCAAGCGCGTGTGGGAATCGGTTGTGACCCCTTGAAGAACAGGCAGCGGCTTCGAAGCCGGCACATCTTGCCCTAACAGCGCGCACGCTCCGGTAATCTGCTGTCCGCAAAGCCGGGTGAGATCGGCGGGATTTAAACTTTCTATGGTGTCGAGACGCTTACGACTTGACGTGCATGCGGCAAGGGTAACAAGAACCGCAACAACCCAAACGTGTCGTATCCTCCCCTTGAACATGGACGAGGAAAATTACCAGCTGGCTTTGGTGACGCCAGGAAGCAGCCCACGGTGGGCCAGTTCACGGAAAGCCATGCGGGACAATCCGAACTTACGGAAATTGCCACGAGGACGGCCAGTTAAAGAACAACGAGTGATGGTCCGGATCGGTGAGGTGTCACGGGGGAGCTTTTGCAATTTCAAACGAGCCTCAGCGCGAACTTCTTCCGGCAAGTTGGGATTGTTCGCTTTTTTCCGCAACTCAGCGCGGTAACGGCCATATTTTTCGGCCAACTGACGACGACGCTCGTTTTTATTAATTGCACTCAATTTTGCCATAACCCTACCTTATTTCTTAAGAATCCAAAGAGTTAAAGCTTTCGCTGGAGAACGTCAAGTTATTCAAACTTCTTAATCGGTGAAGAGGGCAAGATGAACCCCTTTTGACCGGGACCGGGGCGAGTGAACTGAAATTTAAAGGGTCCTACCCGCCCTCTCCCCAGTTCGACCCCGTTCAGGGCCGCTGCCAGACAAGGAATTTTAGGGAATATTTTGAGGTCCTTAAGCTTTCCCAGGGCGTCCAATTGGCCGGTCACATCCACATTAAATTGGGGGTCCGAGATCATTGCGGACAGGCTTTGCAAACACATCTGAACTTCGGGGTTTAAAATGACCGCGGAATGCAGCTCTTCCGCCCGCCGGGGGGCGAAGGACACGACCAACGCCACCTCAGGCGGCGGTTGGGGCTGGCCCTCCGTCACTTTGGCGGTCTGGCGGGTGGACTCGCTCACCTTGGACTGGGAGTGGCATCCCGCACTTAAGAACGCGAGAAGAACGAATATCGCTTTCATGTGATTTTGATTCTATCAGCAGCCTGTTCCCCTGCCTAGGGAAACCGTGGAATTGCGGCAATCCCGATTCCCCGGGCAGCGAAATCGAACATGGAAGTGATTGTGGTGGCCCGGCGAATATTTCATCGCTTTGAGCGTTCGGTGGGCACAGGAATTGGGATCATTTAGATTCTCGGCGATATTTTCACGGATCCACTTGCACATATGCTTTTTGATTTCCGTGTCCACGAACATGGCGATCACCGGATTGCCGTCGGCGCAGGTCAAATGGCTGGCCATCAACCAAAACCGTTCTTCGTCAAAGTCGGGAGAAATCCTTGCGCCCGGCGCGCAACCTCGCCGTGGCCGACGCTCACAGACATTCCACATATCGCCGACTTCTTTGCGTGAAGGATAAACGATATCGATGTCGAGTCCGGTTTGATGGCTCTTGTGGCAACTTCCGCCATTGCATAACCGCCCGCCGGTTTTCTTGGAAATATTGGCCAAAATGACCGGTGGTTTTTGCGGCTTCATGGTGGCCACGGCGGCGGACGCATACGTCACCAGCTTGATCGTGCGCTCGGTTCCATAGCCGCGATTGGCGCGATTGCGCTTCACATAGCCCATCCCAGCTTCAGGTAACTCGCTGGGATTACGCAAATAACCGTTCGCGTGGGCGCCAATCGCCTGGTTGGGGGCCTTCGCCGGCTCTTCCGGTCGAAGTTTTTCAATGTCGGGAATCGAATATTCCCCCTGGACCGGCGCCGGGACCGGAAGCGGAGGAGTGATTTCAATGGCGAAGTTGGGATCGTCGATAATTTCCTTTAACTCTTCCTCGTTCATGGGCGGCGGCGCCTCGACCCGGGGAGGTCGTTGAGGCGTGGGCTTTTCAAAAATTTTCGGTTCCTTTTTTTCCGGCTCTTTCGGAAACGGTGGAAGTTTATCATCCTTCTTTTGATCCTTTTCCTTGGGGAAAGGGGGCAAGTCCTTCACATCCGTTTTTTGATCCGGGTAAGGAGGCAGGTCCTCGTCAATGTCACCGGACGTCGCCCGGCGCGTTTCAAAACGTTGGCTTTGGAATAACTGGGATTCCGTTTTTCCATTCACCACCACGAATAATTCCAAACCCACCTGATCACAGCGGTAAGTGTCCATACATCGAACCGCGGCCTGAAGCCTTCGTTCCGCCGCGACTTTTTTATCGGTGGGGAACATATTTCCACAAACCCATTCCCCCGCCGGATCGAACGGACAACTCAGCTCAATGGCCTCATCCGGCTTGCCCTTGATTTTCAATGTGCCGCTAAAGGTGATCGTCTTGGTTTTTACATTGATTTTGAGTTTCTGATCGGTGACCTCAAAGGCCTTGGTTTCCGCCGGAACATACTCCGGAATTTCATCTTTTAAGCGGTCCCGTAACACCTCGGGAATCGTAAAGGTCGGAAGATCCGAGATTTTTTCATCCTGCTTAAGGAGCGGAGCCACGTCGTCTTCGTCCTCGCCCTCCACCGATTGAACGTGATTTTGGGTTTTCGCCGGGTTCGGCCGATACCCCGGTCCGCAAGCGACCAACCACCCGAGGCTGAGTCCCAATAGGATTTTGATAATCAATTGCGTCATAAACGCGACTCCCCACCCGTCACCATGCAAGCAGGGGACCGCTTGAGAAGGCTATAAATTGCAGCACAGACCGGAAAAGGTTTTTAATAACGACAATTTGCGGCTTTGCGTAAAGTCAAGGAGCCCGAATCTCCCCCCAGTTCCCCCTGTGGAAACCCGGGCCCCTTAGTTAGGTCGGCCTCGTCGCCAAGGCCTACCCAGTGTCAAGAAAGGAAGACCAAAGATGAACGATAGATACCCACGGCGGGGAGAACTTGAAACGAACAAATGTGAACATTTTTGCACGAGACAGGACTTATGTTACAAGTAAGCCTCATTTCTAACAAAAAAACGGGTAAGGGGATTTGGTTAAACTATTTCTTATCTTGAGTTTGGGCCTGAGTTCGGTCGCATGGGCGGGGACGACGGAATCGGTGCCGCAAAAGATCATCGATCAATCCTACGAGTTAATTTTCCACTCCACTTTGGCCAAATCGATTTGCCGGCACATTTTAGGTGGCGATCACGAAGCCATTTCTTTGCACTTGGGAGTTTCGGAGGTCACGGCCAAGCGAATCGCCGGTCGTTGTTTGCGAACGGTCCGGCATCCGTGGATTCATCCCACCGCTCCGAACGACATCCGCAAACTCACGCTCAACAATCATAAGGCGCGCAAGTACAAAATTTTGCGCGTCAGCCAGCCCTTTCCCATCGAAAGCTGGACGGAACCGTTCACCAACACCACGGTTCTTGTGACCACCGAAGAGGAACTGTCACAGGCGAGATGGGTTCAGATTCTCGCCCACGAACTGGCGGTTTATTTCGACAGCAAGGTCAATCCCCACCATCCGGACGCCGACAACATTCCCGAACTTCGCGATATCAAGCCGATCATTTTCACTGAATATGATCCACTGGTGGCCGCCACCAATCCCCTTCCCGGCCATGCCTTGACCTTTCTGCGCGCCTTGCAGGTGGAGTATGCGATCTTAACGGAACTGGCCCACGCGGGGCGCCTCCGCCTTCCGCCGGATCTCTATGTGTCGGTGGATCTCGACTTGATTACGGACCGGTGTTCATTCCGCTGTATTGAAAACCTGGTCACTCAGGTGCGCAACACGCTATCCCCACTCGGACTTCCACTCCTGGCGTTCGCTCCGCATTTCCGCTCCTTGGCGATCAACTATTTGGCTCGACGCAAGTTCTTTTGGAATCGCGAGGAATTGGCCCTCAGTCATTTGGCGCTCAGCCAACTGCCGATCGAATATTTACGCTCTGAATTCAGAGGGAATCTGGTCGATGATATGCGCCGGCTTTTTCATTCGGAGCTGAACGACCCGCGGTTCGAAAGCGTGCGCAAGTTTCTCGATCGGCTCTGGCATTTCGAAAAACAAGCGCTGTTCTCGGCCCAATATCCGGCGGGTCGCCCGCTTCTTGAGTTTTTAAAAGTGCCGCTTCTGAGCGGATATAACATCGGCCTGAGCAGCGGGCCGAGAGTTCGTGTGCGACCGGGTGTCACCGAATGAATTGGCAAGATCGATTTCAGCAACTCAATCGCCTGCTGTTGAACGGAGAAATCAACGCGTTCAATGAGGCTCTGAATCGGTGGGTTCCGCGCACCAAGGCGGAAAAACGGGCTCACCTTCACTATCAAGGTTTGCGCGAATTTCACTCCGGTCGGGTCGCGGAATGCGCGAGACTTTTGGAAAAAGCTCTCCAGGAGTATGGTGAGAACGTCAATTTGGTTCGCGATCTGGCGGTTTGTCATTATCACGAGCAGAACATGCAACAGTTCCGCTTCCGTCTCGACCAACTGGAACGGGGGCTGGTCGAATTTGAGAGCCGTCTGTCTGCGCGCACGCTTCTCGAATGCGAACTCTTGCTAGGTAAGTTTTTGGAAGCCGAAGGGCGGCTCGCACCGGCTTTGATTTATTATAAGCGGGCGCTGCCAAGGGCTGAAAATCCCCACCAACGCACGCGCGTGCAGTTGCAAAAAGCCCGGTGGCACGCGCTTTATGAGATGAGCGCGGAATTGAGCGCCGACTACCGTGAACTGATCAGCATTCCAGCGGAATCCATCACCAGGGATTTGCGCATTGAATACGCCCACAGCATGATGCTCATCGAACTGCGCTTGATCGGCGCCGATCACGCCTGGTCACGATATCTAAAAACCGAACCGGAATGCGACGAATTGGACCGCCGCCTGCTCTTATTCGATTTTATCGAGGGCTCGCTCGCCATGGATCTGCCGCTGGACCCCGCTGTTTCAAAAAAGATAAAAGACTTCCGCGAGTTAGATCCCTTTGAGGAATTCCTCTGCAAAATGGTTCAAGGACGACTTGAAGGTCCGACCAAGATCGAGGAACTCAATGATTTGTCATCCAAACTCCCTTGGGCCAATTACTTACGGCTTTTATGCCTTGCGGCCAACCGCGAGGTGAATCCTCAAGTCAAACGTGAACTGAATCGTAAGTTGCAATTGATTCTGCAAAGCCTGGACGCGAAGTCGCGGGACGTTTGGAACGCGCGGCTCAAGCAAGCGCTGCACCCCATGGAAATCAAATTGGAGTTTTGCCCGCGCAGCCGCTCGATCTCCGTGCTCGGGAAAACCGTTGACCTGAGCAAAAAGAAAATCGGACAGAATCTGCTTTCGCTTCTCACGCGCCGGTCCGTACTGAGTGTCGAAGAAACCATTCAACACCTCTGGCAATGCGATTTCACGCCGGAACACTATCACCGGCTCCGCATGGGCATTCATCGATTGAACATGCTGGTTTTTGAAACCTGCGGGCACGGAAAAATTATCGAAGTGGATTCACAGCAGGTTCGTTTGCGTCCGGAAATTAAACTTGAGGAAATTGATTTAGGACTGGGTCACTGACAAAAAAGGCGATGTGAAGCGTCCGTGCTTCGACCAGGTTTCCTGCCTTCCATCGCCCCCCCACAAATGAGATCGTGAATAGAAATTCGGCGAAAAACAAGAAAAAATTTCAAAGCCGGGTGAACAAGCGGGATCAACTGGACCAAAGGCTGTTTGAAAACAAAAAAGGCCAGAAGCGGTTGGCTCCTGGCCTAGAGATTTACGCCGAAAAAGTGTCGATCACGGTTAAGTGATCATCACCTCCGGCATAAGTGTTTCACAGTGTATATCACACTTCACTCAACCACCTCCTCTCTAGGCTCAAGAGAACCTGATTTCAGTGTATCAGAATCCACCGTCTCACTCCAATGTCTCAAAATTGGAACTGTCAAAGAGGCTGACAATTTTGTTTAAGTTCAGCCCTTAACCCCCATTATTTATCTATAAAATCAAAAACTGCTAAAAATCCGGCCTTTGGTCGATAAGCCCTAAAGCTGAAATCCTGTATGTAAGCTCCGCTGCATTCAGCAATGTGTCTTTGGGGGACACTTTAGGGGGAGCTTATGAAGTCTTTAAGATTAACGTTGTTCATCCTGCTCGCGACGGCTTTGGCCGGCTGCGGAGACGGAGACACAACTTATTCTCTTCTCGAAGACAGTGAGTCTTTCCGGCAAACCGCGGGCACACAAAACAACAAAATCGACGTGTTGTGGGTCGTCGATAATTCGGGGTCCATGCGGACATCACAAGAAAATTTGGCCGACAATTTTCCGGCATTTATGGTCAAATTTCTCGATAAAAAATTCGACTTCCAAATGGCCGTGACGACCACGGACGCTTATCTGGCGATTTCTCCGACTTGGGACAGTTACTATAACCGCTTTCCGCGTCCTCAGTATTATGAAGGTCAAGCGCAATCGCTGAAAGCCCGTTTTCGCGATGGCGTGGGAAGCACGCATTCCGGCTATCGCATCCTCAATAGCCTGACGCCGAATCTCCATTCCAACTTCATGATCAACATTATGCAGGGAGTAGAAGGCCGTGGCGATGAACGCAGTCTACAGTCCATGGAGACGGCGCTGATGAGCCCGCACAATCAACCGTTCCACCGTGATGATGCGTTCTTGGCCATCATTATTCTCACCGACGAAGACGATTTCTCGCATCCGGGAACCTCGGCGTACGAGTCTTATGTTTCACAACTCACGCCGATCAGTCATTATGTTTCATTTCTCGATCAGTTCACCGGAACTTCAGGCGCGGCTCGCCGCTACAGCGTGAATTCGATCTCAGTGAAGGACAATCAATGTCTGAACTCCATCTACAATGGCGCGCAGAGAATCGCGAAACGCGTGATGGAACTCGTCGACGCGACCGGAGGGATCAGCGCCAGTCTTTGCGGTGATTTCGCCGAAGAGTTGGATCTTATCGCCAAAGGTCTAGTTCAAGCTTCGACGAAATTCTCACTCGGTGACAAGCGACCGATTCCTGAAACCATTCGCGTGTTCGTGAACGGTGTTCTCGTGTCGAGTGAAGGTTGGTTCTACGAACAAGAAACGAACAGCATCGTGTTCAACGATGGTTATGCACCCGCGGACGGTGATCTCATCAAAGTCACCTTTGACCCGGAATCACTCTCCTTCTAACATTGGGTGGTGAGCTTGAGTTTAAATCGGATTTCAAAAATCCTGATTTGGTCCAGCGTTGTATTTTTCGCGGCCGGTGGTGTCTGGGGTTTCTGGACACACAAGAAACACCTGTTTTCCCGCGGAGAAGCCGGCCCTCTCCGCGTGTTGTGCGCGGAGAATTGGCTGTCCGACGAAGTCTTACAAGCCTTCGCCAAAAAGCGCGGCATCTCGATTCAACAGTGGACCTACTCGAATCCCAACGAATTCATCCGGCAAATGGCGAACGCGGACGGCAATATCGACGTGATTTGCACAAGCTCCCTGTTGCTCAAGGGTTTGGTGCAAAGCCGGTGGATCAAAAAGCTTCCGTACACATCCTTGGAAAACGCCAAGAACATCGCCGTCGACTTCATGCACTTGCCCTATGACCCGGAGTCGGAATACTCCGTGCCGATTTATTGGAACCTTTACGGCTTCTTCGGTAAAGGCAACGCCAAGGCGCAAAGTTCATGGAAGCAGGTCCTTCAGTCGCATAAAGTCGCGCTTTTCGGGGATGAGTTGAATGTGCTTCATCTTCTGAGCCGAAACGGCATTAAAATCGAAGAACGCCTGCAAGACTCCGAAACCAAATCCCTGGAAAACGAAATTCGCAAATTCATCCGATCACTGGTCCAGATCGAAAAACCATCCACCACAGCGATTTCCGCCGAGGCGATCACCGCCAAAGCGGAGTGGATCCAATTGCCCTTGTCCCAGGTCTCCCGTCTGCTCGGTGAACCTTCACCTTATCAGTTCTGGTTGCCCAGCGACGGCGGCATGGTGGAAGTCGGCTTGTTCGCCGTGGGTGAACACAGCGAACGCGTCCCGCTCGCGCTGGAGCTGATCAATCATTTAATCTCCACCGATCAAGCGTTGGAAATGCATAAGCGTCTCGGCGCCGGCGTGGTCCACACAAGCCTTAATCACTTGAATTCCATCGCACCCTTGCAAAAGGCCGAGGCGTTACGCCGCTTCCCGCTCACCAAATATGAATTTCCCGAAGTGAGCATGGACGCGATTCCGCGCTTTCAGAAATTTTTCAACGAAACTAAATCGCAATAAGTGATACGCGCACCCGGCCTTTGAGGGTGTTGCGTTTGGCGGGGCCGTTCTGGGTTTCCTGGCCGTAAATTTCAATCCAAAGATCGTACGGTGAACGTCCCGACGTGCCGTTACTGAGACCAGTGCGATTCACATTATCCTCGGCGATCGGATTTAAATTCACATAAAGCAAGAAGCGGCCGTTAATGCACTGGCTGTGAGCGGTTTTATTTCCGCCCGCGATACCGAGCATCCCGGAGTCGCGCACCTTGACATTATTGAGATACAATTCCCAGCGGATCGTATTGAAGGGAAAGCCACCTTCGTTGCAATCCCCGCCCAGATTGAATTCCGAAAGATTGGCGGGAACGCTGTATTCCGTCCCCCCACCCAGATTCACCTTCAAGCTGAGGTTATCCACGGTCGGAGTGATACAATCGTCATCCACGCATTCCACGCTGGAACCTGTCACCGAAAAGGTGCTGTTATCAGAATAAGTTCCGCAGTTTGTGTACTGGGTCATCATGACCAGGGACACGAAGGCGAAAGTCAACCATCTCAAGGTTTTATTCATTCAAAGCTCACCTAATATTGTATCGACTTGGGTCTAGTTAAACTTTACGCCCAGCCCGGTAAAATTTGAATGCAACGTCTCAGTCTGATACGAAACGGGCCATGAAAAGTCTGATTTTGGCGTTGATTTTGGCCTCGGCCCCCAGCGCGTGGGCTGAAAAGGTATTTACCTTTCACCTCTTCGTCGAACCTCATCATTTGGATCCGCAAATCGCCACGTCGACGTTAAGTAATTACCTTTTCGCGAGTCTCTACCGCGGGCTCTATCTTTATCAGGACGGAAAGCTTCGTCCCGACGGCGCCAAATCCTGCACCCGAAAAGCCAAGGCGATGATTTGCCGTTTAAATCCTGAGCATCGCTGGAGTGACGGCACGAGAATTCGCGCCGAACACTACGTCAATTCTTTTCGCCGGTTGATTGATCCGGCGAATTCGAGTCCGCAAAGTGACGTGCTTTTCACCGTGAAAAACGCCAAGGCCATTTGGCGTGGCGAAAAACCACCGCAGTCACTTGGAGTTTGGGCGAAGGGGCCGGATGAGTTGCACATCGAATTTGAAACTGAAGACCCCGAATTTGAGTACAAGCTCATTCACCCGGCGCTCACTCCCCTGCCCGCCGGCGGCTTTAAAAGTAGGGAAGAGGCCCCCCAACAACTGACCAATGGTCCTTACGCCATTGAGGAATGGAAAATCGGCCAATGGATCGCTTTGAAACCCAATCCTCATTATCCACCCCAAAACGGGCGCCCACCGGCCAAGATTTATTTCATCGATGATGATTCCACCGCCCTTCGCCTCTATGAAACCGGCAAGCTGCAATTCCTTCGGCGGGTCACCGGCTCGGAAATCCCCCGTTTTAAAAATTCCAAGGAGTTTCATCAAATCCCCATGGCGAGATTTGATTACATAGGTTTCGGTCCCAAACTCGTCAAAACGCCTGAGCGCAGAGAGGCTCTTTTGAAAGCCGTGGATTTTTCCGGATTCATGAAATTGTTCGATACGGTGAGTCCTCCCGGCTGCCCCAGTCTCCCGTCGCGATTCATGGATAAAGCGTTTTGTATGAAAGCCGACATCAAACGGGCGAAATCACTTTGGGGGAAGGAAAACCCAAAGTTCGAGTTTTACTTTAGCCGGATGGGTGGCGAGGACATCGCTCGCGCGGCCGAGTGGTTCCAAGGCCAGTGGAAACGCAACCTTGATGCCGACGTGGAACTCAAATCCCAGGAGCAAGCCTCTTATCTTCGCCGCTTAAAAACCGACCCACCGGATATTTTTCGCAAAGGCGTGAGTCTTGACCGGCCCACCTGCCTGGCCGCGGTCGAAATCTTCACTCGCGATCACCCCGAAAACTACATCCGTTACGATGACCCCGAGTACGAGCGACTGGTCCGCAACCTCGCCCGGAGCCGGACGGATTCGGAGCGAAAACGCGCTTGCCGAAAAGCCATTGAACATCTTTTAAACAGTTTTCGCTTATTGCCGCTCGGCGAAATGTATTTTTCCGTACTCGCCCGCCCCACATTCACCGGCTGGCGCTTAAATTCCTTGAATCAGTTGGACTTAAGTGAACTTAGGACCAAGGACCTATAGCTCCCCAGACTTTCAGCCGATAACTAAAGAGCTGTCAAACAAAGGAGACGGTTCAAATGGCAAAGGAAAACGGCAAAAACCAGGGCGGCGGTGGCGCGAATGTGATCCCCATGAACACCAACTGCTGTGTCGAGAAGTGCAATAAGAAGCAGGAACGCATGAATTTTTGCGCCGAACATTTCATTTGGTTCAAAGAAGGTCTCGTGAACAAGGCGGGAAAACGCCCCTCGGATTTCGATAAAAAGTACCAGGCTTTCCTGGCCAAGCAGAAGTCCGCGGCCTAAAAGGCGGCCCCAAACGCCAAAAAGAGAATCAAGCTTAAGACAAATGTTTTAAGCGAGAAAAGGAGTAGTTCCATGCTACTCCTTTCGTCTTTTTTCAGCCCACCTTGAGTTTTAACCGGTCCTTTGTTAGCTTCGGCACCATGTCAAAATCCGCATACATCGTTACCGGCGCCGGTTCAGGAATCGGCCAAGCCATCGCCCGAAAAATCATCGCCCAAGACGGCCACGTCTTTGGGCTTGGACGAAACATTCAAAAACTTGAAAGCACAAATCGACTCGTGGACGGCCGAAATTTCGCCTTCACTTCAGCTGATCTTTCAGATGCGTCACAATCCTTGGCGGCCGTCGCGAAAATCAAAGATTGGTTGAAGAGTCACGACCTCAAGTTAAAGGCATTGGTGAATAACGCCGGGATCGTCAATCGCTCCCCCTTTGATCAAACCCCCGATGAAATTTGGGAGCGGCAGTTTCACACCAACCTGCTTTCCGCCGCGCGACTGACCCGGGAGTTTTATCAGGAACTGAAATCCGCGGCACCGAGTTCCGTATTGAACATCTCATCGAATCTTGGAATTCGCCCGATTCCGAACACGTCCGCCTACTCCGCGATCAAGGCGGCCATGTTGAATTGGACACAGAGTCTGGCCATGGAATGGGCGCCGCTCAACATCCGCGTGAACGCGCTCTGTCCGGGACTGGTGGACACGCCGATTCACCCGTTTTTCGGCCATAGCGAAGACTCCGAAGAACGTAAGATGGCCCATCAGCTTTCACCGCTCGGTCGTATGGGAACCTCGGAAGACATCGCCGAGGCCGCTTGGTTCCTGCTGAGCGAGGCGTCTTCGTGGACGACGGGATCCATCTTGTCCGTCGACGGCGGAATGGGGTTATGAATCAAGTTCGGCTCGCGCGCCGGCGCGAATTCGTGGTCCTCAATGAAATTGGAACCAATTTCTCTCCCCAAGGTCCCGCCATTCATTATCAATTGGAAGCCTATCTCGAAGGCGGCTTGAACGATCTGGGTGTGATTTTGAACATTCGCGATTTCGATGGCTTATTGGCGAGGCTTCTTGCCGAGTACGAAGGCCGCGCCATCAACAAATCCAGCCTGGAGCTGGCGAAAGAACTCTTCGTGCAGTTGAGGAGTCTTTTGGCCGACCAGCCGTTTCGTCTGGTCCAGTTGCGACTTTTTGAATCCCCCGATTTCTGGGTGGACGTATGCGAGTGAGTTTTGGACGGCGATATCTTTTTCAAAGCGTTCATTCGCTGAGCGGCTTTCGCGAAGGCCGCCATGGCCATCACTTTTTTCTCGAAATTCAATTTCTTCAAGACGGCCTTGAATTCGCCGACTCAAGTTATCGTGAGTTCATTGAGCCGAAGCTTCACGGCCGGGTCTTAAATGATATTATCGAGCCGGCCACCGGCGAAAAGCTGGCCCAGTGGATTTTCGCGGAACTCTCCCGCTCCCCGCTTGGCCCCCACCTTTTAAGTGTGGCGCTCCAGGAAACGGAAAAAAACCGCTTCATCTGCTCACGCAGCGATAAGGTTTATGTCTGAGTTGGTCCGCCTGAGCAAATTGATGTCGGAACGAGGACTTTGCTCCCGCCGCGAAGCGGATGAACTGATCGAGCGCGGCTTGGTGAAAGTTGATGGTGTCGTCATCGATCAACTGGGTAGTAAAGTTTCACCGGACGCGAAAATTGAAATCCTCGCCGCCGGCCGAAAGAATCTTTCGTCCAAAGTCACGATCGTGCTCAACAAACCGAAAGGTTATGTTTCATCGCAGCCCGAAAAAGGCTACAAAGCCGCGGTCGAACTGATTCGCCCGGAAAATCAGGATCCCTCGGACAAACGCCGTTTCGACCGGCGTCATCTGCGCGGGCTGGCTCCGGCCGGCCGCCTGGATATCGATTCGCAAGGGCTGCTCATCCTCACCTCGGACGGCGTGGTGGCGAAAAAAATCATCGGTGAAAACTCGGAGATTGAAAAAGAATACCTCGTCCGCGTGAGCGGACATCTCACGCCGGAAAACTTAAAGCGCCTGCAAGACGGCTCCATGGTGATTGAAGGGCGAAGACTTCTTCCCGCCAAAGTGGAATGGGTCAACCAAGATCAGCTTCGCTTTGTCCTTCGCGAGGGCATGAAACGGCAGATTCGAAAAATGTGTCAGGAAGTCGGTCTTAAAGTTTTGGCTTTAAAAAGAGTGCGTATCGGTCATGTTCGGCTGGGGAAATTAAAAGAAGGACAATGGCGGTACCTGCGCCCCGGCGAGCTTTAATGCCGGTGAATTCTCTGAGTTGCCGTTAACCAAAGTGAGCGAAGCTCTTCGAGAGTGTGGATTTCTTTCGGTGTGAATCCCGCGGCCAAACGAAGCTCACGCCGGACCGGCTCGAGTCGCCGCGGAATCCGGTAAAACAAGCGCTTGAGTCGCGGAGCGAAGTCCTCCTCGGGATCAAGTCCCTGCCTTTTGGCGATCTCCACGTACCAGCGACTACCGAATCTCACATGCCCTTCTTCTTCCGCGCGAATCACACGGACCACCTCGGCCACGGATCGGGCGTTCTTCACTCCATCCAAGCGCTTGAGCAAAGTTTCCGAAGCGTCCAGACCTGAACCTTCCAGATAACGATGGACGATCACAATGCGATCCAAGAGCGAATCGTCCGCGGACACCGACTGCCAAAGTCCAATGTGGGTGGGGAAACTTCCCCAGGGAAAACCCAAGTCATCCAGCGCCTGCAAACAAAGTCGAAGGTGCCGACCTTCATCCAGACAAACCATGGCCAACTGTTCACGAAACTCTTGAGGGGCTTCGGGAAACTCCGCGAGTGTACGTATCGCCAGCTCCATGGCTTGAAGTTCGATGCTCGCCAAATCGTGAAGGAGTCGCGCCTGCCCCTCAATCGAAGACAATCCCTTCTTAGGTGGAAGATCCCGTATGGCCCAGATTTGCACATCGCGTCCAGGCGTCTCGGGAATCACGCAGCGCTGACCTTTAAGCAATGAATGAACTTCCAACTCCAGTTGGCGAAGCTTGGTGAAGACTTCGCATTCGGCAATAACTTGCGTTTTATCCGGCACAGAGGCATTCATTTTATTATCTCATGGTCCGCTCTTGATGCGGCCCGCATAACTTATCAGGCAGGAAATTATGGGTAAAGGCTGGAAGAAAGCCGGCAAGCTGGAAAACGCACAGAAAAAAGGTGCCATTTTCACCAAAATCGCACGTGAAATCGCCGTGGCCGCACGACTGGGGGGCGGAGACCCCGAGGGCAACTCCCGACTGAAACTCGCCATTCAAGCCGCGCGTGAAGTTTCTTGCCCCAAGGACACCATAGAGCGGGCGATTAAGAAGGGAACGGGTCAACTCGACGACGGCGCCACCATTGAGGAGATCACCTACGAGGGTTACGGCCCTCACGGCGTCGGTATTATTGTCGAATGCCAAACGGATAATCGCACCCGCACCGTCTCGGAAATCCGCAATGTCTTCAAAACCCACGGCGGCAATTTGGGTGAATCCGGAGCGGTGGCTTGGATGTTCGAGCGAGTCAGTCTGGTCCAGGGAACCAAAGCCAATGTGGGCGACCCGGAGGAAGAAGCCATCGAGGCCGGCGCCAACGAAGTCGAGCGCGAAGAAGACGGAAGCTACAGCTTCTACGGTGCACCGGCGGACTTGGATTCGATCCGCAAGGCCTTGACCGGCCGGGGCTGGGAAATCAAAGTGGCGGAACTTTCCTTCAAAGCCAAAGAAAAAACCAATCTGTCCGAAGACCAACTTAAAGAAGTGTATGAGCTTCTTGAGGCTTTGGAGGATAACGACGACTCACACCGGGTCCACGCCACGGTGTGATCACACCCGTTCCATCAGGGCTTTAAACGCCATGGCGTAAAATTTCATTTGCTTGATCATGCTGAACAAACCGCTGGAACGGCTTGGGGAAAGCTTGGTCTCAAGGCCGATCTCACGAACAAAATCCGGTGGAGTGGAAATGATTTCGTCCGGCGGCGCATCCGAATACACCTGAAGGAGAAGCGCCACCAGGCCGCGCACCAGAATCGCGTCGCTGTCGGCTTCAAAAATCACCCGGCCGTCGTGGAATCGCGCATGCATCCACACCTGCGACTGACAGCCCTTGACCTTCGCTTCTTCCGTTTTCTTTTCTTCCGGAAGGTCCGGCAAGGTCTTGCCGAGTTCGATTAATTTTTTGTAGCGATCTTCCCAGCCCGTGAATTTGGCGAATTCAGCGACGATCCGATCCTGCCGTTCCCGTAAACTCATTGAACCAGACTTCTACCTCCTCACGCCGCAGTTGGCCAGCCCAAGTCCAGGATTTTTGATAAATCTTCTTCAAGTGTTCGATGTCGAAATTCTCCGACTGAGCCCCTTCCTCAAGATTTAAGAGATCCACTTGGGCGTGAATCAACGGGAGAGTAAACCCCTGCGCGCGAAGTGCGTGTTGCGCCACCATAGTTTCTAAAGCGAACGCCTTTTCTGAGAGTTCGCTGTGGGCGAGCCCCTGACAGAAATAGGTGCTGCATTCACCGGGACGATACCGCCAGATCGTGCATTGTCCCCGGTCAAAAAAGGCGCAAGCGAGGCGCTCACCGAGACCATGACGTCGGCGATATTCCCGCGTGGGAATGAGGCCAAGCGGCTGAGCCTGAATTGATCCCCGCGCCAGAGCCAATCGGGTTGCGCGGAGAGAATCGCTCCCACCAGGAAGTTGGCCACGAACGGCTGGAAATCACAACACTTCGCCGGCTTGGCGCAGCCATGACAATCCAGTGACGGCGGGCCGACGTGAGGCTCACCGAGCCAGGCTTGCAATACTGGACTGAGCCAACTCTTGGTCAAGATCTCCCCAATCAGTTAAACTACTCACATGAGACAAACGCCGAACTACATAACTCCCGAAGGATTCCGGAAGTTGCAAGAGGAATTCCGCCAGCTCTTCCATGAAGAACGACCGAAGCTGGTTGAAACCGTGGCCTGGGCGGCGGGCAACGGTGATCGCAGCGAAAACGGGGACTACATCTACGGCAAACGCCGCCTGCGTGAAATCGACAAGCGTCTTAAATACCTTCGTGACCGCATCGAGTCCGCCCAGGTGGTGGATCCCTTAACGGTGAAAACCGATAAAGTGGTCTTCGGTGCCACGGTCACGATTATCGATGAAACCGATGAAGAACGCGAATACGTGATTGTCGGCGAGGACGAAATTGAACCGGGAAAGAATAAAATTTCCTGGAAATCTCCCATGGCTAAAGCCTTGCTCGGCAAGCAGGAAGGTGATGAAGTCATTATCCAACGTCCAGCCGGACCCCTCGTGGCCGAGATTGTAAAGATCACTTACAAATAATATTCTTTATTCATGTTCGTCCGATTTTGCGTATTGGCTTTGTTCGCCTGGTCCATGCCCGCGCAATCGGCTTGTCCGAAAAATCCACTCAAAGGTTACAAGTTCTTGCGCCATTCAGGAGGCGAGGACGTTTACGCCGGAATTAATAAAGCCATCACCCTCAGGATCAAATGTTTTTCCCGATCCACCCGTTTTGACGACGTGGTGAACAAATTGAAAACCGAGAGCAATGAGAAATTAATGCGCGGAGATGCGGTCTTTTTTGATGTCACCGCCCGCGGCCGTCACAAGAGAATCTATGTCATCAATGGAAATCCGGTTTACCAGATGACCTTCATCACCAGATATCGGTACAGAGCCCTTCTCGAACCCACGCAGGCTCAAGTTGAAGCCTATCTGGAAAAGAAAAAGAAGTAGCCCCGCTGTCAAAAAGACCTACATCTGGCACGCCAAAAAGCGCACCCCCTTCACTTAGGCCGTTTTAGGGCCCCGCCGGGCTTGCCATGAACATGTTTTTATTAAGTCATTTCATATACTTATAGCTTATCGCTCAGGCGCCGCCTTGGACCCGCTCTTGCTCTAAGAAAAAGGCAAAAGGAGGGCTAACCCATGCGTGCCCTGACATTGATGATAGGCATAGTGCTTTTGACCCTGATTAACACGGAGGTATCGGCGTCGACCCCCAATCGTGTCCCCGCCGCTGAAAAGGTCTATAGCTGCCGGATCAGTAACGGTTACGTGGAAGCCACGGGTTACAGCTACAAATCCAAGAATGACGCTAAGGCAAAAGCGTGGCTCAAATGCGGTGAAATGATGATCGATGATTATATTGCCCGCCGCGGTTCGATCCCTGAAGACCGGGTGGAAGAATTAAGCACCGCCTGTGTGAACTACGATTGTATTTAGTCCGGGTTGTCAATTGCGAGGGAACCGGCTATCGTTCCCTCATGTTCAAGAAAATCCTAGAATTTCTTTTTGGTAAATCACCCGACATTTTCGATGCGCAAGGAAACGTGGTTCATAAACTTCCACCGGAGCGGTGGCAGGCCTGGCGCGATCGTTTCGAGAAAAATCCCGCTTACGACTGGCGCGAGCATCAGGGCACCAAACGCGAAATCGGCCGCCCGCTAATGAAGCGTTAATCGCGCGCGTCGATCAGTTGACTGAGCATGCCTAAGGCTTCTTCCTTGGTTTTTAATTTTCCTTCAAGTTGATTGGCGTAAAGCTTTTTTAATATTTCACCCATTTGCGGAGACGGCGGCACACCCGCGGCCTTTAAGTCCTCACCGCTCACCAGCGGTGGCGGCAGTTCTCCGTTAGGTCCGGCCACACTCAGATATTCCTCGATCCAGCTCTCAAGTTTATGCCGCTCGTTTTTCAGCGACAGAATCCCCGAGGCGAGAACCAAGGTTTCCGCGTACTCAGGGCCGCCGAGCGCTTGAATCCTTTCGGCTTTGGAACTTCGCTCGTTCACCAGAGTTTCCGCCGCGGTCATTTGCGATTTCACTTTGCGGATGGATTCGCGCGAAGCTTTCCATTGCTTGAGTCGCGGCTCGGGATCGGCGCGAACAAGGAGCATGATCGCGGCGAAGGCATTCTCCCAAGTGAGAAAAGAAAGAAAACTCGGCAGTTTTTCATCTTCCAGGTACGCCACCTCAGGCCACCAATAGGAATGAAGCCGCGTTTCCACCAGAATTTTTAAAGCCTCTCGGAGATGCGGCCCCATGAGCAGTTTTTGCATCTCATTCAGCACTCGCTCGGCGGACACATCTTTCACCAGTTCATGGAGATCGCGAATCGCCTGCAGCGTCGCGGATTCGATTTGGAATCCAAGCTGCGACACAAAACGAACGGCGCGCAGGAGCCGGAGATGATCTTCTTCAAATCGTTCCTGTGGAACACCGACGGTGCGAAGAATCTTCGCTTCTAAATCCGAGAGCCCGCCCACGTAATCGTAAAGGAGGGTTTCAAGTGGATCGTAATAGAGCGCATTGACCGTGAAATCGCGGCGTTGAGCGTCTTCAGCCATCGTGGCGAATTCCACGTGGGAAGGCCTTCGGCCATCCAGATAAGGCCCTTCGCGACGGAACGTGGTGACTTCAAAGTTGTATCCGTTTTCCACCACGATGATCGTGCCAAACGCTTTGCCCACGGCCAAAGTGGCGCGAAAAATGCCTTCCACCGCTTCCGGCGGCGCCGAGGTGGCCACATCCAGGTCCTTGGGGTTCACACCCAAAAGAGCGTCCCTGACCGATCCGCCGGCGAGAACCGCTTGATACCCGGCTTGATTGAGGGCGATCAGAATGCGTTCGACCGTCGCAAATGAGGGATGTTTATGAATGAGGTCGAGTCTTTGACGGCGCTCCATGCTTGGATTATGCCTTGAGCCCATGAGTTTTGTCTCTCAACTCGAGCTCCTGATGCGGCGTTTTGGCCTGAATCACTTTGGTGTCACGCCGTTGGCCAAACCCCTGTCGATGTCACTGTATCGGGAGTGGCTGGAATCTGGACATCAGGCCAGCATGAAATACCTGAGCGATCATGCGGATCTGAAAGAAAATCCTCAAGAATTCGCGCCGCGCGCCCGCACCGCCATCGTGGTGGCGCGAAGTTATTTCCCTCACCCCTATGCGGTGGACGAGCGCTCGACGCCGCGGCTTCGAACCGCGCTTTACGCTCGCGGTGAAGATTATCATTTCCATTTTCGTGATGAACTCGAAACCGTGGCTCGCGAGTTGCGCGCGCGTTATCCGGAACATGAATTCTTATGTTTCACGGACTCCGCTCCGATTCTTGAGCGCGATCTAGCTTACCGCGCGGGTCTCGGTTGGTTCGGAAAGAACACCTGCTTGATTCATCCGCGTGAGGGAAGTTTGTTTTTCCTCGGGCAAATTTTAACTTCGCTCCCGGTTGATGCCGAGCCGGCGTCACCTGTTCCTGATTTTTGCGGCAAATGCGACCGCTGCTTGCGCGCCTGTCCGACCGGGGCTTTGGAAGAACCCCGCGTTTTGAACGCCAACAAATGCATTTCTTTTTGGACCATTGAAGCCCGCGAAGACGCTCCTCCCGAACTTCGCGTGCGATTGGGTGACTGGTTTTTCGGTTGCGATATTTGCCAGACCGTTTGTCCGTGGAATGAAAAGGTTTTCGGCCGGGCCAAGGTCGCCGCTTTGAATGAACCGGCCGCCGTCACCGACGAAACCATCGCCGACTTGCGCTGGATTCTCACTTCATCCAACAAGGAACTCGCGCGCATCTTCGCCCGATCCCCGCTTTCACGGGCCCGCCCGATCGGGCTGAAACGCAATGCTTTGGTGGTGATCGCCAATCGCGGCCTATCCCAGCTTCGCCCCGAGGTGAGCGAACTCGTCGACCATCCCCGCCTTGGTGACCTCGCCCGCTGGACACTGGCGCGGTTGGGTGGGAATTTGTAACTCCTGATTAACGCAACATTCCCTGACCGGCGCGGGAACAAGCGAATATAGTCACGTCAATGATCGCGAAAATACTTTCTCTCAATGTGGCGCATCCGCGGACAATGGAATTCGAGGGCAAAACCATTCAGTCCTCGATGAAGAAAGACCCTGTCACCGGTCCGCTGATTGTTTCCGAAACCAACATTGAAGGTGACTCCTTCGCCCATCCGAACGTGCACGGCACGCCGGACAGCGTGCTCTACGCCTTCGGACTTAAACAGGCTCTCAACGTCATGCACCGACTCGGCCGCGATGAGTATCCGCCGGGCGCACTGGGCGAAAACCTGACCCTTGATGATTTTGACGAAAGTCAGATCAGCGTGGGCGACACGTTCGCCATCGGTGAAGTTCTCGTGCAAGCCACGTTTCCGCGAATTCCCTGCAAGAAAGTGGACGTACGAATGCAACACCCGCGTGGGAAAGTTGAACTTGAATCGAGCGGTCACACCGGCGTGTATTTTAGAATCCTCAAGCCGGGAAAAATCCACTCCACGGATGTCGTGAAACGCGTGGAAGAGATGGCGCCCGAGCGAAGATTTCCAATCCAGGATGTTTTGAGAATGGTGGTTTCGGGCGAAGCGTTCGATATCGATCGTGTGCTGGCCAACGGCGCGTTCCCCCAGCGCTTCCTCGCTAAACTGCAAAGCTGATTGGTACACCGGTCCTTTTACATTGGGTGTGATGGCGCCGAAATGGAAGAGATTGGCCGCCCGGACACCGAGACTTCCGAATCGGACACCACCTCGTCAGACTGTGTGCAAATGCGATACAGGGTCACTGTGCCCGGGCGCAGTTCGAAGAACCACCGCTAAACTTCCGCGCCCGCGTCCGCGTTCAGCGGCACACCAAAATGTTCCTGGGTGCGCACTAAACGGCGACGCAATAATCGTGTCATGTCACCCTTAATCAAAAGATCATCGGCCAGGTAGCCGAAGATCCCCAAGGGCAACTGATAGTCCACCAGATCCGTCACGATGGTCACATTCTCACTGTGATCTTCGAACTTCATGGTGTGAACCCAAGAACGAAACACGCCTTCGGTTTGGCGGTAGGTCAGCCGGCTTCCCGGCAACACGTCTTCGATACGGAAGCGAATACTTTGCGAAAGACCAAACCGGGTCATGTTGAAATGCACCTCGTTCCCACGCTTCAAATCCCCGTCCGGCGTGACCACTTCCACTTCGATGGTGGGCGCCAGCAATTCGGGCTGATTTGATGGTTTGGTCAGGTAATCAAAAACTTCGTTGCGGGGAGCATGGATAAGCTCGGAAATTTGGATATGCGCCATAGACAGCCATTTTGACATAGGATAATGGTCAATCCAAATGAATCCGTCGTTTTCGCCCGCGAATCAAAAGCTCTTCTTTACGCGCCAGGACCCAGCCGATCCCCGCCTGGGAGAGATGGTGAAAACCGCCCCAGTCGATGCGCCCGGCGTGGCCATCGTGGGTTATCCGGACGACGAGGGCGTGGCGCTCAATGGCGGGCGAACAGGCGCCAAACTCGGCCCTGATGCCATTCGCGAGTGGCTCTACCGGATGACGCCGCATCCGCGTTTAGAAACCCGTGCGTTATTTGATTTAGGCAATCTCAAAACCGAAGCGCCGATCGGGGACCGCCACAACCTGGCGGCCGATGCGGTCAAAGAACTCTTAGGACGTGGCCACAAGGTGCTCGCCCTCGGCGGAGGAAACGATTACGCCTTCGCTGACGGATGGGGGTTTTTGCAATCCCTCAAAAGTGACACTCGTCCCGTGATCGTCAACATCGATGCCCACCTGGACGTTCGGGATCTCAGCCGCGGTCTCACCAGCGGCACGCCGTTTTATCGCTTGCTTGAATCTGAACACGAATTTCACTTTATCGAAATCGGCATGCAAAGCGTTTGCAATGCCAAATCCCATTGGGATTACGTTGAGAAAAAGGGCGGCAAAATCATTTCGATGGATGAAATTCTCGAATGCGGCGCGGGCTTTCACGACTATGTCACCCGCGAACTGGGCGATCTCTTGCGCCGGAAAATTCCCGCCTACATCGCCATCGACATCGATGCGTTCGCTTATCCGTTCGCCAAAGGCTCCAGCGCGCCGTGGCCCCTGGGCATTGATCCCCACCAGTTCTACACCACATTAAAATTACTCCTTAATCGCTGGGATGTGCGCGTGTTGGGGATTTACGAAGTGTCACCTGAACTTGAAAACGGCACCGGCACCGCTAAACTCGCGGCGCAATGGGCGCATATGTTTTTACATGTTTGAGAATCTGGATTTTAAACTCAGTCTGGGCAGCGATAACCATTCCGGCGTTCATCCTGAAATTCTCAAAGCCATGATCGAATGCAACCGTGGCCATGCTCACGCCTACGGTCTTGATGAAGTTTCACAAATCACCGCTGAAGAATTTAAACGCGTCTTCGGTCCGACGGTTCAACCGGAATATGTTTTCACCGGCACGGCCGCCAACGTCCTCTCGCTCGCTCCGCTTTTAAACAGTTATCACGCGGTGTTTTGTTCGGAACAGGCTCACCTGCACCTGGATGAGTGCGGAGCCCCCGAAAAGTTTTGGGGTGGAAAACTCTTTCTCCTCCCTTCCTCCGACGGAAAAATCCACCCGGAGCAATGTGAAGAGCACCTCACACGTTTGGGTGATCAACATTTCGCCCAACCCAAGGCGGTCTCGCTCACCCAACCCACGGAACTTGGCGTTTGTTACACGCTCGAAGAACTGGCCAGGTGGAAGACGTTTTGTCGCGAAAGAAATCTTATGTTGCATCTTGATGGCGCCCGACTCGTCAATGCGGCCGCTCACCTGGGATGCGAACTCCGCGAGCTGACCGACGGGGCTGATGTGGTTTCTTTCGGCGGCACGAAAAACGGCCTTATGGGAGCGGAGGCGGTTTTACTTTTCAGCGATCAAGCCAAAGCGGATTTCAAATTTTACCGCAAGCAGGCGATGCAACTCTCAAGCAAAACACGATTCATTGCGGCTCAGTTTTATGCGTTTTTACACAATGATATGTGGCGAAATATCGCCATGCATACAACCGGACTCGCCAAGCAGCTGAGCGAGAGTTTAAGCGCTTTCCCGGAAATTCGCGTGGCCTATCCGGTGCAGAGCAACGCGGTTTTCGTGGAGCTTCCACGGACCTGGGTTAAACCGCTCAGGGAGCGCTATTTTTTTTATATCTGGGACGCTAAAAAATCACTTGCGCGATGGATGATCAGTTGGGATTGGTCTGAGGAACTCAATCGAAAACTTCAGGCCGATATCGGGGAGGTCAGGACATGTTTTCCGATAGAATGAACTATCACGATTACCTGCAAATCGATCGTCTGTTGAGTTGCCAGAAACTCGAAAGTGAAGCGCAAGGATCGAGAGCCCACGACGAAATGCTCTTCATCATCATTCATCAGGTTTATGAGTTGTGGTTCAAGCAGATCCTGACCGAAGTCGAATCCGTTCTCGAAATCTTCGGCCGGGATCATATCGACGAAAAGTTGATGGATTTGGTGGTCAGCCGTCTTCAACGGGTGGTTGAAATACAAAAACTTTTGGTCGATCAGGTGCGAATCATTGAAACAATGACCCCGCTCGATTTTCTTGAATTCCGCGACATGCTGATCCCCGCCTCCGGATTTCAAAGCTTTCAATTCCGCGTTCTTGAAAACCGCCTTGGTCTGAAGCGCGAACAGCGACTGCGCTACAATCAGGCGGAGTATGATCTTTCGCTGAAACCGGAACAACGGCAAACCATGCGGGATATCGAAAACAAGCCCAGCCTTTTTGACCGTGTGGAAAAATGGCTTGAACGCACGCCGTTCTTGAAAATGCGGGGCTTTGATTTTTGGCAAGCCTATAAAAAGACGGTTGAAGATGGTTTGATTCGCGATCTTGAAATCATCCAGAAAAATCCCAATCTCGGCCCCGAGGATCGCGAGCGCAACAAGAAGATCCTTGAAGGCTCGCTGGCCGGTTTTCGCGCGTTGTTTGATGAGAAGGCCTATGCCGAAGCCCGTGCCCAAGGCACTTGGCGACTGTCTTATAGGGCCATTCACGCGGCTCTCTTGATCCAGGTTTACCGGGACCAGCCGGCGCTGCAGCTCCCCTTCCGTCTCCTCACCGCTTTGCAAGACATGGACGAATGGTTCACGACCTGGCGTTATCGCCACGCCCTGATGACCAAGCGGATGCTGGGCTCGAAGGTTGGAACCGGCGGCTCAAGCGGTTTTGAATATCTCAAGAACGCCACTGACAAACACAAGGTCTTTCAAGATTTGTTTCAATTGACCACGTTCTTTGTCCCGCGCTCCAAGCTTCCCCATTTACCCGTGGAAGTGGAGCGCGAACTCGGGTTCTTTTACTCGAATTCCGGCAATTGAACGTGTGAAACCAGAATCGCGCGCACGGGCGAAGCATCACCGTTTTCAATCGGCAAAGGCAGCGCGATCAGCGTGTACTCACCTTCCGGAACCTCTTTGAGGACAAGACCTTCAAGGACGGCGAAGTTCCTGGCAAATAATCTTTGATGGGCTTCAAGTTTTTTGGAGTCTTCCGGATCCACCGAAGGCGTGTCGATCCCCACCAGGCGAACACCTTGATCCGCCAGATAGTCCAAAGCTTCGGGCGAGAGGGAATTAAAATCCGAATTCCATACCTCGGGATTGGGGAACGATTGGGTATCGATCAGTACCCGTGGGGCGCGGATGGCGGGGAGATGTCTGGCCTGCACCCGTTCCTTGGCTTTTAACCCTCGAATCCGAATGACTTGCGCCCGCCCCAGGTAAAGGCTGAGCGGTCGCTTTTCGATGCTCACCCCATCGGGATGATAGTGACTTGGAGCGTCGGCATGCGCTCCAAGGTGAACCGTGGTCAGTATGCTCGAGAGCTCCAGGTGATCGCCCGTTTTGAAACTCATTGCGGTCTTGCGGGTGAAGGGCTGATCGCCGGGAAAAACTCCCAATCGGCCGGAAATCAATGGGGTGATATCAAAAATCCGAGGTTTCATTTTATCAAAGCCTATCTTAAACTCCTGACGATGTCCTTACAAAGAGTTCGCGGCACGCAAGATCTGCTGCCTGAAGTTCAGGCGAAATACAACCTCGTTGTGGATAAAGCCCGCGGCATCGCCTTGCGCTTCGGCTTTCAGGAAATGTCCACGCCCATCTTTGAGTTTTCCGATGTGTTCAAGCGCACCTTGGGCGAGGCCACGGACATCGTGAACAAGGAGATGTACACGTTTCAGGATCGAAACGGCGAAGAGATCACTCTGCGTCCCGAAGGCACCGCGAGCATCGCGCGGGCGTTCATCTCTGAAGGGTTAAGCCAACTTGTGCCTTTAAAACTTTTCTACCAGGGACCGATGTTTCGCTATGAGCGCCCGCAAAAAGGACGTTATCGCCAGTTTCACCAATTCGGCGTCGAGCTGCTCGGCCCCGCCTCGCCCATGGCGGATGTGGAAGTCATCAGCCTTGGTCACATGATTCTTTCGGAATTGAAAATTCGTGAGCGCTGCGAACTGAACCTGAACTCCATCGGCGATCAGGAAAGTCGAAAGCGCTACGTGAACGCGCTGGTGGATTACCTCAGTTCGCGAAAAAAGGATTTATCCGCCGACGGCCAGAAACGATTGGAGACGAACCCCCTACGGATCCTGGACTCCAAAGACGAGGGCGATCGAAAGATCATCCAGGACGCCCCCCGTATTCAAGAGTATTACAATGAGGAGTCCAAGGCGTTCTTCGACAAAGTCACGTCGGCGCTGACCGAGTTCGGAATTTCATTCACCGTGAATCCGCTTCTTGTCCGCGGTCTCGACTATTACAATCACTGTGTGTTTGAATTCCGCTCGACGGATTTAGGCGCTCAGGACGCGGTGCTGTCGGGCGGCCGCTACGATGACCTCATCAAGCAAATGGGTGGTCCCCACACGCCAGGTGTTGGTTGGGCGGCGGGGATTGAGCGCATCCTTTTGCTCACGCCACTGGAACCGCAGCTGCCAAGACCTGTGGCCGTGATCCCCGTACACGAAAGCACGGAAACCCCGGCATTCAAACTGGCCTACGATCTGCGAACGCAAGGTTTAGCCTGCGAAGTGCATTTTTCCGGCAATCTCTCAAAGAGGATGAAAAAGGCCGTCTCGCAAAAATGTATCGCCGCCATTTTACTTGGACCGGATGAACTCGCTCGCAATGAGGCCACCCTCAAGTGGCTGGATAGCGGCCAGCAGGAAGTCGTGCCGCTCAACCAGCTGCCGTCCCGCCTGCAAAATCTTTAAGGATTCCAGTGTCCGTTTTTTCGTTTAAGGCAGGGAAGTGACGGCGAGTTCTCGTGTTGCTCGTAGGCCCAAGCCACGAGCTGTGCGTCCTTGCCGTTGTTGAGCAGGTCGCCGATTGTCACCGGGCCCCGGTCAAAGGACAGCTTCCAGCCATTGAACATCAAGCAGTTTTCCTTAACCGAGCCATTGGTGTCGCGCAAAGTGCCGAGCAGTAAATTCTGATCCATTTTATAATCGCCCAGCGACAACCAGCCTTTGGCAAAGGCGTTCATCATGAAGGTTTGAAGGCTCGCTCCGGGCTTCACAAAACCGCACATGAACTGGTCGATCGACTCCTTGTCGTAACTTGATTTCGCCGCCTCTTGCACCATCACCCGCGAGGATTGGCGCTCATCCATTTCCCGTTCGGCGAGCTTGGCCTTGCAGTCCTCGATCTGAGCCTCGAATTCATCGGCGCGTTTTTGGAGAATCATTTTGTAACCGTTGAAGCGCGCGAAACGGTCGCGCAAATACTCCTCGGTGACACCCACCAGGTTCTTCTTTTCATCCAAGCCGATCTTGAATTCTTCTTCCTTGTCGGTCACCCGGTCCAAGGGTTCCGTCCACACCAGAGTTCCGCTGCCGCCATATTGGCGCGAAGCCAGGCGGCGCTTACAGGATTTCAACTCGCCGTAAAGCCCCAGCGACTTTAATTTGCGAGTGCCGTAAACCTTATCCTCAAGGGAATAAACGGTGTTCTGCAGATCCCGCAGTTTCTCCGACATTTCTTCCTTGCTCTGAACGACCATCTCCCCATTTTTCAGACCCACCTTCTGGGCTCCACTCACCGTGTTGGCTTGTTCGAGTTTGGTATCGATGTCCTGAGCCTTATGCGGATTGGATTTGCAGCCGACCAAGATGGCTGCGGATAGGATGGCAACTAATGCGTAAAATTTAGGCATAACCCCGCCCCCTCAATAAAGTGATTCCATGATCCGAAGCACGCACCGCACCGGTCAACTCAAGACGCAAGCGAGAATTTAAAAATAAAAAAAGCCCCCGGGGATTCCCGAGGGCTTATCAAATCAAGTTTCAAAATTCAGATTAGAACACGTTCATCGTTGCGGAGAGAGCCACATTGGTGAAGTCGCTGCGGATATTATCCGGAACGAATTGCACGTTCGGATAGAGGTAAATATCGCGAGTCACCGAGATCCCCACGCCAACAGACTGATATACAAAAGTCTGGAGCAAGCGATAACGGTTAGGATCACCGTACAGGTGGCGCCAGTTGAAGTATCCAAATACGGTTCTGAACGAGTAGGTATCGTTAAACGCGTATTCCATGAACGGATAGACTCCCAAGCTCCATTGAGTTCTGGAGTCTCCACCGTAGAAATTCTTATACTTCTCCCGACTTTTCAAATTGCTGATTTGGCCGGGCTTCGTGTCATAGAAGTAGTGAGCACTACCCACCGACAGACCGAGCGTCAGCCCATTCTGGAAAGCATGAAGGCCGGTCACGCTCGCCGAGATCGAACCATCACGATCAATACCGCGCGATTCTTGGGATGTACCGAGCGACATGCCAACTGCACCAGACATCTGCAGCGGACCCACTTTGCCGACCAAGTTGTAAGCAGCATTGGGATCGAAAACGTTGAATTGAGTTTCGTTCTTATCAAGGTCACCTTGGAACGGAGTCATCATTCCAAAGGAAGTTCCAACCGTCACACTCTGGCTTTTGCTCCAGCGGTAACGAGCATTGAGACCAATATCACCGCTTGTGCGCTCCTGGTTGCCCGGCTCGCCAGCCGCGAGATTTGGACGATCTTTACCGAAAGGCCGCGAAACGGCACCACCGGTGTAGGCGATCGATGTCGAAAGAGAGAATTTCGACTTGGAACCGCTCTCAGCACGCATGCGGGCGTTCGTGATTTCTTCGTCAATGTTACCATCGACTTTATTCTTCTGATCAGCGGCGTCTTCGATTTTGATGGTCGTTTGACCTTCCGCTTGAGAAGTTTCTTGCGCCCAAACCGAGCCGGCCATCATTGCCAACGCGATCAGCGCTACGCTCTTGTTCAACATTGAATCCCCTTTTGTGTGTTTGTTAAGAAACCAAACCCAAAATCGCCTCGGTTATGCATTGAGTCGTTTTGGTTGGTCAAGTGGATAAATAGACGTGATCTTGATTAGTTACCAAGTCGGCCTAAACAAGCGCTTATATGATACAAATGTAATATTTTCAGCGGGCGACGGATAGAAAAGGTACACTGGCGCTCAGTTTTTTGGCCAAAAGCGCTTCAGCCTTCTCGGCGGAGAAGGTGGCGAAGTCGACCATTAAACCCTGGCGGTAGAGGGCGTATCGGGTCGCCTCCCCTTCTCTTGAAAGGACCATGACCACCGGAATGTCTTTTCTGACCTCGGGTTCGCTACCCTCTTCGGGTTGCTCCACCGAGACGATGACGTGGGAAATGGAATCGTCGTGGTGATAAATCCGGTAATGGATCACATCATAGCCGGTCTCATCGCGGTATTCAGAGCTGCGAAGCGTTTCACGGCTGAACTCTTTCACCCCGCGATTGAGGACTTCCGTAAGGGCGTCCATGGTCGATAAACCGGCCAAGGGGAATTGGTCGGCGATTTCATCCGATTTCCAAGAGGACTCAAGTTCCGCGCGGCGACCGGGCTGGGAAGCGGTGGCGTCCACCGGTTGAGGCGTGATCGGCGTGGGCGCGATAGGACGGCTCACGGATTTCACGTGCACCGGATAGGAGGCAAACTCCACGTTGCCGCTGGTGATGGCGATCAGCGCGCTGGCCAAAATCAACCCCAGCGCAAACTGCCGCAACCCTGTCTTTAAATTTTCTGACATCCATGTCTTCCGCACGCGTTTGAGATAAACAGTATTCGTGCCACTCGAAACGGACGAAATATCCTAATGTTTTCGATCTTATGAAATTTTCTTATATGAATTTCCTGCAGATCGGCGACATTTTTCGGCGCTGGATTCCTGGTCTTCTTCCTATCAGAAACTGCTCTTCAGGCGGCCATGAGGTGAGCCACGCCAGCCTGTCTCATCGGCGCCACTGATTCGCGACTGTTTTGCCCAAGACCTTCTCAGCCATAAGCAAGTTGTGTTTTCGGCAAAGCACATTAAGGTTGCCCGGTGCGTTTGATCCGCCCTGGGCGCGATGACGGATATGATTAATCTGGAGCTGGTACTGGCTTCCACATCGGCGGCCGGACACCGGATCCACATAGGCACATCCGCCCACATGTTTCTTGAACGTGACCCGTTGAAGGGGTTTGGGAACAGCGATGACGCCCCGCTTAGCCGCTGCGGAGTCGGTTTGTTTTTCCCCGAAAACTTTCTCGTTGAAGATTTTCCGCTGGCACTTGTGATGCACGGGATCTTCGCGGTTCAGGTAATATCGAGCTAGGTGCGAAACCAGGTCATTTAGTTTGCCTTGTGGAAATTTGTGGGAAAGCAAAGCTTTAACCCGATCAAGCAGCTGCAAAGTTTCTTCGGAAAAATTCGCCGACAAGCGACAGGTGGTTTCGTTAATGACCGTCTTTCGGTCTTGCTGAACCGAAACCGACGCTTCTGGTAATAGACTCATTAGCGCCTGTTCGGCTTGCTGAGCGCTCTTTCTCTCGATTGCCCGGATGACCTTCTCTTTTTGATCTTGGCTAACTTTTCCAGTCTCCTTTTCCTGCGCTCGAATCATGGACTGTGCTTTCGCCAAGGTCGTAAGGTTCACATCCCCCGATGCAATTTTTTGTTCGACCTGTGGAACCGCCCGAAAAGCCGTGCGGCTTGAATGCGCCGGTTAGCGGCGGCTTCGGAATAACTAAACCGGCCGACCAACCAGGCGAACAAACTCGGATATCCCCTCTCAAGATAAAGTTTTCGGTCCTCAGCCAGATTAATCAGTTTCAAAATCTCATTCGTCATTCGCCTTTCTTCGCGAACTGAATCCGACAACTTCATTTCAATTTGTTGATCTGTCATACACCCCTCCGAATCTTCGACTGCAAAATAGCATGGTTTTAGAAACGCGAATTTTTCCCGTCAGAACGCCCGCAGTCGCGAGATCTAACTTCAAACGCGAAGGATCGCGAAGAGTTTCAAAGAACGGATCTAAACTGATTTACATGCGAATGACGGGGTTCAGGAATTATCGCCACAAACGTATTTTGGATGTCGCGATTTTGGCTGAAAAAGGTGTCAAGTATTTTTTACTATTAAAAAATCCATTTTGCGGTGAGGCTGCTCGCTGAATGAATGACATTTTCGTTGGTGTGGATCACTTCAACGCTCGATCGATAACTTGAATCGGTCGGAAATTAAAAATCCCAACCCAGCCGCAGATCCATGTTGGAGTAGAACAGGGACTGCGAGCCCGCGGCGCGAGTGCCGTCGTCATAGACGAAGTTGAACTGATGCCATTGACCGTACCAGAACGCTCCCAACTTCAGCTGCTTGGTCAGGTTGTATGACAGACCGAGCGAGCCGTCGAAGGCGAACGTGGGCGTGATCGCGAACTCGTTCGCGCCGTCCGCCGTCGTGGACAGCGGGAACTGGTAGCGCATGAGCCAGTAATATCTCCATCGGGCGCGGTTCAACTCCGCCAGCACGCCAAGCGAGGCGGCGGTGATGTTGTTCGCCTTCTGAATGGCGATCTGATTACCATCGGCATCCTCGCCCGCTTTCAAGAACGGAATTCTGTGCTGCTGGATTCCCGCGCGGAAACCAAAGGCGATGCGACGATTCCATATTTTAAAGGAGCTGATTTTTCGCATGATGCCTTCAATGGAAGTGGTGATCCAGGTGTACTGCGGATTATCCACCCGAGTGCCGTCGGTGAACACGATTTCACCCGGCGTCCGCTTATATGCGAACACGCCGCCGTAGCCACGTTCGCCGGTGAAACCCACCTCAACATATTGGCTTGGCGCCACAATATTCGAGGTGTTCAAGCTCAAACCCTCATCACCCGGGATCGCCTGCTTGTAATCGATGAAGTTGGCGCCAAGGCCGATCCATCCCCACCAGCCGTTGTGAATCCAATCGTCCTCGCGCTCCCGCTCGACCTTCGTTTTCACCCGCTCAACCGACGATTGGGGCCGCCGTTCATAACGAACCTTGGGCTCGTTTTTAGCCAACACTTGAGTGACCGGAACGTTCAGACGTTGAGGCGAAGAGAATTCACTGATGATGCGGCCATCGCTCGCCCGCGCGCGGGCACGCCAGAAATGGGAAACACCCGGATCCAGCGAGGCGCGCGCCAACGGCCGGTTGGTACTGAACTGAACCGGGTTAGAGAACCCAGGCTCATTCGCCACCTGCACATCATAAGAGGCCGCGAACAAGATCGGCGTGAATCTCCATGTCGCGTCCACGCGATCGCCGGCGGGATTGAACACAGGATCGCCCACCGGGCGCGGCGGCGCCATGGTGATATGAAGAGGCCGAGGTGACGACCAATCGGAGGGTTTGAATCCATTACGCGACAACTGATAGGAGTAACGGAAACGATCGGGACGAAGTTTTTCAACCGGCCAGCCCAAGCCCGTTGTTTCGGGCTTGAGTTCAAAGGTCCGCCCGTCTTCGAATTGCACATTGACGCCGTCAATGGACTCACCCGGAAGCGAAAAGAAACTTCTGAGCAGACCGTTCGCCGCCAGATACTGCCGTACATCCTCTTCCGAGGCCGAATAAAGGCGTGAAGGATAATTGCGATTGGGAATCACGACACGAGTGGGGAAACGGTCGCCGCGACTGAGACGAAGTTGCGGCTGCGGCGCTACGCTAAAGGGTCGCGGTTGGCTCCAGGACGTCAAACGCTCCCCGTAATCAGCGCGCACTCTGGCGAAATATTCTCCGACCGGAAGCTCAACCGCCAGCTTGGATTTTTCCGTGGATTGATTCACCAGGAATGATTTGAATTCCGGATCGGATGAAACCTGATACCAGAGAGGGGTCGAAGAGCCGCGTTTATCAAACTCGAATTCAACCAAGGCCAAATCGTCCGCGCCAGCCGGGACTTGCTCCCGAACGAGGGGACGTAGGATTTCCGGAACATGCATGCGGCGGTAGCGAATTCGCTGGACATTCGACAAAGCCTGATCAGGTCCGCGAACCCGGTAGAACAGCTCCATCGAACGGCTGAATTTCACGTCGGTGGACATTTTAGTTCCGGCCTGTTTAACGAAGTGGATCTCTTTGAACGAAGGATCGACCGAGAACTCGACCGCGTATTCGTCGTTCGGCTCGCGAAGCCGTGGCTCCGTCCAGCCCCAGGCGAATTCCAAATCAACCGGCTTTTCCGAGAAAATGACTTCGTCCGTGGCGGGCTTTAAAATCTTGATCTTGTTCCGGGTGAGTTTGGCCTGCTTGCCCAAGAGCACCTGGGTGCCGGCGCTGAGCTTTCTCTTTTCACCGTTGATGATCACTTCAGCGGTTCCGCCCCGAAGATCCAACTGCGTTTCACCGCCCACTTTGGAAAGAATCAACTCGGCGCCGCCAGTGGTGGAAATGTCGATCGGGGCCCCTTGGCCGGTATCAATCACCACGCGATCATTCTTCGCGATTCGACCAAGGAGAGTTCCGTAATTGAGATTCAAGAAATTCACATCTTGATCACGACGCAAAACAACCAGCGTATTCTGGGTGACGGTCATTTTGGTTTCACCCAAATTGAGTTGCGCTTCCGAAGCGTTACCCGCGTAAATCGCGTCGTTGTAAACCAGGTTGTCGCCGATGGTGGCTTTTTGCCATTTCAAATCGCCTTCGAACTTGATCCGCACGTCGCCGTCTTTCTTGGCGACCATCCCGATCACGTCACCGCGATTGCGGCTTCCTCCCCACATCCATTCGTCAAAGTAAAAGAGTCCGCCAGCGATGAGTAGAATGATCAACGCTCCAGCAATTAAAATACGATCGGCGCGGTTCTCGTTACGCAATTCTCAGAATTCCCATCAATATATGTCTGAGAATCTTTTCGGACTGTTTTTCGCGTTTTTAGACCGGACTTACGTTGTGAAATTGGGAAATTAATTTCTCAACTTTTCTTGAACCTGAAGTTCACGAGATCGAAAGCGCGACACCACCTGTTGATACCGGTCCTCCTCACCTGTAATGCGAACTTCGTGAAGAGCTGATCGAACAACCTCTAAAGCCTCTTCGGCGCGTTGAAGATCCATCAAGATATCGCTTTTGAGTAATTGCAGTGAGTACCAATTGAAACCATAGGCCAGGTCTTCCGCTTCGTTCGCGGCTTTTAACGCCTGCTCGAACTTTTTCCGCTTGCGATAAAGTCGCGCCAGCGAAACGCGAAACGTGGGTTCTTTGGGAAACTCTTGAATGAGAGCCTTGTACAGGACCTCGGCCTTGGCGAACTCGTCCGCTTGAACCAGACAAGCGGCCTGAACTTGACGCAAACTTCGATTTTCAAATTTCTCCACTTCCTGGACGCACGTCTTGGCGGATAGGCGCTTCTCGATCTCCCTTTTCAAGACCCCATAGACTTGAGTCAGATAGTAATGCTCATCCGCCAAAAGACTGGCCCGTTCCATTTCACTTAGATTCTTCTTCTGATTCAGAAATTCAAGCCGATCCGCGATCCGTTTTTCGTACATCCGGCAAGCCTCAACATCCAGATGGCAAAGCTGCGAAAGATAGGCGGACCAACTGGAACCGTTTAAAGTCACTTCCAAAATATCTTTTAAGATCGACACTTTTTGCTCTTTTTGACCGTCACCGCTTTCTTCCAAAAGCCGCAACTGATGGGCTTTCACTTCCAGTTGAAGTTCGGGATAGGTATCTTTTTCCAGCAATCGCGCGACGAGATCATCCTTCTTTTGATCGAGGGCGAACCTAAGCAATCTCAATTCATCTTGCCTGGCCTTTTCACGATCCACCCGTGTGACCCAGTCCAGAGCCCGCCGCCACCACCGACCCTCCAAACGCGCGAGCACGCGCGACTCCACGGAGGAAAGAGGATCGTTCAAAAACGATTTCTGTTCCCGCGCCCACTGGGAAAATTCGCCGGCCTGCATCCGTCCGTTGTAACGCGCGATCTCTTCCAAATTCGAGTTTAAAAGCACGAACGTCGGGTAATACCAATATGAAACCAGTTTTTCCCACTCCACGGCGGCGAGACTGTCGCCATCGACATAAACCTTCAGCCAATCCCGAGTGGCCTCCTGAAACTCTTTTGTCGGGAAAAGAATTTCTTTGGCTTCATTGCATGGCGGACACCAATCGGTGCTGATCATTAAAAACACCGGAGATCTGGCTTCTTTCTTCAATTCGGCGGGATTCAGAAATTTAAATCCAGGCACCAATTTCTTTTTGACTTCAAAATTCTCGTTTTGATTTTCGAGCAAGCGGACAGGCTCACCCGACGAGACCTCGGCGACGTTCAGATTCAATGTTATGGGCTTGCAAAACGTCTTTTGATCATCGCACACGTTCAAAACAGCGGTGGCTTTACCGGGGTTCAGAAACTGACATTTCAGATTCCGTGCCGTGGTTTTCACCGGCGAACGACCGGCGCATTTTTGTGGCGCCTCCATGCTGAAATGGTGCCCCGATTTCGGCCTGAACTGGACGATTTCGTTACGCAAGACTTCTCGCGGATATTTCTCGATCAGTTCCGTGTCGGCAAAAACTAGATTCAGTAAACTCAAAAGAATAAACATAAACGCCCCATCCAATGGGATACCATAGCCTGCAACCGATCAATTCGACAATGTGGTCGCCGTGCTGCGCGCCGCGATAACTCTGGCCTGATGATTCTCATTCCGCTTCAATGGAAGGAATCTACCGAGAGAGGAAAATGATGGACACGAAAAAGGTGATCGATGCGCTCAACGTGATTCTCGAAAACGAGTTAGCGGGGGTTGTCCGCTACACGCATTATTCTCTGATGGTGTTCGGCCATAACCGTATCCCCATCGTTAAGTGGCTGCGTGATCAAGCCACCGAATCATTGAATCATGCCAATCAAGCCGGCGAATTGGTCACCACTCTGGGTGGACATCCCTCACTCAAGATCAGCTCTCTTTTGGAAACCCATAAACACTCCATCAACGATATCTTGCAGGAAAGTCTACAGCACGAGCAGGAGCAGCTGCAAAATTACAAGAACTTACTGAAGCTCGTGGAAGGTCACTCCGTCATGATCGAGGAGTACGCGCGCCAGATGATTTTCGACGAGGAAACCCATGTTTCCGAAGTTCAAAAAATGATTCGCGCGCCGGGATCTTAAAGCGTCGAGAGCTGACGTAAGAAATCAAAAAATTTGCGCTGATCGTGAACTCTCTCTTGGAGTTCCGGATCGATGGGCTTTCCCTTTCGCGACTCATTCCAATCGTACCAGTAGAAATACATCAGCGTGATCGGACCGAAGTAGTTGAAAAACTGTTTGAAAGGATAGGTCGGCTGAAAGGTTCGCAGAATTTCAAACAAAGCGAAATCCGAAGCCTTCGGTACGGTGGCATTGGGGAACAATCGGCTCATACCCACACCCGGAAGGAACCGATCCACCACCTTCCCCGTGCGATTCACGATGTACCCCATTAAGTTGCGGACCTGCGGTGAACCGAACGGTAATGCCGCGAGCAAAGCATACATGGCGTAATTAAATAATCCCTCGGTCGGTTGGCCGCGTTTTTCCGCCTGACGCTCATTCAACATCCCTTGCAGCAAAAGGAGCCGGCGCTGGCGCTCATCATCAATCAAACGTCGCTCGTAGAGATCCTGGGTTAAAAGATGGAGGGCCGACAAATAGGTTGTTCGACTGAGGTTGTTCTTCGTAATCCGATTGCAAACTTCCCGAGCCATGGACGTCACTTCATCCGGTCGCGCCACATCAAAGAGAAAGCTGCTGAAAAGGCGCCCCAGTTGACTGGTCCATAACGTATCCAGAACCTGCTGGCGGCGAAGTTTCATCGTTTCATCTTCACCCACCTCAAGTTGCGGTGGCCGTTCCTCTTTGGGCTCGGAGGGAGTCTCCACCAGCGGTGGCTGCGGTTTGGGTTGAGGCGGCGCGGGTGATTTATGAATGCTCCCGCGGTCACATGCGGAGATCAGGAGACTGGGAATCAAGGTCGCCGCCGCCAGCTGATTCTTCCAGAGCATGAAATTGGATTTGAGCAACATCCATGCCTACAGATTTTGTTGAATAAAATTCGAAATACCTGACGTTGGCCGGTCACCGGATTGTTGCGGGACCATTAACCGTGCTATAGGGACCTGGCATGCACGTACCGATTCTTCGTGTACTCCTATTTGTGATCGCCCTTTCCCCTCTAAGTTCAAAACTTCACGCATCGCCTGGACCGGAAGACGAATGCGAACGGATTTTAACCAACTTATTTAAAACCGGTGACGCGCTACAGGACCTGGAGAATTTACTCAATGAATTTCGTATTGATCCCGCCGGCCGTCTGCCTCAAGGTCAATTGAACTATTTTGTTTCCAAGTTGCGCTCGGTTCAGCCAACCCCTTATCAATCCCTGCAGCTTTTTGATTCATTAATTCAGTCCGCGATTTCACTGGCTCAATTCGGCTGGTTGACGGCTTTCACGCCTGAAATTTTATCGAATTACAAATTCGTGATCTCGGAGCTGAAGTCCGCTCTGCAAAACTCGGGGCTATCACGTAAAAAAATAATCGCCACCATACGGGCGGATTGGCGGGAGAGGGAAAAGGGGACTTTACCTTTCGGATTGGATTTCAGTTTAATTCACGACCGGGTCGAAGACACAAAAGCCTTGTTAAAGAGTTTGGCGCGTAATCCGGAAGTTTTCGGAGCTTCGGTTCCCCTTGACCGGATTGATAACGCGTTCTTCTTAAAAGAAGTTCGGGCCCTGGTGGCGTCACTTGACGCCGAAAACCCGGATCGCTTGGCCGGTTTTGATCCCGCTTTACCTGGATGGGCTCCGGTTCCCCTTCCCGAGCTCGAAAGAAATGGTTTTTTGAACTGGGCCCATCAAGATCGAAACCGATGGCTCTCTTACTTTGATGAAAATTTGGAAAACGTGGAAACGCGGGCGAACCAAGCCGCTTTCTATGCTTTTCTCTCCCATTTAGCGCTGGCGCGAAATCTACGGGATTGGGCGGGATTACAAAAAGGAGACTTGAACGATCTCCAAGTTTTTAAGGTTCTCGATACAATCGCGGATCTGAATTTCTCGCAGTTCAACCGACTGTTTCCGTCCCGCACCCATTACAGCGAGAAACATTATTTGGCCGGCGCCAACTCGGATTTTGAAAAAAGCATCGTCAAGGCGCTTTACAAAGACCGTCATTTTAAAAAGGAACTCTTTGAATCCCTTCAGCCGGACTGGATTCACGACCCCGTGATGAGATCCTGGCTGAACTTCGCCTCACTTGAAAAAGTCGATGATTTGCTCTCCCGGTTGGGGCGTGAATCCAGGAAAACGGTTCAAACCGCGAATCGCTACCTTCGAGAGACATTGAAAGCTGGATTCAAAGTCATCAATGCCGACGAATCGTTTCGCGTTTACTATGGCGACGAAATTATTCGCGTTTTAACCAGGCTCAGCGCTGAATCCAACGGCCAACTGAACGATCCCGAACTCCGCGATCTTAAAAACCGGCTGCGAATCGCGTTCATCAGCCGAACCCCCGATGATCTCAACCTCGGTCGACGCACGGGTGATTGCACCAGCTTTCGCAGCGTGAGCTTCGCCGGAAGTTTACGCTGGTTCGCTTCACCGGCCGCGCAGATCGTGACCTTCTCCGTGGGAAGTCACTTTTTGGGCAAAGCTCACCTGGTGCTGCTCGACGGTCCCGAACCCCTTTTGGCCGTCGACGCCATCGAGATTAATCCCCAGGCCAATATTAACGCTCCCTTGCATGGATTATTGAGGACCCACCTGCCCCGCATTTTCGATGAACTGGGAGCTTTGGCTGTTCGCCTTCAACGCCGGCTCGTGATGACTGAACTCTCCAACACGGCCTTTATGGTTGATTATTTGCAACAATTCCCGTTCTGGCGAGGAGAAGAGGACTTTCTTCCAGCGGAAATTCCGATTGACCGTCAAGCCGTTCGCGCTTTCCTCGAAAAACGCACCGGCATGAAACTCGGTCCTCCACCGTTGAATCCCGACGATGAAACCGATGGCGAGCTTTTCTTGCAAAGCTTTTCCTGGGTTGACGAAGCCCAATTAAAAACCTTTGGTCCCGAACGTGAAAAGCAGAAATTAAAGTCAAACCGGAACCTCGGTGCTCTAAAGGCGCTTGAAGACGAACTTCAAAAAGAGCTCGAAACACTCGGCGGGGGCTTACCGCGGGAGTTGCAAGCTTATGAATTCGCCTCCCTCGCTAGCCAGGATCCGATGCTGGACGAGTTCGATCGGGAATTTCGCGATCACATTGAAGCTTCGCAATTGTTTGATCGAGAGCTCGCCGATGATTTCGAGTACGTCTCCAACACCCCGTTTGCTTCGGAAGCCGCGCGCATCGCCGAGGCCCTGGCTAGTCAGACGGATTTTGAGTTCTTTTACAACACCCACTATGGTGTTCCGCTCGTACGCATTCAACAAGACGCCGAACTCTTTCGTCTCCTCACCAAGCATCGGATTGTTTACCATTATTATTTTAAACGATTCGAAGCCGCGCGTGAAGAAGGTGGCCCGGCGTACACTTCAGGCTTTAATCTTCGGACGGATTTAAGAACGTGGCGCTAAAACCTGACAATACGGGGCCCTATGCGGGTTCCAGTTTAACGCAGAATGTAATAAAACTAAAGACCCTCATGCGGTACTTAGTTGGAATCTTTTTGATCATTGGCCTGCCATTGGCCACTTTCGCCAAAGACGAAGAGCCTCATTACATCCTTCTCAAACTTTGGCCACAAACCTTAAAGGACATCCGACTTCTGGAAAGCATTGAACCCGAAGCGGAGTTTGAATCGATATTAAACACTCGCCATTACGTCGAGATCGACCTTTACTTTCCGACGTTTTCACCTGAACTGCCGGTCTTCACGGAAGTTCACTTTAATGTGCAACGCGTGAATAGTGAATGGGTCGATATCGCGACTGGATTCAGTGAAATTAACTTCTCGTCGGCCGATGAATTCAATCAGATCGCGCGTTCGATTCCGAGCTCGCCCACCTGGTCTCAAGTCGAAGCCGTGGAATTTTCGGTTCCTCCGGGAATGGTGGTGGCGAACGCCGTTTTTGCCAATCTTGATGCGGTCAAGTCCGTCTCGGGGAATATCATTCTTCCCGAATTGGTGGTCGGAAAACCGGAAATGACGGAGTTGACCGTGGCCATGCCATTTGAATCCACGGCAAACCCCTTCACCAAGTTTCCGGTTCTATTCCGTCTGACTTACACTTATCTCGATCCTAAAAATCCCGAACTCAATGTGTATTACCGCAAATTGTTCGAGGGCCATGCCTACCCTTCGGAGCTCACAAGCTCCCAAAGGACCAAGCTCGACCAGCTCCTCGTGCTCCATTCCTGTGAAAGTCGACTCAAAGTGCATTGAACGGGCTTGATCGTCTGTTTGAATTGGCTTTAGACTATGAGGATCAAACCACGAATAAGAGGGTATATGAAATACAACATTGGCATCATCTCCGCGCTTTCACTCACTTTGATTTCCTGCACTAGCGATAAACAAATTGAAGAATGGGTGCAGAAGAATCCGGAAAAAATCATGAAGGCATTGATGGACCATCAACGGGCCCAACAAGAAGCCAATCAACCCAAACCCGAGGATGTGAAGCAAAACGCCGCGGCCTTGTTTGAACACGAAGGCAGTCCTAGGTCGGGAAGCGGTAATATCAAGATCGCCTACTTTTTTGATTTCAACTGCGGACATTGCGCCCGCCAGAAGGAAACGATAAAAGAAGTTTTAAAGAAACACTCGGACGACGTCCAGGTGGTTTACAAAAACCTTCCGGTTCTGGGTCCCGCATCCGAGATGACCGCCCGTGGCGCCTTGGCCGCTCATCAGCAAAATAAGTTTGTCGAGTTTTACGAGGAAGCTTATAAAAACCGTCCGAGAAGTCCCGAAGCCCTTGAGAAAGTGGCGAAAAAAATCGGCTTGGACATGAAACGCTGGAAAGCCGACATGGAAAGTGAAGTGGTCACTCAAGAGTTGAGCCATGTGCAAGAGCTTGCCGGAAAATTGAAAATCCGCGGCACACCTTTCCTGGCCATCGCTCCCGACAAAGTCTTTCCCGGCCGAGTCGATCAGCTGATGGAAATCGTGGAATCGATTAAACAGTAAGTTTTTATTAGGTCATCGATCAGCCCGGACACGAACTGGGCCGGGCACAGTCGGATAGACACGATTAAGGAAGGATCTTGGTGCCCCGGGCCAGACTTGAACTGGCACGGACCGGTGAGGGTCCCCAGGATTTTAAGTCCTGTGCGTCTACCAATTTCGCCACCGGGGCGCGTTGCCTATGCAAAGCCTAAAAGGATCTAAAAGGTGACTTTGCAAACGGGTTCTGTCAATGTTTTCGGGCCCCATGAAAGTGAATTCTCTTTTTATCAGCCTGATTCGCGAGCAGTTTTGGCCACTTTTGGTGCTCTTTGGCGCGACGGCTTTTATCGGCATCACCTTGCAGGATATGGCCGCGGGCCTATTTACCGACCAAGAAGGCTTAAGGATTTTGCTGCACCTCATGATCGGCCTGACCGATTTGGGCGAGGGGCTGCTACTAATGCTGTTTCTCAGCTGGGCCGTTGCCCGCGTTCATCCGTTCAAGGGCCCGCGATTTCTTAACCGCCCGTTTGATCGTCCTTACCTGAGCAGCTTTTTTGCCGAATACCTTCGCGCTCTCGCCAGTACATTGATTTGGGCCTTATTCCTTTTAATCCCGGGGTTTATCAGATACCTGCAATTGACCTTTGTTCCGTTCATCGTGTTTTTCAGCGCCGATTATGAAAAGGGCGAGGTGGATGCTTTAAAGTTTTCAACCTCGCTGTTTAAGAAATGCTGGGTGCCTGTATCCGCCGTGATCATCGGCACGACTTTGCTTTCCATGACGTTGGAAATGGTGCCGTTCTTCTATGGCGGGATTTTTCATTCGATACCCATCCGCGTCACCTTCCAACTTCTCAACTACTTGCTTGCGATTTGGACCTATAGTTTTATCGTATTGCTGTTTGAACGCGAAATGAAGCGCATCCAGGAGAACCCATGATGGAACTCACTTTCACCGCGGCAGGTATTCTCTCTCGCGGACGCGGCCTCACCTTCGACGACGTCTTGATTGTGCCAAGCAAATCGGCGGTTCGATCGCGAAAAGATCCCGTTCTTTCGACCCGAGTCACCCGCCGCTTTAAATTGGATTTACCTTTCATCAGCGCCAATATGGATACGATTACTGAAAGCCAGATGGCGATCGGCATGGCCAAGCTCGGTGGCCTGGGTATCCTTCACCGATTCATGTCGATTGAGCAGCAGGTGCAAGAAGTCCGGGTGGTGAAAGAGGCGGGAGTGGATCTTGTCGCGGCCAGCATCGGTGTGAACGATGATTCCCGCGAGCGCTCCGAAGCGCTCGTGAAAGCGGGAGCGAAGATTCTCACCATTGATATCGCCCACGGCCACTCGACCGCCATGCTCGAAACCATTCAGTGGTTGAGGGATCGGTTCGGCGATTCCATCGATATTTTAGCGGGGAACGTGGCCACGCCGGAGGCGACGGAAGACCTGATCAAAGCCGGCGCGGATGCGATTAAGGTCGGCATCGGCCCTGGCTCCATGTGCACGACCCGCATCATCACCGGTTGCGGCGTGCCCCAGTTGACCGCGGTGGCCTGGTGCGTGCAGGCGGCGCGGGCCCATGATGTTCCCGTGATCGCTGATGGCGGGATCAAATCCTCGGGCGACATTGTCAAAGCTTTCGCCGCCGGCGCGGAAACGGTGATGCTCGGTTCATTGCTCTCGGGCACGCTCGAAACCCCAGGGGCGATTCATTACGGCAAAAAACATTATCGCGGTATGGCTTCCAGAGCGGCTCAAACGTCCTGGCGCGGCGGATTGCCCGAAGGAATGGCCCCCGAGGGCGAATCCACTTCGGTGCCGATCAAGGGTCATCTAAAGGACGTCGTGAACGAATTGGCCGGTGGTTTACGTAGCGGCATGAGCTACATCAACGCCGCTCAGCTTTCGGAAATTCCGGAGAAAGCCCGGTTCATGGAAATGTCTCCCAACGGCTATCGCGAGTCCACGGCACACGGACTTCGCTAAATGGCGATCGCTGTTTTTGACTCAGGCGTTGGCGGACTCACCGTGCTGCGGGCCTTGATTCAAAAATGGCCCGGCGAAGACTTTGTTTACCTCGCGGACACGGCCCGCCTCCCCTACGGCAGCAAAAGTCTTCACACCATCCATCAATACGTCGAGCAAAACATCCAATTCCTTCGCTCGGAGTATCAACCAAAGGCGGTGGTGGTGGCCTGTAATTCCGCATCCACCGCGCTTTTGGAGTTTCCCACAAAACGTGACATCCCCGTCTTCAATGTGGTTGAACCCGGCGCCCGCCGGGCGGTGGAAGTGTCCCAATCGCGCCGCATCGGCGTGCTCGGCACCCGCGCCACCATTCAAAGTGAAGCTTATGTCAAATCCATCCACAAAATCGATCCCTCGGCGGACGTTGTCCAACAAGCCTGCCCGCTATGGGTGCCCCTGGTGGAAGAAGGATGGGTCGATGATCCGGTCACGAATTTGATAATCTACCGCTACATCTCGCAGGTCCTGCGCCACAACGTGGATACGCTCATCATGGGCTGCACTCATTTTCCCGTGCTGGCCCAAGGGATATCCAAGGCCGCGGGCCCCGCGATCACGCTCGTCGACTCGGCCCATGGCCTCATCGAAGATTTATCGGTTTTGGATTTACGCTTCGAAGGTGACGGCCGCCTGCGAATTCTTTGCACGGACTTTTCCCCACGCCTGGAAGAAACCATTCGCATGCTCTTGAATGGAATTCCCTATGAGAGCCTTGAAACCGTGGACGTCAGATAAATCTATCCACCGATCAGTTTGATATTCATGAATTCAAAACAGCCTTCACGGCCAAGTTCACGGCCGATGCCTGAATCTTTGATTCCACCGAACGGCACCATCGCATCGGAGCGGACATAATCATTAATAAAAACCATTCCGGCTTCGAATTCGTTTATCGCCAAGTCTTTGGCGCGCTCAACATCACGGGAGAAAATCGCACCACCCAATCCGTAGCGCGATAAATTGGCCAAACGCAAAGCCTCACGATTGTTCGGAGCCTCGATAATCGCCGCGACAGGACCAAACAACTCTTCGTCGAACGCGGCTTGACCGGGGTTCACGTTCACCAGAACCGTCGGCGGATAATAATAACCCGGTCCCTCGGGAATTTTGCCACCCGACATCAACCGGGCCCCGGACTGAAGCGCACTCTCCACTTGCTCGCGCAAGGTTTGCCGCAAATCCGCGCGCGCCAAAGGCCCCAAATCCGTTTCCAGATCCATGGGATCTCCCATTTTCCGTTTGGCCATCTCGGCGATCATTTTGTCCGTGAAATTTTCAAGTAAACTTTTATGCACGATGAATCGCTTGGCGGCGACACAACTTTGTCCCGCGTTCTGCAACCGGGAGGCGGCGCAAACCTCAACCGCATGATCCAGATCGGCATCCTCGAAAATCACATAGGCGTCGCTTCCGCCCAATTCCAAAACACATTTTTTTAAAAAACGACCGCAGAGCTCAGCCACGGAACTTCCCGCCCGCCTTGAGCCCGTCAAAGAAGCGCCACGAATACGCGGGTCCGCGATCAAGCGTTCAATCATCGGCACATCAATCTGCAAGTTGATAAAAACATTTTCCGGAAACGCCGAGGCGAAAATCTCCTCGATCTTCTCAGCGGAACCCCAAGTGTTCGGCGCATGTTTGAGCAAGACCGAATTTCCGCCGAGCAAGGTCGGGATCGCGAAACGCACCACCTGCCATAAAGGAAAATTCCACGGCATGATGCCCAAAATCACTCCCAGCGGGACCAGATGCACACTATGACCCAGCGGTGACGAATACTGATGGTCGTTCATCCACTGCGGATAAAGCTCCCTCAGCACCTGACAGGAATGTATGGATTTGTCGATTTCCGCGAAGGATTGCTTGAGGGGTTTGCCCATCTCAAGACTCATCATTCGCGCCAGACCCTCGCGTTCTTCGCGCAGCGAACGCTCGAAGCGTTGAACGGCGCCGACTCTTTCGGTGAATGTGCGATGTTGCCAGTCTTTTTGCGCGTTCGCGGCCCGCTCCACCGCCCGTTCCAGCCAATCGCCGGACTTGAATTCGTATTTTTTAATTTCTTCACCCGTGGCGGGATTGATCGTCACAACCATCTTCATCGCTCCGTTTTCCGGGCTTGACCCGGAAGCCAAGCCGTGATCACCGCCCGCATCGCTTCTTCCACCGTCATGTCCGTGGGATGAATCCATTCCATCGGCACGAATATCGTGTATCCGCCGAACTGGTAGCTCATCGGCAGATAGACAGCGACACGACGCTCTTTAGTGACGGCGGCCGGCAAATCCTCAAGCGAATCCCGAGTCATAAGGCCCACGATTTCTATGTCCGTTTCCGGAAACCGAACCACCACCACCTGATTTCCCTTTTTCTCCGCCCCCGGCTTAAGAAAATCAGTAAAATCCTTAATCGCCACATACACGGTTTTAATGACCGGAGTTTCACGAAAAAGCGCTTCCACGATATCGAACATCCATTTGGTGAGCGGGCGATCCACCACCGCGCCGAAGGCGTAAATGATCACGAAAGCCACGACCGAACCCATTCCCGGCACATAAAGCGCGTCCGGCACGAAAGCCAAAAGCAGTGAGCGCGATAAATTTTCGACCCACTTCAAAAACCAGAAAAAAACATAAATGGACAACAAAATCGGAAGCAGGGTGAAGAGTCCGCGCAGAAAGGTTGTCATCACGTGCTTCATTGAGCTTCCAGTCTCCCGTCAAACAAGGCCAACTCGGGCGGCCGAGGCATTTCGTTATAATTGTTCGCCATCACCGCGCCATAGGCACCGGTATCAAAAATACCGATCCAATCCCCGGACTTCAATGGTGAAACTTCCCTTTGTTCGGCGAAGATGTCCGTGCCTTCGCAAAGCGGTCCACAGATCGTATAGACTTCTTTCGCGCCGGATCTGTGCACCAACGGTTCGATACGGTGATAGGCCTGATACAGCGCCGGCCGCATGAGCGCGTTCATGCCGACGTTCAGAATGACAAACTGCCGATTGATTCCACGCTTCACGTGTACCACTTTCGCAATTAACACTCCGGCGCGGGCCACCAAGAATCGTCCCGGCTCGATCACCACACGAGCTTCGGTGTTGTGCCCGCCGATCGCCGCGAAATAATCCGGAAGAATTTCCAAATCCCGCTCACCCGATGAGTGATAATCGAGACCCAGACCGCCGCCGAGATCAAGAGTCCTCAGCGCGAACCCTTGCCCCCGCACCTCGCGATAAATTTCTCCCATGCGTTGGCTCACAGTGCGAAACACCGAAATGTCGGTGATCTGGGAGCCGACATGGGTCGCAAGACCCACCAAGTGGCAGTTCTTCGCCGTCTTCAACCAGGTCAAAACCTCGGGCAACTGGCGGATGTCGATGCCGAACTTGGATTCTTCAGTGGCCGTTTGGATGTTCTTATGGGTCGGCGCCGCGAGGTGAATATTCAACCTGAGCGCCACTTCCGCTTTTAAATTCATCGCGCGCGACAATTCCTCGATCAGTTGCAGCTCTTCAAAACTTTCCACATTGATCTGGTGGATACGTTTTCCCAGCGCGAATTCCAGTTCCTCATGGCCTTTACCGAGGCCAGAGTAAATGATCTTCGAGGGTGAGAATCCGTTCTCGAGCGCCTTTTTCAATTCACCCAGGCTGACCACATCAACGCCCAAGCCCTCACGCGCGAACAGTTGGAGCAATCGGGGAAAGGAGTTCGCCTTCATGGCGTAATGAACTTGCAATCCTGAAGAGACAAACGCCCGTGCTCTGCGAGCCGCCTCATCGAGATCATAGAGATAAAATGGCTGCGATTGTTGGCGGGCCAAATCGATCAACGGCCGCTCACTCGCTCCACTTTTTAAAAACCATTGAGAATCCGCAAAATAAAATGCCACGTTAATCCCTTCGCCGCACTGCTTGACCTTCGCTTGAAGATAATCAAAACTCAAGCACGATGAGAGCTTTTTTTCTAGAGCAAACCGCCAATGGACTCCCTATTCCGGTTTATGAATTCGGTCATTCGGGGCCTCGAGTATTGATTCTAGCGGGAGTTCATGGCGACGAGCGCGAAGGGGTTGAACTCGCCATGGCTTTAACCTCACGCTGGAATCAGAGCTTTCCGTTTCGATTGCGCATCACCGTCATCCCCATGTTGAACTTGGACGGAGTGATTCGTTCGCAACGCGTGAACGCCCGCGGCGTGGACTTGAACCGCAACATGGCCACGAATGATTGGACCGCCGAGATCGCGAATCCCCGTTACAATCCGGGACCCGAACCCAATAGTGAACCGGAAACCCGCGCGCTGGTGGGCTGGCTCGAACGCCATACACCGTCATTGATTCTTTCCCTTCATTCATGGAAACCCATGATCAACGTGAATGGTGATTGCGGTCGCGAAGCCGCGGTTCTCGCGCAATGGACCGGGGTTGAGGTAAAAGATTCGATCGGCTATCCCACGCCCGGTTGTCTGGGCACCTATTGTGGTCTGGAGCGCGACATGCCCACCATCACCTATGAGATTGAGCGTGGCCTGGACACGAAACGTATTCTCGCACTCCATGTTCCGGCCCTCGAAGAGGCCCTGAAAGTCACCGAACTCACACGACGGAAATCGATATGAGACCCATAGAAACCTTGAAAGAGATGATCACGGAAGCCTGGAAAATGGCTCCCACCTGGCCCGCGAACCGTCCGTTTCCACCGGATCTACTTTCGGCCATCGAAGAAACCATCGGTTATTTGGACCGGGGTAAACTTCGCATCTGCTCGCCCACTGATAACGGTTGGGAAACTCACGCCTGGTTGAAGGAAGCCGTTTTGCTTTACTTCAAAACCCAATTGGTCGAGGAAACCGAAGCCGGCCCCTTTCAGTGGGTGGATAAAATCCCGGTTAAAAAATGGGCCACGGAAATGGGTGTGCGCGTGGTGCCGCCGGCCACCGTTCGTTATGGCGCTTTCGTGGGCACAGGCGCCGTTCTCATGCCCTGTTACATCAATATCGGCGCTTATGTCGGCGAAGGGAGCATGATCGACACCTGGGCCACGGTCGGCTCCTGCGCGCAAGTGGGTCGCAACGTGCATGTCTCCGGGGGTGTCGGGATCGGCGGCGTCTTGGAGCCGGCTCAAGCTCAACCTGTGATCATCGAAGATGATTGTTTCATCGGCAGCCGCTGCATCATCGTGGAAGGGGTTCATGTTCAAAAAGGCGCCGTTCTCGGCGCCGGCGTGGTTTTGACCAAGTCCACGCCCATTATCGACATGCGAGGTTCCCAGCCTGTCACGCAAAAAGGCGTGGTCCCGCCGAACACCGTGGTCATTCCCGGATCCATTCCTAAAAAGTTTCCCGCGGGTGAGGCAAGCGTTCCCTGCGCCCTGATCATCGGCGAGCGAAAAGAATCCACGGATAAAAAAACATCTTTGAATCAGGTCTTGCGGGAATTTGAAGTCCCGGTTTAAGCCGAGGCGATTTTACGGCGCAAGAGTTGCGCCGGAGTGTCGATCACATAACGCCAGACCGGAAGCCAGGATCCCAAGACGGCAATGATGGTCGATGACGTGAGCACGAACAAAAGAATGTTCGCGCTTAATTTGGCCGGCAAAGTTGAATCCGTATAGATGTCCGGCAAGAGTTCAAACTGATACTGATCCATCGCCACGGTGACAACCGTACCGAATATCACGCCCCCTAAGATTCCAAAGAAGCTAAGAAGCAGGCCCACCTTCAAAAACGTCAATCGCACCTGTCGCAAAGAAAGACCCATGGCCATCAATAGCCCGATGTCCTGTCGCTTTTGGCTCATTAACAGCACCATCACGATGACGATGGAGAAACTGGTGATCAAAACCGCGAGGCTCAGAAACAAGGTCATGGCCATACTTTCCATTTTCAGGGCAAAGAATAACGAGGTATCCCGTTCACCCCAGGTTTGGGCCTCAATTTCTTTTTCCCGAAGGGATTTTTTAATCCGGTCGGCCTCATAGGGATTGTTGAGTCGGATTTCAAATCCCGTATCCGCGCTTCGGGAGCGCAGGCGTTTCGGATAAAGGTCGATGTTATAAAAAACAAGTTTAGAATCAATCTCCGGGGTTTGTGTGCTGATCAAAGATTTAACGTGAAACTTCTTGAGCTTGGGAATCTCCCCTTTTGGCAGCAACAGGGTTTCAGGTGGAACCAAAACCACCTCATCCCCGGCGAATATTCCCAGGCTTCTCGCCAAGTCATACCCCAAAATCAATTCATCCTCGCCCAGCTCCGCCGATTCCAATTGGGGCTCGGGCGTTTTTCGGCCGGAACTTTCCCAGATCCGCAGCAAAAGATCCCGAATGGTTTGACTGTCGTAACCTTTGGCGACGGCGCCACTGAACAATCCTTCGGGCGAACGCAAAATCAAATCCTGCGTCTCGAAGCGATTGATCCCGGCCACCCCTTCCCGGCTCATGGACTCAACGATCAGTTTCAGTTTGTCGCTCTTTTCAGGCTCCGGACGGGATTTTTGACTGATGGCCAAATGCGGTTCCACGCTTAACATTTTCCGCCGAATGGTTAAGTTGAAACCATTCATTATGCTCAAGACGATAATGAGGGCCGCCACCCCCATGGCGATACCCAAAATGCAATGCCAGGCGATGATGCGGACCAAGGCTCCCGAACGGCGTGAGAGAAGATAATTTTTGAATATGATCCAAGCCAGCATTCGACTTGAGTAGAATTTCAATTTTCGCGGGAAATGTCCAGCATCAAGGCTCGGAGGTATTGGCGGGACGGCGGTTTTCCTCTTCACGGACTTCTTGGACCTTGCCGCGGATGAAGAAAGACCGTTGCATGGCCTTCAAGAGCACGACGGTCTCGTCCAGGAGCTCCACCGCACGGCGACTTGTGCGCGGAAGTTCGGGAGCCACGGCGGAGATCGCCGGAGTCAGCTTTTGAAACTCATGCGTGAGCGCATTGAGGTTCTTCACAATCTGCCCCAACTGGATCCCCACGTCGGGCACTTCCTTGGTGAATGAAGGCAACGCCTGATTCGCCACATGGGCGATCTTGGTCAACTCCACGGACATGGTGTTCAAATTGCTCACCAACGGATTGAGGCGATCCAACGTTTGCACCAAGGTTTTGGTGCGTTTGGGATCGGCGAAGGCCTCGCCCACGATTCTCAGTGAGTCGGCCAGGTTATCGAAGGACGTGATCATCTGATTCATTTTGCGCCCGCTCAGAAGATCCATGATGTCCGTGCTGGAATGGACCGGCAAAACTTCGCCCGGCGGCAAGGTTTCCGCGTCCGGAGATCCCGGAGACACTTCGATCACCTTATCGGCCAGGATGAACGGCCGGTACATTTGCACTTTGGAGTCGGTTTTGACTTTGTGAGCGAAGCGCTCAAGAACTTCGAATTCGATTCGAACGCGATCATCTTCGAGGGACACACTTCGAACCGCGCCCACCCGCAAGCCGGAAATCTGAACGGCCGTTCCCGCGTGAATGCCCTCGGCGCTTTCCATCTCGGCCGCGTAGCTGACTTTCCTCGAAAGCCATCCGTTCTTGATGGCGATTCCCACGAGACCTACGACCGACGCCAAGATCGCCAATCCAACAAAGAGTCCGGCGACTTTTTCATATTTGTTAAAGGAAATCTTCATGCCGCCACCGCCGGTCTGGTGGTGAACCAATCACAGGAGATCATGAGTTCTTCGGCTTTGAAGTGCTGCGCGAGCAACGGACTCTCCGAGGTAAAGAACATCTGCCTTAAGCCACGTTCAGCAAAACTCTCTTCGACATAATAGATGAGATCATTAATGTTATCCTGCTTTAAGCCCGTGAGCGGATCATCCAAGAACACGACCTGCGGCCAGTTGATGAACGCGCGAATCACGCATGTCATTTTCCGCTGCGAACCCGGAATCGCGGACGGACGGAGGTCGCGGTTTTCCGCGAGCGCGAAGAGTCGCATCGCCTGCTCCACCCGATCCTGAGCCTCTTCGGGGGAAACCAGTTTATGGTACTGCAGAGGAAGCAGAAGATTCTCGGCAATGGATTTGTTATTGATCAAGCCGCCGAAATCGAAGCTGTAGCCCATGGCCAGCCGGTAGGGCAAAAACTCCTCGAATGACATTTCACTCACGTTCTGACCGTCGATCAGATAACGGCCCGATTGCGGGCTGTACAGACCGCAAAGAAGGCGCAGCAATGTGCTTTTTCCGCGACCGCCCGGCGAGCGCACCCACACGGCCTTCGACTTCGGCATCTCAAATGTGATTTTGTCGAAGAGAGGCTCTTTGGCGTCGGGAAACGAGAACGAGAGGTCTTCAAAGGCCAGATTGCAAACAGGTTTCGTGCGCGGTTTCATTAAATCAACCCCAACGCCATAAGTCGTCCCAAATAAAACAAAATGGTGACACCAAGATTAAATCCCACCACGTAAATCACGCTGTTCACCACCGCTTTGGTGGTGACCTGCGGAACTTCATGGGGTCCGTTTCGCACCATCATGCCCTGATAGCAGGAAATGGTGAAAATAATGGCTCCACTGAAAGTGTTCTTGAGCAGAAACAAACCGAAGTCCACCGATGAAAAAGCGCGCGCGATGGAGTCGGCGTAATAGGAAAACGTCAACTGATGGAGCAAAGAGGTGACGATAAAGCCGCCTAAAATGGCGATCACCACATAGTAAATGGCCAGGCAGATCACGCTGATGATGCCGCCCATGAGCCGGGGAAAAACCACATAGCTCAACGGATGAATCCCCATGGCCTCAAGCGCTTCGATCTCCTTGTTCACCCGCATGTTGCCGATCTCAGAAGCCACCGCCGTTCCTGAGCGCGCGATCACGATGAGCGCGGTTAATAGCGGCGCCAGCTCGCGCACCACGATCACCACCATCAAATCGCCCAACATCGAAGCGCCACCGAGGAGACTGAGATTGGTCGAGGACTGAAGAATCACCACACTGCCCGACGCCAGGGCGAGAACGGAAATCAGTGGGAGTGCCTGAAACCCCGTGAAGTAAATTTGCGCCGAAACCACGCTGAAGACGCTTCTTAAGCCTTGAGCTTGGTCAAAGAACGCCGCCCGAAGGGAAAGATAAATCATCAAGAACACTTCGATTGAATATTCGATGGGACCGGTAATACGGCGGCCAAGGGCGATTAATGACGAATTCACCGCCCTGAGAACGTTCTCATGACTCATATTAGGATTTTCGGTAATTAACCTACGTGAAATGAGTCCAGGTCAGTAGGCCCACGCCGAATAAAAAATGGATTTCACCGCCTCGATACTCACATCGGAAAATTTGGGCGGAACGGAGCCTGAACTGATGGCTCGGGTTGAAAGTCGGATCTCCTCCGGAAACAACGCTTTGAATGTGCGATAGGCCCGGCGCATGTGCAGATGGGATGTAATCAGGACAACGGACCGGCAGCGCAGCGCCTCGACCAAAGGTAAAGATTGTTGGGCGTTGCCGAATGTGGTGGCCGATCTTCGCTCAAGAACCACGTCCTCCACGCGGAGTCGGTAAAACGGCCAATGGGGAAAAATATCGCGCAAAGTCGCACTGGGATGAACGCCGGAGATAATGAGTTTTCGAACCTGCCCCTGGGCCAAGAGATCAAAGCCTTCCCGCACGCGACCGGGCCCGCCGGTGAGCACGACGGCGCAATCCGCTTTATGATCCTCGGTCCACGAACTGATGGGTTCGGAGGCGATGTGACGGTATTCAGTTCGGAACCAGGCCGCCAGTCCCACCGCAATCACAGCGACAAGACCGGGCAAAATCCATTTTTTCATGATCGCTTCGCGATAACCTCGATTTCGACGTTCACACCTTTGGGCAAAGCCGCCACCGCGAAGGTGGACCGTGCCGGAGGCTCGGCGCTGAAATAACGGCCATAGACCTCATTAACGGTGTTAAAATCGGACATGTTGGTCAAAAGGATTGTGGTCTTCACCACGTCGTCAAATGTCAGACCCGCGGCTTCGAGAACCCCTTTGATATTTTCCATCACCTGTTTGGTCTGCTCTTCAATGGGACCATTATAAAGCTGATCCGTACTGGGATCGATGGCGATTTGACCCGAGCAAAACACAAAGCCGTCCACTTCCACCGCTTGAGAGTAGGGACCGACCGGTTTTGGCGCCTTATCGGTGCGGATGATTTTTTTCATGGGCTCTCCCGTTTAAAAGTAAAAGAAAATTCCGGCTTTCATAGGGTGATCGCCGATCGTACGAAACCGTACCTCACTGGAAACCGAAGTCACACCCACGCCGGTTTCAAAATTAAACCCGAGATTCTCAAGGCCCGAAAAAAAGAACTCCACGCCCAACAGCCCCGCCAGGTCAAACCCCGAATCCGTCTTGCTATTGACTTCCCGGCTGATGAGTCCGGCGGAGGCTCCCGTGTAGAAATTGAGATTGTCCTCTTTGAACACAATCTTGATAATTTTGGCCAGGACACCGAACCGGGAGTTGTTTTTCTTGGTGTCAACGCCGAGGGCTCCCATTAACCCATAATCGGAATTGGGATAGTACCTCAGCGCCATTGAAGGCAGGTCTTCTTCCAAGCCAAATTGGTTGGCGTAGCCCAGCCCCAAGCGGCTGGTCAGATCCTTGGCGTGGGCGCCGGCCCCGAAAATCAAAGCTGTCAACACGATGAGCCGAACAGCGGCTTTCATAAACTTTCCCCTCTTCAACCTCAAAGTGCGATTAACTCCTTAAGGCCTTAAATTTTCAACAAATTATTTACTGTGCCACTGGACAATCCGGTTCAATTCCGATTAAAACATGGGGCTCACACATCATGTCAGTGGGCGTGTAGCTCAGTTGGGAGAGCATCAGCATGGCATGTTGAGGGTCGCAGGTTCGATTCCTGTCACGTCCACCAAATGTAGGCGGTCCATTCCGGACACATAGTTTACAGATTGTTCCGATCACATGGTTTACAGTTTTACGGTAAACGGGTTTTGCCCTGGCTCCACCCGATCCGCTTCC
>JAWLHR010000009.1:0-97500 GCA_041690295.1 Bdellovibrionales bacterium
GATCCGATTTGATCCGCTTTTTAGTTTGAATCACACGTGTGCGATGCTTCGAGCCAATATCAATAGGCTAGTGCGGAAGACTTGGTGCACAACGAAAATCCCGCATAGATTGCGCCTTCATCTCGCCATCTATGCGGTTTATCACAATAATATGATTCGGGCTGGGCCATTACCTGCAGGCTAGTGGGGCAGTTCTAGTTTTTCACCAGGCTCCTGATTTTTTTCCATCCTTCATCAGTGCCGTATTCAAAACACATGCGATTGGCCATGGCCCAATCCGGTGGGTCGCCTTTAAGTCGCATGAACCTGATCCGTTGCCCGCGCTCGGCCCGCGCCAGCGCCAATTGCAGTTTTCGATGGCAGTTGGCCATTGGCACCGATTGGCGTTGCCGGTTACGAGCATAAAACTCAATGGCGACCCAATCTCCCTTGCGGTCAAAGACGAAAGCCGGCGTGGGATATAAGTGCTTGTAAGACGCTGGCAGGCCGCATTTCAAATCGAAATCTTCAGTTGAGTTTTCCAATTGGAATTGAACGAAAGTGGCGTCGAGCCGCACCTCACAAGAGAAGATCACTTCCGCGGCCGCGCGTTCCACCACCGTTGTTTCTTCCGGCGACCAGCGCTCCATGGATTTCTCGCAGAGGTCCCGCAAGTATTCGACCACGTCATCGGTGGAGCAGGGAGCGAATCCGCCGCTGGCTTCGATGATCTTTTCCATGTTGCTTTCGAAACGGCTCCAGCTGATCCGGGGATTGGTGCCCGCGTCCGAGCTACGAAAGTAAAGCCACGCCGGTATACTGAGATTGATCAAAATGAACACGATTTGAACCGGACCCATTCACTTTAAATCGTATCGACCAGGCCTCGGATGGCCAATGTGCTCTCTCTTTTTCCGTAAAATCCGGATCGTGATTTTAGACCAAAGCCGAGTCTCTTGAGTGCGCGATTCAAAGCGCCGGTGGCCGCGTATGTTGTAAGTAAACATTCCTTGGCGAGAAGGGGCTCAAGGACCTCGACTAGAGTATCCTCACGCCACAGCTCCGGACTCATCTTGCTGCTGAATGCATCATAAAAGATAACGCGGGCATCATGAACTGATCTCGCGGCCTCGGGAAAGGCGGATAGGAGCTGTAACCGTCCATCAGCCAAGGCCAGTGCTGTCGCTTCCCGGATTTTGCGGGTTTCGACTTCAAGCTTCCGTTCGATCCCCGAGAGGATTTCTTCATAAACGTCGTTGAGCGGAGAACTTGAGCCGCTCAACCATGAGGCGAAGCAGTTTCGAAGGTCCTCGTCGGATTCAAAACTCCAGATCTGAAAATCGCGAGACGGCTGGCGGAGCGCTTCGGTGACAGCGAGCAATTCATTATAGCCCAGACCTAAACCGATGGAGACCACCCGCAAAGGCCAATTCTTCTCAGCCGCCCACTCCAGCGCTGAATGATAGATATAAAGGCTCTCGCTGAGTGCCCCGGCCGAGTGATGCATTTTTTCGCGGTAACCGTCCTCGCGGCGGAAGATGAGCGTGGGACTTCCATCGCCGGTGCGAAATATTTCATATTTGGCGGCCAATTCATTCATACAGCAGTTTACAAATCTCCCGGTTCATTCTATTCGAACCGGGATGTCTGTTCCTTATTACCCAATCAGCCGTTTTTACCAAGAACGATTTGGCGAAAAGGTTTACAAAATTTCGGTCGCCGTGGCGGAGACCTGTCCCAATCGGGAAGGGTTGAAAGGCATGCAGACCTGCAACTTCTGCGACCAATGGGGTTCGGCCGCTTACGCCGAGAATCTTCGGCGGCCCCTGGTGGAGCAAATGGACCGGGTCAGCCGGGTTTTAAGGGAAAAACGGGGCGCGAAAAAATTCCTCGTGTACTTTCAGGCTTATACGACCACTTTTTCCCGGGTGGCGCGGTTGCGCGAGCATTTCGAGACCGCGCTGGCTTACCCGGATGTGGTCGGTCTCGTGGTGGGCACTCGGCCTGATTGTCTGTCCCAGGCCTTTCTTGAACTTTGCCGGGAGATGTCCGAGCGCACGTTCATGGCGGTGGAAATGGGCGTTCAGTCTTTTAATGAAGATATTTTGAAATGGATGCGAAGGGGGCATACGGCCGCGCAATCCATCGCGGGTTTACGTAAAATCGCCGAGGCCTGCCCCAAGGTGAACCTGGGCGTGCATTTGATTTTCGGCTCGCCCGGTGAAACCGATGAGTTGGCGATCGAGGCGGCGCGAATTATCAACTCTCTTCCCGTTCAGAATGTAAAGCTCCATCATCTCCATGTTCTTAAGGGAACGGCTTTGGCCGAGGAATACGCGCGCGGCGAGTTCGAGCCGATTTCGCGCGAAGCTTATTTTCACAGGTGCTGTTTGTTTCTCCAACATTTGAATCCGGACATCGCGGTCCATCGCTTGTCGGCGCTGTCTTCGCGTTGGGATGAGCTGGTGGCGCCCGATTGGTCCTCATTCCGCATGCGGAATTATCAAGACATGCTTGATTACATGGCTCGTGAAAACGCCTATCAGGGTCAGTATGCGTAAAATTCTTTTTATTATCGCGGTATTGGTTTGCGGCTGCCAGACGCAACGGCAAAAAGATTTAAGCCTTGTGCGGGACCGCTATCTGAAATTGAAACCGCTATCGAGTTATTCGTCAACGGTTTGTGAAATTGAATCACGTCCGACCCAGCCGGCGTTGGCCCGGTTCCAGCAAATGTCGAAGGAAAAGGTCAACGCGGATTCTTGGAAGTTCACCTGGCGCCAAACCGAGACCCGCTGTGAGATCAAACCACATGATAAAAATTCAAAAATCGCCGCCGCTCAAATCGCTTTTCTTGAAACGGGTTTTTGCCTGTTACTTCAAAGTCACTACGTGAATTCACCATTCGATGAACTGCCCGTCAAAGCCGATGACATAAAGTCCGTTGAAGGCGTGGTCCAGGTGGGGCCGGCGATTTCATTGGCGCGTGATGAATTCCTCATTTCCACCAAAACCAAAGCTCACGGCGATTTGCGCGCGCGATATCGTTTCGAGGAGAGCCTCAATCAATGGGTGCCCTGGGAAATTGAGCAGAGGACGGATCAGTTCATCTTGTCTCTGACGGATTTGGTTTATGGTTCGCCTCAAGTCGGAAACCGATTTTCCGTGAAAAGCGCCACGCTGAGCGTGGGCACCGAACGGTTGATAAAGCATTCCGACCTGCAGGTAATGGATTGCCGGCCGATGTGATTATTCGGAGTAAAGCTTGGCCATATCCGCGTCGGAGAGAGCGCTGTCCCAGACGATGACTTCGTCGATGACACCTTCCCAGAAATTTCCGGTATCAGTGCCATCGAAATCCTGGCCGAGGCTCCAAAGGTCGTTGGCGGACAAGGTCGAATTAAAGGGCAACGACCCGACTAACTGGCCATCCAAGTAAATATTGGCCGTGTTATTGGCTATGGTGACACCCACGAGGTGCCAAACTCCGTTCACAATGTTGATTCCGGTCACCAGACAGTCGTTACGGATTTCGAGTGTCAGGCGCGTGCGATCGCCGTTTCCAGAGCACATTCCTGTGCCGATCTTGACAAGATTCGATCCGGTAGCCGTATTGATCGCAAAGGCCACGCTGTCATCGCGGATGTCCGAATTCGGCAGCAACCATAAACTGACAGTCAGCTCATTTTGAATCCGCGCCGCTAAGCCGGATAAGTCGACATAGACGTCGTCTTGAATGGAAAGCGCGCTGCCAAAGGGGCCAAGGATCGAGCTGGCGCTCGCGCCACCAACGGCCGTTACCCGGCCGGGAAGCGAGGGGTCCACGGCATTGGGAATAAGGAGCCCGTCGGAGATTTGGCCCACCGGCAAGTGGAACGGAAGGATCGCCACAGCGTTGCTGATCCGAGCGCCCAACGCGGGCAAGGTTGAGGTCACGCGGCAGTTCATCGTCAAACTCTTGATTTCGCCGTCAAGGATCACGTCCACATGGCCGATATCGGACGTGATATCGACGGCGAAGGCCACTTCATCGGAAATGTAGCTCAGCACATTCCCGGTCTCCCGCTTTTGCACGGGAAAAGGTTCGACGATCTTCGTGATCTTGGATCCAGAAAGATCGTCCCCGATATAGAGAGAAGCCTGGCGCGCGCCGGTGATTAAATCCGATTTGATGACAAGGTCCAGGCCGGTCGATGAATCTTCATAACTGCACATCACATCGACCGCGGAACTGTAAATGTCAGGTCGCACGCGTTCGAAGACCGCCGATTTGAATCCCACGAACTCGGGATTGTAGAACGAATGCTGTAGCCGGGTGTCGTCGAAGCGAATGGGATAATCCACATCCACACACGCGTCTTCTTTAAGAATGGCGGAATCAGTGGTGACCGAAAGAAGACCGAACTTGTTTTTGTCCGTGGATTGCGGGCAGCCGTTCGCGACCACGCGAACATAATCTCCGGGAGCCGGTTTGCCATCGTAGCCGCTGCCGTTACCGCTCACCGATGAGCTGAGGGATTGCTTGCTGGCGAACTTGGAGAATTTAACTTCAAAACTGACGCCCGTGCAATTTTGGAATAAGAGCACGAGTCCGGCGATCGAAAGCCAAACTACGCTTGTTGTCTTAAATCGAGACAATACCCGCATTACATACCCACCCATCAGGCCTAACGAAAGATTATCACTATGATGACCGATGAAATACGCATAAAATGAAAAGTAAGGTGGTTTATGGCGCTTCTTGATGCCTACGAACTGGATAAACTGGAGAAGAGCGTGCGCGAAGGGGACTCCGTCTCAGTTCGAAACTACCTGCGCAAAATCAGAATAGCCGATGTACCAAGCCGATTGGCGCTTCGGGTGAGCCGCCTGGCCCGCCGGGTGGACTTTCCCCAATTGGGGCTCATGCTCCTCAGAAGTCGCGTTATGGACGAATACAATCGTGAGCCCCGTGAAACGGCGGAGTACGCGGTCTGTCTCCTTAAGGTTGGGGCCGTTTCCGAAGCCATTTCCTTGATTAAAACCGTGGATTCGAATCACGCGCCCGAATCTCTGATTTATCAGGCGTTCATGTTATTCAGCCGTTGGAATTATTCCGAGGCGATTCCCATTCTCGAAAAGTATGTGGCGCATTCCGCGCTTGGTCCTTATGACAGATTGGTTGGCCAGTTGAATTTAGCGGCGGCGCTGGTTTCAGTGGAAAAATTCGATCGCGCCTTCGTTGAACTTAACGCGATCGGCGAGGCCGCCATCCGGGGCGGACATCAGTTGATTCTGGGTAACGCCAGTGAGTTGATGGCGCAAGCCCACATTCTCTCGGGAAACTTAAGTTCCGCGGAAGATTGTTTGAATAAGTCGCAAGAGGCTCTGCAAAAGGCGGCGCCCCGCTACCAGCTCTACATTCGAAAGTGGCGTTGGATTGGACGTTTAATGAAAGATGCGGGTGATCGGCAGGCGCTTGAAAACCTGGCCCAAGTCCGCCGCGAGGCTTTGCAAATCAACGAATGGGAAACGGTGAGGGAGTGTGATTTTTATCTCTCCAAATTCAAGAAGGACGCCGAGGGCCTGTTGTACACTTACTTCGGGACGCCATTTAACGAGTACAGAGCGAAAATGCTCCGCCGTTGTTCGGACTGGATTCAAATTCCCGCCTATTATCACTGGGGAGCAAAGGATTCGAAAAGACACGTCGACCTCGAGACCGGTCTTGACGAAAAAGGGTCGCTTGTTTTCAAGAAAAGTCAGAATCTGCACCGGCTGTTTATTCTTTTAACCAAGGATTTCTACCGTCCTTCAGGGATAGGACATCTTTTTTCTCAGCTTTTTGAGAGCGAGAAGTTCAATCCCTTCACATCGCCGCACCGGATTCATGAACTCATGCGCCGGCTAAGAAATCATTTAGCGAAGAAAGACTTGGGACTGAAGATCGCCGTTGACCGGTTCGGCTATCGGCTGATTCCCGGCCAATTTTCCATTAAAATTCCTCGGGACGCAACGAGCCTGGGTGACCTGCGGACTCTGATTGAGAGCCAGTTCAGCCAAGGCCCGTTCAAACTGAATGACCTGGTGGAACGCACGAAACTTCCCCACACCACCGTTTATCGTGAACTGATGTCATTGATTTCCGACGGTGTGGTGGAGAAAACCGGCTCCGGTAAAAACACCGCCTACGTTTATTCAAAGGCGGCGCTCAAATCCGCTTGATTACATGCAAGTTCCCGCGGCTTTCACTTCCGTTCCCGGCGGAAGAATCTGCGCGAACACGATTTTATCGCCCTGAATTTCATGGGCGATCCCGGGATTCGGATTCATCGTCAGCGTTAAGCTGCCGGGGACGGGGGCGCAGGGTAATTGAATGTACTTTCTGCCCTCAAACACAAGATTGTAGCTGATCTTCAAGAGTTCCTTAGTGAAATCCATGGCGCAGATATCACCCAGCGATCCGCGAGTCAGATTGGAAAGCTCGGCGTAAACCAAGCCATAGCGGGACCCGTTCGCATCGAGACAAACCTCATCATTCGGGCGAGTGATGATCGAATGGGCGGTGAATTTGGGAGGGTTGAGAATTTGGCTCACTCGGTCGATTAGCACCTGAGGCTTATCGAATTCCTCAAGGTCCTTACCATTGGACTTTTCGTCTTCGTCACTTACAAAGATGAAATGAAGGTGCGCGTCTTGTCTGAAGAATCCGAATTCAGCCCGCCGATCCAGCGCCAGGTTGGCGTTATATATACCACGCTCATCGTCGTCGCCCGAAGTTTGGGATTTCGGGAGTGAAATCGTGGCCCGGAAGGCCTCGCGAAAGTTCGGCACGGCGGGCGTGAGATAAAAAATTCCGGGATTGGTGTTTTTCATCTCGATCAGGCCGCCGGCATGTCCCGCTCCCCCATTGGGCGACATATCCGTCGAGGAAATGGCGACCCGCCAATCGAGACCGGCAACCGAGTCAATGAAACTGGAAAACTTCTCGCCGATGCTCAGCATTTCCTCTTTCATCGAACCGGAAGGATCGACGAAAAACATAATGTCCGCTTTGCCAGTCGTGGGTGGAACCACATAGGAGATATCAAAGGGTTTACCTGAATTGGCATTGGGAGACGGAACGCTACCCAGAAATTCATCGGGCGAAATCAGATCAAAACCCACGAAGCAAACGCCATCCACGCATTCCCCGCCCGCTGAGTTGGCTTTATTGTTTTGATCTTCGGCGAATTTAATTTCACTGCAACCGATACACAGCAGAACCACGATGATTTGTATGATAATCTTTCCCACCATATTCTCCTCCCATCCACACGAATCAAAGTTCATAGGCGCCCAAGTCCGGAGCCGTTCCACTATACTGGCCCGGAGCCAAGTTCAGAACCGTCTCACCGTTATGAACGTAGTTGGCCACACCCGCGTCTTTCGCGGGACTGTTCGGCGACAATCTGAATTCCGCTGTGTAGGCCGGGTTCACGGTTTTTGTGGTGTTCACATTGATGTTTGAAGATTGATAATTGACGGTGTTTTGAAAGAAAAGGTTGTAGGCGGCGATCGAGTTACCATCGACGCCCTTCATTCCCACGGCCGAGTTGGTGATGATGTTATTCAAGGCGATAAGATTATCTCCGCCGCTGATGCCGTGATTGTTGCCGTCGAATGTATTGTTGAACACGTAAATTCTTTCCGGAATGCTGGCCGCGCGGAAATCCTCGGTCGTGTCGCCGTCATCCATGATGCCCAAACCCGCGAAGGCGCTGTTACGAATGACATTCCTTTCGATGGTGAACACGCGATTTGAGTTTTTGTTGTAGTCAATGATTTGAATACCGTCTTCTTCACTGCCGACGATCACGTTGTTCCGTATCACGATATTGACCAGCTCGCCGTCATAGTTATGATTGCGAATTTCGATGCCATCGTCTTCGGCGTTCATGATCAAATTATTTTCGATAAGAATCGCGAGCGGTTCGTCGCCGTCAATGCCATCGTCCGAGGGACCGATGAAGGTGTTCCCGCGAACGATTCCTCCGGTACCTTCGAAGCTCATCGCGTCCGAACCGACCTCGTCAAAGATATTGTCAAAGACATAGGCCGTTCCAAAGGCCACGACACCTTTGCTGCCTTCGCGCAAGGTGAAGCCCACGATGCTTGTTCCGCCGGCTGAGGCTTCAATGGTGATGATCGGCTTCCCCTCGGAAATAATGGTCTGATCCCTCATGGCCGGGTCTTTCGTGGTCATGTAACGGGAGGCCAGGGTGATGGCTTTACCGGAAATCTTCAGTCCGCCGGAATAAGTTCCCGGAGCCAACTCAACCACATCGCCGTTTTGCGCGGCATTGATCGCCGCTTGAGGTGTCGGGTAGTCCTGTGGGACGCGAAGCACTTTTCCCGACGGCGGTGGGGGGTTGGCCACCGGAGGCGGCGAGGAGCCGGAACTTGTATTCGTCACTCTGACCGTGACCAGATTGGATTTTGTCGTTTGGCCCTGTTTATCACGAAGAACCGCCGTCAGCGTGTAAAGGCCGTCCACGAACTGGGTGGTGTCCCAATCATACGCGTAAGGCGCCACTCGATCCGGGTTGCCAGGCGAAAAGCTTCGGCCGTCCCATTGAAAGTCAACGGATTCAACATCCGTTCCCGGCGGCACAATGGCTTGCAATGTAATGGTTCCTTTTACATTCGCGCCGTCAACGGGAGATACCAGTCGAAAAACGTTTGAAGCGGAACTTGATGTGGAGTCGGATTGCGTGAGGCTCTGTATCTCCGTGCAGCCAAGCTGAGAGATCAGAAGCGAAAGAGTAAAGATAGCGAGTCGCACGCTCATCGGCTTGATACTCTTTTTCCCCACACCTTCCCCTTTGTTCATGGTTTCAGTTTAGTCTTTGAAAAAGAGGGCTCGGCCCATAAAATGAAAAGTATCAAGGTGAGACAAATGATCAGAAAACGGCGCCATTCATTTCATTCTATGAGGCCGCCGTGCGATCGAGCCGTGTGAGAATGAATTCATAAGGAGGGGGTATGGGGGGTTTTTACCGGGGATTCATCTTAGCGTCACTGATTGCTATTCCCTTCGCTTTCAACAGCTGTCTGTTCTTTAAATCGAAGGTCGGCCAAAAAGAAAAGGAATCTACGTCATCACCTTCGGCCGGGCGGACACCCGCTTCGATCAATGGGGTGAAGGTGGCGTTTGTCGGCGACACGGGAGCTAAGGAAGATTTTCAAGAGGTTTTGAATTTAATCAAGAGGAACAACGCGGATCTGCTCGTGGTCCTGGGGGATACGGATTACGGCAGGGGTGAACAAGTCTGGCACAATATGGTGACATCGACTTTGGGCGATGAGCCGGCGTTGATCGCTTTTGGCAATCATGACTACAATGACAGTGATCCCGAGGTGATCGCCGAGCTTGGGATGCAGAGGCTTGCGCGCCGTCCGGATGTGAAGTGCGAAGGCACTTATGGGGAACAGTTCACCTGCACCTTTCGCGGCCTCTACTTCGTGCTTTCCAGTATTGGTTCAGGCGACCTGTCCCGGGCCAGTCACGAGCAATATATCCAAACGCAACTTAATAAATCGGATCCGAGCCATTGGCGGTTTTGTGTTTGGCATAAGAATCAACGCTTAATGCAAGTCGGTGGCAAAAGTGACGAAGTCGGTTGGACGGCCTATGAGACCTGCCGAAGCAAAGGGGCTTTGATCGCCACGGGACATGAGCATAACTATTCGCGCACCCACCTTTTGAGCAATATGCAGAATCAAGTGGTGAGCGAAAAAGGAAACACCATGACGGTGCGCGAAGGCGCGAGCTTGGTGTGGGTGTCCGGCCTTGGTGGAAAAAGCATTCGGGACCAACAGCGTTCGGGTGATCACTGGGCCTCAATCTACACTTCCAATCAGGGAGCGATTCCGGGAGTGCTTTTCGGAACTTTTTCCGGAAACACGGCGAACTTTGAGTTCATTAACATCAATGATCAGGTCATTGATAAGTTTACGGTGATCAAGGGGTATTAATGAGTCAGGTGATGAGTTTGATATTCGCACTGATGATCAGCGGAAATCTATTCGCCGCGGAGTGCGCGACAGTCACGACCGAGGGAAGTCACTTGAGCGCCGATTTAATCACCGCCGAGGAAGGCGCGATCGAGGAGTCAGACGATCTTTGTTATCCGGCGCCGGCCCGGCAAATCAGTTTGACGTGTCACTATGAAGCCGGTCGCTATCGCTGCCTCAGAAAAGTCGAGTGCACTTATTGCGGTGTGGATCTCCGTTATCTGGAAAGGCATGCGGAATGATCGGATTGATCTTACTTTTATTTTCGGGGGCGTCCGCGCAAAACGGCGCCACCGTATTGTACACCTGTGATATTCGCTCTTACGCCGGCGTGTGCCGGCATTATCGGGTTCCACGCGAGGATAAAGTGGCCCATGAACTCATTCGCGAATCATGCCTCAGTATGGAAGGCGCGAAATTCGAACGTGGCGCCAAATGTCCGGATCAGGGGCGGTTCGCGAAATGCGGTGATTTACTTTGGAATGATCATGATCCCAAAAACAAAATCGCCTACGACAATCTGTATTACCAGGGGTGGAATTCGCAAAAACTCATTCGCATCTGCGCCGATCTCGAGGGCAAACTGAATTTTCGTCGATGAAGTCTATTCCCACCGCAGAATGCCGTAAGGCCGCACCTCGTTGCCTTTCACTTCACAATGGCCGGGATCACGAATTAAGGCGCCGTTCGGGATGGCGGGCGGTTCCCCATCCCGTTTCAGCCATGAGAAAAACTCGCGCTCGGTTCCCCGGCAGATCATCTGCCGGACTTTGCCCTTTTCATAAAGCGTGTCGCCGATCACGCGGATGGCGCCACGCCAGTCCGGACCCTTCGCGTCGCGACTCATGAGCAGATAGGAAAAGGTCAGCGTCTTATTCTTCATGGGTAAAAGAGCTTCCAATTGGCTCCAGGTTTTCGAACCTTGGAAATGAATACGGGCGTGACACCAATCGCGGCTGGAGTGCTTGAGCAGCGGACAGGTTTGGGAGTGCGTGCAAGGCGCGAGCGCCGCGTAACCGGCGTCGATTAATCGCTGACGCCATTCCATGAGCGTTCGACCCGTGTCCCTGAACGAAGGCTCGATAAAAAGCAAATGGGAAAACTCGTTGAGGTTGGGCAGATGAGAATGCATTTCGATGAAGGAAAAAGAAAACACACCAAGGGCGCCGGGCTTCGGTCGCGCCTGCCGGTTCCATTCGGGGCTCCATCGCGCGGGGAATTTTTGCGCGAGTTGCTGGTGGAGACGAATGGCTTCACGGTCGATTTCCACGCAGATCAATTCTTTGGGCGGCAGCCATTCTTCTTCTTCCAGACTCCAGTGGGTGGCGCCGATCCCGCTGCCGAAATCCCAAACTTCGCTGATCAATTCGGGTTTGATGAATCGCCTGACTTCCTTGAACACGGATTTAAGGCGGGCCACGTTCAACGGTAAAAAATAAGCGCAATAGGCGCGAAGAACATGCGCCTCCGTCCAAGGCGTGCGTGCGCCTTGCCGGTTTATATAAAAATCAGAAAGCCTGATGATGTCCTTCGATAGTTCGGACAATTCGCGGCCGACGATGGGACCGGAGAAGAGTTTCTCAAGCTGTGGGGATAGAGAGAACGTCATGATTGGGCCGGCTGGTTTCGATTTCCCGGATCGTCTTTATCACCTGATCCGGAGTGATTTCTTCCATTACATTCGAATTGTGCGCTAAGCTCTCATCGGGCACGAGGACCGCGGTTTTAATGCCTTTCGGACCCCAGCGGCGCGGATGTTCCACGCGTTTTGGAGAATAGATTCCCACCACCGGCACATCGAGAGAGGCGGCCAGATGCAACACACCCGTGCTCGGAGCGGTGACCGAACGGGCTTGTGACAGAATGTCCAGCAGATCGAAAAATTTGAGCTGATCAACGAGCCATTTCACCCCTGGGAGATCTTTGATTTCGATCATCTGATTGAGAAATTTCATGTCCATCTTGGTTCCCGTGATCACCACGGGCATCTCACGCGAGAGAGCCTCAATCAGTTCCTTAAAGTTTTTCGTCGGCCAGTTGAGCGCCGAGCCCGCCATTCCCGGATGAACCACGCGGTACTCCTGATTTTTCAATCCGTAGGCGGCGATGGTGCCAAAGGGATTGGGGGCGATCAGGCGAAGAAAACTCTTCTTGATCACCGGCAGAGCGGATGTTTTACGGCAGCCCAGCCGGTTAAAGCCCCATTCGACTAAATCAAAATTGTAGTCGGATTCATGACGGTCGCTGGCTTTGCGGCTTTGCCGGACTCCCACGTTATAAAAGAGAAAGGAATGCCATTGGCTTTTGCGGCCGATGCGTTCCGGAACGCCGGCCAACCAGACCGCGAGCGACACCCACCAGGGCGTGTGGAATAAAACCACGGTCTGGGGCTTATTTTTCTTGAGCCACCGAATCATGCGGAGAAATTCATTGGGTGAAAATCCGCGTTTAAACTCGCTCACGGCCCGTTTGGGCGCGGCCTGTTCGGCGATGAAACCAAGTCCGCGGCTGACGAACCAGTGAACCCGCGAACCCGCGAAGACCGGATGACGATCGACCGGCAAAGTGACGACTAAATCGCCGATTTTATCCATCCGGATCAGCACCACATCGACATTTCTTTTGTCCATTCAGTCCTATATATGGCATGAATTCGGGTTTATGGGGAGCGAAATGACCGAAATCGAAATTCGTAAGCAAATGGTGGAGATCTGCAAACGATTATACGCTCGCAACATGCTGGCCGCCGCGGACGGTAATGTCAGCGCGCGTTTGAGCGAGGAATTCATTCTGATCACTCCCTCAGGCCGAGCCAAGGCCTTTATCGATCCCGCGGACATCTCCGTCATGACTTTGAATGGCGAAGTGGTTTCGGGGCAACCCTCGGGCGAGCGGATCATGCACTTGGAAATTTATCGCTCCTGTCCCCAGGCCAAAGCGGTGGTGCACGCTCATCCGCCACATGCCATTGCCTGGTCCTTGCTGAGTCCCGAGCTGAGTGAACTGCCTGATAATTATTTGAGCGAGATCATATTAGCGGCCGGTCGCATTCCTATTGTTCCATACGCCCGTCCCACCACCGAGGATATGGCCGCTGTATTGAAACCGTTTCTTCCGGATCACAGGGCCATGATCTTACGCCGTCATGGGGCCGTGACTTGGGGGTTGGATCTGAATGAAGCAATGAACGGCATGGAACGACTGGAACACTCCGCGCAAATCCTCTGGTTGGCGCGGACGCTCGGTCCGCTTGAAGCCTTGCCGGACGAGGAAGTGAAAGCCTTGCGCGCCATGCGCGAAAAAATGGGAGAACGAATGCTATGACGCCGTTCACGGCCACATCCATAAAAATGGATTCTCAAGGGTTATGGATTCTGGATCAAACCCAGCTTCCCCATAGGGAGCAGTGGTTGAAATCGCCGGACCCGGTGACCATGATCCAACACATTCGTGCGTTGCGCGTTCGTGGGGCGCCGTTGATCGGTGTCGCGGCCGCGCTCCAGCTCGGGCTTTTCGTTGAGCAGGGCGCGGATCGCGCCGAATTCGAAAAAGCCTTGTTCGCATTGAGAGAAGCACGACCCACGGCCGTGAATTTGATGAACGCGCTGGATCGCCTTTGGCGGAAATTCAAAACCGAAGGCTTGGAGTCAATCCCGCACGAAGCGGAATCGATCTGCCTTGAAGAAGTCCGACTGAGCGAAAAGCTCGCTGAAAACGGCGCGAAGTTGATCAAGGACGGTGATCGTCTTCTGACCCATTGTAACACCGGCGGATTGGCCACGGTTGGATATGGAACCGCGTTGGGGGCCATTATTCGCGCCCATGAACAGGGGAAACGAATTCATGTCTACATCGATGAAACGCGCCCGCTGCTTCAAGGCGCGCGCCTGAACACCTGGGAATGCGAGAAGCACAAAGTTCCCTACACGTTGATTTGCGACAACATGGCCGCCTACCTCATGCTTCAGCACAAGGTTGATGCGGTTTTCGTGGGCGCCGACCGCATCGCCCGTAATGGCGATTTCGCCAATAAGATCGGCACTTATTCCTTGGCCGTCAATTGCCGCTTCCATGGCATTCCGTTTTACGTGGTGGCCCCCCGGACCACCATCGATGCGAACTGCGGCCACGGCGGAGATATTCCGGTGGAAGAGCGCTCGGCTTTGGAAGTTCATGGTGTCCGCGGCGCCTTCGGCGAAGTCGAATGGGCTTATAAAAACGCTCCGGTGTGGAATCCGGCTTTTGATGTGACGCCTATGGATTTAGTCACGGCCTGGGTGCTCGATGATGGCGTCTATGACAGGGAAGACGTAAAGAAGGGAATTCTCATTTGAGCCCGACAGGGCGGCATTTAAAAAACGGGAGAGAGTAAAATGTGGGGAATCATCGGTGGCTCCGGTTTCGAAAGATTCGACGGCTTCGAGGTGGTGGAAACGCTTCCTCGGGAAACTCCTTTTGGTCCCGCTTCAAGCGGATTCAAAAAAGTTCGAATTAATGGGCAAGAGGCGCTGTTTATCTCCCGCCATGGTGATCATCATGAATTTTTGCCGACCGAAATCAATTACCGCGCGAATATTTACGCCTTGAAAGCCCATGGCGCGCGATCCATCGTGGCCTTTTCGGCGGTCGGAAGTTTACGTGAACAGTTGGCGCCCGGCGATTTGGTGATTCCATTGCAGTATATTGACCGAACCAAGGGAATCCGCGCGCACACATTTTGCGGGAGTGGTGTTGTCGGCCATATCTCATTGGCGCATCCGGTTTGCGAGTCGGCGGCGGAAATGGCTTTGGCGGAAGCGAAAAAAGAGGGGATTAAAGCTCACTTGGGTGGAACTTACGTGTGCATTGAAGGTCCCAACTTTTCCACCTACGCGGAAAGCGTTCACTACCGGGAAATCGGCGCCGACATTATCGGCATGACCAATTATCCTGAGTACGCGCTGGCGCGTGAAGCCGGACTGAGTTACCTGCCGTGTTGCTTTATCACGGATTACGATTGTTGGGACACCTCTCGACCCCACGTCACCCTGGAAGAAGTGGTGCGCATCATGCGCGAGAACAACGGCAAAGCTTTTCGCTTGTTAAAACGTGTGCTGGCCGGCGGTGAACCCCAATGCGATTGCGCGAACCAAGGCCTTCGCCATGGTCTTCTCACTCCGAAAGAAAATCTTCCGGAGTGGTTTTCCTTGTTTTAGTGAATTAATAGGAATCCAGGGGCGGGCAAGCACAAACGAGGTTCTTGTCGCCATAGGCGTTATCAACGCGTCCGACGCTGATCCAAAACTTCCGCTCGCGAACCCAAGGCAAGGGGAACGCGGCTTTTTCCCGGCCGTAGGAATGCGGCCATTGATCGGAAACCAAATGTTGATAGGAATGGGGCGCGTTCTTCAACACATTATCCGTGCGATCCGCTTGACCGGATTCAATTTCGGCAATCTCTTGCCGAATTTGAATCATCGCCTCACAGAAGCGATCGAGCTCTTCTTTACTCTCACTTTCGGTGGGTTCGATCATCAAGGTACCGATCACCGGCCATGACATCGTGGGCGCGTGGAAGCCGTAATCCATCAGTCGCTTGGCGATGTCCTCCACCGTCACGCCGGCGCTTTCTTTGAACGGGCGGACGTCAAGAATACATTCGTGGGCCACATACCCGTTTTTACCTTTGTAAAGGGTTTTGTAATGGGGTTCGAGCCGGCGAGCGATGTAGTTCGCGTTCAAAATCGCGGCCTCAGTGGCCTGGCGAAGTCCCTCACGCCCCATGAGCGCGATGTAGCCCCAGGAAATCGGCAGAATTCCCGCGCTTCCCCAAGGGCCGCTGGCCACGGCGGAAATGCCTGTGGCCGGTCCCGCTTCGGGAACCAACGAGTGTTTGGGCAAGAACGGTTTGAGATGTTCGGCGACACCGATCGGGCCGATGCCCGGACCTCCACCGCCATGTGGGATACAAAATGTTTTATGAAGATTCAAATGGCTGACATCCACGCCGATGCGACCCGGTTTACACAAGCCCACCATGGCATTCATGTTCGCGCCGTCCATATAAACCTGTCCGCCATGGGAATGGACGAGCTCACAGATTTCCAGAATGGACTCTTCGAACACGCCGTGAGTCGAAGGATAGGTGATCATGAGCGCCGCAAGGTTGTCCTTGTGCGCGGCGAGTTTGTCGCGCAGGTCTTTGAGATCCACATTCCCCTGATCATCACAAGCGACGACCACCACTTTCATTCCCGCCATCACCGCGCTCGCCGGATTGGTTCCGTGGGCCGACGCGGGGATCAAGCAGATATTGCGATGAGCCTGTCCCTTGCTTCTGAAGTATTCACGAATCACCAACAATCCCGCGTACTCACCCTGGGAGCCCGCATTCGGTTGCAAAGACACGGCGGAAAAGCCGGTGATCTCCGCCAGCCAGCCTTCCAATTGCCGGATCATTTCCAGATAACCCGCGGCCTGACGAATCGGCGCGAAGGGATGAAGGCGGGCGAACTCCGGCCAGGTGATGGGAATCATCTCCGCCGTGGCATTGAGTTTCATGGTGCACGAGCCGAGCGGAATCATCGAATGAGCCAGCGATAAATCCTTGCTCTGCAAGCGCTGCAGGTAGCGCAGCATTTCGGTTTCCGAATGATAACGATTGAACGTCGGATGTGTCAGATATTCGGACCGGCGCTGAAATTTTTCGCCAAGCTCGAACGCACCGTCGATGTTCACGTCATCGCAGGTTAAAGTGGTGCCGGGTTTGAAAATAGCCCAAAGAGTTTCGACATCTTCGCCGGTGGTGAGTTCGTCCAGCGAGAGCGTTAAAACACCCGGATACATGGTGCCTAAGTTGATCCGCGCTTGTTCCGCGCGTTGAATGATCTCTTTTCTTTGTTGATCATCCACCTTCACTTGCAGGGTATCGAAAAACTTCTCCGAAGCGAGCGTGAAACCCAGTTTGCGAAGTCCACTCGCCAGCATCCGAGTCAATCGGTTCACCCGAGTGGCGATGTCACGCAATCCCTTGGGCCCGTGATAAACCGCGTACATGGACGCCATGACGGCGAGGAGAACTTGCGCCGTACAGATATTGCTCGTCGCCTTTTCCCGGCGGATATGTTGTTCACGGGTTTGCAAGGCGAGGCGCAAGGCCGGGCGCTTGTGGGCGTCTTGGGACACGCCGATGATCCGGCCCGGAAGAAGACGCTTGAACTCCTCGCGGGTGGACATGAAAGCGGCATGGGGGCCGCCGAATCCCATCGGCACGCCGAAACGTTGAGTGCTTCCCACGCAAATGTCGGCACCCAGTTCACCCGGTGCCGGCAAAAGACAAAGTGCGAGCAAATCGGCCGCGACCACCGTAAGGAGTCCGGCGCCTTGGCACTTTTTAATGAAGGGTTCAATCTCTTTCACCCGGCCGTGCGCATCCGGATATTGCACCAGCGCGCCGAAAAATTCCGGACCGGGATTGAATTTTTCTTCATCACCAACCACCACTTCGATGCCCATGGGGAGGGCGCGTGTGTGGATCACGTCCAAAGTTTGCTTAAAGATGTTTTCACTGACAAAGAACTTGGCCGCTGTTTTTTGTTTGCGGGCCGACAAACAAAGGTGCATCGCCTCCGCCGCGGCGGTGCCCTCGTCCAAGAGCGAGGCATTCGCCATGGGCAAACCGGTGAGATCCATCACCATGGTTTGAAAGTTGAGCAAAGCTTCCATGCGCCCTTGGGAGATTTCGGCTTGGTAAGGCGTGTAAGCCGTGTACCATCCCGGATTCTCAAGAATATTGCGCAAGATGACGGGCGGCGTGAGCGTATCGTAATAACCCTGTCCGATGAAGGACCGGTAAATCTGGTTCTTGGAAGCCACGGACCAGGCGAGGTCCAAAAATTTTCCTTCGCTCAGTCCAAGCGGTAGATCCAATTCGCCATTCAGCCGGATCGACTGGGGAACGGTGAGCGAAACCAATTCATCCATGGATTTCACACCGATGGTCTTTAACATTTCCCGGCGATCGGACTCATTCGGGCCGATGTGCCGCTGAATAAACGAATTTCTCTGATCCAGTTCCATATCGATTCTTTCTACGCCAAACCCGAACGGCTCACCTAGCGACTGCGTTTTTTAGTGGCGCGGGCCTTAGTGGTTCTTCTGGCTTTTTTCGAGGTCGCGCGTTTGGCCGCCGCTTTTTTAAGCTTCGATGAATTCGCGGTGAATCGCTTGCGCAAGTCATTCAGTTTGGATTTTTGTTCTTTCACCACCTTGGTGACGTCCACCCGACGGTTTTTAATTTGCCGGAGGATTTTGTTCAGTTCCCGGTCCATCTGCCGCTGGGCCTGCTGCATGGTTCGCATCAAGTCCGCGTAACGGCGCTCGAACATTTTCACTTTGGCCTGCGCGGTGGGGCTTAATACCGTATGAAAATCGAAGTTGCGCAGTTCGTTCCCGATTCGCTGCACCTCGGATTTCAATTGATTCACGTCGGTCAGCTTGTGGAGTTCATTTTTGATTCGTCGCCAGCTGGCTTGTGTATTCATAAGAACGTCCTTTCGGTGATTCCGTCCATTAGAGCTGTGCTCAATTTGCGTTCGAGGATCGGAACCTGTCAAGTCGCGAACCGTATGTCGAGGAGTGAGCACTGCACGTTCACTTCGAAAATGTCCGCCGAAGCGATTTATTCCGTCTTGGCGAAACCGGGGCGCCAAATCGTTCAGGTATCTTCGCAGTAACTCGAGATCGGGTGAGTGATAATGAACCACCCGTCGATTGTGAATCTGATCATCCTCATACACGATGCCGCTCGTGAAACCGGCGGCTTTAACCACTTCAGCCACATGTTCATTAAGCCAAGAATCAAATTCCGCGAGGTGGCTGTCGTCTATTTCGAGTTGAACTTGATAAATCACCGACATGGACGGCTCCTTTGACAGACTGTAATGCCCGTGCTAGCGAGTTGCGTCAATGACCTATTCCCTGGCCCGTTTTCGACAGGAAAGACCTGAACCTCCGTTTCGACTGGGTGGCGTCTTTTTGCGCGCGGGAGAGGCGGGTTTGATCGCCGATGGACTGGAGGCGTACCCGCTTCGCGGTCCTCACGCCGCTTTGGACGCACTCAATCCCGGAGATTTAATCGTTCTCGAAGTGATCGCGGTAACGGATCACGAATTCCACTTCCAAAAAATAGAGCGGTTGCACTCGCCGGAAGAAGGCGCCGCGGGTATCCCGCGCCCCAAACCCCATGTCCCACGGTTCACCCGGTTTGTTCGCGATGTGCGCGAGTTTTTCCTTGGGAAAGGTTTTAACGAAATCTTGACTCCCACACTGGTGCGCTGCCCAGGTTTGGAGCCCGCGCTCGAGCCGTTTCAAGTCGAGGCTCCAAGAATAAAGGCCTATTTGCCCACCAGCCCGGAGATCCATTTGAAGAAAGTCATGGCGCAAGGCTGGACGGATGTGTTTGAGATCAAATCCTGTTTTCGCCGGGATGAGTTTTCTTCGCACCACGAGAATGAATTTTTGATGCTGGAATGGTATCGCGCCTTCGCCGATCTGGATCAGATTGAGCGCGACTTGAACCATCTTCTTATGTACCTGGCGGCCAAAGGTTGGGTTGAAGGCGCGCCGCCCGAGCTGCGAACGACGGATTTCGCGACCTTGTTCCGTGAAGTGTTTGATTTTCATCTCACGCCTTCGACCACCCGCGAGGACCTGGTGACCCTATGCCGCAAACTCAAAATCCATACCGATGAATCCGACTCGTTTGATGACCTGTTTCAGCGTTTGTTGTTGGAACGCATCGAGCCTGAACTTGAGCGCTCGGGGCCGACGATCGTGCGACGGTTCCCCCCGTCACAGGCGGCTTTGGCCAAGATCGACAGCAGCGGTTGGGCGGACCGCTTCGAGTTTTATTGGCGTGGTCTTGAAATCGCGAACGCCTTCAACGAAGTTACGGATGCCGAGGAACAAAAGCGCCGCTGGGAGCATGAACGGCGCGAGCGTGAACGTCTCGGGACTTCACCGCTTCCCGAGGATCCAACTCTGATTCAGGCGCTCAAACAAGGACTGCCGCCGTCCGGCGGAATCGCGCTTGGAGTCGAACGGCTCTACATGGCGTGCTCGGGGGTTAAGGAAATTTTGGAGTTAAGGCTATTCCGAACCGCTGATTTACTCGCGCTTACTTGATGGATAACCGCGATTGATGTCTTCTTTTAATTCTTTGCCGACTTTGAAAAACGGCAGTTTCTTTTCTTCCACATTGATCACTTCGCCCGTGCGGGGATTGCGACCTTTATAGGCTTCGTAATCGCGATTAACGAAGGAACCGAACCCCCGAATTTCAATGCGGTCGTTGCGCATCAAGGCTTCGACCATGGAGTCGAAAATGGTGTTCACGACTGTTTCGGCCTTCACTCGCGTGATGTTGGCCTTTTCCGCTATCAAATTAATGAGGTCTGCTTTCGTCATTGGCCTTCTTCATTTTGGGCAAGTGGTTGAAACTAGGTCCATTCTAAGGAGAACCCGAAAGCCTTGGAAGAGAAAACCATCCTCTGTGCGCCGTGACAAAGCGACGTCGAGCCTTGGTGTAAGCTTCAAGTGTCTGAGCCAGCATTTTTTCGCTATCAAAAAGATTCAGGACCTTTTGTCGCGCCTGTTCACCGATTTCAGCCGCAGGGACTTGTTCGTTGAAAACCTGCAACATCAATTCGGAAAGTGTGAATGTATCCGCCGGACGAATCAAAAACCCATCCAGGCCATCTTCGATCACGTGGGCCAAGGGACTCACTTCCGACCCAATGATCACTTTCTTTTGCGCCATGGCTTCCAACAGACTTTGCTCCACGCCCGAACCGCGCGCGCTCAAATTCACGAAAACATCTCCCAGCGCGATGTAGTCGGCGACTTGCGAGGCGGGAATATCCCCGGTGAAAATCACACGGCTGCCGAGGGCGAGCCGCAACATCTCATATTCAATTTCTTTACGAAGCGGTCCGTGGCCGACGATGATCAAGCGGGCGGTGGATTTTTTGACCGCCACACGTTCAAAGGCGTGAAGCAGGTTCCGAATTTCACCGAACTCGGTCATATCACTCACCGTGACCACGCATTGGGCGGCGGCCGGGAGATTCAGTTTTTTCATCAACTCCGGCGAACGCTCGCGGGGCGATAAATCTTCGACTTCGATTCCAAACGGCACCATGAAAATCCGCAGATCCGGATAAGCGTAATAGCGCTCCAAGATGACCCGTTGCTGTGGGCTATGCACGATGATCGCGTCCGCGGTGTTCAAAATTTTTCTGTCATGGCGGTAATAGGTTCGTAAAAACGTGAGCGCCATCGCGAAACTCGCGCGCACCACACTGGCGAGAGTTTCCTGTGACATCCCCCAGATGGAGTGCACATGGGCCAAATGGGTGGCGTCCACGTCATAAACCACGGCCGTGCCGAAGGACTTTCGTTTTTGTCCGATCGCGAGGCCCGAGGCATCCAGGGAGTGAACCAGATGAAAGGGATTTTGCCGGTGAATGTCCTCGAACTTCTGCAATACCATTTCGGGAAATCGTTCGCGGCTCGCGCCCGCTTTCTCACCGAGGAAGTAAGCTTTAACGCCGTTTTGTTCCACGTAGGCGAGGCGGCTTTTGTTCCGCCAGGAGATCACCGTGACCTGATGGCCTTCACGCACCAAGCCGCGGGCGATCGGCCATAAAAATCCCACCTCGCCCGAAGTGTTCAGCAGCGGAAAACGCTCGGACACGAGACAGATGTTCAGCGACTCTTTCGGCGGCATAGAGATAAATCTACCACGTCAGTGATGACTGTAAAGCCGCGAAAGAAAATTGGCCGAAGAACCGGCTTGCAATTGGGCGACCGAACCGATCACCGGCAGGTGAAAATTTTCCGCCACCAACGCGGAAACCCGAGCGGTCCAGGACGTGGGTGGCATTGAACGCAACCAGAAGCCGGCTGAATTTCGCGCGAGTCGTAGAAATCCCTGAAAATCCATCTCGGGACACATGTGTATGCGTGATCGGACTTGCTTCAGGTAAGCCCAGCCGGCGCGACGTTCGCGAACGGGATAATTTCCCCAACCTCCGATGATCATGACTTCGCGGTCGGGATTTTGTTCCAGGTGATCCGCGAGCATGAGGAGTTCAAGTTTAGGTTTGATCCAGCGGCTGACGGGCATGGGAATAATCCAGTGGGTTGATTTCGCCTCGTCCTGTTCGCCCTCAAAAAAGAAATCGAGCGGCGTTTTGATGGGTTCAAAGGGCGCGAAGTCGTCCTCGTCGAACACGGTTGAGTAAGCGCGCAAGCGCGGAAAGAGGTCGCGCGCCCGCCCGAGATAAGGCCAAATGGTGAGCGCTGAAGGTCCTGTCATCCGCGAAATTCCAAAGCTGTGCAAAACTTCCGGTTGAAACTGAAGGATCGCCTTCAACCACGCCGCCGAGTGGTTCAAGCGCCACGTCGGCGCCGGGTTCGCCACGGTCAATCGCGGGTGTGCGATTTCGATCTCAGCGGGATCCAAGGTGGTCAGCGCCAGCACCTCATGCTGGCTTTCCGCCAGAGCGAGGATCATTTTCCAGGCGAAAGCGCCTTTCCATTCCTTATCTGCCGGTGGTCGGTCCACCATCGCGATCAATCGCGCCATTCACAAAACACTCAGTATTTTTTCAAGAAATTTGGCATTGGCTTCGGGCAGTTCAAGTTCTTTAAGTTCTTTGGGCGAAATCCATTTGAGATCGAGATGCTGTTGCGGTTTGATCTGGCCTTTCCAGTATTTCACTTCATAGAAAAGAAAAATGATCCCGGTTTTTCCGTAGGTGTGGGTGTCGGCGAATTTCAGCGGGCCGATTTCCGCTTCAACTCCCAACTCCTCGCGAAGTTCGCGGGTCAACGCGGCTTCGGGACTTTCACCCAGTTCGATTTTTCCACCCGGAAATTCCCAGGCGCCGGGAAGCGAGGAACCTTGAGGGCGTTGGCCGACCAGAACTTTGCCCTGACGGCGGATCAACGCCGCCACGACCGCGACCCATTGGCTTCTGGTTTTTGATTTTTTTAGTTTGCTCGCAGGCATTTGGCCACTCGCCGAAAAAACCAAGGACCTTCGAAGATCAGAGCCGAATAGACTTGAACCAGATCGGCACCCAATCGTAAGCGTTCCGTCACATCATCCGCGGATAACACCCCTCCGACGGAGATGATTAATTTATCTTGGCGGCGGGGGCCTAGGATATGCAAGAGTTGCTGCAACATTTTTCGCGAACGTTCCGCGAGAGGCTGTCCCGATACGCCTCCCTCTTTGGGGAATTTGAGATTGTCACGGATGGTCTGCGAAGTGTTGGTCACAACCCAACCGTCGATTCCCAGTCGCAATGAAAGCTCGACCACTTCATTGAACTCGTTATCGTCCATGTCGGGGCTGAGTTTTAAGAGGATGGGCTCCTCGTTTTTAGCGGCGAGAATGGGCTTCAGGAATTCCTGGAGCCGCCCCGGTCGGAGCAAATCCCTCAATCCTTTGGTGTTCGGGCTCGAAATGTTCACCACGAAACCATCAACCAGGCCGCGCAGGCTTCCCAACAATTGAACATAATCATTGTGGGCTTGGTCCAGCGGCGTGGTCGCGTTTTTCCCGATATTGGCGAAAATAGGAGCGGGGAAGGGCCGTTTAAGTCTTTGCAGGCGTTTTTTGACCCGTTCCATTCCCTGTGAGGGAAAGCCCAAGCGATTCCACACGGCGCGATGGGGTACATCACGATCCACCACGGGAGGTGTGTTGCCGGGTTGGGGCTGCGGCGTGATCGTTCCGACTTCGATAAAGCCGGCACCAAGCAACCACCAGGCCTTGATGTTGCGGGCGTCCTTGTCGACGCCGCCGGCGACGCCGAGTCGGTTGGGAAAATGCAAGCCTCGCCAGTCAAAGGGTTGCCATTCCGGAGGTCTTGACCCCCGGTAAATCAATGAAACGCCATTAATGAGTTGCGGTGAAACTTTATGGGCGAACGACGGGGATAGCCATAACCATGGCCGGATCCGTGTCACCAAGCTTGTCCCCGAAGCTTCATCGCGCGCTCCAAGCGCAACAGAGCGGTCGACATCGCGGACGTTCGCATATTGGTCTTTTGCGCATCCGCGAATTGCCATACTTTATCAAAGGCTTTGTAAATCACCTCGCGCAGTTTACTGCGCACTTCTTCCTCACTCCAGAAGAGCCAGGAGATGTCTTGCACCCACTCGAAGTAGGACACGACCACGCCGCCGCCGTTGGCCAAAATATCGGGAACGACCATGACGCCTTTCCCGCTGAGAATCTCGTCGGCTTCACGCGTGACGGGACCGTTCGCGCCCTCAACGATGATTTTCGCCGTTACGTTCTTGGCGTTGCCTTGATGGATCACGCCTTCAAGAGCACAAGGCGCCAGAACATCAACGGGCAACTGCAAGAGTTCATCGTTCGAGATGGGTTGGGCCTCTGGGAAATCTTTGATCAGTTTGCGCTCTTTCACGTAGCGGGAGAGTTCGGCGATGTTGATGCCCTTTTCATTATAGAGGCCACCGGAAACATCGCTCACGGCCACCACGCGGGCGCCCTTGGCGTAGCCTTCGATGGCGGCGTACATTCCCACTTTACCGAAACCTTGAATGGCGAGGGTTGAGTCGGAAATGCGTTTACCCACTTTCTCAAGGGCTTTTTCGGTGGCGTAAATCACTCCCAATCCGGTCGCGGATTCACGTCCCAGCGATCCGCCGATCTCTACCGGTTTTCCGGTCACTACGCCGGTTTGCGAGAACCCCGATTCCAACGAGTAGGTATCCAGCATCCAAGCCATGGTTTGCGAATCCGTTCCCACGTCCGGCGCGGGAATATCCTTATCGGCGCCGATGAACGGCGCGATTTCAGAAGTGAACCGGCGGGTGAGATTTTCCAGTTCCGCTTTGGACAACTTGCTGGGGTCGACTTGCACGCCGCCTTTGGCTCCGCCCAAGGGCAACTGCAAGAGGGAATTCTTAAACGTCATGAGCGCCGCCAGCGCCGCCACTTCGCTCAAGTCCACCTGATGGTGGTAACGGATTCCGCCCTTGAAAGGCCCTAAGGTTTGGTTGTGCTGAACGCGATACCCAGAAAAGACTTTGACCCTCCCATCGTCCATTCTCACCGGGATCGATACCATGATCGTGCGGCGGGGATACTTCAGACGTTCAAGGACGTTTGGACTTAGGTTCACGACCTTGCCCGCATCCTCGACGATTTTCATTGTGTTTTGGTAGAGCGCTCCACTGGTTAGAGCATCCATGGGAAAGGCCTCCTGACCCTAAACTGGAGAAATAATTGGTTTTTGAATCTAGTGGAGCCACACTACTTCGTCGACCGTCGACGCAATATGTAAGGAGACCATGCTTGGTGCCTAGAACTTGTGATACTGGTGGTACTCTTATGGTTATGAATGAATCGCGTTTTGAAGGTGATCGTCTCGTTACATTTTTGAAGTCCTTGCCCGATCGATTTGCGTCCATTTCCAAACCCCGATTGATCGTGGTCGGTGACATCGGCCTTGATGAATACGTCATGGGCGAGGTCCGGCGGATCAGTCCCGAAGCACCGGTTCCGGTGCTTGAAGTGCAATCCCAAGATTCGCGTTTGGGGCTCGCGGCCAATGTGGCGCAGAATGTGGCCTCGTTGGGTGGTGAAGCCTTTCTCGTGGCCGTGGTCGGCGCCGATGGGGCCGCGGATCAACTGCGCAAAAGATTGACCGAAGCCCAAGTCGATCCCGGGCACTTGATCGTCGACGACAGCCGTCCCACCACTCGCAAACTGCGCGTGATGTCGGGGGCTTATCATTTGGTGAGGGTCGATTACGAACGAAAGCAGTATGTTTCGGCTGAGGTTGAAAACCGGCTGGTGCAAAAGGTCATCAGTTTGCTGGATCAGGCCGATGGCGTCGTCATTGAGGACTACGCCAAAGGGGCTCTGTCGGAGAAATCCATTCAAGCCATAATTAAGGAAAGCCACGCCAAAAAGCGCAAAGTTTTCGTTGATCCCAATCGATCCACGCCCGCCCGCTATTACAACGGCGCGGACGTGATCACCCCGAACCGGGACGAAGCGGTGGAGTTGAGCGGCCTCGATTTCGATGATCTCCGGGTGAATCCGAATTTCATCATGGAGGTCGGGCAAGCGCTCCGGGAAAGGGTTCAGGCGGAAAACATCGTGATCACGCGGGGAAAAGAAGGAATGACTTTGATCGGGGCGGCGGAAGCCGTCCACATGCCCACTTTCGCCCGCCAGGTGTTTGATGTGACCGGCGCGGGGGATACGGTGATCGCCGCGTTGGCTTTGGCCCATTCCAGCGGATTCACCCTGCCGGAGTCCTGTGTGATCGGCAATGTGGCCGCGGGGGTGGTTGTGGGTAAGGTCGGTTGCGTCCCCTGTGCCCGTGAGGACCTTATGGCCTACGCCTCATCCTTAACCGAATAGATTAATATAATTACGCTGCTGGTATTTTTTCGCACCGGGTTGCAAAACTCAGCCCGGCACCCTAAAACCAGCGGATATGCGGCAAAAACTGCGCTTTTTTGATCTCACGCTCAATGAGCTGACCCAGGCCCTTAAGGGACTCGGCAAGGAAGGGTTTCGGGCCCAGCAGCTTTATCGATGGATATACGGTCAGAACATGACCGATTTCCAGCGCATGACGAATTTCTCCAAGGAGTTTCGCGAGGAACTTCCCAACCTCTTTGATTTCTCACTGCCGGAAGTGGTTCACGTTCATAAGAGTGTGGACGGGACGACGAAAATCCTTTTCAACGTCGGCGCGGAAAAAAGCGTCGAGGCCGTTTTAATTCCGCGTCGCGACCAGTTGACCATCTGTTTATCTTCGGAAGTCGGTTGCAATATGGCGTGCAAGTTTTGTTACACTGGCAAACAGAAATTGCAGCGCAAGCTGGAAACCTGGGAAATCGTCGGCCAGTTCGTGCAAGCTTCTCGCTTGCTTCCCGAAGGACAGAGAATCACCAACATCGTCTTCATGGGAATGGGTGAGCCGCTCGATAACCCCGACGCCGTTTTTAAGACCTGCGAGATCATCCATTCGGAATGGGGTTACAATCTTTCGCGCAAACGAATCACCATTTCCACATCCGGCATCGTGCCGCTGATTCCGCTTGTGACCAAAGCCGGTGTTCGCCTCGCCGTCAGTTTGAACGGTGTGAATGATCAAATTCGCTCGGAACTCATGCCGATCAACCGTAAATGGAATCTTGAACAACTACTCGAAGCCTGCCGGGAACATTGCCGCGAGAGCGGTGACAAGGTGACCTTTGAATATGTGTTACTCAAGGGGGTCACGGACTCACTGGACGATGCCCGCGCGCTTTATGAGCTGACCAAATCCGTTCCATGTAAAATCAATATCATTCCCTTCAACGAGCATCCCGGCTCCGGGTTTCACCGGCCGGACGAGCCGGCCATCGTGAATTTTCAAAATGAGTTGATTCGGCTCGGCGCCCATGTTTTACGTCGTAAGACAATGGGGCGGGACATTTACGCGGCCTGTGGACAGTTGACCACGGCGAAAAGTAAATCCACCATCCCGCTTTCTCGTTAAACAAAATAAGAGGGGCTGAGTCTCTATGAATTCGATTTTGGTTGTGGGTAGCGTCGGCTATGACACCATCGTGACGCCGAAAGGCCGCCGTGAACACATCGTGGGTGGCTCGGCCAATTATTTCTCCATGGCGGCCTCGATGTTCACCTCGGTGCGCGTGGTTGGCGTGGTGGGCGAAGATTATGAAAAAGAGCACCTGCAAATGCTCGAGTCGCGAGCCGTCGACATCAAGGGTCTTCAGCAAGTGAAGGGCAAGACCTTCGCTTGGGAAGGCAAATACGAGAACGACATGAACGAGGCCATCACCCTCGCCACGCACTTGAATGTCTTTGAAAATTTCCATCCGGAAATTCCCCAAGAGTACCGCGACTCCGAAGTGGTGTTTCTCGCGAACATCGATCCGACCTTGCAGCTTCAGGTTCTTGAGCAAGTCAAAAAACCGCGTTTGATCGCGGCGGACACCATGAATTATTGGATCCATTCCAAAAAAGACGAATTGCTCAAAGTCTTGGGCAAAATCGACGTGCTTCTGATCAACGAACAGGAGTTACGCGCGCTCACGGGGAGCTGGAACACCATTCGCGCGGCCAAAGACGTGCTCGAACTTGGACCGAAGGCGGTGGTGATCAAGCGCGGGGAGTATGGATTCGTACTTTACACCGAGTCCAGATTCTTCATCCTTCCGGCCTTTCCGGTGGAAGAAGTGGTGGATCCGACGGGTGCGGGCGACACGTTCGCCGGCGGTTTCCTGGGTCACTTGGCTCAAAACGGCGGCACGTTCAACCGAGAAGAACTCAAGCAAGCCTGCGTTTACGGTTGCCTTATGGCCAGTTTCACGGTTCAGGACTTTGGACTCGATGGAATCCGCCGGGTCACCGTTGGCGAGCTTAAAGAACGCCAGGCGGCCTACCAGCAAGTCATTTCCTAGACTGGACCAGGTGTCTAATCTCTAAATAAGAATTCAGAATTTTCCGATATTTACTCAAGAATGGGTGAAAAAAAGGGCAAGTCTCTGGCCATGGAGCTCATTGACGACCTTCTGAATGACAAGACAGAAGCCGTCAATGAGAAGGACGCGGCCGAGCTGATTCAAAAGGCGAAGCGTGCCGAATCGAAAGATGCGGCCAAGGCGCCGAGCCCTGTCGATGACGCCACCGAAAGAATCAGTGAAAGCAAAGTGATCGCCAAGATGAAGGCGCTGCCGAAGGCGGCGGATCCGGGCGACGAAAAAGATAAAGTGCGCGCGTCCGTCGGCCGCTACGGCACATTGCGCGCCACCGCCGCGCCCAGCTCCACCGAGGCGGCTCTGGCGCAAAGTGAATCCCTGCGGATCGCCCAAAACCGCATCATTGAACTTGAACAGGAAATCGAGCGGCTTCGCACACAGAACGAAGAACTTGGCGCCGCCGGCGAAACTTTACGCCGCCGCACCGACGAACTTCTCGCCCAAAACCAAAAACGGGAAAGCGATTACCAACACGCTTTGCAAAAGTTCGAGCAAGAGCGTGAAATTCTTAACGCCAGCAAAGAGGCCGTCCAAAGGGAAGCCGAGCAGTTACGACGCCGGAATGAGGAGCTTGAACTCCGGATTTCCACCAACATTCAAAAAATCCGGGTGCGTGAGCGTGAGCTGGAAAACCGGCTTGAGCTGATCAAAATGGAAAGCGCGGCTTTGATTCGCGCCAAGGACGAAATGATTCTGGAACTCAAGCGGCAAATCGACCAGTTGAGCCTTGAACTCAATAACTACCGAGCCAAGAACCAGGAACTCAATCGCCAAACGAATGATAAACAGGAGATGTTGCGGCGGACCGTGAAGGCGCTGAGGCTGGCTCTCAGCATGCTGGAAGGCGAAGAAGAGTCCGGGAAAAATCCGCAACGTAAAGCCAAATGATGACGCATGACCATTTCATCACTCTGGATCTGGATGAAAATTTGAAATTCGTCATGTCGTACGTTCAGGAGCGAACCGGTGCGTCCGCCGTGCATTGGATTTCCACCTACGGGCTTTCGCGGGTTCATGACAGCTCGGTGGAAAATTGGAATTGGGCCTTGGCCGCGGCCGATGTGATCGGGCAACACATGTGGAGCCAACCGGCCAGCGACATGTGGTCCCTTTATCAACTCTGGGCGCAGGTGGACCAGCTCTTCCCGCGGCCGTGGACGCAGCCGCTGACACCGCATATGATGATGGATCCCCATCCGCGGTTTGTGTATCCCGTATCTTATCGTGACCGTCTCGTGGGCATCCTCACTTTGGATCAGCCGCGCGAAACAAATCCGGTGGCGCTCCTGGATAAGTTCAAGTCCGGAATGGATATCGCCGCCAAGTATCTGGCCTTCGGCTACACTTATTTGGAAGCCAAGAATCTCTCTTACATTGATGAGGTCACCGGCCTTTATAACCAACGCTATTTACCGGTGGTGTTGGAGCATGAAATCCAGCGGTCCCGCCGGGAAAAGACCGAGTTTTCGCTGCTCTTTCTCGATATTGATTACTTCAAAATGGTGAATGACGGACGCGGTCATTGGGTGGGTTCCAAGCTGCTGGTCGAACTGGGAAGAGTCTTGCGCTCCGAGGTTCGTACGTGTGATTACACATTCCGTTACGGTGGCGATGAGTTCATCGTGGTCCTGGGCAATGCCTCCTTGGAGAACGCGAAAAAAGTCGCCGAGCGCATTCGCACGGCCATAGAAAAACAAAGTTTTTTAGTCGAGGGTCACACGTTCAATCTGACCGTGAGTATCGGGCTGGCCGGTTATCCCACGCATGCCCAGACGGTCGCGGGTTTGATTCAGATCGCTGATCAGGCTATGTACTATGGCAAACGGAAAAGCCGTAACATTGTTTTCGTCGCGAGCTGAGTGATGGCAAAAAAGAAAATCAAATTGGTGGTGAGTGACTTGCATTTGGGCGTCGGTCGCACCCTTGAGAACGGCCAGCTCAATGACATGGAGGAGTTTTATTTCGACGAAAAATTCGCCGAATTCCTTCATTACTACACCACCGGCAAGTACGCTGACTATGAAGTCGAGTTGATTTTAAACGGCGACATTCTCAATTTCCTGCAAGTGGATTACCTCGGCCATTACCTGACCGTGATCACCGAGCCGATTTGCATCAACATCCTCCAGCGCATCGTGAACGGCCATCCGGTTTTCTTTAAGGCGTTGCGCGAGTTCGCCGCCCGGCCCGGCAATACCATCACCTATGTGGTCGGCAATCACGATCAGGCCATGTTATGGCCCGGCACCCGCGCCTATTTGAACGAGGTGGTTGGTACCAATATCCATTACAAGAACATTGTTTATTTCTTCGATGGCGTTCATATCGAGCACGGCCATATGCATGAGGCGGCCAACCGGCTGGATCCCCGCAAGTTTTTCTTGAAAAAGAATTTGGCGGAACCGATTTTGAATTTGCCCTTCGGCAGTCATTTCTTCGTGGAATTCGTGCTCAAGGTGAAGCAGACCTATCCCCATGTGGATAAGATCAGGCCGTTCGATCGCATGATGCGTTGGGCGTTAACCAACGAATTCTGGTTCACGATCACGTATATGATCCGGCTGTTTATTTATTTCATCAAATCCGCGCTGAGTAACGATCCCCGTCGCATGTTCCCTTTTTCACGGGTGATGCGCATTATGATCGAAAGCGCGGTCTTTCCTGATTTAAGTGAAGCAGCCCGTCGTGTTCTGCAGGATGAGCGGGTACACACAGTGTGTTTTGGTCATAGTCACGTCTATCAATACCGTCAGTTCGCGGAAAACATGGAATATTTCAATACGGGAACTTGGACGGACCTGACATCCCTTGACATCGCTTCCTTGGGCAAAATCACCAAGCTAATATACGTGCTGTTCGAATACCCCGAAGAAGGGGAGAATCCGCGCCCGCGCGGACGTTTGAAGGAATGGCATGGATATCACCGAATTGAAGAAGACGTGGCCATCGCATGATTGAAATTCGCCCGGATCATCCGCCCGATGCCGGGTTGGTGCAAAAATTGACCGAGGCATGGACTTCCGCACGCGCGGCCGGAGCCGACGCCTTTGTCCAGGTGATTCAATCCGATGAAACGTGGGATGCGATTGAAAAACGGCTGGAAGAATGTCGCGACGTCGAAAAGGCGTTGGTGATCGGAATCGGTGGCTCAAGTCTCGGCACCCAGTCGATCTACGACTCTTTTAGTTCCACGAGCGCCGCGGAAATATTTTTTCTCGAATCCGCCGACCGTCATCGCTGGGATCTGTTGCGTAATCTTGGCGGCGACTGGCGGGATCGCCACATCGTGATTGTCTCCAAGTCCGGTAATACTCTGGAAACCCTGACCTGGGTTGAAAAGCTGGCCTACATCGATCAAAGCTGGATCAAACCCGAACAATGCACGGTTATCGCCAGTCCCGGCGAAGGAGAACTGCAGTCCTGGGCGAAAACTGCGGGGCTACCCTGTTTGTGGATTCCCGCCGATTTGGGTGGCCGCTTTTCGGTGCTGAGCGCGGTGGGGATGTTTCCGGCGGGACTTATGGGATTAAGCCGATTCGAGTTTCGCGAAGGCGCGCGTTGGGCGCTCACCCGGCTGGATCTGGCGGCCCAACTCGCGGCCGTGACCGTGCGTTCTTGGGAGCGGGGTGAAATGGTCACGCACCATTGGACCTATTCCGAGGCCTTACGATCCTTCGGTCAATGGTGGCAGCAATTATGGGCGGAATCCTTGGCGAAAAAGGTGACTCGCTCGGGTGGCCCCGCGCCCGCGGTGAGCACGCCCTTACCTTGCCTCGGCCCCCGTGACCAGCACTCCCTTTTGCAATTAGTGATTGAAGGCCAAACACCAAAACATGTCTTTCTCACCCGGGTTCGAGAAGTCGAGTCCCAGGGAGAAAGTTTCGAAGGGCGGTTATTCGCTCAAATGCCCTTTTACCAGAAAGCGATTTCGCTCGGCTCGGTGCTCGGCGCCGAAGCCCAAGCTTTTGAACGGGCCTTGCTCGATAACCGGATACCGGTTACGGCCATTGAATTGGACGGGCTGAACGAACGGACCTTTGGCGCGCTATTTATGTTATGGCAAATGACCATCGCGCTTCTGGGCGAGCATCTAAATATAAATGCGTACAACCAGCCTGGAGTCGAGTTCGGTAAAAAGCACGCCGATAAAATCTTGCGTCAATAAGTTGTATCACTATTCGTGGTCGTTCATAATGTTAAGGATGGGCACAAATGGTGGGGACGAAGACAGCAAATCTGATTTAACCGACAAGACCAGTATTCTTCAAAGCGACACCTTTAAACTGAGAATCGCGCAAGCGGGACAAGCGCCGCCGTCGCTGGTGATGTTGGTGGGACCGGTGGCCAGCGTGGGCCGTCAGTGGCCTATCGAGGATACGGATCGGATCATCGGTCGCGCGCCGACCGCTCATATTTTCGTGGACGACCGGAGTGTGTCCAAGTTTCACGCCAAGTTGGTGATGGCGGGTGGTGACGTATCGGTTATCGATTTGGAGTCGACCAATAAGACCGTGATCAACGGAAAACAAATCCAGCCCTTAATGCCGCACAAGCTTCAGAACAACGATCAAATCAAAGTCGGCAATATCATCTTCAAGTTCCTGGAGAGGGGTAGCATCGAAACGGTGGCGAGTGCGACCGCGTTTGATCGGGCGCAGACCGACGCATTGACCGGTATCGCCAATCGCGGCGCTTTGATGGCCAAGGCGCCGGAATTGTTCAAGCGCTCCGAACTCCTTGGCATCACCTTTACGCTCATGCTTTTTGATATTGATAAGTTCAAATCCATCAACGATACCTACGGTCACCCGGCGGGCGATTATGTGCTGTCCGAAATCGCCAAGGTGATCCGTGATAAGTTGATTCGCGGCAATGACTTTTTCGCCCGCGCCGGTGGCGAGGAATTCGCGCTGCTTTTGTTGGGCAGCCCGCCGAGGCAGGCCGAGGAAATCGCCGAACGGATTCGGGCCACCATTGAAGGGCACGAATTCATTTTTGAAGGGAAAAAACTGACCGTGACCATTTCCATCGGCATCGCCTTCAAAAATGAAAAGGACGCCAGTTGGGAGTTCGTTTACGAACGCGCCGACAAGGCCCTTTATCAATCCAAAAATAGCGGCCGTAACCGCGTTTCCGTGGCTTCTTAATTCAAGCAGTAGGGGCGCGCGCGGGTCCACGACCGGATGCTCTGGTATTGCTGATCCCGGCGAAGCACGGACCAATACCTGGCGCCGCCTTTCCAGCCCCCATTGTTGGCGCGAATCACTCCATCACGGCCGACCCAGCGATTGAGGATTTTGATTCCGCAAAGCAGATTTTTAAACGGATCGTGAAGGTCATTGGCATTGGCGAGCGGGCATCCGTAGCCGAGCGCGCTTTCGATCGAGAGCTGTAAGAGACCGCGTGAGATCACCGGCTGCCCAGAACTATCATTGAAATCTTCTTTGTACGACAGGGCGGGGTTGAAATTGCTCTCGAACTGCGCGATCGAGGAAATCAGATACACCCAGAAATTCTTCAGCTCGCTTAAGGTGAGCCGATCGTAGTTGGGGCAAAAATCGGTGCCGTCGGCGGCACGGACATTCAGCAAATCGGGACCTTGAATTTCTAACTGTTCATAAACAAAAAGTGTCCAATCGCGGGACCCTTTGCCCTGCTCCTCCCATCGCGCGGGAAACACTTTTTCCGGAACGGGAAGGTCTTCAGTGATGTCATCTTCGGGGACCTGACCCGCGTCTCGATCTTCTCCCGGTGCCGTTGAAGGATGAGATTTTAATGAGGCGACCTGGCCACCGCATCCAACTATAGCGGAAGCGATAATAAATAAGGACATGGGCCGGAGCCGGAACATGTTCTGGATATCGGCGCGCCCGACCTAAGTCATGAATGTTGAAAACTCTGTTGATGACTTGGTCAGCGGAGGCGGCCAAAGCCCAGTGAATTGATGACACTGCCCACGTAATAAGCAGTGGCGAAAAGACCCCTGGACGATCGTAAAACCCGCGCCAAATGGAGCTGAGCCGGCGCGGGATTTGGCCCCGCCCTTGCTCTAGCGTGATGGCGAGGGAGGAGGCGGGAAGGCGCCACTGAATTCACTTCCAAGTCAAAGTTCTCGTCTTGATCACCGCGGCCGCCGGCAACCGTGGTGAAAAAATCAAAACGCATTAACCGACTGGGCGAACGGCTTGGTCTAACAGGGGAGAAAGCGTCCATGAAGACGGACCTTGAACTCATACAGGATGTGAAGAATGGTTCAAAAAAATCTTTCGAGGCTCTGGTGCTCAGGCATCAGAAGTTTCTGTTGAAAGTGATCGTGCGGATGACCCGGGATTTGGACGCCGCCGAGGATGTCGTGCAAGACGCGTTCGTGAAAGCGTTTCGAAGGTTATCACTTTTCGAAGGGCGAAGCTCTTTCCGCAGCTGGTTGTATCAGATCGCGGTGAACACCGCCCGCAACCGCTTTCGCGATAACCAACGGGAGTTCCTGGGAACGGACGGCATCGAGATCATGGTTGACGGCGAAAGCGAAAACCAGCTGATGGCGACGGACGTCCGCAAGATGATCCAACGGGAAGTCGATCGTCTGCCGGAACGCCAGAAAACCGCGTTGAGCTTGCGCATTTTCGAGGATTTAAGTTTCAAAGAAATCGCCGACATCATGCAATGCCCCTATGACACGGCCAAGGCCAATTACCGGCATGCGCTTTTGAAACTTAAGGACCGGCTTTCGGGCAGCGCCACATTGAAAAACTGGACCGAACCGCCCCGTTATTCGTTTTTGGATTTTGAGTTACAGGCGCCGCCCAAAGCGGCCAATTGAGAATTTGAATCCACTGGAGGTCGAAATATGGTCGATGAAGAATTGCTGGAGTTCGAGATTGAACTCGTCCGCTGGCTGAAAAGAAATGATCCGGTCAATGAGCTGCCGATTGAAGAGCGCTTGCAACGCATCCATCAGAACGTGATGGCCACAGTGGACGTGACTCCGGGAATTGAAGCGGCCGCGCCTAAACCGGACACAAACTCTTTGAGCTTCTGATCCGGTTTCTTCGATTTCTCCAAGGTTTTAAGGTAAGCGAGGGTTTTGTGAAAATCCCCGCCGAAATGGCGATAGAGCTTGGCGAAATCCTCGAGTTCATACTCGTAAGTTCGGTAGGCCAAAAGAACCGCGTTGTTCAATGTCCGGCGCCCGAACTCATCGTAAAGCGACGTGCGCAATTTGGGTTTCACTTCGGTCAGAAATCTTTTTTGAATCTCGCTTAGACGCTCGGCCTTGGCGGCGGGATCGGTTTGTCCCTTACGCTCTTCGTACCACTTCTTCAAGTCTTCCAGTTCCCGGCTCAGGAACGTTGAAAAGATCCGTTGGTCCTCGCTATCCGCCAGGGCCTTTTTTATATTTTCTGAATCGTCGCCCTCGGTTTCCCGGTAAAAGAGAATCATTCCTTCGCGACCCAAAAAGGTGGCCATGCGTTCGTTGAATTCGGCGGCGTTTTTAATGAACAACGTGGTGTGAATGGTTTCATGAATGATTAATTCGACCAGATCGTAGTCTTCGTATTTCAGCATACTCGATAGTACGGCGTCTTCGAACCAGCCGAGCGTGGAGTACGCCGAAACGCCGCGAACCGAGGTGTCGAATCCCTGCTCACGCAATCGCGCGGCCTCCTTTTCCGCGAGTTCCTTGCGGAAATACCCCTTATAAGGAACCTTGCCGACGAACGGGAATTTCCATTCATAAGGTTTAAGTTCAAACGGATAAGCCGCCTGCACGATGTAAGTGACATAAGGGGAGTCCAGTTTCACGTAGCTTGTGTAGTTGCGCGACTTCTTAAGCCCCAGCTTTTCCTCGGCGAACTTTTTGGTTTCCTGCACCAGCCGAAGTTTACGTTTTTCGGCGTCGGAAACTTTTCCGCTCTTCAACACCCTTTCAATGGGTTCGCGCGAACTGTTGATCTTGGTTTGGTGATAAGCGCTATGCAGGTAATAGCCGAGCTGGCAGCCCGTGCCCACGACAATGACAAAAACCAACGATATGGCTCTTAAAAGAGCCACGACACTCCCGCCCGGCCGGCGTAGTCCACGATCACCGGATCTTGATTGAGTGGTGATGTCCAAGCGTCCACACCGATTTTGATGCTGAACTGTTTGGTGAGGCTGATCGCGAATCCCAACCCGCCGCTGGGAACCGCGCCCTGCTGGGTGGAGATTTTATCCTTCGAGAAACCTTCCACCTGCCGGAAGCGCTCTTTGCTGAGGTAACCGCCGCCCAGTTTTATGTAAGGCCGGAAGGGATCCTGGCGACCGGCGAAGGAAAGAACCAAATCGAAAGACACCATGTCGATGTTATCCTCAACCGTGGTGCGCGCGTCGGTGCCCGCTTGAGTGGATTGCTTTGAATAGCCCGTGGTGTAGTTCAGTTCCAGGGCGCAGAGTTCCCAGAAATAATAGGAGAAGGATGCGGTGTAACTCAGACTTTGAATGTAATTGTTTTCGTCATATCCGCTCGAACGGTAGTTGGCGGAGGCGCCAAGTTCGATAAAACCCGCGTGGGCGACCGGTGTCGCCAAGGCGATAAGTAGCGGCAAAATCCAATTCATCCTTACGATTTTATCAAAGAAGGTGAGAGCGCGAGGGGCCAGATCAGTTGTAGCCTGGGCCAAAGTGCGGCGTGAATTGGACGTGGAAGCCGTACTTCAGACGGATGAAGCCGTCGTCCTCGACCATCTCCCGGGGCGGATTCAAAAAAGGCGCGGCGGAGCGAAAAGCATCGATGGTGGTTTGATCGAGATGTCGATCCCCGGACGACTGATGCAGGACTGAACGCACGAAATCGCCGGACCGGTTCAGCACGATTTCGATCACGGTCTGGCGATCTTGTTTGGAAAGCCGTTCGAGATCCTGGCGGGAAAGATTCCGCACATAAGCGCGCACCTCACTGACCCAACGGTTCCGCACCTGCTCATTCATGCGGGCGAAAAACGCGTAATAGGTGAATTGATCGGCGTTTAAAGCGGTGAAGGCGCCTTCCTGAATCCCCGGAATGTATTCGGCGATACTGGACGCGCCGATGGCCACTTGTCTGAGTTGCGGCCCGGTTCCCGGTGTGCCCGTTCCCTCGCCGCGAGGGAGGCCGGTTCCACCCACTCGCTCCGAGGGTTTCAACGTCGGCTTGAATGAATCCAACGCGTTTCGCGTGGGGCCCGAGTTTCGCGCCTTCATCTGTTGCTTCACCCGTTTGGTGAAGCGGGACAGGTAATCCGCTTGATCTTTCAGCTGGTCGAAAACGTCTTTTTGTTGGTTCTCGGTTTCGGTGACGAAAGTTTTTCCGCGGTCCCGTTCGATCAAAGTGATTTCGGTGGGGCCCTCGCCGCGGTCGGGAGGCTTGGCATTGAATAGGGCGAAGATCATGGCGGCATGGAAAATGAGACTGAGGAAAAGGCCGTAAAATGCGCGGTCGGGACCGTGATTCATTTTGAGACACATTTCATCCTTGAACCAGGCCGAGGTCAAGGATCATGCCTAAAGCTGAGACGGTTTATGGCCGATAGGGATATTGAATGGAAAATCGAATGAAAAATGTAATCGATGTCACTCGCCGTCTGAAAATCAAAGAAAACGGATCGGTACGGACAAAGCCGCACGCCGAGGCTCCGATCATCGATATTACCGAAAAGCGGACGGAAATCATCCAGTCGGAAAGGCGTAAAGTCCGCCGGACGATTCTGAGTGAATTCATCTCCGCCTTCGCCGTCGTTCCCAAGAAAGGTTTACTTAAGGTTGTCCTGGCGGATATTTCCGAGGACGGCCTGGCTTTCGATGTCGACGCTAAAGCCGGCCATTTCCGCGTGGGCGAAGAGATCGCCATGCGGGTCTATCTCAATCATGAAACTTATTTCGGGTTCATCGTCAAAGTCCAAAACGTCAGGGGCATGGCTGAGGACGGGGTTTTCCGCCATGGGGTCCACTTCGTGAAAGGGACGATCAATGACGAAGCCCTTTACCATTTCGTCAGGTTCCTTGAAACCGTTAGTGCCTCATTACAGACGGACCAAGGCGACATTCAGGTTTCCAACCTTACGCGTTGATCCTATACAAGACTAAAAAACTGCGCTGAGATGAAAACTGCCGCACTGGCTAGCTGCGGCTGTGTGAGGAGGGCTCTGAGCTCTATGACATTACCGGGAAAGTGCGACCGTAAGATTGTGGTCGACACGAACGTGATCCTGTTTGACGCTTTGGCCATCAACAAATTCAAATCCGCGGACATCTACATCCCGTTTTCCGTGATCGAGGAAATCGACCGCTTCAAACGGGATTTGGGTGAGAACGGCCGGAACGCCCGGCACTTTTCCCGCTTCGTCGACGTTTTACGTGATCAAGGTTCCTTGGCTCAGGGCGTGGCGCTCGAATCGTCCAAATCCCTGGTGTACGTGATCTCCGACTTCAATTTCAGCGGCCTGCCATCGGAAATGAACCTGAGCATCCCGGATCACCGGATTCTGGCCACCGCTTACACGCTCAAAAAGCAGAACCCGAATGCGGAAGTCGAGCTGGTCACCAAAGACATCAATCTTCGCATTAAAGCGGACGTGTTCGGTATCGACGCGCGCGACTACGACCCCGAAAACACCCACCTCGAGGACATGTACAAAGGGGTCAAGGAAATCGATCTCGATCCCCAGCAGATCGACAATTTCTACCGTGATCGCGGTCTGGAATTGGACGGTGAAATTAAATTTTTCGCGAATCAGTATTTGATCATGCGGGACCGCGCGAACCCCAATCATTCGGCCATCGGGCGCTATGACGAAAAATTGGGGAGAATCGTTCCACTGATTTCGCCGACCGAAAGTGTTTGGGGCATTCACCCCCGTAACATGGAGCAGTCTTTCGCCTTCGATGCCTTATTGAACGACGAATTGTTATTCGTCTCATTGGTGGGTAAGGCGGGAACCGGAAAAACATTGCTGGCCCTGGCCGCCGGTCTTCACAAAACCCTGGATGAGGGCCGGTTTCAGCGCTTATTGGTGAGTCGCCCGATTTTTCCCATGGGCCGCGACATCGGCTATCTTCCGGGCGATGTGGAACAAAAACTGAACCCCTGGATGCAGCCGATCTTCGACAACGTCGAGTTCCTATTGGGCGCCGATAAAAAGGCGGCGGGCCGGGCCCAAGAACTGATCAATCAAGGCATGCTCAATATCGAACCGCTCACGTACATCCGCGGTCGCAGCATTCCCAACCAGTATCTGATCGTCGATGAGTCCCAGAACCTCACGCCCCACGAGATCAAAACCATCGTCACCCGCGCCGGACAGGGGACGAAAGTCGTGCTCACGGGTGATTGTTATCAGATTGATAACCCCTATATCGACGCGTCCAACTCGGGTCTCACGTACTCGGTGGAGCGCTTCAAGGGCCAGCGCATTTCCGCGCATGTGTCTTTGACCAAGGGCGAGCGTTCCGAACTCGCCGAACTCGCGGCCAATATTCTCTAACTTATCGGGACTGGACCAAGGGCGTATCTTTAGCCTCCCTGGGTCCGGACCGATAAGTTCAACATGTACTTACAAGGAAATTTACAGGCGATTTTCGATGCCCTCTACCACATGGGAGTGATTGATCCGGTGTTGGAAATGGATTGGTCCCAGGCATTGGATCAGATGCCCGAACATGTGGACGAATTTTTCCGCATCGTGAGCGTCGCGAACACGTGTCAGGACGACATGGAAGAACTGATGAGCAATTTGAAAAAATTCGATCAAAGAACGCTGAGTTATTTAGCCATGGAGGTGGCCCGTGAGTATGCCGACTATCACTCGCGCGAAACTCTGCATTAGCTTTATCATCATCGCGCTTTCGGCGGTCGCGCACGCCGAGTGGAAAATCGATTTCTCCCGCCGTTTGCAGAACACGCGCACCCAGGATTTAAAGAGAGAACCGGCCAGTACCGAGTTTCCGGTGGAAGCGACGCCTTTTCAAAAGCCGCAGTCGCCCGGATTTTTTGAATCCCTTTTTCAGACCAGCGATATCGCCCAGGAAATCGTGGTGCTCCATACGGAACGCGGCTTCGTGCCGTCGACGCTTCAGTTGAAAAAAGGCCTGAACTACCAGATCCATGTGGTGAACGTGAATGAAAAGGAAAAGAATGTGAGCTTCGTGCTGGATTCGTTTTCCGAGCATCACGCCACGTACTTTGGAAAAATCAAAACGTTCGTGATCCGGCCGCAAAAAGAAGGTGTTTTCAAGTTCGTAAGCCCCGAGACTTCGGCGCAGGGGAAAGTGGTGGTTTATCCCGCTCAAGGGGCTGAAATCCGTTCTCCGGCCTCGGAGTAGGGGAGCGCGATGTCGCAGGACAAAGTCACCGTTTTCGTTAACTCGATTAAAACCTTCCTCGCTCCCATCTGGCCGCTCCTGGAAGACGAGAAAGTCACCGAAGTCATGGTCAATCGCCATGACGAAGTTTGGGTCGAAATCAGAGGAAAGATCCAAAAAACGGACGCGAAGTTCAAAGACGAGGACGCTCTCCGCTCGGCGGTCAACAACATCGCTCAAAGCGTGGGTCGCCGGATCACTGATGAGGAGCCGCGGCTCGACGCCCGCTTGCCTAACGGTTTTCGGGTGGCGGCGGTGATTCCGCCGTGTTCGCGAAAAGGCACGACGGTGGCCATCCGGAAATTCGCCACCGTGCAATTCACCTTCAAAGATTACATCACGTTGGGCGCCATGACCGGGGACGCGGCGCAATTTCTCGATATCTGTATCAAGCTCGGTAAAAACATTCTCGTCAGCGGCGGCACCGGCTCCGGTAAAACCACATTGCTCTCGGTGCTTTCCAATCGCATCCCTCGCGGGCAACGCCTGATCGTGATCGAGGACTCCAGCGAATTGAAAGTGGATTACGAACATGTGGTGTTCTTTGAAACCCAGATGCCGGATGAACAAGGAAACGGTGAGGTCACCATCCGCGATCTCCTGAAGAGCAGCTTGCGTCTTCGTCCCGACCGCATCATCGTGGGTGAGGTCCGCGGCGCCGAAGCGCTGGAACTGATTCAAGCCATGAACACCGGCCATAAAGGATGTATGGGAACCATCCACGCCAACTCGGCCGAAGACGCCCTTGTTCGTTTGGAAGCTCTCGCTCAGGGGGGAGACGCTCAATTAAGTGAAAAGGCGCTGCGGCACCAAATCGCATCGGCCATCGACATTGTGGTACAGATTTCCCGCTACCCCGATGGATCGCGCCGCTTGACCAGCATTTCCGAAGTTTTGGGTTTCACCGAGGATCGTGAATACAATGTGGTCCCCATTTATGAGATCCCGCGACTTATCAAACAGCCTGACGGGAAGTTAAAAGGGGAAATTCAACCCACGGGCGAGATTCCCAGCTTCATGGTTGAAATCGAGGACAACGCGATCCCGTTTCCGCGCAGCAAGTTCACCAAACCGCAAGCGGCCTAGCGGTTAACGCACCATGACTGCGCGCCGCAACTAATTTCGGCTTTTGCACCAAAGTCCAGTGTGAGCTACAAATAGTAGAATGCTGTTCAGTGGCAAAATCACCAATTCATTTTTGGTTTTCCTTGATCGGCAAGGCGTGGATTCGGAACGACTCTTTGAGCTCACGGACTTGCCCACTGAATTTTTGCGTGAACCTTCCTGCTGGATTCCCGCGGAAGATGTTGAAAAATTCATCAGTATAATTGATCGCGAATTCGGCGCCGTTTTCCAAGAAGGTCATCTGCCCTCATTGGTCGGACATCAATGTCATGTCCTTCGCGCTTGGGGTGTTCTTGATAGCGTCATCAAGATGATGCAGAAACCGCAGGATCTTTTTCTGCAACCGCATAGATTCTTGAGCTATTTCGTTTCACCCGCTCCGCCCGTGGGGAATCTGGTGCGACAACCGGAAGCGATCGCCTTTGACTTGCCGATTTCCAATCAGGAATTCCCATTGGTGACGGAATTCATTCGCTGCGCCTTTGAAGTTTTGCCGTGTTATTTGGGCCGGTCGCAAGCGCAAGTGAATTGGAACCAAACGCGCATTCACATCAGCTGGTCCGAGTCGCAAAGCGATCTGCTTAAGGGCGAGGATTTGTCGCTCAATTACAAACCGGAATTGGTACAGAACCTGATGCAGGCTCTTGAAGAATCACAGCGCCAAATTGAAGATTTACGCGCGCAACTGAGCCGAGGGGTTAGTGAAAAACCCAAACCCATTCAGTCCACGGACACCGAATTCATGCAGGGATTGCGCACGCAAGTGGTGCGCACGCGCGGGCACATGATGCGGTTGAGCGATTATCTTGTGCGCTCACAACAGCTTGTGACCCTTCTCATAGGGCAAAACCGCATGGATCGTCAGGTGCAGGAAGCCATGAAGCGGGTTGATTGGGAGTATGTGAAAAGTCATTCCGCGCAAGTCGCACAGGAAACCGCCGATCTTCTCACCAATTTCGAACGAGAGTTGAACCAACGGCTTCGTTCGGCTAAGAAGGACAAGTCCAATTCGCAAAGAACTTTGGAGTTGGACTTGGACGTGGGCGCCAGCCCTAACTAAGAGGATTCCTATGGCGAAAATTCAGTTTGTGAACGCCCGTGAAATTTTGGATTCACGGGGAAACCCCACTTTGGAAGTTGAAGTTCAAACGGACGGCGGCGTGATGGCTCGCGCGGCGGTACCCTCCGGCGCTTCCACCGGCGCCCATGAAGCGCTGGAGTTGCGCGATAAAGATACGAGCCGGTATCACGGAAAAGGCGTACTGAAGGCGGTGAACAACGTTAAGGAAATCGCCGCGCCCGCGCTGATCGGAATGGATGTTCGCGACTGGCGCCAAGTCGATCAAAAACTCCTCTCCCTTGATGGAACGGAAAACAAATCCAAATTGGGCGCGAACGCCATTCTCGGCATTTCACTCGCGTGCGCCAAAGCCGGCGCATTGAGTGAGAATCAGCCGCTTTACCGCTTCCTCAGCGGCGAAAACGCGACTCGACTTCCCGTGCCCTTGATGAACATTTTAAACGGCGGGGCGCACGCCAATAACGGCCTCGACATTCAGGAGTTCATGATAGTTCCGGTTTGCGGTGGCAGTTTCCGCGAATCCCTGCGTGCCGGTGCTGAAATTTTCCAAACTTTAAAGAAGATTTTGGATGAAGAAGGCCATTCCGTGGCGGTGGGCGATGAGGGCGGATTCGCTCCTAAACTCGAGAGCAATCGCTCGGCCATTGAATTCGTCATGCGTGCCATCGAGAAAACCGGATACAAACCGGGCGAGGACGTTTATCTGGCGCTCGATGTGGCCGCCACCGAACTTTATGACGGCGGCATCTACCAGTGGGAAGGGCGCAAACTTTCGGCGGCGCAAGTCACTGAAATTTACACCGAGTGGGCCAACACGTTTCCATTGATTTCGATCGAAGATGGTTTGGCCGAAGATGATTGGGAAGGTTGGGTCCATTTAACCAAGCAGCTTGGCGCGAAAGTCCAGCTGGTTGGTGATGATTTGTTTGTCACCAACCCTAAACGTCTAAAAATGGGTATTGATAAAAAAGCCGCGAACGCGATCCTGGTTAAGGTCAATCAAATCGGTTCGCTCAGCGAAACCCAGCAGGCGATTCATATGGCGAAGGAAAACAAATACGCCTGCGTGATGTCGCACCGGAGCGGTGAAACCGAGGACGTCACCATCAGTGATCTCGCCGTGGCCTTTAATTGCCAGCAAATCAAAACCGGTTCACTTTGCCGGGGCGAGCGAACCGCGAAGTACAACCAACTTCTCCGCATCGAAGAAGCCTTGGGTTCGAAAGCGAGCTACTGGGGACCGGGGGCGTTTAACCGCCAGGGATAGTGGGTGTGCCGGCCACTTGTTGCCGGCTGCCGGATCCACTGCGGGCGACGCACCAGTTATTGGACTTTTGCGCGATCTTCGATCGTTTTTCTTTCTGATGATCATTGAATGGGCCGAAGTATCGGGCGATTCCCAAAGCGGTTCCGTTACGAACGGAGCCGCGGCCCATTTCCATGTCGCGCCGGACATTCTTTAAGATGATGTAGGTTCCGCAGCGAAGATTCACATGCGGATCATGTATGTTCGAAGAGTTCAAATTCGCGCAGGAGCAACCGTAACTTCTGTCGGTTTCGCTCAGCTGGAGCAGGCCTTTGGATTTGCCCTGATCCCCCACCGTACCCGGCTTCCAGCCTGATTCTTCCATGACAAGCGCGGCGATGAGGTTTTGCCAGAAAAGCGCATGGGTGTGAGGATCGCGTTTCATTTGGTCAAATGAGGAACAAAAGTTGGGCATTCCATTGGGAGCGGACATGGAAGCTAGCTCACGAAGTATTTTATTCGAGCAAGTGGTTTCATTGGTCAGCTCTTCATAAATGGTTCGACACCAGCCTCGTTGCACTTGCGTGGTGTTTCGGTTCTCATCACTGCAAAGTCCAGCGACCAGTCCTGAGCCTGTGAGCACGGGACCGGACATGTCATAGCCACCAGGTCCTCCTCCACCGATGTAACCGCCGCCTCCCAAGCTGGTGGGCTGATAACCGGAAGGATTCGCGCCGGCACCGCCGCCCGACAAACCACTGAGAACCGAGGCCAAGGCCTGCATGATCTGTTGCTTCTTTGAATCTCCGTTCGTTTGATTTTGTGGCAGTGGTTCCTGGGGCTGCTCATACATCAAGGCGTCTTGGTGTTGAGACTTTTGATTGTAGTAATCCAAATAGCTGGGTTGGGCGTCCGCCCCCGCCGCCGCGAGACCGGGATGTTTGTAGGGCAGCACCGCGGGTGGGAGATTCTGACGCTTGAGGAGTTTCGAAGAGCGCGCGACATTTCCGCTCACTGGGCCCGCCACATGCGTGGAAAAACCCATTCGGCTTGAGGCCAAGGCCGGAACCGGCAGGGTCAGGAGAAGCATGAATGACACGTAAAGTCGCATACCATAGGGGGTTGCAATCGAGGCACCAAAACTTAGTTTTCTTAAGCGATTGAGAGGGGTTAGGCGCGTTCAAAGACACTAAAACCTATACGCCTGTCGAGGCCTTGGCCACAAATCTGGACCAAATAACAGCTCGGGGCCGTGATAACCTGATATGGTGAAGAGCTTCCTGATCGGATTCTTTCGCGGTCTCAACCTTCTGCTCCATAACCCCTCAAAAGTGATTTGGATTTGTCTCGGATTGATACTGGTCAATCTGATCGTGGACGGGTCGATATTCAGACTCGTTCGCCTCTATAAAGACCAAGAGAAAATTCAAGCGCAAATGAGTCAGCTCAACGGCCGATTGGCCGAGTTGAAATCCCGACTCAAGCGCGCCCGCGACCCGGCCTTCATGGAAAAAGAGGCCCGGGACCGCTTTGATTTGGTGAGCAAGGGTGACCTTGTCTTCGTTTTTTCAGAAGAGGAGGCGCCCGATTAATCAAGGAGGAACAAGTGGTTACAGGACGGATCAAATGGTTCAATGCCTTCCAAAGTTACGGATACATTGTTCTCTGGGACGGCACAGAAGTTTACTTTCATGCCAGCGGATTACGCAACGCTCGAACCCTCGATCATCTAAATCCTGGAACTGACGTGGCCTTTGACCTCATCCAAACCCGCTCTGGAATGGAAGCGCAGAACGTCGAGGTTTTAGCTGGATAAGACTCAAAAATTGCAATAATCTTCCTGGGCTGCCTTGTTTTTAGGCGGCCCGGGAAGGGGAAAGTCGGGAAAATGGATCTCAACCACCGTGAAATTCGAACTCTTCGCCAGCGCTTGGGTTGGTCATTGGCCGAGATGGCCCGTCACATGGGTTGCACCACGCAAATGGTTCAAGCCTGGGAAGATGGCACGGCTCAACCGGATCCCGAAGTGATGAACCAGCTGCACTACTTGAATTTTCACGTGGATCGAAAAAGCCATATGGTCGCGCAGATTCCTCTCGCCGAAAAAGAAATGGAATCGCGCGGAGTGGCTCAGCTCACACATCGTGACCTTCTAAAGGATATCCAGTAAGACCTACAATTGATGAAAAGTCTCTACCTCGTCGACGCGAGCAATATGTTCTTTCGCGCGTTTTTCGCCATTCCGCCGATGACCAGCCCCAAGGGTCTTCCCACGAACGCGCTTTACGGTTTCCTCTCCATGTCACTCAAGCTCATGCGCGAGGTGCGGCCCGATTATCTTGTTTACTGCTTTGACCTGCCGGAACCATCATTCCGCTCCGAGATTTATCAGGACTACAAAGCGCACCGTGATGAAATGCCCGACAATTTGTCGCCCCAGGTTCCCTATCTGAAGCAGCTCACGGAACTGCTCGGGATCGTCCACGTGGAGGTTCCCGGGTATGAAGCCGATGATGTGATCGGCAGTCTGGCGATGAAAGCCGTCCGCGAAAAAGTTCAGGCGGTGATCGTCAGCGGTGACAAGGATTTCGCGCAACTGGTGCGCCCCGGAATTTCGCTTTACGACACCATGAAGAACGTGCGCACGGATGTGGACGGGGTGAAGGAGAAGTTCGGCATTCGCCCCGATCAAATGATCGATTACCTGGCGATGGTCGGTGATGCCAGTGATAACGTTCCGGGTGTGCGCGGGATCGGCCCGAAGGGCGCGTGCAAGCTCCTGAACGAATTCGATACGCTCGACGGTATTTACGCCAATATTGATAAGATCAAGGGCGCCACGAAAACCAAATTATTAGAGGGAAAAGAAGACGCGTTTCTTTCGCGCAAACTCGTGACCATCGTCACCGATGTTGATGTGAAAGTGGAGCTTGAGGATCTCAAGCTCAAGCCGCTTCAGCGGGAACCGCTGCGCGCGCTCCTTCAGGAGCTGGGCTTTAAGAGTTTCGAACGCACTCTTTTCAGTGAAAACGGCGGGGAGCCACCGCCGGCCAAGGCACCTGTCGGGCCCGTTAAAAAAGCAAAGGCTCCGAGAAAAGCCACTCAACAGGCGCTGTGGGAAGAAGTCGAAGTTTCCTGCGACGAGCTTCGTAAACTGGTTCAACCTTATTCCGAAATTTGGGGGTTGCTCAGCGAGCGCGGACTTTATCTGGGTTACAATGGCCGGGTTTTGCGAGTTCCCGCCGATGAAAAAGAAATCGGAATCTGTCTCGCGCAAAAGCACCTCTGCTGGAAGGGTTTTGACGTTAAACAGGTGATCAAGGCGCTCAATTTGCCGCTGGCCAAAGTGGAGTGGGACGCCATGCTGGCCGCGTACGTGGTTCGCGCCGAGCAAATCGGAACCTTCGAAGACGTCTTTGAGGAGCATTGCGGGCGGAAAATTCCCGATCTGGCTTCGCCGTCGGATTACATGCGCGCCCACCTGGAACTCGAAGAATGCCTGATGGAAAAACTCAAGGAACGTGAAGGCTTCAAGGTGTTCCGCGAATTGGAATTGCCGCTTGTTCCGGTGCTCGCCAGTATGGAATTGCGCGGAGTGAAGATTGATTTCGAGGAACTCAAACGCCAAAGTCAGGAACTGGCCACCGATATCCGGCGTCTTGAAAAGGAAATTCATCAGGCGGCGGGAATCGAGTTCAACGTGGGCAGCCCCAAACAACTGGCGCAGGTGCTCTTTGAACGCCTTAAGCTGCCGACCGCGCGTAAAACGAAAACCGGATTTTCCACCGATAGCGACGTGCTTGAAGGTTTGAAAGACAAGCACCCCATCGCCGCTTTGATTCTGGAATATCGCGAACTCACCAAATTGAAGAGCACCTATGTCGACGCGATTCCCGCGCTGGCGGGTCACGACGGACGGGTGCACACGAGCCTGAATCAGGCCGCCACCACAACGGGCCGGTTGTCGTCGGCGTATCCCAATCTTCAGAATATTCCCATTCGCACCGAACGCGGGCGGCTCGTGCGCAAGGCTTTTGTTTGTGATGAAGGCAGTTGTTTGATTTCCGCCGACTATTCTCAAATCGAACTTCGCGTGCTCGCTCACATCACCGAAGATCCGGGATTGGTGGCCGCGTTCAACGCGGATTTGGACATTCACCGGGCCACGGCCAGCGAAGTTTTCGGAGTGAAACTTGAAGACGTCACCGATGAACAGCGCCGGATCGCCAAGGCGGTGAACTTCGGTTTGGCCTACGGCCAAAAAGCGATGGGGCTGGCCGATACATTGGGCATCTCACGGCAAGAGGCGACGGAAATTATCGATCGTTACTTTAAACGTTTCTCCCGGGTCAGGGACTACATGGAAAATGTGGTGCGTGAGGGAATGGAAAAAGGTTACGTGGAAACCCTTTTCGGTCGTCGTCGCTACATCGACGAGCTGCGGTCGCAAAATCCCATGATCCGGCGGGCGGGAGAGCGGGCGGCCATCAATGCGCCCATCCAAGGCACGGCCAGCGATCTTGTTAAACTGGCCATGATTAAATTGCATGACAGTCTTCCCATTTCACTTCTCTTGCAAGTGCACGACGAATTGCTCTTTGAATGTCCGATCGACGAGTCCGAAGAATACGCCCAGGACATCAAATCGATCATGGAATCCATTTATCCTTTGAAGATTCCCCTGAAAGTGAACGTGGGTAAGGGGCTCAACTGGGACGACGCCCACTAATCGCGTTCCCAACCCACCACGCGGCCGCCTTCGAAATACACGATACGCATTTCTTTCTGATAACCATCGGCGCCGGAGACGTAGCGGTGATATTTCCAACGTTCAAAACCGTAAATGGGATTGCCGGCGACTTCCACCGCGTCGGGATCGCCCCAACTTTCCATCACCGCTTTTTGAGTCATGCCCAAGGCGATGTCTTTGGCCTCGATCGTTTGCGCGATTTCCTCGGTGTACGCCTCGTCTTTCTGTCCCAGTCCGCGGCTGGCGGCCCAGCGCTCGCGGGCTTCATAGGTGGGAAGCGAAAGAAAATAAATTCGTTCGCGGTCATTCTTCAGGTGTGAGCGTATATCGTAGTACTGTTTCTTTTCTCGTTTCGTCGCCAACCGGGCTTCCATTCGTTTCAGACGGATGCGCAGTTCAAGCGCGACTCTTTCGTTATCCTCGAGAGGACGTCCCATGAGCCCGAGTTCTTCGCGCGCCTGATCTTGCATGTGCATTCTTCGTTGTTCGTAAAGGCTGTCCGGTCCGGAGATCGCGGATGAATCATAACTATAGGCGTATCCGCTGCGCGCGTCCCGTTCGATCAGGGCGCAAGCCGAAAGTCCAAGGCTCAATAATATAACGAGAGTTTTCATCCGTGATCCTCCCCGGTGCTGACATCCTTTTCGGTTCAAATTGAGAAAATTTAAGTCCATACTGAGAGTACGTTATGACCAAAGGCGAAGAGGTCCCGCTAGAGGACATCGACAAACTGATTTCCCAGGAAGATCCGGAGTTCGCGCAGACTTTGGAAGAGGTTCGTAACGTCGAGGTCGACACAAACGTCGTGATCGAGGCGTCGGCGATCGATGAGTCCGAAGAACCGGCCGCCGAACCTCCGGAGAAACAAGGGATCGTGGCGCGAACCATTCATCGCGTACGGCAGTCCTTGGTGAATTTCCGCGTGGCGCTTCGCCTGCGCCTCATTCAGCTCGGCAAGGACATTCTGATTTTCCTCAAGACCCAGCCCAAAGAATTCGCCCGTTATCTCTGGGCGAAACTCAAGTATTTGGGCCGTCAGTCTTTGGTCCCCATTGTCGCGTTCATGCAGGCCTCCCGCCTGCAACAATTGAGCATACTTGTTTTGATCGCCATGCTGGCGGGAGTGATTTGGACGTTTCGCGCCAATTTGCAAGGAATTTGGATCCCCCATTTGACCAAGCCGATTCTCACTTCACTTGAGAACCATGCCGATTTGGTTGAGCGCTTCGATCCCAAGGACGGTGCGGAAAGTTTTTATTCCGCGTTTCCCCAGGAGCGGCACGAATTTCTCTTTGAAAAATTCAGAGTGAATTTAAAACGGACCGAAGAAAACCCCTGGCCCATGGGAGCCTTTGAGGTCATCGTGGAAGTGGATTCCAAAGACACGGCGGTGGAGGTGAGGGATCGTGAGGTTGAGTTTCACGATCTCATTCAACGGATTTTTGAAGAAGAAACCTACAACGATCTGGCTTCGGATCTTGGAAAGGCGCGATTGAAGTCACGGATTAAACGTGAGCTGAATCAGCACTTAACGCAAGGTTGGACCAAAGAGGTCAACTTTCGCACCTTTATTCTCAAACCTTAGAGAACAATTCATCGATATTGATTTTGTACTCCTTGATCCGGTCATGGAGCGTGCTTTTTGGTATTCCCAGTTCCGCGGCGGTTCGCCGCTGGTTTCCGCGATTGGCGATGAGACGATTGCGGATCATGTCTATTTCCATTTCCTTAAGCAAAGAACGGCTCGCGGATAAGGTCCCTTCGGTCTTCTGTCGTTCGCCGCTGACCAAAGTGTCGATCAGGCGTGGGATGAGGTCCGCTTGCACTTCATCGCCACCGGAGTAGGCTTTGGCGCGGGCCACGACATTTTTCAGTTCACGGATATTGCCCGGCCAGGTGTGCGACTTGAGTCGTTGAATCGCGGCGAAGGAGAAACGCACCTTCATTTCGCGGGCGAAGTGGTAAAGCAGGTCGTCAAAGTCTTCCATGCGTTCCACCAACGCCGGCACCTGAACGTGAATGACATGGAGACGGAAATAAAGGTCCGAGCGGAATTTGTTTTCCAGCGCCATTCGTTTCAAATCGCGGTGGGTGGCCGCGATCACGCGAACGTCGGTGGTGACGGAGCGATCACTTCCCACGGGTCGGATTTGATTGTTTTCCAAAGCCCGCAGCAGCTTGGGTTGCAGATTGAGGGGAAGGTCGCCGATTTCATCCAGGAACAGGGTTCCGCCGCGGGCCGCTTCGAACGCGCCCTTGCGATCGCCGCTGGCACCCGTGAAAGAGCCTTTCACATGGCCGAAGAGTTCGCTTTCAACCAGCGATTCACTGAGAGCGCTGCAATTCACGCTGACAAATGGTCCACCGGCGCGATCAGAGAGAAGGTGAAGATTTTGGGCGAGAACATCCTTACCCGAACCCGACGGTCCAAGGAGAAGCACGGGAAAATCGCTGCGGGCGATTCCGGGAAACTGCGCGAGCTGTTCATTCCAGCGTGGATTTTTACTGGTGAGAGCGGTCACATCGAATTTATCTTGGCAACTGGTGAACTTGATTTCAGTTCGTCCGATCGAGAAGCGATCGCCATCGGCCAACACGGCTTCAAGGACGCGAGCGTTGTTCAAGCAAGTGCCGTTTCGGCTGCGCATATCCTTGAGAACGAAGACGTCACCGCGACGCTCGATTCTCGCGTGGCGTCCCGATACGAACTCATCGTCAAGCACAATATGATTGCTGATATCCCGCCCGATCGTGATGAATTCTCCGATTTCAGCCTGATGGGATGTGCCGCGGGCGTCACGCCAGAAAATATAGCCGGACGACATTTTCGAATGATTCGCTCCAAGTGTGCGTGTGGTCATACGCTCCTCCTGGCCGGCATTAAATCAATGGGCATGCCAACGTGAGGGTGCGTAAAATGGGTCCATTTGGTGTCCGGAATGTCCGGCGTTTCGGACTTTGTCCTTAGGGGCCGGACAGCTTAGTATGGGAACCATGAAAGTTCGTTTTCTTAAAAGTGGGGTTAAACCGTCCGATTACCCCTTCCCCTATAAACCGGAAGTGGCCCTGGTGGGCCGGAGCAATGCCGGCAAATCGACTTTCATTAATGCCTTTTGCGGCCAGAAAGTCGCGAAAGTGAGTCAAACTCCGGGAAAAACCCGGCTTTTGAATTTTTTTGAAATCGGCGAGCAAGTTTACCTTGTGGATATGCCAGGTTACGGATTCGCCACCGGAAATCGCGCCGAGATTGCCAGCTGGAAAGAAATGATTGAAAACTACCTCACTAGCCGGGAATCGTTGAAGGGCGTGATCTTGGTGATGGATATCCGCCGCGAATGGAGCGAGGACGAGGAACTGCTCAGGCGATATTTCGCGCATCACGGGATTCCATGGGCGCTAGTCCTCAGTAAAGCCGACAAGCTTTCGCGGTCGGCGGGCCAGCAACGGCAAAGGTTGGTGCAAAAAACATTAGGCACAGAGGTTCCGGTCTTCATCGTATCGGGGCAGAAGCGAGAAGGTATCGAGCCGGTGAAGAATTTAGTTTTAAAGGAGTGGGCGAAATGAAAGCGATTGGTGTGATTCCGGCCCGGTTCGGTTCCACTCGATTTCCGGGAAAGCCGCTGAAAATCATCGCGGGCAAACCGCTTTTGCAATGGGTGATTGAAGGGGCTCGCGAAGCCCGAACACTCGATGAACTGTGGGTGGCCACCGATCATGAAGACATATTCAATCTGGCCAGGGAGTTGGGTGTTAAAGCGGTGATGACTCCCAGTGAGTTGGCCAGCGGCAGTGACCGAGTCTTTCACGCCATCAAAGATGAACCCGTCGATATCGTGGTGAATATTCAAGGCGATGAGCCCTTGATCACAGGGCAATTGCTTGATCAGCTGGTTTCGCCGTTGTTGGATGATCCGGATCTGCCCATGGCCACTTTGGCCCGCGGAATTCAAGCCGGCGACCTTGAAAACCGCAATACGGCCAAGATCGTTTTAAATGAAAAATCAGAGGCGATTTATTTCAGCCGCTTCCCCATCCCTTATTCGCGCGAGGACCGCGCCGAAGGCGAAGCCATTTGCGTCAAGCACATCGGGCTTTATGCATTCCGTAAGGATTTTTTGGCCAAGTTTTGCAGCCACGGTCCGACCGCCTTGGAGCGTGGCGAGGGCCTGGAACAGCTCAGAGCCCTTTATCTTGGCGCCCGCATTCGTGTGGTGCAGGTGGACCATGAATCCTGGGGGGTGGATACGCCCGAGGACGTGAACAGAGTTGAGGATCTCCTCAGGCGCAAATAGTTGACGCAGTGGATAATTGGGCATAGCATGCAATCGATGAAAAAGTCCAAAAAGAAGCTTCCTTTGCGATCGCCGACGCGATCGACATCGAAACCTTTGGTGCAAAAATACATCTTCATCACCGGCGGCGTGGTCTCTTCAATCGGCAAGGGTTTAACCGCGGCAAGCCTTGGGACTTTGCTTGAATCGCGTGGTTTGAAAGTTTCTTTGATGAAATGCGATCCGTACATCAATGTGGATCCGGGAACCATGTCGCCCCTTCAGCACGGTGAAGTTTACGTCACCGATGACGGCGCTGAAACCGATCTGGATTTGGGTCATTACGAACGGTTCACCAATGTCAGCGTTCGTCGCGCTAATTCAGTGACCGCGGGCCAAGTCTACGAAAGTGTGATCACCAAAGAGCGCCGAGGGGATTATCTCGGTGGAACCGTGCAGGTGATTCCGCATATCACCGACGAAATCAAATCCCGTATCTATGAAGCCGCCCAGGGCAGCGAAGTGATCATCGTGGAAATCGGCGGAACCGTGGGTGACATCGAAGGCCTGCCCTTCATCGAAGCCATTCGTCAGATGAGAGTGGATGTGGGCATTGAAAATTCCATTTTCATCCATGTCACGTATGTGCCCTACATCGCCGCCGCGGGAGAGTTGAAAAGTAAACCCACCCAGCATTCGGTCAAAGAGTTGATGCAAGTGGGGATTCAACCGGACTTCCTCATCTGCCGCAGTGAGCGGGAAATCACGCCCGAACTTAAAAGTAAAATCGGCTTGTTCTGTAGTGTGCGCCCTGAAAACGTCATCGCGGCGGTGGACTCGAAAACAATTTATGAAGTTCCGTTGGTTTTGCATGCCGAGGGTCTCGACCAGAAAGTCGTCGACCGCCTCCAGCTTGAAGCCGGTGAGCCGGAAATGGAAGGCTGGCGTAAGATGGTTCACACCTTGAAAACGCCGGAACGGGAAGTTTCGATCGGGATTGTCGGCAAGTATGTGGATCTGAAGGAAAGTTACAAATCACTGCACGAAGCCCTCGTTCATGGCGGCATCGCCAACAATGCCAAGGTCAATATCGCTTATATAGATTCCGAAATGCTGAATGACCGGAACGTGGCCGAGGCTTTGAAGAACGTGGATGGGGTTCTGGTGCCCGGCGGTTTCGGTGAGCGCGGCGCTGAAGGTAAAATCGCGGCGATTCGCTATGTACGGGAAAATCTGATTCCGTTTTTTGGGATCTGTTTCGGTATGCAAATGGCCGCCATCGAGTTCGCGCGCAACGCCTGCGGCATCAAAGACGCCACCAGCCGCGAGTTCGTGGGCCCCAGAAAATCGGCTCGCAATGTGGTCATTGATCTCATGGACGAGCAGAAGAACATTCAAGACATGGGCGGCACCATGCGGCTCGGTTCCTATCCGTGCAAAGTGCTTAAAGGAACCCGCACTTACGAGGCCTACGGCACGACATTGATTCACGAGCGTCACCGCCACCGTTACGAGTTCAACAATAAATATCGCGCCCTGTTCGAGAAAAAAGGGCTGACCCTCGCGGGCATTTGCGAAGAACGTGATTTGGTCGAGATCATCGAGATCACCGATCACCCCTGGTTCATCGGGGTTCAGTTTCATCCCGAGTTCAAATCCAAACCGCTCGCGCCACATCCGCTGTTCAAGCAATTTGTCCGCGCCAGTCGCGAGCATAAGTACAAGAAACTTGAAAAAACATACTCGACATCCAAAAAGCAGCGCGCCAGCAAAATGGCGCGCGGGGAAAGTTTCGCTTAAAGGCGGTGAGCATGTCCGCGGATATTGAAGAAGGTCGGCGCGTTCTGAAGATTGAAGCTCAATGCATTTTGGACGCGGCCGAGAAGCTGAACGGCGCTTTTCAAGAATCTGTCGAGATGATTTTGAACTGCACCGGAAAGGTGATCGTCACGGGGATCGGCAAATCCGGTCAGATCGCCCGTAAAATGGCGAGCACCTTGAGTTCCACGGGAACACCGGCCCTTTTCCTACACCCCGCTGAAAGCTCCCACGGTGACATGGGTGTGGTGACGCGAAATGATCTGGTGATCGCCTTCAGTTATGGCGGGGAATCCGCCGAGCTCACGCACTTGTTGAATTTCCTGGCCCGGCGGGACATTCCGTTGATCGCGTTCACCGCACGGGGTGAATCCAGTTTGGCCAAATCCGCGCGCGCGGTTTTGGATATTTCGGTTCAAGAGGAGGCGTGCCCACTGGGGCTCGCGCCGACTTCAAGTTCGACGGTGTCCTTGGCTTTGGCCGACGCTTTGGCCATGGCGGTTTTAAAACGCCGGGGTTTTCGCAAAGAAGATTTCGCCGAATTCCATCCCGGCGGTTCTCTGGGTCGTCGGCTCACCTTACGAGTGAAAGATGTCATGCATTCGGGCGAGGCTTTGCCTCTTGTTTCGCCGGATGAAGACATGAAAAAAGTGATTTCGCTGATGACGTCCAAGGATGTGCGAGGAGTGGCCGGAGTGGTGGACGAGCAACAATCCTTGATCGGCATCATCACCGACGGCGACATCCGCCGGCGGCTTGAAAAGAGCAGCAATCCTCTTGAAGAAAAAGCCCGCGACGTCATGTCCCGCAATCCCAAAACCATCGACTGCGATGAGCTGGCGGAAAAGGCGGCGTTCCTCATGCAGCAGTTCAAAATCGACCGGTTATTCGCGATCAACCGGCAAGGCGCCAACCCCAATCGGGTCGTGGGATTGATTCACTTCCAGGATTTGTTAAAGGCCGGAATCCGTTAAGGCGGCGGCGGGATTTCTCTCGCGCATTCCTGCAGCTGGTTTGCGCGAAATCTTCGATATCTGAGCCCATTCGAGCGCAGGCGAAGCGCTTCCAACGCCAGATCCAGTTCCGCCGCGGATATGCGATTTTCCGTTAAATCGGCCTCGAGTCTTCTAAGCTCTTCAAAAATGGCTTTTTCTTCTCGATCAATCCGCTCCAGTTCCTTCTTGGCCAGGGCCAAGGCGTCCGCCCGGGCATCGATACTTGAAGTGGCTTGTTCACAAGTCGGAAGGTCGATGGGTGCCGAAATCCCTTCACTTGAATCCGCGATCCGCACTTCGGCCGAATGGTGATTGCAAATCCGGTGAATACTTTCGGCTCTGAGGTGCACGAGAATTCCCACGGTGGTGTCGAGAGCTCTGCAGGTAAAATCCCGTTCGTGCCTTTTTTTAAAATCGCGGCAACGGCTGATGAGTTCCGTGCGGAGTGATCGGCAAAGGGTCACATCGCCGAGGCGACAGCCCACCTCGAGGAATCGGGCGTACTTTTCCACGGTCGTGAAGGAATCAAGAAAGGTGGCCGTGCACTCGCCGAATTCGTTCCGGCTCGGCGTGGGTTCGGACATCGCCATGGTGAGACTGGGCCACTTGTCGGGAATCGAGTCGAAAAGGGCGGCTTGGCCGGTCAACGAGTGAAAAGGTATTAAAAAACAAAACCAGTGGAATCATGTGAGTTCGCTCTATCACCGAGGCGGACGGCGTTCAATGCTCGGAGGGGCTTTTAGGCAAAATTTGCAGTTAATAGGGCGCCTCACGGGCCATCCTGGAATGGATCTTGCGATGGCACCGGCGTGAAAGTTCGTTAGATATGTTGGTTGGCCGTTAGGCGACGAAACTGGGCGGTTTGTATGCCGATTAGACATTGGTTCATAGTCGCGTTGGTTGTGGTCCTAGTGATTTCCTTCGGGTGGCCATAAGCCATGCGATTGATTTGTACGTTGGTTCTTTTCTTCGCGATTCCCCTCGCGCAAGGCACCTTTAAGCCCGTGCACGAGGCCGATTTCTGGGCCGAAACCCGTTTGGACCTCGAATACGCCAGACGTTTCATCACCAATAAAACCTGCCGATCGAGCGAAAAGTGGACAGCGGGCTGTTTAAAGGCCATCCGTGCCGGCTTGAAATTCATCAAAGGTGACACCTCAACTCTTGAACGAAAGCTGACCCGCGAGGCGGCGCGGACCGACTTCGATTCCTGGCTGCGTTTGATCAACCGGTCCCCACTGACCACCTATAAAGCTATGGTTTGGGGTTCGATGGTGAACAAGGTTTTACAAGCCTTCGATTCCCATGCCCGAATCATTCCCGTTGAACTCTTTCAAAATACCTTGGGACCCGAACGTAAAACCGTGGTGGAGCTGCCCGCCGTCTCATCGGAACTGATCGCCCACGAGGGTTCTAAAATCGGTGTTCTCACCATCACGGTCTTTCGCGAGCGTGTCTGTGAACTGGCGGAAATCGAACTGAGAAGGCTCATGGCTTCCAATCCCGGTGCTTTGATTCTGGATCTGCGGTCGAATCCCGGCGGCATGGTGGATGAGGCCATTTGTCTCGCGCGCGTATTTGTGGGTCCGCAAAAGGTGGCGCACAAAGTGTTTTTTGGGGTTTCACCGTTTCCCAAAGAAATGGACCTTGAGCCGAGGCTTAGCGTGGACATGGAGGCCTTGGGAAACCGGTTGCAACCGTCACTCTATATAAGTGAGACGCCCATTGTGGTTTTGATCGACCCGCGCACGGCGAGCGCCGCGGAAATGTTCACGGCGGCTCTTCAGGATTTCGACCGGGCCTGGATCGCCGGAGAAATCAGTAGCGGTAAAGGGGTCTTCCAAATCGTGCAGCTTCTTGAGTTCAAACCTGACCTTGTCCTGATTCATTCCGCGTTCGAAGTTCTGCGACCGAGTGGATCGTCGATTCACGTCCAGGGCGTTCAACCGAACTTCGAAGTGCTCACCCGCGCGCATGGCGAAAAACGTGAAATCGAGTTGTACCCGAACACGCCTTCGCCACGCCATCCGCTGGTATGGCAGGAAACCCGGCCGCTCGAGCGGGATCGGTTGGTGGGCTGTGTTCAAGGATCTCCGAAGATCGTGCGCATCGATGCGGATTCGCCGCTCGCTTTCGCCACCACACTCGCCGGGTGTGCGATCAAGCAATCGAAACATAAGATTTCCGCCGAATCGACTCATCTCGACTCAGGACCGGATTGATAATTGCCCGAATATACAACCTGATCGAATCTCCGTAAGATCAGGGCATGAACAACAAACTACTGCTGGGATTGCTTTGCTTCTCGTTAATCAGTGTGGTCGTTCGGGCGAATGAAATCGAGGTACCTGAAGAGGAATTGGCGCGCGAAACGACCCTTCCCATTTTCGATAAACGGCAAATCGTACTGAATCGCAACGTGGTGACTGAGCAACGGTTTGAAATCGGCGGTGGTTTCGGTCTGGAAATGAATGAGCCCTATTACAACGACTATATGTTCAACCTTCAGGGAACGTACAACCTGAGCGATCGCAGCGCGATCAATGTTCTCCTGTTGTTCTGGATGGATGGATTATCCAATTACGGTGAGCAGTTAAAAGCCGGTCGTCCGACCGCCACTCCGCCGGTGCAATCGTTCGATGCGATGAAAGCGCCCCATCCCAAGTGGGGTATGTTCGCGAACTATGAATTCATCGCCTATTACGGGAAGATTTCGATCAGTAAGCTGGGCGTGATGAATCTGAACACGTTCGGCATCGCGGGGCTTGGGTACATCAATATGGACTCGCTCAGCTCTCCCGCGCTCAATTTAGGCGTGGGGCAGAACTTCTTTTTCACCAAGAACTTCGGATTGCGCTTCGATTTGCGTTACCTGATCTTTCAGGGACCGGACGCCACATCCAAGCCACTTCGTAGTGTTGGAACCACCATCGATCCGACACCGGATCCGAATTCCTTTGACGAGAGAATTCACTACAACGGCCAGATCAGCTTGTCCGCGATCTTTCTTCTGTAACCATAAGCGCGCATAGGCTTGGGTCCAGATTACTTCCATATATATTCATTTTGAAAATTTGATTCTGTATCCTTAATTCAGGGAAATCACCAGTTTGGAGTAGCCGTGCTGTCATATCATCTAAGAGTTTCACTCCTTGTCGGCTTTCTATGCTTCACGGGATGGGTTCAAGCTCAGGATTTGGAAGACGATGGTCCGAGCGGCGCCAATTCCATCGAAAAGGAAATTGAGTCACTTTACGATCGTGATGAGCGAACTCAATCGACCCGCTCGGCGCCCAAAAGAAGTAAAAAAGCGGCCAAAGAAGTGGACACTCTGTCCGATCTGGCGACGCTGGCGCCGTTCAGCGACGTCGCGGTTATTCAAAGACGGTTTCTCCCCAAAACCAATCGCTTCGAATTGTCCGGTTCCCTATTCTCCAATCTGAACAATCCCTTCTTCAATGCCCTGGGCGGAAGCGCGAGGGTGGCCTATTACATCCGCGAGAAATACGCGCTTGAAGGTCTCGCGTTGTTCGCTTCGACCAGCACGCGCCAGGTGACCGATGACCTTGAAGCCAACCGCGGGATCAAGACGGATAACGTGATCACATCGAAGAACTACATGGGACTCGCCCTGAAGTGGAACCCCATTTACGGTAAAATCACCTGGTTGAACAAATCCATCGTGCCCTTCGATTTGAACTTTTCAATCGGAGGCGGAATGACCCAAACCACTCAAAACGACAGCGCGCCCACTTTGCATCTTGGGACGAGCCAGGTTTTCGCCTGGACGAAGTCCATGGCGTTTCGCTGGGACTTGATCTGGAACATGTACAGCGCGGAAGCGACTCAGGATAACGGGACCAAGGAGAAGTTAAATCAAAATGACTTGTTCCTGGGCGTGGGGATGAGTTTCTACTTTCCAGAGGCGACATACCGATGAAGAGTTTAATCACGATCACATTGATTTTCTGCCTACTTCCGATGTCCGCGGACGCCCAAAAAAAGCGTGGCGCGAGGTTGAACCTGGCCAGCGAACGTGATCTCGCCGATGCTTTAACCCTGGCCAAAGCCGGAAAGTACGTCGAAGCTTCACAACGATTGTTTCAGCTCAGTTATTCGCCCCGCTACCGCAACCGGCGGATGCAGATCAAATACATACTCGGGCTGGCCCTTCACCAGATGAAACTGAACCAGGTCTCGGCGTTTCAATTCATCGGCGTGGTGAAGGAAGGCAATAACCGCTACATCAAACAAAGCTTGGAGCGGCTGTCTCTTGCGGCCGACGCTCTGGGCGACGACACGCTTTTGAATTACGCCATTTCACGGGTCAATGTCGATGAGTTCCCGCGCGCCCACCGGGACATGTTGCACTTCCGGATCGGCGAATTTCAGATGAGAAACCGGCAGTACTTGCAAGCCGCGGAAAGTTTCAACCGGGTGGCGCGAAACCACAGCCTTTACAGTCTCGCCCGTTACAATCAGGGCTTGGCCCTGGCTGAAGCGGGTCAGGCCGACCGGGCTTTGGCCGTGTTCGAAGAGTTGATCCGCGCGCGCGCCAACGCGGGAGTCACCGATCGGGCCCGTGTCGCCGGAATCATGGGTAAAGCGCGGGTTCTCTATCAGCGCAAATCTTGGGATGCGGCGATTGAGGCTTATCGCAGCGTGCCCCGTGATTCCGAGTTCTGGCATGACACTTTATTTGAATCCAGTTGGGCCATGCTTCGTTCAGGACGGTTCCGTTCGGCGATCAGTAATTTCCAGTCGCTTCACTCGGCCTTCTATGAGGACCATTATCTCCCCGAGTCTTTGCTCCTGAGATCGATCGTCTATCTTTATATTTGTAAGTACGACGAGATGGATAAGGTCTTGAACCTGTTCCAGCGGATCTACAAGCCCGTTTACGACCAGATTGATAAATTGATCGATAACGTACGCTATCCCGAGCGCTACTTCACGATGATGAACGATATGATGAGGATGAACAAAGAGGGCCGGCGCAAGAATATGAGCACGCCGATGCCTTATCTGGTGGCGCAGAAAATCGCCCGTGAACCGGATTTCCAGAACACCTTCCAGTACATCCGCAAGCTCATTGAAGAGCGTAAGCGCATCGACACCCTGCCCGCGTCCTGGCAGAACGCGAGCATCGGAAATTACGCCAAGAAAGTGCTCAACACGCGCTTGAAAAAAGCGAAGCAAAAAGCGGGTAAGATCGTTCGCAATCACCTCTTGAACATCAAGGAAGAGTTGATCGACTTGATTGAGCAGGAAGGATTCGCCCGCTACGAAATGATCAACGGCCGTAAAGAAAGTTTGAAAAAGCGAATCGCCGGTAAAGATCTGCCTCAGCAAACCGTCGATGAAAGCCGTAAGCGGGACTTTTACATTCAAAATGGTTACGAGTACTGGCCGTTTAGCGGTGAGTACTGGTTGGATGAGTTAGGAAACTATCATTATGTCGGCACGCAAAGTTGTAATTAGTTTTTTTCTCTTCGTTGTATTCGCCGCCGCCGGAGCGCACGCACAAGAAAAGCGAAGCCGGAAAACTGTCGGTGATCTTCTAAAGCGGATCGAAAAAAACGCCAAAGCGGTTAAATTTTCCAAAGGTAAGACGGCCCTGCCTCAATTCAGCAAGGTCCAGGCGGCGCCGGTTCGCCGGGTCGATCTATACCAGGTGAAGCCGCCGTCCCGGTCGCGCCTTTATTATGAAGAGGGAACCAACGAGGCCGAGCTTGAAAAAGTCACGGACCAGGGGATCAAGCAGCTTTATAAACTCACGCAGCAGTTTAAAACCAGTAAAAGGCGCGGAGAACTTTGGCTCCGCTTGGCCGAGCTTTACGTCGAAAAAGCGCGTCTGATTGAGTACCGATTACAGCAAAAGTACGACGAACAGGTACAGGCCTATCAAGCCAAGAAGACCAAAGTTCGTCCCAAGCTCAATTTGAAGGAGTCCCAGGATTACAACCGGCGCGCGGTTCAACTTTATGAATGGTTTTTGCGGGATTTCCCCAAAGATCCCAAAGTCGACCAGGCGTTGTTCTTCCTCGGCTACAACTACTTCGAGCTGAATCAACCGGAACGCGGAAAAGAATATTACACGCGTTTGACCAAGGAGTTCCCGCGCAGCAGTTATATCGAAGAGTCCAACTTCGCGCTGGGTGAGTATTATTTCGAGCGCGAGCAATGGAAGGAAGCGCTCAAGCATTACGCGGCGGTGGCCGCCAATAAGCGCGCCCGCCTTTATTCTTTCGCCCTTTATAAGACCGCTTGGTGCCAATACAAAACGGGCGCGGTGAAACAGGCGCTTGGTTCTTTGGAACGCGTGATCCGCGCGGGTCGAGTGGCCAAAGGACAACAGGATAGCTCGGCGGGCGGCGTGAGCCGGATCCGCCTGGCGACGGAAGCGCAAAAAGATTTGGTGGTGTTTTACGCCGAGGCCGGAACGGCGAGGGGCGCGCGAAGCTACTTTGAAGAAATCGCGGGCGCCAAAGCCACGTTCGGATTGCTCGAACGCTTGGCTTATTACTACGCGGACACCGGAAACCGGGAAGGCGCGCGCCTGATCTTTCGTGACCTGATCGCGGAGCGGCCAAACGCGCCCAAGGCCTACGATTATCAATATCAGATCGTGACGATGTACACGTCCACGGACAAACCTGAAGTGTTTCGCGCGGAGTTGTACAGCTGGATTCAAAATTACTCTCCGGGAAGCGATTGGGCGCGGGCGAATGCCAAGGATAAGGAACTTGTCACGCGGGCTTACCAGTTGATTGAGACGACGTTGCGCAATCATATTCTCCAGCAGCACCAGACCGCCCAGAACTCGCGCGTTCCGGCGGCGCAAAAGGCGGCCAAGCAGGGGTACGAACTTTATTTCCAAACGGTTAAAGAAGGGCAAAAACTGGATGAAATGCACTTCTTCTTCGCCGAACTCTTGTTCGACATGAAGGAGTACGGTCCCGCGATGGCCCATTACAATTGGGTCGTGGAGAACGCGCCCAACTCGCAGTACTTCGAAAAATCCTCACTGAACACGGTTTTGGCGGCCGAAAAAGGTCTCCCTCAGGAAGCCGACCTCAAAAAGATGGTGGGCGACAGTTTGGAACCCTTTCCCTTCGACAAAAACGTGAAGAACTTCCAGATCGCGGCCGAACGCTACATGAAGAACTTCCCGAAAGGCGAATCGGTTCCGGCCATGAAATTCAAGCTCGGAACTTTGTACTACTATCACAACCAGTTCGGTCCGGCGCTGGAGACGTTTAGGGCGATCACCAAGGATTACCCGAAATCCCAGTACGCGAAGTACTCAGCCAACCTGATTCTCGACGTTTTCAATTTGACCAAGGACTTCAAAGGTCTTGAACAGGCGGGTCAGGAAATTCTGGCCAATCCGGATTTGGCCCAGGGTGAGATCGCCGAACAGGTCCGCGGCGTCTTGCAGCGGGCGGGATTCAAAAAAGGTCAGGACTTGGAAGCCGCCAAGGATTATCAGGGCGCGGCTCTGGCCTACGAGGAATTCGCCAAGAAGAACGCGGGTAGCGACCTGGCGATCTCCGCCTCGTACAACGCCGCCGTGAATTTCGAGCGCGCGGGCGATCTCTTCAAGGCGATCGGAATGTACGCCATCGTCCTGGCGGATCGTAATCCGAAGAATGAAAAGCTTCGAACCAGTTCGAGCCAGTTCATCGCCGCGCTTTACGAAAAGACCGGACAATACAAAAAGGCCGCCGAAGCGTTTGAAAATTACGCGGCCAAGAATCCCAAAGCGCCCGAGTCCGTCACGTTCAGTTACAACGCCGCGATCATCCGCGACGGTATGAACGCTTACGGTCAGGCGATCGCGAATTACCAGAGATTTCTGGATCGCAAAAAAGGGCCCGAGCGTTGGGACGCGGTGTTTTTGATGGCGCAAATGCAGGAGCGGCGTGGAAATATCACCAAAGCGCAGGAACTCTATAAGCAGTATCTGAACGCCGGTCCGAACAATCCGTCGAATTTGATCGAGGCCGCTCATGCCATCGCGAAGATCGACGCGAGAAAAGGCCGCAAAGCCGAAGCGGAAAAAGGTTATCGCCGTGTCATCTCTCTGCAAAAGAAACTGTCGACCAAGGAAAATCCCGTGGGCGCCAGCGCCGCGGCGGAATGTAAATACATTCTGGTTTCAAAAACCTTCGATGAACTGCGGGCCATCCGGATTCCCACGAATCCGAAAAACCAGCAGGCGGCCGTACAGAAAAAGCTCGCCTTGCTGAATCGCTTGAAGGATCAGCTGAAAGAAGTCATTCAATACGATGATGGTCCGATGATCGTGAACTCGCTGGCCTTGATCGGTCAAGCCTACCAGCACATGGCCGCGGCCATCTATGCCGTGCCGGTTCCCAAGGGTCTCGACGCCGAAGGCTTGAAACAGTACAAAGCCGGCGTGGATCAGATCGCGATGCCGTTCCAGGAAGAAGCGATCAAGAACTACGAAGCCGCCATCGAGAAGGGCTACAGTCTCGAAGGTTACGGCGAAGGCTTGAAGATCGCCCAACGCGAACTCAATCGGTTGGCCAAGGACAAGTATCCTGACTACGGCGAGCGCGCGTACATCACTAAGATCACCGATTACCTCGGGCTCACCGAGGAAAAGGATCTCGCGCCTCACTTCCAGGCCAAGGATGAACGCGGATTGGTTGAGGCGGTGTCCAAGCGCCTTGGCAAGGACCAGAACGATCTGATGGCATTGAACGCTCTCGGGGTTTTCTATTACGAGCAGGGCAAATACGGATTGGCGCGGATTCTTTTCGCTCGCGCGCAGAAAGCCCATCCGAACGAGCCGGCCATCTATAATAATCAGGCGGTGATCCATCTCGCCGAGGGCAAATTGCGTCCGGCGATTCTCGCGCTGAGAAAAGCGGTCGAGTTGAAATCCAGTTACATGGTGGGCATGGCCAATCTCGGTTCCATCTTCGTGGAATATAAAGACTACGGCCGCGCCGCTGACATGTTGGAAGCCGGCTACCGGGCGGTGAGATCCGACCTTCGTCGAGGCGGCGTCGGTCTGGAAGTGGCCAACAACTACGCGCTCGCTTTAATGGGTAGCGGTGAAGAAAAAAAGGCCAAAGGTATTTTCCAGGACATACTTAAGGCTGATAATGGCAATGTGAACGCGCTGTTGAACTATTCGATTCTGCTGATTCACCGGTTGAAAGATAAAAAAGAGGGTGAAAAGCAGCTTAATCGCCTGCGGTTCATCGGCGAGGACGGCGACCGGAGGATTCGTAAGGCGATCGAGGACATGGACAAAGCTCTAGCTGAGAATAACTAGACCATAATGGAGACTTGCCGTGCGTGTAAAGACAGCTAAACTAATATCAACCGTGGTGATCTTCGGTGGATTCTGGGTGATCGCGCCGATGGCTTTCGCGCAATCCGGCGGAAAAAAAGAAACCCGAATCGATTTTGAAGACGAGCTGGTTGAGGGTGAATTGAAAAAACCGGAGTTGTTTTATCTGTTGCAGAAGAAGCAATTCAACTTCAAACGCTTGATCAAATTGCGCGAAGATTTTTTGCCGGAAATGAGAAGAGACGCTGACGAGGTCCGCAGGAGCAGGAGTAAGTAACTTGAAACAGCCCATCGTCCTCAGAATTTATAAAGGCGAAAAGCTCGAAGCCGTTCGGCAGTTCGAGGTGTCACAGATTGTAATTGGCCGCAACAGTGAGGCGCAACTCGAGTTGCAAGACGAGGGCGTTGCGCTTCTGCATGCGATGATCGAAAATCGCGACGGTGAATACTACATTTCCGATTTGGGATCGCCGTCGGGAACTTTCAAAAACGGCCAAAAAATTCTCGAAGACAAAATCAATTCCGGTGACTCCATCAACATCGGACCGTACCGGATCCAGTTTTTCGTCGGCGTCCCGAAACCCGCGGCGCCGCCCAAAGTGGCGCCTCCATCCGAAGTGAAACCGCCGGCGTCGGTGAATTTCACCATGGCCGTTCCCCAGGCGCCGCCGTCATTCGATGATGACGTGACGGAGCCGATCATTGACATAAAAAAGACGATGGCCACACCGGCGCCCAAGCCGGCCCCCGCGCGAAGCGCGCATGGCGCGCCGAAGTCGGGCAAAAAATCGAAAAAGACATTCGCTCCGCCGAGTCCCTATAAGGATTTGAAGGAGATCATCAAACCTCACAAAGGTTCGGTGGTCGAGGTCATCGTGGCGTGGAAAGACCGCATTCTCTCTTCGTACCATTTCAACCAGGCTGGCAGCGTGTTCATGAGTTCGGCCGAAGATGCGGACGTGATCGTGCCGATCATTTCTTCGCGAAGCAAATTCGAACTGCTCAAGATCAGCGGCAATGTCGCGGTTTGTTTGACTCAGGAAATGTCCGGTGAACTCGTCCGTGACGGTGAAACCCTTTCGCTGAATGAACTCGCGCGGCAGGGCCGGATTCGCGATGCCGGCAGCCATTTTGAATATGATCTGCGCCAGGGCGAAATGATCCGGATCGGTCTGCAAAACGATTTGATCTCCATTTACATCCGTTACGTCGCGGAAACGCCCAAGCCCTTGATCGCTCCGCTGCTGGACATGACCTCCAGCGAAGTGACGGGAGTCATTCTGGCGGTCGCCATCTCGGCGATTCTTGGTTTGTACATGAACATCTATACGCCGTCTCCGCTCCTGGAAGATGAAGCGAAGATCGATGAACCCATCCGCAAAGCCATTGTCGAGTTCAAACCGCGACCCAAAAAGATTGTTGAAACCGACATGGAAAAAAAAGAAACCAAGGTTGAACCTCAGCCGAAACCGGAAAAAGTCCGCACGTCGCCCAAAGCGGCCGTTGAGACCAAGGGGGCTCCGGGAGCTCCGGGCGGAATTAAACCGAATCCGAATCTGAAGCAGAAACCGAACAAAGTCGTGGCCGCGACGCCACAGGGTAAGGCGATTAAAACCGCGCCCAAAGAAGGCGCGAACATGAAGAGCGAAAAACCCGATCCGACCAAAATGGGTTTGCTCGGCGTCTTCGCGAACAAAGGAACTCAGTCGCAAATCAACAAAGCTTACTCGGGATCGGGCGAGTTGATCGGTACGGCGGCCAACGCCACCGGATACGCCGGAAACGCGGACAGCCGTGACGGCGACAATTTCGGATCGCGCCTTAAAGAGACCGGCAGCGGCCGCGGCAGCGGAACAGTCGGAATCGCCGGAGTGGGAACCAAAGGTCGCGGAACCGGCGGTACCGGTTACGGTACGGGCGGAATCGGCACCAAAGGTTCGGTGCAGATCAATGTCGGCGGCCAGGAAGCGGATTTCTCCGGCGGTATGGATCGTGAGGCGATTCGTCGTGTGATCCGCGAACACATCCGTGAGATCCGGTCATGTTATGAGCGCGAACTTCAGAGATCACCCGACCTTTACGGCAAAATCGTGATCGAGTGGGACATCGAAGAGGCGGGCCGTGTGACCCGAGCCGGTGTGAAACGAAATGAACTTGGTAACGATGCGGTCGGAAATTGCATCGTGGCGCGACTTCGCACATGGCGCTTTCCGGATCCGCCAAAAGACCAGGTGGGCCGGGTTTCGTATCCGTTCGTGTTCAGTTCGCAATAGAGTTGGAATTTAAAATGGACCCCGGAAGGGTCCTTGCACAAACAGGGAGGGAGTCTTGGAACAGACAGTTAACAACGCGGCCATGGTCGGCGAGTTGGTCGATCGTTGCGCCGGTTACGGGAATTTCATAGCCAAATCATTCTGTCAGGGTGGTCATGTGATGATCCTGATCGCGTTGATCGCGGTCTGTACGGTGTTCTTGATCATCAATCGTATCATGGCCTTGCAAAAACTGACGGTTGATAAAAACAACATCACTGAGAATTTGTTCACGATGATCTTGCGCGGTGACATCCGCCAGGCCATCGCGTTTTGCGATTCACGGCCCACGCCGCTGACCAACACGCTGAAGGCTGGTTTGGTGCAAGTGATGAATCGTCGTCCTGACGAGGAGATCCAGGTGGCGATGGACGCCTCGGTGCTAAGGGAAACGCCAAAGCTCGAGGGTTGGACGTCCTTCCTCGCGGTCTTTGGTAACGTCGGGGTGCTTGTGGGTCTTATGGGAACCATTATCGGTCTGATCACCTCATTCGGTGGTGTGGCCAAAGCGGATGCCGCGACGAAGGCCGCCATGCTCTCGCAGGGGATTTCGGAAGCGTTGAACTGTACGGCGTTCGGTCTGTTGGTGGCGATCGTGGCCGTTGTGGCTTACGGTTTCTTCCAGATCCGGATCGGTCGCGCGATCAATGACATGCAAGAAAGCAGCATGACTTTGATGAACCTTGTGGTCGCGAACAGGGATAAGATTAAGGATTAAAAAATGGCTCACATTGAAGACGGCGGTGATGGTAAACGCAGCTCGAACGTGGACCTGAATCTGGTCCCGATCATCGACTTGATGTCGGTGTGTATCATCTTCTTGTTGATCACCGCGGTTTGGACTCAGGTATCGATGATCCAGATTGGCAGCTCGATGTACGGAAAGAAGACCAATCCGGACCAGCAAGCGGAACCGCCGCCCAAGGCCGAGATACCCTTCCGTCTCGATGTCTTGAAGGACGGCTACCGCGTCTTGATCGGCAGCCAGCAAAAGCGGTTTCCGAAAGTCGGGGGTCAGTATGATCACGACCGCCTGGTCAAAGAGTTGAAAGCCATTAAGGAACTTTATCCCGAAAAGGGAGATTGCGTGATTACCGTCAGCGATGAGCTGCCGTATGAAACATTGATCGGTGGAATGGACGCCCTGCTCATCGCGGGGTTTCCTGAAATCTCGGTGGCGACGGGCGGAAGCGCCCCTTAAGGAGTTTACGTTATGGCGATTTACACACCTGGATTGCGCAAACACGGTCGTTTCGCCTCAGGCGGCGGAAAACGAACCGCCGTGGTTATGCTCAACATGACCGCGATGGTCGACATGTTCACGGTGTTGTGCGTGTTCCTTCTTCAGAACTACGCCACGACCAACCAGGTTTTGCCTCTTCCCGACAAAGTGAACCTGCCTCAGGCCACCGAGGTGAAAGAGTTGAAGCCGTCGAATGTGGTGATCATCGGCACCGACGGCATCATGCTCAACAATTTCCGCGTCGCGGATTTTCGCACGGTGAAGGAACAGGAAGACTGGTTGATTCAGCCGTTGTTGGATCAGATCGCCAAGGCCGTCGAAGAGGGTGAGAGAAAAAAGAAATCGCTTGGCAACCAGGTTTCGAAAGCGGTTCAGCAGGCGCGAGTCGGTGAGAAAGCGCCGCCCCCCGAGGTTGATGATTTCCGCAAGATCACCATCCAAAGTGATAAAGACATCGATTTCCTGACGGTTAAGAAAGTCATGTACACCGTGACCGAAGCGGGAATGCAGGAAATCAATTTCGCTGTTCTCAAGAAGCGTGACGAAACTACGCCGCTTTAAGCACGAAGCGCGTGTGGCTTTGCCGCACGTAAGAAATGATCGAACTCTTGCTCTCTGAATTCAGATTGGTGAATTTCAATCCCGTGATACCGCCCGCGACATATCGCACATCGGCTTTCACATGAATGGGCGCATGAAAAACCGAACTCTGAATTTCCACTGAGACATTCATCCCGGGGCTGACGCCGGAATCCAGCACCACACCCATGCCGCCCTCGCTGATCGTCAAGGCTTGCGCCGTTATTGTGGTTTCCTGAGTGCGGATGATGACTTTGCCGTCGAGATCGGCGCGCGGGTAAACCCGTTTGTTCACCCCAATGGACGAAAGAATGTCATGGAATTCGAAAATCGAAACCCACTCCTTCATTCCTTTGGTCCATAACAGCACGTCGCTGGTGGATTCCATTTTGACCAATTCATCAATCAGTTGGTCTCTTGAAAACGGTCCGAAGGAGGCACCGTTCAGAGCGTAATGCCAGATTTCCTTCGGCGGCTCGACCGCGACGATATCAGTGAGAGTCGCGCCTTCATTGGACCACCAGCCCAAATTCCGCCAGTGCTCCATGCCCGCGCCCCATATTAAATGACGCGAAGTCAACCGCCCGCTATGCAGACGTGTCCTCACCTCTTCCGCGGAGAGCGGACCCTCGATCCGATCATCTACTTGGACGAACCAATTCACTGCCATTGTCCAGATTAATCGGACGTTTCATCGTCAGACTGTAGAGAATCAATCTTGACAGACGATTTCTCATATTGAGACATGGCCTAAAATTAGAACAACAAGCAAAATCTATGCTAATAGGTAAGCTGTTCCGTGTTAAAATGGTTTAAGGAGAGCCATGCATAACCGTGTCGTGCAAATCGCCCTGAGTGCAGCCTTTTTATTGCTGCTCATACAAGTGGTTCTCGTGGCTCCAAGCCAAATCAGGGACATTAAGGACGCGGAGCAGAAGGCGAGTCTTTGGGCCTCGCCACCGACCGTCAATACGAATTCGGAAGTCGATCAGAGCATGAACGGCATGCACATGATCGAAACCCATGACGGAAAAAAGGAGTGGGAGCTTTGGGCGGACAAGGCCCGGAGTCTGAAAGCGAAGGAGATTTTGGAATTGGAAGCCGTAAAAGCCGTGTTCTTTTCGGAATCAGGCGTGACCTTTACGGTCACGGGCAAAACCGGCCGGGTGGAAACCAAAACCAAAAACCTGCGTGTGGACGGTGATGTGGTGACCCGATCAAGTAATGGCTACACATATAAAACTCAGACCGTGGAATACGATTCCGCCACGCGCCGGATTTTAGGACCGGGTACGGTGGAGATGATCGGTCCACGTGATGTTAACGCCGCTTCACTCTATCTGACCGGAATCGGGCTTGATGCCAGCTTGGACGAGTCGACCATGGAAGTGCAGCGCGAGGTTCGCGCCTCCAAAGTTATGGATAACGGCAAGACCGCGCACATCAAAAGTCACCGGGCGCGTTTCAACGCCAAGGATCGCGTGGCATTATTTTATGGTGATGTGATTCTTGATGTCGAAAATATGCGCATTACGGGTCCGGAAGCCAAATTTGAGTATGACGGCGGCGCGGATCAGTTAAAATCAGTTTTGTTTACCGGTGGCGCCAAGGTCAGTGATATTGACAAATGGGCGACCGCGCAGAATGTGAAGGTGGACTTTGACCGTAACCGATTCATCTTTCGTGGCAGCCCCCGGCTGGTGCAGAACAATGATGAATTGCGCGGTGAGGAGATCATATTTTTGGACGGCGGCAAGCGCGTACAGGTCCAGGGCGCGCGCGCCAAAGTGGATGAGAAACGATTGGAGAAAGTGAATTGAGCCGTTTGGTCGTGCGCAACGTCAGTAAGAAATTCAAGCAACGGCAAGTTGTCCGTAATGTTTCGTTTGAAATCGAATCCGGACAGGTTGTCGGCCTGTTGGGTCCCAACGGCGCCGGCAAAACCACGAGCTTTTATATGGTGGTGGGCTTGTTAACACCGGACGAGGGTGATGTGGAATTGGATTCCCAATTGATCGGACGGTTGCCCATGTATAAGCGCGCCCGCAAGGGTTTGAGCTACCTCCCGCAGGAGCCAAGCATTTTCCGCCGCCTGACGGTGGCGGAGAATATCCAGGTGGCGCTCGATGCCCAGGATCTTTCTCCGTCGGAGCGCTCCGAGCGTCTTGAATCGCTGCTCGAGGAATTCCACATTCAACATATTCGTGACAGTTACGGATACGCGCTTTCGGGCGGTGAGCGAAGAAGGGTGGAAATCGCCCGGTCGCTCGCGGGCAATCCCAAATTTTTGCTTCTCGACGAACCGTTCGCGGGGATTGATCCGATCGCCGTCGGTGATATTCAGGAGATCGTGCGGAAATTGAAGGCCAAAGGGATCGGCGTGTTGATCACCGACCACAATGTGCGCGAAACGCTGGGCATTTGTGACCGGGCCCATATATTAAAAGACGGACAAATCGAAGTCGCGGGAACGGCGGAGGAAGTCACCGCTTCGCCGATCGCCCGGAAATTTTATCTGGGCGAGAATTTTAGACTTTAGGCGTAAGGAGTTTCAGCCATGGCCATGCAACTTAAAACCAGTTTGAAGCTTTCGCAGCAGTTAAGAATGACACCGCAACTGCAGCAGGCGATCAAATTGCTGCAACTTTCGCGCTTGGAACTTGAGGGCGCCATTCGTAAGGAACTCGAAGAAAACCCGGTCCTCGAGGAAATCACCGAAGTCGTTGAAGACGAGAGTCCCGCCACGAAGGCGGAAACCGCCGCTCCCGAAGCTTCCGATGCGCCGGAGGGACAGTCCGCCTCCGACCCCCGTCAGGATGATTTCGAGTGGGAAAATTACGTCGACACCAATTACAAACCTCCGCAAGGACCGGTCGGCGGCACTGACGAAATCATGAACTACGAAAACCTGATTTCGACCACGACTTCGCTGCACGACCACCTGATGTGGCAAATGGGCCTTGGCGGATTCAACGAAGAGGAACAGAACCTTCTCGCCATTCTCATCTCCTATGTGGATGAGGACGGCTACATCAAGACTCCGCTCGAGGAGATCGCCAAGGAAGAAGAGGTCGACGCCAAAGATCTCGAAGAAATGCTGCCGTTTCTGCACGAATTCGATCCCGCCGGCGTCGGCGCGCGCGATCTTAAGGAGTGTTTGTTGATTCAGGCCCGCCATCTCGAAGAAGACACCCACGACCTGGTCAAACTCCTGAATGATCACATCAAAGATCTGGAAAAGAAAAATTACGCGGGCATCGCCAAGGCCATGAATCTGCCCATGGAGGATGTGATCGAGATGTGCAAAATCATCTATTCCATGGATCCCAAGCCCGGGCGCATGTACATGCCGCAGGACACGCAATTCGTGACTCCCGACGTGTACGTCTACAAAGTTGGAGATGAGTACATGGTGGCCCTCAACGAAGACGGCTTGCCCCGGCTTCGTATTTCCAATCTTTATAAGAACATTTTGAAAGGCGATCAGGCGACCGGCGCCGAGAACGCGCAAAATTACATTCAGGACAAATTGCGTTCCGCGGTCTGGCTGATCAAGTCCATCCATCAACGTCAGCGCACGATCTACAAGGTGACCGAAAGTATCGTGAAGCACCAGCAGGACTTTTTTGAAAAAGGACCTGGTTTTATTAAGCCGATGATTCTGCGGGATATCGCCAATGACATCGGCATGCACGAGTCCACCGTCAGCCGCGTGACCACCAACAAGTACGTGCATACGCCGCGGGGGATTTTCGAGTTGAAATACTTCTTCAATTCGGGAATCAGCAAAACCGATGGCGATTCTTTGGCCAGTGAATCCGTTAAACTGAAGATCAAGAATCTGGTCAGTGACGAGGATCCGAAGAATCCGTTGTCCGATCAAAAGATCGTTGAACTCTTGAAGCGCGATGGAATTCAAATCGCCCGGAGAACAGTCGCCAAGTATCGGGACATGCTTAAGATCCTTCCCTCATCCAAGCGCAAGAAAATGTTCTAGTGCCGGGGCGGGATTCGTTCAATTTCGCCACGCCGTTTTGCCGTAAGTAGATTCAGTTGAGGTCAACGCCCGGTATCCAGTTTGCTTGCGGCATGAAAGAATGAGCTTAATTCTATTATGGTTTGCGTTCACAGCGTCGGGTGCCCAGGTCGACGGACCCAATAACGGAGACGTGGCGGTCAATTGCGAAATTCTTTTGACCGGACAACAGGAAATTCACGGCGTTGATCTTTTGGTGGACGCGCTTTTGAATCTGAATGCCGCCCGGGTCATTCATATCGCCCCCAAGGTGTCCCATGAACTCCTCTCCCACTTCGGGTTGACTCCGGACGATGTGTTCCAACCGCGGCGGATCCGACTGGAATATGAGAACCGTCGCGTTCGAATCTTACGAAACGACAGCCAAACGGTTGAGTTTTATGTCGGCACGCCTCCGCAAAACCTCTCCACGTATATTCCCATCGTGTTGGCCCGAGGAGCTTACGTCCCTCAATACAAGCTCGAGGATCACCTCAACTCGCTCTATCAACGAATTCCGAATGAATTGTCGTTATTGAGAATCGGAGTCATCTTGTTCGAGGGCATCGATTTCCGCGTTTTTCTCCGGGTGAGGAATTTAGGGTATCTACAGTTTTACGATTTAGGTGTTGATGTCCTGTGTCCGAAATTGGATCAGTATGTGGATTTACGCTTGGATCCCGATATGACTCCGGAAGAAAAAGAGATCGCCTTCTACAGTGGATTGGAGCACACGGAGCCACACATCACCGGATCCGGCGTGTGGTGCCGAATTCCTGTTATAAGGGCTTTTTGGCAGCTATAGAGAATTGAAACGCGCGGCGCAAAAAAGCCGCTAGTTGACCCGCTGCCCTCGTCCAGATAAACGCTTAGAAATTCTTCACATTATAAGGGTAGGTCCATGCAAAATTATCTGTTTACCAGCGAATCCGTGTCGGAAGGCCATCCTGATAAATTGGCCGACCAAATCAGCGACGCCATCTTGGATGGTTTCTTAGCGCAAGATCCGCGTTCGCGTGTGGCTTGTGAGACCATGGTCTCCACTGGTTTTGTCGCGTTGGCTGGAGAGATCACCTCAAAGGGAAGTGTGGACTATCAAGCTGTTGTCCGCGAGGTCGTCAAAGACGTGGGATACGACAACAGTGATATGGGCTTTGACTATAAATCCTGCTCGGTGCTGGTGGCGCTTGGAAAACAAAGCCCGGACATCGCCATGGGAGTGGACGGGGCCGAACAGGGCGCCGGCGATCAAGGCATCATGTTTGGTTACGCGAATAACGAAACCCCGGAATACATGCCGTTGTCCATCAGCATGTCTCATCGCTTGATGGCGGACCTGGCGGCCATTCGTAAATCAAGGAAGGTGAATTTCCTTCGTCCGGATTCCAAATGTCAGGTGACGGTTGAGTACCGCGACGGTAAAGCCGCCCGCATCGACACGATCGTGCTTTCCACTCAACACACGCCGGATGTGGATCAGAACCATATCCGCCAATTCGTGATCGAAGAATTGATTCCCAAGTCCATTCCGTCGAAGTGGATCGATTCCAAAACCAAGTTCCACATCAATCCGACGGGACGCTTCGTGGTGGGCGGACCCCATGGTGATTGCGGTTTGACGGGACGGAAAATCATCGTCGACACTTACGGGGGCCATGGAGCCCATGGCGGTGGCGCTTTTTCCGGTAAGGATCCCTCGAAAGTGGATCGTTCCGCGGCCTACGCCGCACGACATGTGGCTAAAAACATCGTCGCGGCGGGACTGGCAGAGCGCTGTTTGGTGCAGTTGAGCTACGCAATCGGTGTGGCCGAACCGGTCAGTATCATGGTAAATGATTACGGAACCTCACAAGTGGGCGGCGAGCTTCTCGCGGAAGCCGTTCGACGGGTGTGGAATTTGAAACCGGCGGCGATTATTGAGCAGTTCGACTTGCTTAAACCGAAATACCGCAAAACCACGAATTACGGTCACTTCGGCCGCGAGATTCCCGAATTGACTTGGGAAAAAGCCGACAAAGTGGATGCGGTTCGCGACGCCGTTAATACGCTGAAAAGAATGTAAGGTGCAGCCCGAACTTATACGAAACTTCTCGATCATCGCGCACATTGACCATGGTAAATCGACGTTGGCTGACTGCCTTTTGACGGCCACGAAAACCATATCGGATCGTGAGAAGCGTCAGCAATTTCTCGATAACATGGATCTTGAGCGTGAGCGCGGGATCACGATCAAGGCGCAAACGGTTCGTCTGAATTACACGGCGAAGGACGGGAAAACCTATCAGCTCAATCTGATCGACACTCCCGGGCACGTCGATTTCTCCTATGAGGTTTCACGGAGTTTGGCCGCCTGCGAGGGCGCCATTCTGGTGGTGGATGCGTCACAAGGCGTGGAAGCCCAAACCCTGGCCAATGTGTATCTGGCCCTCGAGAACAATCTCGAGATCATCCCGGTCTTGAACAAGATCGATCTGCCGGCGGCCGACCCCGAGGGAGTTAAAAAGCAAATTGAAGATGGGATCGGTCTGGATACGTCGGATGCGATTTTGGCCAGCGCCAAGGAAATGAAAGGCATCGACGAGATCCTAGAGGCGGTGGTGAATAAGATTCCGCCGCCCAAGGCGGATCGGTCCAAAACTCTTCGGGCCCTGATTTTCGATTCCTGGTTTGACTCTTATCAGGGCGTGGTCACACTGGTGCGGGTGGTGGACGGCGTGGTGAGCGTCGGTGACAAGATCAAGTTCATGGCCACGGATAAAGAATACGAAGTGCTTAAGCTTGGCGTGTTCTCGCCCTATGCCACCAACCTGGAGCGCCTTGAAGCGGGTGAGGTCGGATTCATCATTTGTGGAATGAAGGATATTCGCGACGTGAAAGTCGGGGATACGGTCACCTCCGCGAAACGTCCGGCCGAGGCGCCCTTGCCGGGATTTCAAAAAATCAAGCCCATGGTGTTTTCCGGAATCTTTCCGGTCGAGGCCTCGGATTTTCCCGACTTTAAAGAGGCGTTGGAAAAACTCACCTTGAATGACTCGAGCTTGAGTTTTGAGCCGGAAACATCCGCCGCGTTGGGTTTTGGATTCCGCTGTGGATTTCTGGGATTGCTTCACATGGAAATCGTTCAGGAGCGGCTTGAGCGCGAGTTCAACCTGAATCTGATCACCACCGCGCCCACGGTTGTCTATCGAGTGGTGAAAACCGATGGCTCCGTGTTGGAGTTGGAAAATCCTTCGAAGCTGCCGCCGCCCACGGAGATCGACCGGATCGAGGAACCTTACGTCAAATTAAGCATTCACACACCCACGGAATTCATCGGTGGAATTCTGAAACTTTGTGAAGACCGTCGCGGAGTACAGCTGAAAATGGATTACATCACCAGCAACAAGGTGATTATCGAATACAAGCTGCCGCTCAACGAAATGGTGTTGGATTTTTATGATCGCTTGAAGTCCATTTCCAAGGGCTATGCGTCCATGGAGTATGAGCTGATGGGCTTCGAGCCGGGAGATCTGGTCAAAATGGATATCCTGATCAACGGTGATCCGGTGGACGCGCTTTCCGTGATCGTCCATCGCTCAAAAGCGGTTGCCCGCGGCCGGGCGTTGACGGCTAAACTTAAAGAACTGATTCCGCGGCAGCAATATCAAGTCGCGATTCAGGCGGCGATCGGGGCCAAGATTATCGCGCGCGAAACCTTGGGCGCCCTTCGCAAGGACGTGACGGCCAAGTGTTACGGCGGGGATATTTCCCGAAAACGTAAACTTTTGGAAAAACAGAAAGAGGGTAAGAAGCGCATGAAGGCGATCGGTCACGTTGATGTTCCGCAAGAAGCCTTCTTGGCGATTCTTAAGGTGGATGATTAGTGTCTCCTTTCACGCGGCGATTTTGGATTGAAGGCCCCGGTTCGTTCGCATTGGCCGTCGGCTTGGCGTTGCTTGTTCGCTGGGCTCTTTTCGAGGCCTATGTGATTCCGTCAACCAGTATGCTTCCCACCTTGCTGGTCAACGATCATATTTTCGTGAACAAAATCATCTACGGCGTGCGCGCGCCGTTCAGCGAGAACTGGTTCGTGCAATGGCGCCATCCCGCCCGTGGCGAGGTGGTGGTGTTCAAGCATCCCGGTGATCGGGAAAAATATTTTATCAAGCGCGTCGTAGGCGTTCCGGGCGACCGGGTTCTATATGAAAACGGTCATCTTTACGTGAACGAAAAATTGGTGGAGCGCTCGATTCCCCGCGCTCTTCGGGACGAATGGCAATGGTTGAGGGATTCGGATTTTCCCGGAGACGAGGAGATCGGGGGCCGGGCTCTTTATGTTCATTGGGAAGAGCAACTCGATCAGCGCCGCTATTCGATCCTGTTACGCAAGGAGACCGCCAATCCCACCACATTCGGTCCGGTGACGGTGCCTGATGGACAATATCTGGTGTTAGGCGACAATCGCGACAATTCGCAAGATAGCCGCGGTTGGGACGAAAACACGCGCTTCGTACCGCGCGAGCTTCTCATCGGTCGCGCCTCGATTGTCTGGCTGAGTTGTGAAACCACGTTGCCTGTGTTGACGTTTCTATGCAATCCTCTGAGCTTGCGGTGGGCGCGTTTTTTCCACTCAGTGGATTAGTTTTTGACTCTTAAAGAAAGGTTCCTGGGCCATGGCTAAGAAAAAAGCGAAATTCGGCGAAGGATTGGGATCATTTCTGCTCGCCGTTCTCGCGATTCTTTCGTTCCGGTGGTTGCTGTTTGAACCCTATGTCATTCCCTCCGGGAGCATGCTTCCCACGCTGTTGATTCACGATCATATTTTAGTCAGTAAATCTTCCTATGGCGTGAGAATTCCCTTCACCAAGCATTGGCTGTTCAAACGGGCGGATCCGAAGCGAGGTGACATCGTGGTCTTTCGTTCGGTGAAAGACGACGGATTTTTCCTGATTAAGCGGGTGGTCGGCCTTCCCGGTGATCAGGTGTCGGTGGATGTGGAAGGGCGAGTGGCCATTAACGGAGAGAAGCTGCCTTACAAAGATCTCACTGTGACCGATGATCCCGCGTCGCAGAGCCCCTATTACCCGGTTAAAGAGTCCGATATCGGGATTGATTTTAACGAGGTGCAGTTTTTCGAAGAGGAATTAAACGGAGTCGTGCATCGGGGACTCTTACGAAAGTCGATGGTTCGCTCCTACGAACAAACCTGGACCGTTCCGGAAGGTCATTACTTCTGTATGGGTGACAATCGGGATAATTCGGAAGACAGCCGCGTATGGAAGGCCCTCCCGCGAGAAAATTTGCTCGGAAAGGCGCTCTTCGTCTGGTTAAGCTGCGAAGAGACCCTGCCCTATTTGCAATTCCTCTGTAATCCCCTCACAATCAGATGGAGTCGGTTTTTTCACTCACTTGAATAAAACATAATGAGCACCACGGACGCCGCAAAGAAGCAGTTCCATTTTCTCATACGCTACGTACTGCAATCCGCGGCGATCATTGTGATCTGTGCGGTTTTGATTCGGGTCTTTTTAATTTCATCGTACGTCATGTCCGGAGCGAGCATGCTGCCGAGCGTGTGGCCGGGTGATTTCCTCATCGGTTTCCGCTGGAGTGTGGGCGAACCCCGGAGAGGGGATGTGGTGGCTCTGCGTTGCCCGGGAGAACGTGAGCGGACTTGCCTTAAAAGGGTAGTGGCGGTGGCAGGGGATCGGGTGGAGTTTGCCGACGGGCGGCTTGTAGTCAATGGCCAGCCGGGCCGGTTAAAGCCGCTCAACAAGGAATTGGCCCTCGAGTCGGTTGGCGGGCGAAGCTGGGTCATCTGGCAACCCAGCCAACCCATCGCCTCCCGGGCCCCGTTGATTGTGCCGCCGCAACAAGTTTATCTCTTGAACGATAAACGGTCCGATGAAGAGGATTCCCGGTCCTGGGGTCCGGTGGCGCAGGAATACCTTGAGGCCAAAGTGAAATATGTATGGCTCTCTCTGGAGTGGTATAAGGGCCAGGAGGTACGAACCTGGCCGGCCGTGAGATGGCGTCGATTATTGCGTAGCATCGATTGACTCGCGCTTTAGCCAAGGTATACATTTCTGGCAATGTCCATTGTAGGTGAATCGTTTCTCAGTTCCGAGCAACTCGCGGATAGTGACCTCGCACAAATTTTTTCCAGGGCATCTCTTTTTAAAAATGAATTCGATAACCGAGGCCGATTCGATCACCTGATCAAACCCGTCGAAGGCAGGGATCAGAAGATCGTGGCATTGGTTTTTTCCGAGCCGAGCACGAGAACACGAATGAGTTTTCAGATCGCGGCGGCGCGATTGGGAATTCGTTCCTTCAGCCTTGATAATCCGCGCTCCGCGAGTCTCAGCAAGGGCGAGACGCTGGAAGATACGTTCCGCAATATCGGCGCGATGAGGCCGGACCTGATGGTCGTCAGGTACAATACGAGCCTTGATGCCGATCAGGTGATACGCCAGCTGCCGTGTCCCGTGATCAGCGGTGGTATAGGCACATCCGAACATCCCACCCAAGCTCTTTTGGATGCGTTCACGATTCAGGAAAAGCGCGGCCAAGTGCGCGATGAGCGGATTTTGATCGTCGGTGATGTTTTGCATAGCCGGGTGGCGAACTCGAACCTTTTGCTGTTGAGGCGAATGGGCGCGGAAGTGGCCTTCTGCGCGCCTGAGGAATTCGAACCGAAAAATGAGAATTGGAAAGGCGTGCGCAGCTTCGCCCAATTGCGTGAAGGCATTGAGTGGGCCACGGTGATCATGGCGTTGCGCGTGCAAAAAGAGCGTCACCATGATGGCAGCGGCTTCGGTATGTCCATGGCGGAGTATCGCGAACGTTATCGGGTGGGAGCGGATTTGCTGAAAAATTTCCGCCAAGATGGAATTCTTCTCCATCCCGGGCCAGTGATCCGCGGGGTTGATCTCTCTCCCACCGTGCTCGAAGATCCGCGTTGCAAGGTTTTGGACCAGGTCACGAATGGAGTTTTCATCCGGGCCTCCCTGATGTCGCTCATCCTGGGTTTTGAGGTAAATGAGTGAAAGCCGAAAAAGGGTATTTAGTATTGGAGTCGGGCGAAATTTTCCCCGGCTTATGGCACTCAAGCGCCGCGAAGGAACGGGCCGGCGAAGTTGTTTTTAATACCGGCCACAGTGGCTATGAAGAAATGGCCACCGACCCTTCTTATTATCACCAGATTCTGGTGCTGACGGCGCCTCAGCAGGGCAATTACGGCCAGGATCATTCGGTTTGGGAATCGCGCAAAATCTGGATTGAAGGTTTCGTTTGCGTGGAGATGCAGAATTCTTCCCGCGAAAGTTCGTGGCAAAAGAAACTGTCGGAAGAACAAATTCCCATACTGACGGATGTGGACACCCGCAGTCTGGTTCTGCGCTTGCGCGACGCGGGAACCCAGTGGGGCGCCCTTGTCCGCACCGCCGATCCCAATGAGGCCGTGGCGCGCGCCAAACGTTTGATCGACGAAAAGAAGAGCATGGATCGGGATTGGGTGTATCAAGTGTCCCGCCGGGAGGAAGAAACCCGACCCGGAAAAAATCCGCGCGGTCCCCGGATCGCGGTTCTCGATTTGGGTTGCAAGGAGAACACGATTCGTGAACTGGTGGCCCGGTGTTCAGAAGTTCGCGTTTTTCCGGCGCGCACGCCGGCGGAAAAGATTCGCGCTTACGCTCCCGACGGAATTCTCCTTTCCAACGGCCCCGGTGATCCCGTGGATGTGCAAGTCGCCGCCGACACCGTGAAATCACTGCTCGGATGGCGATTCATTTTCGGCATTTGCATGGGACATCAGATTCTTGGCCGCGCGCTTGGCGGGGAAACTTACAAATTGAAGTTCGGTCATCGGGGTTCCAATCACCCGATCAAAGACAAAATTTTAAACAGAATTTATATGACAAGCCAGAACCACGGGTACGCGGTGGCGATGGAATCGCTACCTCCGTCCGTGCAGGTTTCACACGTGAACCTCAATGACAACACGGTGGCGGGAATCTTTGATCCGTCCCGCAAAGCTCTGAGTGTTCAATTTCACCCGGAAAGTCATCCGGGCCCGGTTGATGCGGTTGAGTTGTTTGATTTCTTCGTGAGGCAGACACAATGAACTACGAGATCTACATCGAGAAGTTGATGCAACACTACACGGGCGAAAACTATTTGCCGGAGGTTCAAGCGGCCAAGGAGGATTTCTTCGAGACGGCCGGGACCTTCGATGAAGGCAGCGTGGATTTCGAAACGAAAATGGCGCAATTCACCGATTGGTATCTCTTCACCCGGCGAATGAATTCCACCGGCCGGGTTTCGGTGGAAATGGTTTTGGACGATCCGTCTTACAAAATCACCGAAGAGGAGAGGGCCGCGTATCTGAATCTACGTAACTCGCGCCATAGTTTGTTCGAGTTCCTCAAAATGAAGGGGAATGACATTTACGTGCGTGACCTGTTCACCAGTTTCAAATATGTGATTCGCGAATCGCGCCTCACGCACGGGTTCAACAAGGACGAATATTTCGAAGCGCGCCTGATTCCCCACAACGGGGGCTTCGTGTTTTCAAACGCGTTCTGCTTTCACCCTTCGGCGGTCTGCAAGTTCATCATGAAAGAAATCAAACGGGTTAATAAGCTGCCCGAAGAGGATCAGGCCATGGCCCGCGAGGAGTTGATCGCGAGGCTCTTTAAAATGAAAAACAAGTACGAACAGTATAAACATTTGGATATTCATTCGATTTATTCGAATGAATCGAAATTGAGATTATAAAGTGCCCAGACAATCGAATTTAAAAAAAGTCGTGATCCTCGGAAGCGGGCCGATCGTCATCGGCCAGGCCTGCGAGTTCGATTATTCCGGAACGCAAGCCTGTAAGGCGTTGATGAAAGAAGGCCTGGAAGTCGTCCTGATCAATTCCAATCCGGCCACCATCATGACCGATCCGGAAATCGCGACCCGGGTATACATCGAACCGCTTCAGGTTCAATTCGTGGAAAAGATACTTGAAAAGGAACGTCCCGACGCCCTTATTCCCACGCTCGGCGGTCAAACGGCGCTCAACCTTGCGTTGGACCTCGATAAGGCCGGTGTTCTCTCCCGCTTGGGCATACAGCTTCTGGGCGCGACTCCCGAAGTGATTCGCGCCGCCGAGGACCGCGAACAGTTTCGCGCCATTCTCGACAAAGTCGGGGCGAAATATCCGCGAAGCCATCTGGTCCGGACGTTTGAAGAAGGCATTGAGATCGCTGAAAAGCTGGGTTTCCCTTTAATTCTCAGGCCGAACTTCACGTTGGGTGGCGGCGGTGGCGGTGTGGCCTATTCCCTTGAAGAATATAAAGTCAAAATCGCCCAAGCTTTGCATGCGAGTCCCACGTCCGAAGTGCTGGTGGAAGAAAGCATTCTCGGTTGGCAGGAGTTCGAACTTGAAGTCATGCGCGACAAAGCCGGTACGTTCGTGGTGATCTGCTCGATCGAAAACTTCGATCCCTGCGGCGTGCACACGGGCGACAGTATCACGGTCGCGCCCCAACAAACGTTATCCGACGCCGCCTATCAGGCAATGCGGGATGAGGCCCGGCGAATCATCGAAGCCGTCGGTGTACAAACCGGCGGCGCGAACATCCAGTTCGCGGTTCATCCGCAAACGGGTGAACGAGTCGTGATTGAGATGAATCCGCGTGTCTCCCGCTCTTCCGCCCTGGCCAGCAAAGCCACCGGTTTTCCGATCGCGAAGATCGCGGCCCTATTGGCGATTGGATACGAACTCGAAGAATTGCGAAACGATATCACCGGCACCACACCCTGTTGCTATGAGCCCGCTTTGGATTACGTGGTGACGAAAATTCCGAGGTTCGCGTTCGAAAAGTTTCCCGGCACGCGCGATCAGTTGACCACACAGATGCGCTCCGTGGGCGAAGTCATGGGCATCGGCCGCACGTTCAAGGAATCGTTGCAAAAGGCGTTGTTGTCGATCGAGACTTCGGAGGAAGCCGCGCCTCGCGTGCTCTTTGATGAGGCTCAGCTCGCCTATCCCAACAGCAAACGAATTTACCAGGTCTTCCAGGCCTTTCGCGAAGGTCTGAGCGTCAGTGATATTCAATCGAAGACCCAGATTCACCCGTGGTTCCTGGAACAAATCGAGCAGTTGGTGGCGTTCGAAAAACGTCTTGAAGGGCAGGAACTGAACCGGGAGCTTCTTTATGAAGCGAAAAAGCTCGGCTTCACCGATCAGTCGGTGGCGTTTTTGACCGGCCGTACCCGGGATGATGTGCGTGAGTGGCGCTGGCGCGAAGGCATCGTTCCCGCCTTCTTTCGAATCGACACGTGCGCGGGTGAATTCAAGTCCGAAACACCTTATTTCTACTCGACCTACCATTCGCCCCAGCAAAAAATAAATTTCCCTGATTCCATGATCGCTCTTCTTGGCAGCGGTCCGAACCGAATCGGACAAGGGGTTGAATTCGACTACAGTTGCGTGCGCAGCGTGCGGGAGTTTCAACGCAACGGTTACCCGGTGGCCATGATCAATTCCAACCCAGAGACCGTATCGACGGATTATGACACCTCGGACGCCCTGTTCTTCGAACCGCTGTCGCTTGAAACCGTGCTGGAGATTCTGCGATTCATTCAGCCGGTGGGATTCGTGGCTCAGCTCGGCGGACAAACGCCGATCATTCTGGCCCAGGACCTGGTCCGCTACGGGCAGAAACTTTTGGGTTCGAGTCTGGAGACCATCGATCTGGCCGAGGATCGCGGACAGTTCGCCAAAATTTGCGCGGAACTGAATTTTAAAATTCCACGCTCGGCCCTGGCCGCCGATGTGGAGCAGGCGGTCAGCATCGCGCAGTCCATCGGCTATCCGATCATCTGCCGCCCCAATTACGTTTTGGGCGGCCGCCGGATGGAAATCGTGGAGTCGGAAGAAGAACTTCGGGCCTATTTCGAACGACATGGTGGAGCGATTTCCAAAAACACGCCCTGCCTTATGGATCAATTCCTTGAGCGCGCGCTCGAAGTGGATGTGGATCTGGTTCGCGGACCGGATTGGTCGGTCATCGGCGGTGTGATCGAGCACATTGAAGCCGCCGGGATTCACAGCGGCGACAGTATGGGCGTTGTTCCGCCACAACGATTGCGTGAGGAAACCTGCGCGCGGATCGAAGAACTGAGTGTGAAACTCGCTGACCGGCTGAACGTATTGGGTTTTCTCAATCTGCAGCTCGCGATCAAAGATGATGAAATCTACATGCTCGAAGCCAATCCCCGAAGTTCTCGGAGCGTGCCGTTCATCGCCAAAGCCACGGGCATTCCGCTGGTCGACCTGGGCGTGAAGGGCATTTTGGGTTTGAGCAAAGCCAAGGTGAAACCCGAGCAATATGATTGGCATAAAATCAAGACCGTGAACGTCAAGGGCGTGGTCTTTCCCTTCAATAAGTTTCCGGAATCGGACTCCATCCTTGGTCCTGAAATGAAATCCACCGGTGAAACCATGGGACGTGGAGTGGATTACCCTGAAGCCTTGCTTAAGGCCATCGTGGCCTGTGGCTTGAATCTTCCCACGTCCGGTGAGGTTTTTCTCTCCTTGCGTGAAAAAGATAAACCGGAGTTGTTGCCGCTGGTGCGTGAGCTTCGCGATATGGGCTATCGCCTGTCCGCCACGCATGGCACCGCCGGCTTTTTGCAAAAACACGGCATTGAATGTGAGGCCGTCAAAAAAGTGCATGAAGGAAGGCCCCATTGTGTGGACCGTATCCGGTCCGGGGAAGTGTCCTTTGTCATCAACACGACATCGGGCCGGCGATCGATTGAAGCCTCCTTCGGTATCCGGCGAAGTTGCGTGGATTACTCGATTCCCTGCATTACTGAGAGTGGCGCCGCCAAAGCTTTCGTACTAGCATTAAAGAAACGATCGCAAGGCGACTTTAGCGTTAACTCGTTATGAATTTACTGACAGTCAACGAACTGAAGAAATCATACTCGAAAGGTTTGATTCCTAAACGCACGCAGGTGTTGAAGGGGTTGAACTTTTCCGTTCCAGCCGGAACAATCACGGGCTTTCTTGGCGCCAACGGCGCCGGTAAAACAACGACCATGCGCTGTATTCTGGGTCTGGATCATCTGGACTCGGGAGAGGTTCTCTTTTTCGGTCAGCCGCTGAACACTCTCAGCCGCAAGCGGATCGGTTTTTTACCTGAGCGACCCTATTTTTACGAACATCTCACCGGTCGTGAGTTCCTGGAATTTTACGCCTGTTTAACTTCAGCTTGGAAAAAGAGCGTCCTCAATGACCGCATTGACGAGCTTCTCAAGCGTGTGGATCTTTCGTTCGCCAAGGATCGACCCCTACGGAATTATTCCAAGGGAATGTTACAAAAAATCGGACTGGCGCAGGCGCTGATTCACGATCCGGAACTGGTGATTTTGGACGAACCGATGTCGGGTTTGGATCCCGACGGCCGATGGGCCTTGGCGGAGCTGATCGTTGAAACCGCCAAACGGGGGCCGGCGGTGTTTTTCAGCAGTCACCATTTACATGACACCGAACTCTTATGCCGCCGGCTCGTGGTGATTAAAGACGGGCATACCATTTTTGAAGGCGCCACCGAGGACCTTCTGGATCGTGGCGGGGTGGAATTTGAAATCACCTATCTCGAGGCGGGAAAACGGCAAAGCCGCCGGGTCCCCACTCACGATCAGGTTCAACCGATCCTCAAAGAGTTGATCAATCAGGGCGCGGAAATTTTTGAAGTGCGCCGACTGCGATCCACCCTGGAAGAAATTTTCGTTCGCATGGCTCTGAAAGGGGGACGAAAATGAGGGCCATTTGGGTTTTGGCGATGAACACCTACAGGGAAGTGATCCGAGACCGGATTCTGTACGGACTCGTGCTTTTCGCCATTCTTTTGATCGGCCTCAGTCTGGCGCTCGGCCAATTAAGCTTCGCCGAGCAATCACGGATTTCGGCCAATTTCGGATTGAGCGCCATACATTTGGTGGCCGTGGCTTTGGCCATCTTCGTGGGTAGCACCCTGGTTTATAAGGAAATCGAGAAGAAGACGATATTAACGATTCTTGTCCGCCCCATCACGCGCGCGCAGTTCATCTTGGGAAAAACTTTGGGTTTGGCGCTATTGATTCTCACCATGATCTTGGGTTTGGCGCTGGTTCTGGTTTTGGTTTTTCTGTTCCTCGACAAGCCGCTGGATAGCCGCCTGGCGTGGGTGCTTTTGGGATTGCTTTGCGAATCCCTGGTGCTCCTTGGCGTGACCCTGGTATTTTCAATGGTGACGAGACCCATTCTGGTCGTCTCTTTCTCAATTGGAATTTTTCTCATCGGGCATTGGCAAAACAGTCTTGAATTTTTCGCGCGCAAAGATGAAGGGGGAGTTCTCTCCGCCGTTCATTGGCTTTCGAACCGTTTTCTTCCCAACCTGGAAAGAGTCAATTGGAAAGATTTAGTGTTGTACGATCAGCCGGTTGAACATCTGGCGAAACTGCAATCGGTCGGTTACAGCCTGGCTTGGTTCGGACTTTGTATCGCTCTTTCCGCTTTCATATTCAGGAAAAAAGATGTGGGTTGAAACGGCGCTGGCTTTTATTTTCGGATTGATTTGGGGAAGCTTCAGTAATGTGGTGATACACCGTTTGCCGCAAGGGTTGAGCGTGGTGCGACCGCGAAGTCACTGCCCCAAGTGTAAAGCGCCGATCCGCTGGTACGATAATATTCCGGTCTTGTCCTGGATTTTTCTGGGGGCCAAGTGCCGGGCCTGCAAAGCACCCATTTCCTGGCGATATCCCTTCGTGGAGTTATTGACCGGGATTGTCTTCGCGGCCGTCGTGTGGAAGTACGGATACCAATGGTACACAATCGAGCTCATCTATTTTTGTTGGGCACTGATCGTGGTTTCGTTCATTGACATTGATCATTTCATTCTTCCCGATGTGTTCACACTTTCCGGGATCGTGATCGGGCTCGCGGGCGCGGCGCTGAATCCGGAACGTGAGTTCCTTCCGGCGCTTTTCGGCGTCTTGATGGGCGGCGGTTTTCTCTGGGCTCTCGCGTATCTTTACTTCTTGTGGAGAAAAGAAGAAGGAATGGGTGGCGGCGATATCAAGCTTCTGGCTTGGATCGGCGCCGTACTGGGCTGGACGTCGGTACCGTTCGTGATCATGGTTTCATCCTTGATTGGAAGTGTGGTTGGAATCGCGTATGCGATTCGTTCCAAAGCTGGTCTTAAGTCAGTGATTCCATTCGGACCGTACTTGGCTTTAGCCGCGATCCTCTATCTTTTAGGCGGAGAACAGATCGCGCTTTGGTACATAAGTCTGTTTTCTATTCCGCTCTCCCCGGTCAATTGACAAGATTTTGGCGGTCCGATTTAATTTTTAATGGGTAGAAGGTCTTAACGCGGCTTGAGGCGGCATCACTATGTTTTTTCAGTCCAAAAAATTGATCGGACTCGACATTGGCACGGCCAATATTAAGATGGCCGAGCTAGATGTTTCCCGCAAGTCCGCGACGTTGACCTCGTTCGCGATCATGCCCACTCCGGCGCGCGCGATCAACGGCGGTGAAATTTCCGACCCAGCGGCGATCTCCGACACTTTGAAATCCATGCTGATGAATCTCAAAACCAAGCGCAAGATGGTTTCGGTCGCGCTCTGGGGATCAAGTGTCATCACCAAACGCATCGGCATTCCCATGATGGACGAGAAGCTGGTGGCTGGCCAGATCAAGTGGGAAGCTGAGCAGTACATTCCCTTTGATATCAGTGAAGTGAACATTGATTACAAAATCCTTAAACAATTCCAGTCGAGTCCTGAGACAATGGATATTTTGCTGGTCGCGGCCCGACAGGACGTGGCCTTCTTGTATCAGGACATCGTGCAGAGCGCGGGCCTGGAATGTTCGGTGATCGACGTGAGCGGCTTCGCGCTCGCCAATTGTTATCTTCACAACTGGCGTTCACAAAAAGGCCAGACCGTCGCCTTGTTGAATCTCGGTGCCGCGATTTCCAATTTCATCGTTATTGAAAATGATGAAGTGATTTTCTGTCGTGACATTCCCGTCGGCGGACTTGCGTACACGACGGAAATTCACAAAGCCATGGGTATGAGCATGGAAGAGGCGGAAGCGTTGAAGATCTCCGCCTGTACCGGTCGGGCGGCGCCCGAGGATGTCACCCGTATCATTCAATCCACCCATGAGTTGATCGCCGAGGAAGTGCAAAGCAGTTTGGACTTTTTCGCCAATACGACGCCCGGCTTGCCGGTGAAGCAATGTTTCGTCACCGGTGGAGCGAGCCGGACTCTGGGTTTGATTCCGTTCATCAGTAAGCACACGAAACTGAATCTCGAAGGTTTTGATCCGTTCCGCGAAATTCGCGTGAATGATCGTGTGATGGGGCCGGATTACGTGGCCGAGATACGGGATTTCGCTTCGGTCGCGATTGGACTGGGATTACGGTCTCCGGGGGATAACTGAACCATGATTCGCGTTAACCTGCTCAAAAACAGAGTCTCTGAACAGGCCACCGTGGTTCAGTCGTCAGGCGGCGGCAGTGAGATGCGGGATAACATCGTCAAGATCGTTTTCCTGGCCGTCTTCACGGTGGGCCTCATGGTCTATGAAGGACAGATGATCCGCAAGCTCAACGACGACAATAACCGTCTGCAAGTCCGGTTGAATGAATTGGAAGCCGAAGCGGCGGCCAAGGCGCGCGAAACCGACACCGTCAGAGATGTGGAAAAGCAGGCGAGGGAGCTTGAGGACAAACTTAAGATTTTGAAATTGCTTTCGCGGCTGCGCTTGAGGGAGGTCAAAACCCTCGATTTCATGCAGAGCTCGATTCCGGAAAAGGTATGGCTTAGAACAATCAATTTCGAATCGAACGAGGATCAGGTTGATGATGGAAGTTACCAGTTCACCGGCCGGGCCGTCGGCACGGAAGATCTCTCGGAGTTCGTGAAGCGACTGGAGGAGAGCGCTTATCTGCGTGAAGTGATCGTGGTCAAAAATCAGGAAGTGACGTTGCAAGGGAAAGCCGTTGTCCGGGATTTCACTTTCACGGCGGAAGTGGAGAACAGGCAGTGATTACCGATCTCCTGAATCGCATGACGGTCGCGCGCTCGATGATCATCGGAATATTGGTCGCGGCGCTCTATTATTTCGTTGTGTTTGATTCGGGAATGCTTCAGCAATCGCAAATCGCGGCCAAAAACCAGCGGATTCAGGAATTGCAAAGGCAGATCGTTGAAGATCAAAAAAAACTGGAGCGGGCGTTGATCTACAAGCAGACCGCCGCGGAAATCGGAAGTACGATCAACAAGCTGCTGAGTTTGGTGCCGGAAAAATTCGGTATGTCGGATCTCATGCGCATTGTTTCCAATGAGGCCAAAGTGGCCGGGTTGTCCATGGCGGGAGTCACTCCCGGATCGGTACGGGTTTCGCCGGTGGCTTCGGAGTTCGAGGAACTGACCGCTTCGATCGAATTGCAGGGAAGCTTTCTCCAGCACATGGTGTTCCTTTCGAATCTGACCAAGATCAATCAAATTTTGATCACGAAAAAGATCGATTTCACCCATCTTAAGGACAATCGTGGCGAGGAACCTCCCACTGTGGGAATGAAAGCGGTGATCGTGGCCTACCGTTACCGTGGGAATGACGGAAACGCCTCTCAGGGAGGGCAGTCTCAATGAGGAGGAATGAACTTCTTCAGCTGCTTTCGTACTTGGCCGCTTCCCTGATCAGCGTGGGTTTCGCGTTCGTCATCTCATTGAAATTTTTGGGTCCATCGCGCGCTCAGGCTCCGACTCCGCCGCCGGCCGCGGAGCCACAGGCTCCGGGTCAGCCGCCGGGTGCGAATCAAGCTGACGGGGGACTGATCACCGCGGCCGAGGCCACCTCCGGAATTTCCGAGCTGGAAGGGTTTTTGGAACCGTTCATCTATGACATCGTCAATCGGCGCGACCCCTTCCAGGCTTTCGCCGAGTATGTACCCATTGAGGACATCGGAACCCAGCGGCCGCTCTCTCCGGCGCAGCGGTTTGATCTGGATCAGTTGCAGTTAATTGGAATTTTGTGGGACGTAAAAGAACCAAAAGCGATGTTCGTCGACCCGGACAAGGAAGTCCTGGTGTTAGGCCGCGACGAAAGTATTGGGAACCGCAACGGCTATATCGCCGCCATACGTGAAGGCGAAGTTGTTGTGGTCGAGGCCGTGCGAAAACGGGGCGATATTATTTATCGCACAAGAGTCCTTCGCATGGAGCGCTAAATCTGGTCTAATAAATTATTGGGGGTGTCACGGATGATACGCTTCATAGTCGGGCTTCTCGCCGTATTTTTTCTTGGAACTTCCTTGGTGTCGTGCACATCCGGGGATGTGGATAGTGAAACATCCGAAAGCATGGAGCCGATCATGGACGCCGATCTTGCCGCCGATGAAGGCGGTGGGGATGTGGCGGATGCCGGAGATGTATTGGAGATCGAAGGCGCCGAAGGTGAGGTGGACGCGGAAATCGGCAATGTGAGTGAGGCCGATCCCGAATCCGAAAGCGCCCTTGAGGCGGAGCTGGATGCTGAACTTGAATCCGAAGAAGTGGCGGCTCAAGATCAGGAAGGACAAACCGTGGCCGAGGCATCGGACGAACCTCCGCCCAGTGAGCTTGAGGATCTTCCGGCCGATGATTTGGAGGCGCCTCCCGCCGAGCCGATCGCGGAAGAACCCATCGCACCGCCACCACCCGTGGCGGAAAAAGCCAGAATCCGGGACATTCGTTATTTGGCCAATTCCACTGGCGGTACGGTGGTGATCGAAACCAACCAACCCGTCACCTATCAAACGAGAATGAACACGGCGACCAATCAATTCATCATTGAAATGGCCGACGTTGAATTACCGCAGGAATTGCAACGTCCGTACAACACACAAGGCGCGGGTTCCCGTATCGGGGGCATTAACGCTTATCAGACCGCCGGATCCACCACGGCCAGAATTGTGGTTCAACTCGCTGGGCCCACCGGTGGTGCGGAGCCCGTTGTGCAACAAGAGGGAACTTCGCTGGTGGTGATTCCGCCAATGGCGCCTCCGGTGGCGAAGGCGCCTCCTCCCGCGCCCGAGCCCGCGGAGAAGAAAACCAGCTCGGGCGAAGCGCTGTCCGCACGGACATTGGATGAGTTCTTGACCGGAAACCAGAAATTTTATGGTCGGTTGATTTCACTACAGGTGAAAGACGCCGATGTTCGGGACGTCGTGAACTTTCTCGCCGAGGAAAGCGGCGCGAACATCGTGATGTCGGACGATGTCGATGGAAAAATCTCGCTGAAGTTGCGCCGGGTGCCCTGGGATCAGGCGCTCGTGACCTTGATGAGAGCCAAGGGCCTGGGCTATATCCGCCAGGGCAATGTTCTCCGCATAAGCACGCTCCGGTCCCTGCAGCTTGAAACCGAAGCCGCCACCAAGATTATCGAATCGCAAAAATCCATCACACCGAGGACGGTGGAGGTCATTCCGATCAGCTATGCGGCTCTCGATGATTTGCAGAAAAATATCGCTCCCTTTTTATCTCGAGATGGAAAAGTGGTGGCGGATAACCGGACCAGCACGATCATCGTGGCCGACAGATCCGAAGCGGTGGACCGCGTTCGCAAGCTGGTTAAAACGCTCGATATTCCACCGGCGCAAGTTTCAATCGAGAGCAAAATCGTCGAAGCCATCGAAAGCTTCTCCAATTTTCTGGGCGTGAATTGGGGATTCGCCGGCTCTCCTGTGAATCTCAGCGCCAGCGGTGGTCCATACGGTTCGCCCATCGATCTGACGATGAATGTCCGCTCCGAGATTATCAGCGCGGACTTCGCCCGAACCAACCCTTTCAATGCCAACCTGAACATCGGTACGCTGGATTTCTTCGGCAATCTTCAGGCGGCGTTGACCCTGGCGGAACGGGATTCGCTGGCCAAAGTCATTTCGGCGCCGCGAATCTCCGCCATGAATCGTGAGAAGTCGACCATCACGCAGGAAGGCGAAAACGTTTCCTTGAAAACTTCACGAAACGAGCAGACCCAAACCATCGCCAAGGAAGCGGTCCGCACCCCTTTCAAGCTGGAAATGTCGGTTACTCCGCAGATCACCGCCGATGGCGGTGTGATCATGGACCTGGACGTGAAGCGTGAGTTCATCGGTCCGATCGAAGATGAGGAGACCAAAGTTCGCTCGATCAACAAACGATCGGCGAAAACCAAGGTTTTGGTGAAAAACGGGCAGACCGCGGTGATCGGTGGAATCTATACCAATGATGAACTTGAGGCTTCCAACGGTGTTCCCGGGTTAAAAAATATTCCTCTCATCGGTTGGCTGTTTAAGAATAGATCCAAGGAGCGGAGCAAGACGGAATTGCTGATTTTCCTCACGCCGCGGATTATGGCTCAAGATGATATGAGCCAACAAAACACAACCGTGATGAACTAGAACTGCTCCACTAGCCCTGCAGGCTGGTAGGGCGGTTTTAGCGGGTAAAGAAGTAAGCGAATTTCTCAAACCGGTCGGTGGCGACACCGTCCGCATCCACGAAATAGCCGATGGGCTGAACCTTGACGCGATAACGGTAGTTGCCGGCGGAGTTTTTGGGGTTCGATTCGGCGATGAACATGACCGGGCCCGAGAAACAGTTGGTGTTGGCGTTGTCCACGCGCAATTCTTGAGAGACGCCCGGGGCCCATGTGCCGAAGCTCGTGTATTCACACTCATAATTTTCAAAGGTTTCATTTTTTTCAGAGGGATCAAAATACGATTCGACTGTTATGGGGGTGCCTGAATCGGAAATGCCCGTGACTTCGATCTTCATCGACACGATGACAAAAGTACCTTCGGTCTGGTTGTCGATTCGAACAGTGAACATGAAATAGGGTGGGGTTCGGTCCGTGCCCGAAGGAGCGCCCAAGAGAACAATGGGCTCCTTCGGATTGACAATGATCTTGGCTTTGGCCGCCGGATTCTTGTCGTTTCCGCACTGCACGAGAAGCGCTGCTGAGAAAAGTATTAAAATGAGGTTTTTCATCATTGGTCCGCTCATAGTTGTGTCTTTCAACAATAGATAAATCGGCAGATTTCATTTACTTATTTAATAGACCCCGATAGATCATAGCCATGGATCTTTTTGAGACAGTTCCGGTCAATCCCCAGCTTCTTCCTTTAGCTGAGCGTTTGCGGCCCAAGCGCCTCGAAGACTTCGCCGGCCAGGAAAAGGTCATGTCGGTGCTCAAGCCGTATCTTAATGAGCCACAGCGCATGCCCAATCTTATTCTTTGGGGCCCTCCCGGAAGTGGAAAAACCACCTTGGCACGGGTGATCGCGCAACATTCGAATGCCAAATTCATTGAACTGAACGCGGTGGAAACGGGTGCGAAAGAGATCCGCGCGTTGGGCGAAGACGCCCATTATCGTAAGTTGCAGGGCGATCAGACGATTATTTTTATCGACGAAATTCACCGTTTGAACCGCGCTCAGCAGGACGTGCTCCTGCCATTCACCGAGGCGGGCGATTTCATTCTCATCGGCGCCACCACGGAGAATCCCAGCTATGAACTCAATTCAGCGTTACTCAGCCGATCCAGAGTCTTGGTTTTCTCACGGCTGGAGTCACACCACTTACAACAGCTCATGCGGCGGGGAGCACGTGAACTCGGCGTGGAGCTGGATTCGGTTCTGACCGAGGACGCTCAAACGTTACTGACGGAAATGGCCGACGGCGATGCCCGAAGATTGCTGACGGCATTGGAATCTTTGATTGTGCATTCGCGCGGTTTATCCGAGCCGCTCACACCCGAACAGGTGAGGGAGAACCTCGGTGCCGCTCACCTTCGTTACGACAAAAAAGCCGACGAACACTATGACTGCATTTCGGCGTTCATAAAGAGTATTCGCGGCAGTGACCCCGATGCGGGGATTTACTACCTGGCGCGGATGCTGGCCGGTGGGGAAGACCCGGTTTTCATCGCCCGACGTCTGGTGATTCTGGCTTCGGAAGACATCGGCAATGCGGATCCCCGAGCGCTGACATTAGCGGTTTCGGGACTTCAGGCGGTCGAATTGGTGGGGATGCCCGAGGCGGCGATTTGCCTGGCGCAAGTGGTGACTTACCTAAGCTGCGCCCCGAAATCCAACGCCTCTTATATGGCGATCAACAAGGCCAAAGAAACCGTCGAGAAAACCGGAACCCTGGAAATCCCCTTGGCTCTTCGCTCGGCCCGCACGCCGCTCGCCAAAAAGCTTGGGTACGGCAAGGGCTACCGCTACGCCCATGACGGCGAAACCGGTTGGCAGCCGATGGATTTCCTGCCGGAAAGGCTCAAAGGCACGAAGTTTTATGAGTTGTCCGATCATGGATTTGAAAAAACCATGCGGCAGTATCTCGAGTGGATGAAGGGTATCAAGTCTTAAGTCGCCGAATTAAAGAGATTTAATATAGTTCTAATCTCCTCTTAAAAAATCTCCATATTCCGTTTTGAATTCGATTTTTTTATTATCGAGTTCATTAAGGAGGAAAGAGATGAAGAAAAGTGCAGGTCGATTCATTCTCGCATCTGGTTTTCTTTTATTCGCGCTTTTACTCTTGGGATTGAAAATCGAATTCCCTACAAGTTCCAGGGCCGAGCCGCACTGGCAGGAAAGCTCGCGATCCGCGACCGCTCCGGCGCCGGGAATAGATTTGCAGGCCTTGAATCAGGCGTTCACCGGTTTGGCGGAGAGACTTTCGCCCTCGGTCGTGAACATTTACACAAGGACCAAAGTTCATGCGGACCTGCCGGACGAGATGTTTCACTTTTTCTTCGGCAATCCGTTCGGTGACAGGTTTGGTGTGATTCCGATGGAACGTGAGGCGCAGAGTTTGGGTTCCGGCTTTATCATCAACGACAAAGGTTTCATTGTCACCAATACGCATGTTGTAAGACATGCCGGCCGCAACGCCGACGAAATCATGGTGAAGTTTTTGAAACAGGATCAAGGCAACGGCTATCCGGCGGAAGTGGTTGGTGTGGACGAGCGAACGGATGTGGCGCTTTTAAAACTTAAGTCACCGATGTCCCAACTGACCGTGGCGCCTCTGGGTGACAGTGACAAAGCCAAAGTCGGCGAATGGGTGATCGCCATCGGCAATCCCTATGGACATGCCCACACCGTCACACAAGGAATAGTCAGCGCGCTGGGACGAAGCCTTGAAAACGTTCAAACGGAGTTCATTCAAACTTCGGCCAGCATCAATCCCGGAAATTCCGGTGGTCCGCTCTTCAACCTTCACGGTGAAGTGATCGGCATCAACACGGCGATTGATCCGCGCGCACAAGGCATCGGGTTCGCCATTCCCATTAATCTGGCCAAAACGGTGGTTAAGGACTTGATCGAGGAAGGACGCGTCCGCCGCGGTTACATCGGCATTATGATGACGTCGCTTTCACCCGAAATTTCCGAAGCGTTGGGAATCGAGCCGAACAAAGGTGTGATCGTCAGGCAAGTGATTGAAAACGGGCCGGCGGCGAAGGCGGGAATCAGAAAAGGCGATATCATCATCAAAGTGGGCGGTGAAACGATCACCCACGCGGGAAAACTGGTGTCCACCGTCACCTCGTTGAAGGCGGGTCAGGTGGTGCCGTTTGAGATTCTTCGAGAAGCCAAACCGATCACCCTCAAGGTCACCATCGGTGAAGAACCCAAAGCGGAGCCCAAACCCGTTTACTCACGAATGCGCGACTATTTTAAAAGGGAAGGCTGATCGAAGTGGTGGAGGCAACAGGGATCGAACCTGCGACCTTCTGAATGCAAATCAGATGCTCTCCCAACTGAGCTATGCCCCCACGAAGGTGCGACCGGCGTCTGCCGAAGGGGACAAATTTGACTTACAAACTCTTGAAAGGCAAGGAGTGATTTGACGCAGAGCTCAGGCGCTCGCCTTGGGTTTCCGGGTGAGCCCTTGGAGCCAAATTCGCTCAGGTGTGGTGTCGAAACCAACCGCTTCCGCTCCCCGCAAGACCGAATCAAAAACTTTCTTCAGAATTTCCAATTCTTCGGGGTGGGCGGGCTCATTGGCCATTGAGTCTTCGATCGCTTCGACCACGGACAATAGGTCGGGCGTGGTCACGACTTTAGGAAGTTTGCTCAGATCCAAGCCACGGCTCGGCGCCGGCTTGAAGCCGATCAGGTTTTGCGTGAGAAGAATCTTTTTGCCGCTGCTGAAATTCACCTGCAGGAACAGCTGACCATCGGAATCAATCCGGTGAATCACTTCTTCCAGATCCGCCACCGCGAAGACAATGGCTTTGCCATCCGCACTTTGCGTGATGTGAATCTTGTCCTTATCTATGACTCTGGACCGAAGGCCTGTGCTTTTGGCCACAAACTCGTTGATTTGTGAAACCTGCTCATCCTTTTCGTGCCCATTTGGAATCTGGCTCATTCATTTATTGCATCGACCCTGGCAAAAGAAGACTTGAGGACGAGGTTCATTTTTTAGAGTATTGTCCTGTATCAAACGGAAGCGTGGAGCCGCCCGAGGCTCCATCGTGGAATCAGTTCGATACATTTTTTTGGAGAGAGATTAAATGTTAGTCAGTCGTTGGCAAGCCCCGATACTTCCCACTCGCCAGCAGATGGTGTTGATGCTCGAGAGTGAAGGTTTGGAACCCATGGAAGAAACAATTCCACCGGGAAAAGGCATCACCGATCACCGTCATCCGTTTGATGAAGTTCGCATCGTCGTTTCGGGACAACTTAAGCT
>JAWLHR010000009.1:100000-119769 GCA_041690295.1 Bdellovibrionales bacterium
ATCTTTGAAAATTGAATAGCATGTTTAGTATTACTGCGATGGCAACACTTTGACTGCCATCGACAGTAGGCAAGTAACGAGAATTGATTGCAAAGCTTTGCATTTCAATTTGAGTTCAATTCGATCTGGACTTTGCTGGATTACGAGCTCGACCCTGCGTCGATTTAAGTAATTCTTAGCAAAGTTAGTTTTGATTTTTTGAAGCTACTAAGAGCCTACGGCGGATGCCTTGGCACTAGGAAGCGATGAAGGACGTGGTAAGCTGCGATAAGCTCCGGGGAATGGCACACACATTTTGATCCGGAGATTTCCGAATGGGGAAACCCACCAGTATATCTGGTACGGCACAGTGAATTCATAGCTGTGCCGAGCTAACGAGGGGAAGTGAAACATCTCAGTACCCTCAGGAAAAGAAATCAACCGAGATTCCCTCAGTAGTGGCGAGCGAACGGGGAACAGCCTAAACCTTGTATACGTGATAGCTGCTAGGCGTTGTGTACAGGGTGTCGTGAGACTTCCAGGAATCTCTAGCAGGGTTCCGCGGAGTTACCAAACATGCAGTTAGTAGAAGGCTCTGGAAAGTGCCGCCAAAGAAGGTGATAGCCCTGTAAACGAAAACTGTATGTCTCCGGGAAGTATCTCGAGTACCACAGGACACGTGAAATCCTGTGGGAATCCGGGGAGCCCACTCTCCAAGGCTAAATATTACCTAGTGACCGATAGTGAACTAGTACAGTGATGGAAAGGTGAAAAGAACCCCGAGAGGGGAGTGAAATAGAATCTGAAACCGTATGCTTACAAGCAGTGGGAGCACTATGTACGAATGTACACGTGTGACCGCGTACCTCTTGCATAATGAGTCAGCGAGTTATTTTTGCAGGCAAGATTAAGCCGTAACAGGTGGAGTCGTAGGGAAACCGAGTCTGAAATGGGCGTTAGTCTGCAGGAATAGACCCGAAACCCGGTGATCTAATCATGGCCAGGCTGAAGCGCGGGTAACACCGCGTGGAGGGCCGAACTAGTTGAGGTTGAAAACTCTTTGGATGAGCTGTGATTAGGGGTGAAAGGCCAATCAAACTGGGTGATAGCTGGTTCTCTCCGAAATATATTTAGGTATAGTCTTCGATAAATTCTATCACGGAGGTAGAGCACTGTATGGGCTAGGGGTCTTTACCAGATTACCAAACCCAAGCAAACTCCGAATGCCGTAGATAGTTACTCGAGGAAGCAGTCCCGGGGTGATAAGGTCACGGGACGAGAGGGAAAGAGCCCAGATCGCCAGCTAAGGTCCCTAAATATGCGCTAAGTGGTTAACGATGTGGAGCTACTTTGACAACCAGGAGGTTGGCTTAGAAGCAGCAATCCTTTAAAGAAAGCGTAATAGCTCACTGGTCTAGTGGCTCCGCGCGGAAGATATAACGGGGCTCAAGCGCATTACCGAAGCTGCGGGTTCGTAGCAATACGAGCGGTAGGAGAGCGTTCTCGCGTAGGCTGAAGGTCGAGCGACAAGCACGGCTGGACGAACGAGAAGTGATCATGCTGACATAAGTAGCGTGTTAAGACAGGTGAAAAACCTGTCCGCCGAAAACTCAAGGGTTCCTGGGCAAGGATAATCCTCCCAGGGTTAGTCGAGTCCTAAGATGAGGCCAAATGGCGTAGTCGATGGATAAACGGTTAATATTCCGTTACCTGCCTGAACTTATAACATCGGAGTGACGAATTAGGATAAGCCGGCCTCTTATTGGATTGAGGTGTAAGCGGTTAGAGGGTGATGTAGGCAAATCCGCATCACTTAACCTTGAGCCGTGAATGCGAGCTGACTTTGTCAGCGGAAGCGGCTGAGTCCATGATTCCAAGAAAAGCTTCGATGTGTTGTTCAGGCAGCTCGTACCGTAAACCGACTCAGGTGAGTAGGATGAGTATTCTAAGGCGATTGGGTTAAAACTGGTTAAGGAACTCGGCAACTTGATACCGTAACTTCGGGATAAGGTATGCCACGGTAGGGTTTATAGCCCGAGGTGGTCGCAGAGAAATGGGAGTAGCGACTGTTTATCAAAAACACAGGGCTGTGCTAAGTCACAAGACGACGTATACAGCCTGACGCCTGCCCGGTGCTGGAAGGTTAAGAGGATTGGTCAGCCGCAAGGCGAAGCTGAGAATCGAAGCCCCAGTAAACGGCGGCCGTAACTATAACGGTCCTAAGGTAGCGAAATTCCTTGTCGGGTAAGTTCCGACCTGCACGAATGGCGTAACGACTTCTCCGGTGTCTCAACCAGATGCCCAGCGAATTTGAACTCTCAGTGAAAATGCTGAGTACCCGCAGAAAGACGGAAAGACCCCGTGAACCTTTACTCTAGCTTGGCAGTGATCTTAGATCTAGCATGTGTAGGATAGGTGGGAGCCTTTGAAGCCAGGGCGCTAGCTCTGGTGGAGGCAACCTTGAAATACCACCCTTGTTGGCTTTGAGATCTAACCTGCGCTCTTAATCAGGGCGAGGGACACTGTCTGGTGGGGAGTTTGACTGGGGCGGTCGCCTCCAAAAGAGTAACGGAGGCGTACGAAGGTTCCCTCAGCCTGATTGGAAACCAGGCGGTGAGTGCATTGGCATAAGGGAGCTTAACTGTAAGACAGACAAGTCGAGCAGATGCGAAAGCAGGTCAAAGTGATCCGGTGGTCCCGCGTGGAAGGGCCATCGCTCAACGGATAAAAGGTACTCCGGGGATAACAGGCTGATTCCATCCAAGAGTTCACATCGACGATGGAGTTTGGCACCTCGATGTCGGCTCATCTCATCCTGGGGCTGGAGCAGGTCCCAAGGGTATGGCTGTTCGCCATTTAAAGAGGTACGCGAGCTGGGTTCAGAACGTCGTGAGACAGTTTGGTCCTTATCTTCTGTGGGCGTAGGAAATTTGAGTGGAGCTGTCCTTAGTACGAGAGGACCGGGATGGACGAACCTCTGGTGTTCCTGTTGTCGCGCCAGCGGCATCGCAGGGTAGCTATGTTCGGAACGGATAACCGCTGAAAGCATCTAAGCGGGAAGCCGACCACAAGATTAGATTTCCCTGGGGCTTCGGCCCCCTAAAGACTCCTTCGAGACTAGGAGGTTGATAGGCGGCGGGTGTAAGTCGGGCAACCGATTGAGCCGAGCCGTACTAATTGGTCGTGAGGCTTCTTTATTCTTTGATAGCGCTCTCTGAGTGTTATCAATCAAAAATCAAACTAACTTTGTTAGGAATGACTTAAATTGATTGCAGAGCGAAGTTTCGCATCAACAAGTTGCGAGCCGCCTAAACATGCTATTCAATGCCAACTTGGCTTTCGCAAAAGGCTCGGCTTTCGAGGGTTTTGCGAAAGACAAGTTCGCTGGTGTCTTTAGCGACGGGGCCACACCTGATCCCATCCCGAACTCAGAAGTTAAGCCCGTCAGCGGCGATGGTAGTGCAGTGGTAACACTGTGGGAGAGTAGCACGATGCCAGCTTATTTATTGGGAGTCGCGAAAGCGATGACCACCAAGCCCGACTGAGAAATCAGCCGGGCTTTTTTTATTTCCGCAACCAAGCCTAAAAAGTTTTGTGATAAATTTGCGACCCTGCCGACACTTTCAAAGTGGTGAACAGGCCCAATTGACGCGAAGTCCTTTGGGCGCCCTTTGTACATCGCATCAACAGGATCTTAGCCTTCCGTGTGAACTACATCCGCAGTGGTTTTGGTGACCACGGTGACGCCACCGCTGGAGACGACTTGCACTTTTTCAACATGGATTAGATAGCGCTTTGTCGCCTCGGGCAGTTCTTTCCATGTGCGTATCGCCAACACCAGACCACCGAAGGCGAACGGCGCCATGAAGATCGGCCAGTAGATCCAGTTATGTGACGTTAAATAACCGAGAGAAATGGATTGAAGACCGCTGCCCAGATAAACAAAACCGTCCAAGATACCGCTCGCGGTGGCCGTGGCCTTGCGGCCCCCGAAATCCGCCGCGGCCGTGCCCGACATCAGAGAGTGCGTTGTAATCACGAGACACGCGATCACCAAACAGCAGATTCCCGTCACCAGCGGCGCGGAATAGATTGAAAAAATCATCGTGATGGCGGCGGCAAAAATTAAACCTTGTGCGATCGCCGTTGGCGGTGCCCGACGGGATTGGAAGAACTTGTCCGAAACAATTCCGCCGAAAAATCCGCCGACAATGCCGACGATACAAATCAAAAAGCCCCAGTTCAGACTGATGTATTCCGCGCCAGTTTGCGGAACTTCCTTGGCGAAAACGAAATACCACTGCATGACGCCGTTACGAACCACGCCGGTTGTGAATTCAATCAGCGCGAACATGAGCATCAAACGGTTGGTCAAAATGCGGTGAAGAAGTTCGCCGATGGTGAATTCTTTTTCCATCTCACCGGAAGAGGCGTCGTGCGTATCGAAGTCTTCGAAGCCGGCTTCGCTGGGCGCGTCTTTGATCAGCCACATGTCTAAAAATGCCCAAAGGACCAAAAGCGCCGATGGAATAAAAAACACCAGCCATATTGCATCCACATTGTTGGTGTCGACGGCGAATAACAATTGGAAGAACCGCTGCAAGGCCGTGGGTTCGCCCACGATCGTGGCCTTCGAGGCGTTAACAATGGCCTGGCCCCAGTCGAAGGCGAAATATACGCCCACCGAAATCAAAGTGCCGAAGATCGCACCGAAAATACCGCGCTCCCTCACATGGAACCAATAGGCTTTAACTTTGATGATCGAGACCGCACCGTAGCTCTGAAAAAACATGTTCAGCGAATAAAGAATCGTGAACACCAGAGTCAGGTTCATGGCCAGGCGCTCATGCAGATAAAGATAAAGAGCGAGCCCCATCGCGCCGTTGGCCATACAGGCGCCGAGCGCCGCCAGAATGATCCCTTTCTTTCCACCCAATTTATCGACCAAGGGACCATTCAATAAAAAGGAGAGTCCATAGACCAAGGTTCCGGCGCCGAAGATCAAGCCGAAATCCTCTTTGGTCATCTGCTCACCCAGGGCATTCTTCGAAACACTCAGGTTGTATCGGGCCATGTAAAGGAAGGCATAGGTCATCCCGAGCGGAAACCAGTTCACAAATCGCCGCATTATGAAGCGTGGGCTATGTTTTAGAGGATTGTGGCGAAAATAAAGCGCCACGACGGTGGCGAGAATAAGACCTATAATTGTGACTTCCATTGGGCTGTTCTATCCAGCCACCGTGTGCATTGGCAACTTATACCCATGGGAAAAGCGATACCTTAAAAAATTCCTGCGGCGCGCGCCGCCCCCATCTCCATCTGATTTGGGGCAATTTCCCCAGGGTTCGACATCAACCGCTAAAAAACCCAATAACATCATGGCACAGGGCCTGCTTTGTTGGTCCCATATGCAACACCGGTCGATTTGGCATGACTTTCCAGGCGTTAATTTTCCCCAGCTCGACGAGAATTTAACTGTCGACACGTGCGTCATCGGTGCCGGCATTGTCGGGCTCAGCGTCGCCTACCAGCTACTTAAGCGGGGGCTGAAGGTAGCGATCGTCGACCGCTTTGGGGTCGGTGAAGGCGAAACCGGGCTGACCTCGGCCCACCTGTCGAGTGCGCTCGATGACGGTTTTGCCAATTTGAAGCGCTGGCATGGTCTTGAAGGGCTCCGCAAGGCATTTAACAGTCATAACTGGGCCATCGTTGAAATCGAAAAGATCGCTGAAGAAAACGGGATTCTCTGCGATTTCAAGTATGTCGATGGATACACTTTTCTCGATCCGGAAACCAAAGCGGCCCACTTAACCAACGAAATGCAAGTCGCCAAGGAAGCCGGTGGGCTGCTTATCGACTACGTGCCGAATCTTGAAAAATTCAATCTTGGGCCTGCGCTCAAATTTCCACGCCAGGCGCAGTTTCATCCCCTCAAGTATCTGATCGGTCTCACACGCGCGGTCAGCGAAAAAGGAGCCCAGATTTTTGCCCATACGGCCGTCAAAAGCTTTTCCGCACTGGATAACGAGGTGACCACCGAGCAAGGTTATAAAATTCGCGCGCTGGACTTCGTTGTCGCTTCAAATGTTCCCATCAATGACCGATTCAAGCTTCACACTAAACTTCGACCGAACCGAACTTACATCGTCGCTTTCGAAGTCCCCCGGGATTTCGGCGAAGACGTTCTCCTGTGGGACACCGCCGATCCTTACCATTACGTGAGATTTTACGATGATGAAGATCGCAAAGCGCGGGTGATGATCGTCGGCGGCGAGGATCATAAGGTGGGTCAGGAACCGGATCCGAACTCACGATTTGAGAAGTTGATCGCCTGGACCCATAGGACGTTTCCCGCGGTCCAAGCGCCGCCGTTCGCGACATGGTCTGGACAAATCATCGAACCGGATGACGGACTGGCCTTCATCGGTCGGAACCCAGGTGACGAAAATATTTATATCTGCACCGGTGATTCCGGCCACGGCTTAACCCATGGAACGATAGCAGGTCGACTTATATGTGACTTGATCACGCGCGTTCCCAATCCTTGGGAAGCTCTTTACGATCCATCAAGACTCACTTGGCGAAGTGCCGGTCACTTTCTGCGCAATAATCTGAACACGGCCATTCAATACACCGACTATATAACGGCCGGGCATGGACAGTCGGTGGCCGATATTTCAGAGGGACAAGGGGCGATCCTCAGCCGGGGACTCGAGAAAGAAGCGGTTTATCGGGATGAATCCGGCGTGCTCCATCGCTTCTCGGCGGTTTGCCCGCACATGAAATGCATCGTGCAATGGAATGCGGCCGAGAAGACCTGGGATTGTCCTTGTCACGGCTCGAGATTCGATCGTTACGGACAAGTGTTGAACGGTCCCGCGCTCTCCGGTCTCAAGCCGATCGCCGGTCCTGGTCGCCGTTATGCGACTCGGGAACCTTCGCGGCCGTCGCCGGCGGCGCCATGAAGAGGCGCAAAATCGTGAGGAGAATCTTCCAACCGTCACGGAAAGTGCGAAGTTTGGATTTTCCGCCCTCGTGCCGTTTTTCATAGGTGATCGGGATCTCCAGAAAAGGACGCCGTTGCGCGAGAGCGCGGATGGTCAACTCGGTTTCGATCTCGAATCCAGTTGATTTCAGTTGCTGGTCTTTGACGAACGAGCGGGAAAATACCCTAAACCCGGTGAGTAGATCCTGAACCGGATGCCCGAAGAGAATCCGTACGAGACCGGTGAAGAATTTGTTGCCCACGAAATGCAGTGGACGGAAGGCTTCAGGTCTTCCAATTTTGAGGCGGCTTCCACAAACCATATCCGAGCCGGACTGGATGGCGGCATCGAGCAGGCGAGGCATCTCATGAACCGGATAGGTGCCGTCTCCATCGATAAGTACGTAATAATCCGCATCGATCACCGCGAAGGCATGTTGCAAGACAAGTCCCTTGCCGCGCTTGGGGAAGTGAATGACTTCGGCGCCGGCGTTGAGGGCCATCTCCGCGGTCTGGTCGTCGGAACCGTTATCCAAAACGCAAACACGGGCCTGCGGCATGTACTCGCGACAATCCCGCACGACCGAGGCAATGGATGCCGATTCGTTCAAACATGGAATGACAATCGCAATCCGCATCCATTCCTTATCGGAAAGGCTGAACGCAATTCAAACCCGGACCTAAGTCTTTTTGCTCTTGCTCTTTTTGCCAGGAGGTGTGGGTTCGCTCGGCGCGGGTCCACGCAACTTTTTGACCTCTTCTTCCCAGTCACCGATGACATCATAAGCGTCATGCGATTCCGCGTGCTTTTTGAGGCTAACAAGATTCTTTTCCATTTGCTTCGGCAAACCCCAGAGGCGGAAAAAGGCGATCAAGCGGGCAAAGCGGCTCTTGGGATATTCGCCGTCCACCCTCCAGGTGACAATCACACCCTGACGGACTCCCGGCCGCAACGCGAATCGGCCTTTTGAATCGTATCCATCCTTTTGCATTTCATAATCGATCGAAAACTTGGGAGTGAATTGAGTCACATTGATCGATCCGTCACCGAGCTTCCCGCTGGACCATTTGAAAGTGGCGCCCACGCCCCAGGATTGCTCGCTGTATTCCCGGGTCATTTGTTCATCATCTTTCACCCAGCTTAGCCATTCGGGCCATCGTTTCAGCTCACCGAGGAAAACGAAAACCATGCGATCCTGAGCGATCACATCGATTTCTTTTTCATAATGATATGTGGCGGGAATCGTGAAAGCAAAAATGATGATGCCGATCAGAATCGCACCGAAGCCGATCAGAACCTTTTTCCACATCTCGATTCTCCTGTTTTGCGAACGTCTTCAAAAAGGTTCACAAAAATTGCAGTGTGAGTCAATGATCGCTCACTTGAGCGCCTCGCGAATGTAGGCCGATGCGGTATCCATGAGCCACACCACCACGGCGATCACGGCCACGATGCATCCGACCTCTTTCCACATCGCCTGTCCCTGGTAACGGATGAGCAAGGTGCCGATTCCGCCACCGCCGACCAAACCAATGACCGTCGCCATCCGGACGTTAATGTCCCAGCGATAAATCGTGAAGGCGATGTACGGAAGTACCACCTGCGGAACCACTCCAAACCAAATCACTTGAAGCGGCCGCGCGCCGGTGGAGCGTATCGCATCCAAAGGTCCCTCGCTTACACCTTCAATAAGTTCCGAGTACTGTTTGGTGAGCGAGGCGATGGAATGCAGAAGCAAGGCGAGCATGCCGGCGAACGGACCCACGCCGACCCAGACCGAGAAGATGATGGCCCAAATCAACGGCTCAACCGAACGAGTGATGTTAAGCACGGTACGAAGGGCCAAGTAGAACGTGAATGCCACAGGGCCACGCATGAGGTTTTTCGCCGCCGCGAACGCCAAAAGAAACGCGATGGGAACCGCCACCAATGTTCCCAAAAACGCGATAAAGATGGTTTCAATGACTTCAATGACCGACTCCGGCAGAAGACTCCAGTTCGGATGGGCCAAATCTGAAAACAGGCGGGCGGCGCCGGCCCAACCTTGCTCATCAAGAAGTTCGCGCAGTGATGCGTCCGTGGCGACGAGACTCGCATAGACGGTTAAAACGAAGACCACCGCTAAATAAAGTCCACTGAATGAACGGGACAAAGGTTTACGGGGCCGCTCGAAAAGATAGGCGCCTGGCGTATCAAAGTTCAAAAGAAAAAGTGACACGTTAATCGCAATTGCCGCCGCGAAAGTTAAAGCCAGCTGCACCAGAATCACGCTCATGTTGTGAATGGCCGATTCTTTGTCGTGCATGAACGGGGAAAGTCCCAACGCCCATACGATGAGCGCCGCCGAATAGGTCATAAGAACGGAATCAAAAGCCACACGCTTGAACCGGTTGGGATCAATCAACATGGACCTCCCGCGCTTCTTCGCCGTAGATTTTTTTGAACCATTCAGGAGTGATTTCCGCCGGCCGGCCTTCATAGACGATCTGTCCGTAACGCAACGCCAGAACCCGGGTTCCATATTCGCGAACCAAACTTAAGAAATGAAGGCTGCAAATCACGGTAATGCCGAGCTCCTGATTGACCTTACGCAAATAATCCATCACGGATCGGCAGGTGGCGGGATCCAAGCTCGCCACCGGCTCATCGGCGAGGATCACTTTCGGATCCTGACAAAGAGCCCGTGCGATCGCCACCCTTTGCTGTTGTCCGCCCGAAAGCTGGTCCGCCCTCTGGTGGGCCTTGCCTTCAATGCCGACCAGGCGAAGGAGCGACATCGCCTTTTCCTTTTCCTCGGGTTTGAACAGATGGAGCCATGATCTCCAGGTCGGTGTGGATCCAAGCCGCCCCATGAGCACATTGGTCAGCACGGTTTGCCGCGGAATCAAATTGAAATGTTGAAAAATCATGGCCAATTGCCTTCGGATCTCACGAACTTCTTGTCCCTTCGCCTGATCGATGCGGCGGTTCTCGAAATAAATTTCGCCCGAGGTGGGGTCCAACAGCCGGTTCAAGCAGCGAAGAAGGGTGGACTTACCGGACCCGCTGAGTCCTATGATGACCAAAAACTCACCGGGATAAACATCGAACGAAACATTTTTCAGCGCTTGCACACCGCTTGGGAAAACATGGTTTAGATTTTTAACCTGAATAATCGGTGCTTTCATTTATCCGCTTCGGCCGTGGCTTTGCCGATTTCTTTAAGTGTGGCCCGCGTGGATTCGTAATCGCGATCCGTCGCGGGGATCAGACCGGTGACGCCGGAAAGGCGGCTGAGCGCTTCCTTTCCCTCAGGAGTTTCGACGAACCGGATCAAGGCGTCAGCGATTTTCTTTTTCATTTCCTCGGGCATGTCTTTGCGAAAAACCACGGGGTCATTGGGAATGGGATCGCTCATGCCGATGATTTTGATTTCCTTTTCCACATTCGGGTATTGCGATTTGACCAGCATGCGCGCGTCTTGGATTCCCTCTTTAGTGGGGCTGACATAAAACGTGGCGCCGGCATCGACTTGGCCTTGGTAGATCATCGTGACCACGTTGTCGTGGCGCATGGCGAACACCGTTTCCTTGGGTTTGATCTTACGATCCTTCAAATACTTCATTGGCAGTATGTATCCCGAGGTGGACGCGGGATCGACAAAGGCCATGCGTTTACCCTCGATATCTTCAACTTTTTTAATGGGGCCATCGGCTTTAGCGATAAACTGGGCGCGATAAGTGGATTCGCCGTTGCGAACGGTCGTCAGCAAGGCCTGAACGCCGTATTTTTCGTGGGCCAACACGTAACCGTAAGTGTTCAATGCGGCCACATCGGCGCGGCCGGTGCCAAAAGCTTCGACCACCGAAATAAAGCTGGTGGGAACGGAAACTTCGAACTTATAAGGCGTTTCCTTTTCCAGAAATTTTTTGATCAGTTTCGAGTTATCTTCGAGGACCCTTACATCGACCGACGGAACAAAGAAAAATTTAACCGGATTGTCTTTCGTGCCCAGCTCCTTGCGCGCGCGTGTACAGGACACGGAAAAAAGGGCGACTAAAAGGACAAGATATTTTCCGCCCATGATTCCACGTCCTCAAAAATGGATTTTGATCCGAGAGAGAGCGTGCGCCCCAACTCGAAGATGTTGTTACGGGAGGAAATCTCTTCAAGATTGTATTGAACCATGGCGGCGCCGTCGTTTTCACTCCACATCACAATCAATACGTCCAGCTTGTGTTTGCCGTCCGCCTTGGTTTTTAGCGGAACTTTCACTTTGGAAAGCCATTCTTTCGTTTCAGGAGTCCCGGGGATCACCTCGATCTCTTTAACGTCGAACCATTGGGGCGGGAGCTTATCACTGGCTTCCAGTCGACGAACGTCTTCACGCCATTGCCATTCGAACCTCTGTTGGATGGGCGCCCTTTCAAACTTCCACACATCGAAGAGTTCAAAGGCCACGGCGACCAGGGCGGTGCCAAGAAGTAAAAGCGCGATTCGGCGGGCGATAATCATGAATTCCCCATTCTTTCGAACACGAGGTCATAGACCGGCTGGCCGCTTTGCAAATATTTGCGTTCGAAATGCGTTCGCGGCCTGTCCATCTGGGTGATGCGGTTTTCGCTCACCAACCGGAAGGATCGGTTCACCATCTGTTCCTTGGCTTCTTGCGCGTACCACTCCAGGTTGGTGGCGAGATGTAACCGGGCGTTCGGTTTCATTTTACGGCGAAGCTCATCGAGAAACGGATGGTAATGCCATCGTTGATTCGATTGTTTGTGTTTAGGATAAGGATTTGGATAAAGCAAAAATACGTTTTCAAGCGAGTGATCCGCAACGAAGTGCGTGACGAATGGAACGGCATCGGCGCGCACGGCGATCATGTTCCGGATGTCGGGGTGATGATCGAGCCGGTTTTTCAGGGCGGCGAAGCGATTGGCGGTCCGCTCGATGGCGATCAGAGTTCGCTCCGGATTTTGTTGGCAGTAACGAATGCCATGCAATCCTTGTCCCGCGCCGATTTCGAGATCGAGCGGGCCGTGCTCACCGGTCAGTTTGGGCCCGGTCCAGCGCGGAACAGGAATGGCATCGGCTCTGAATTCCCTCATGTTTGTTTTCTATCATTGGTTGCGTGGGCGCTCAATGTTGGATAACCCTTTTACATGGCCATAAATCGGGTTCTTCTCCTTGTTCACCCTTATTATCGTCCTGACCGTCGTGGCCCGGTGGGTTCAACGACCGAGCGGGATGTTTTTCGGGCGCTGAAACGAATGGGAATGAAGTGCTCGGTTTCGGCCACTCAGTACGACCTCGCCGAATTGGATCGCGATCTGGCCCGGGAAAAGCCCCAAGTCGTTTTCAACCTGCTTGAGGAATTTCGTGATGAGGGCTTGTTTGATTTTCACCCCGTCGCGTACCTGGAGTCGAAAGGGATTCCCTACACAGGATGCAACCCGCGGGGGCTGATTCTTACACGAAATAAATTCTGGACGGCGATGATGGCTAAGGGGTTGGGAACAAAAGTGCCTGAAAGCTCGCTTTGCCAGAGTGTGAAGCCATCGCCCGGGATTGGGTTTCCCTGCATTCTTAAGCTGAATAATGAACATGCGAGCCTTGGCATGAGCAAGGGCAATGTTGTGCGGTCGGCCGGGCAGTTCACCCGTCGCTTAATCCGGATGAAGCAGAAATACCGGTCGCAGGTGATGGTTCAGGAATTTATCCCGGGGCGCGAAATCACGGTGAGTGTTTTTGGGAACCGTGACGCCAGGGCCTTTCAACCCTGGGAGCTGCACTTGCAGTCAAGACAAGCCATTGCCACTGAAAGGATCAAATTTGATCCCCGCTTTCGTCGTAAAAACGGCATCACGGCCCGCCGGTTCCGCTGTCGCGATGCCGGCCTCATCGGGCGCATGCAAAAGGATGCGATTAAAGTTTTTCGTGGTTTGGGATTGAACGGGTATGCGAGGTTTGATTTCCGGTTGACCGACAGCAACGAGTATTTCCTGATCGATGTGAACCCGAATCCGAATCTGGCTTGTGATGAGGACTTCGCGCGCTCGGCCGCCCATGAGGGGATTTCGTACGAAGATTTGCTCGCTCAAATCATGCGATTGGCGGTAAGCTATAAGCCTGAAATCTGAGGGAACTTGGACTTAAGACCATAAGTGATCGGGGTCAACGCTCCGATAAGGATCGGTGATGAAGAGCGACAGTTATCTTTCAGTTGAAGTTTGGATGATGGGCGGCCTCTCGATCTTGGCCTGTGTTCTCACATGGGCGTTCGTCGACAGAAACGCGCCGCTGCTGGGCGCTTCGCAACTGGCATTTTCTTTGGCTTTCATCGCCAATCATCCGCACTTCTTGTCTTCGTACGTGCTGCTTTATGGAGATTTCCGTAAAAATATTCTGCGGCATCCGCGTTATCTTTGGGGCGGCATCGTGGCTCCCGCCTTTTTAGGCGGCGCGATCATTACCGGATTAGTCACTGAAGATCGCAGGCTCATGGCTCACATCATTACGGCCATGTTCTTTTTGGTGGGCTGGCATTATGTGAAGCAGGTTTTCGGTTGTGTGATTGTGACGTCGGCTCAGCGAAAACAATATTACAGCCTGTTTGAAAGGCGCGTTCTCCTTCTCAATCTTTTCGCCGCATGGTTCATGTCCTGGCTCACCAATCAGGTCGAGTATCCTGATCCCGCCAGAAATACGAATTTTTCGTTTTACGGGATCGACCACTACCGCTTGAATCTTCCCTATTGGAGTTTGCAACTCACGTTTGTGATCACCGGCATTACATTGGCCGCGCTGATCGCCATTCACGTGAACCGTTATATTAAAACCGGCGCCAAGCCGTCGGCACCGGGTGTGGCGGCTTTTGTGGCTCTTTACGCCTGGTATTTGCCGGCGCTCACCCATCCCACTTTCGGTTACTTCATTCCTTTCTTCCATTCGATTCAGTATATGGCGTTCGTTTGGGTGCTGAAGCGCAATCAAGTGGCCGATCAGATCAAGAACCTCAGCGGTGAAGCCTGGCGGCGGGAATGGATCAATCGCTTGGGCGGCTTCTTTTTGTTGGCGTTTGTTCTTGGTGCGCTCACTTTTGAGATCATTCCCAAGGGCCTTGATTCTCAAGGTTGGGTGGCCGGTCTTGGCTCAAGTCCGTTCACCGCGGCCTTTCTGCTCTTTATCAATATTCATCACTATTTCATCGACAACGTGATCTGGCGCTCGGACAATCCAGTGGTCAAACAATACCTGTTCGCCCCATCCAGCTCCCAGACGCATCCGAATCAATCGCCTTCGGCCGCTTGAGTCGCGAGTTCTCAAGGGAGAGCGCGAAGCTCATGCGATTCGTGTTTTTGGAGTTCTTGCCGCAATTTCATGGCGACGAGATCATAATAATGGCGGGAAACCGCGGCCAGAATCGGCCGGCGATCCGCGGGCTCGTTGGCGATTTTGATCAAGTTGTTCACGATCGTGTCTGTTTTGGATTCGCGTGGAGCGTTCGCGTAACCGAACACTGTCCTGTAGATTTCTGAGGTCGAGTACTTCTCGAATATGAAGGCACCCGATTGTTGCGCGTAATGAAAAAGTAAAAACGCTTTGATGCCGGCTTGAGCGTTCATCGCGAGTGTTTCGGGGAGTTGATCAAATGGAAATCCGCTGATCCAACTGATCGCCAGGGTGGTTAGCGCCAAAAGGTCGACTCGTTGGGCGAAGTTATAGCATTTCTCGAGGAGTCCCGGACGGTGGGTGTAATGGAGATTATGTGGCTTCTTATCCGCGACCATCATCTGGCAGATGTAATTATCGTCGATCGCGTAGGCATGCCCTTCCAAGTCGCCATCCTCACGCAGAGCCATCGATTCATCGCGAATCTGAGTAAATACCCCTTGGGCGTTGCTTCGGGCGACGGCGCGACGCTCGAAATTATTGACCAGGGAGCGTCCGGTATCCACGGCGGCTTGGCGCGTGGGGATCTTTTCTTCAATCAGAATGATCACTTGCCCATTTGGAGCCCTAAAAAGCTGATATCGGAAGCCGGCCGCTTGCGCATTCCGCAGGCTGAATTGTTGCTGTGGCGTCAACTCGCTTTCGCAGTCCGTGACTTTGCCGGAAACAACGGAGGGAGCCAGCCATACCAAAATCAAGCCGTAAAGAAAGGTTTTTACCCACGTCGACAACAAATCACGCTCCTCATTCGAACAAATTAGATTTCAGGCCTGATTCCCAGCTGCAATTCGTCCGCCACCTCACGTGACCCATCCGCCGATATATAAACCGAAATCAGGCTTCCAATAATTTCAAGATTGTCAAATTTTTGCTCAATGGTGACTCAATACGCGGCCTCAAGCGGGTCGGTAATTTCGAATTCCGCGCGCAGGAGGTCATTGTCCGTGCCGCTCGGCTGATGTCCGCCCACCCAGATTTGATAACGCCCGGCCAGAAGACGCCGAACTCCATCTTCGCCGACACTGGCCAGATCCTCGGGTCGAAGTTCGATTTGCACGATTTTTTGCTCGAAGGAACCCAGCCGATGTTTACGGAAAGCTTTCAATACCCACTTGGGTCCGTTCACCTGCGGCGTTTTTAAATAAACTTGCGTGACTTCGGAACCTTCGCGCTCGCTCTGGTTGGAAACTTCAACGGTGAGGCGCACCCCATTTTGAGGATCCCCGCCGATTCCCTCCATGCGCAATCCGGAATGGCGAAATTTGGAATAACTCAATCCGAATCCAAAGGGGTATAGAACAGGTCCCTTTAAATATCGATAGGTATGACCGTTGCGCATTTCATAGTCGCGGAAATCGGGAAGGTCTTCGGTGGAGCGGTAGAACGTTACGGGCAAGCGGCCGGAGAAATTTTCTTCGCCGAAAAGTAAATCGGCAAGAGCGTCACCGCCTTCCTGACCCGGATACCAGGAATGAATTACGGCCGCGGCCATCTCGGGAGCGAAAGCCAGGGCGCCACCACTGAACAAAACCGCGATCGTTTTCGTGCCGGTTTCATAAGCTGCTTGCCAAAGGCGCTGTTGGTCCTTGGGAAGTTCGATTCGCACGCGGTCGTTCTTTTCACCTTCATCGGCTTCGGATAAACCCAGGCACAAGATGGCGAGATCCGCTTGGGCCGCCGCCCGCCTCGCCACATCAGGGGTGGTGGCCAGAATGAGCCGGATATTGGGATAACGCTTACGAAGCGCATCGGAAAGCGTGGTGATTTGAAGGGGAGTTCCACTGTAATTCCCCAGGAGAAGATGGCCATCGACGGCATGATGGCCGATCAATGCGATTGTTTTAATCTCAGAATGAAGGAGGGGTAAAACGCCGTCATTCTTGAGCAAAACCATTCCCTCTCGCGCCGCTCTTCGCGCCAGATGACGGTGTTCGGCGCTGTTGAGCCGGTCTGGCGAAATACTTGAATAGGGCACTAACTCCGGCGGATCGAAGAGTCCCAATCGAAATCGTGCGGTGAAGACGGAAGTGAGCGCCCGATCGATCGCTTCCATGGTCGCGCGCCCACGCCAATATTGCCACCCGAGAAGCCAATTCTCGGGACCGATTGAAATATCCGATCCAGCGTTGAGCGCGAGTGAGGTGGCTTGCGGTCCGCTCTCGGCGTATCCCATCATCCAATACATCGTGGTGAGCGCGTTTTCATCGGTGATCACGTATCCATCGAATCCCCAAGTATCGCGCAGTAATTGAGTCAGCAGCCACGGATTGGCGCAGGCGGGAACACCGTTGATGGCATTGTACGAACACATAATGGCTCCCGCGCGCCCTTTTCTAACCGCCGCTTCGAACGCTGGCAGGTATGTGTCGGCGAGATCGTAAGGCGTAACCTTCGCATCAAAATAGTATCGCTCGGAATCCGGACCGCTATGGACGGCGAAGTGTTTCGGAGTGGCAATGGTCTTGTAGTACCTAGGATGGTCACCTTGCAATCCGCGGATGTAGGCGACCGCCATTTCGCTCGTGAGAAAAGGATCTTCGCCATAGGTTTCCTGACCGCGGCCCCAGCGCGGGTCGCGGTAGATGTTTAAATTCGGCGCGAGCATTGTCAGTCCGGCGCCTAAAGATCCGCCCGGTCCGTCGGGTTTGTGAAATAGCGCGCGCGCCTCATCGGATATCGCGTTCCCCACCTCATACATCAAATCGGTGTTCCAGGTGGCGGCGAGCGCGATCGCTTGTGGGAAAACCGTGCTTTCGACGGGCGCGACGGTGCCATGCAGACTTTCGGTGGAATAGTTATAGGCCGGCACGCCCAGGCGGGGAATGGCGGGCGTATTATTGGTCAATTGTCGGATTTTTTCCAGAAAAGTCAGGCGAGACACCAGATCCGCCGCCCGTGTCTCCGCGCTCAACGATGGATTCAGGTAATCTTGCGGAACGGCATCGGCGTTTGAGGAGAGAAAGCCAAGCGCGAGCAGAAAAACAATCGACAACCGGTTTTCGCCCATGGATATTCCTTCGGTTCTGCTTTTTTGGATGCGGACTTAGTAGCATAGCGCGGGAAAATAACAAGGGGGGTAGTGCCGGTTATGACGCCACTAAAAATGACTGGTTTTTTGACGTTGTTGTTAATGACGTTCATCGCGAACTTTTCGACCGCCTCCGCGCGCACAATGGCCGAAGCCCTGGGATATTCGCCTGGCGATAAACTATTAATCGTCCATGCGGATGACTTGGGGTGTTCCGACTCCGCCAATGAGGCGGCTGCTGATTTATTCAGGAGCGGCATTGTGACCTCGGGCAGTGTGATGATGAGCGGTTTCGAGGTGGATGGAATGCGGGCTTTTGCCGAGGCCCATCCGGAAGCGGATCTGGGTGTCCATTTGGCTTTGACCAGTGAGTGGAGCCAACTGCGTGGCAAAGCAATCTCTCCGGCGAGCGAAATTGCCTCCTTGGTGAGCGGTGATGGATTCTTTCGCACAAGCACCTGGCTCTTCCTTCTGGGAGCGACACCGGAGCATGTGGGCCGCGAAATTCGCGCTCAGGTGCAAGCCGCGCTTTCCATGGGGATGAATCCCAGCCATATCGACACCCACGAGGGTTCGATTTTTTTCAGACCGAGTTGGATGCTCGAATATTTGAAGTTGGCGCGGGATTTTAAGATTCCGCCCATGGTGCCGCGTTGGAGTGAGGAGTTGAAAAGAAATTTCTTTGGAACCTTTGGCGCGCCCTTGATCGACGCCCTTGATGGCGTTGGTCTGTTTTCCGTTCGTGAGCGGTTGCAGGCCGTGGAGGATTCGGGTTTCTTGCTGCTCGATCATCTTTACATGTTTCCCTCGCGGGTTTCCTCCGCCAACGACTATGACTCCCGCAAATCGTTTTACAAACGATTGTTGGTTGATCTGAAACCCGGCGTGACTCAAGTGATTATTCATCCGATGTACAAGGGTGGGCGATATGGAGGAATGCTGTTTTCAAATGAGGATGAAACCTGCCGGGACCATGAAGCTTATATTTTCAGGGATCCGGAAATTCTCGCGATCTTACAGGCCACGGGAGTTCGCTTGATCACCTGGCGGGAAATTCAGCAAGCGTACGATTGGTCAAAAGTTGAACTCAGTCCGGAAACGTCGTCGATCTTGCGCGACAACCCCGTGCAATCTTTTTGATTCTGGCCGGTGATTTCCCTTTTCAAGCTGATCATCGCCCGCCGGCGACCATCGATCTGGCGCACTATGCGATGATCCGCGGTGAGGGATCGTAAGATCACTTCCGAATCGGAAGTACGTACGCATCGGGGGTCGAACTCAGCTATCTCTGCTTTCTAGGGCAAAGCCCTTGAAGGTCGGGTGAAATTGACTCAACATATTGAAATCATTGGAATATCACCGTATAGACAAACGAAATACACTGTGATATGGTGTATCTATAGCCGGTAAAGATCGGCGAAAGAGGTTTAGCCATGTCTGTCGCAAGAAAAAGAAGGCCACAAGCATCCTTGAAGAAGGAAAGCGTTGTAATGATCCGCACGGCTCCACAAGACAAAGTTCTCATTGAGAAAGCTGCCGATCATTTGGGGCTTACGATCAGTTCCTTCATGCTGCAAAACTCCCTTCGCGCTGCTCGTAAAGAGCTGTCAGAAGTGGAACGCACCAGCCTGACCCAACGTGATGCCGAGGTGTTTTTCTCTGCATTGACTAATCCACCGGCTCCAAACGAAGCTCTCAAGAAGGCTTTCAAGGATTACGAAAAGCAGTCCAGAAAGTAACGAAATCTGTGAGCAGCTTTGAATTTCACACCCTAGATAAATCGTTTGATCGCACGCAGTTTGATTGTGGTTCGTCTGAGTTAAATAACTTTCTGAAGGCAAGGGCCCGCCAAAACCAAACCGCAAACTTCAATAAGACCTTCGTAGCCATTCAATCAGGCGACAAAAGCAAGCGTGTGCTCGGCTTCTACAGCCTCAGTATGGGAGAAATACACTTGTCCTCACTCTCAGAAGAAAAGCAGAAAAAACTCCCTAAACATCCTGTGCCGGTCGCCCGAATGGGCCGACTGGCAGTCGATAGTTCGGCTAAAGGTCAAGGCTTGGGAAAGTTCCTCTTAGTTGATGCAATGAAGCGAGTTCAAGCCGCCTCAGCATCAGTGGGAGTTTACGCGATTCTGGTCGATGCAAAGGATGATTCGGCAAAATCCTTCTATAAGAAGTATGGGTTCATCGAATTGGTCGATGAACCCATGACCTTGTTTTTGCCTTTGGCTTCATTCCCGAAATTGGAGTGCGGGCGCCGGACTGGATAGTTTAGACGTCTCAGTTTGAAACAATTCGGCGGGATTTCCGATAAGAGAAATAGGAGATTCTGTCATGACAAGA
>JAWLHR010000010.1:0-107579 GCA_041690295.1 Bdellovibrionales bacterium
GCAGGGGTGAAAGGTGGCATAAGAAAAGTATCTAGAGCAGCTAACGCAATAAAATCTTCGCACTCTTTTTCCGTCGGAGGTTCGGCGGAAAAATCCGGCCTTTAGAATGCGCATCCGCCGATCGGACATGTCTGGGGATGAGTTACAATAAGGGCAGCTTGGTCGCATGCCCGGTGGTTAAGGGCAAAATTCTCGCCATTATTTTCTGCAGGCTAGTGGGGCAGTTCTAAAAGGTAACGGAGGTGCCTAGGTGGAACTCATCCTCTTCATCCGAGCGCGCGCTCTTTTTAAACGCGTAATCCGCTTTGAAAACCCAATTGGGAATGGGGAAGTAACTCAGTCCGAATGTGATTTGCGTCTTGTGGAGTGAATCATCGCGGAGCAAACCTTCCGGCACACGGTCATGCAGATCCAGGACCGAGCGTCGCGCGAAAAGCCAGAGATGATGGTTTTCCGGGTGGTCGGCATAAATCCGAGCGGCGATATGAACCGAATGGCCTTTCGCGCTTTCGCCCATGACCGTGGTATTCATGATCGAGATTGAGTCCGCGTCGACCAGTCGTGCGTTGGCGAATTGGGCGAAAAACTCGAATTGCGGTTGGGCGAGGCGGATGTGAAATTCGCCGATGCCGAAGCTGCCGCGCCGGTAAGCGGCGATTCTTTGCCCGGATTGACCGAAAGCGAGCGATCCACCAAGCGTCACCATTTCCCAGTGCAGATTCGCGCGAGTCACGGTCATTAGATCTTCGGACGGCGCTTTCTGGCCGTGACTACGTCCGCCGTTTAAGAAAGTTTCTCCCTTAAAACCCTGCGCGTTCAATGAATTGAACACGCCCAACGCGAAATTGCCGTTTGGTTGCTCACGCCAAAATGTGATCCCGTTTTCATGCCATTGATCCGGGATCAGTTCACGTTCCAGTTCCGGACGAAGGACACCGAAATAGGTCACGGATTCATTTCGCGTGTTGGTCCATCCGATGGGAACAAGCTGGTGACCGATACGTAACCCTTGTGAATGATGATTGTCGTGAAGCCAGTCCACATAAGCGCTCAAGATCACGGCCTGGCCCTTGCGGAGCGCAACCGTGTCACTGCTCTCCGCTCCGCCATCTTCCACTAAGAACTGCGAGTTGAAGATCACTCGCGGGTGAAGGCGGGCGCCGACTGTGGGTGATACCCGTCCGATGGTGGTTTTATTCTGCCGGGGGGTCGTACCATCCATCCCGTGAAGTTCAGAGAAGCTGAGCAGGTCCGCGCTTAAGCCCCAGGAACTCGTCTCGTCGGTGAAATAAATTTTCGAAGCGGACGGTCCGAGTCCGCTTAAAACTTGATTCGTGCGCGCGGGACTCCATTGCATCTGCCAGGGTTTTTGTGAGGACTTTAATTCAGAAAGTGATTGCTCAAGCGCTTGAACGCGCGTTTCCAGTTCCGGCGGAGGAGCGGGTGTAGGCGGAGAAGCGGGAGTGGGCTCGGGATTGCCCAAAGCGGGTATCGCCAGGATCCACAACAAAGCCGCAATAAGCCATTTCCCCATAGCCTTAATGGTAATGGCGTTATCAACTTTATGTCATCTATGGACGACGACGTCGAGACGAGGGGCGGGGATCATCGGGAAACTGACCGGTGGTCAGATAGGTTTCAAGCATCTTTCGTAAGACCGGTTGGCAGCTTCCTCCGCAGGGCCCGACTCCGGCCATGGTAGAGTCGAAAATTTTGCCTAGACTGTGGCAACCGCGCTCGATGGCGGCTTCAATTTCGGCTTGCGAAATGGCGTTGCAATAACAAATAAGGCGTCTGGATTTATCGTTTTTGACCGGCAATGCCATCCGATGAATCAAGGCGGTGGAGGAGCATTTGCACGACCTTCTTTTTGATGTCGCTGTATTCGCCCCGGATATACGCGCCGGCCGCGAACATATGGCCGCCGCCCTGGAAATGTTCGGCGATCCCGAGCACCTCCAGCCGGCCCTTGCTCCTCAGCGAGAGTTTGTATTCGTTTTTGCCGTCCTCACGAAAGACCGCGGCGGCCTGTAGCGAGTTCACGTTCATGATCATATCGATCAAGTCGCGCGAGTCATCCATGTCCATGCTGTGATCGGCTAAGTCTTTCGCGTAAAGTTTTAAGATGGCCAGTCGTCCACCGCCATGAAACTCGATCTGACCCAGAACCTTTGAAAGAAAAGCCACCTTGTTGATCGTGTGGGTCGAGAACAGGTGACGATGGATTTCTTCGGCGTTGTTGATGTGCAAAAGAAGCTCGGCCGCGATCAAATGAGAGTTGACCGAATTTTTAACGAAGCGGAAAAGTTGCGTGTCGAAAGTGATGCTCGTGTAAAGCGCCTGGGCGATCATTTCGTCAAAGCGGATGCCCAGGCCTTTTAATATAAAATAAGAGATCTCCCCGGTACTGGCCGCGCGGGTTTCGATGTAGGATCCGGCGGTGGGTTCCGGCCCCTGATTGAGGACAGGGTGGTGGTCCACGAAAAGGATCTCGCGGCAGGTTTTCTCAAGCTCAGGGAAAAGCGGCTCCACCAGGCGCCGGTCATTGGTGTCGAAAATCAGGCATAAATCGATATTGTCGAGTGGCGTATGGGGGCCCTCGAAGGTCTCCACATGCCGCTCAGGTTCAAGAAACTGGTATTTTTTAGGGACCGCGTCCACGAGCAGGACGCGCACTCTTTTACCGGTTTTGCGCAGGCCGTGATAAAGCGCCAAAAGCGCTCCCAGGCCGTCGCCGTCGCACTGTTTATGGGTGGTTAAAAGCAAGGTCTGCGCCGCTGAAATTCGACGTACGAGAGAATCCACGTTCAGAGCTGATAGACTTGGCGTTCCCATATTTTTACCTATTTTAATCGGCCTTTAGCGTTCCGGGCTCGAGAGAAATGTTTCGGTTGACTGCGTCAAATTTTTCACTAGAATGCCGTGCTTTTTAGGAGAAGATCATGACGGAGCGACAACCCATGACTTTGGCCGGGAAGGCCAAACTTGAAGCTGAATTAAAGAACCTGATCCAAGTCGAACGCCCTGCCGTGATCCGTGCGATAGAAGAAGCTCGTGGCCACGGTGATATTAGCGAGAATGCGGATTATGACGCCGCGAAGGACCGCCAGGCTTTGATCGAGGGCCGGATCGCGGAGATCCAGGCCAAGCTCGCCAATGCGGAAGTCGTGGATCCATCCAAACTTCAGTCAAACACCATCATTTTCGGCGCCACCGTGGAGCTTCAGGACCTGGAAAATGACGAGAAGGTCAAATATCAAATCGTCGGCGAGGATGAGTCGGACGTGAAAATGGGCAAGATTTCGGTGTTCTCCCCCATCGCCCGCTCGCTGATCGGCAAGAAAAAAGGCGATATTATTGAGTTTCGCAGCCCGAAAGGCGAAAAGGAATACGAGGTTCTGAACTTCTATTTCGAATAAACCAGACCTCCATGGAGGCACATGCGCATTCTTCGCGGCAAGTCCAACCTGGAAGTTTCTTCGCATGGGTTCGCGCTCTTTGTTTTCGGTTTAATTCTGGCGACGTTTATCGGTGGTGCGGTTCGCACGCTTTTAAGTTCGAACCGCATCCATGAGCGGATCGTAAGGGAACTCGCCCGCGCCTTTCCCGGACATGAAATCAAAATCGGTGAAACTGAAGTTTTACTCTCACGGGGCATTTGGCCGGGATTCGGTGTTCAGATTTCAGACCTGACTCTGCGAAAAGAGGCCTGCGGAAAGCTGGGTTTTGAACTCAAAGTCCCCAGCGTGATATTGCCCATCAATGTCTTTAGTTTCAAAGATGGTCACTTACGGCTGGGGAAAGTCGAGTTAATTTCCGCGCACGTTCATTTGGATAATAAAGAATGTCCGGACGAACCCGTCGCCGAATCTCCCGCCCAAATGCAACCCGCGCCGACGATGGCGCAAGCGGCGGCGCCGATCATGGCGCTTCCCGCGCTGACATGGCAGGAACTTCGGCGGTTTATCGACGGCGTCGCGCTTTATGATTTCACCCTCACCTACGAGCAGGATCCCACTTGGCGTCTGATTTTCGACTCCGCGCGGTTTCGCTTTGGTCGTGAGCTGCGGATCAACGCCTTGGTCAAAGCCATCAAAACTTTGCCCTTCGGAACCATTGAACATGGCTTGGATATCAGGGGTCGTGGTGAAGGATCGCTTCTCGAATGGAATGTGACTTCGGATTTCAAGGAAGGGCGGATTCATTGGCGGGGCCAATGGGACATGAGTTCACAGTCGGCCGCTTCTTCGGTGGAAATTTCCCAATTGCCGATCAAGGATGTCCTTAACGAGCTTTATCAAATGGATATCATTGACCGCGAGGTTCAGATCCGGGCCAGCTGGCTGAGTTGCGGCGGACAATGGGAAGGTTCGCTTTTAAAACTTTCGGAAAATCCGGTGCGACTCTCCGATTGCAAAATCGAAGGCGCCTATGGCGGCATCCATCTGGAAGAGGCCGACTTGTATCCTTTCGAACAAAGTCCGTTTAAGGTGCCGGCGGAGTTCCGTATCAAAGGATTGAAGCTTCAACCCTTGGTTGAAGCGCTCAATCGCAAGGTTCTTCCCACGGTGATCGCGAAGCTCGGCAGTTGGTCGGGGCAAGTTCGCTTCATGAATAAAAACGTGTGGAGCGTCGATGGCTTGCTGGAAAGCATGGAAGTGGTCTTTTCCAATCAAAGTGTGCGGGGCAAACAACTGATTCGAAAGATCCGAACAAAGGTGGAAAAGGTCGAGGGATTGATCGCCGCCCGATTGGATCAGGTCCAGATCGTGAACGGCGAATTTGACGGCGCTTTGGAATTCCAGCTTGCGGATGATTGGCGAAGTGGATCATTCACTTCCAATATCAATAATCTCCGTTTCAGCCCACCCGTTGAGGATTTGTTGATCGGCGGTGGTTGGAGCGCCTTGAAGGTGCAAGGCCAAGGCCGGCTGAACGGCGGCGAACTCAGTGAATGGAAAGGTACGATTGAAATTCCCGAACTTCATGGCAGCGGTTGGGCTGGCGAGGATCTGGTGGTTGAAGGAAAATATGTACCCGGGCTATTTCAAATCAACGCCCGCATGAGTCAGGTTCGAATGACACCGGCATCGAAATATTTCCCCGTCATTCGCGAACGTACCGGAATTGATTCGGATTCACTGCGATGGCAGCAGCTGCGTTCAAAAGTCGAGATCCGGAATAACGGCGGAGACATTCTTTCTCTGACCGCCATTGAAGCGGGTTCGGGAAAACCTTGGCAGGCCCGCGGGACTTGGCAGAGGGACCGGGAACTCCTCGCCTCGGTCAACGGCATGGTGGATGGGCGATCACGCCTCTTCGCGATTCGTATCGAAAAGGGCTTAATGACCATGGATGAACAACCGCCCACGGCCGCACATTAAGTCTCACATTTACGCTTCATCTTATTAAGTATTGGGACCAAGGGGGCGAATGGCTGATCGGTTCTCGCGAATTCTTTCACGGGTTTCACGGTGATCACTCGCAATTCAGGATCAGATTCACGCTTCTGAACTGGTATCCGGGAATAACACGGATGCATTTTCCTTGAAGGGGAATCAGCGAAAGTCCAAGGGGAACATGGGCTCCGGTTAAAATCAGCTGGCGTTGATCGGTGAAGTTGATGGTCACCTGGCGGCTATCCACTTCGTCGGAAATGACCCCGACACTTTGAATGGTGACCGGTTGGGAGTCGCCGTAATGCCAACCGCCGCCGCGGAACTCGACCGCGGCGAATGAGGGAATTGAAAAAAACAGGGCCATGATCAGATTGTTCATGGCTAAAACCAATAAATGAAATTCGCGCCGAACGTGGAAAAGTTCTCCATGTGTTTGGCGAATTCGCCGAGTCCGCGTTCGTAGTACACGTCAAACCCGATCATATCTTGAAAAAGAAAATTGACTCCCAAATGGAGCAAGGGAATCAGTTTATCAACGTCGGTTTCCATGGTGATCCCCGCGGGAACGTCGACGTCTTCCGCAGTATTGAAGGCGAAAACCATACCGCCGAACAGGCCCACCATTTCGTTGACATTAAATTGAACGAGCGCAGGGACGTCCAAATAGCTCAAATTCACTTCGATCGTCCGGCCCAATAATTTCACATCGAAATTTCTCGGGGCGTAAAGCAAACCGCTGCGGAACTTGAATCCGTCCGCAAGTTCGAAAGCCACAAGGGCGCCCAGTTTGTAATTGAGTTTGCCGTCGACGGAAACGCCGGGAATATTGCTATCGGCCGTTGTTTGATTAAATCCGATGCTTCCACCGAACTCCTGGGCCAGGGCCGGAGAGCAAATCAATAGAGTGAAGACCAATAAGAGATTTCGCATGTTGACCTCCGAGATGACAGCGGCGGTATTTCCGCCGACATCCGGAAATCATAGCTTAGTAGTCTTCGAGATCAAACTCTTTTAGAGGCGGAATCTGGCGCCCTTTTTTGATGGCTTGCTCGACAGCCCGCCGTTGCTGCACTTCGCAAAGCCGCGCCAATTCCAATTTTCTCGCGCGCTCTTTTTGGGATTTTTCCCATTCAATGCGGAGCGCTTCCTCGCGCGCGTGATCCTTTTTGATAGCTCGATAAGCCTTACGCGCTTCATTCAATCGTTGTTCGTGTCTCTGTCGTTCGGCTTTGACCAGTGGAACTCCCTTTTCCAATTCGCGCAGACGCTCCTCGCGTTCATATTGCACACGGAAAAAGTCATCATACCGTTGATTGACTTTTTCCACGCGGGCGGCCGCCTCCGGTCCGCTCAAATCACAAGTGAGCGCATGGGTAAAAGGTGCAAACAGCCAAATAAAAACCAGCAATGCTTTCATACTCTTGATCTTATATGAGTATTTGCTAAAACTTGAGCCGGATTCGACCAAGGTCTGAAGAAAGGGACGCGATGGATTACCTAATGGAACTGGGCGTGTTTACAGGCAAGTCCGTGGTGGTTGTATTGGCCGTAAGCCTGATTTTGATCTTGTTCTTCGGACTGTTGATGCGAGCCCGTTCCGCGAAACCTCTATTGGACGTCGAGGATCTTAATAAAAAATTCGATCGGATGTCCCGGGCCCTCAAATCTCAGGTACTGACGGGCAAGAACCTGAAGCAGGAATTAAAACTCGAAAAGAAGCGAGCCAAGGAACGTGAGAAGCAAGCGCCGGAGCAAAAGCGCATTTTCGTGCTGGAGTTTACGGGCGACATCCGTGGCACCCACGTGGACCGCCTGCGGGATGAAATCACCACGGTCCTCACCATCGCCCGGCCCGGAACGGATGAGGTCGTGGTTAAACTGGAAAGTCCGGGTGGAATGGCTCATGTCTACGGATTGGGCGCGACTCAGTTGATGCGCATCCGCGATGCGGGTTTGCAGCTCACCATCTGCGTGGACAAAGTGGCCGCCAGCGGCGGTTACATGATGGCCTGCACGGGACATCGCATTTTGGCGTCACCTTTCGCCATTGTCGGCTCCATCGGTGTGGTCGCGCAGGTTCCCAATTTTCACCGGCTTTTGAAACGTCATGACGTGGACTTCGAGGAAATCACGGCGGGCGAATTCAAACGCACGGTTTCCCTCTTCGGCGAGATCACGGAAAAAGGTCGCGCGAAATTTTTGGAACAGATCGAGGACACTCATTTGCTCTTCAAGATGTTCGTTAAAGAATGCCGGCCGACTTTGGATTTGGACCGTGTGGCCACTGGAGAGTATTGGTTCGGCCGACGGGCCAAGGAACTGAATTTGGTTGATGAATTGGTCAGCAGTGATGATTACTTGTTCCGCCAGAGGGATTCGGCCCGCATCTTCAAAGTGGAGCTGCATGGACGCAAGAAGCTGTCGGAGCGATTGGCGGAAAACGTCGCGAGAATCGGCGAAAACATCGCGGATCGGGTTTTCACACGAATTCGCGAATCATCCCTTTGGTCTTGAGAACCTTAACTCTTTAACAAACTGTTGATCGGTAAATCAGTCAGGGTTGAGAGCCGGCGCAAAAATCGAAACACCAAGACACCGGAAAAAATCATAAGTGGTCCGGCGATCACCACGAACCCCATCCAAGTCATGCGGGCGATTTGTTCGTTCAAAATGCGTTCGCGGGCGGCGTTTTCGAGTCCCGGATCAATATCCGCGAAAATCCAATAGGCGATCAGAAAATTCAGTATGGCCGAAATTAAAAATGAAAATGAGAACCAAAGGGTGGTGCGCTGGAGAAGACGGGTGAATTCCTCAGTTCGTCCGCGATCATTCAACCGTTCTTCAACCAAATCGATATTTAAAACCTGGGGATTGTAAAAGAACATCTTCGCGGCGGGATTCTTGGTCCACCGGGAGAAAAGCACCATCAAACCCAAAATTAAAGGAAGGCTGGCTTCCTTCAGGGCGAACCAAATGCCTTCAAGTTTCATCAAGGCGAATCCGCCGGTCAGGAGAATGTTCACCACGCCCAGTAATGAAACATAATTTTTGTGTCCTCGGCGAATGTAGTCGTGGATTCCGTAGCCCAGGGGCAAAGCCAAGGCGATCACTAAAAGAGTTTTGGGATCAAGGTATTGATCGCCTTTGTTAAGCACGACCACCGGCAGGATGATGTTGATTAAAATATTAAGAAAAGGGTTTTCCGGTGGCGCATTTCGTTTCGGCATCGCTAAAGGTCTTGCTCGCTCGTTAATTTTGTTGTGGTTCGAGAATTGCCCGAGATTATAATAAGATATAATTCAGTCAACTGAGGTGTGGCATCCATGGGGTTTAATGACGATCAACGTTGAGCTCTTTCTTTTTCTGCTGATTCTTTACCAGGTTAAGCATTTTTTGGCGGATTACGTTTTCCAAAATGTATGGATGCTGCAGAAGGCAAGGCCGGGATGGGATTTCGTATTGCCTTTGAGCATCCACTCGGGAATTCATGGGTTCCTTACACTTCTCGTTGCCCTTTATGTGAATCCGGCCCTTTGGTGGCTCGCCATACTGGACACTGTCACTCATTTTGTAATGGATCGCATCAAAGCCGGCCCCAGGTATTTAGGACGGTTTTCTGATATGCGCAGTAAGTCATACTGGGTTTCATTCGGCTTCGATCAAATGGTTCATCATTTGACCCATATTTATATCTGTTGGGCTTTAGTGGTCAGTGTGGCCGGGTGACGTCCTGATCGCCGTTTGAAGCGATCGCAGAATTTGGTCGCGTAACGAACTGAAGCCATCCGTGAAATCAGGAACCTGTAAATCATAGTAGTCATCAGGCGCGATGCCGAATTCTTCAATCATCCGTCCATCGGCGCGCAGGACGATGCCATCGGGAAGTTGGATGTGGTGAATTCCCAAGGCGTTGGGAAAGCTGATGTCACGGATCAAACCGCCGGCCCCGGCCGTGGGGGTGCCAAACAGGCGGGCGCGATGGTTGTCCTTGAGAACGGCCGCGAAACTGTCCGAGGCCGACCATGACAAAGAGTCGGTGATTAACAAAATCGGTTTTGTGTAATGAACCGCGTTCGGATAAGGCGTGATGGTCCGAACCCCAATGCCGAAAAACGGTGGAGAGATTTTTTCGCCGCGGTTCCAGGAGTCGATCAGGTGTTGGGATTCTTCCACCTTGGCGTTCACAAATTCACGATCCACCGGATAACCGGGAGCGTAGCCGCCGAAAAATCGCCGGGCGCTCTCATCATCCGTCACCAAGGCGGCCAAATCCAAAATGAGGTTCGCGCGACGAATGACTTCAAGGGATAATTTCTGTTGATAAAGCAGCGGCTGCATCGGCTGGTCTGTTAAAAGCGACAGCAGGGCGTACATGTAAGGCACTTGTCCGCCGGTGTTGCTGGCGATGTCGATCACAATGGCTTCGCAGGAACTTTGAAAGAGCGCCATCCATCTTTTGAAATCCTCAACCGCGCGAAAGGGATTGCTTACATTAAAGGTGCCGATTCGGATGTAGCCGTAAAGGCGGCCTTCAACCCGGAACGTGTAAGCGAAAAACGTATCATCCCACGGCGCCATCAGCTCGATATCGCCGAGTTGGGGAACATAACTGAATTTGGCGTTCAGATTCCATGGGCTGAAACCAGAGCGTACGGTTGGTGATGGCTTAAGCTTTTCTTCGAAATACCGCCACTGGATCGGCACATTGGTGACGGATCCGTCGGCTTCACGCAAACCAAGAGTGAACGTGCCCTTGGGAATCGGCATGCCCCGGTAACCTTGCCGCACGGTGAGTCGGAGTTCAGCAAGGCGTTGGGCGGCCATTTTATTTCGGCGCCCATTCCAATCCACAAGGTGAGCGACTTCTTCATCGATCGGCCGCGAGTTGAACGTGACAACCTCACGACCCACCTGAACCCGCGGATCCAAATCCTGAGAGGATTCGACATGAACGATGAAGTAGCGTCTTTGACCATTGCCTCCGTCCGCGCTGCGGATGGTGAACGGGAGTTCGGCCCGCTCCGTTGATTCAATCGCCAGTTCCATATGGTGGTCGTGGGCGGACTCCAACAACCCGTAGAGGTCGCGGCGGAACATGAAAGGATCCGTATAGTCTCCGGCATCGATTCGGGCGCGTATTCGCGCCAGGCGATGATCCACGTCCCATTGGCGATTTTCTTTTTTCCAGTCGAAGAACGCGTAATTGAGGTCAAATGCGGCACGCACGTTTTCCAAAGTGAGTCGCAGTTGGTCGGCGCTCACAGCGCTCGCGGAATTCGGACCAAGAATGAACGCGACTAGAATTAGAAAGATTTTCACGTGCGGACCTCACATAAAAAGATGGAGAGGTCGTCGGACCTCTCCATCTCAGATTCTCAAATTAACAACTCAAGCTTAGTTCTTGGGAACGAAAGCTTGGCAAGCCCACTCGGGATAGTGCTTCAAGCACTCATCCATGGTGGCGAAGTTTTTCGGAACGAAGGCTTTGCAAGCCCAATCCGGGTAGTGCTTCAAGCACTCTTGCTCGTTCGAAAAGCTTTTCGGCACGAAAGCTTGGCAAGCCCACTCGGGATAGTGATTCAAACACTCGTCCATGGTGGCGAAGTTTTTCGGCACGAAAGCTTGGCAGGCCCAAGCCGGATAGTGCTTCAAGCATTCATCCACGGTGGCGAAATTTTTCGGCACGAAAGCTTGACAAGCCCAAGCCGGATAGTGCTTCAGACATTCATCGAAAGTCGAAAAATTCTGCGGCACCACTTTGTCCGAATCTGAAGCGAAAGCGCTGGAAGCGAAAAGACATAGCATTACGGAAATGATAAACTTCATTAGAACCTCCCCTAGAAGTTTTGTTTCTAAATGTTTTGCTTTTACGTTTTACTAACGTAAAGCGGTTTTTGTTCAGACCTAAATCTATCGGCAAAGATTTCACTTTTATACATCGTTTCAAAAATTAATTCGTGTGATTCGTTCAAAACTCGGTGCGACATCGAATTAAACTGCGTAACTTTTAAGCACTTGATGCGACTTAATGATTCAAGTAGTTAACCCCAATGCCTGAACTTCCCGAGGTTGAAAATGTAAGGATCAGTCTTGAGCGCTTGGGAGCGATCGGGCAGGAATTCGCCGACATTGAACTCTTGAGCCCGCGACTCAGAACACCTTTGAAAAAGCAGGTAAAAACCAAATTGCCGGGTCAAACTGTCCTCGGAATCCGTCGGCGGGCGAAATATCTCATGTTCGAAACTGAGAAATTCGTTGTTCTCAATCATTTGGGAATGACGGGATCGTGGCGAAAAGTGAATTCCGAAAAAGATTTGATCAAACATGATCATGTGATCGTTACATTTCGATCCGGTTTACGCTTGGCTTTCAATGATCCGCGCCGTTTCGGTTTGTTTGAACTCATTGAAAAACAAAATTTGGCCAATGCTTTTAAATCCCTGGGTGTTGAACCTCTCAGTGAGGAGTTCACCGGGGATTTTCTTTTTCGCCTGACGCGCGGACTTAAGGCCCCGATCAAAAATTTCATTATGGATCAGCGACGGATCGTCGGTGTCGGCAACATTTACGCCTCCGAGGCGCTTTACCGGGCGCGGGTGAAACCCACTCGTCGCGCCGGAAAAATTAAATTGGTTGAGTGTGAGAATCTGGTCCGCGCGATTCGTGATGTTTTAACCGAAGCCATCGCCGCCGGTGGTTCCACGATTCGTGATTATCGCGATTCCAATGGCGACACCGGCCGTTTTCAACAACGCTTTCTAGTTTATGATAAAAGCGGCGAGCCATGCACCAGTTGCCGGACGCCCATTCGCTCTAAAATGATCGGTGGGCGAAATACCTATTGGTGCCCCAAGTGCCAGCATTGATTCTTCTGATTTACCTCAGTCTTTTTATTTTCAGCCTGCTTGAAAACACGCGCGGCCCTCTTTATCCGGATATTCTCACCGCCTTTGGCGTGACGTCCGGATTAGGAAGTTTGTTCTTCGCCGTGACCTCGCTCTTCGCGTTTGTGGGAAGCTACATGGGTCATAAATTTCTCAAACGCCGCTCAAGCGCGAACTTGCTGATTTTGTCGTCCCTTTTGTTCGGTTTTGGATTTGGGGCGATGGCGGTGGCTCCCCAGTTTTTTTGGCTGATCATCGCCAGTGCGGTTTTTGGTTTCGGATTGGGAAGTTTGAATTTCGCGCAAAATTACGCCTTGATCGAGGTCGCGCCCGAACACCTCCGGCGCCGGTTGTTGAATGGCCTTCATAGCATGTATGGCCTGGCGGCGCTTCTTTCGCCCATCGCCGTTTCCGTTATGAGGTGGAATGGTTTGGATTGGCGACGGACCATGATGGTTCTTTCCCTGATTCCGTTTCTTTGGGTGGTTCGCGCCTGGCCGGTGTTCAGAAAGCGAAGAGTCGCGCTTAAGGCCGCGAAGCCGGAGACGGGAGAACTTAAGAATTTCATGGCGGTGTTCGTCTATGCCCTCATGGTGGCCGGCTACTTGTGGGGTGAAATCGCTGTGACGACACGCATAGTGTATTGGTTGCGAGTCGATCATGGATATTCGCCCGATGAAGCGAATTTTCTCATGAGCGCTTTTTGCGGATTATTTTTATTCGGCCGATTGATCTTTTCCTTTGTGCCTTTTTCCCATTGGAGCAATTGGGATTTGTTGCGCTATTCCGCGATCTCGTCCTCGATTTTGATGATCGCGGGGCTTTCAATTCATCCTTACTTCATGGTGATCTCGGGACTGGCCATGGCGCCTTTTTATCCAGTGGCCATGGATCAAGCGAGTCAGAGCTTTTCGCGGCAGAGTTCGCAGGCGCTGGGCTTCATTATCGGGTTTGGATCTTTTAGCGTTGTTCTTATGCATGTGACCTTGGGGCAGATCGCTGACTATTGGTCATTAACGCGGGCGCTTTTCCTCTGTGCGCTGGCTCTTTTCCTCGTTTTCGCCGGCCTTCAGATCCGCTCCTCGAAACGGCGTTCAGTTTGACACTCCATGGCCTGATTTCTATCATACGGGCTCGATGATCCCGTCATTTTTCAAGATCGGTCTTCAGCGGATCGGCCTTCTTTTGATTGTTTATTTCTTTTGTCGTCTCTTGTTCTTGGTTTGGAACTGGCCGCAGTATTCAATGTTCCAGGTCGGCGATCTGCTTCGCGCTTTTGTCCACGGCGTTCGTTTCGATCTTTCGGCGATTCTTTTGACCAACTCGGTTTTGCTCCTGTTATGGATTCTTCCCGCGCAGGTTTGGCGCTGGAAATGGTTTCAGCGACTGGAACTTGCGCTTTTCGGGATTATCAATTTCATTTGCATCGGCTCGAATTTTGTTGATGCGGAATTCGTGCAATTCATCGGCAAGCGATCGTCCTATGACATCCTTTTGATCCGGCAGGATCTCCAGCAACAGGGTTTCAGCGTGATCTCCACGTATTGGTATTTCCTGCTGGCTTTGACATTGGTGGTGGCGGTTGTCCTTTGGCTTTCGCCGAAGTTCAAGAATTTGCGTGAACCTCAGGGGCTCGCGCGCCAACTGGGTTGGCGGTTGCTCGTGATCGGACTGATCGTGACCGGAGCCCGGGGCGGTTACCAGTTCAAACCGCTGCATCCCATGCACGCTTACTTTTCTAAACATCATCAGTTGGGCCTTTTGGTTTTGAATACGCCGTTCAATGTGATCCGGAGCAAGCCGAGGGGGAGAATCGAGTCGCAAAGATTTTTCGCCAGCGATAAAGAAGCGGTCGATCATCTCCGGCAAATGACGGAACTGAGCCGTCCACCGCTTAAGCTTTTGCCCAAGGCCAATGTGGTGGTGATCATCGTGGAAAGCTTGGCCACTGAGTTCGTGGGGGCGGCCAATCCTTATGACGGATATACGCCGTTTCTGGATGAGCTGGCCAAGGAATCTTTCTTTTTTAAATTCAATCTGGCCAATGCCAGGCGATCGATTGAAGGTTTGCCCGCCGTGATTTGTGGAATTCCGGCGATCATGAGCGAACCGGTGATCACTTCCGATTTTAGTAATAATCGCTTCGATTGTCTGCCCCGCATTTTGGACCGCGAGGGCTATTCGACTCATTTTCTCCATGGCGCCCATAACGGTTCCATGCACTTCGATACGTTTTCACGGATCGCGGGGTTTGAAAATTTCGTGGGCCTCGATGAATACCCCAAGGATAATCCCGAGGATCTGGATCCTTATTGGGGCGTGCTGGATGAGCCCATGTTGCAATATGCGATCCGCTTATTGGATCAGGAGAAGGATCCCGCTCTGATAAGTGTCTTCACCTTAAGCTCCCATCATCCCTATTACATTCCGCCTCAGCACCGGGGGAAGTTTCCCAAAGGTCCGTTGGAGATCCATGAAAGTATCGGTTACGCCGATTACGCCATTCGTGAGTTTTTCCGGGTGGCGAAAACCAAGCCGTGGTTCAACAATACGATCTTCGTCATAACAGGTGACCACACGCAGAAATTCTTTCACCAGGAATACAATTGGTTGCTCGGCGCTTATCGGGTGCCGCTGTTCATTTACGCCCCTGGCTTAAAGTCTTCTCAGGTCACATATGATCCAGATCGTATCACCCAGCACATTGATATTGTTCCCAGCATCCTGGATCTGCTGGGCGTGACGGTGGAAGATCGGCTGCTCGTGGGCCAGAGTGTGTTTGACACGGCGAAACCCGGTCGGGCCTATTGTTTTGCGTCGCCGCTTTATTGGTATGTCGACGATCATCTCTATCTCCATATGGATCGCGCGGGTGGAGTGATCGACATCCAATCCAACAAGAACGGTATTAACGTCTCGCCCGATCCGGTGGATCAGGAAAAACAAGAAAGTGCGTTGAAAAACCTGAAATCCGTGGTTCATTATCTAAATGAGGGTTTGATTCGCAATAAGTTGCATGACTGGAGGAAGGAATAATGAAAGCGACGGAGTTCTTCCAAGAAGGTCCGGAAATTAAAAACACGTTCACCAGTCATCGATGGCTCAAGGCTTATTTAAAAAATCGCATCCCCCCTGAGTATTGGCCGGAAATCGAGGCGGATTTAACCCGGCTTGGTGAAAACTGCGCGGGGATGTATTTGACTCTCGCCCGCCAGGCCGAGCGGGAAAAACCCGTGCATGTGCCCTATGATCCGTGGGGAAAACGGATCGATGAGATCCGGGTCTCATCGGCCTGGGTGGAGTTGCAGAATATTTCGGCGCGTGAGGGGATGATTCATATCGGCTACAAACGCGCGCAAAAAGAATTTTCCAGGCTTTATCAGTTCGCTAAACTTTATTTATTTCATCCGTCCAGCGCGTTCTTCACTTGCCCCTTGGCGATGGCCGATGGCGCGGCCCGTGTTTTGGAACTCAACGGCGGCTCGGATGCGACATTAAAAGAAGCGTTTCAGCATCTCACCACCAATGAGCCGGAAAACTTTTGGACTTCGGGACAATGGATGACCGAAAGGTCCGGCGGAAGCGATGTGAGCGGCACGGAAACGGTGGCGCGGGTTGAGAACGGTCAGATCCGTCTTTATGGAACGAAATGGTTCACGTCGGCCACCACTTCGCAAATGGCTTTGGCTTTGGCCCGTTATGAAGACTCGCCGCCCGGTTCACGGGGACTGAGCTTGTTTTACGTGCCGACGTATTTATCCGGCAAATTCAACAACATTCAGATTTTGCGGTTGAAGGATAAATTGGGCACTTGGGCGTTGCCCACGGCGGAGTTGCAGCTTCAGGGTTCATTGGCTTATCCCGTGGGCGAGCGTGACCAGGGGGTGAAGACGGTGGCGACCATGCTTAACATCACCCGGCTTTACAATTCCGTTTGCTCGGTGGGGCAGATGGCGCGCGCCTTGGATCAACTGCGGGATTATTCGGAAAAGCGCAAAGTCTTCAGCCGCCCGCTCGTGGACCAAGTGCTCCATCATCTCACTTTCGGCCGCGAAGATATGAAATCGCTGGCCGGCTTTCTGTTGACGATGGAACTGGTGTACTTACTAGGCCGTGAAGAATGCGGTGTGGCCACCGCTGAAGAGCAAGATCTGCTGCGGTTGATGACCCCGATTTGTAAACTCTTTACCGCACGTGTGAGCTTGCAAACGGCGTCCGAGGTGGTCGAAGGATTCGGCGGCGCGGGATACATCGAAGACACCGGAGTTCCCGTGCATCTTCGGGATTCCCAGGTGTTTTCAATTTGGGAAGGCGCCACCAATGTTTTGAGTTTGGATCTGATTCGTGTGGTGCAGAAAACGCCGGCTTTGTCGTCGCTGAAAAACAACGTTCGCGAACGAATTAAAAATGTAAAATCCCGAGAGCTTCAGGACACGCTTAAGAAAGTTTCGGCGCGTTGGAATGAATTGGAGCGATATCTCGGACAGTGGGCGGAGTCGGCCCCCGAAATGCAAGCGGCGAACTCGCGCGATGTGGCCTTTCATTTGGCTTGGAATTATTCGGTGGCCTTGCTTTTGAGTTGGGCTGATCGTGAGACAGGCGCGAACCAAAAGACACTCAACCTTTGGCTGGCCGAAATGGAGTCAGGCATTGAAGTTCCGCGGATGAGAACACCTGAAGAGTGTCAAAACTCCCGACAAGCCTTCACCGCACGACTAAATATTTGACGCTCAGGACTTCATGAGCGTCAAAGTTGTTACTGCATCTTGTGATCTTTGACCCGGGCCAGGACCTGGCAGTTCGGGCAAGAGGCCTCTTCGCGCAGGCTGTAATCTTCAATATAAGTTTCAACCCGGATGCAGAGTTCGGAGCCGCACAAAGGACAGGTGTTTTGTATTTCGATGAAAGTCTGGCGGCGTGTTTCGATTTCGGTTTTTTCACGTTTCATTCTGTATTCCCCTCGGTGTCGTGGAGCCATACCAATGCAACCCTCGCGCCGTACGGGCATAAGTATTGCTCTTTAAGTCAGCCTTAGGCCGGGATGGTCATGATGACGATCCGGCATCGATTGGGTGACGTGAATGGTCGCTTGGATTGTAAGTTTTGTATTCCTGGTTACCGTAGTCTGGCCGGTCGGCCTTTCGGCATCCACGGCAAAAACTTTGGATTTCACCTTGACCAAAAAACATTTCGAAATTTGCGGCCGCAATCTCGTGCGCAAGGCGCAGACGTTGACTTACACGTGCGCGATCGAAATTCCGCGGAAAAAAGGTCAAATCGGTGGCGCCATTGCATCGCCCACGACCTTGACCACGGTGTTCGGCGGGCAAAAGCGCGAAGTGCGTCTGGAGTTGAGCGAGGATTCAAAGTATTTGCTTTTGACCACGGCCTTTGATTCCACCGGCGTCGATTTTGAAGTCTCGAAATTCAATGACGATTTTTTCGCCGTTTACGCCCAGGTGGCGCAAATCGTGATGAGCGAGGCGTTGAGAAATCACACCGTCAAATTCTCCGTGAAGACCTCACGCTAATTGTATCCGGGCGTTTTTGATTCGTAGAAAAACCAAGCCAATCCGAGAAATAATGTGTAATTGAGTTCGCTGCGGAAAAGAGGGCTTGCGCGATTGGCGGCTCCCGCATGGGAAACCAATCCGAAACCGCCGGATATAAAATAATCCGACCATTCGTAGGTCACGCCGTTCGTCCACCAAGTGCCGAGATAGCCGGGACCGGCTTCATAGGCCTCGCGTCCGGGGCGCGCGTCTTTGGGTTTCACCGTATAAAAATAGTCCTGATATTCTTTGGAGCCGTATTCAAGCGTCAGCTTGGTGAAGAACGAAAGTTCGTCGACCAGAAATCTTTTGTGCTCAAAGGAAACTCCGGGGCCGATCACGAACCCGGCGCCTTCATACTTTTGAAAATCTGTGGTGAAGGCCGCGCGGGTCACGAGATAAACGCGCAAAAGTTGTCCGCGGCGATTGATAATGCGGGCGTAAAAGCGAGGGCCGAATTCTCCCATCCAGTCGAGGTCATCCATTCCTTCGCGGGCCCGATTCTCGCTGGATTTGGTGGGAAAGGTGCCTGATCCGCTGACATCGACGGCGAAGACCGGATCCTCGTGGAGCCGCGCCCGGGCGCCGTCATCGCGATCAGAGCGAAAGATTTTTCCGTGATAGTAAAACACGGGAAAAATCAATTGCCGTGAGCGTGACTGATCCGAGGCGGGATAGTCGGGCACATAGCCTGTTCCTCCGGCGATCCCGAGTTCAAGCAGCGGTCGCCGCCGCACCTCAACGGAAGTCGTCGAAGTCCCATCGGGAGCATCAGAGGCGAGCGCGGGGAACATCACAGCGATGAGGGCCAGAACAGCGAACCACTTTTGCATAAAGGCCAGATTCTGCTTCAGACTTTCCCGTGAGGCAAAGATCTTCGCGTCATCCTTAAGGAAACGGAATCAGATAGGTGCCAAGCTGCACGACCCTGTCCGCCTCGGTTTCGTCCTGCACCCAGCCGATGATTTCATCCTGAAACTGCCGGATTCGCCTTCGAAGTTCCGGTATCTTCGCGCTCTGTATGGGTATATTGAGTACACCCAGCTCTTGATCTGAGGGTGAGAGCTTTTCCAGATTCGCCGCCCAGGACTTCAGCGTGTCGGCGTGAAATTCTCTAAGAAGGGCCGCCTGCATGCGCTGATCATCGGTGTCAAGAACCGGGTCGACGGGCTTAAGTCCCTCATCCGAGTTGGCGAGAAACCCGGTTCGGGTGAGAAGTTCAATGGCATTGGCGGCTTCCGTTGGCGAGATCAAACCGTCCAATTTTTCACTGATCCAGTCGGGATCGCTTTTCGCGTTTTTAAGTAAAAACAACTCGCGGACCAGGAGATAAAACCACCGCCCGAAAATTTCTTTCTGGGCGGCGGGGATATCCTTGCTCATCATTTTTTTTAGCGCCACCAAACGCTGGCGTTCGGCTTCGTTGATTTCCTGCTGGTTTCGGGCCCCGGCTTTTTTGACGAGGGCGACAAAATAATCCCGCTCACCGGCCGACATTTTTAATTTCGCTGAGATGAGAAGGGCGGTGTCCGGCGCGAGATTGCGCCGGCCATCGAGAATCATTTGCAGATAATTGGGGCTTTTGAATCCCACCAAATCAGCGAACCGGCGGAAGGAAAACCGCCGGTTCACTTTCTTTTTGGCTTCGAAATAAGCGCGCAGAATCTCGCGATAGTCCGTCATACGGGCGATCGCTATTTCCATGAGCACACTCCTTCGAACAAGGTGAGATCATTCGCCATTTGCATGACATCGGCTTCCCGCTCGAGGGGGGCGGTAAAGATGGCACCCCGGCCGTCACCCCAACTCAGGATGTAGGTGATGGCGGTATCGGAGTCCTTCTTGAACGCTTCCACGCAAGGTTCCTTGTGGTTCAGACGTGTCCAACCATTCTCCTCGAACGTTTCTCGGAATTCGGCGCGATCGGTTCGGCCCACCCATTGGGGCTGTTCGTTTTCGAGCAGCATGAATAGCACAAAAAACTCGCGAACCCTGCCGTGGCCGAACATTCGGGCCTGCATACGAACGCTGCCGTTCTCGAAAATTCTGACACTTGAGAAGTGGGCGGGTTTGGCGGTCTGAAATCCGATATCATCATTCGAAAGAGTTCCAGTTCCAACGCGGGAGACCGGCCAAGCCGGCGTCAGCCAAAAATGGCTGACGACGAGGGTTACGAATATTTTTTTAATCATGGCTGATCGATGATCTCGGTTAAAGCTTGGAAAAACTCGCCTTCGATGGGAGTACAGGTGATGTCTCCGCTTCCGTCATCGGTTGGTTCACATATGGATTCCAATCCATCCATGTTGACACCTTTGATGATCGAAGTCTGATTAAGGTCGCGGCTAATGGACACCGCGGATGCCGACTTGAAGGTTCCATTGGAATTGGCGCTCAAGAAGAGCCAGGAGACTTTCTGATCGACCCTCGGCTCATCCGGGAATATGCGTCCCTTGATGAGAGCGATATCGCCGCCGACCCCAACGGTGGCCGGCGTACCGTTGATTGTTGTTTCACAATCGGTTGAGGGCAGAGGTCCGTTGATGGGGCCGACGGGCGCATCCCGAAGATCGTAAACCGGAACCATCAGTTGCACGAGACAGACTGGCTCATCCATCACTGAGTAGGATCCGTCATCATGCTGCTTGAAGACGACTTTAGTGATATTCGCCTTCACACGCGCATGACGGATCGGTTCATGTGGGGTGGGCAGGACGGGTTCGGAGCCGTTCTCAAACACCTGGCCCGTGTGCGGGAGCCGATGGTACGAACCGGACAAGATCGGTTGGCCGGCTTCCATCTTGAGCGAACGGAAAAATTGTTGAAATTCCGTTTTTGACATTTTTCTGGGTTTAGCACCTGTTCCCTCGGCGTGAGCGTACAAACCTAAGGCCAGAGACAAAATTAAAATCAATGTTTTCATGGTGTTGTTCCTTTCTTCGTCTGTCTAAAAATTTTCAGTTTCCGCTGCAGCTGTTTAAAGGATCGGGTGGATGTGAGGGAACGTCAATGGGGCTTGTCTTCATTTTGAAGACTCGTTGTATTCAGTCCAGTTTCGCAGAGTTTCATTGAGACAACGTTTTACCGGCCGCGGTGTCGAGCGGCGGTGCGAGTTCGGGGCGGGCGCAAACGAGCGGAAGCCAATGGCCGAAACGCATGATCATAAACATAGCGGGCGATTCGGGCTCCGGCTCGAAGTCCTTCGGTTTTGTCGAACTCCCAGTGAATCCCGAGGTAAATTCGGCTTTGGCCGGCTTCCTCGGCGGCGGCACGAAAACTTTTGAAATGTCTGGGCGCCAGGGGGCGAACGCGTCCCATGGAATCCCGAGTCCGTCCATTGAGTTCGTCGGACACGAATGTAAATGGGATTTTGTCAGTCCCATAAAAGAGTTCCATCATGTGAAAGAACGCTCCCGCGAAGCTCGCGTGTCCCGAAGGGTAGGACGGAAAGTTCGGCGTGAAGTTTGGTCCCACGCGGTTGGAAAGAGGCGCGCCAAGCGGTGTCCAATTCGGATCCGCGAGGGCTCGAATCGCCACAATCGGACGCCAGTAAGCGTAAAAGTATTTGGATTCCCAAGTTTGAATCGTGACATCGGCCATGGCCACATTGATGAGCGCGAACAACCTGGCGTTGGCGACAAAATCGTTTTTCATTTTTTGAGCGATCACATGGGCGATCTGATTGAACATCCGCGACGGCGCGCCGATTCCCGGCGTTCCATCATAGGCCCAGTAAAGGCCGATCAATGTGTGCTCCGGAGAGCGTTGAGTGGGCGTGCTCGTGCCGTCTCCACCTAAACTCATCAATTCATGATAGGTCCGATGAAAGCGAGGGCTTTCCCGGCGTTCCGGTGGCGGTGATCTGAACATGACCGCACTGGGAATGGTGAAGGGTCTCACCTGACCCCAATTGGGATCGCCATAGCCTTGATCCGGATTGGTGGGATCAACGAGGTGAACTCCTGGGAGTGGGACCGGTCGGTAATCCGCCTTTATTTCGGAACCGTCTCCGCGCCGGAGCGAAAGAATCGCCTGACCCACGCTCGTGCCCAACGCCAGGCCAGCGGCCTTGGACGGCCCTTCCGGGATCGTGGCCATGTAGGCTTGAAAGAAGCGGACGATTTCATTTCTATGTTGAGGGTAAAGATCGGAAAGTGTGGTGTAGGCCGCGGCACTCACGGCCGCCGGGACGGAGGCTCCCGGAGCTTGTCCCGAGACCGCGTAGGGTGTGAAGCCGCCGACAATGGAGTTGACCGTGTCGAAGATCGCGACGTGAACGATGGCGAACGCGCGCGAGGATTTCGCGGGGCCTTCTTGATCGGGATTTTGAAGGCTGTGATCAATGGCATTAATACTGAGGAGAAGTGAATTCCAGGCCAAGACCGGATCAGCGTGAACTTGCAAATGGGTGATGGCGAACACAACCAATAACCAGCTTCGCAAAACAACTCCTCAGCCTGCCCGCTTGAAGGGCAAAAGCAATGAGGTGCCGGCTAACACCTCGCTTCAAAGACTTCAAATTGATTTTGGAATTGTAAAAAGTAGCTGAATTTATGCGGGCCGAGCGTCCGACGAAGGCTCAAAGCCGATCGCCGGACGGCTTCGTCGATTCTTAAGCCTTACGAGCGGCGTAGTACTCAGTGAACAAGCTCGCATCGAAAGCGAACGGCACGTGCTCGGTGCCGGGGATCGCCTGAACAATGCCGACTTCAGAGTCGTTTTCCGTTTCTTTACGGAGATAGTCGGGCACTTCCAAACGGGGAGCTTTCACGGCTTGTAAATAAATCTGATTGTTACGACCTTTTTCGGTCAAAGCGATTTTCATTCCTTGACGGCAAACGAAAGAACCAACGGTCACTTTCTTGCCATCAACAGTGACATGGCCGTGGCTGACCATCTGACGGGCGGAACGGATGCTGGGCGCGAAACCCAAACGGAAAACCAAATTGTCCAAACGGCATTCCAAAAGACCCATCAGTTTGTTCACCCAGTTATGGGCTGAACCGCGCTTGGAGTTACGAATGAAGCGGCGTAATTGCTCTTCACGCAATCCATAGTGAGCGCGAATTTTTTGTTTTTCCTCAAGGCGAAGCGCATAGTCCGAATACTTGCGGCGCTTGTTGCCGTTTTCTCCCGGCGGATAAGGACGACGTTCCAGAGCTCCCGGTTTTCCGAGGCCGGGCAGTTCCGTACCTAAGCGACGTTGAATTTTAAAACGAGCGGCTTTACCGACTTTGGCCTTAGACATATTGCGTTTAACCTCAATTTCTTTAAAGAACTCGAAGTCATAGCAAGTGTCAAAAGCAACATCAAGGCGTTTTCAATGATATGGGGCTCAATGAGCCAAGGCCGATGGCCATAAAGGTGGTAAATCCCCCGCCATAATCCTCATTTAACCCATAGTAGAGCCCCAAAGTCAGGGCCAGGGGAAGGTGGTAACCGGCGGTGGTGTTGAGGCGAAACTCGGTCCCCGTGCCTGAGTAAAATTCCCCCAGGCGGCTGCGCACATAGCCGCGCCGCGCAGGAACATAGCCGCCCCCATCCACAGCCACTGTGTCGAAGAACAGAGCCATCTCAAAATCCCGTAAAAACAAGGGAAATGTGCCGAAGCCCCGCTCCAGGTCACGGGCCGGAAGAACCCATTCCAGGTTGCCGTTGACGAGCTTTCGGCCCACGAAATTGCCCGACGGATATCCCCTGAGGAGGAAGCTGGAATTGGCCAAATTCACCAGATAATTGCCTCCCACCGTGCGATCACCCAAGTCCACAGTGGCCCCCATGGGGAGATCGGGGCTGAGGGCCGCCCGGGTGGTCAGGCCCAGGCGGTGGCGGCCCATCGAGGTGACGACGGCCACGTGGGCATAACTTCGCCCGTAGGCGAGATAGCCCTCCTGCTCCAGGAATTGCTGATGGTGAGCTTCAAGGTGCCAGCGCCAGACATCGCGATGGGGAGAATCCAAATTCGAGTAGCTTAAGCCCGCTTGGGGCCCCAATCGCCGATAGTCGGTCACGCTGCCTTCGGTGTCACTCCACAATCCGCCAAGCGTCCAATGGGAATACCGACTGCCCAGATTTCCGCCGAAATTTAAAAATGCATCCTGCGATTCAATCAAACGGCCGCTCGCGCCGAGGTAGGTGACGAACTGACTGTAGCCGGCGCCGATGGAGACGGGAAAAGAGCGGTTGAGAAAACCGCCGCCGTAGCTGAGTTTGTTGGTGATCGAATCATAGGAAAGACCCAGATCAAATTGATTACGGCCGATGGGATCGCGGGTGGAGGTGGTGCCTTGAACGATCAGTCCGCCCTCAGTGGGGTAAAACCAAGGGATCCAATACCGGGGCCACATGTAGGTGATGGGGTAAAATCCCTTATCTTCGGTTTCCACCGACCGAACTTGCGATTTTGGCGCGGATTCAATCGCGGGTTTTTCGATCGTGGGCGGACGGGTGGTGGCGAGTGGAATGGCTTTCAGGCGTTTTCCATCGCCGGTGAGTTCCGAATAATAAATTTGGTTTGAGTGCGGATCGTAATCGGCGTCGTGAATTAAAGTCAGGGTGTTCGATACCGGTGTGGCCTGATCGGCGCTCACTTTATAAACGTTTCTCACGCCGGTTCCCGCATCCGTCACAAGCAGGCCCGCGGGCGTGCGCCTTAAAGCTTGAGCTTGTTTCAATTGCCGGTTCCAAAGCGAAAGCTTTTTGGTTTGAAGATCGAAAACGTAAATTTTCTCCTCGCCGTTCACTCGCCCGCTGAACAAAACTTTATCGTCCGATAAAAACTCCGGGCCGGAGATCCGGCGATCGACACTTCCATTGACGAGCCGCCGGATTTTTCTTGTGTTGAGATCCATGAGATTCAAATGGGTTTTGCCGGCGTTGTTTTGCACGAAAGCCAATTTTCGCCGATCCGGCGAGACGGCCGGATCCTGGGCCCGAAGCCCGCGGGTGAGGCGCTCATTTTTCCCATTGCGAAGGTCATAGAGAAAAAGATCACGATAAGAGTGATAAGGTTCGCTCATGTCGGTTTGGTCATAAACAAACCGATCATCATCAAGCCAGGTGAAGCGCAAGGTGCCGACGGTTTTAAAAAGCCGAATGGGCTTTAGCTCCCTAAAAGATTGTTCGGGTTTTTCCCGGGTGCGAACGTACGCTGAACTTCCTTTATCAACCAAACCGAGCGCGTACACCAGTCGGTTTCCGGAAGGGCTGATGGCGAACGCGCCGAGTTCGCCATCGCCATCGAGCACCGCGGTGGATTCCGGCGGATTCGACCGGCGGATGGATTCCGATTGCTTTTCCGCCAAAGCCGCCACGCGATCGACGGATTGTTTTAAAAGTTCGGAAGCCGAGCCGCCCGCATGTTCGCGCATGGGCGCGTTTAACAAAAAGGGAAGCCGACGTGAGAAGCTTTGATTTAATTTGTAAATCGATTCGTCACCCTTTGTGCGATGGACATGATCCCACCACCAGGCGCCGTAAAGATAAGGTTTGGCGCCAAAGGGAAATCGTCTGCCTTCCGCCTCATTGATCGTGGCGATGTCATCGGTCTTGAAGCGATCACTCAACCAGAACGCGCGCGCCATGGCTTGCATGTCGGTGGACCGCAAGCGTCCATGGGATGAATAGCGTGTTTCCAAATCCACCGCCAGCCCTTCCAGATACCATCGGGGAAGAACCGCGTTGGGTCTGACGACGCCACCGAAAATCCATTTGAAAGGCGTGTAAAAGCCATGGGCGGGATAAATATTCAGTATGTGGGCGTATTCATGCAGCATGAGTTCCAGCGGCCAATCACCATACTCGTCAATACTGTCAAAAGCGGTGGGTTGAACGGGATAGATCACGATATGCGGGTAGGGGAGAAAGTCCGCAAGCCCGTTCGTCCAATCCGTATCGTCCTGCAAAACGATGATGGTCCGTTTCGGTCCTTCCCTGAAAAGGGGGAACAAGAGATCATGGGCTTGCTCGGCCGCCAGGAGATAGCGCTTCGCCAGGTCCTTCTGCCCTTCCCGGTAAATCATTTCGAAATGGGGGCTGAGCAAAACCCGGTACTTCCACCGGGGATCAATGGCTGAACTTTGCGTCGACGAAAATATAAGAGTGATGAGCAGAAACCACTTCTTCATCTGGATACCCGCTGTGTCCGTTGACTCACTGATAAGAACCATCCGCCCGTGACGAAAAAGAAGGTGAGAACAAGAATGCCGAGCCTTGAACTGCCGGTCCACTGGCCCACCAACCCCACGAAGAGAGGTCCCAAGATCGACGAAAATTTTCCGACCATGTTGAAGAATCCGAAGTACTGCGCGGATTCCTCGGGAGGCACCAAGCGTCCGTAAAAACTCCGGCTGAGGGATTGAATTCCGCCCTGAACGATGCCGATCATCGCCGCCAAAATAAAAAATTCCGTCGAGGAATCGAGAGAGTAGGCGAGAATGGTGACCGCCAAATAGGTGATCAGACAAATCCAGATGCCGCGGACCGGGCCGATTTTATCTCCCAGATACCCGAAGGCGATCGCCGAAGGAAAACCAACGAACTGAACCATCAAAATGGCCTTGATGAGATCACCGGCTTCAAGGCCGATGGCCAACCCATAGTCGACGGCGAGTTTCACGATCGTGTTCACGCCATCGATATAAAAGAAATAACCGAGCAGGAAAAATAGAAGGGCTTTTTCCTTGCGCGCGCTTAAGAGGTGCTCATGAAGAGACGAAAAGCCGCGCGAGATCGCTTTCAACCATGGTATTTTCCGGCTGGTCCTCATCTCGGGGACGAATAGGAAGAGCGGCAGGGAAAAAACCAACCACCACACACCCACGGTGAAAAACGACGCTTTGATGCCGTTGGCGCCGTACTTGAAATACATCCAAACGTTAACCGCCAAGAGCAATCCGCCGCCAAGGTAACCGAGGCTGTAACCCAACGCCGAAACTTTATCCAACTCTTTGGGGTTGGTGATTTGAACCAACAAAGCATCGTAAAAGGTCAGCGCCGCGGTGAAACCGAAAACGCCCAAGGAATAAAGCCAGGCGGCTTGCAGCCATTCACCCTTATTGACAAAGGCGAGGCCCACACTGCTCAGCGCGCCGAGAAGGGTGAAGAATCCCAGAAGTTTTTTACGAAAGGAGCCTTCATCGGCGATCGCGCCGAAAACCGGTGAGGAGATGGCCAGTAAAAAACTGGCCAGAGAATTGGAGTAGGCGAGAATGGACGTGCTCTCGGTGGCGGAAAGATCACCGGCCCAATATTTTTTGAAGAACAAAGGGAAAAACGCCGCCATCACCGTCGTGGTGAAGGCGGAATTGGCCCAGTCGTAAAGAGCCCAACTTAAAATTCGCCGGCGCTTCTCTAACCTTTTTTTTGCCGGCACCAGTTCCTCCAGAAATCAATGGCCGTTTGTCGCGTTTCCGGTGGATCGCTGGTCTTGAATTTGGGGGCTTTGGGATTGTTCAATCGAAGCACGATTCCGGCATCGTCGCGTAGGTCATCATCCGTCGATTCCTCGATGATTCGAGCCATGACACAAACCGTGGAAGCGGCGGGCTTGGACTTCAGCCGCTTGATGGCCAGGCTTCGAATGGCTTTGCTTTCTTTCTCATCGAGCAGGAGCTTGTGATACATGATCCGCAGATTTTGCGACCAGACACCTTCAACTTGACTCAATAGGGCCATTTTCTCATCAGGATCCTCGGTGGCCAGAATTTCGCGCGCGTTTTCCGCGTACCGGTCCTCGAGGACCGATGAGTCGAAATCCCGCCAAAAGCTCCAGTCATCCGAAGCGATCAGCCACTGGGCGCCGGGCTTTTTCAAAGCCCACATCACACTAGTGACCTTGTAAAATTCAAAAGTTTGGCCGCCGGACTGAACAATCAGCTTGGGTTTGTCTTTGGCGATACCCGATTGAACGCGCAAGCGAATATCGAACCGGACCAGCGAGTCCTGGAACCGCCGGATGAAGTCCCAATCCATCATTTTTTCCGGATCTTCGCTTTCCCATTCCTCACCGCGCCGGCGAAGATCCAGGATTTTATTTCCCTGGCGGAACACCTGGAGCCGCGATTGAAGTTTGATCCCGTCACGCTTGTCACCGATCAGAAACTCGCGGTGGAGCGGAAAATAATAAAGACCGTCGCCGCTCACCATGGCGCACATTTTTCCGTCGGTGATCACGCCCTCGTCGACATAAACCATGCGGGTGCGGTTGCCATCTTTCACGGTCAACTCCGGTGAACCGCTCAGACTCGGACAGGTTTCCCCCAGGGTTTTTGATAAAAGCGGCAGCAACTCTTTGACGGAATTCATGTCCGCTTTCTTTCCAGCCACCGTGCCCCGGGAACCGCTGATCACGAGATCGAATTTATCAAGTTTGCTGATGAAGGTGATTTGACGTTGGGCTTCGGCGGCGTGAAACCAGAGCAGACCGAAAACCAGTAAGCAATACCAGGTGGATTTCATCAACGATCCTCCCCCTATGAAATCTTAATTTTTATTCTTAGGCGGAATCGTGAAAAGGTCCACAATATGATTTTCAACTTTGCGCTTTTCGTCAGAATCCAGAAGGGATTTCTTGTAGACTTGCTCCTGGAGATGATCCATGCGCATCTGACTGGTGAAGCAGCCAAACAGAAGGCTCGCCAGAGTGAAGGGGTCCTTCTCCCGATCCAAGTATCCGGCTTTTTGCCCGTGGCTGATGAAGTTCACGATGGCCGCATGGATTTGCAGATAGCTGTCGCGGAAAATGTCCTGCGCCGGTGAGTGCTGGCGGTCGTACTCGCGAATGAGAATCAGGCCGGTGTCGCGGTCCTCAAGAAAGAGCTGGAAAAGTTCGTCAATGAACATGCGCAGGCGAAGTTTGTATTCGGTGACATCGTTGGCGGGTAGCAGCACCCGCTTGGTCATTTGCAAGCTGGTCCGGGCGATCTCCTCGATGCAGGCCCGATAAAGCCCTTCCTTGCTGGAAAAATAGTAACTGATCAATGAGGAGTTCAGTCCCGCTTCCTGGGCGATGTCGCGAATGGAGCACCCGCTCAATCCGCGGCGGGCGAATAAATGTCGGGCCGCCGAAAGTAGGAGCTTTTGCGCGGAAGCGTCGCGTTCAGATGCATTGGCCGCCAGGCGAAGCCGACCCGGACCGTTTTGTTTCTTTCTGGAGCGCGCCTTCATCTATTTTCATTATTAATCAGTTGATTAAAAATTTCAATCAATTGATTGAAATTGATCGGAACGAAGCGTAGACTATAGATATACAGCGGAGGTGTATCATGGCGGAACTCCCCATGAGCGGTTGGTTGCTTGCCGACTCGTTATTCATCGGTGGTTTGATCGGTACCATCTTGGCCTTTGTTTTCGCGGCCTATTTCGGCTGGCCACTCTACGTATGGACAGTCTTTGCTCTGGTGGCCATGTGGGGCTACGGCGCGCCTTTAGGGGCCATGATCGCCGTCCTCGCCGTGGCGATGGTTTTCTTGATTCCGCCTTTGCGCGCGGGACTGGTCTCCTCCGTCGTGATGAAAACCATGAAGGCGTTGCGCCTGATTCCAAAAATCTCAGCCACTGAACGGGTCGCCCTGGAAGCCGGTGTGGTGTGGATGGAGGCCGAGCTGTTCTCCGGTCACCCCGATTTCAAAAAAATGTTGAATCAGCCGTATTCGAAACTGACTCCGGAAGAGCAAAGCTTCCTGGACAACGAAGTTCAGGAGCTCTGTGCGATGTGCGACGACTATAAAATGTATCGCACCAAGATCATGCCGCCGGAAGTTTTTGAATTCATTCGGCGCAAGGGATTCTTGGGCATGATCATCCCCAAGGAATATGGCGGAAAAGGTTTTTCCCATGCGGCACACAGTGCCGTGATTCAAAAAATTTCCTCGCGCTCGATCGCGCTGGCCATTTATGTGATGGTGCCGAACTCGTTGGGGCCCGCTGAATTGATCAATCGTTACGGCACCGACGCGCAGAAAAAGCGGTTTCTCCCGCGTCTGGCCAACGGTGATGAAATTCCCTGTTTCGGTTTGACCGAACCCACGGCGGGAAGTGATGCCGGATCGATCACTTCCGAAGGCGTTTTGTTCCGCGGCGACGACGGCCGGATTATGATTCGGCTGAATTGGCGCAAACGCTGGATCACTTTGGCGGCGATCTCCACTTTAATTGGTCTGGCTTTCCGCTTGCGCGACCCGGAAAATCTTTTGGGCCGGGGCGAGGACTTGGGGATCACTTGCGGGCTCATTCCGTCCAATCTTCCCGGTGTCGTGGTTGGACGCCGGCATGATCCCCTTGGCATTGCTTTCCACAATTGTCCGACCGAAGGCCACGACGTGGTGGTGAACGCGGAAGAAGCCATCATCGGCGGAATCAACGGTGCCGGCCAAGGTTGGCAGATGTTGATGGAATGTTTGGGCGCGGGACGGGGAATCTCGTTGCCCGGTCAGGCCGCCGGTGGAACCAAACTTTGTGCCCGTGTGGCGAGCAATCACGCCGCCATTCGTAAGCAGTTCGGATTACCGATTGGTAAATTCGAAGGTGTTGAGGAACCGTTGGCCCGTATCGCCGGTGGGGCGTACATGGTCGAGGCCATGCGCAATTACGTCTTAAGCGCGCTCGACCAGCACATTTTCCCGCCGGTCGTGACCGCGATCGCCAAATACAATGCCACGGAAATCGGCCGGGCGGTGATGAACGATGCCATGGATGTGCTCGGCGGCGCCGGCATTTCGATGGGCCCGAGAAATCTTCTCGCCACGACGTACATCGGTCTTCCCATCGGGATCACCGTTGAAGGGGCGAACATTCTCACCCGAACTCTGATGATTTTCGGTCAGGGCGCTTTGCGCGCTCACCCCTATGCCTTTAAAGAAGTGAACGCGGTGGAAAAAGGTGATCTGCGCGCGTTCGATGCGGCTTTCTGGGGTCATATCGGACACATCGTGCGAAACCTGGTTCGCGCCATTGTTTTAAGCGTGACCCGAGCGCGGTTGGTGCGCACTCCGGTCAGCGGGCCATCTCATCGTTACTTGCAAAAGCTGAGCTGGGTGTCCGCTTCCTTCGCCATCATGGCGGATATCTCCATGGGTCTTTTGGGTGGAAAACTTAAAGTGAAGGAGAAGTTGACCGGCCGTTTCGCGGATGTTTTGTCGTGGATGTTCATCGCCACTTCGGTCATCAAGCGCTATGAAGAAGAGGGGCGGCGTAAGGAAGACAAGATCTTCCTCGATTACTCGATGGCGGTGGCTTTCCAAAAAATCCAGGACGCCTTTGACGGCATCTTCGGCAACATGGATGTGCCTGGTCTCTATTGGTTCTTCAAAGGTCCGCTTCGCTGGTGGTCACGCCTGAATTTTGTCGGGCTCGCGCCGACGGACCGGCTCACCCACCGGATCGCTTCCGCGCTCTTATACAATGAGGAACAGCGCGATCGAGTCACCCAAGGAATTTTCTTCCCCGTGAAAGAGGGCGAATCATTGGTTCGTCTGGAGCGGACTTACCAAACGATCCGCGCGGCCGAAGCCGTGGACAAGAAAATCCGCGCCGCCGTGCTCGCCAAGCAGTTGAATAAAAAATCGAAGACCTTGCTCGACGACGCTCTGAAAGCGGGAGTGATCACCGCGGACGAGCGGGAATTGATGGCCAAGGCCGAGCGCGAGCGATGGGACGCCATTCAAGTCGACGATTACAGCCAAGAGGAATATCTCGCGGGGGAAGCGCCCAAGTACAGTTCGCCAAGCTCCGGCGCCGGCGGACCGGGAACTTCTTCACGCACGGCCGGATACCCGGTGTCGGCTTCACAAAAAGCTTAGAGACGTTAATTCGAGGGCGTGACTTTTTGACCGCGCCCTCTTTTTTTGCCTTTGGTGTAAAACTCACCCTCGACGATTTTGAAGCGCAGTTTGCCCGACTTTGAACTTCCAAAAGCCGGATTGTCCCTGGGCGGTGGCGGCGGCGGAGGAGGCTGCTGCTGTTGCGGCATGATTTGTTGTGTGGGTGTTCCCGCGCCCGGAGGAGTAGGTGGCGGCGGTGGTGGAGAAAAATTCTCATCGCCGAGTTCCTCATCTTCAATCTCATCATACTCCGGTGGTTCCATCGGCGGAGGCGCGAAACGATAATCGCCTTCCTGCTGTTGGGCCGGGACGCGCGCGGGGCGGCCCCGTCGCTTACGATAGCGCTGGGCTGAAGCCTCAAAGACGAATGATATCAAAATGAGACAGACAATTATGGCGCGCATGTTTCATCCTCGCATTTTTAACAAAAAAAATGAACCCGACGCCTCGGACTTTGGACCAAAACGAGTCCAGTCAATATCACGCGGATATGTATATGGTACGAAAAGACGGTATGAGCACCGCTCCGAAGCTTTCGGCCATTGGCTCCGATCATGGGCAAATTGTGTCCCTGTTAAAGAGCTTTCATATTTTGTCCTCTCTGCCGGACCAGATGATCAACCATCTGGCGCAAGCGGCGAGAGTCATTGAACTTCCTCAGGACTCGGAGCTTCTGGCGCAAAACCAATCCAATGAACATCTTTACTTCCTCATCGAGGGAAAACTTGGAGTGTACGTGGATGGCGGACGGGTATCGACGTTGCAAAACTCCGGGGATCTCGTCGGTGAAATGAGCGTGATCACCAACAAGCCGTCGAGCGCCACGATTATTTCCGAAACGGACGCCAAGCTGGTTCGTATCGATTCCCAGGTCTTCACTAAAGTGCAGGGCCCCGACAGGGAGCTTTATCTTTACACTCTTTACCGGATTTATGCGACGGTACTCGCTGAAAAACTCGCGGCGACGAATCAGAAAGCCAAAAGGTTCGAGGAACTTTCGCACAATCTCGAAAAGAAAGTGGAAGAACGCACGCAGAAACTGGAGCAGCAAAACGCCGAGCTCTTGGCGTCGAAGAACAAGATGGAAGAACTTTTGAACGCCAGGACGGTGGTTCTTCGTAAACTCAATGAACTCAATGAAAATCAACTGGTGCCGCTGAAAAATTACCTCGATGAATTCCGGCGCCAGCATCCGGACGATGTCTCGGCCGATCAACTGCGCAAGTCACTGTTCGAGGCGCAGGCGCTCATCGCTCCGATCGCCGAGCAGTACTCCTCCGAGCAAATCATTCAGAGCAAACGGGTGTTACTCGCCGACACCAATAAAAAACAGCAAGTCATCGCCAAAATGGCGCTTGGCGGAACCGGCGTGATTCTGGATATGGTGTCAACGGTGGAAGAAGGCGCGGCGAAGCTAAGCGAGTGCGATTACGATCTGATCGTATTTGATCCGCCCAACATCGAACTCGCCAATCTCGCCAACCAAAAGAACATCCAAACCGTTTTGATGACCTCCGATCAAGTGCCGAATTATCTTCCGGCCTTGAAAAAACTGTCCGTGATTCCCGCCGTGGTCTCGCGCAATGATGTGGATCGTACGTTCACGGTGAAGAACATCGTCACCACCGTCACCAAGATTTTGTCGCGCGACATTTTCGGCATCGAAAAATATCTGAGTTGGGGCGTGGACGTGCAGACCTTGCCCGTGGTTTCAAGCAAACAGCGCGCTGAGGTCACCGCTCAGGTGATTCAATATTTCGAGAAGCTGGGAGTTCGTCGCGCCAATCGTGACCGCATTGCCACGGTTCTCGAAGAAATGCTGATGAACGCGATTTACGATGCGCCCGTCGATCATGAAGGCAAACCCATCTACAATCATCTGTCCCGGACAGTGGAACTCACCTTGAAGCCCGAACAGCAAGGTATTGTGCGCTTCGCGACGGACGGAATGCTGATTGGTGTTTCGGTTCGTGACCCGTTCGGCAGTTTCAACGGATCGACGCTGCTTCGTTACCTTGAGGCCAATTACGCCGGAAGCGCCCAAGATTTAAATGCCAAAGAAGGTAAGGGTGGGGCCGGCCGCGGCCTTCATCAAATCGTTGAAAACTCGGACCTTGTGGTCTTTAACATCGAGCCCAAAAAGCGAACCGAGGTGATCGCCCTTTTCAACGTGGAAGTGAAAGAAAAGATCGACCACACGCCCTCATTTCACCTTTTCGTCGCCTAGGCTTTCCGTTTTCTATTTCTAAGTATTTGGAATTACGAGGTTATTTTTCATTTGCGCAAACCCGCCACGGAATGTTAAGTACTTGGATTCCTTAAAAACGTGAGATGAGAGTATGAAAAAAGACCTTCACCCTGAATTCCGTCCGGTAGTTTTCAAAGACGTTTCCTGTGACTGGGAACTTTTGACCATGTCCACCATCAAAGCCAAAGAAACCATCAAGTGGCAGGATGGAAACGAATATCCCTTGGTGAAGATCGATATCTCCAGCGCCAGCCATCCGTTTTACACTGGAAAACAGCGTTTGATCGACGCTGAAGGCCGGGCTGAGAAGTTCCGCAAGAAATACGGCAAAAAATAATTGAGCTCCGGCGCCCTTTATATTCTGGCCTCGGTCACCTGCTTTTCGCTGGTGAATCTGTTGGTGAAGTGGCTGTCCCATCTGCCATTCGAGCAACTGGTTTTCTGGCGCGGGCTTCTGTGCCTTTGGTTTTCTTACCTCATCTTGAAAGCCAAAAAGATTCCCGTTTGGGGAAACAACAAGAAGATGCTCATCTTCAGGGGTGTGGCGGGAACTTTCGCTCTCTGTTTTTATTTCTATAGTCTTCAGAACATGCCGCTGGCTTCGGCGGTCACCATCCAGTACCTGGCGCCGATTTTCACCGTGGTGATCGCCGGCACCTTCTTCGGCGAGAAGGTGGAAGCCAGGCATTGGTTGAGCGCTCTCGTGGGATTCGCGGGCGTGTGGGTGATTCAAGGTTTTGATAATCGGGTGAGTGCCTTTGACGCCACAATGGGTGTCATGGGCGCCATATCGTCCGCGCTGGCGTACAACTCCGTTCGCAATCTGAAGGATACGGATAACGAGTGGGTGGTGATCTTTTACTTTCCGTTGATCGCGTCCATTGTGACGGCGCCGTTCGCGATTCGATCCTGGGTTTGGCCGACCGGTTGGGATTGGGCCGGTATTTTGGCGCTTGGTCTTCTTGTGCAGATCGCGCAACTCTTTCTGACCCGCGGTTTTTCTCGCGATAAGGCCAGCCGGGTGGCTTCCGTGAATTATGTGGGAGTGGTTTTAGCCGTGATCTACGGATTTTTGTTCTTTGATGAGAGTTTGTCGTTGGCGATGGTGACTGGAATCGGGCTGATTTTAGTGAGCGTGGGATTGTCGGCTCGTCGGAAAATAAAACGGGTTCAGGAAAGCCGCGGTTAAACACCGCCCGACCGGGCGGTGTTCGCCATTAGAAGGGGAGATAGGCCACCCAAATTTTGGTTCCCGCTTTGGGAGGATAGCTGAAGGTGATGGTTTGGCCTTCAACCGTCCATTGCAAGTTGGGATCGAACGGGATCATTTTCAACTGGATGGTGCTCGGATTCGGCATGACTTTCAAGGTGATCGATTTCACCGCTTCACGAACACGGTTACCGATGCTGGCGAGCGTGGGGCCGTAGTCATCGTCACAGATACTGCCCGTCAAACCCTGAGTTAACAGGGCGAGCGCGCTCGCGTAGGTCCCGTAGTTACCGCCGTTGGCTTGTTGCCGGTTGTAGCAAGTCGAATCTCCGGGTTTAATCACGATCCCGAACGCCGTAAAAGTTTTATTAACTCCAAAAGCGGATTTGACCGTGTTCACCACATCCGTGGCGCTCGTGCCCGATCCGGTGCTGCGTTCGTCCTCGTCGGAAAGAATAATCGTGGCCAGATCCGCGCCATCGCGGAAGAATCCCGCGTTGTCGCCATTGCGTTTGGAAATGGCCAGGGTGATCGCTTCAAGGGGACGTTCATCAGCCGAGGGGCAATCAGTGTCCTTACAGTTCACGAGTTCATCCCGCACGACCGTGTTGGCGAAGACTTGGGCGTAGTTCGGAGTCGCAGCGGTCAGGATTTTTCCTGAAGCGCCTTTGAGCGGCAAGAGAGATCCTTTGACTCCGTGTTGGCCGTCACTGACGTCGGTGGTGGTAAAACCAATTTGCCAGTCGATTTTGGCGATCATGCTGAGAAAGCTGTTGAGCGCCGGTGCCAGTTTCATTTGCTCATCGAGCATTGAACGGGAGTTGTCGACGACAAATAATATGTCGACTTTGGCGCGGGTGTCTTGATCGCTGAATCCGAACGTTTCAAGGATTCCGCCGGGAGGCGCCTCCAATCCTTGATTGAAATTTGGATCCGGCGTGAACGCCACATCCGAACATGCGGTCGCCCATACCGCCGTACTTAGCAGCATTCCTCTAAAAATTGGTTTGATAAACGTTTTCATAAACGCCCACCTTTTCTTTACAGGCAGGTGTCGCAAGTTCCAGGCCCCGAACTGGACTCGATCTAGGTCCTAATGATGCGCGGCAAGTTTTTGAAATCAGTGATCGTTCTAATTTTGATTCGGATTTCGAATTTAATGAATTTTGATTAGTGATTGATAATCGCAAACTGGTGCTGCGATTTTCAAAAAAATTTGGCGCACAACTTTTCGACGGAATTTGTTTTTTCCCATCGCGGTTGGATCCACCTTCTTGTTTTTTTGACAAAATTTTTTGCAAAAAGGCTTTTCATATATAAGTCGGAGCGCTGAACGGGTTTGCCGGAAGATCAAGATTGTTTGGACTTTGATCGAGATTGTCGACGGAATCTTTGTTTTCGCCCGCGAATGACCGATCCATTTTGAGATGACATTCCGATGGGTACACATGCTATTGCCGATCGCCGTGGCTTGGCCGTTGGGGGCGTCCGGCGTGAAATCCAGTGATTCGCTTGTGTTCACCGCGCCTTTACGAATCCGGTATTACACCCGCGCTTCGAGTTTTCACGTCGAATTCGCCTGGCGCTATGAATCCTTTAAAACGGCCCGTCCCGATGAGGAATTTGTTTTGGAGTTTTCGCCGGACGCGAATTTTCAAAAAATCGTCATGCGCGAGTTTCTCATCGGCGGAAACTCCATGTCCGTTCCCGTAAGCGCGCCCCAGTCCCTCTATTATCGGCTTCGGGACAAATCGGGAAACTACAGCGCGATCAAACGGCTTGAAGTGGTTTCGCCGACCGCGCCGGAAATTCTGTCCGTGGATCGCGGCTCCAACGCCTCGGTGAAGCTCCAATTGGCTCCCCCCGGCGTTTACGTTAAACATCAAATTCAAATCGCCACGAATCCTGAGTTTTCAAATCCCGTTTTTGATCGCCACTCCACGGTGCCCCAAGTTTTCGCCGAGCTAAAGCCCGGCCGGTATTTCGTGAGAGCCCGAAATGTGATTGAGATCGATCACGCGCTCAGTGATTGGGGACGGCCCCGAATGATCGCCGTCCCTCCCAATCCCTAAGAACTGCCCCACTAGCCTGCAGAAAATAATGGCGAGAATTTTGCCCTTAACCACCGGGCATGCGACCAAGCTGCCCCTATTGTAACTCATCCCCAGACATGTCCGATCGCCGGATGCGTATTCTGAAAGCCGGATTTTTCCGCCGAACCTCCGACGGAAAAAGAGTGCGAAGATTTTATTGCGTTAGCTGCTCTAGATACTTTTCCCGTGCCACCTTTCACCCCTGCTTTAGGCAAAAAAAGCGCCACCTCAATCACCGCATCAACAAACTTTTAGCTTCAAGCGTTTCCCAGCGCCGAATCGCAAAACTGCTTCACATTTCCCGAACCACGGTTGAACGAAAGTTTCTTTTTCTGGGCCAAAAAGCAGTGCATGAACTTGAACATCAAAACAAATCCAGTCCCCTGGCCACTGTTGTTGAATTTGATGAGCTTGAAACCTTCGAGCACACAAAGTGTAAACCGCTTTCCGTTCCGCTAGCCGTTGAATCAAAAACCAGAAGAATCTTAGGCTTCCAAGTGGCCCAGATGCCGGCCAAAGGAAAGCTCGCCCGTATCTCACGTAAAAAATATGGACCAAGACCAGACTTCAGGCCAAAAGCATTGAGTGATCTTTGTGAGAGTTTAAAGCCACTCACCACACCCGATGTGCAATTCAAATCCGATCAAAATCCAATGTATCCGGAAATCTTAAGACGTCACTTTCCTTTAAACCCACACGAGCGCTTTAAAGGGCAAAGAGGTTCGATTGTCGGACAGGGGGAGTTAAAGAAGATCCGATTTGATCCGCTTTTTAGCTTGAATCACACGTGTGCGATGCTTCGAGCCAATATCAATAGGCTAGTGCGGAAGACTTGGTGCACAACGAAAGTTCCGCATAGATTGCGCCTCCATCTCGCCATCTATGCGGTTTATCACAATAATATGATTCGGGCTGGGCCTTCAGGTGCAGGCTAGTGGGGCAGTTCTAGGTTTTCAATCGTTCCACGGCTTCGATGAGTTTGGTGAGGATTCCCGGTTCCTTGGCGGAATGGCCGGCATCCGGAACAATGTGCAACCGGCTTTCGGGCCACGCCCTGTGAAGGTCCCAGGCGTTTTCAACCGGACAGACGACGTCATACCGGCCGTGGATGATTTCGCAAGGGATGTGACGGATTTTATGAATGTCCTCAAGGATCTGGTTGTCGTTTCGCATCCAAATGCCATTGATGAAGTAGTGACATTCGATACGGGCGAAGGCCTCGGCGAAATGATCTTCGCCGCTATGGCGAATCATCTCGAGATCGGGAATCAGGCGTGAGGTGGCACCCTCCCAGGTCGACCAGGCCTTGGCGGCTTGGATGCGAATATCGCGGTTTTCGCTCGTGAGCCGTTTGTAATACGCCGAAACGAAATCCCCGCGCTCGTTCTCGGGAATTGGTTTTACGTATTCCTCCCACACGTCCGGATATATGCGACTGGCGCCACTTTGGTAAAACCATTGAATTTCCTTCCTCCGGCACAGGAATATCCCGCGCAGTACGAGCGCGCTGACCCGCTCGGGATAGGTTTCGGCATAAAGAAGCGAAAGCGTGCTTCCCCAACTTCCGCCGAACACGATCCACTTTTCAATTTTAAGGTGTTGGCGCAATTTTTCAATATCGTGAATCAGATCCCAGGTCGTGTTTTCTCTCAGCTCCGCATGGGGTGTGCTTTTCCCGCAACCGCGCTGGTCGAAGAGCACCACACGAAAATATTTCGGATCGAAGTAACGGCGGTGAGAAGGTTCAATGCCGCCACCTGGACCGCCGTGAATGAAAAGCGCCGGCTTGCCGTTGGGATTGCCGACTTCTTCGTAATATATATCATGAAGATCAGAGACTTTAAGGCGTCCGGTGCTGAACGGTTCCGTTTCCGGGTAAGCTGAATACATAATTTTCTCCTTAGCGTTCCAAAATGGCGGTAACACCCATACCACCGCCGGTGCAAATTGAAATCAATCCGCGACCCGAACCTTTTTCGTTCAAGATCTTGGCCAGTGACGCCACGATGCGGGCGCCGGTGGCGGCGAACGGGTGTCCTAGCGCCACGGAACCGCCTTTCACATTCAATTTTGAGCGGTCGATGGAGCCCAAAGCGTCGGCCAAACCCAGACGGTTCACGCAGAAATCCCGGCTTTCCCACGCTTTGAGCGTGCAAAGCACTTGGGCCGCGAAAGCTTCGTGAATTTCATAAAAATCAAAATCCTGGAGTTTCAATCCCGCGCGATTCAACATCCGGGGAACGGCATAGGCCGGAGCCATCAACAATCCTTCGGCCTTGGTGAATTCCACGGCCGCCGTTTCGCTCCCTTTGAGGTAGGCGAGGATCGGCCATCCTTGTTTTTTGGCGTACTCTTCTGAAGCTAAAAGAACACAGGCGGCGCCGTCGGAAAGCGCCGAACTGTTACCCGCGGTCAAGGTTCCGCTTCCGCTGAAATCAAAGGCCGGCTTCAACTTGGCCATCTTTTCCAAAGAGGTGTCGCCACGAACATTATTGTCCTGTTTCAGCTTGGCGAACTCGATCACCAGATCCGAATAAAATCCGTCAGCCCAGGCCTTTGCGGCTTTCTGATGGCTTTCAAGCGCCAGTTGATCCTGTTCCTCGCGGGTGAGTTTCCAGTCCTTGGCCATCTTTTCACAGGACTGCCCCATGCTGAGGCCGGTGCGCGGTTCGACCACACCGGGAGTGAGCGGCTTGAGGTCTCCTGGACGAAGGTTGAGGAATTGCTTGATCCGCCCCGAAAGGGTTTTCTCCCGGTTCGCGGCCAGCATGATGCGGTTGAACTGGCGCGAGAAGACAAAGGGCAAATCGCTATTAGAGTCCACTCCGCCGGCGATGCCGGCGTCGATTTGTCCAAGGGCGATTTTGTTGGCCACGGTGATGGTGGCTTGAAGGCTTGTTCCGCAGGCTTGCACCAGATCGTACGCCGGTGTTTCCGCCGCCAAGCCTGAACCTAAAGTGCATTCGCGCGCAAAATTCCAATCGGATGAATGTTTAATGACCGCCCCAAGCGCCACTTCACCGAGTTTCTTGCCTTTTAAATTGTATTTCTCAACCAAAGCTTTAAGGCAGGCGACCATTAAATCCTGGTTCGTATAACCCATGTAATTGGTGAATGAACGCGCGAAGGGAACGCGCTTTCCGCCGATAATGGCGACTCGATGCATTGGTGTCATATGTAAAAACCTCCGCCAATCACGGAAGTTTCGCCTAACAGGATCACCTTTACAAGGTTTGGTGCGGGACCGTAAGCTTGAGGGATGAAAACCGCTGAAGAGTTCCTACGCCAGAAGCATTTGTTCCAACTCGGTGACCTTCCCACGGAAACTCCCCATCCGAAAACCCTGCGACTTTCCGATTGGGCCAAGAATGATTTGGATCAGGCGTTGGCCACGCTTCGAAGAGTGGATTTGGAAGCGATCGAAAAGATCGCGCGTATGAAAGCCGAACTGACAAGTTTGTTCCATGCGGTCGATGATACCTTGTCCTCGGGAAATAAAGTGTATTTAGTCGGCTGCGGCGCCACGGGCCGCCTGTCCTTGTCGCTCGAGTACCTTTGGCGGGAAGCGTACCCGGACAAGGCCGATCAGGTCTGTGGCTTCATGGCCGGTGGCGATGTGGCGCTAGTGCACTCATTGGAAGGTTTCGAGGATTTTCCGGAATACGGCGCGCGCCATCTCATGGAGTTGGGATTCAGCGAAAATGATTTATTGATCGGATCCACCGAAGGCGGTGAGACACCTTATGTGATCGGCGCGGTCGAAAAGGCCACCGAGGTTTCAAAACGGCGCCCGCTTTTTCTTTACTGCAACACCACCCGGATTCTCATCGACAAAGTGGAACGCTCACGCCGGGTTTTAACCAATCCCGCGATCGCGTCCTATTGTCTGGAGACCGGTCCCATGGCGTTGACCGGTAGCACGCGCATGCAGGCGAGCACGGTACTGATGTTGGTGATAGGCTTGGCTTTGGAATTCCGGCGCGATGTGGATGGGGCCTTCAAGGCGTTGGACGCGTGGTTGGACTTCCTGCGGAACGCGCAAGTGCAGCGGTTGCGTGACTTTATCGCTCTTGAGGCCACGATTTATCATTCGGGGCATAACACGCTTTACGTCACTGATGAATTCGCCATTACGGTGTTCACCGATACCACGGAACGCGCGCCCACGTTTAATTTACAGCCGTTCAACAATCCCGTTTATCCGGCGGCGCAAAACTCACTGACTTACATTTGTATAAAGGCGAAAACCGCCGAAGAGGGTTGGCGGGCTTTGCTCAATCGGGATCCGCGACCCATTCACTGGCCGGAAACGCATGTGAAAGCCACACGCGAATATTTGTTCAGTTTTGATTTCGGCATCGGCGCCCGCGAGTTCCGTGAACGTTCGATTCCCGATCGCGTGCACCATGAGTTCCGGATTGAACGGGATGGCCGCGACTTGGTGTTTGAATTGGCTGAATTGAAAGAAAAGTTTCCCGTGCCGGGAACTTCGAAATTGTTTGATCACCTGACCTTGAAGCTTTGGTTGAATATCCATTCCACACTGGTGATGGGTCGCCTTGGCCGGTTCGAAGGGAATTTGATGACCTGGGTTTATCCGTCGAACGGCAAACTCATTGACCGGGCCGCCCGGTATTCGCAAATCCTCATGCGGCAGGCCGGTCTTCCCGAGGCGTCCTATGACGACATCGTTCGCGCCCAGTTCGCCGCCAAACAGGATTTAAAATCCAATGAATCGATCGTCCATAAAACGATCAAGGTGCTGACGTCCGGTCATGCCCAGGGTCCGGTGGCCCAGGCGCCGCTCTGACCGAAATCACCGCGGCTTCGGGAAAGAAACGATATAACGAAAAACTCGATCCCCCGCCGAGTAATGAGAAGCTTTAAAAGTCTCGATCTTTTCAGCTATGCACGAGATCAAGCGTCCTGAGTTCATTGAACCGAACACGTCGGCCGTGACGTTGCGGAACCGACCTTCTTTGTCCACTGAGAAATAGAAGATGGCCTGAACTCTCCCGGTCTCTTTTTCGTAACAGGCATCGAGTTTTTCCTGATGAGAGGAAACGACGCCAATAACTTCCTCTTCGCGCGCTCTGTCCCCATTTTCGACCAGGTGCCCGGTCATTTGAAGGATTTTGAGATCATCAAAGTAGTCACCATTGAAGTGGTAGGCTCCGATCTCGGCCAACGCGAGAGAGGGCAGGAATAATAAAATATACATCCATGTAAAAACCGTTTTCACTTTTCGCTCTCCTCCGGCTCTCTGTTTCAAAAATCACGTTTGACAGTTCAGTTTCCATGCCAGAGGAGCGACCAATCGGATTGTTTGGTGGGGTGGTTTACCGCGCGAACTCGACCGCTTGGGTTTCCCGCACGACGGTGACTTTGATCAGGCCTGGGTAGTTGAGCTCTTGCTCAATTTTCTGCGCGATTTGCTTTGAGAGTTGCAGGGCTTTGTGATCGTCCACTCTTTGGCCGTCGACCAGGACGCGGACTTCGCGACCGGCGCTCAAGATGTAGGTGGCCACGACGCCTTCAAAACCGCTGCCGATTTTTTCGAGGTCGGCCATTTTCTGCGTGTACGAATCCATGGTCGAGCGCCGCGCTCCGGGCCGCGCGCCAGAAAGCGCGTCCGCGGCGATCGTTAAAAACGCGAGATCCGTGCTCGGCGTTTCATCATAGTGGTGCGCGCGGACGGCATGAACGATCTCGGGCCGCTCACCGTGTTTTTCGATGAAGTCGGCGCCGATCACGGCGTGACCGCCTTCGCGGGAGTGATCCATGGCTTTGCCGATATCATGTAAAAGACCCGCGCGCCGGCCATCGGGGATGTTCTGGCCGAGCTCCGCGCTCAGCAGCCCACAGAGCCAGCCCACTTCCGCCACATGGAAGTACTGGTTTTGAGCGAATGAATAACGATAGCGAAGGGCGCCCAACATCGATCGCACATCTTCGTGAAGATCATGAATCTTCAACTCCTTGGCGATGCGATTGCCATCGGTGAGAATTTTTTTGAACAGCGCTTTTTTGCAGCGGTCGTGAATGTCATCGATGATTTTTTCGTTCAGTTGGCGCTGCTTGGATGCGGCCTCCAGAACGGCGCGCCCCAATTCGCGGCGGACCGGATCGAATCCCATGATCGTGGCGCTCTGGTAGGTCTCGTTGTAAACGATGTCCACGCCGCAAAGCTTTTCGATTTTTTTGACGAAGACGTTGTCCGGTCCGTAGGTGCGCTTTTTATGTTCCTCGGACTCAAAGTTCACGTTGCCGATTCCGCGCTCGGGACAATAGGGGCGCGCGAAACGGTTCAGCGCGATGTGAATGATTTTTTTCGCGTCCCGCTCGGCATTGAGTTGCATTTCATGTTCCAGGTCCTGGGCGGTGCGGGTGGCGTGGGTGCGAACTTCTTGTTCGAACTGATTTTGAATTTGTTTTTTCAGTTCGGCCTCGTCCACCGAGGACCGTTGGCGGGCTTCCGCCAATAACCGCTTTTGAATTTCCGCGGCTTTGTTGCGAAGCTGATTCACGCGGTTTTCGAAATTACGAACGCGTTGCCATTTGGAGTTCAAGGCTTGCGCGCGGCGATTGAGCGCCTGCTCACGCGTGCTGACCATATCGCGGAATTTCAATTCCTTTTCCGCGATCTCGTCTTCGCGGTCTTCATTCCTGAGGACCAGTTTGCGCGTTTCCCGTTCAAATCGCTCGTAAGCGCTTTCGCGATAATCCTCGATTTGAAGCTTAAGTTCTTCCTCTTGCGCTTCCACATCCTTTTTCGCGCTTTCGATCATTTCGGCGGCTTCTCTTGAAGCCCATCTCAGTTCGCGACGCCGGTTGAGCCAGAGCACGAGACCCATGATGAGCCCGCCGGCCAAGAGTCCAGATGTGAATGAAAAAATGGGCATATCCATCAGCGCTCCAAGCTATCACCTTGCGGGCCCTTTCAGAATCTACGCCGGATAGCGTCAATCACTCAAATCGAAGGGTGGGTGTGCCGATAGAAAAAGGCGAGGGTTTAAAGATTCCATGGAGAACACGAAGAAGCTCAAAAGAGGGGAAGTTCTCTTTAAAGAAGGGGAAACTCCCACCGCCATCTATCTGATTCAGCAGGGTAAGATCGCTTTAATGCATGAGCGTTCCGGAAAAAACCTGGAAGTCGCCGTGCTTGGGCCTTCGCAGGTGCTCGGGGAGCACGCTCTTTTTTCCAGCATGGCCAAACATGAGTACCGGGCCGAGGCGCTTCAGGAGACCAAGGTTTTGGAAGTGCCGATCGAGATCATGAAGCAGCAGTTTGAAAAGTGCCCGCCGGGAATCAAGCTCATGGTGAAGAGCGCGAGCGATGAAGTGAAGGCCATGCGCAAGCAGGCCAAAATGGCCAAAATGGAAACGGAAAAGGCGGCCTGCCCGCAAGGTTTGATTCACCGGATCTTCACCGAAATCCATTTGATCGCCCGACACATCGGCAAAAAATCTCCGGACAATCCAAATGAAATCAAAGTGGCGTGGAACGCTTTGAAGCTTTACGCCAGCCGCTTCTTCGGTGAATCACCGCCGCGCCTTCGCGGGGTCATGGATCTTCTCGCCAAGCTGAAGTACGCCGAACTGGTGATGGGTAAACCGGAAGACAGTGAAGGCGAAGAAGACCTGATCGACGTGAAGTTCTTAAATGTGCAGCTCTTCGAGGATTTCGCCGAGTTTTTTCAATATCACCTCTTTAAGGGCAGCCGCGCCGAAGCCATTTTCGTGGATCCACTGGCTTTGAAGGTGGCCAAGGCTTTCGCCGAGCTCTCCGAAGGCGCCGAGGTGGATCATAAAGGCGCCTCGAAGCTGGAATGGTCCCAGGTGCTCGCGGAATGCAAATCCAAATACCGGATCGATCTTAAAAACACGCACCTGGACGCGCTTGAGAAAAAAGGGTTGTTCGTCAAACGGCAGAGTTTCGATGACGGCCGCTTACAACTTTCCTTTGACCGCAACGAGTTCGTGCGAATGGCCGAGTTCTGGTCGATCATTCATGAAATCGACAAGTGGAATGAGAAGGGCTTCGTCGATATGAATGAAAAAGAGGAAGTCGTGGCCGGCGACGGAAACTCCTGTCCGCAATGTCAGGGTCCGATCGCGGAAACCCACAAGTTCTGCCCGAACTGCGGCGCGAAGATCGAAACAGCGGCCGCTTAAAGCGCGCTCACTCTTTGTGCTTCTGTTGAGCGTAGTTTTCCCGGATCCAAGTGCGCGCGTACTTCAAAAACGCGTCGTTGATCCCGAAGTAAGTGGCGTAAACCAGATAACCGCCATCGGGGTGTTCTTTGCAGTGATAGACCCTGGCGGCCAAACACTGGTTCGGGGCGTTGTCGTAAATCGACTTGCGCAGATAAAACGTGGAGCCGGGAACGAGTTTTTGCGGACTGCGAATGGTCGCCCCGAATTCGCTGAGCGCTTCCAGCTCCAGCTTTTTCGCCACGTGAACCGATAAGTTCGGCTGGCTCCAACCCAGATTGTTGAAGGTGTAAAGGGTGTTCTTGTTCGGCAGGATTTCCGAGAGAAAATAAAGCATCTGCCTTGAATCCACCGGTTTGATGAACATTCCCAGAATGTCCGGAGCGTTCATCCACTTGTCCAAATCGCGGGGTTCCTGATCGGCGATGATCAGGAACTTCAGTTGCTCCGGATTTTTCACGAGATTCAATTTGAACGCGCGGGCGCGAAGGTTTTCCACCCAAGTGTTCGGATCCTCCGATACGAAACTCATGTTCACGATCATCAGATCCAACGTGGGATTGGTGTCCTCTTGGGTCACCTGTTCAACAATATCACCCAATCCCGCTGGCAGTAGTTCAACGGTGACGATATGGTCGGCGCTGCTCTTATAGGCCTTCATTTTCACGGCGCGACCGACGTTCGAACTGTCTTGCATGATCAGAAGTTTTTCCATCACGCGCCCCTCGCTGGCGAGGTTGATGGATTCTTCCACGAGCAGCCGGGACGATTGATCCTGCAAGAGGGAAAGATAGCCTTCCGGCGAACTGAAGATCGCGGAAGCTTGGTGGCCGAGAAAGAGGTCGGTTTCATTGGGGCCCGGGTCCACGCTCAAGCATTTAAGATCTTCCACCGCGATCGATAAAGACAAAGGACTGTTATAGAAGTCCGCCTCTTCCGTGGGTTTGGGCGGATCGGATTTATTCAAGCTTCCGGCGGGGCTGAAGTACTTGTACAGAAAAATCGAGTACGAGGTTTCACCGATGATATGCAACCGGTCCATTTCTTTGGTGAGTTGCTGGCCGAGAGGGATGATGGCCGATTCTTCCGGATCGATGATGGCCAAGTTGAATTCCGCTTGTTCCTCGGGCGACAAAAACAAATTGGTTGGATCAAAGCGCACCACTTCACGGTCTTCATTCTTCAAGCTTTGGTAACGGGGCGCCTTCGAGAGCTGGCGGCGGATCTGGGTAAGGGCGCTTTTGGAAAGACCGAAAAAGCCGAAGTAAACGATGTACTGGCCCGGATAATCAGGGTGGGGATCGGAACGAATCACCTTGCCGCGAAGCTCGAGACGATTTTTATCGCCGGGCAGTTGAACGTAGAATTTGGCCGGAAGCCCGCGCACGAGGGGAACCGGATTGCGAATCCCCATGGCCACATCGCTTAGGCGGTCCAGTTTGGCGATTTTGGAAATTTCAATCTGGTGTTTGACTTCCTGATTGAAGAGATAGCTTGGCGTGGCCAGGCTCGGCAGGGCGAGAAGGATCTCCATTTTTTGCAAAAAGATGAGCCGGTCCAAGGGGAGATAAATGAGATCGTCCAGCGCCGGATGAAGCAGATCCAGCTTGTTGATGCCGTCGTCTTCGTACTTCAGAAGAACCCAGCGCTGTTGGCCGTTTTCCGGCCAGTGTTTGTATTTTTTCAAATTCGTCCGGACTTTATCGATCCAGGCCGCGGGTTTTTCTTTCACCGAGTCCAGGGCGAAGATGACCATGTGAACGTCTCTAAATAAGCGCAGTTCGATTTCTTCCGGGCCACTTGGCTCGGGGGGCTTGCTCCCTTCGGGCGGTGGCGCGGCGTTAGGATCGCCTGGCTCCGGCTCGGATTTCTTTGTGGGATCCTTGAAATAAAGGGCCTCGAATTCTTCGACCCGACTGAATGTGGCGAAACGAAGATCTCCCGTGTCGAGCTCGTTCAAATATTGCTCGATTTGTCGGCGAACCCGATCGTCTTTAACGACGGCCACGACATTTGGCACCGAAGACCTCTTCTATATATGACCCCAATTTTAATTACACGTCATATCACGAGGCGCTTCAAGGGTAGAGTCGGCGGAAGGTCCAGGTGTGATCGGATTTTTCGAACTCGAATCGATCGTGCAAACGTCCAGGTTGCGCGATCCAAAACTCAATGGATTTTGGTTTGATGAGATAACCACCCCAATGGTCAGGGCAAGGGATCTCTTGACCGGCGAAATTCTTTTCCGCCTCGCTCGCGAGCTTTTCCAACTCTTCTCTTGAACCCACGACTTCAGATTGCTGGGAAACGTATTGGCTGATCTGGCTTTCACGCGGCCGACTTTTCCAATAGGCGCGGGATTGCTCCGCCGGGACTTTTTCAACCCGACCCGTGATGCGGATTTGTCGGCCCAGCTGATCCCAATAAAAAACCGCGCTGCAGTGGGGATTGCGGTCGAGTTCGCGGCCTTTGCGGCTCAAGTAGTTCGTGTAAAAAACAAACCCCTCTTCCGACCAGGATTTGCAGAGCACGATTCGGTTCTGAACACCGCCGTCCAGCGCGACGGTGGCCAAGGCCATGGCCGTCGCCTCGCGAATTCCCGGATGGGTGGCCGCCTCGTGGAGCCAGCGAGAGAACAGCTCAATGGGGTTTGTACGCGCCGAGATTTCCATTGGCTCATAGATGGCAGTTTGGTTAACTAATGTCATCCATTGGGAGGATGAGCCATGAGCACAAATAACGATCGGCAGGTTCTGGTTAAATTCATCGATCAAATCCGCTGGTTGTATGAACCTGAATTTGGAGACTTTAAGCGCAAAGTGGGGCTCTATATCGAGCGCCTCGAAGAGTCCGACCCCGCCTTCAAGCAGGGGCGGGCCCGAAAGATCCTCGATTCCATGAGAACGATCGCGGTTTATGATCCCAACGGGGACATTGAATCCACGCGGCAAAAAATACTGGAACTCGCTTCCGAGCTCGCGGATGTCAAAGACAGCCAAACGCACTGACGTTTATCTTTGTTTCGATCTCGGTGGGACCAAACTGAAAGCGGCCTTGGTCAATTCCAACGGCCGCATCCTCGCCGATGCCGTCGCCCCGATCGTTCAGGAAGACGGTTACGAGGGACTACTGGAGCTTTTCTCAATCCTCGCCTCACAACTTCCGAAGTCGCCCGCGTACAAAGTGGTTTCGGTGGCGTCGGCGGGACCACTACATCCCGAGCAAGGGATCTTGCTTGATCCCACCAATTTTTTTACCGGCAATAAATCGTGGGGCGTGCTGCCGCTCGTGAAATCCCTTAAGAAGATCTTCAAAAAACCAGTACTTCTTGAAAACGATGCCGCCGCCGCGGTTCTGGGTGAAATGTGGCGCGGCGGTCATGGTCGCACCAAGAACCTTGTGGCCATGACCCTGGGAACCGGCGTGGGCATCGGTGTGATCGCCAACGGACAACTGGTTCGCGCGGGCCGCGGACTTCATCCTGAAGCTAGTCACATTCCCATCAACAGCGAAAACAAGGAGTACCCTTGTGGGTGCGGCAATAACGGCTGTATCGAAGCGTACCTGGGCGGAAACCATTTTGCCCGGCGCCTGGGACGCCTTAAAGGGCGGGCTCTCACGGGCTTGGAGAGCGTGGCTTTGGCTAAGCAAGGTGATGTGTGGGTGCAGGAAGCTTTTAGGGAATACGGCCGCCATCTGGCCCTGGCGGTGCGCACATTAAGTGTTCTTTTCGCCCCTGAAATCGTGGTTCTCTCGGGCGGTTTCTCCCATGCTTCGCAGCTTTTTCTCGATGAATGCCGGGCCCATCTGCCCACGATCATGGAACGCTATCGTGACGGGATTGATTTAGTTCCCGAAGTGAAAGTTTCCAAACTGCAAAGTGACGCGGGAATTTTGGGAGCGGCCTATATCGCCACTCAAATGAAGAAGCCGCGGCGGACGGCATAAAAAAAGGAACGCTGTTTGGCGTTCCTTTTTTTAATCCATTCTCGGATCAGAGGGAGATTAGAGGTTGCACTCTTTAGCCAGGTGTAAACGGCTTTGGATGTACTCCTGAAGTCGGGTCGGAGTCATCGTTCCGTCCGAAGCTTTCACCACGCGGCCCGTGGACGGGTCGGTGACTTCGTCGTTCGCCAAAGCGGCGGCCAAGCATTCAGCGCCCACTTTTTCGCGCTCAGCTTGGGGCAAATTCTTCGCACCAGCTTTGAATTCGCAAACCTGCATTTCAATGGCATTCACTTGCGCCTGAACGCCCATTTTCTCGAGGTTCTTACCGGCGGCACAGGAACCGAGAGTCACGTAACCGGCTTGGCGCGCGGAAAGGATATCATCGTAAGAAGGATAAACGCGGATTCCGGATTTTTGAAAACGCTCGGTCAAGCGGCGGGCGATTTCTTCGTCTTTGTCGTTGATGCCGCAAGTTTGACCATTCAACGCTTCATCGACCGCGGAACGAGTGGTGGTATCTTTCACCACCGCGGCCAACTGAATCATTTGACCTTTGGGAGCGAAAATCGATTTGGCGAGTTGTTCGTTTTGCGATTTGGCTTGAATCGAGTTGCCGGCGACATAGCCGCTGTTGAACTTGTTCACCAAGCTCAACAAGGCCGCTTGTTCAGCGCCACTCAGTTTGGCCATGGCGGCATTCAAATCGGCGGCCGTCATACTGGAAACACCCAAGGTTTGTTGCAAGAACTGCTGGCCCATACGTGTGGTCGCCAATTTCTCCAGCTGCGCTTGAGCGGCTTGAGCGAACGCTTGCGACTGAACGGCCAGTGCGATGAATCCGCAGACTGCCAACTTCATAAATGCCTTCATTTTTGCCTTCCTTCCTTAATCCCTCTAAGGTTTGCGCTACAGCTAGCGTAATGTAATGCCACTGGTCAAACCCGAATTTTTAAAAAAAATTCAATACCTTGTTAAAACTCCAAAACCAACATTCGCGGGCGGAAATCCGTTTTCGACCTGCGCATTTTTTAGCCCAAATATATGCAAAGACGTGACCACGGTCCTCGATTCTCCCGTCTCGTAAATTTTCGCTTTTAAAAACCTGTTCGGCGCACTCCTTGTCACTTTTTTTCGCGAATGTGTCATTTTTGGGCGAACTCACTAAAACGTAATCTGTCCGGTGTTTGGGTCGCGGCACTCATAAATCGGTGAAATCAGCATCGTCGAGTCGGGGATGAGGTCGCAGCGCGGGCGTTCGGCTCGGTAAATCAGAACCTCTAAATCGCTCCAGTAGGCCTTTTTCGCCTTGGCAAGTAAGCGATCCGCGGCGGCCTTGGCCTGCACGTTCGCGGGAAAGTTGTTCCGTAAAAACAAACTGGCTCCGAGCCACACGGCGGCGGCACCCTGGCAGTATTCGCCGCGGTTAAACCGACCCAAGATGCTGGAAGTTTGGCCCGAGAAAAAGGCGCTCACGTCTTCGAGGCACTTGGGGCTGGATCGCGGGGCATTTTGCCCGCTTTCCCTCAGGTACAACTCAAAATCGTAAAAATATCCCAGCCGTTCACTGGCGCGATAAAACTCTTCGACTAGAATATCCCGGCCCACGCCTTCCGCGTTCTTCAGTTGCGCTTTGATCGTGGTTAAACGTTGAGTCAGTTCCAAGTTCCGAGCCTGCCACATCCCATACTCCATCGCCTCCGAGGCCCCCCAAGCCGCGACGCCAATCAGTAGGACCTGTTTCAGCAGGCGCGAGGCGGATTGCAGTCTCGTCGCGGTGAGATCAAGGAACGACTTGGTCGAAGCCAGAGCCGCCACCAAACCGCCGCCCACGCCGGCCAGAGTGGCGTAGGCCTTTTGGCGCTCCTGATAAAGCGCCTCGGAGAGTTCACGATCACTCGAGGCCAACCCACTTAAAATCTCGTAGGGACCTGCGGGAATCCGGTTCGGAGAGGGCGGGAGGATCTCATTGTATAAGCGGATTTCCTCGCGCATCCGTTCATAACTCTGCAACAGGTTCAAACTGGCGATGGAATAGGCCAACTGGGCGCGATTGAAACTGCGCTTCAATCGGCTCAGCTTAATGGGGTCAAGGTACTTGGACACCCACATGGTTTGACAGGTGTTCAAGGCATAGCGGGCCGCTTCAGGGTAAGTGTTCCAGTAATAACCCAATTCACGAATGGAGGTCTCGTAATCTTTGGTGGGCCAGGTGGCGAAGATTCTCTCACAAAGTTGATAGGCGCCGGCCGCCCGCTCGAGTTCCTGAGCGCCTTCGAACTTCTGCACGAAGTCCAGCGCTTCGCTGGCCTGCGCGGAAAACCCGATCAAGCTGAAACAAAGAATCAGAAACTTCACGGTTTCTCCTTGATCTCGGCTTCGGTGGGTTCGCCAAAAGTGAGCGTAAGGTAACTTTCCAATTTCTCCAACTCTTGGTTCAAGTGAAGCATCGACATTTGTCGGCAACGGCCGTCGCGGCTGGTCTCGGCTTCACTCAATGCTTTTCTAAAATCCCGCCAGTTTTCCGATTGGGGGAATTGCTCCAGCACCTCGGCGAATAATCGGTCTTGCACGTCGAGGTTTTCCAGGCGGGGCCACTGCTCGGAAAGACCCTGAGCTTCAGCGCGAATTCTTCGGATCTCGGTCAGCATCGGGCCATACTCTTTTTCCAATTGGTCGGAATCATTCATCAGGGATTCGAATTTTTCCTGGATCGTCAGGGCCTGATAGGAAAGATCGCAAGCGAGTTGCGCCTGAACCACCATCAACACAGTCGCGGGGTTGATCCGGTAGGTGGAGTTGGATTTCAGAACGTATTCGATGTAACCGCCAAGGGCGCCAAGACCGAGGCTTCCGCCGACAATCCAAGTGGTCGGACTGGTGGCGACACGATAACCGAGACTCGCAAAGCGGCCTTTTTGATTCAGAGTCAATTCGCGTTGACGGATCTGCCGCAAGAATTCCGCGGTGCTTTGACTGCGAGCGAAGATGAATTTCCAGCCGATCGCCCCCGCCAGCATCAACCATGCGCCGTAGGAATAAGCCCCTCGGATCACGTACTGCAGCGGTCCGTTCTGAAGCATTTTCGAGGCTTCGAAATCAGCGGCCAATTCCACTCCGAGCGTGTCCGCCAGCGATTTGATCGCGGCCCGATCCTCGGGTTGGTTCACATATTTGTCCATCATGTGGAACAAAAATAAATTGAACTCGTCGGGGCGGAGAGTGGCGAGTTGCATGACAACCGCTTTGGCCAAAAATTCGTTACGGCCGACCGTGGACCAGGGGCTGTCCGACGGTAAACGGCGAACGTGACCGATGTAATCATCGAGAAGCTTGGCGGACCTTTCAAGCGGTTGTTGGGCGTTCACGCTAAAACTGGTTAAGGACAAGATCAAAGCCAAACCATGGATCAGAAGTTTCTTATAAATCATGGCGTGACCTCCTTAACCAACATGCGACGGAGTTGTTCGATTCGGTTCGCCGCCAGTTCGGGATGTTTTTCAATGTCCTGCATGATCCGGCGAGTGAGGGCGGCGATTTTATTTCCGGTCGTCGTGGTGCCGTAAAACTTGTCCATTTCTTTGAGGAACCAATGGCGAAGTTGATCGTCAAAGTGTTTGAAATTCAGATTCACTTGGTACTGGGACGTTTGACCGGTGGAATGCCAGACGCGTTCATAAAAAGATTTGAGCAGCGGACTTTTATCCATCTTGGTCCAAATCGGTGACAGCGACTGATACATATTGAAAATGGAATTTTTCAATTCGAGATATTCATAAGTGGCAATCTGTCCATTGGCATATTGCGCTTCAAGACGACCGAGAGTGTCGGCCAAGAGATCAGGGTTTTTGGCGGATGAGGGTGTAAGCCCCAATTTTTTATACGCCTCTTGGAATCGGGCATCGAACTTGGCCCATTTGCGGGCCTCTTTCCACACCATTCGCTCTATGCGGAAATAGGATTGCCGCGCGTAATGCGTGACCAATTCCGCCACGCGAGGGTCCTTTTGACTGCGCGCGATCCGCAAGCTTTCCCGATAAGCTTCACCCAGCGACTGCTCACCCATCGAGGCGCCTTCGCGTAGGTTTAATGTTCTCAGATCCTCGCGCAGACGGGAAAGTTCCCGTTGACCTAATCCCTGCAAGCGTTCACCCACAACGCGGTTAAGCATGTGAAAGCCGCCGAAGATCACCGCCAGCAAGGCCACCTGACTGACGGCTTGGAAGCGGGCGTAGTTGCGGATTTGCGTCTGGCGCGTGACATCGGAATGGAGAGCCACGCAGGGCCCGGACGCATTACATGAGAAGTAATTTCTCAAAGTCTCCACGCGTTTCGCATCGGTGACGAAGCCGCGATAAGCGGGCTCACCCACACCGATGAAAATGGAGCCCCAAATGAGAGGCGTCAGGCGCGAAAGATTAATGCCGAAGATCGGAGATAAAGTTTTACTGACCATGTCCGCGGCTTTGGCCACCGGCATGAAGCGCATTCCGAAAATCTGAGCCAGATAAAAGGTGGCCAGAATCAGCATGGCGTTACCGGACCAGTTGTAAAACTGCCGCCACTCGTTTTCCCAGAATCCCGGTAAGAGCAGTTCCTGGCGAATCTTTTCGTAATACCCTTTGGCCGAACTGAACGAGGAAAGAACCAGAGCCAGCTGTGACGTACGGCCGATGATTGTTTTTAATTCCTCGTCCATGCCATCAACGGGGTTGCGGCTGTTTTCAATTTTGCGCACATATTGATCGAGACGGATCAAATTCTTTTCCGCCTGACGGGCGGCCGCGGTGATTTGCGGATCCACCAAAGCCGAAATGTCGCCGGTTTCCGGTTGTTCGGCCAACACCTGCCAAAGAGGTTGTCCTGACACTTCAAATCCGAGGATCGGCGCTCCCGCGAAGAGATCATTCTTCAACGCGTCCTGATAGGTGCGTAACTCGGACCCGATGAAGTTGGAAAACCACCGGTCACGCAAACCCAGTTGTTCGGCCGTCGGAGACTTTTTCTGTTCTTCGGACAGTTTTTCGTAAACGTTAAACTTAAGGATTTCACCGATTGAGAGAAGATCGGAAACATCTTTTTTGCGGATGTCGGCGTTTTGACTCAGGGCCTGTAGATATTCCTGAGCGATAATTCCATTGAGTTTTGTCGGTGCGAACCGGATTTCTCCCTTGATGGAAATCAGTTCGTCGATATCGAGTCCATTCATTTTGGGCAACTCATAGGCCTCAAGAATCGTGAGTAGCGCGGACTTATAGGTGGAATATCCGTCTTGATAGGTTTGCGCTTGGCCGATTTGGGCAAGGACGTTTTGGGCCATCGCTGACGGCGCCAAGGCTTCGATCTCGGGCTGCTTGGCGGCGAGAAGAGTTTGCAAACGAATTTCTTTGGTGGCGAAATCCTTGAGCTCGCGGGCCTCATGGCGCAGATGGTTGTGAAAATCCAGGCGCTGTTTTTTCCGCATCTCAGCGCGTGTAACGCTGGCCGCGCGGCTGACGGCCGCCTGTAAGGATGGGAGCTTCGTGAGTTCATCGGCGAAATTCTTCGCGGCCTCATCGAGGATCTGTTCCAACTGAGCGCGATAGTTCGAAGTCAGGTCATGCATCGGCCCGACGAAGATCAACCAGCGCAAGGAAAGCCGTTTGGCGAAGTAAAGATGGCGATGTAACTCGCGAGCGGGGTCGCGAATATCCCAAAGCCGGAGAACTCCGTTCAAGGCCGCCAGGAAGGCTTGGGCTTCGTCCTTGCGAATGCCTTCGAGATTGATCCCTTCCATCTGGCCGCCGGTCATCTGGTAATAGCGGCGCCAAAAATCTTCATTGAGCACGAATCCCGAGCCCGCGCCTTCGAGTTCCTTGAGTCCGTTTTTCACCGCTTCTTCGAGAATGGCTTTTTGCTCCTTCAACTGCTGATTGAGGCTCACCCGGTTCATCAGGTCCCGCTTCACCTTGAAGCTGGGGAAACGGAGTTTCCAAGAAAGCTCCGGTTCGGGCATGTGATCCGCCTCGCGGCTTAACTCATTGGTGATATAGGCGGCCTCATACAAACGGTGGGCGGCGAAATGGGTGGCGAAGAGAACCGTGTTTTTGGTGTTGATTTGAGTGAGGAATCTCTGGCGTTCGGCGCGTTCGATAAAATCCGGATTCACTTCGAACTTCAATAATTGGCGGCCGTTTTGATCCTCAAGGCGGGTGCGCATGGGAAAATTGAGAGTGAGGCCGCTTTCCGTGTCGCCGTTTGAAGCCAAAGCCGTGAGCGAGGCGGTTTCAAAAAATTTAAGTTGGTCCAGGTGATCCAACGGGATCTGAATGGAATAACGGGTGTCCCATTCTTCGGGCAGCAGGGGTTGGCCGAGATAAACATTGAGCCCCTCATAGCGAGTGACGGCGTCGTAAAACGCCTTGATCTCACCGAGAGCGAAAAGTTCCTTGTCCGGATCGCGAATGGCGGTGAGTCGCGCCGGAAAGGTTTGGGAAATGCCACGATGAAGTTCGCCGAGTCGGGCTTCAATGGCCTGCAACTCGCTTCGGTTCGGTAAACCGAATCGGGCCAGTTGCGGAACATTCGGATAATAAGCCCGGTCAATCAATCGTTCGATATCGATGATCAAGTTCGTGGCGCGCGATAGAGCGCTTTCCTCTTCCGCGCCGTTGGTTTGCGCGTGAACCGGAGCGGGGAGAATCGTCAGCGGCGCAAACGTCAAACTCCAGCTTAAGGCGAAGCAAAGGAGACGCTTCATTGTCCATCTCCTTCCATCGCCAAACGGCCGAAGAGCGCGAGCGCGATTTGATGCTCGTTAATGCCCATGGTGTAGACGTGATCAAAAAAGGATCTCGCGCCAAGCTGAATGGCTTTTTGTTGCTCTTCGGAGTCGAAATGCATTCCGTATTGGTCACGGATCTCCGGGTGAAGTGCCGCGTACTGAATGGACAAAACGTCGCGGGCGGTTTCCGCCACCTCGATCTCCGTCTTTAAGAGTGAAGCGAGCGGGGCGGGGAACTGTAAATTCACGTCATTGCGAAGCGAGGTTAAATGATCGATGTCCCGATTGTAAAACCCGAGGACTTGACCGGACATTTGCGCGAGAACGCTTTTCCCCTCATTGATAATGGCTTTGGCTTTTTCGAGCTTGCGGAGTTGTGTTTCATGGGGGATTTCGCAATTCGAAGAGCGGCAGAATTTTTCTCGCGCGGATTTGAGAGTTAAGATTTCCCCATTTTCGTTGACGGTCAAAGCGTCGCGGAATTCGGATTTTTGAATCACATGGCGGATCAGTTCCACCGTGGTTTCGGCGTCATCGACCTTCTGGCTCAGCTCGAAATATTTTTCCACCGCCACGTTCGCCCAGTTTTCGCGGTTCTTACGTAACATGGGAAGAATTCGGCGGAAACGGGTTTCCCACGGAGTTCTGTAACCGGGTTGAAAACGACGATCCAAGCTGAAGGCTTGCGCGGTGACACCGAGGTGATAATCCGTGATGGCGTGGGATTGCGAAGCCATCCACGCGCGCGCGTTCTGAATCAATTCGGTTAAGCGGGCGCCGATTTCAAGATCGGGAAAATAAATCGACGCGTAGGAAATTCCCGCGCCGAAAGCGGTGGCGACGAAGAGACTCGCCGCCCAGATCGAAACGCTTGAAAGTCCCGCGGCGGTCGCGGCGGCCGCACCCGCCGAACTTCCGACGTTCATCGCGGCGATCAACAAACCTAAATTCACGATCAACTCGCCACGGGCCACACCAAAGCGCCAGCCATTGTAAAGCCAGGTGTTGCGAAGCTCGGGGTCAACCAGAAGAATATTTCGCATGTTCTGAAAGATTTCCGCCGCGAGCCGGCCTTCCTCCGTCTGTTTGAATGCGTGCCATTCACCGCTCAGCCATTTCTCAACCGCGCGACCGAAAAGCCCATGGGCCATTTCGAGCCGTGTTTTATTGATCGCGCCGTTTTGAAGAGCGGCCACATTGGCCGCTTGAGTCCAAAGTTGGCCGGTCATGATGAAACCACCGACCATGAGGAACGAGGCGGCCATGGTGCCGATCGTTTGAATCAACACCGCCCGTGAGGGATTGGACTTGAGCAAAAAGTTGAGCGCCTGCAGGGCCGTGAACTGGGTGCCGATGCGAACGGCGGCTCCGCCCGCGACACCAATCCAAAACTCTCCGGAACATAAGATTTCTTTGTGCACGCTGGCCGGGCCCTGGCAAAAAAGATCCTCGGCGGCCTTCATCGTGTGCTTTTTCACATTTTCATATTCAAGCTTTTGACCGGCGAGCAGCTCTTCTTTTTCGATACGATCACGGGCGAGCTGGGCGGCCGCGGCCATGTACATGATGATCGCGCCTTGGAGGACATCGTAGACCAGAGTGAATCCGGCCTCGCGGCCGACGGAGGCCAAAACTTTCGCCGCTTTTTCACTTAAGGCGCGTGAATTCCCGCCATATCGGGTGAGGACGACGGTGTTCGCCAAAGCGCCATTTTGCAGGCGTAAAACATCCTGAGGGGTGACCCGGCGGGCGGCGGACGAGTGCGCCAGAGTCGGCTGGGCCGCCAGGAGCGCACTCATGATAAAACTAATCGCCGCTTTCCACGCCATCGCGACTCCGTATTACCTGCGACCGCGGCGGATCACGCGAGCCGTGGCGTTACGAACCATGATATCCGGATCAAACTTCCTGAAGTAACGGGGGCGCGTTTCCGGAGTGAGTTCTTGTCCGCGTTGGGCGAGACGGTTTCGAATCTGGTTGAGCCGGTCGTCACGCCACTTATCGCCTTCACTCACGGCGCGGGCGTAGATCTTGTTATCGGCGATCACGAAATCAAAGCGTCCGTCTTTGAAGTCCACCAGCACGACATCGCCGGATTTGAATTTACGGCTGACCGCCAGGTAATCCACGGGCGCCCGGATCTGTCCTTTAATTGTATTCACGATTCTTCGCGCGCCTTCGGTGGGACTGTAGGCCCGTTTCAACGCTTCCACCGCGGACTCGGAAAGCACGAGACGAACGCCGTCGATGAGTCGCAGTTCGCGCGCGTAAGCCTTGATTTGATCGTGGACGATTTGTTCGACCACTTCGGGCGTGTGATTGTTGGTGGTCATGATGTCGTTGAAGCGCGCGACCTCGGCCTCGCTCCACATCGCGCGAAGCTCGGCTTTGACGGCTTCATTGCGCAGCTCGTGCAAAGGCAGATTTTCGATTCGGGAAACCAGTCCCGGCGCGTGTTCGGTGAAAAACTGGATCAGTTCGGCGCGATTCATTTGCGTGAAACGCTCACCCGCGTTGGTGGTGAAGATCATGATACAGTCGTCGAACATGACCGTTCGGCCTTGGCCGTCGGTCAATCGCGCATCGTCCATGAGTCCCATCAACGCCCTCATCACGTTGGGATGGGCTTTTTCGATTTCGTCGAAAAGGATCACGCGGAACGGCCGCTCGCGCACGGGCTCGGTGAGTTCGCCGCCGGCTTCATAACCGACATAGCCGGGAGGCGCCCCGATGAGGCGATCCACGGAGTGCGCGGATTGATAGATGTTCATGTCGAAGCGGAGCATGTCTTTTTCAGCGATTCCCAAAGTTTTCGCCAATTGTTTGGCGAATTCCGTTTTACCCGTACCGGTACGGCCGGCCAAAAGAGCGACCCAGATGGGCTTTCGCTTGGGTTCCTCGCCATGGAGTCGGGCCAAGGCTTCCTGACGGCGGCGGTTCTCGCGATAGGAGGCGAGAGCCAGAGCGGCCCGGTCGATAATGTGGTCCTGATTGCGAATGACGGTTTTGATCTGGTCGATGTTTTTGACCGCTTCTTCAATGTTCACGGCCAGGGCGGAAACGGGGATTTTAAGAATATCAGCGGCCACCAGTTGAATTTGTTTGGGGCCGACCATGGTCGGCGGCTTTTCGGCCTGCACGGATTCAAGTTGCACAAGCTTCAGCTCGCGAATTCTCTCGTTGAGCTTGACGATCATTTCTTTTTCGAAGGTGGTGTCGGGCCGGTTCAAAATTCCGCGGCCTTGTTCTTTAGCCTGACGGATTTGCTCAACTTCGGCGAGTTGCATTTCGAGAGTGGTGATCTCCCGGGCCGTGTCGGCAACCGGCGTTTGCAGTTCGCCGAGCCGTTGTTGCAATTTGGTGGCTTCCGCTTGCAATTCCGCGAGACGGCGGCTTTGTTCCGCGTTTCGCTGGATCTGCAAATCCTCGGCGATGGAGGCCATTTCCGCTTCCACCTGGGAGAGCTGGGTTTTTAGTTTCGCGGCTTCGGTGCCGTCTTGTTGTTCCGCCCGCACGCGTTGCCCGGCCTGGCGAACGAGGGTCTCGGCGAAATCAAAAGGGGAATTCGCCTTGTAACGGATCGCGAGTCGCGCGGCCTCGGTCAGCGACGCATCGGAAACGTGAATGCCCAGCTGGCGGCGAAGATCGGGCTTGATCCGGCGCAAGTGGGTGATCACCGCATCGTAGGTGGCGGATTTAATTTCCACCGTGGTGACGCGTTCATAGATCACTTTGTTATTGAAGAAGTTTTGCGCGTGGGTTTGCGCATCCATCTCGAGAATCATCGGCAGCTGACGGCCGCCGGCGATGGCCTCGATCAAAGCGCCGACCGGGCGGAGTTGCTCGAACGCGCCCTGGGCGAGATAGCCGGTGTTTTCGACGTAAAGAATCACCTGACCGGTGGTGGTGTTGCGAGCGGTCTGCTCCAGATGGAGGATCACGCTCTTGAGCATGCGTGTTTGATCTTCCTTGCTGCGCAACTCGAAAAACTTATCCATCTTCAGGCGGTAAACGGGATTTTGCGGGTTTTGGAGGATGTACTGGTGAACCAAAGTCGTCTTACCCGATTTGGGATCGCCGACCACAAGAGCCGTTCGGGCTTTCTCGTCCAGCGCCAACTGCAGTTGCACAAGCTCGGTTTCGCGTCCAATGGCGGGTTGGATTCGTCCCTCTTCCGCTTGGCGGAGCACCCGGTGGGTCATGTTTTCCACGTAATCTTCAGCGCCGGCCAATATTCCGGCATCCGTCAGCGTTCCCGGTGGCTGGTTGGCGGGCCGGCTGGCCCCTGTCTGAGTGGGCGGCTGAGCCCCAACCTCAAAAGACAAAAAGCTAAGCAGAAGTGCCGAGAATAGGACCGCAACGAACCCGATTCGAACCCAGGATCGAAACCAAGCGAGATTCATCATATGTATGCCTCCAAAGGCTTTGCTGGGAGCGAATGGTATGCCATGCGAAAAAGGAGGTTAACCCATTGAAATTACGGAAAGAGCAACGCCATCGGCGCGCGCCGTGGACAATTTTTGTTACAGCCGGGTAAATACTTCAGATGGGCTATCCCGGCGGCCAGGTCATTTGCCGGCCACCGAGCACATGCACATGAATGTGCGGCACCGTTTGTCCGCCCTGGGGGCCGATGTTGATCACCAACCGGTAGCCGTCCTCGGAAATCCCATGCTGGCGGGCGACCTCGGCGGCGACCCAGAGCAGGTGCCCCAGTATCGGTTTATCCTCCGGCGTGGCGTCCGCCACGGAGGGAATTTCTTTTTTCGGTATCACCAGAAAATGTTTCGGCGCCTGCGGTTGAATGTCGACGAGTACGAAACAAAGATCGTCTTGATGGACGATCGTTCCTTGAAGTTCCCCGTTTAGAATCCTGGTGAAAAGACTCGCCATTAGAACTCCCTACATCTGTTTGTAATCGGGACCGCTGCCGCCTTCGCGTGGCGTCCAGCGCGGGCCGAGCACATCCGTGGCTTTGCAGTCGATGCAGTTTGGTGCGTTCACCACGAGCTTATCGCCCTGTCTTTCATACACCCCCGCGGGGCAAACATGGGAGTAAAATTCCGCCAACTCACCGCTGATGTCCTGGCCGACGATCAAATGCTGGGGAATATCATCGCGCGTTTTATTGCTCGAGAGATAAACCGCATCCACTTTGCTCAAGCCCACTTTTTCCGTGGGGAAATCCGGTTCAGCGAATTCTTTGGCCTCTTTCGCGTCTTCTTCGACGAATTGATCACCGCCCGGGAAAGCGCCACCGGTGAGAGTCATGAGCGCCGCTTTCACGCCGCCGGCGTAAAAACCGCTTTTAAAGGCCTGGCGCATATTGCGAACCTTTTTCAAATCACTCCACACGAAACTCTCTTTGAGCTCCGTATCGAACGAACTCAGCATGTTTTTGCCGGTGTCTCCCGCTTTGAGAGCTTTGAAAATGGCTCGGGCGGCGAGAATTCCCGACATCATCGCATAGTGGATGCCTTTTAAAGCGGGAACATTAACCAGTCCCACGGCGTCGCCGATCATGACCAAACCGTCGCCGACGAAGGATTTCGGTAATGAATGGATGCCGCCTTCCGGAATGGTTTTCGCGCCCCATTCGATACATTGTCCGCCTTCGAGCAAGGGAGCGAAAAACGGATGTAGCTTCATGTGTTGCAGAAGTAGGTGCACATCCAAGCGCGGATTTTTGTAATCGAGTCCCGCCACAAGGCCGATGGCCAATTGATCATCCGCCATGGGATACATGAAGCTTCCGCCGAAACAATCCTTGGGCAACGGCCAACCCAGCGTGTGCGCGATGAAGTCCGGGGCCTTTTTAACTTTCCAAATTTCCTTAACTCCCAGGGCGAAAATCTGCGCCGATGGTCCGCGAAGATTCTGCCATTCAACGTAGGATTGCGCCAAAGGACTTCGCGTTCCATCGGAGAGCACCACCACTTGAGCCGCGATGTCCGTGGCCGGCATGGCATTCGGCCCGGGAGTTCCATCGCGCTTCAGGCCGGCCGGTGTGGTTCGAACACCCACCACACGTTGATTTTCCGTGAGTAAGGAATCAACGGGAAAGCCGGTCATGATGTTGACGCCAAGTTCTTCAGCTTTTTGTCCCAGCCAGCGCACCACTTCACAAAGTGAAGCGATGTAAAAGCCGTGATTTTTCATCGTCGGCGGCGTCGGCATGGGAATGGCCGAAGATTTGGTGAGATATAAAACCTTTTCGCCTTGAACGGGCCGGCGAAACGGGAAATCCGAATCTTTCAAGTCAGGAAACAGCGCGCGTAATGATACGGGATTTATCACCGCTCCTGAAAGCGAATGGCCGCCAAGCGCCGAGGCCTTTTCCAGAACTCCGATTTCGATCTGAAGTTGACCATCCTCTTTGACAAGCTTGGCCAACTCAATCGCGCCGGCCAAGCCGGCAGGGCCCGCGCCCACGAAAACCACATCGAAAGGAACGACGTCGTCACCTTCGGGCTTATGTTCAATGATGAATTTTGATTTTTCCAAAGCCGGCTGAAACCGAGCCGGTATCAATTGATTCGAGCTAGGCATGAGACACCTTAGATTGACCTCCGGCGCCGAATCAAGCGAAACTCAAATGAGCGTGGCACTGTTTCAGTTCAACAACCGAACCATTCCATACAAAATCACCCTGGCGCCGTTTGGGTTTGACTTGGTTTTGCTCCAAGGTTCCCAGCATACGGCGGATTTCTGGCTGCCCGTGCTTAAAGATTTCGAAAAAGAGCCGACCGCCGGTGGACGACTACTCACCTGTGACTGGGCCAACCCGGATGTGGAGGAAACGCGCCTGGCCGGCGATTTTTTGCGCCTCATGCAAACATTGGGAATGTCGGCGGCCCGCGTTGTAGCCTTTGATGATGCTGTTGAAATGGTGGCGACGGCGCAACGTTTAGCGCCGGGACTGTTTGAGCGGACTTTGTTTTTTCCGCAGGGCGGGCCACAGGGCGATGAATTGAATCGAGCCGTGCGCCAACTTTGTGAACTGCCCCAATAGCGTTGTGCGCCAAGTCTATCGCTCAATCGAGTAGGAAATCGGCCAAATTCACCTTCTGTCTCATCACATCGCTGTAGCCAAGATCCACCAGAGCATTGAGATATCCGGGATCAAAAGCCAAGTAGGACAAAATCTCCGCCGTTTCCTTTAAGCTTCCAAGTCCCGAAAGTAAGAATCGCAGCATATGTGGTAACCCTTCCACTTTTTCTTCCGCGATTTCCGAAAGGAGTTGGCTGGGATGGATATGCACAATGCCGAGCGGCCGGAACTGATGATCCTTTCCGGCCAGAGATAGGTTCTCATTGATGATTCTCACGCGCTCGATATCGACTTCGATGGCGTCCATGAAAATGGCGTTGATGACCACGGACAAAACCCGGCCCAGCGTGGGTTTGATGATGGAATTGTCATCCAGTTGTTGCTCGCGAATCTTGCGCACGCCCAAGACAACCAGTTTGGACGCGCCCACGCGGCGGGCGGGGGAAAGCGGCGCCGTGTTTCGCAAACAGCCATCGCCGTAGTGTCTGGCGCCGATCGGCCACGGGGGAAAGAAAATCGGAATACTGGCCGAGGCCATCACATGATCAAGAGTGATTTTCGACCGCACTCCCACCCGTTGCACTCTCCGCCACTCCCTCAAATGGGGCGCGCCGGTGAAAAAGGTGACGCCCAATGAAGTGGAATAATCCAAGGCGGTGATACAGAGTGAGTTCAGATTTTTGGTTTGAACATGATATTCGATCCGGTCAAAGTGGATGTGCTCCGCGAGCAAGTCGCGAAGCGGTTCGACGTTCAAAAGTCCCATCTTGCTCGGTCGCAGCCGCTCGGAAACACCACCCAGTGAAACTCCACGCAAGAGACGTAAGGCTGTTCGTCCCACCGTGATGGTGTCCATTTTAAAAACGTCCGACGATGTCAGGGTTCGCCACATCTGACACATGTTCTGGGTGGCCCGGTCCAGGTTATCCGCCTCGGAGGCCAGGTAGGCGGCGTTGATCGCTCCCGCGCTCACGCCCACAAGGTTGCGGAAAAGATGGAAATGACCGACCTCTTTGCAGATCTCGTAAAGCGCGCGGATGGCGCCGGCTTGATAGGCGCCTCTCGCCCCGCCGCCCGAGAGCACAAGAGCATATTCATCTTTTTTGGTCATTGTTCCATTATGTCTTAGAAATCCGCGATCAGTTCAACTAGTTCAGGGTGATCAATGAACGGATTTCGAACTTTTTGCTCGGCGAAGATGGCATCGTTGCGCCGCCTCTCATTTTCATCGGCCGGATCGGCACGGTGCCAAGCCCTAAGACTGGCTTCCTCCGACGGTGAGACGGCGGCTTGATAGCGAACGGCGAAGTAAAAAATCGCCCGGGCCACGTTTCCTTTGTGATCATCCGGCGGTTCAAAATAAACCTGGCGGTCGCCGGATTGGCTATAGCCGCGCCGCGATTGCACGGGACATGGCGAATGGAGCGTGGTTACGACCGTGTTGAACTCGAAATTACTTCGCGCGGAGTTGGCCGCCGCCAACGCGGGAAACAGAATGTGCAAATCCGATTTCTGCATGCTTTTTGAGAATCTCGGATTAAACCGGCTTTGCGGCCATGTGTGTTCCACATTTAAGATTTTGGGATCGGGAATTTGTCCCGGACCCGGCGGGCGGCTTTCGTACTCGCTTTCCCGGGAAAGATACTGGCAGTAAACGTCCCGGATGGCGTATTCGTTTCCGACTTTTTCCAGGTGCAACTGTCCGAAAAGGATCTTGCGGGCGTCCGTGTAGGACAAGGCCGTGTGCTGATAACAGCGGGATTTGGAATGACAACTCTTCGCCAGTTGGTCGTGTTCGCCGGCTTTCACGAGATGAGCGGAATCGAGGATGGCGAAGAGCCAGCCTTTTAGGTCCTCATCTCTTTCACCACTCGCCACACTTTCATAAAAATCTTGTGGGTAATAGGTTAGTGGATTTTGGAGATTGAGGGAGTGAGCGGATAGGCCGTGAAAGAGCGTGAGGACAATGACGTAAATCAGATTCACGTGACATCCTTGTGGGTGCGCCGCCCCGAAGAGCGGCGTTTATCCTCGGCTCACGTCCTGTAAGCCACCAAGTCTTAGGTCCGGATTAATTACAGCTGAAACCGGCGTTGGACAGATTCGTCTTAATGCGCTCGACGAGCCCTTCGCAATGGGCGGTGCCATTCATGCTGGAGCCGACGACGTTTTCCTGTCCAAATTTCGTGTAAACGGTTTCACAACCGCCGTCTTTCGCGCGAACTTCCATCGTGCGGGTTTCACCGCCAAGTTTACACTCGACCTTCGCGCCGGTGGATGCGCTGGCCGCGGGTTTCGCCGCTTCTTTTTTATCTTCAGCCTTGCCCGCTTTCTGGTCTGACGCCTTGGCAGCGGGTGCGGGAGCCGGAGCCGGTGCGGCGCCGTCTTTTTTCTTGGACGCGCAACCGATGGAAAGCAATGTGGCAGTACCAATGATGAGTGCGATTCGCATTTGTATCCTCCGTTATCCGGTTTTAATTGGAATTCATGAACAAGTGTATGGGCGGGTCGCGGCTAAGTCAAAAGTTCCCTCGCTAAAAGTCGCGTGCATTTGTGTGTCCAAAATTCCGATTTATAAATGATGTCTCAGGCGACTTTAAAAGTGAAATTGTTTGACGTGAACGGGACACAGGTCATTCCCATCGCCAAATCCAATCTTTCGATCGGTAGTGCGAAACATTGTGATATCGTTTTCGATCATTCTTCGGTTCAGGGCGAACATCTTCGCGCCTGGTTCGATGCCGGCCGCATTTGGGTTCAAGACATGGGCAGTTCGAGCGGAACTTACCTGAACGGAATTCGCTTGCCAAGTTTGAAGCCGATGCTCGTAAGAGAGCTGGACATTCTAAAAATCGGTGACAATCCCGTGACCGTGGGAATGGAAGCGAATCTGGTTCGTTCTCCCGTCGTTCGCCCGAAAATGCCGATCGAAGATCAAGCGCCGGCGGCCGCCAAACCGCCGGCCAAGGATGTTCCCGATGATTCGGAAATCGAGAAGAAACGGGATGAGCTCGCCGGACTTCGCCGTGAATTGGCGGAGTTGAGATTGCAATTGCAGATCGGCCGGTTGGATAAGGAATCCGAAGACGAAGCTCACCGCAATTTATCGAAAATCCGGAACGAGATTCTTTCCCTTCAGGATACGAAAGCGAAACTGGAACGCAACCTGAAGCAAATGGAACAACAAAGGGAAGCCAAGCTGAAAGCCGTGGAAAAAGAAATCGCGGAGCGCAAAACATCGGCGATGAATCAGCTTAAAAATTTGCTTGATCATGAAATGAGCAAATTGGCGGAGTGGAAAATGAAGGTGATGGCGGAAATCCGCCGTGAGATACATAACATCAGTCAGAGCAAGGCCCGCATCTGGGTCACTCGCCCTCTTTCCCAAGATATGATTTTGGAATGGGAAGCGGATATCCAGGCGCTGATGCGCCGGGTGCTGCTTGGTGAGTCGCCTGAACAGACCCCCAATGTGGATGCGGGCGGGCCCCCGCAGATTCCATCCACGCCACCGCTTCCCGCGGACTCCGCTGACACTCCACCGGAGGTCACGCGTTCGCACAAGTCCGTGCGGGTCCGCTCGGGGACGAACAGTCTGACGGCGCTGACGCGAACTCCGGTTCCCCGCTTAAAGAAGAAGCTTGTCCCCCGTGATCGGGCCGAAACCCTGAAATACACGTTGGTCATCCTGGCCGCGCTCTCACTGGTGGCGGCCGCCATCTTGTTTAAGAAGGGTCTTGTTCCGGCTCAGGATCGGGAGCCGGCGGCCACGGAATCCAATGAAACCGGAGCGGCACCGAAACATAAATTTGAGCCGCAACAGAGTCGAGGCTTCAAAAAATCCTACACGGATAACTTTCTTTACACCGTTGAGTACATTGAAAAAGAATTCGATCCCCGAACCCGCGCGCTTTGGGTGGCGAAGTTCAATGCGGCCGCCAAGCAGTGGAAGCTGGATGCGAAGACCGTCAGTGCCGTGGCCGAGCGGGAGTGGGCGATGATTCAGGATTTGTTGCGATTGAGGAACAACATCGATGGCCGATCGGAGAAGCCGGGCATCCAAGCCATGCGTGACAGGGAAGCCCTGTTTTTCGTTGAGGCCGAAAAATTGTTCAGGGCCAAATCCACGGTCGACAAGTTCAATCGACTGAAGCGCACCTTCTTCTCCTCGGTCCTCGCCAAGAATTAAGGCGCTCCTGCGTCAATATCTTTCTCCGAGTCGCGATCTTTACATCACCCGATGGGTGTGAGATGGCTCAATCTAATGAAAATTCTCGTGATTCGCTTTTCGAGCTTCGGTGATGTCCTTCAGACATTGAGCGTGGCCGGCCGTTTGGGTGAAAGTTGGCCGGAGGCGGAAATTCATTGGGTCACGCGCTCGGAATTCGAACCTCTGATTCGCACTCATCCTTCCGTCAAAAAAGTTTGGACGCTCAAGCGCGGTGCGGGTTTACGTGAGTTGCTTCAATTGTCGCGTGAACTGAAAAAAGAAAAGTTCACCCATGTCTATGATGCTCATAACAATCTGCGAAGCCGGATTCTCGGTTGGCAATTGGGTGGGATCTTGGCTTGGCGTCGTTGGCTGGGCGGCCAACGTTTCTTAAGGCGTTCCATTTATCGCTTTCGCCGGTTTCTGCTTTTTCGTTTTCGCTACAATCTTTTTCCCAAACCGTTTTCAGGTCAGCGAGCCTTACTGGAGCCCCTGGAGAAATGGGGTGTGCCGATGACGGCGCCATCCGTTCCCCAGCTCTTTTTTTCCGAAGCCGATTTGGCGAAAACGAAAAGTAAACTTCCGCCGGATTGGACGGACTTTGTCACGCTCGCGCCTTCAGCGGCTTTTCCGTTGAAGCGTTGGCCGCTGGAATATTGGGCGGAATTGATCCGTCTGGAAAGGGACTCCCGATTCATCATCCTTGGCGGGCCGGAGGACGGATTTCTCAATGAACTGAATCAAGTGGCGCCGGATCGGGTGTTGAACTACGCCGGAAAACTTTCACTGGAGGAAAGCGCCCATGTGGTGGCTTTATCGCGCGCTTTGGTTTCAAACGATACGGGACTGATGCATGTGGCGGAGCAGGTGGGGCGACCGTGCCTGGCGCTCATGGGCCCGGCTCCATTCGGATTTCCGTCGCGCACGTTGACACGAATTTTTGAATTGGATCTTGAATGTCGCCCTTGCAGCAAGCACGGCCAGGGGCCGTGCGTGAATCCTGAATATCATCTGTGCATGCGGGGGATTTCACCTAAGTCGGTCGCCCAGAATTTACGTCAGGTTTTGGACAATGCCTAAAAGACTACGCCGATTTTTTTATAAGTACGAATTGCGAACTCATTTCCTGTACGCCTTGGCGGCGGGGGCGGTGTTACGTTTCTTCAGCGCCATCTTCGTGTACGGTCCGCAAGCGCTGGATGATTACAAACACGGCGTTTGGCCCGCTTATCAGTTCTTCGCCGGACTTCCGATCGATCTTCCCGAATATCGTAGCCACTTGCTGGTTTGGTTCCTGGGCGTCTTCGTTCATGTCGCCTCCTGGTTCGGTTTTGAATCCGCCTTGGCGCAGGTTCGCGCCATGTACTTGGGACTTGGGCTTTCCAGCTTGCTCGCGATTTACGGCACTTATCTTTACGTCCGCAATTTTAAATCACGGATATTCGGCGCTTCCGCGCTTTATTTAATGGCGGCGTTTCCGTTGATGCCGTTCATCTCCACCCGCGCCTTCGGCGAGGCGGTGGCGATGTCACTGGTCGTTCTGGCGTTCGGTTATCTTGAAAGCGCGCGCCGGTCGGATCGCGCCAATTTTCGATACTGGTTCATTGGTTTCGCTGTTCTCGGATTGGCGACTTTGTTTCGCTTCCATGTCGGTGTTCTTTATCTTTGTTATCTCGGCCTCCTGGTTTGGCGAAAAGAATGGATGGGGGTTCGGGGCGCGCTCGCGGCGGGTGTGCTGACCACCGGTGCCGCCGCCTTGGTGGACGTCCTCAGCGGGAAGGATCCGCTTGCAACACTTTTTATTTATCTCGCCGAGAATGAAGGCGGAGGCGCGAAGTACGGCGTCAGTCCCTGGTACAATCCCTGGCTTTTTGTTCTGGGTGTGACGCTGGCTCCGTTTTCTTTTGTGCTGTGGCGGCAGACGCGCGCTCTCTGGCGTGAGCATTGGCCGATGATCGTGCCGCTTTTGGTGTTCGTAACGGCGCACTCGATCGTGGCCCATAAGGAAGAGCGCTTCCTTTATCCGATTTTAGGTCTTGAGATCTGGGCCATCGCTTACGTTTGGAGTTCGGGCGCGTTCAACCGGTATGCGCGCCGGATTTACTCCAACGCGCTATTCGTGATCAGTCTTTTGGTTTTGCCGATCGTTTGTTTTGTCAACACGCAGGAAGGTGAGATCGAGCCACCCGCGGTTTTGGAAAGCCGCTATGGCGCGGTGGCGTTTTTGGATTATGAATCGTTGTTCGGAAAATCGCGGTTCCAGTTTTATTTCCTGCGGCCGCCGAGCGTGCTCGAGACGATCACGCCCGAGGAGTTCGTCGCGCCACGGGTGGATCAGGCGTTGAGTGATCACCCGGACGTGGAAGCGGTGGCTTTTTTGACGTCGGATCGCGAGGCGTATGATCGTCTGCGGGCGCTGGAGCGAATCTCCACATTGGATGGCCGGTGCTTGCAGGTTCAACGTTCCGGATCGATCATGGACCGATTGTTATTCGCCATGAATCCGCGCCATAATCAAAGGCGGCGTCCGACCTGGTACTTGGTTTGCGAGCGAATGAGGTGAGGGAGTGGGATTCGCGCTTTACGATTTCATTTTGAAGTTGGACTATGCGGCTCTGAGGCTCATCAACGTCACTTTGGAAAACGCTTACCTCGATCAGGTCTGGCTCTTCATCACCCAGATGCACAAGTACCGGGTGATGTGGATCATTCTGGCACTATTGCTGGGCTACGCGGCCTATATATATAGGAGAAGGCTCATCCAGCCCATGCTGGCTTTAACCATCGCGGTGGCCCTCGCCGATACCATCGCTTATCGCGTGATCAAGCAGGTGGTGGATCGCCCCAGACCGTTTCAGAATGAGGAACTGCGCTGGGTGAGGAAAATCGGTCAGGCTCATGGACCCAGTTTTCCTTCGAATCACGCGGCCAATTGTTTCGCCGGTGCGATGGTTTTGGCTTGGTATTTTCCGAGTCTCACTATTCCCGTTTACATTTTGGCGGTCTTAGTGGCGTTCAGCCGTCCGGCATTGGGACTGCATTATCCGTCAGATGTTTTAGCGGGGGCGATTTTAGGAATTTTTGTCGGTTGGTTGGTCATTCGCTTCACAATGAAACGCATCCGTCGCGGGAATCGTGATGATGATTCTTGGAATTGGAGATCAAAGTCTCGACGGCTTTCTTCGAATTGACGAAATCTTGAACTTTTCTGAATTTTAGCCGGACGTAGGTCCAGGAACAACCCTTGCATTTCACATCAATCAAGCAAGGGGGCGAGTTTATGAGATCCATTAACTGGTTATGCGGGAGTCTGATTGCGATCCTCGCAGCCGGTTCCATCGGTTGCGGACAGACATTCCGACCGTTCGCGAATGATGGCGCCAATACCCAATTGGGCGCGGACATCGATGAAACATTGGCGAAAGCGGAAGAGGCGACCCAGGCCGCGAAGGCGGCGATTGATGAAGCCAATCAACTCATCAGTCAAATCACCGATGATAACGGCAACATCAATATCGGTTTGTTCACTTCATCCGGATCACAAAAAGTTAGCGCCAACGGCCTCGGCCTTATTGATCCACTGCTTGATGAACTTCGTGAGGTGATCAATAAAGTTTATGACAAAGCTCTTTTTGTAAAAGAGCAATTAGCCAAGGCCCGTCAGGCTTTGCAGGAGGCTTTGGCCAAGATCGATCAAAGCAATCCCGCCAATGCCGGACAGGTCCAGATGATCATGACCCAATTGGCTAAACTGGATCAGTTGGAAGCCCAGTTCTCAAGCTCGATGCATTCGTTGGCTTCGAAACTGGATCTGGCGATCGCGGGTCTCGACGGAATCATTCAAGGCGTGATCACCTTCATCCCCGGATGGGGCTCGTTGGTGGGCTTGGCTCTTGACTTCCTCGTGATGAGCGACGTGAAAGCTCTGATCCTGGAACTTAAGATGAAGTTAATGTCACTATAACGAATCGTATAACCATCAACCTCACCAGCCCGCTCTTATGTAGCGGGCTTTTTTTTGGCCTCTACACCCCGTCTCATAATAGAACATCCTGGACCGAGACTTGATTTGATTGGGGAATTGCCCGAAAATAAATATAAGGACCGTTGCTGCGCGAAACCCGCGAATGCGGTATCGGCAGCCTTAGCAAGGAGGGCTGTCTACAACAGGAGTCTTTCCGGCGCCCTGATCCTGAATTCGGGGTATGAGCCAATCAAGGTTGTGAACTGGAAGAAGGCCATCGTCCTTTGGATCCAGGACAAAGTTGAAGTTCTGGAATTCCATGCTGTTTGCGTTTCATCACCATCCCGAACATTTCAATTGCCCGCGGTCGTCAGACTTAAGCAATACATTCGCCCGTACCTTTCGCTGACGGTTCGTTTGTCGCGGCAGAATGTTTTTTTGCGCGACGGTTACACCTGCCAATATTGCTATAACAAGTTTCCTGAACGGCGATTGACCATCGATCATGTGATTCCGCTCAGTAAAGGCGGCAAACATGAATGGACCAATGTGGTTACCGCTTGCTCCAGCTGCAACAACAAAAAGGGTGATAAGACACCCGAGAAGGCGAATCTGCGGCTGCTGAACAAGCCCGAAAAACCGCGCTGGCTGCCGAATCGGGATCTCGAACTCGAGGATAATCGACTGCCCAGCGCCTGGCGCCCTTATCTCGTGGCGCGCTGATACTGATAAAGTCCCCAACGGACAGCGGGTGGATCATTAGGATCCGAGGAATACATCCAATTCATCCAGTGCCACATCAAATCCTCTAAGGAAAAATCAGATCCTTGGAGATTCAAAATGATAGACCGCAGAAGCGGTAGGATTTTGCTCCAGTCCGTGATGGCGGGTGAAATTTGCTGGTAAGCATAAACATTGTTAAGGATCCGGCCGTCCCGAATGGGCGTACTCCATTTTTCCCATTCCGGAGTTCCTACTCGGCATGGATTTCGGCTACAGACCGCGTATCCTTCTTCAACGATCACCACACGTTTTTCATAAAGGTCTTTTAGTTGCTTCAGAATTCCTTGGGCCCCCAAATTCAAATCAAAATCGGGATTGATCCGGGCGTAGACGGCGCGCCAGAAATCAGAACTGAACTCGCCGTGAAACTGCTCCTGTGAATAATGAGGCATGTGTTCCTGCTCAATCAATCGAACCTGTTGGCCCCTGAAATCGGGCCAGCGAAAACGCAGCAAGGCGGAACGTTCAGGATCGGTGTTATACACGGTGAAAATCATGGTGAAGAGAGGGCGAACTTCCTGTGGCACGGTGGAATTGATGGTGACAATCGGGAAGGTGTCCGGATCGCGTCCAATCCGCCAGAGGATTTGTGTGTGACCAGAGGTCCCATACAAATAAAGGTGATAGCCTCCGGCTAAAACCGCCTCAGGCGTGATCTCCACGGGATAACTGTCTTCCCAAAGGGTGTGCGTGTAGGTCATATCGAGCAAGTAATCCAGCGCCGCGCGGAACCTCTGGTCTTCATGCCATTCGTCGGCGGTGGGAAGGGACTTCCACTCTTCACGTAACGAGCGGTGGGTGAAAAGTGGTCCTGAACTGAGACGGCTAGCCATTTCAAGACCATGCATGCGGGCGAAAATCCAGCGCAGGGCATAGGCCACATCCGCGCAATCCGTGGCGACGCCGTAACGGACCATGAAATCCGTGTCCACTTCACGCTCGATCCACTGAGCAAAGCGGATCTCCCAATCCCACGTCCATTTTTCTTTCGCTTGCCAAATCACATCTTCCGGATTGTCCGAGCGAAGTTCCCGATCCGTTTTGGGAAGCGCGTGGGAGCGGATCAAAGGGCGACCATTTGACCATTCGACGATGGCCTTCCGGGCCGCGCTTTCGGTGGAGAAAATTTCGCGGCGGACCAGTTCGGGCCAGGAATCTTTTCCCCGTGCGATCTCTTCCAGAATCCAATGACCGCCGCTTTGATAAATCAAAATTCGATGATCGTGATCTTGGCTCGTGTAGGATTCAGCGGCCGAGAGACAGGTTGCGAACAAAGTCAGAGCGAGCAGGAAAAGTCTTTTGATGTTTCTCATAAAATTCAGGCTAAGGAGCCGCGATGTGGGTTGTAAAGCGACTTGGAGCCTAGGCCTGATGTCACGCCTTTGGCCTAGTCCGCGAAAAAAAACCGCAGGAATATTTTGATACGTGTGGGAATCCGAATCCTTCGTCCGAGGCAAATCTGGACCGCGTTCGCTTCAATCCATCGTCAGCGAAACCAGGTTTTGGCACCCCGGCTGCAGTTTTTGATCCGTAATTATGATGGAACTTGCCGTCGTGTTGTACGCCCTCGTGACTCCTGGACTCGCGGGTCCACTTGGCTGTCCCCATGCTCCCAAAGGCGGTGTATTCACTTATCATCGCGCCGCCGAGCCGCCGTCGTTGAATCCGATCGTCGCCGACGGACACTCGTCCGCTGATATTCAATTCCATGTGATCGAACCGCTGTTGATCACCGATTCCGACACATACGAATGGATTCCGGCTTTGGCCGATCGGTGGCGGCGGCTTCCGGGCGGCCGTGCTTATGAGTTTCACATTCGTCAGGGGGCCAAGTGGAGTGACGGCCGGCCGGTCACGGCCGAAGACGTAAAGTTCAGCTTTGACGTGTTATTCAATCCCGCGTTTCCCACGGCGCACATGCGGCCGTATTATGAGAGCATTTCCTCCATTGAAATCGTCGACGCGCGCACCGTGCGATTTCATGTTCGTGATACGGCTTACGCGAATTTCATTTCCTCGGCGGGACTGCCGATCGTTCCCAAACATATTTACGAAGATCCCCGGATCGGACCCAAACTCCATGACCGAATCGTTGGCAGCGGTCCTTATGTTTTCAAAGAGTGGAAAAAAGGTGTGCGCATCGTGCTTTCACGTAATCCGGAATGGTGGGGGTTGAAATCACCGGCATACAAGGGAGCTTATAATCCGGACACGATTATTTTTCGCTTCATCGGCAATCCCAATGTCGCCCAGGAAATGTTAAAACGCGGGGAAATCGATTTCATGAATCTGTCCGCGGATGAATATGTCAAATCCACCAACTCCCCCGCATGGGGAGTCAAAGTTTTTAAGGCCAAAGTTTCCAATCTTTATCCGAAGTCATACCAGTTCATCGCTTGGAATCTGGATCGCCCGTTGTTCAAAGACGTGAGAGTGCGAAGGGCTCTCGCGCTTTTGATGGACCGAGATCTTATCGTAAAAAAATTCAACTTCGGTTTGACCGTTCCGGCCACGGGTCCGTGGTACCGGCAAAGTGTTTTCGCGGACCCATCCGTAAACGAAGTTCCTTTTGATCCGGCGAAAGCGTTGGCCCTGTTGAAGACGGCGGGATGGGACGACAAAGACGGTGACGGCGTTCTTGAGAAAGATGGCGCGCGGTTGGAGTTCACCATACTCATGCCATCCAAAGCGGCTGAGCGGTATCTCACGGTTTTTCAGCAGGACGCGCTGAAAGCCGGCGTCGCCGTCCGTCTGAAAGTTATCGATGGTTCACAACTCGCGTCCGTGCTCGATCATCGTGACTTCGATGCGGTTCACTTTGATTGGGGCGGCGGACTGGTGGACTTTGATCCCAAATCGATGTGGCACTCCTCCAGCATCGGGCCGGGTGGCAATAATTTTTCCGGATACAAAAACCCGCGAGTAGACCGTCTGATCGAGTTGGCGCGCCACACATCGGATCGGTCAAAGCGCATCCCGCTGATGCGCGCGATTTACCGGATGATCGCCAACGACGCGCCGGCGCTGTTTTTATTCAATGAGAATTATTCGTTTTACGCCTATTCGGATCGCGTCGGCCGTCCCACCGAGACTTACCGGTATGACGTCGGCACCAAATACTGGTGGGTGAAACCGAAAGGAGAAAGCGTTGGTCAAATACATCATTAAACGATTCATAATGATTATTCCCACGCTGTTTGGAATCACCGCCGTCAGTTTTTTTCTGATTCAATTGGCTCCCGGTGGACCGGTTGAGCAAAAGCTTCAGGAAATCCGTTTCGGAAACAGCGGAAAGCAACGTCCGGAGCGGGTTTCACCGGAAGTGATCCGGGCCCTTGAAAAACAATACGGGTTCGATAAGCCCGTGGCTCGGCGCTATTTGGATTGGTTGAATCACCTCGTCCACTTTGATTTCGGATCCAGTTTCGTCTATCAGCGGCCCGCCATTGATGTGATTTTGGAGCGCGCGCCAGTCTCCGTCGCCTTCGGAACGGCGTCATTTTTAATCACGTATCTCTTGGCGATCGGTTTGGGACTGGTGATGGCGGTGTTCGAAAACCGCACCCTCGATGTGGGACTTGGATTCATTCTGGTGTGCTTGGCCGCGATTCCGGCGTTCATGCTGGGTGTTTTGCTTTTGGTTTTTTTCGCCGGAGATACGTTTTTGAATCTGTTTCCCGTCGGCTATGTTCAGTCGGATAATTACGAAGGTCTCTCCGCCGCCGCGAAAATTTGGGATCGTTTGCATCATGCGGTCCTGCCGCTCATTTGCTATGTGGCCGGCGGTTTCGCGGTGTTGGCCTTCTTGGGGCGAAATTCGATTCTTGAGGAGTCGCGCAAAGATTACGCGCGCACCGCCCGGGCCAAGGGCTTAAAAGAAAGGCTGGTCTACGCCAAACACATTCTGCGCAATTCAATGATTCCTTTAGTGACCGGGCTCGGTGGCGCCTTGGCCGGTTACTTGAGCGGATCGGTGCTGGTGGAAAGCGTTTTTCAGATCAATGGGCTCGGCTTGCTCAGTTTTCAATCGGTGCTCAGTCGGGATTACAACGTCCTCATGGCCCTGCTCGTTCTTTCCAGTCTGCTTTTGCTGGTCGGTAATCTTTTGAGCGATATGATCTACGCCGCGGTCGATCCGCGAATAAGGTTCGAATGATGTGGAAGCGGAGATGGATCCTATTTTGTTCCCATAGGCGGGCGTTGATATCGGCGGTGTTCTTGGCAACCTTCACTTTTTTCAGTTTCACGGCGGAAATTTGGTCCAACGATAAACCGCTCGTGCTGTCCTATGCGGGCCGCTTGTACTTTCCGGTTTTTCGTCACTATGAGCCCCAAACCTTCCGTCTCAACGGCACCATGGTGGTGGATTATAAAACGCTGGAATTGGGGAGAGGAGATTGGGCGCTTTGGCCGGTGAATCGTTGGGATCCCTATCACATCAATAAATCGGCGGGTGAATTTCCATCTCCTCCCGATGGACGCAATTGGCTGGGAACCGATGACCGCGGCCGTGATGTTTTCGCTCGTCTGCTCTACGGTTATCGGTACAGTTTGATCTATGCGATTTGCGTTTGGCTGGTGTGTTCGGGTTTGGCGCTGGCCTATGGCGGCATCTGCGGGTTCTTTGGGCATTGGATTGATCTTTTGGGTCAGCGATTGGTTGAGATCCTGGCCACCATTCCGCAACTCCTCCTTTTGATTTTTATTGTTTCCATTTTTGAACCCTCGATGAAAATTCTGGTGAGTGTGAGTTGCGCCTTTGGGTGGATCGGTCTCAGTTATTTCGTGCGCGCCGAGGTGCTTCGCACGAGCGGCCAGGATTATGTGGCGGCGGCGCGCGCGTTGGGGGCATCCAGCTGGCATGTTTTTCGTCATCACATCCTTCCCAACAGCATCGTTCCCCTGGTGACCTTCGCGCCGTTCATGGTCGTGGCCAATATCATGGCTCTGGCCGGGTTGGATTTCATGGGCTTGGGTCTGCCCGCGCCCACGCCAAGCTGGGGCGAGCTGATACAACAAACGCAAACATACTTCACCTGGGCGTGGTGGCTCGCGTTCTTTCCCGCGTTTCTTCTTTTTTTAACCTTGTTGAGTCTGAACTTTTTCGGTGAGGGCGTGCGCTCGGCCTTTGATCCGTCGGCGAAGATCGTGGAAAAAGCCGGGGCGCCGGAAAGCGCCCCGGTTAAAGAACCATTGATTAGAAAATCTGTTGCGTATCGAGCCCGCTCATAAAGTCGTTGGTGGGATAATAAATGACCAACTTCTCTTGGCCGCTCCCGCGTTTGAAGTTGAAGCCCGATTGTGAAAAGCCATTCACCTGAACAACCTCGGGAAGTTCGGCGTAGGCCTGGCCGCTCGCTTGGCCGGGAATTTTCAGCCAATCTTCATTGCCCAGGTAATCATCGGCTTCGATCATCTCGCCACCGGAGCCCAGAGCCACGAGTTTGAGCCGGATCGATCCGTCAGCGGTTTTGGCGACTTGTTCAAGAGGCGTTTGAATCACCGCCAGCGTTGAGTGCGGGAATGGTGCCATATCCGAAACCGCCAACAGCGCCGGTTGATAATTCAGTTGCGTTTCATTGCCCTGTGCTAGCTCCTGCTCGTAAGCCAGACGAAGTTCACGCATTTTCGGAGCATCAACCAAAACCGAAGCGAACACGCCTTGATTAAAGCCGGCCAGGTTGGATCCCAAAATTCCGGCGAACTCCTGATCCGCTTGACCGTCTTCATCCGCATCAATCAAAGCGGTGACTTCACAGAAGATCCAGGTCGTCACCGGTTGGTGCAGTTTGAACGCGATCTGGAGAAATTCTTTTTCACCATCATCCGTGGTTTGTTTGATGATCCGGTAACCGGCGGAGCGCAGATCGCAGCTACGGCTCTTCCACGCTTCATTCGGCGCGGGCAGGGGTTTCGGCGGATCTTCGGCCAATAGGTTGAATGGCACCGCGAAGCCGGCGGCTGGACTGGAATTGGTTAAAAGGACCGCATCACCCGCGAGTCCCTGACTTCGGATTTGCGCTGCCTGCGTGGCGATGGCCAAAGCCGGAAGCTGGGCCACCACTCCATCCTTCGTGCTGAAGAGTACGCGCGCTTCGAACTCCGCGGCATAACTGCCTTGCGATAAGGCGTTCACTTCCGCTTCCACGTTCAAAACGATTTCAGCTCGGGGAGGAATCACCACTTCGCCGGGAAGCGTGATTTTCAAACCGCCGCTCGAAACCGTGTTGGTCGAAAGCGCGAGAATACTGTTCGTGAGGTTCTTGAGGGTGACCGAGCGATTCAGTTTGCGCGAGGTGCCGACCTGAACGCGGCCGAGACTGAGCGCGCTCGGCGAGATCACTACCGGCGTTTTCAACGCCACATCGGCGCGCACGCGACCGGCGCCCTGCAAAGTCATGGGAATGGGGGTCGAATCCTTCATGAGCACCTTTGACGATCCCATGACCAGGCTTTTGAGATCCGCCACCGAAAGCTGGGGGTGCGCTTGACGGAGCAAGGCCATCACGCCGGCCATGTGAGGCGCGGCCATGCTGGTCCCACTCGATTGCACGCCCGCGGTGCCTTCACCGATCGCCGCTGAAATAATGGACTGTCCCGGCGCCGCGATTTCGGGTTTCAAAAGATTGTCTTCCGAGCGCGGTCCTTTGGACGAAAAGTCCGTGATCGTGTCAATCAGCTCGGGTTCGAAAATCTGGTGAGAGGTTTTGAATTCAATACGGACTTCGCCGTTTTTCAAATCTTCAATCAGTTTTGCGCCGAGGTCGTTACCGATCATCACGGCGGGAATATCGAATTTGAATTCCCCACCCATTTGGAACGCGCGATCGCCCGGTTCGTTGTTGATCATCACCACGCCGATCGCACCGGCGCCTTGCGCCCGTGCCAGTTTTTCAACAAAGGTCACTTTTCCCCGCATGATGAGGGCCACTTTGTTTTTCAACTTGGCTTTGAGTTCTTCGCTGAAATCCTGATCCGCCAGTCCCACATACACCAGAGCTCCTTCAGTGGCGTCGACCTCGCTAATGGGTTTGGAAATCGAACCTTCCACCGCCTTGGCCATGAATTGTTCGCCGTCGGCGCCGGTAAAAAGAACCGCGGGAAACTGCCAGTTATGGGCGGAACCGTCCACACTGGCCGCCACCGAGATGGCTTCATCGGTGGTTGAAGGCGCTCCCACAATGAAATCCACCGGTCCGGAATTTCCGGCTGACGCCACCACCACGGTTCCGGTACGGGTCAGATTCTTAACCGCTTCGCTATACAAAATTTGCGGTTGGCCAAAACCTCCGCCGAGCGAGAGATTCACCACATCGAGCCGGTCGGAAATATCCAGATCGCCACTCGGATCGGCGGCATATTCGAATCCCGCGATCACGACGGCGTCCATCGTGCTGCCTTCACGGCCAAAAACCTTGATGGCGTGCACGACCGCATCGGGCGCCACACCGGAATAAGTTTGGCGTCCGTCGCCGATGCCGGCGATGGTTCCCGCCACGTGGGTTCCGTGACCGGCTTCATCAATGGGATTGGCATCAGGCTTGGGCAAATGCCTCTCGGCGAATGGCGAGCCGGCGTTGAATTCAGTTCCGACTAGATCGATGCCGCCGACCACTTTCGCGTTGGGAAAATGTTCCGTCATCGCTTCCGGATGAATGGATTTGAAATCTTCGGGATTGCCGGACCCACCGAGCATGGCATGAGTGTAGTCAATGCCGGTGTCGAGAACGCCGACACTTATACCGCGACCGGTAAAGCCTAGTTTATGAACTTTGTCCGCGCCGATAAAATTCACCGAATTGGTGAGACTTGAAAGTTTGGGCGCGGGTTTCAGATCGTTGAACAACGGGCGCTCCATCCGCCGGCTGGGTTCCACCGAACGAACACCCGTGATTTTAGAAAGCCGCTTGGCGGAATCCGAAGGCGCGTAAAGCGCGAATCCGTTCAACACGAGCTGGTAGCGGTAAACGATCTGGGCCTGTGGGGCCAACGACTTGAGTTTTTGTTCGAACTGGGCCTGTTCTTCTTGAACCGCGGCTTTGGCTTCGGGCGGAATTTCCCAGCCGCCATCGGCGGTGCGTTTCGCCGTTTTTAAAAGCGCCGGCGAATTTAAAGTGACCACGAACATTTCCGGCACAATGCCGATCGGACGGTCACTAATGAGATCCGCCGAATGTTCCGATGGTGTGCTTGGTGATTGTGGACCAGTGCACGCGAGCACGGAATGCAGCAGAAACGCCGTCATTCCAATGCGAACAATTGAAAGTGATTTCATCCCTTTCCCCCTCCCCAGCCAGGCAAGGTAATAGAATGGCCGCTTGCTTGTAAAATTTTTTGCGTGATTTCTGTGTTTCGAAAGAATTTACAGGACGGATCGCGTTAGACTCTGCAATCCAATTATGGGTTCGATAAGATAATTTTCTTCAGGAGGGTTCTATATGATGAGGATGGGCTTTTTGATGCTGTTCAACTTTGTATTCTGTTTGAACGCACACGCGCAGAGCATTGCCCTGGAAAATTTGGATGAGAATGACATGCGGAATCTCGTTCGCGAGCTTTCGGCCAACTTCAATCACACATCTGTTTCCGGAGCGAGCAGCCTTGGCACCATTTTTGGCTTCGAAGTGGGCTTGGTCGGCGGGATGACCAAGACGCCCAAGATTGAAAGTTTGGCCCATGAGGCTGATCCCGGCGCGGACGCCAAGCAAATTCCCCACGGCGAACTGATCGGTATGGTTACGGTGCCGGCCGGATTCACCGTTGAGGTGGGATACATTCCTAAGGTCGGTAAAGATGACTTCAAATTCAGCAGTTACTCCCTGGGATTGAAATGGACGCCCACGGACATCCTTTTGGACTGGCCCGTGAGTGTTGCGGGAAAATTTCACCTCACGAAAAGCTCTTTGGAGTTCGCGAACACCATTGGCGGTATTCCGACAAATTTCGATTATGAAAACACCATCACGGCTTTCACGCTGCTCGTGAGCAAGAACTTCGTTTTAGTTGAACCTTACTTCGGGCTTTCATTCTTAAACACCAAAGGGGAGTTGGACGTGACCGGATCGACCAACGTTTTCGCGTCGGGCGGAATGTCGGCTTCGGCTTCGCGGTCCTCAACGGGATGGATGCTGGGCGCCGAACTCAAGCTTTTGGTTTTCAAAATGGGTTTGGAGTACGCCAACCTGTTTGATACCAGCCGCTACACGGCCAAGTTAGCTTTTTACTTCTAAAGAAAATCATTGCGCCGGATTATTTCTGAATAAGGAACAATTCCGGCGCGCGTCCGTATACGAAATCGCGCCAGTAAAAGAGAGTCGGGGTGAGGAGAGCCCAGATCACGCCATGTAAGGCCAAGCTCAAGGGCAGCGGGCGAGCGTAATTCAAAATTTCCACGGCCTCACACCACACATAGGCCAGCGGACCGCTGACGGCGCCGATGGCCATGAACAAAAGCAGATTCTTACGCCAGCGCAGCAGGCTTTCAGAGGTCAGCCCCAACAACACCCACATCGACACCAGCCAAAGGGGCGCGAAGGACCCATTGTTTGGAAGGGTGAAAAGACCGAACTGGATCAAGGCCGAATCCACCACCCAACCCATGACCGCTAGGCCGGCAAGGAAGATCAATTCCGCCGTGGGAAACCGGGCGACAAACACCAAGTGAATTCCGACCCAAAAGGGGAGCAGAACCGGCCCCAGCCACGCGTAACCATAAATCGCGCCCATGGCGCAAGCCCACCAGCCAAGGTAGTAGGAAATGAAGCCGACCGATTGTCTCATGATGGGACAGTTTCCTTTCGCCGCGGCTCGCCTGTCAATGATGCGTCCCAGTCTGAGTCAAATCCTAAACTGAAGGACCGTGAACACCGATAGGTATAGGTGGAGGAACGTATGCGACGAGGAATCGTCCATTCCATTTTATGGCTGGCGATATTCGGTTTTTCCGCGGCTTGCAGCAAGGGTGGTCAGTTGACCCTTGAGCCGGGCGCGCGCAAGGCCAACAAAGGTTCACCCACGGTCAAAGTGAATCAGGGCGGTAAAGCTCTGGTTTGGGAGCAAGGTAAGTCCCACACGACCGGCGTTCATGGCTGGATCAGTGTTCAAACGATATCCGCCGCCGATCTAAAGAACTCCGCGGGAACCGAAAGCGCGATACTCAACAAAGTTAAAAAATAGTTCTTAACGCGGAGTTGTGGGCGTCATTCTATGCTAAGATGCCCGCATGCAACCGATTACCACCGCCTTCACGGAAATGTTCGGCATTTCCTATCCGGTTTTGGCCGCGCCGATGTTTTTGGTCAGCAACGAGGATATTGTCGTGGAAGCGGCCGAGGCGGGCGGGATCGGCGCTTTTCCCGCCTTGAACTTTCGTCCCATCGATCGTTATCGTGAGGCGCTCGCCACGATTAAAAACCGCACCAAAAAGCCGATCGGCGTGAACATCATCGTAAATAAAAGCAATTTACGCCAAAGCGATGATCTCAAGTGGGCGCTGGACGCGGGTGTGGAGTTGTTCATCACTTCGCTGGGGAATCCCGAAGAAGTGATCAAAGAGGCTCACCGCAACGGCGCCAAGGTGTTTTGTGATGTCACCAATCTTGAGCACGCGCTCAAAGTTCAGGACTTGGGAGCCGATGGCGTGATCGCGGTGGGCCAGGGTGCTGGCGGACACGCGGGACCGATTTCACTTTTGGTTTTAATCCCCTGGCTGAAGTCACGGCTGAACATTCCGGTGATCGCGGCGGGCGGAATCGCCCATGGTTCGGGACTCGCCGCTTGCCTGGCGCTCGGCGCGGCGGGTGTTTCCGTCGGCACCCGTTTCATCGCCAGCCATGAAGCGCGAGTGGATAAGGCTTATAAGCGCGCGGTCATGGACGCGTCTCCCGAGGATATTGTCATGACCACCCGGATTTCAGGAACACCCGCGGCGGTGATCAAAACACCTTACGTGGAAAAGATGGGATTGGACTTACCGTGGATCGTAAAAGCCCTGAAAGAACATCCGCGGTCTAAAAAGATCGTCACTCCGATGATTCACTGGCTGGGCATGCGCACGCTCGAGGAGAGCGCCAAAACCAAACGGCGTTATGCGCGTAAATCAAGATGGAAGTCGGTTTGGAGCGCCGGCCAATCCGTCGGGATGGTGGATGAGATTTTGTCGGTGCGTGAGATTTACGAAAAAATCATCCGTGAATATTACGAGGCGATTGCGCGGCTCCCGGCGATCGAAAACACGAAGAACTGCCCCACTAGCCTGCAGTAAATCGTGGCGAGAATTTTGCCCTTAACCACCGGGCATGCGACCAAGCTGCCCCTATTGTCATTCATCACAAGAATTGTCCGATCGCCGGATGCGAATTTTAAAGGCCGGATTTTTCCGCCGAACCTCCGACGGAAAAAGAGTGCGAAGATTAAGCCCACTCACCGCACCTGATGTACAATTCAAATCCGATCAAAATCCAATGTATCCGGAAATCTTAAGGCGTCACTTTCCTTTAAATTCGCATGAGCGGTTTAAGGGGCAAAGGGGTTCGATTGTCGGACAGGGAGAATTGAAGAAGATCCGATTTGATCCACTTTTTAGCTTGAATCACACGTGTGCGATGCCGAGCCAATATCAATAGGCTAGTGCGAAAGACTTGGTGCACAACGAAAATCCCGCATAGATTGCGCCTTCATCTCGCCATCTATGCGGTTTATCACAACAATATGAATCGGGCGGGGCCTTTACCTGCAGGCTAGTGGGGCAGTTCTGTTACGTACCGAAAGAGTGAGTGTGTATTTCATCACCGGCTCTTCGCCGGCCTTCGGCACAATGGCGTATCCGGAAAAGGTTTTCTCCAATCGCTCGCTGCTTTCAAGGGATTGCTGAATCAGCTCGTTCACCTCAGCCGCTTGCTCACAAATAAAATGCGTGTGACCGTCGGCGCGGCGGAGAAACTGGGCCGAAAAATCTTTGAAGATAAAATCGATTTTCTTTCCCGACTCCTGAATGGCTTCGATGGCCTTCAGGGCGATCGACAATTCCGCGCCCATGGCGAGCGCTCCGAAATACATCACACCCAGGTGATTGCGCGTGCGCCGATCCAGACGAACACGAATGACACTGCGACTTTCGGACAACTCCATCACTCGCGGCGTGATCAATCCCAGAAGCGGAATTTGAACCATCGAGTAGGCGTTGATGAGAGCGGTGAGTTTGAGAGTCTTAAGATCAGGGATGGAAGTCATCGGCGTTCCAGACCGCGGGCGACTTGATCGTCGCCCGCTCGAAAAAATTAAGCCTGGTGAAAGGCGACTTTTAATTTTTCGTTATAGTCCATCAACTCGCGGGGGAGCCGGTCTTGGAAGCGAGCCAAGAACTCCCGATGGCAATCCAGCTCCTGGCGCCAGGCCACCGCATCGAGATGGTTCAGTTCGTTGAAATCAGCGGCCGGGAAATTTTCGAGGCCGGTCCAGTTCATATCTTCGAAGGCCGGCGCGGTTCCAAGCGCGGTTTTACGTCCCTTGGCGCGGCCGTGCACGCGTTCGAAGATCCACTGCAAAACTCTCATGTTGTCCGAGTAGCCAGGCCAAATGAATTTGCCGGCTTCATTTTTACGGAACCAATTGACGCCGAAGAGAAGCGGCAGTTTCAGCCCTTCTTTTTCCGCGAAGCGGAGCCAATGATTGAAGTAGTCACCCATGTTGTAGCCGCAGAAGGGGAGCATGGCCATCGGATCCCGACGGACCAAACCGCACTGGCCGGTAGCGGCGGCGGTGGTTTCCGAACCCAGAGTCGCGCCGAAATAAACGCCCGCGGTCCAATCTTCAAGTTCAGTGACCAGCGGAATGAGTTGCGGGCGGCGGCCGCCGAAAATCATGGCGGAAATCGGAACACCTTCCGGTTTTTCCCAATCCGGATCCACGCTGGGGCACTGTTGAATGGAAACCGTGAAGCGGGCGTTCGGGTGAGCCGCGGGGCGACCGCAGCCCGGAGTCCACTCCTGGCCTTGCCAGTCGATCAAGCGAGCGGGCGGTTCGGGAGTCATGCCTTCCCACCAAACATCGCCGTCCTCCGTCATCGCCACGTTGGTGAAGATCACATTCTCACGGATGGTTTCCATGCAACGTGGATTGGTGCGCGCCGATGTGCCTGGCGCCACGCCGAAAAATCCGGATTCAGGGTTGATGGCATAGAGCCGGCCATCTTTTCCGGGACGAATCCAGGCAATGTCATCACCCACGGTGGTCACCTTCCATCCGTTAAAAACTTCCGGCGGTTGCATCATGGCGAAGTTGGTTTTTCCGCAGGCGCTGGGGAAAGCGGCGGTGACATAGATTTTTTGGCCTTTCGGGTTTTCCACGCCGAGGATCAGCATGTGTTCGGCGAGCCAGCCGTCCTTGCGACCCATGGTTGAAGCGATTCTCAGAGCCAAACACTTCTTACCCAGCAAGGCGTTGCCGCCGTAGCCGCTGCCAAAGGACCAGATTTCACGGGTTTCGGGATAATGAACGATGTATTTTTCTTCATTGCACGGCCAGGGGACGTCTTTAGCGCCATCGGCCAGCGGCGCGCCCACCGAGTGCACGCAACGGACGAATTCAGAAGAATCGCCCAGGCGATCGAGAACCTTGGTCCCCATTCGGGTCATGCGCTTCATATTGATGACGACATAAGGAGAGTCGGTGATTTCAATGCCGATCTGAGAGGCTTCGGCCGCCAAAGGACCCATGCAAAACGGGATCACGTACATCGTGCGTCCGCGCATGCAACCTTTGAAGAGCGAGCCCAGTTTGGTCCGCATTTCCGTGGGATCGACCCAATTGTTGTTCGGGCCGGCTTCTTCCGGAGTCGCGGCACAAACAAAAGTGCGATTTTCAACTCGGGCCACATCTTTGGGATCGGAAAGCGCCAAGTAACTGTTGGGACGTAAAGTTGGATTGAGTGGCTTCAAAGTTCCACTGGCCACCATTTGTGCAATCAATTCGCGATCTTCCGCTTCCTCACCGGTGCAGTAGTGGATCCGTGCCGGCTGGCAAAGGTCAGCAATTTCCTGCACAAACTGCTGCACAAAACGGTTTGAAATGGACGATTGAACCATCATTCTCCCCTTCGTTTGATTTTGGACACTCAGTTATATAGTGGGACCACGAACAAATATCGTCCGAAAACGCAAAGTGTCAATTACTTGAAGTGCCATCCGCACGGGTTAGGATAAGGCATGTTTAATCCAACAGGCGATCAACTTGCCGCAACCATTTGTTTTACTTTGGCAATTCTGCACACCTTTTCGGTGAGCCTCTTCAATCGCTGGGCGAACCGCTGCCGCTCGGGCTCGGTTAAAGAGAATTTTCTACATCTCATGGGCGAAGTTGAAGTGGTGTTTGGACTCTGGGCCGGTATCTACTTGTTTATTCTGGCTTTGATGAGTGGGCTTGAGCCGAGCGTCCAATACCTCGAGAGCTTGAATTTCACCGAACCGTTTTTTGTTTTCGTGGTGATGACCGTATCCGCCACCCGGCCGGTTCTGGAATGGGCGACGTTCTTCATTGGTAGCATCGCGCGTGTGCTCCCGCTGCCGGCCAATTTTAGTTTTTATTTTGTCACGCTCACGGTTGGGCCGCTTCTTGGAAGTTTTATTACGGAGCCCGCGGCGATGACAGTGACCGCGTTGATCCTGCTTGAGCGCTTCATGCAGAAAAAAGTGAGCTCTTTCTTCAAGTATTGCACGCTGGGGCTTTTGTTCGTGAACGTTTCCATCGGCGGCACATTGACGCCGTTCGCGGCGCCGCCGGTCCTCATGGTTTCAAGTATTTGGAATTGGGACCTGATGCATATGTTGACCCACTTTGGTTGGAAGAGCGCCTTGGCCTGTGTGGTTACGACCGCCATCGGGGTGGTCCTGGGAATGAAGGACTTAAAGAAAATTCCCCAGGCGAAGCGGGGCAAGGCCTTCACCGCGCCGTTTTGGGTGGGTGCGCTTCACCTTGTGATGCTCGCGGCGATCGTGTTCATGCACACTCGAGTCACTGTTTTCTTGGGTTTATTCCTCTTTTTCCTGGGTGTCGTCACCGTGACGAAGGAATATCAGAACGAACTGAAACTCCGCGAAGCTTTGTTGGTGGCGTTCTTCCTCGGTGGCTTGGTTGTCTTGGGTCAACCGCAGAGGTGGTGGTTGGAGCCGGTCCTCACTCAACTCAGTGCAGGAACATTGTTCATCGGAGCCGCGGGTCTTACCGCCATCATGGATAATGCCGCGCTCACTTATTTGGGCGCGCAGGTTCCCGATATTTCGGAAATGTCCAAGTATGCTCTGGTCGCGGGAGCGGTCACCGGCGGTGGCTTGACCGTGATCGCGAACGCGCCGAACCCGGCCGGCTACAGCATATTGAATTCCACGTTCGGTGAAAATGGCATCAGCGCCCCCAAATTGTTCGCAGGTGCTATGCTGCCCACGCTGATCGCCGCCGCTTGTTTCTGGTTCCTTTAAGGCGGCATGACCGGAACTTTAAATATCTTAGCCAAGGCGAGAAACGGCTCCGGTGCCATGGAGTCACGATAGTGAACTTCAAGATGTTTAATGGCCTGCGCGGGTGACATTCCGGAATGTGTGGGGCTTTTCAACGCGAACTCCGCGAAGAGGTTCGCCACCCGGACAATTTGCGCGAATGGGTGAATGGCATGTTTGGAGATCCCGCGGGGAAAGCCCGTGCCGATTTGGTCTTCGTGATGCTCATAAGCCACGGCCACCGCCTCGCTGGGGATGGCCTTCAGTTCAAGCAGGATATCCCGCCCGCGTAAAGGATGGGTTTCGATGGCCTTTCGCTCCGTATGAGTCAGGAGCGGCCGGGGTTTGGCGAGAAGTTCCCTATCGAGCTCCTTCTTGCCGATGTCATGGAAAATGCCGGCGACACTCAGCTTGAACAGGTTGGCGGTTGAGGTCCATCCCATTTGTTTGGCGATGAGAACGGAGAAAATGCTGACACATAGACTGTGAGCATAAATGTGATCCGAATGAGAATTCAGGCTTTCGAGTAAATTGAGAGAATTCGGTTCGTCGGTCAGGACGTTCATGCTGGTGGTGAGAAAATCGCGCGCTTCATTGTAGGCTTCATCATCCACTCCCGCGATGAACGCTCTTTCCAGAATGACCTCACCCGTGTAGCGCATGAAATTGGCCTTCTTCTCCATTTGGATTTTATCCGTTTGGGCCACGGTCTTGGCCAAATTAAGGTTGAACGAAACAAGGGTGCGGAAGTCGTCCTTGAGAACATAAAGATGTTTGAGCCCTTTGGATTTATACGTGTGAATGCGATCCACCGGAATGGGATCGCCTTTGCGACCGATCTTTACATAGCGGGAGCCCAGTTTGACATGGACATCGAAGTTCAAGTTGCCGGCCGAAACGAATTCTTCGAGGGAGACTTTGCAATATTCATTTTCCGATTTCTTTTTCTCCGGCTTTTCGTGGTTGAGTTTGTGCCCGCAAAGACGTTTGACCATGTCGAGAAGGTCGTGGGTCTCGAACGGTTTAAGCAAAAAGTCACTGGCGCCAAGGTCATGGGCTTTTTTGGTTTCCATGACCAATGAGAAGCCGGTCATGAGCACGAACGGTGTGGGTTTGTTCGACTGCACCCATTGCAAAAGTTCGATTCCGGTCAAATGGGGCATTTGGGTGTCGGAAATGATCAGATCGAACGGCGATGAGACATTGATGATCTCGCGCGCTTTTTTTCCGTCCGGCGCGCCTGTGACTTTCCATCCTTGTTCCGTCAATACATCCGTGACCGCGCCCAAAAAATGCGGGTCATCTTCGACGAGAAGAATGTTGAGCACGTTGTCCTCCCTAGTTCATCTGTCGACAGAGTGATTCCAAAGACGCCACGATGTCCTGATCGTACTCGGCGCGCCCGCGAAGCCTGGTGGCGGATTCTTGAGGCGCAAGGCCGGCACAGGGCTTGGTTCGTAGCAAATCAAAACAAAATTCATCCGCGATGTGAATGATACGGGCCATGATATGAATTTGGTCGCGGTGGAGCTTGTTGGGATATCCGGTGCCATTGCAGTTCTCGTGGTGCTGAAGTATGACGTCACAGATCTCAGAAGGGAAGAGCCCGGTTTCCCGTAAAATTCGTGATCCAAGTTCCACATGGGAGCGAAGGATTTTCCGCTCCTCGGGCGTTAAACTGCTGGTCGGGCGGTTGATAAGGTTGGGATCAAGCTTAAGTTTGCCCACGTCCTGAAAGAGCGCGGCGACAGCGATGTTGTAGCAATCGGCGATCGAGAGTTTATTCCGTTGGGCAAGCATGACGGAAACGGCCGTGGACGCCAGAGTGTGGGAGTAGGAATAACTTCCGTTTTCCTGCATGCCCGAAATAAGTTCCCAAAAATCCGCCGAATTCACGTTGTGAAGAAAACATTTGATGAACTCGATGGACGTGTCGACCGCTTCCTGATCGATCCCTTGAAATTTAATCTTTTGCGATAAAAGTTCGATGCTGTTTTTTAAAAGCTGTGATTTCGCGCGCGGATCGATTTTCCGGGTTTTCGACGCGGCTTTGAGGTTCATCACCTGAAGGGGAATGAGCTGATTCAAGCTTTCGATTTCCGTGTAAAGGCAGGGCTTATCGCGAAGACTTTGATCGAGTTCGCAAACTTCCCCGCGATTGGAAATTTTCCTAAGCCGTCCGTCGAATTCCGCGTAGATATTGCACTCGGAGTAAAGACCGCGAACCACTTCGGCCACAGGTAAGACCGCGAAACCTTCGAATGAGGGGTAAAACGGTAGGTCCTGCCGAGGACGCGCGGGGTTCAGGGAGAAATCAATCGCCCGCAGAATTTCTTCACGGGTGAATGGTTTATATAACAGATCCGCCGCCCCGGCATTGGTCGCTCGCGCCGTCGCCAGAGCCTCCATATGTCCCGTGATCAGAATCAATGGAGTGGTGGAGCGATGCTGTTTGACCCACTCAACCAGTTGCAGGCCGTCCATTTCGAGCATTTGAAAGTCGGAAATGATGCAATCGAAATCTTCATTCTCGAGAATGGAAATGGCTTCCTCACCGGTCAGGGTCGACACCGCGCGATGACCGTTGGATTCAAGCAGTCCGGCCAAGGCGGAAGCAAAAACATTGTCGTCTTCAGCAATTAAAATTCTTGCCATTGTTTTGTCCGAGAATTTCGTCCGCAAGGACATCCGATTGGTCGAAGGGGATTTCAAAAACAAAGCTCGTGCACGGCGCTTCTTGATCGAAATACAAATTTCCGCCGTGGGATTCGATGATACTTTTGCAGATGGGAAGTCCGAATCCCGTGCCGCTTTCCAGGGATTTAGTGGTGAAATTCGGCATGAACATTTGGGCTCGGATCTCCTCTGGAATCGGAGGGCCGCTGTCCTTCACGGCAATTTTCAACCGTTCATTGGATTCGGTCACTTCGATCAAAGTCCAGCGATCGGACAGTCCCTGAACGGCGTCGAAGGCATTGTTCAGCAGATTGATCAGAACCTGAATCAACTCGTTCGCCCGGCAATGAACCGGTTTTTGTTCAGGAATTCGAAAATCCACTTTCAGATCCACCCCGGATCTTCTGAACTTTCCTTCGCAAAGGAGCAGGGTGTCTTTAATGAGTTCGTTCACCTTGATTTCGCGAATGGATTCGGAAGGGCCCTGGCTGGCCAGTTTGCGGACGGTGCCCACGATTTTCGTGAGCTTGTTAGTGACCTGCAGGATCATGTCCATCATATTTTCGATTTCCGCGGAAGAGACGCCGTTTTGGGCCTTTTGCTTCAAACCTTGCGCGATCAAAACGATCGCACCCAGTGGAGTGTTAATCTCATGGGCGATTTGCCCGGCCATTTCGCCGAGCGCCGACAGCTTCGCCTTCCTCAGTAGGTGCGTGGCCACCGGTGATATTGATGGATTGCTTCGATTCATGGTTGGGACTCGTTCAAGTCTATTAAGACTTGTACTCATCCTAGCGCAATCCTGGCCGCCGTCACGAAAACACTAAAAATTGTTTATTAAACAAACCTATTCTAGTCGTTGGCCTAGACTCTCAAGGTTTATTGATGTCATTTTCGATACGGGCTCGGCTTCGTGAATTTGGGAGTCGTACTCAATCTTTCGTGCAGTTGGAACACAGGCCATAGAAGACAACCGAAAGGTTGGCTTTGGAAAAACCATGGACGTCTCTTAAGGCTTGTTCGATTCGTTGGAAAAGTTCCGGTTTGCCCCGGCTGGATCGTCCGCACTCTTTGCAAATGAAGTAATGGTGAACCTTCCGGTCAAAAACAAACTGGAAGCACTTTCCCACTTTGGGAAGATTCAACTCCTGAAGGACGTCCATTTTCTTTAAAACCTGGAGATTTCGGTAAATGCTGGACCGGTCAACGCTGTCCAGAACTGATCCCACATGGTCGTAAATTTCGCGAAGGGGAATGCGGCGGGTCTTATTATTCAAAATAAACTGTATAAGCGCCCGGCGGGCTGGCGTTATGCGCATATTATTCGCGCGTAAGACCGATATGAGGTCTTTATGGCGTTTCATCCTGGGACCAGGCTATCCCTTAATGCAACATATTGCAATAAAGTGGGCAGTGCACTAATCTTAGGGAAAGCCATCCTCAGAGAAAGTCATGCATCGCCGTTATAAAATTCAGCCCACGGTTTTGTTTCCTAAACTTCGCTTGGCCGCCGCCCTGCGGGACTGTTTGAAAAGGGGATATTCGTTCGATGATCTTCGCGCGGACGTGATGTCCGGCGTGGTGGTTGGAATGGTGGCGGTTCCTTTGGGAATGGCATTGGCCATTGCCAGCGGTGTCGCGCCTCAATACGGACTGTACACGGTGATCATCGGTGGCGCGATCGTGGCCTTGCTCGGCGGCTCCCGATTTCAGGTGACGGGGCCGACCGCCGCATTCGTGGTCGTGCTCGCGCCGATCGTGCAGAAGTTCGGCTTCGCCGGTCTTTTGATGGCCGGTTTGATGGCGGGTATCATGCTGGTCTTCATGGGAATCGCCCGAATGGGCCGCTTGATTCAGTTCGTCCCTTATCCGGTTTCAACGGGCTTCACGTCGGGCATCGCGGTGGTGATCGGAACTCTGCAATTCAAAGACTTTTTCGGACTCGACGTTCCTCATCTGCCCGAAAGTTTTCTGGGTAAAGTGGTGGCGCTGTTTCAGGCGCGAGGGACGATTTCCCTCACTGAGCTGGGTGTGGGCGTGTGCACCTTGGCGCTTTTGATTTTTTGGCCGCGTTTTAACAAAAGAATTCCGGCGCCGATCGTGGCCATGGTGATCATTTCGCTGGCCGTGGTGATCGTGCGTCGGTTTTTTCCCGACTTGGATGTGATCACTTTGGGAAGCCGCTTTTCCTATGATGTGGCGGGAGTGAAGGGGCACGGCATTCCGCGAATTCCGCCCCAATTCAATTGGCCATGGAACTTCATCGGCGGCGACGGAAAAGTTTTTGTCTTCAGCATCGAGGCTCTCCAGGCGATCGTGCCCGGCGCGTTCGCCATTGCCATGCTGGGCGCGATCGAATCCTTGCTCTCGGCGGTGGTGGCGGACGGAATGGCGCACACCAAGCACGATCCGGATGCGGAGCTGGTCGCGCTGGGAATTGGCAATATCCTTTGTCCGTTCTTCGGCGGCGTGCCGGCCACCGGAGCGATCGCGCGAACGGCGACGAATATTCGCTTCGGCGCCCGCTCGCCCCTTTCAGCGGTGATTCACGCTCTGTTCACCTTATTCGTTATTCTTCTGTTCGCGCCTCTAGTGTCTTATCTTCCCATGGCGGCTTTGGCCGCGCTTTTGATCCTGGTGGCGTACAATATGTCGGAGTTAACCCATTTCACGCACATCCTTCGCGTCGCGCCCCGAAGCGATGTCACCGTTTTACTGATCTGTTTCACTTTGACGATTCTGTTCGACATGGTGGTCGGTGTGATGGTGGGTGTGGTTCTCGCGGCCTTACTTTTTATGCGGAGAATGGCGGAGGTCACCGAGGGACACAAGCTTTCCACCGGTTCGTTGAAATCGGTGACCAGTAAATCGATTCCTCAGGATGTGGTCATTTATGAAATCGAAGGCCCATTGTTTTTCGGTGCGGCCGAGAAGGCGGCCGAAACTTTGGCGGACATCACCGACAATATCCGTGGTGTGATCTTTTTAATGCGCGATGTGCCGGCCATGGATGTCACGGGACTCGTGGCCTTTGAGAGCGCGCTCAAGAAACTCTGCAATGGCGAACGTAAAATCTGTCTGGTCGGACTTCGTCCGCAACCGAAAGAGTTGATCACGCGCTCGGGCATCGCGGCATCAAAGCCGGAAATCATGATGACGGACACGGTGGACATGGCGTTGGACATTATGGTGGAAGCATCGATTTCGTTGCCTCAAACCACCGGTGTTCTCACGACATAGCGGAGGCTAGAAGTCGCCACTGGCTCTTTCCGCCGCATCGGCGGGACTAGATTACTGTCGGCGTTTCCTTTTTATAAGGAATGTACTGCTCCAACCGCGTTTGAAATCACCTTCGTTTTCCTATAGTTTCGTGGCAAGTGCCTGAGTTTGGATTTGAGTCACTGGCCATTGTTCTTCTCGCGGGTTCACTTCTTTTAGTCCTCTCGGTCCTCGCCAGCCGGATTTCCTCGAAATTTGGCGTGCCTTCACTGCTTTTATTTCTTGGCATCGGAATGCTGGCGGGAACGGACGGGCCGGGCGGGATTGAGTTTGACAACTACCATCTCGCGTTCGCGGTCGGTTGCGTTTGTCTGGCGCTGATCTTGTTTGACGGCGGGATACGAACATCGTGGGAGAGTGTTCGTCCCATTCTCGGGTGGGGGATATCGCTGTCGGTTTTAGGTACGATCATCACCGCGGTTTTGACCGCGGGCTTCGCCCACTACATATTGAACATCTCCTGGCTCGACGGTTTTTTGCTGGGCGCGATCGTGTCGTCAACCGATGTGGCGGCCGTATTTGGAATATTGAGAGCCCGGAATATCGGTCTTAGAAGTTCGCTGAAGCAACTTCTGGAGTTCGAAGCCGGAAGCAATGATCCAACGTCGATATTTTTAACCGTGAGCGTGATTGTTTTCACTGTCGCCGAACAAACCCGCGCGTCGGGTTTTATTCTCAGCTTTGTGCAAGAGGCGGGGCTTGGATTCGCGGGCGGGTGGCTGGGCGGCCGCTTGAGCCGCTGGATCATTAACACCATCGGAATTGAATACGAAGGCTTGTACAGCGTTTTGACTTTGGGATTGTCCCTTCTGGTCTTCGCCTTCACCACGGCCATTCACGGCAGCGGATTTTTGGCCGCCTACGTGATGGGGATGATTCTTGGAAATTCGGATCTCTTGCATAAAGGGAGTATCGTTCGCTTTCAGGACGGGGTCGCATGGATTTCGCAGATTCTCGTGTTCCTCACGTTGGGCCTTTTGGTGGCTCCGTCCCAGGTGATCGCGCTGTGGCGGGAGGGCATCGTTCTTTCATTGTTTTTGATGTTGTTGGCGCGCCCGATCGCCGTTTTCATCTGCATGGCGGGGTCGCCGTTTTCCTGGAATGAACGTTTTTTTGTTTCCTGGGTGGGGCTAAGAGGTGCGGCACCGATCATCCTGGCCACTCTTCCCCTGAGTGTCGGGTATCCGAGCGCGCAGTTTTATTTCAACCTGGTTTTCTTTGTCGTCGTTCTTTCCGTGATCACGCAAGGGATCAGTATTCCATGGATGGCGGCGAAGCTCGGCGTCTCGATTCCCATGACCGAGGAGCCCGAGGAACAACTGCCTTCGGGCCTCTTACCGGAAGGTTTCATTTCGGTGGAATTCGAAGTGGTCGAGAACTCCCAGGCGGATCGCCAGAGGATCGTTCAATTGCATCTTCCCTCAGGTGTCCTTCTCACCAGCGTCAAGCGTGACGGCCGTTATTTGGTTCCCCGTGGTGATACCATGCTGGCGGCCGGTGATCGCGTGTGGGGTTTTGCGCGCCCGAGTAATCTTGAATTCTTGCGAAGGCTTTTCGGTCAGTCGTCGCCGGCCTAGCCGGCATAAACGAAATTGCGCGATGTACAATGGGTGCCCTTTGTACATCGCGGCATCGGCCAAACCAATCGCGTGGAGCCGCGAACCAATGCGATCAAGTGAATGCCAGTGAATTCAGAAAGATCGGAATCAAGCAACTTGTGTAATTAAAGAAATGGAACAGGAGTGAGCAAACATTGGAGCGGGAGACGGGGCTCAAACCCGCGACCTTCGCCTTGGCAAGGCGACGCTCTATCAACTGAGCTACTCCCGCGGCCTTAAAGAAGAAATAGTTATAGGGGCATCTTCCGATTCAAGTCAACGCCCCAAAAATCAATTCTTTGAACCGGAAGGAACCGTCTCGGCACTGGCTTGGGTCTTAAGCTTTTTGATTTCCGCGTTTTCCAGCATGTGCGAGATCAGGTACTCCCCCTTGGGGGTCCGGCCAAAAAAGATCCAGCGGCGGTCGAATTGAAGGGGCAGCGTCAATGGCTGGGCGGAAATGGCCACGGATTGAATCAGCTGTCCCTTGTTGGGCGTGAACATACAAAAATTACGGTTCGAGCAGGCGCTCCAAATGGTCCATCCCTTATGCAACCAGTCCATTTTGTATTCTTCGATATGTTTGCCGCTCAGCCGAACGGACCATGTATCCGTCAACGGGCTTTTATTCGTGGAGTTGTATGTCCAGGCCAATTTTCCGGTTTTGAAATCAATCGCGGCGATTTCGCCACCAAGCATTTGCAGCGTCACCCGGTTGGCCATTGGGGTGTAGGTGGGAGAGCCGGCCGGGGATTTTTCCAGCTCCACTTCCCATTCCACCTTTCCTTTACGATTCACATCCAGTTTCAAAACTTTCGCGCCAAGGGTGGCCACGAGAATGTCATTCTCAACCACGGTCGCGGGGCCTTTGATCGGCTCAGTCAAGGTTTGTGACCATTCGATTTTCCAGCGCTCGGTATCCAGGGCGTAAACTTTATTTTCCGCGGTCAGAATCAAAGTTTTTTTGCCCGGCCCCTTGGACACCATGAAGCCTGGCTTCACATCGATCTTCGGAACTTTCTCATTCAGCTTGCCGTCGGTCCGCCGGATCAGCATCCACTCCGAAGTGCGCTTTCCTTTGACCGGGATCACCACGTGATCTTGCCAAATAAATGGTTCGGCAATGGCTTCTTTATCCACGTTCGTCAGCCAGCGCAGGGATCCATCGCTTTTTCTGATACCGAGAATTTCACCGCTCGGGTGAATCGCGTAAACTGAATCTTCATCCAGGAGAGCCGGCCACAGTTTGGTGCCGGGCTTCATGTCCGCCAATTTGAATTTCCAGCGCAATTCACCTTCCAGACTGACACTGACCAGCCAGGGCGAAGCGCCGGTTAAATAAAATCCACTGGAGTCTTGCGCGATATTCTCGATTTCGAAGCCTTCGAGTCCGTGTTGAACGGGGAAGGTCTGATATTCCACATAATCTTTGTATCTGGGTGCTCCTAAAGGATCGACACCCGATCTTTGAAAATCAAAACGATAAAAGTGGGTCTGCGCGGTGATTTTACCGCCGCTCATTCCCTGCGCCGGAATGGTGAGCAAGTCCAGTGAATCGCTTCGGCTCATGGACGCGCGCAGCTCCTGGTCGGAGTAAAGATAGGGGTTACCCGAGAAAAGCAGGTAAACCACGGCGCCGCAATACACGATAAAGAGCAGAAGCCAGTACCACTTTACATGTCTTGAGTCATAGTCCATTTGACCTCATTCAAATTCTTAAATGTCAGGGCCGGTGAACAAAAATCCCTCACCTCAAACGCCCTGAAAATGGAGTTGTCGCGAAAACTCCGGATGTCCATCGCACTGCTTAAGGTGATGAAATCCGGGTCACTCGCCAGTTGCGAACACATCGCCTTTAAGTCCAAAAACCGCATGTAGATGTTGCATAACATGGCCGGCTGTCGCGCCATTTGCGGTTCCACTTCGATTTGTTCGACCCGTTTTTTGTAAATGGCGAACGTTCGTTGATCACATTCTTCCTGCGCCGCCTCGGGATGAAGTGCCCAAACATCCAGGATCCGTTTGACCGTCGAGGTGCGCTCCAAATTTAAAAACGGAGTGAGTTGGGCCGTCCAAAACAGCGCCAACAAAATTCCGCCTAAAACGAACGAAGGCTCCGGACGGATAAAGGATTGATAAATGTACTCGCGTTCTTGTTTGCGGCGTTCAAGATCTTCGAAAAGGATGTAAAGCAGGGCGCCCAATCCGGTCGACGCGGCCAAAAGTTCGCCGATGTAAAGCTGCGTGCATTCAAAGAAGAAAAGCAGGATCCAACCGGACCAAAAATAGCGGGCATCACGGAATAAAAGAGTCACGCTGCCGATCATTTGCACCAAAAGACTGAGAGCCGCGAACCACTCCGCGAGCTTAATGGGCACATTGATGTGTTCCCGGTACCAGTTCCCGCTCAACCAATCGGGCGAAGCCTGCGACAGGCCGCGAGCGGCGAAGAACGAAACAATCAGCCAGCGCATGACGCGGTTCTTGGAGGGAACCAACAAGTAACTGAAGGAAAGAAAAAAGATAAAATAACCTTCATTCGAACTTAAGCGGAGATCCTGAAAATAAAGGACGATCCCGCAGAAAAAACCGACCAACATGAGATAGTAGCCGAAGGCGATGAATTCCGTGAGCAAGAGGATCACGGCCGCCACGGCCATCACGACCGCATAGGAGTAATACAGGAAAGTGAGAATGCCGGCGGGGATGATTCGCATCCATTCGCAGTTTTCAAACCAGGACCAGCACATCGGCTGGCCTTGCATCACGAATTTCAAAGGCAGGTTGCCGTCATCCCACCACAGATAAAAATTCAAAATGTGAAAAAGCGCGAGCAACGCGCCCAATGTGCGAAGCGAACCTGACTTTTTGATTTCCCAAATGTTGGCGCGTATATAATCCATGAGTAAGTCTCACAATCTTTCAATAGATGGGGATTCTGTAAACCTGTGAAGCATCGCAATAGGTTCAACGACTTCGGTAGTAACCAAGCGTGTATTCCACCCCCGAAATCAAACTCAAACCGACACTGACCCAAAGGAAGTAATAGCCGATATCGGCGAGAGGTAATCCGAACAGGGGTTCGTAAATCAGTAAACAGGGAATCGCCACCATTTGGAAAACAGTTTTCCATTTTCCAAAGGGCTTGGCGGCGATGATGATGTTGTTGGCCGCGGCCACCGATCGAATGCCGCCGATGAAAATGTCGCGCGCGAGAAATAAAAAGACCATCACGGGATCCACGCGTCCCATGGCGAGCAACATAACAATCGCGCCCAACACCAGAATTTTATCGGCGATGGGATCCATCAGTCGGCCCATATTGCTTTCAACGCCGTATTTTCGTGCGAGCGCCCCATCCCACCAGTCCGTCAGTGAGCCTAAAATGAAGAGTCCGGCCGAGGTCCAGCCCGCCCATGTCCATCCCGACATCAAAATGCCGAGAATGACCGGCGCCAAAAGCGCCCGCAAGTAGGTCAGGATGGTGGGAAGATTGTGTTTCCAATTGGAACTCATTTAAAATCTATATCTCGATGTCGTGGCTATTTCTAGCATTGATTGCGGGTAACTTGGCAAAGGCCGAACTGCCGTTTTGGCGGGCCAAGGAACGCGTTTACGAACGCATCCAATCCCGCGAGATTATTGTCTCCGTAAAGAACAAAAAAGCGTCAGCGGATAAAAAAAACCAATTGACTATTTCCGGTGGCGGGCAGGTGAGCGCGCCATGCGATTTTGTTTTTAAAGCCGCGCAAGACTACGAAAAGGTGGCGCTCGCCAGCGGGTATGTCGAGCGCGCCCAGTATAAAGATCAGACTTTGAAAGTGACGCTCGCGGCCTATGGCTACCGCTCGAACCTCGAAATTGAAGTCAAGGCCGGTGAGGCGCGCGATCTGAATTTCAAAATCCTTAAAGGGCCGATGCACGGAATGGCCGGGAAGTTTGACTTCATAACGACGTCCAAGCCAAAGCGGTGCGATGTCGGCATTGAAGGCGAGTACACGTATGCAAGCTTTCCGGTTCCTGAGTTCTTTTTACGTTTCGGAATGGAAGTGATGCTGCAGCGGATGGCCGGACGGATCCGGGCCTATGCGGAAGAGCGATTCAGCGAAAAAGGGGTGAACGATGAGGCATGATCAAAGGCGTTATCCTCGGGTGCAGGTGCAAACGGAAATTGCCGAATGCCGGGGTGAATTGGCGGCGCAAATGACCTGGCCGAACTTGGAAATGAGTTCGATCACCGATTTGAGTTATCGCGGAGCCGCGGCCTTGCGTCCCGCCCTATTTCCCTTCGCCGCCCAACAGATGGTTGAGCTTCACGTGGCTTTGGGATTGGCACCGTCGTTTAAAACCATGGCGCGAATCGTCTGGTTCAATTTGGAAATGGTGGGCGTGGAGTTCAACGACCTGCCGCCCGAAGGCCATCTGGCGATGACGGAATATTTGGACGCGAAACTTTTAGGACAGTCGCTCAGACCCGTGCAGAGCCAATTGATCCACGGCGGGGTGACGTTTGATCAGTGGCTGCATGGTCCCGGTGACACCAGCGTGTTCGTATGGATGAAAAATCCGGTTTTGATCGATCAAGTGCACGTGGATATCGGGGATCAAGCGGTCCAATTCGTGCGCGACCGGAAAATAACTTCACTGACTTCGGCTCAGCGCAAGGCGCTTCTGATTCTTTCACAGATGGACAAACCCGATCTGCCTATGAAAGAATTCGTGCGCTCAATCGTAACCGGAGTGTGAATTTGTCCGATGCCCCTTTTGTTTACGAAAGACGAGTGGCGTTCTCCGACACGGACGCCATGCGTGTCGCTCATCATGCCAACTACTTACGCTATTGCGAAGAGGCCCGCGTGGCCTGGATGCGGGCGCGTGATCTGGCCTCGGAGCATTTTCCCCGCGCCGATCGGGTTTTAGCTCTGATTCGCTATCAAGTCTGGCATATGCGTCCTTGTTATTTTGATGACCTCTTGCACATCCATCTTCAGGTGCGGCGTGAAAGGTTGAAGATTCACTTCCAGTATGCCATCTACAAGGGCGACGAACGCATCGCCGAGGCGGAAACCGTTCATGCGCCGGTGGATAGCTCCTTGAAACCGGTCCGTCCCAGTCGCGCGTTCATCGAAACACTGGAGAAAGAAAAATGGACAGAAACCTGGCTCTTGAATTCGTAAGGATCACCGAAGCGGCCGCCCTGGCCAGCGCCCGTTTCATGGGGCGCGGTGACGAAAAGGCCGCGGACCAAGCGGCTGTCGATGCCATGCGTAAAGCGTTCGACTCCGTCAATATAGATGGCGTTGTGGTGATCGGCGAGGGCGAGCGGGATGAGGCCCCCATGCTTTACATCGGTGAAAAGGTGGGGCGACGAGGCCCGGATTCACCGCCCATCGACATTGCGCTCGATCCCCTAGAAGGAACCACCATTTGCGCCACGGGTGGCGTGGGCTCCATTTCGGTGATCGCGGTCGCGGAGCGAGGTAATTTTCTTCACGCACCCGACACCTATATGGACAAAATCGCTTGCGGTCCCCGGGCCCGCGGCCGGATTTCCCTTGAGAAAACTCCGGAAGAAAACATTCGCGCCGTGGCCGACGTGCTTTGCAAGAAAGTCGAAGACGTAACGGTGGTGATCCTCGATCGGCCCCGCCATAAAGAGTTGATTGAGCGGGTTCGCCGTCTTGGGGCGCGCATTCGCCTGATCGGCGACGGCGATGTGTCCGCCGGGATCGCTCCGTGTTGGGAAGATTCAGGCATCGACTTGTTGCTCGGTATCGGTGGCGCGCCGGAAGGCGTGATTACCGCGGCCGGAATCAAGTGCCTAGGCGGCGATTTCCAAGGGCGGTTGAAATTCCGCAATGATGGCGAGCGCGAGCGCGCGGCGAAGATGGGCCTTGAGGATTTGGACCGTGTGTTCACCCTGGAAGAACTCGCCAAGGGCTCCGTCATGTTCTGCGCCACGGGCGTCACCGACGGTCCTTTGCTCAAAGGTGTTCACACTTTGCCGGGCAATCGGGCCCGCACCCACTCGATCGTGATGCGTTCACAAACCGGAACCGTGCGACGGGTTGAGGCCGAGCACAATTTCAATATCAAAGCGAAGGTTTAAGCATTGGCCGTTGAACTCAAATGTTTTAATTGCGGCGAGCTGTTGAGCTTTCCTGATAAAGTCGGCCGCCGCGAAGAATGCCCGAAATGCCGAAGTGATGTGCATTGCTGTCGCAACTGCCGCTTCTATGATCCAAAAGTCTACAACGAATGCCGTGAACCCCAAGCCGAAGTGGTGCGCGAGAAGGATCGCGCCAACCACTGCGACTTTTTTCAGCCGGGCAGCGGCGAGGGCGGCAGCGGTAAATCCCGTGAAGATTTGTTGAAGGCCGCTGAAGCCCTGTTCAAAAAGAATTAGCGCGCCTTTTTCGCGGGCTGATCAATGTTCTTAATGATCGCGGCGATGCGATGCAGGTTCGAAACCCAATCGGTCACAATCAATTGATTCGTTTGGGAGTAGGGAACCAATTCGCCGTCTCGCGAGGCCAAGATCCGCAACTGTTTATTTAAATCATCGGCCCGGGCATGTTTGAGATGAAAGATCATGGTGACCATTTTCTCCGGCTTTAAGCTCGGCAGCTCGGTCATGACGTCGATTTTGTTCCTTTGAACCGCTCGGCCGGCATGACGACGAAAACATCTTCCTGCTTTGAAATGGCGAAGCTGTTCAGAGCCAGGGCCGAGGAAAGTTGATTGAACGCTTCATCCAGCGTCACGGGCTCGGCATTCAAGATCGTGGCTTTTCCCTTCACGGTCTCATCGAAAATGAACTTTTGACCGCTGAGTTTGCTGTATTCTTCAATGACTTTGACCAGTTCAGTATTTTTGAAACTGAATTTGATTTTGTCAGGTGCCGCTTGCGCGACGAACGGCAAAAGAAGAATTAATCCGCAAATCATTCGTAACATATTCATCCTCCGCTAGATCCAAATCTCCCAGCACAAGGATTGTTTGTAAAGCGGGACGAATGAAACTTCATATGGATTTCACCGGATTTTCATATTGAGTCTTGACGCAAAAGACAATTCTGCCATCCTAAATGCAGGGGGCAGAATGAAAATTCATCATTACATTGGATTGATCTCGCTCGTCGCTTTGATTTGGACATTTACCGCGCAGGCCAATGTGGTGGGCGCTGACACGCAGAATTTCAATCCCACCAATGACGGATTGGACTTCGTCACGGTGCACTCCTCGGAGACGTTGAGCCCGGGTCTCTTGAACCTGGGATTTTTCCTCAACTACGCGGTGAACAGCTTGCCCAATTACGAAGACACCTCCACTCAATCGCGCACCAACTTTCGCGACTCGCTCTTGTCGGCCGACTTTAACTTCGCCGTCGGTCTCATGAAAAACTGGGAAGCGGGTATGAGTTTTCCCATGTTGCTCAATCAAAGCGTGGACAGTGATGTGGCCACGTTTCGCGGTGAGTTCGCCCGTAATGGACTCACGGAAATCCGGGTCATGACGAAGTATCGCTTTTTTGGTGACCAGGACCATGGTCTGGCCGCGGTTCTCTCGGCCAACATCAATCAAATCGAGGACAATCCGTTCCTTGGTGATAATCCCGGTCCGACCATCAACGTGGAATTGGCGGCGGACCGCACGTTCGGAAAATTCGCCGTGGGCGTGAACGCGGGATACCGCTTTCGCAATCCCGGCACCCAATTGGCGAATGTTCCGGTTCGGCCCTACGATGACGAGTACATCGGCTCATTGGCGGTCAGCTACTTGACCGGATGGGATACCAAAATCATCGCCGAAATTTTCGGCAGCTTCCCGGCGGAATCCCGTGATTTTGTTTCCGACCGCGAGGATCACACGGCGGAATTCCTGCTCGGCATGAAAACCGACCTCACCCGATCGCTGGCTTTTCACATCGGCGGTGGCACCGAAGTTTTTCACGGGACCGCGTCGCCGGATTGGCGGTTGTATTCCGGCGTGAACTGGGTGATCGGACCTTTGTTCTCCCGTCCGCGCAACGTGATCGTGCGGGTGAAGGATCAGCCGTTGAAATCACTTGAAGACATCGATACCGAGGATCCCTTCGCCGGTGATCCCAATGCCAACGAGGCGTTCCTGGCGCGTGACGTTCTTTTTGAATTCGATTCGGATGCGTTGCAACCCGAAGCCGAAGAGAGTTTGCGCAAGCTTGTGGCTTACCTGCGGCGCCCACCCGGATTCAAATCCCTCGTGATCGAAGGGCATACGGACTCCATCGGTAGCGCCGCCTACAATATGAACCTCAGTCAGCGGCGGGCGAACTCCGTGCGCCGAACCCTGATCAAGCTGGGGCTTGATCCCAAGAAGGTGGAAGCCATCGGTTACGGTGAATCGCGGCCCATCGCCGACAATGGTAACTTCCAGGGTCGGGCGCTGAACCGCCGGGTGGAATTCAAAGTTCGACGGTAAAAAAAATGGGAGCGTTTTCACGCTCCCATTCGAAGTTCAGATCAATTGCGCTGACCTTAGGTCTCGGGCGCGGATTGCGGCGGCAGGACGGCGGGCGGTTGCGTCTGCGAGACCGGTTTCATGTCTTTCGCTTCCCAAGGAGCACCCGTTTCGGGGTTGATATCCGAGCGGGTCCAGAAGGACATTTGCACCTTTCCTTCTTCCAAGCCATGGGCTTTGAGAAGTGTCTCAAGCGCGTTCGGATCCACGCTGACTTCAGCGTAGGGCGTATGGCGTCCGCGCGTGTCCACCATCGAGCGGAACTGGATCGGTCCCATAACGCCTTCCGGGCAAGCGGTGTTACCGCCGCAGGCGCCGGAGAACGTACCGACGATGCGTCCCTGCGGATCAAGAATGTTGACCTGCATGCTTGTGTAGTTGATCGCGTCGGGGTGAATGTTCTTCTGATCGCAGCGGTACACGTGATTGTACTTCATTTTGAAGTGAGCGTACTTGCCCAAAGCGTCCAATTCGGTCGCGAATTCACTGTTGCGCAGGTAAACGTTCGCCAAATCGGCCATTTGTCCGTTACCGGCGAGTTGAACCAGGTCAATGATTCCATGACCCATTTCGTTTTCGTCTTCCACGCGGTTACGCAGCGATTCGGGAACCGGAGTGGTGTAAACGATCGCGTTCACCATGAGCTTGGACTTGTCTTGCTTCAAGCTCATCAGCGCGTCGTAAACATGGCCGGGGGTCAGAGGCTTGCCTTTGACCGCCTTGGCGCAAACGCTGTTGAAGAATCGCGTCTCATAAGGATCGGGAATGGTTTCCGTAACACCTTTTGAGTTCTTGATGGTCTTCAACGTCGGCTGATACTCGGTGCCGCTGTAATCAAAGCAGACGTCCTGCTCGTCGGTCACGAAAACAACCGCCAGAGCCGCGTCGTCACGGAAGAGACCCTGCTTCTTGATACGGCCGAGCAGCGAAGGCGTGCGAATCGCGTTGTAAAGGCTGAGCATCATGGCTTCACCCTGCGCGCCACCGCTTTCGTTGGGCACTTGGCGCATCTTGCGTTCCATGATTTGACCCAATTGCTCTTCAATCTGAGCGCGAGACATGCCTTTTTTAGCGAGCGCTTTGTAATCGACCACGGCCGGATCACCTTTACCCGCTTGGAAAAGCTTGCCATGGTAGCTTGTCGCCGGGCCATGACCGAGCATCACGCCGATGCGGTAATCCGTCTGCGGATCCAGATTCTTCACGAAGTGTTTCATGCCGCGGCCGATTTGGACCAGCTCTCCGTCTTCCAGAGTTCCGGTTCCACCGCGACGGAGCGACGCCGAGGTGTCGACCACGAACAAGATATCCAATTTCGTGCGCGTGCGATCCACGCGAAGTTCGGCCGTGCACTGACCTTTGATCGGCTCGGGCGGCACGCACTGCATGTTCTCACGGCAATCCTCGGCCGGTGGCGGAGGCAACGGCTGAGTGATCTGAGTGCCGCAACCATTGGGATCGTCACAGGGCTTCGGGGCCTGAGGAACCGGTTTCGGTTCATCCCAGTTGATGGTGGTCTTCGGTGCGGGCGGCAACGCCGGTTGAGGCGGTGGCGGCTCGTTGAAAGTAATAGGAATGTCCGGAACCGCCGGAACCTGCGGCGTCGGCTGCAAAGGCGGACGCACAGGAGCGGGGGGTACGGGCGCCGGCGGAGGTGTGGGCGGCGGTTCATTCAGAGTGATCGGTGGCGGTTGAACCGGTACAGGTTGCGCTGTGGGCACCGGAGCTGGCACCGGCGGCGGAGGTGTGGGAACAACCGTAGGATTCGGAGTTGGAGCCGGAGGAGGAGCGGGCACCGGTGTGGGAACAGGAAGTGGCGGCGGAGGAGTGGGCACCGGTGTGGGAACGGGAGGCGGAGGTGTGGGAATCACGGGCGTTTGCGGAATCGGAGTGGGTGTGGGCACCGGAGCTGGCGGCGGTGGCGGCACCGGAACCGGAGGCTGCGTGATCACTCCAGTGTAATCATCGGTTGGAACATTCGGTGGCGGAGTGACCGGAACCGGATTCACGGGCGGTTGCACCGGTGTCTGCGGTGTCGGCGCTTGAACCGCGGGTGCTGGTTTGCCGGAGAACTTGGCGTCTTGGCAACCCACCAATCCCAAGTTCAATCCTAGGAACGCAATGAACAACATACGTGACATAAACACAAACCTCGTCCTCTGTTATGTATAGGCGGCGGCACACACCGCCCCTCAGGTCGGGTGAAAAATGCAATCCAATGACCATTCTTCACATACGTCTTCGCGCGCTAATTTCGATTTGACATTTTGATGAGTGACATTCTTCGTCACTTCCCGCGAAAATGCGTCATGTGCCCGCCAGCTTTTGACAATGATCAGGGCGCTCAATAACTTCACTGAGTCGGGCCAAGAGGGGGGAAGATCAGATGTTAAAATATAGATTCAACTCGAAGATCCGCGTTTTCGCCCTCATCGCCTTAATGATGATTTCGTACTCGGCTGTCTCGGTGGTGCGAGCGGTTTCGCTGCCGGAACTCGAAGCGGGCGAAGATAAGGTTTTGCCCATTGATTCCACGGCACCGGATGTCCCATGCGACCAGATTCAACAAAGACTGGAGAGTTTCCACCGGATGTCCAATGACCACCATTCCAGCGTGGCCACCTTCCTGGGACAGGTGGAACAAAAGCTGAATGAGTGGCACTCCCTTTTGTCGCCGTTGGAGGAAACCAACCAAAATCTTCCCGCCGGCACCTTTTGGCCCCTGCAGGACGGTGCTCAAAAAGTGGCTATGATCACTGATCGGGCGTGGGAAAACTCCTTTTTGCTCGCCAATGAGTTGGACCGCATCATCTTTTCGCTCCGCTCATGCGCGTTGACGCCCAAGCCGGCCAAACCCTAATATAAACTCATCTTACAAGCGGGAATCTATGGCGGCGGCATCAACAACAGAAGTGTTTCATTGTACTCCGGAGCAGTTTTACGCGATTGTTTCCGACTACGAAAAATATCCTGAATTTTTGGCCGAGGTAAAAGGTTGCAAAGTCTTGAAGAGCGAAGGCAACCGAAAGCTTGTGGAGTTTCAGGTATCGGTGATCAAGAATTTCACTTATCGGCTCTGGATGACCGAGGAGCCCGGCAAGCGCATCACATGGACATTTGAGTCCGGTGATATTTTTAAAACTTCAACAGGCTCCTGGGAATTGGCGGATTTAGGCGGCAAGACTCAGGCTAAATATTCGGTGGACGCCACTTTTAAATTGTTCGTGCCCGGCCCAGTGGCCAAAGCGTTGGTGAACGTGAATCTGCCCAATATGATGAAGGCCTATCACAACCGCATAAAGGCCACCTATGGATAAATCCAAGAATAAGAGCAAAGGCCACGATGAGTTTGAGGATGAAGGTCTGCCCAAATGGGGCGAGATGCTGCGCAAGGTGATGAGCGTGGGTCTCGGCGCCGCCTTTATGACCGAGGAATCGGTGAGGAGCGCGCTCAGCGGCCTGAATTTGCCCAAGGAAGTGCTGACGTCGATCCTTCAGGGCGCCAATCGTTCCAAAGAGGAATTCCTTAACAAAGTGGGAAACGAAACCATCCGCCTTTTATCGAAGATCGATTTCGTCAAAGAAGCTTCGCGTTTTGTTGAAGAACATAAGTTCCGGATTCAGGCGGAAATCGAAGTGGTCAAAAAGACGCCCAATGGGGAATCCAGTCTCAGTCTGGACACATCAGTTAAAATTAAAGATTAAGAACTGCCCCACTAGCCTGCAGCTAATGGCCCCGCCCGAATCATATTATTGTGATAAACCGCATAGATGGCGAGATGAAGGCGCAATCTATTAGGAATTTTCGTTGTGCACCAAGTCTTCCGCACTAGCCTATTGATATTGGCTCGAAGCATCGCACACGTGTGATTCAAACTAAAAAGCGGATCAAATCGGATC
>JAWLHR010000011.1:0-100795 GCA_041690295.1 Bdellovibrionales bacterium
TGGCAAAAACCATGAGAGCCGAATATACGATCGATTGCGCGACTCACTTGGCCAGGAAACTTTTTGTTGCACCGGGGCGGGTCCATATACGGGCACAGTGATGGCGGAACCTCGCGCCCCAGGCGGCCCAATGAAGTGTAAAAGAATTTGTGATTTTATCTCATTATGAACAGCTGTCTTGAGTCGAATCACTTAAAGTTTTGGTTCATGCCAGTGATATCAATAAGTTAGATGCGATCGCCATAGGCATCCACCCTGCAATTGAATCGTCTTGATGCAAAGGTTTGCCCTGTTAATCGCCATTTTGGCGGGGTCCTTTTATTTCACTTCCGCGGAAGCGCAATGTAGGCGTGGTCAAACCATGCGGGATTGCAGCCGGAGTAACGATACCCTGCGATGCATGACTTGCAATGCCTATCACGAGGCCCGGGGTGACGCGAGTATCGTCGAAGTCAATCGCACGGTCATCGCACGCACGGAGTCGGGGCAGTACCCCAAGAACATCTGTGATGTGATTTATCAGCGCAAGCAATTCAGTTGGACATTTCAGAATAAGTTACGGGCCTGTCTTGACGATGCAAGTTGGAACAAATCAGCCCAAGCCGCGGCTGAGGCGATTAAGAAAGGTTCGAACGGGCATCTGAATTATTACAGATTCGACATCAATCCCAAGTGGGCAAGAAACTGCCATCCCAAAAAAAGAATTGGTGACCATTTATTCTGTACGGCGGGCGCGGGAAGGGTCGCCTCGAGAAGCTCGTCCAATAGCGGTAAAATAAAAACAAGCAGCACAAAGCGTCGCTCCGCCAAATCGAAATCGAGATCGAGTCGCGCGAAGAGGAGCCGAGTTAAAACCGCCACATATGGTTCCGGTGGCTTCGGAGGAGCTGTGCGGTAGTATGAGTGCCATGAGTATGGTATATTTCAAATTTATGAAATGGCTCTCAAATGAGGGAAAAATGAAACTGATTTACTTGTTAATGATCGCGGGTTTCACGGGAGCGGCTTCAGCGCAGCCCACGATTGAAATTCATGAGGGCCGGTTGGGTGAATTGAAACTTGGACCAGTGGTCGAACAAGCGCTGAAAAAATTCAATCCCAACTTTCAGGTTTATAACAGCTCGGATTTTATTCAGTCCTTGCAGGATGTGTATGTGGCGCCGACCCGCGAACAGCTGGCCGCGAACAAAAATAAAACCAATTGTGATGAAATGATCCCGCCCGCCGATAAGTCGCTCCCTCAGGCGGTCGTCGGTGATTTCAATGGCGACAAAATCGATGACGTGGTCCTCTTGGGTCACGACCAAAAAAGCCATTACGTCTTGGGTGTTCTCTCGTCGGGAAAAACCTATGAGGTTTCAATCATCGAAAGATCCGAATATGTTCCGCCCACGCAGTCCACCTTTCCCCCGAAGGAAGCCGGCGAGCCGGAACCGCAAGATGTGGAACGCGGCCTCACGGAGTCCTTGACCCTAGTTGAATCCGAAGCCGAAGCTCGCAAGTCGGAATACATCAAAAAGTGCGTTTCACCGGATGTGAAGCGATTTAAAAATGATGCGGTTTTGGTCAGCGAATACATGTCACCGGCCAATCGCCTCTACTATGTTAAGGGCAAGAAATTCGTCGAATACAAGCCGTAGAATGCGCGACTGTTCCCAGGCACAGTGTGGGCGCGTGGGCATACAATCCGCCTTGCTCCCCTCTTATGAGCCGAAAAATGGCAGTTTGTCGGGTTCCTGACCGCCAAACCCAATAAAACCTAATCCCGGCTGGTACTTAAATCGCAAAAGTCAGTCACTGCACAGGAGAATAGGTCATGGTTGGGCAATGGCGAGTCTTCGGAATCGCGGCGGTCGCCGGACTGTTGATTTGGTTCGGATCGGCGGTGGAATCTTCAGTTTCTTTCGCGTCCGTTTCCCAGGAATCAAGTCTGGATATCGTGGAATCGCGCATAGAGAAGATCCTTTCGGAAGCCACGGGTTCGCGCGCCCGAAGTGTTATGTATCGCTGTTATCAATTCGGCCGCCTGCAAGCGGTCGCCGACCAGTTGAAATTTGATTTGGCCAAGCTTTCAAAAATCCAAACGGCGAATCCCACCAAACAAGCGCAGACCATTTACGAGGGCCAGCAGATTCACTTGCAATTGGATACGAAACTCAAAGACTGGAGCGCGACTTGCGACGCGCAGTTCGCCTCGGCGAACGCCAATTCTCTTCTTGCGTCGATTCGCGACGCTCGCTCACGTCTCATGACCGTGGGCGGTGAAGATCCTGTGGTGGGTTGTTATCACGCCGGCCGCCTTAAAATCCATCTAGAGAGATTGCAAAACCAGATGAACAAACTCACGGCCAGCGGCAAGAACGTCAAACCCGAGATTCACTCGTTGTTGACGGATTCACTCCGATTATTGAAAAGAAGTTGCGATTAGCGGGATCGCGCGGACTTGGATCGGGAATTTTTCTTGATCACTCCCGACTTGGACAAGAGGGCGTGAACATTGAATCCCCAGCCGATACCAAAGTGCTTGGGCGGAAAAACTCGTTTATCCTTCGGATTCCAAATGTCTTTATGCAGGTTTTTCCAATCCCACTGCATGGGCATTCCCAAGAAAGATTTCATTTTTCCAGCTCCTTTTTTGGATCGCCTTTTTTTCATCGTCTGCCAGTTTAACGGCCAAGCGTGCGCAAAGCAACCTGGCCGTTCGGCTCGACTAAACTGATCTACATGCTGGAAAAACACTGAACATAATAAACACGACCCTGAGTGTCGACCGCCACACCAACGCCGCTTGATTTATAAACAGAATTTAACAGGTTGTTGCGATGCGGTTCCGAACTCATCCATAAATTCACGATGTTGGCCGGATTGCTTCCGCCGCGAGCAATGTTTTCACCGGCGTATCCGGATAAACCAACAGCGATCGCACGCGTCCGAAAATCACCGTGCGTCGGACTTTCATGGGATAAGAAATTGTTGGTCGCCATATCTTCCGTATGATTTTGCGCCAATTGCACGCACGCATCGGAAACCTTCAACGGACTGCGACCATACCGGGCCCGCATCTGATTGATACCTTGGAATACCTGACAGGCCGGCGCATTCATACCACCGCATCCCGGTTGGGGTGTCGGTCCAGGTTGAGGAGACGGAGTCGGTGAAGGCGATGGACCGGGTGACGGTGAAGGACTCGGTGAAGGTGATGGGCTTGGCGACGGAGAAGGTGACGGCGACGGACTCGGCGACGGAGAAGGTGACGGCGAGTTCCCCGGATATTTTGAATTGATCACCTGAGCCAGCATTCGCAGATTCAAACGATTTCCGCTATTGAACACGGAAGCCAATCGCGAATCTTTGACGGAGCCTTCTTTCAATATCTGTTCAACCAGTGCCGGCGTCGGATTCACTCCGCGAGCTTTTAAAAGTCCGAAAGCCAGACCAGCGGCACCCGCCACGATCGGAGTGGCCATGGACGTTCCATCCATATTTCCGTAGCTGCCGTTCATAAGTGTGGAGAGAATCCCCGAACCCGGTGAACCGAGATCCACGTAGGTGGTGCTGTAATTGGAAAAGCTGCTTCGACTTCCGCTTGAAGTCAGCGCACCAATGGACAACGCTCCATTGATGGAAGCGGCATAAGATGCCGGGCTCACCCAATTCGATGAGGTTAATTGAGTGTTTTCATTACCGGCGGCGATGACAACGGTCGCGCCTTTGGCCACCGCATTGGCGACCGCGTTTCCGAAAGCCGCGTTTTTACCGGGACCACCCAAGCTCAATGAAATCACATTGGCGCCGTTTTGCGCGGCCCAGTTAATCCCGTTCACGACGGACTCGGACGAACCCGAACCACTCCGCGAAAGGACTTTCACCGCCATGATCTTCGCCCGCTGACCCATGGTTCCGGCGATGCCGACGCCGTTATTGCTGACGCCCGCGGCAAGACCCGCGCAATGGGTGCCGTGGCCGGCGTCGTCCATGGGATCATAGTCGTTATTAATGAAGTCGCGGCCATAACCATTCGGGCCGCGCCACATGTTGGCTTTGAGGTCTTGGTGATTGTAATTCACCCCGGTGTCGACGATGGCGATGATCACATCGTCTTTGATTCCGTTGGTGCCATAAAACGTATCATATCCGGCCGCGGCCTCGATGAACTGCATGGCCCATTGGCGGGAGTAATTCGGATCATTCGGTACGGCGATGGCGTGAACATCCGAGTCGTTGGCGACCTGCACGACACATTCATCCGCCGCCGCTTTTTCTTCAAGCTCGGCGAGATCCATGTCGTCGGTCAATGTGAAGGCGTAAGCCTGTTGTTCCAACTCACGAGTCCGAAGAGCGGAAACTTCGGCGGAGAGACCTTGATGGGCCCCACGCCGCTCGTAACATTCATTGTCCACGATGGCGAGAAGCCGTGAGCCTCTTTGCAGTCGCACGTCGTTGCGACGGGCCTTCGCGGAATATCCACTCATCACACCCTCAGGTGAGACGGCGGGCTTTCCCTGATCCGCCAGAATATCAAAATCCAATTCCACTTTTGCTGATTCGAGAAGCGTGGCTCCGCCGCCCGAAGCACTTTCAGGCAATTCCCATTTCGCCGTCTCAAAACCATACGGCGAACAGCCGGCCATCGCCACGCTTAGAAAAATCGATATCCATTTTCGCGATTGTTTCCCACACAACACTTGAATCCCCCTCGTAACGCGGGGGAAATGTGCAACCTCGATGCAAGGCGAGCGACAAAGGGCTAGCTCAAGTCTTAAGACTTTTGTCGAATGAAATGCGGGTGATTAAGGTTTCGACTGTCTGAAGAAAAATTGTCTGGACGTGTTAATTTTCGGTGCCGAGGGGCGTGGTCTCGATCGTCTTCAATTTTTCGAAGTCACTCACATCGCCGGTGACGGCCTTTTTTTCTTTTGGTTTTTCGGAGTACTTCTTGGAATAGAGACGGAACAACTCATTGAACTCTTTGGTTCTTTCTCTCATGTACGAATCAAAATCTTTGGATTGCGCGTTCAGTTCGGACTCGAAACTTCGGCGGCGCTCCCGCTCATCGGCAAAAAACCGGTTTCTTTGCTTTTCCTGATCCGCGAAAAATTCCCGGTTCGCCTTCGAGTCCCGGCGGCGCTTAAGAAAAGCGTCCCGTTTCAATTTGAGATCCTTCAGGAATTCATCGCGCCGTCGGGTCTCTTCGGTTTTGTAATCGTCACGCAATTGTTGAACCTTTTCGCGAAACGCGGAACGGCGCTTTTGCACAAGCGCCTGAAACTTCTCTCTGACGATGTGGGGCGGCTCGGTCCCCTGCCCCATTAAATTAAGAAACAGCGCGAGTTCATCGTTGGACTTTTGTTTGTCCTCGGGGATTTCTTTTCGCAGCTCGGCCAGTTTTTCGCGATCCGCTTTTAAACTGACTTCACCCTCAAGGGTTTCCTCGATCTTGCGGCGATCGTCGCGAATGTCTTTCATGGGATCGCGGCGCAGGGCGCATCCGGCTGTCATAATCAGGATCAAACCGAGGACAATTCGATTCATAAATATAATGATAGGGAACACGTGCTTCTCCCTCAAGTTCGGTCGCGGGACTGGACCTTTAGCGGGATCGCCGTAAACTCCGCTGCATCTCGCGAGAAGCCTCGCGGGATTTAATGGATTGGCGCTTATCCCCTTTTTTCTTTCCGCGGGCCAAGGCGATTTCAACTTTGGCGCGGCCACGTTTGAAATACATCTTAAGTGGAACGCAAGTGAGCCCCTTCTCCGTGGTCGCCGCACGGATCTTATCCAGTTCATGTTCATGAAGAAGAAGCTTTCGCAATCGTTCCGGTTCATGATTGTTGTAACTGGAGGCTGAATAAACCGGAATGTGGGCGTTTTGCAAATAGGCTTCGTGCCCGCGAAAAGACACGTAGGCATCCTTGAGCGTCGCCGTATTCACCCGCAACGATTTGACTTCACTGCCCCGCAAAGCCAATCCGGCTTCGAAGGTTTCGAGAATCTCGTAATCGAAACGCGCTTTTTTGTTTTCCGTAATGATCTTAATCGCGCTCATATATCTTATTGTATAACTTCACCCAGTCAGCGGGGCTTAATTCTTCCGCCCGCGCCTTGGCCGGGATCAGCCGCTCCAACTTGGACTTATCCACCGTGCCGCTCAGGTTTTTCAACAGAAACTTGCGCCGAAAGGCGAATCCCGCCTTCAACAGCCGCAAGAATCGCGGGCCGAGGTCCACTTCCGGGAGGCGTTCAAAGGAAAGCACCCGGCTCGCCACCTTCGGCGGAGGATAAAAATCCCTCTGTGAAGCCTCGCAAATCCGCGCGATCTTGAAATGAGTTTGCGCCATCACCGAAAGCATTCCGTAATCTTTCGTGCGCGGTTTGGCCTGGATCCGCTCGGCCACTTCTTTTTGAAACATCAAAATCATATAAGTCAGATCCTTTGGGCCAAGGCAGCGATCGATCACGATGTGGGTGGAAATTTGATAGGGAAGATTACTGACCAGAAGGGACCCTTTTCTTAATCCCAGCTCGTCCCAATTCAGGCGGAGCGCGTCCGCTTCAATCACCTCAAGATCACGCCCGCGCCAGTAGCGGGCCAAGTCCCGGTCCAATTCGATCAACCGTGGCCTGAACCCTTCTTCAAGCAGTCGCTCAGTCAAAGCGCCCACGCCCGGACCGATCTCCACCAGATCGGAGAACTTTCGGGCTTTCACGGCGCTAATGATCTTTTCAATCACCGTGGGGCTCACGAGAAAGTTCTGGCCCAACGCTTTTTTGGGCGTAATGCCCAATTCTTGAAGTCGGGATTTTAAATCGAATCCCCCACTCATGCCGGAGACCAATCGCCAGGAAGCGCGTGAGCGGATGGCGAAAGATCTTGGCACGAGACTTCACCACGTTGCAATCGATAAAGCCCGGCCAAAGCGATCATGGCCGCGTTGTCCGTGCAGTAGCGAAGAGGCGGTAGCGCCAAAGTCGCGCCCGCTTGTTCGGCGAGTTCAGACATTCTTTGGCGCAATCGCGAATTCGCGCTCACGCCACCCGTGACGGTCCAGTTTTTAAGCCCCGTCTGAAGCGCGGCTTTTTGCATTTTGATCGCCAGCACATCCACAACGGCTTCTTGATAACTGGCGCAAAGATCCGCTTTGCGAGCGTCCACTTCCGACGGCGACATCTCCTCGATCTTTCTCGCCGCCGCCGTCTTCAATCCGGAGAAACTAAAGTTCAGATTGTCCTCGTTGACCAAACCACGGGGAAATCGAAACGCGTTTTTGTCGCCTTTTTGAGCCCATTGATCCACCTGAACTCCACCGGGAAAACCAAGGCCCAGCATTTTGGCGAATTTATCGAACGCCTCGCCGGCGGCATCGTCCACCGTTTGACCAAGCAGTTTATACCGCGTCGGCTCTTCGACAATGAATAAATGCGTGTGACCCCCACTGACCGCCAAACCTAAATAGGGAAATCCGAAGTTCGCCGGTGGACAGTACTCGCGATCCTTGAGTAAGGGCGCGAGCAAGTGTCCTTCAATGTGATTGACGCCGACAAAGGGAATCCCTTTGGCCAGACTCAAAGTTTTCGCCGTGACCACGCCCACGAGAAGCGAGCCGATCAATCCAGGCCGCGATGTGACCGCGATTCCCGTAATGGACGACCAGTCCAACCCCTGATCCATTAAAAGCCGGTCGATCATCGGCAATAAGGTTTCCGTGTGCTGGCGGCTGGCGACTTCCGGCACGACTCCACCGAACGGCCGGTGAGCCGAATCCTGGTTCGCCGAAGAAAGCGCGATGACCTCACCCTCGACGCTGATCACGGCCGTCGAGGTGTCATCACAACTGGTTTCCACTCCAATAATCATTTGATGGATTTTAACCTAAGAGCCGCTTTTTTGGACTCCTTGGACTTGGGAAATTTGGTCACCACCTCGTCAAAAAAGACTTTGGCTTCATCTTTCATCCCAAGTTCCTGAAAGCAGATCCCCATTTTGTAAGTGGCTTCGGCGTACTTTTTCCCTTTGGGGTTCTTATTGCGGTATTTCTCATACGCGAGAATCGCATCTTTCCACTTTTTCTGATTAAAGAGCTGGTCCCCTTCTTCCATGGGTGACTTCGCTGCCTTGCCCTTGCCGGCGGCCTTGTTGTTATCCGCTTTGGCCTTGGCGAGTTCTTCATTCAATGCGAGCACCTGAGCCTCAAGCTTCTTCAAAGCCTCTTCATAGGCCAGAAACCTTTGTTCGATTTCCTGGCGTTGGCGCATCTGACTTTCTTTTTCGCTGGCATGGGCGGCATTGAACTGCGCGAGTTGATTTTCAACCACATCCACCCGTCCACTCAGCTGGCGCATCTGCTCGTCGATCTCTTCAGCGTAGGTCGGAACCGGAGGACGCGGCGGAGGCGTTCGCTGGTCCCGCTGAGCGACGACCGCCTGCCGATTGACATCGACCCCTTCACGCCGAAGATCCGCGCGGGTTTTCAAACATCCCACCACGAACATCCCGGATAAACCGACCAGAATCACACGATTCATGGAAAATTCTCCCCTGTCTGAAATTTTTTAAGACGCGTGAGGTTTTCGGCTTTCTCCGCGAATCGAAGCGCCAACTGAAAATGTTTTTTAGCTTCTTCGAAATTGGCTTCGCGATAGGCCCGTTGGCCGTTGCGAAAATTCTCTTCCGCCTTATTCCATAAAGAGGTCGCGAACCGGGCGCTATCCGCATCTTGGGCGGCCCGGACAGCCGCCTTCGCCAGGGCATACTCCTCGTACGGAGGAGGAGCCGCCACTATTCTGCACCCGCAAAGTGTCGTGAACAGGATCGCGCTAGTTAGCGAGCGGCACAAAGTTCGCGCGGCGGTTTTTGGCATAGGCCTCTTCCGTGTCGGCCGGATCAAGCGGCTTTTCCTCTCCATAACTGATGATGGTCAAGCGCTTGGAATCCACACCCAAACTCACAAGATAGTTTTTGACCGCCTTCGCACGCCGTTCACCGAGGGCCAGGTTGTATTCCGATGATCCCCGGGAGTCGCAATGACCTTCGATCTGCACCGTGTGGTTGTTATTTTTGATCCACTCGGCGTTTTCGCTCAGCTGGCGGCGGGCATTTGTGGTCAACGTGGAAGAGTCATAATCAAAATTGATTGACACCAAACCAGCGATCTTTCCGCTATCGCTTCCCATCGGATCAATGTTGCCGGAAGTGATCGACGGATCCATCGTTCCACCTTCAACACCACCCACCGGAGTGTCTGGCGCTTTCTTTTTACTGCCGCAGGAGATCGTCAACACCAATGCGGTTAGGAGTCCGACAATCAATGAAAAGCGCTTTAACATGTTGCAATTCTCCTTTTGAATTTCTTCACATTTTTTAGAAATCCCGTGTCCGTGTCTATATCTGTCGCTGAGCAACATTAACGAATCTCGGACACCGGACTGTCCGCCGAGCCAATGAAATCACTCTGACACCTGCACCGGTAATTGCACAGTTCCATCCCAAACTCATTAAGGAGGACTGAAAATGAAGAGTATGAATCGGGTTTTTCTGATTGGCTACCTTGGACAAACCCCCGAACTGCAGATTTCCAAATCAGGACGGCCCTACGCGCGATTGAACGTGGCGACCCACCGCCGCTGGCGTGATAGCGACGAAGAAGTGAAATCCTTAACCGACTGGCATTCGGTTTTCGTGTGGGGTCGCTTGGCTGAACGGTGCGCGGAATCGCTGAACAAAGGCTCCCTGGTCTTGGTTGAAGGCGCGCTCACCTATTGGCAGGCCGATTCCTCCGGTCCCTATCGTAATGCGATACATGGATATGATGTACGTTTCCTCGATTCCCGTAAGTCGCCTGGAACCTTGTCCCAGACTGACGATCTTGACATTCGCGAGGAGGCGGGAAATCATGATGCTGTGGCGCATCTTTCGTGATCGCGCGCGGGGGGTTTCATGGAAAAACTCAGTTGGATCAAGGAACTCGTCCTGGCTGAACAACAAATGGAAGAAGCCGGTGTCGTCGATATGGAAGCCGGTTTTGATCCAAGTCGCCAACTCGAAGAAGCCACGCTGGAATTCATGCAAGATTTGAAGGCCTCGTTCATCGAGGCCGCCTCCGCCTTCAATCAAATGAAGGGGTCGACTCATGGCCACCTTCGCATCTACGGCATCTCAAAAACCAAAGCGGACTTCATGTTGTTCCGCAATGGATACAAACTGATCTTTACCTTACGCCAACCGGGATTGATCGGAATTTCCTATTCCACCGCCGGTTCCCATTACATTCCCGGAGCGGCGAAAAACGACGAAGAGGAGACGAAGGATCTCCTTCGTGCCAAGTGGGCGGCCTTTGGCCAACTGATTTGGACCTATAACGACCACACCATTAATATCGATTACATGGTCCGCTACTACATGAGCCGGTTCGTCAAAGATTCGGCCCGGTAGCCCTCTTTATTTCTGAATCCGAGGAAAAACCACTTTTCGAACCGACGGCGGCGGCAGATTGAGCCGGGTGGCCGGGTTCGGCGTTTTGGCCGGCGGGGTTGCTGACGGCGCGGGCGGCGCGGCCGTGGCTTGAGGCTCGGTATTCGCATTCACGCCCGCCGCCTCTTGTGTGCGCAACATATCTTCCGCGGTGGACACAAGTTTGTCCTTCAACGTCTGCGCCGTGGCCTTGACCGCCATTACCGCTGGCTGCATGGATTCGACCTTATTCGATAGTGAAGCCCGGATGGACTCGGCGACCTTGCTTTCCAAAATGGCGGGATTGATCGGCGCCGTCTCCGCTTTCTTTTTCTCTTCCACCGCTTTTTTGAACTCGTCTTCGATTTTCACCATTTGCGACAAATCCGGGCGTGGACGGTCGAGGTCGGCGACAAAATCCATTTTTCGCAGTTGATGGGACGATTGATTCGAAGTGGCCCAATCCGGCAATTGATTCTCATCGAACATCAACTGGTCACGATTGAATTTTACGATCAACTCCAGTTCTTCGCGCGGCAGGAGAACCTGCTCGGCGATCTTATCGATACTGAGGCCAGAGTTGGCCATGCGCGCGGCCTTCACATACTCGATCGTGCGCTGGCGTTCGACGATATCATGATGGGAAATCTCCGGCTCCGCCGCGGCTCCCGCTGAGACCGAACCGGCATTGTGTTCCAACTTCAAAATTTGTTGTTCCGCCTCGAGCACTTTGTTTTGCAGCAGCCGGGTTTTTTGATCGATCATCGAGGTCAACTGCCGCACCTGCGCGTCGGTGCGATCCGATAGATCTTCAAGCACCGTGATTTTGGTTTGCAAGAGCTGCAAACCACGGCTCAGTCGCGGATCATCTTGCGGAGGTCGGCGCAATCGCCACCACATGATGAGAAGGGTCGCGAAAACAAATAGATCAAATATGACCTGTAACAAAGTCCAGTGCGACACGGATTCCTCCTATTCCTCAATGGTAGGTTGAGGCGAAGGTCTTCACAAGTTGGACGCGCCCTTTGTACAGGGGGAAATTATGTGGAAAATGCGCGAAGGCGTTTCAAAGCCTCAACGAGATCATCCTCGTGAACGGCGAAACTGAGTCGCAGGTAGCCTTCCAGACCGCTTTCATTTCCGGGAACCACCGCCACCTTTTGCTCCTCGAGAAGAGCGGCCGCCAATTCCGAGGAATTTTCCAAAGTGCGACCGCGGAGATTTTTGCCGAGCAGTCCGCGCACATCGACCCAAACATAAAAAGCGCCGTCGGGTAAAGCCGCTCGCCATCCCGGAATCTGGTTCAATCCTTCAACGAAAAGGTCCCGGCGTTTTTTCAGGACCGTTAACTGGCGCTGAAGTTCCGAACGATAACTCCGGCCTTCCAAAGCGGCGAGAACAGCCGCTTGCGTGAAAGGAGCGGCACAGCTCACGGTCTGGCTTTGGTAATTGGACATCGCGGAAATCACGTTTTCCGGGCCCAGCGCCCAACCGATACGCCAACCAGTCATCGATAACGATTTCGAGGCGCCGTTCACCACGATCATTCGATCTTTGAGGCTTGGCGCCACATGCAGTAAGTGAGGCGCCACTTCCTCGCCATTAAAGATCAACTCATTGTAAATATCGTCACTGATGATTGAGATCCCCGGATGTCGTTCCAACATTCGCGCGATGTCCGTGATTTCTTCGCGCGAGTACATCGCTCCCGTGGGATTATTGGGGCTGTTCAACAACAATAGTTTTGTCTTTGAGGTGATCGCCCGTTCGATTTGAGCCGCGCTCGATTTAAAACCGGTCGATTCGTCGCTCGGCACGATCACCGGGACCCCGTCCACCAGTTCAACCATGGTGGGATAGCTCACCCAATAAGGCGCGGGGATTAAAACCTCATCGCCCGGATCCACCAAACTTTGCAAGGCGGAGAAAAGAATGAATTTGGCGCCCGCGCTCACGGTCACCTGTGAAGCCTTGTAATCCGTTTTCAAAAACTCATTGGTGTTACGGGCGATGGCCGCGCGCAATTCCGGAATGCCGTTCGAGGGCGCGTACTTGGTCTTGCCTTTTTCAATCGCGGTTTGGCCGGCGACTTTGATTTCAGCGAAAGTGTCCCAGTCCGGCTCCCCCACGGAGAGAGAAATCACTTTGTGACCTTGGCTCGCCAGCTCACGGGCCTTGGCGGCGATCGCCAACGTCGGAGATGGTTTCAATTTCCGGGCTTTTTTTGAAAGTTGCATTTTATTTGGACCTCTTGCCGGCCAGCTTCGTTTCAAGCGCGCGTATCACGTTCGGCGGCACCAAATTGCTTAAATCGCCGCCATGATAGGCGATTTCCTTCACCATATTCGAAGCCACGAAACTGTACTCCGGCCGTGTGAACACGATCATGGTTTCAATGGAATCCCTCAAAGTCTTGTTCATGTTGGCCATGGCGAATTCGTATTCAAAGTCGGAAACCGCGCGCAGTCCGCGCACGATCACTCGAGCGCCGATCTTTTCCGCGTAATCCGTAATCAATCCTTCACATTTGTCGATTCGGACTTGGGGAATTTCCTTCAACGTCTCCTGAATCAGCGCCACCCGTTCTTCCAACGAAAACAAATATTGTTTCCGTTGGGAGTTGGCGACCACCACGGTCAATTCGGAAAATAGCGGGTGAATTCTGCGTATGATGTCGACATGACCAAGTGTGATCGGATCAAAACTGCCAGGGTAAATGGCTTTACTCATTCAGCTTCCGGGGCAAAGAAAAGCAAACGTTTATCACCAAATTTGCGCTCCTCCAAGAAAATTAAACCCGGATAAGCCTCTGAAGTCGGCTCCTTGGAGGCCGCCTCGATCACCAGAATTCCATCCTTGGCTAATAGATGGGCGGCACCGATGGCGCGCGCCAAATCATCGGCCCAAGCCCGGGTGAACGGTGGGTCGGCGATGACGATGTCGTAGGGCTCGCCCTTAAAATTTTTTATATACTTAAACGCATCCACCGGATGGATCTTGAACCCTTCGGTCACGCCGAGATTCTCCAGGTTCCTGCGAATGAGCGCCAAACTTTTGGGATGGCTTTCAACCAGATCCACAAAACCCGCACCCCTGGATAGACTTTCGATGGCCAGATTGCCCGTGCCCGAAAACAAATCGAGAACCCGAGCCCCCTCAATCCGGTTTTGTAGAATATTAAATAAAGATTCCTTTACTCGATCCGTCGTCGGACGAATGTGTTTGGCGTCAAAACTGACAAGTTTTCGGCCTTTGTACTTGCCCGAAATGATTCGCATCAGCGCTGCTGCCCGATGGCGTTCATGAAAGAAACTATTTTTTCCCGGTCGCTGTCGTTCAATTTCAAAAAGAGCACTTCCACCATGCGCTCGACGGAAAGCTGTTTCCTGCCCACCGCCCGGTCCGATGTTTTTGAAACCTTGCCCTCCACCTGAACCGGCGCCCGGGTGTTCGGTAACTCAAACTGGCAAACATAATGGACACCGACATGGCAAATTCCCGAATCCACCTTCGCCACCAAACCCTGGGGCGAAACGCGTAAGATGGAAAGCCGCACTTTAGAGGTATTGAAGGTCATTTCGCCCGAAATTGGATACGGGGCCTTCAACTTTTTTTCTGGAGCGGCTTTCTTTGCCTTGGTATTACCCGCCAACTGTCAATCCCTCACCTGTGTCGATAACCGCGAAAACGTCGGCGAATGGTTTCGCGATGAAGAGATCGGCACCTAACGATTTCGCTCTCTCGAGATCATACTCTCCAGCAAAGGCGCTCATCAAGACAACTTTGGCGTGGCCCCTCAATTCCGGATCCAGGTTTTTCAGTAAGTCCGGTCCAGAAAGGCGCGGCATTAAAATATCTAGATAAACCAAATCAGGCCGAAACTTCGGCCAAATTTCCAGAGCCGCCTGACCGTCCTCACATTCATGGACCTCGTGGCCGCGCTTTTCCAAGGCGCGCCGAAGGGAAATACGGACCAGGGGCTCGTCGTCAACCACCAACACTTTCATGATTGCGGTTCCATTTTTAATTCCACGCGAAACACGGCGCCAGGCGTGGTCTTCGGCTCACACCTGAGATCACCACCGAATCCGCGCACGAACTCGCGCGAAAAACTTAAACCAAGACCGGTTCCCTCACCTTCGGATTTCGTGGTGAAGAACGGTTCGAAAATGCGCTCGCGCAATTCCTCGGGTACACCCGGTCCGTCATCTTCCACTTCCAAAATCGCCCGATCACCCCGCTTGAGGGTACGGATTTTGATTTCCCCCGACGGGCTCACCGCCTGACAGGCATTATTGATGAGATTAAAAATCACCTGCTGCAAGAGATGGGGTTCTATACGCACGGGTAAACTTTCTTCGCACAGTTCAACGTCCGTGCGCAGGCGGCCCAGAGCCGACTTAAGAAACGGCAGGGTTCGGCGCACGACTTCGTTCAGATCCATGACATGGATTTTCTGTTCGATCGCGCCTTTGGAGAAATCCAGGAGATTATTTATGATCCCCTGGCAACGGGCGGCGGCCCTTTCAACCTCGTTCAAGTCGTTGGCGATTTGCGACTCATCTTCCACCTCGGTCAATAGGACCTGAGCCAGCGATCGGATGCCGGTGAGAGGATTGTTCAATTCGTGCGCCACGTGCCCCGCCAGCTGCCCCACCGCCGACATTTTCTCCACCTGCACCATCTGGCTTTTCAGTTTCCATGATTTCGTTTCATCACGCAGATACACCACCCAGGAGAGCGGCCGCGAGTCGGCGCTGACGCGAATGGGATAGCGCTCGACGACAAAATACTTTTCACCGAGCCGAATGCGGTCGCGCGCATCCTTTAGGGCCGTGGTCAGCTCGTCGCTCCAATGGGAGTTGGAACGAAGTACAGTCCCGTCATGATCGATGATGGCGATGGGCTCCGGTAATTCATCAAACGTCATCTCCCAGTTGCGGGACGTGTTCTTGAGCTCCTGTTCGAGAATCAGGCGATCCAGCGCCCAACTCACCGGTTGCAGCTTCTCACTCAAGTCGGCCAGTACGGCGTCGATTTGCGTCTCATCAAGTGTATGGGGAAAAAACAAAACCGGCGCGCGATCGGCGTCGGATTGATGCCGTCCGGTGATGAGGGGAATTCGAATCACTTTGCCGAAAGGACGTCCCAACGAATTGGCTAGAAAGCGGCTGTCCTCCGTTTGATTCACCTGAATGCGGGACGAGCCCTTCCAGGTTCCGCGTAATCGGCTGCGCACGGACTCCGATCCGCGCAGATAATAAATGTCGCCGTTTTGCTCGCCCCTCGGAACAAAGAGAATGGGGGCCTCAAGCCCGTGATACTCCTTGATTTGCCGGCGGAGCAGGGGAAGCAAGTCCCCGATCTCAAACAACTGGGCCAGGTCTTTAATGAACGAAATGATCTCGCGCACACGTGAAATGTTCTTCTGACTGGCCTTGCGCGATTCCGCTTCCGCCGCCACGCGCTCTTTCATCACCCGTTCCAAGTCGCGATTGACTTCGTCGATCTGGCGGCTTTGCGTGCGCATGAGATGCATCAGTTCTGTCTGGCGGGCGCGCTCCGCCTGCCGTGAAAGCGCCAGCTGGAGTACCCGTTTGGAGTCCTCGGTCGATCCCGCGGAATCAAAAAACAACGCGCCCCGTAGAGCGCTCAAACTCCGCCGCAGATTCTGCACGGTCCAATTTTCATCAAACAGCACGTAGACTTTAGAGGGAGAAAGGGCTTCCTTGCCGAAACGCAGCTCCAGTTCACGGCGCGAAAGCAGCACCACATCCGCATCAGCGGTGAAATCGGCGCTCACTGTCCAACGGCATTCGCTTAAATCTTTCAGTCCGCTGAGCCGGGCCCACCACTGCGGGGGATCTTCATGTGTCAGAAGCTGAATGGTTTGCGACGAGCTCACTCTCACAGGATATCGTCATCGAGCCGCCGTGCAACTGCTCGGGAAAATCGTACTCGAGGATGTCCGCCGCTTCGATGAAATCCTTCCGCTCCAGAGCCGCTTTGAGCGAGGTCAAGACCGAAGCCCAGGGTGAATTTTCGACCTTCGTCGAGTTCAACAGGATCTCAATATCCGCGCTCGCGGACTCAATATCGAACTCGCGCAATTTCGCCGCGACGGAGCGGGTCAGTCCAAGAAGCACTTTCAATTCAGGACGGTAATAAACCTGCGCGATGGTTCGAAGCTGTTCAAAAAGATCATAAGTGGCTTCCAAGGTTTTCTCGATCGGTGCCGGTCCCATGCGCAGTCTCTGACATTGAAACCAATCGATCACGGGCGCGGAGTATTCATCGAGTTCCCGCAGTTTCACGAGAATGTCGTCCACCGAAGCCAATATGGACGTGATCGTCGGCGTGGGGCCTGATTTTCGCCACTGCTCCAGTTGCAAGAGAGCCAATTCGGCCACTTCGAAGAGACGTTGAAAGCCGGTGGCCGGAGTTGAATTCGGCCAGCTGGGAAAATCCGACTCGGTGTAAAGCGCTTTCACCAATTGCCACAGGAAAGGGGACTCGCTTCGACCGTGCCAACAAAACTCGTCGCGCGCGCGGATCACACATTCCCCCTCGGGCCCGCGCCCCTCCAGCATGGCGATGGCTTCTTCCGTGATCCTCGCGGGCGGAATCTGATCCATCTCGGCGGCGACAAGCACACGGCTTCCATTCACAAGGGGGCCGGTTTCCCAGAAACTAACCGAGGCGCAAGACAGGTTTAAGACCGGCGTTCCGGTCAACGAGGCGATTTGCATGGGTGAGCTGTCGGCTCCAATCACCAAACGGCTCTCGGCGATCCATCGCCAAAGATCGGCGAGACTTGAGCGGCCAACGCGATTTTCAACCCGCTCCGCGTCTCCCAAGCCATTCATGACGGATGTCGCGAGCCCGATTTCAGCGGTGTTTCCCACCAAGATCACGCGACCTGAGAATTTCTCATGCAAATCCCGAAGGACCGTGACCCATAATTCCCCCGGATAGGTTTTAGCCGCCTGACTCGCTCCCAAATGCACAATCACTGAATCTGTTTTTTCGAAGGCCTCTTGAAATCGCCAGTCGCCGGGTTCCAAATCCACACCGGCCACCGAGGCGAAAATCGACGTCAGATGAAACCGATTGGGTTTGCCGATCCCCACCTGTGCGTAAAAGTAAGCGCTCGGATCGTCGGGAATCGCCAGATAACCATCATCGAATCGCGTGTACCCGCGAATTTCGGCTTCACCCGAATCCAACTCCTGCGTGAGATAACTGGAGAAAGGTGAAAACGAAAGATTGATAACACGTTCGAAGCGCCGGTCTTTGAGCGGTTTCAAAAAGGCTTCCAACTCGGCGAGCGCTTCGCTCTCACCCTTGTCAATGAAGATGGGTTTTAAGATTTTTGCCGTGGGAAATTTATGCAAGTGAACATCAAGGTCCCTTGCCACGTCTTCCGCCGCTTCCGCGAAACGCTCTCGCACTAAAAGATGAATCTCCCCGTCCGGTTGAGTTCGCCGCAGGGCTTTCAGCGTCGGTAACGTCTGGTAGATGTCACCGAATCGAGCGAGTTGAATGACGAGTGTGGCCATTGGTCAATTGCTCCTGAATCAACTCCGAAAGGAGTTTGAGCGCGCGGGTTTCCCTCGAATAACCCCGCGTCTCGATGACCTTTCGTATGGAATGCTCCAACCGCGCCAGTGCGGCCTTGAGTTTTTCTTCTTCGCTCATGATGACTCCGCTAAATGTGATTTGAGTGTTCGGATAATTTTACTTCGAATGGATCTTGCCTGTGTTTCCGATTCCAACCGGGTTTGCACCGAGCGCAAGCGGCTCAGATCCAGCGTTTTTTCGCGCTGGGCCTCGGCCTTCAAACGGGCGAATATTTCCTGATCGCCGGAGGAAGTCCGGCTTTGATCCTTTTCAAGAAAATCCAAATGGGCCAAAACCGGCTGAAAATTTCCATCAGGGTGCAACTCACGAAGAGCGTGATAAATTCCGTACGCCTCACTGCCCACGGCGGGAACAGGACCTTTACGTTTGGGCGCGAGCGTGAATTTCCAGGTGGATCTTTCAATCCACCGGCTGATGGTCACCGGCCAACTCTCATGCAAATCCAGGGCGTACCAAAAACCGATTCCCAAGAAGTGCGTCCGTCTGAGGGCGATGTCCTTATGATCGCGGGCGAGTTTCACTAAATCCAGGTTCTTTCTTTGACACTCGATGATCCGAGCGACCACGTCCGGACGGAGATTTTCAGCGCAGCGGTGGCTGGCTTGATGGCAAGGGCTTGAGTGCGGGCATGGAGCGCACTCGGTCCGTCCGCTCAAGATGAGCGCGCCTTCCTTATAGATGCCGGTCCTTCGATGATCACTCGGGCCCAGCGCCAATTCGATCACTTGGCAGCTCGCCGCATTGGCTAAATGCTTGATGCTCGTATCGCCGGTGATCAACATCTCACTCTGGTTGAGCACGGCTAAAGCTCCATCCAATGAAACAATGGCCGGCGTGAAGGGAACGCCATTCAGGCGATGAAATAAATCTTCCAGTTTGGCCCGCTCGGACGGCGCGCCGAGTATGACGAAATGGCACTCGGGATTTCGGCGCGAGACTTCAATCAAACATTCCGCCCATCGCTCAAGTCCCCAATTTTTCTTCTCATCCGAAGTGAGCGGTTGAACGGCGATCACGTTTTCGCGCGGCAACCCCAAGGCTTTGAGTTCCTCATGGCCTTTTTCCGTGGGACGAAGATTCCACACGCGCTCGGATTCACCCAGATCACAGGCGTACATAAAAACGTCGGTGTAGTGAAATACGTCTTTGACCGACGGGTCCGCGTGTTGATCCAGATACCGGAACCACGGCGAATGAAATTCCGCCTGTCCGCGCGGATTGAAACCTAAACCCAGCTTGGTTTTGCAACGAAGATAGCCCAGAAGCCAGGCGGAAAACCGGGTTTGCGTCACATTGATGATCAAGTCATAGTTTCGGTGATTGATCTCATCGCATTGTTCACGCAAGACATCAAACGACGTCAGAAGCGGAAGATCCGCGCGCCCCAGGCCGGCTTGCAGTTCATCCCGATCGAGAGCCCACCAATGATTGATCGATGGAATCAGGTGGCCGAGCGACTTACTGACCGGCGCATGAACCCAAACATCGATTTCCGCGTCCGGGTGTTTTTGTTTAAGACCCTCGATGACCGGAAGAATCTGAATGAAGTCGCCCAAACGAAGAAGGCTCATGACCAATATCTTCATTTGACCAACTCCCGGAGCGCTTTTAACAACAGCCGCTCCCTCTCGGTGGAGTCTTTCACCAGCTCGGTCCCGTCCAAGTCATGTATGGTGAGCGGGTCTTCGCCGGTTTGCACCCGAGGCTCGGAATCCAAACTGGGAAAGCCTTTGAGTTTCCATTGCCAAGTGAGATTGATCCAATCCCGCCCCACCAGAATCGCGCGGCACTCTTTATAGAATCCGGGATTGAGCGAAACCGACGCGGGATGGTCTAGAACCACGAAGCTTTCCCGAACCGTCTCGCGCACGAGAGCGTGTCCGCGCAGTTCACAGGCGCGCTCCACATTGATGGTTGTCACGGGAAAGGCGGAGAGATCAGGTGACACCGCTTTAATAATGGGGTGATGATACTCGACCACGATGATCTCCGCCGAAGTGGTCTCCGCCAATTCGCGGACATGATATCCACTGCCCAGTCCCAAGACAAAAACCCGGCGAACGCGATTGATGAAGGTCCGCCGCCGCGCCAACCAATCCTTCGCTTCTTTTCGCGGATCCACCCGGGACGCCAATAATCGTCCATCCCAGCGAAGGATTCGATCACCTGACTTGGCGATTTCGATCTCAATCAAAGCGAGGCCCTTATCTGTTGATGAAGTTCAATGGCGCGGGCGTGGCCGGGATTGACGGCCAGCAACCGCTCCAATTCACATAGAGCGATATTCGTTTCACCACGTCGCCAGCTCAGCCAAGCGAACGCCAGACTGAATTCCTCATTCCAACCACCCAGAACCAGGTAAGCCCGCAGCATTTCCCGCACGCGGGATTCTTTGTCGGTACCGCCCCAGTTCAACGCCAACGTCAGCGCCACATCATTGAGTGGATTGTACTCGAGCGCCGCTTCCAGATTTCCCCACGCCAGTTCAAAATCACCTTTGGTGCGGTGGCAAATGGCAAGCCCGATCCAGGCTTTGTCATTGCCGATGTTCAAACTCAGCGCGGTTCGGAACCGTTCCAGCGCCAAATCCCATTCCTGTCGCTGCACACATAACGTTCCCAAATTCACCAGCAGAACGTCCGAATCCGGTTTGAGCCGATGAGCTTTGTTGTAACTGTCTTCGGCCGAATCAAAATCACCACGACGGACGAAGATATTGCCGAGTGTTTTAAAAATTTCGAAAAGCTCGGAGCATTCGCCGGGCGCGATCAAAAGCGCCTCTTGCAGGTGAGTGAAGGCCTCGCTGTCCATTTCCAGCTGGTATTCAAGACGAGCGAGCGTGAAGACGGTCTCGAAGCGGGAATCCATCTTGATCACACCCCGAACGACCTTCAACGCCTCTTCAAGACGGCCGAGTTCTTCAAGCCGGTGGGCCAGTCTCATGGCGGTCAACGAATCGTACGGATTCGCCTGTAACATGCAGTAAAAATCTTCGAGATCCAGAGGCGCGGCGCTCGGCCGTTCGGTCAATGTTTCCAAGCGCTCGTCACGCTGGTCATTGGCCTTGTGATTTATTAGCTCCAAAGTTGATTCCCCCGATGCGAAGTGGAGAGCAACACGGATGCCAGTGGCGAAATGAAATTAGATGAAATTAGGGACCGCGATCAGACCGCGGTCGGGCCAGATTTCACGGGTCCGGTGTCAAAGATCCGTCAGGCCTTTTCGTCCAGTTTATTGATGGTCTCGCCGGACTTGTAGGCTCCAACCGCCTTTTTAGCCGATTGGACTTGCCGCAGTTCCTTGATGATGTCCGATTTTTCTTTCTCGATCATCGAGAGGACTTGAAGATCTTGGGCGAGAATACGCGTCACGAGATCATTCTTTTCGTTCATGCACTTCAATATCTGGTGGCGATCTTCCTCGGAGATCTTTATATCGTCACCTTGCGCGACGGCCGCGGCTTCGAGCAGCCGGTCGATACAACGGACAAGGTCGAGGATCGTTTCCCGGGCCTCGTAAAAGGTCTCGAGATTCTCGAAATTCCCCTCGGCGAAGTTCAACAGCTCGGTCTCATTGAGCTCATGGAATTTCTGAAGATGATAATTCTTATCCTTGAGCAGGTTGATGATTGTTTCCACAGACCCTCCTGGCCTATTTGTTCAGTTGATCTTCGCGCTTGAGTTTCTCAATCGCTTCGACCCATCCTGAGTAAAGTGTTTCCATAACTTTCAAGGCGTCCTCGAGCGGCTTTTTATCACCGGTCGCGTTCGCTTTGACCAATTGTTCGTTCACGAAAATGTAGAGCTGTTCCAAATTGGCGGCGATTTCCTTGCCGGCCTCATGATTCAACGTATTGTTCAGCTCATTGACGATGTCGAACGCCCGCCCGATGTTCATTCCTCGATCGGCGATGTCCTTGCGGTCGATCGCGGCCATGGCTTGCTTCATGAAACGGATCGCGCCTTCATAAAGCATCAGCAGGAGTTTTTCCTTGCTCGCGCTCTGCACCGAGGTCTGTTTGTATTTCTGATATGCGTTCTTCATATTCCCTGTATCAATCGGTTACAATTTTCTCGAACTTAACCCATTCCTCCGCCGAACGGTCCGCCGCCGCCGCCGAAAATCGCCGCGACCTGTCCGCCCTGGCCTTTGAGCCGGCTCATGGTTTCTTCAAGCTTCGCGAACTTGGCGCGCAAGTTTTCTTCCTTTTTCGCCAACTGTTTTTCTTTGCGCGCGATCTGATCGTCCATGCCGCGAATCCGGTCCTGCAAGGCGCGTTTACGAATCGCCACGGGACCGAAGGCTTGATTAAGAAGGTTGTTCACTTCCCGTTTCAACGTCGGAATGAAACCCGTGTTAAAACCGTCGCCGGCGAGGAACTTCTGGACCGCTCCCGGATTTCTGGCCAAAGCGTCGTTGAACTTCTTTTCGTCAAAGTCGAGCGTTCCGTTGCGGTTGAACGTGACTCCCAGCTGATTCAGGCGTGTCACTTCACCGTTCACTCCCACGATGGGGTTCTGCACGAGACTTCGGATGCGATTCTCAATCGTGCGCAGAAGGGAATCGCCGCCCAGCGTGCTTGACGTGTCGGTGTCTTTGGTCAGGGCGTTTTGCTGTTGAATGAAGGACAGAACCGAGTTCATGCCGTCGACGAAGCTTTTGACTTTACCGACGACGACTTCCATGTCCTCTTTGACACTGATGTTGACCGTGCGTCCGGGCGTGGCCTGCCGGAGTTCAAGTGTCACGCCCGGAATCACGTCCTTGACGGTGTTATCACCGACTTCAAATTCGAATCCGTCGATCTTAACGCGGCCGTTTTTCGCTTCTTTTTCTTTATCGAAGTAAATGTCCTGGTCACCATCGAGAAAATACAGCGTGGGATAATTGATGCTGTTGTCACCGCCCACGGAATCACCGGAGATCATCAGTCTATAAGGCGCATCGGGATCCGAGCGGTCGTTAATCACGGAAGCTTTCACGCCGATGTTCGCCCGGTTGATGGTTTCAGCGACTTTTTCAAGCGTGTTGTTGCTGCCGTTGATGTAAATTTCCTTGCGCCCTTCCGGCGTGTCGAAGCGAAAATAACCGACTCCGATTTGCGATTTATCTTTGTCGGGAAATCCATTGGTGATGGCGCCGGCTTTTTCCGCCAACTCAATCACTTCAATGTTCCAACTGCCGTTGACGGCGGAGCTGGGATCCACCGTTCCAGCCACCACATTGGGATCGCCGGAGAGAATTTTGATGTCATTGAATCCGCGAGTGCTGGCGAGCTCACGAATGGAGCCCACCATTTCATTGAGTTTCGTCTCGAGATCCTGAACCAGTTTCAGGCGGTTTTCTTGTTTGCCTTTGTTGCGCTCGATGTTTTTGATAGGAATGCGTTCGGCATCGATCAGTTGATCGACCAAATTGGGTGGTAATCCTGAAGCGATACCGCCAATGTTGATTCCAGCCACTCGTCACTCCTCTTCATCCATTTTCCCTCGAGGAGTGCTGATCCAGTGAGTCAATAATATGACTACATCGCTTTGTCTAGAATCCGACCGGTCTGGCGATCACGGTCGCGGGTGGCGAGCCAGAGCTGGCTCTCAGACAGCCGTCGAATGATTTTCCCGTCCGGATCAATGATAAAAACAATTCGGCCCTCGGGCCGCTCTTCGACTTTGATCTCAAGATTATTGGTTTTAAGTCCGGGATGATCATTGAGGACACGCAAAGCATCGTCAAATTCTTGTTGGGTCAGGTGACGCTTGGGAGCTTCTTCCTGTTGTTCCCGCTTGCCATCCGCATCACGATCCGCGCTGGCCTTCGCGCGCTGATTGACCTCAGTCCGTGCCTTCGGATCGATTTGCAGTATGGGGTTGGGGCTTACGGTTTTTACATTCATCCGAATTCTAATTCGGAATCACTGCAAAAAAACCTAAAGCACCCCGCCCCATTCTGGACTTGAGTCCCTGACTTCAGTGAGCGGGAGTTTCCGCGAATTGTTCCGCTTCGGTGGAATGTTTCAACGCGCCCGTGGACGCGCGGCCTTCACTGATTGTCATGAGAATCTGATCGAAGTAGCCCGTGCCCACTTCCCGTTGATGGCGGGTGGCCGTATAGCCTTCGGCCTCGCGCGCGAATTCCCGCTCTTGCAAATCCACGTAAGCCGGCATTCCGATTTCCGCGTAAGCCGCGGCCAACTCGAACGAGTGGAGATTGAGTAGGTGCCAGCCGGCCAGCGTGATGAACTGGAACTTGTATCCCATCGCGCCGAGCTCGCGTTGAAACTTGGCGATGGTGTGCGAATCCAGATTCTTTTTCCAATTGAATGAGGGGGAGCAATTGTAGGCCAGCAGTTTGCCCGGATAATTCATGTGAATGGCTTCGGCGAATTTCCGCGCTTCTTCCAGATCCGGTTTGGATGTCTCCACCCAGAGCAAATCGGCGTAAGGCGCATAGGCCAGGCCGCGTGCGATCGAAGCTTCAAGACTGGGTTTCACGCGGAAATAGCCTTCCGACGTGCGTTCGCCCGTGAGGAACGGACGATCGTAGGGATCAATGTCACTGGTCATCAAAGTGGCGCCGAGCGAATCCGTGCGCGCGATGATCAGCGTGGGAACATCCAATACATCCGACGCGAGTCGGGCCGCCACCAAGGTGCGGACGAACTGCGATGTGGGGATCAAAACCTTTCCACCCAGGTGACCGCATTTCTTTTCCGCCGCCAATTGATCCTCGAAATGAACACCGGCCGCGCCGGCCTCGATCATGGATTTCATCAACTCAAAGGCGTGCAGCGGTCCGCCGAAGCCGGCTTCCGCATCGGCCACGATCGGCGCGTACCAATGAGTCGTGCACTTGCCTTCGGATTTTTCGATTTGATCCGCGCGCATGAGCGCATTGTTGATCCGTCTCACCACCTGAGGAACGCTGTTCGACGGATAAAGACTCTGGTCCGGGTAAGTGTTTCCGCTGAGATTGGCGTCGGCGGCCACCTGCCAGCCACTCAGATAAATCGCTTTCAATCCCGCTTTCACCATTTGCACGGCTTGCGCGCCAGTCATCGCGCCAAGGGCATTGATGTAATCTTCTTTGTGCAGCAGCTCCCAAAGCCGGTTCGCTCCCGCCCGGGCGACGGAATATTCGATCGGCAATGAAGTGCGCAGCCGCAAAACATCCTGAGCGGTGTAGGGCCGCTTGATGCCTTGCCAGCGAGGTTCAGTGGTCCAGGACTTCGTCATCATCTCCGCGCTGATGCTCATACTTGTTCCTCCAACATCTCGTATGCGGGTAAAGTTAAGAAATCAGTGAAGTTCGAATCCAAGACAAGATCGCGTAAGAGACGGCCGGCGCGCTGAACATGAGCGTGCTGTTTGTGAGTGGCGATTTCGCGCTCCAGTTCGCGCTCGAAAAGTTGCGGCGTGATGACCGTGCCGTCGCGAAGTTTGGCGCGATGACGAATCCAGAACCAAAGTTCCGCCCGCGCGATTTCCGCGGTGGCCGCATCTTCCATTAAATTGTGAATCGCGACCGCTCCGGTGCCGGCCAACCAATTGGCCATATAAACAAGAGCCACGTGAATGTTGTTCCGCACTCCATCCATCGTGATCCCGGTGCCTTCGATCGTGCGGGGAATGAGGTCACGCGAGCTGATTTCAAGAGGAATGCGCTTGTCTTTTTGATGCGGGTTCGTACCGAGGACGGCGTCGAACTCTTTGAGCGCGACGGGTACTAGGTCCGGGTGCGCCACCCAGGTTCCATCGAACCCCTCACCCGCTTCCCTTTTTTTGTCTTCAGTCACTTTGGCGAGCGCGATTTCGTTCACCTTTGGGTCCCGGCGCGAGGGAATAAATGCCGACATCCCGCCGATGGCGTGCGCGCCGCGCTTGTGACAAGTATCGACCAGAAGATTGGTGTACGCCCGCATGAAGGGCACGGTCATTGTGAGTTCATTGCGATCGGGAAAGTTAATGTCGCCTCTGTGGCGGAACTTTTTAATCATGCTGAAGAGATAATCCCAGCGTCCCGCGTTCAATCCGGCGGCGTGTTCTTTAAGTTCGAAGAGGATTTCTTCCATCTCGAAGGCCGCGGTGATGGTCTCGATAAGAACCGTCGCTCGAATCGTGCCGCGCGGGATGGAGAGATAATCCTGGGCGAAATTGAAAACATCATTCCATAGTCGCGCCTCGATGTGGGACTCAAGTTTGGGCAGGTAAAAGTAAGGGCCCGATCCTCGCGCGATCAGTTCATGCGCGTTGTGGAACATGTAAAGACCGAAATCAAAGAGCGAGCCCGAAATGGGCTCGTTGTCGATCAGAACGTGCTTTTCGGTCAGGTGCCATCCGCGCGGTCTCACCACCAGGGTGGCGATCTCCGGTTTCAGCGTGTACTCCTTGCCTTCCGGACTTCGGTGGCGGAGTTCACGTCTCACGGCCGCGCGCAAGTTAGCCTGCCCTTCGATAACGTTGGCCCAAGTCGGCGAGGTGGCGTCTTCCAGATCCGCCATGAACACCTTCGCACCCGAGTTCAAAGCGTTGATCATCATCTTGGCGTCAACGGGACCGGTGATCTCGGTGCGACGATCGGTCAAATCCCGCGGCGAGGGTGCGACCTGCCATTGGCTGTCGCGGATTTTCTCGGTGTTTTGGAGAAACTCCAGCGCCATCGCTCCGTCGCGCAACTTTTGATCGCGAATCGCGCGTTCCCGGAGAATGGCTTTGCGCCGGCTTTCGAAGTGAACATGCAGTGAAAACAAAAAGCGCTGGGCCTCTGGAGTGAGGACGCCCGCTGCAGACGGCGTGGTCTTCCGAACTTTCATGACAGGGGTTGGCTTCAATGTCAGTTGAGATCCAGTATTCACATCCGTCTGCATCGGGCACCTCTCTGATTTGGCGATTGTTCTCCTCTCCGAAGAATTTTTGCAAGCGCAAAACAAAAAAATTTTGCATGACTTTTTAGAGTTTCAACTCTAAATTGAGCGAACTTTGTTTACGTCTAGAGCTATAACTCTAAAAGGAAGTTGCGAATGAGAAAAGGAACCAATCGAGAAAGAATTCTTGAACACAGCGTGCATCTTTTCAACCAATCGGGAACCGTGGCGGTGACGACCAATCACATCGCCCGTCATCTCGGTATCAGTCCGGGAAACTTGTATTTTCATTTTCGTGACAAGGAAGAAATCATCCGGTTGCTTTACGATCGCATGTGCCAGGAAACTTACGAAGTTTGGCGCGTGCGGCCCGGTCAGGCGGTGCGCCCGCCGGAAGAGTTCGTGCGGCAAGCGTTCGAAGTGTTCTACAAATATCGTTTCTTCCACCGCGAGATGTACCACCTGCGGCGCTCGGATCCGCAACTGGCATTGGATTGGAAGCGCCATCTGGCGAAAACCAAGCGTCTAATGCTGGCGGTTTACGCCCAGTGGGTGCGCAAAGGCTGGATGCGCTCTGTGCGCGACCCGCGCGAGTTGGCCTTCATCGCCGAAACCGTGCTGATCACCTCATCCTCATTCCTGAACTTCTTCGAAAGCGCGGAAAAACCCGCCCGCAACCGCTACATCAGCATGGGCGTGGAATACATCCTTCGCTTTCTGCAGCCCTATCGCCTGCAGTAATCACAGGCGTGGCCAGCGGCCGAGGCATCGCATCCGCGTTTCTCCCAGCGTGGGCTGTAAAACTCCGGCCCGCGCCGTAAATATTATGACCCGCGGCCCGATGTTAAGCCTTGTTGCGGCCGACAGGCCAGATGTTCAGCCCTGTGATGTCCCGAGCAGAGAAGCTGAAGGTTGTCGAGTGTGTTCCCTCCGCCCTCAACGACAGGTTTAATGTGATGGATGTGGAGAAACCGCTTCTGCGCACAACGCTTTCCCGCTAGATCACGGTGCGAACATTGGCCATTATACTTTAGGAAGACACGATGTTTTAATGGGGCGGGAATACGTTCGCGATATTTGACTTCCGTTGGCTGGGATCGCCGCCCAACTGTGCCCGGGCACGGATTGTATATAAATATTGTTTGTCTAAAGGCGTGAGTGAAACTGACAAGTGACAAAGCGAGCAGCTTATAGCTCGCCTCGAAGCCAAGGGGTGAGTTCCGCGGCCTCAGTTTTTCCTAAGTGTCCGCCCGAAGCGAAAGGGCGAGCATCAAGAAAAAACTAGCGTCTCCGACCTTTCGCCTCGGGGCGGGCGGTGAGAGGGTCTTCAGGCCAGGAATGTTTGGGGTAGCGGGCGCGGAGTTCTTTGCGGACTTCGACGTAACCGGTGCGCCAGAAATTACCAAGGTCGGACGTGACTTGGACCGGGCGGAAATTTGGACCGAGCAAGCGGAAAGTCAAAGGCACGCGACCGAACACGAGGCTCGGTCCCTCGCGCAAACCAAAAACCTCTTGCAAGCGAACGTCCACGAACGCTGAATGCATCTCCGAGTAATCGATCTTGTGACGAAACCCCGAGGGCGCCAGCCAATCCGCCGGCACTTCGCGGTTCAACACCGCCATCGCTTCCGAACCAAGAACAGTGGCAAAAATCCCAACCAAGTCGCCGGATAAAACCTGCTCGATGCTCGTGCAACCGTAACCCGCCATGCGCAAGGCTTCGCGGATTTTCTCTTCGCCAAAAAGCTCGGCGGAACCCGGATCATGATGAGCTAAAAACTTCCAACGCCGCACCAGCGATCCAAGTCCCGCATGACGCTCCACCAGCTGATCCCAGCGCCGCCAAAGCTCTTCACCCATTAACTCGCTCACCTGGTCGGCCGCCACTTCCGTTAACGTGGGACGGTCGATCGGTAAATCGAGAATAAAACGACAACGCCGGCCGAAGAACCGCTCCTTCTCCTCGTCAAAATAAACATCTTCGCGCGTTTCCACACGATCGCCGAGATGACGAAGCAGAAAATCTTTGTCGAAACCCGACGCCAAACTCACCAGCGTATCGGCCTGACCGCCCTGATCCACGCCCTGCAACGCCACAAAGAATTCACTTCCGCGCGCCAAAGATTCGGGCACTAAACGCACACCGCGACCCCCGACCATCAATCCGCGGTCTCCGCTGTCGCGCCGGCGGCACAAGCGATCGAGCTGTGACAACAAAAGCACTTTTTGCACATCTTCCAACTCGGCCTCGCGGGAATCCGCCGCAACCAACCCGCTCAACTGCTCCGCACTCTGCCGAATCCAACCTCGCGCCCGACCCCGACGGGCCTCTTCAAGCCGAACCCATAAATCGCAATTCACTCCGCCGAATCGTTCATAATTTCCCGCCAACGAATCCCGTTCATTCAAGATGGCGCAAATCCAAGCCGCGGTCTGACCGACTCCCAGCTCTTCACCTTTCGCCAAAATCGCCCCTAACCGGGGCGGCAAAGGAAAATCCGCGAGACGCCGGCCGAAGTTCGTGATCCGATGATCCTGACCGATCGCCCCCAAGCTCATCAAAAATCGTCGGGCAAAATCCAGCAAAGCCCCGGGCGGAGGATCAAACCACGAAAACGAACTGAAATTGGAAATCCCCATTTGCGAAAGCCAAAGCAACGCCTGACTCAAGTCCACACGCTGAACTTCAGGCACCGACTCTTCGGACTGAGTCACTTCTTCGTGGGGCGTCCACAATCGCAAACAAAGTCCGGGCCCAAGGCGGGCCGCGCGGCCCGCGCGCTGGCGGGCGCTGAAAAGAGAAATCCGTTCCAGCTCCAGGGCCGAAAATCCCGTGCGCAGATGACAGTGCATAACTTTCGCAATCCCCGTGTCCACAACGGCATCCACACCGTCCACCGTCACCGAAGCTTCCGCCACGTTCGTCGCCAAAATGATCCGCCGCCGGCCGGAACCGCCGCCACGCAAGACCTGATTCTGTTCGGCCAACGGCAAAGAACCATGAAGTGGAACACGATCGCCATCCAAGCCTTCGAGCTTTCCGCTCAACCGTTCGATCTCTCCCCGCCCCGGTAAAAACACAAGTACATCCCGCCGGGTACGATGAAAAACGTCTCGAACGGCGGAGGCCGCGCGACTGTAAAACTCCTCATCGGTCCGCAACCGCAGCGGCTGATTCTGATGTTCAATGGTCAGCGGAAAGGTTTCGCCGGCGATATCCAAATGAACCGAATCGTCCAAATAAGACGTCAATCTCTCCGCATTTAAAGTGGCCGACATGATCATAAGTTTCAAGGGCGAGCCCACCATCTGTTGCTCTTTGAGATAGGCCAGCGCCAGATCCTGATTCAAATTCCTTTCGTGAAATTCGTCGATGACCACCAGATCCACGCCACGCAATTCGGGATCGTCCAGCAGTTTGCGCAGGAACAAGGCATCGGTCATGAAAATCAACCGGGTCTTCGCGCTCACCCGCGACTCAAACCGAACCTGATAACCGGCCTCTTCGCCGACCTTCCAGCCGCGCTCTTCACACACACGATGACAAGCGGCCACCGCCGCTATCCGCCGCGGCTGCAAGACGAGAATCCGCCCGCTAAAAACACTCAGCATTTGCGGAGGCAATCGGGTCGTCTTTCCCGTACCGGGCGCAGCCGTGAGAATTAAATTTGAACATCCGCGAACCGCCGAAACGATCTCCGGCAACCGCGAATCTATGGGTAATGGAGTGAGATTCACGCAAGAGAATTATGCAAAAGGAATGGAAGAAGACAAAGGAATAATCGCCAAAAACTCCCCGGAATTCCGAAGAACTCCGGGCAGGTAGGCACCGCGGGAGCGGAGAACCTACTCCCGCGAAAACAATCTCAATTCAATTAGCCGATCAACTTCAGCGCCAAGCTCGGCTGAGTGTTGGCCTGAGTCAAAATTCCCACCGAGGCGTTCAACAGGATGTTATTGCGGGAAAGCTCGGCGGAACTTTGCGCGATGTCGGCATCCCGGATCCGCGAATTCGCGGCCGAGAAGTTTTCAACCGCCACACCCAGATTCTCGGTGGTGGAAACCAAACGGTTTTGGATCGCACCGAGAGTCGCGCGATGGCCGTTCACCATCCGTTGAGCGTCTTCGAGGACTTCAAGAGCCTCGCGGGCGCCGGCCTTGTCGGAAAAGTCGAAACCATCAATCCCTAAGGCGGCGGTTGTCGCGTTGATCTCCGAGGGAGAAAAACCAATTCGGTCCCGGAAATCATTATTGTTAATGTCGATTTGGAAATCGAAGTGTTCGCCTTCACCGTTAATGAGCGTTGTTTTTCCGAAGCGGGTGGTTTGAGCGATACGTTCCGATTCCATTTTCAATTGTTGAATTTCTTTATCAATGAATGAGCGCTCCACATCACCGACTGTATCGGAGGCCGCCTGCACGGCGAGTTCCCGCATACGAGTCAAAATATTGGAGATCTCACCCAATCCGCCTTCCGCGACCTGCACCATGGAGATACCGTCGTTGGCGTTACGCTGAGCTTGCGCGTAACCGCGGATCGTCGACTTCAAAGCCTCACTGATCGACAGACCAGCGGCATCATCGGCCGCTTTGGTGATGCGGCTTCCAGAAGCCAACTGCGCGAAGCTTTTGTTGATTTCACGTTGTGTGACACCCATCGATCGTTGTGCATTGATCGAGGCCACGTTGGTACTGACTCTGAGTCCCATTTTGTTCTCCTTTTGCCCTCGCGGGGCGATGGTAAAAGAAGTCCCTTTCCCTTCCGCGCGAAACCGTACCTACTCAGTCGCACGCTGAAGAGCTCTAAAAATCCATGAGCTTGGGTTGATTGTTTTTGTTTTCCTCAACACCGGACCGGCTAGGTCCTGTGCTTCAGACGACAAGCTATTCGGCGAGTCGGGTGAAGGCTTAAGTCGCGTCCTGTGAATCTGGACGAAAGATGGAAAATTTCTGGACGATCGCCCTGGAATTCCCGACCTATCGCGGGATTCTTCAGGACGACGGACGAGTCTTAGGACGTTTCGGTTAAGACCTTGAGCACCTCACCCATGGGCGGTGCGGACCAACACCGAGTCGAGCCGCCTCCCATTAGTACCCCGAGGAACAAAGTTGCTCCCCGGGTAGGTCAGGTACCGCCGCGGAATTTCCGCGACCGGGAGAGCAAAGGAGCAACTCTCCCGTTTTCAAAGTTCAAATCATTATCCAATCAGCTTCAGCGCGGCCGCCGGCTGCATATTCGCTTGCGTCAACACGCCGATGGAGGCGTTGAGCAAAACGTTGTTGCGCGCCAGTTCCGCCGAGCTTTGCGCCACGTCGGCATCGCGGACCCGTGAGTTCGCGGCCGAGAAGTTTTCGATCGCGACGCCGAGGTTTTCGGTGGTCGAGATCAATCGGTTTTGGATCGCGCCCAAATTCGCGCGGTATCCGTTCACCTGGCGCTGAGCATCTTCGAGAATTTCCAATGCCTCACGCGCGCCGTCTTTGGTCGAAAAATCGAATCCATCCACGCCAAGAGTGGCGATCGTGGCGTCTTGTTGGCTGGCATCGAACGAAATCCGGTCATTGAAGTCATCATTGTTGATGTCCACTTGGAAAGTGTACTCGGAACCGGTTCCGTCAAGCAGAGTTTGTGATCCCCAGCGAGTGGTTTTCGCGATACGTTCCATTTCATTTTTCAACTGTTGAACTTCTTTATCGATAAATCCCCGCTCGATCTCACCGACCGTGTCGGAAGCGGCCTGCACGCCCAATTCACGCATGCGGGTCAAAATGTTTGAGATCTCGGCGAGTCCGCCTTCGGAAACCTGAACCATCGAGATACCGTCGCTGGCGTTTCGTTGCGCCTGCGTGTAACCGCGGATCGTGGATTTCAAGGTCTCACTGATCGAGAGACCGGCGGCATCGTCCGCGGCTTTCGTGATCCGCGAACCGGTGGCGAGCTGCGCGAAACTCTTGTTGATCTCGCGGCTCGATCCGCTCATCGCGCGTTGTGCGGCGATGGACGGGATATTTGTAGTAATTCTCAGACCCATGGAGGTCCTCCTTTGCAGTTGAGGCGAACCATCGCCCGGCTCTCCCGACTCGAACCTACTCAAGTCCTAATGAGGAAAGCGACGCTTCCATGCGCTCTTGGGTTGAACACGTTGGAGCAGTAGATGAATTTAATGAACGCCAAAGCTTCAAGCGAGCATCTCACGGGCAGTCACTCCCGAAGGCGCTCTCACCTGGCGTGAACCCATTCACTGCACGCCTAACCATTCGGCGAGGTCTGGGCGAACTAAAGTCTCGTCCAGTGAAACTGGACCATGGTCCGACCAAAACTGGACCTTCGATCGGGATTTTCACATGAAATCAAATTTGTTTAATGACATCGTGTGTTCGGACTTTTATCGCCCGGACGAATGACTTTCAGACGTGGGTCCAAGAAGGTGTTCTTCACACGCGCGGGCGGCGAGCCAGAAATTGAGTTTAGCCCGCGCCCCGGAACTTAACGATTCCGGCCATTCAGGAACCAACTCTATGATTTTGAGGACTCCGCGAACCACCGATTCCGGTGTGCGGGCATCAATGGTTTTCACCAGTGAGTCGGGCTCACGAAAGCGCCTATACGCCCAGTCCATGACCAAGGCTTCGATTTCGTCCTTGAAGAGAGGATCCCGCTGCCTGAGGAGTTTCAATTGATAGAAATAGGAGAGACATTGTTTCGCACACCGCCCGATCAACGGCGGCGCGGATTCCGGATCGACATGGATCACGGGAGCGCCAATGTGTTCAAGAATGGCCGTTATGGCCTCAATATGATTCTGCAGCCAAAGGAGAAAAACCAACTCACGCTCAAACGCCGGAGTGAACACGCCGTCTTCCAAAAAGCGCGCGAGGAATCGGATTTGGATCAAAGGATCGAGCGATCCACCTTCGGTCATCAAAATGCGTGTGAGATCGACATTATCACGGACCCGGATTTCCGCCGGCACATCCAGGGATCGTCGCTTCTCCAGAAACTCGCGCAGGTTCTTGACCGCCGTCGCGGCGTTCCCCTCTCTGGCTTCACGAATGAGCTCGTTACCGAGGGCCGCAAGCCACACGGAAGCCCGCGACTGGGTGGAGGAGGAGAGAAGAAACCACAGCAAAAGTTCCACAACGCGAGAAGCTGCAAGAGCTAAGCCAGGCTTTTTGTGTTATAGAATCGGCGTCTATGAGCATAAAAGGGCGAGGCACGTCCACCAATCCATTCAATCGCTTTGATAAACATCAAGTGAAACTTGACGATAGCGAACCGGCTGTCGCGCCCCGCACGGAGATCCTGCGCGACATCTCCCGCAGTATCGTCGCTGAGAACGACAGTCCCGACATCGGGTTTCGTTATTCCATCAACCCCTATCGCGGATGTGAGCACGGCTGCGCCTATTGTTACGCCCGTCCCACTCACGAGTATCTCGGATTTTCCGCGGGATTGGACTTCGAAACGAAAATCCTCGTTAAGGAAAATGCCCCGCAATTGCTGCGTGAAAAATTGATGTCAAGAAGCTGGAAACCTGAATTGATCGTGATCAGCGGCAACACGGACTGTTATCAACCGCTGGAACGAAAGTTCCGTCTCACGCGGGGACTTCTTGAAGTGCTGCTCGAGTTCCGTAATCCCGCGGGCTTGATCACAAAAAATCACTTAATCACCAGGGATTTGGATCTCCTTTCTGAAATGGCGGCTTTGAACATCGTATCCACCACCATTTCCATCACCTCTCTCGATAACGATCTGATCGCCGCGCTCGAACCGCGAACTTCGCGGCCGGCGGCTCGCCTTGAGGCGGTCGCGGCCCTCGCCCAAGCCGGCGTTCCGGTGCATGTGAATGTGGCACCGGTCATTCCCGGCCTGAACGATCACGAGATTCCAAAAATCCTAAAAGCCGCGGCCGAGGCCGGCGCGAAAACCGCGGCCTTCACGCCGGTGCGATTGCCGCTCGCGGTTTTACCTATATTTACGGATTGGCTGGAGACTCACCGGCCACTGAGAAAAGACAAAGTTTTGAATGCGATTCGCGACGTGCGAAGGGGAAAACTGAATGATTCCAATTTTGGAACACGAATGCGTGGCGCGGGTCCGGTTTATGATCAGATCTCTCAGCTGTTTAAAATTCATTGCGCTAAATTAGGTTTGAATAAAGAAAAATCCAATCTCACCACCGAACATTTCCGGCGACCGAGCGATCAGCTTTCGTTTTTTGATTGAGAGTGCGCCCGGAAAAAAACCCCGGGGCGTGTGGGACGACCCCAGGGCGGGCTTAATTCAGGCGGCGATTGTCTGTGGGCGTCGCCGCCCTAATAAGGGACCATGATTCCAGCCGGTGGCGCGAGGGGCACCACCGGCCGAACTTAAATTCTTTGATTAACCGATCAATTTGAGAGCCGAAGCCCCGTTCTGATTGGCTTGGGCCAGAACCCCGACCGATGCGGCCTGGAGAATTTGCGCCGAAGTCATCTCGGAGGTTTCGTACGCGATGTCCGCGTCAGAGATACGAGATTTCGCGGCGGTCAGGTTTTCGTTCTGAATGTCGAGGTTACTCGTGGTCATCTGCAACCGGCTTTGAACCGCACCGAAGTCAGCGCGCATCTTACCGATTTTAACCAACGCTTCGTCCACCGCGCTCAGGGTATCCCGGGCGGAATCTTTGTCGGCGATGCCGACTCCATCAATCCCGAGAGTGCTGGTCGTGGCGTCCGCCTCGATTTTGTAACGGATCACGTTTTCTTCTTCATCGGCGAAGGGTCCGACATGGTATTCGAATTCCTCACCGTTTCCATCGAGCAATGCTTTGTTACCGAATCGGGTGGATCGGGCGATACGATCGGACTCGGCCACGAGCTGTTGCGCTTCCTGATCGAGGAACTCACGTTCCACGTCACTGACCGTATCCGATGCGGCTTGCACGCCCAATTCACGCAAACGGATCAAGATATTTGAAATCTCATTGAGTCCGCCTTCCGACACCTGAATCAATGATTGCGCGTTGAAGGCGTTGTTGCGCGCGGCTTTAATACCGGCCAACTGACCGCGGATGTTTTCAGACACCGCGAGTCCCGCGGCGTCGTCCGCGGCTTTTACGATACGCGAACCAGACGCGAGAGCCTGTTGCGCGTGTTCCAAACGGGATTGCTGTTTAGACAACACCCGGTGCGCCGACACAGCGGCGATATTTGTATTGATCCTTAAGCCCATTGTGGCCTCCTTACTTGCTTGGCCCAGATTCCGTCGAGCCGCTGCTCAGATCGCCCGCCCACAGTCGTCCATCGGCGACGGCGAAAAGAACAGGTCGTCCCTGTCGTTTAAGTTTTTAGTTGTCGTTGGGAGGCCTCCGGTACAAAGGGGTGACTGACCCTTTGATCCGGAGTTCTTGAGGCAAGGTCACTGCTGAAATGAACCTGCCCGAGAGTGCTCCAACGTGTTCGCTATACTTCTCGGCTTAGGTCCAGGAAGCTTTAGGCTTTGGTCTAGTCTAGGTAGGTATGCAGCGCGTCTAGTAATTGAATAGACTGATTAAACGATGCAAAAAATTTTTTGCTCTGCGCATCACAACGCAGAGCATTATGTTTCTAAAAGACGCATCGCTCGTCGCGAAGAAAGGTTTGATTGGGCCACCACGGAGATGGCGGCTTCTTGCACCAGCTGAGCTTGAGCCAGCTTGGCCACTTCATCAGCCATGTCCACGTCCACAATATGCGCGCGGGCCGTATCCAGGTTTTCACCTTGAACTTCAAGCGCGTTGATCGCGTATTGCAGTCGGCTTTGCATGGCGCCGAAGCTGGCGCGTGTGCCCGCCACTTTTGACATGGCATCGTCGATATATTCGAGCGCATCCAGCGCGTCGTCTTGATCGGCGATTTCCAAATCATCGATGTCTAAATTGCTGGCCGTGGTATTGGCGTCCAGACGAAACTTAATCACATTGTCTTCGCCTTTATAAGCGCCGACCTGGAATTCGAAATTCTCGCCTGAACCGGTAAGCATCTGTTTATTTCCGTAGCGGGTGGTTTTGGCGATTCGGTCGAATTCCGCCACTAATTGGGTGAATTCATCGTTAAGGAACTCTCGTTCTTCTTCACCCACCGTGTCCGAGGCGGAATACACCGCCAACTCACGTAAACGCACGAGAATATTGTTTTGCTCATTAAGCCCACCCTCGGCCGTTTGAATCATGCCGATGGCCGCCTCGGCGTTAAATTTCGCTTGTTTAGTACCCGCATGTTGCGCGCGCAAGGATTCGGAAATGGCGAAACCCGCGGCATCATCACCGGCCTTCACAATCCGCGAACCAGAGGCAAGGGACGATAATGATTTATCGATGGTTTGTTGCGCTCGATTTAAGAACCGTCCCGCTTGCATGGGGACAATGGATGAGGCAATTCGAAAAGCCACGTGGGCACCCTCCTTCTCCCTGTTCCAAAGCCATGACCCCCGCCCAGCTTTGAATCAGAAAGTTTTAGCGCCCACAGACTTAAAAGGTTCATTTCAGCAGTTATGGAGCTTATCGACGCATCGAGTTATAACTTTAGGATTTTTTTATGCGCCACGTTAATTTTATGGAATTAGGCATAAATATCTAATACTTGGCCACTGTCATCGAGCCTTTTCAGGTTCTCTTGAGCCCGCAGATAGGGGTGCGTGATTGGCTGGAACTTCGACACCCTCGGACGGTTTTTCTGCTCTTTTTCTTTGCTTTCTTTATGGATGAATCGTGCGAAACGAAGAAGCGCGTTCTGCGTTTCTTCGTCCAATGTTAACTGAGGTTGCTGCGGTGACGCCGCCGGTTCCACCTCTTTAGGTACAACCTTTAGCTTTTCACCTCTCTCCAGCTGCTGACCCGATGTCCTTATTAGATCGGCGCCTGAGTAAAGCATTACTACCAGCCTAGCAGGACTTTGGGTCAGTGACCGGGAAATTTTATGGAACGCGTTAGAGCCGTAAAATTACATCAGAAATCTGTATCAAAATAAAACATGGCCCTTCATTGCGCGCTCACTCGCCTTCGATAGAATGAGCGGATGAAAAGCGCCCGCTTGCCGGTGATCGATCTGATACGGCTGTTTTCCTTTCTTGCGATCATCATCTTTCACACCAGCTTCACACTTTGGCCGGCGGCTCAATTTGATAGGGTGCCGGAGCCGAGCCTCTGGATCACACCACTGGAAACTTACGCGCGCGCCCTGAGTTTCAGCGGATTCACGGTTATTTTTCTTTCTTTTTTTCTGTTCGGCTTCAAAGCGGAATTGAAACAAAATTGGTTTAGACTATGGCTCTTGATGCTGGCCTTTTTCGCCCTGTGGAGATTGGGCGGCGATGACTTTCCTTATATATGGGACATTTACCCCTACTTGCTCGTGGTGGTCGCGCTCTCAGCCCTCCTTCGCAATTGGCCGGGTTGGTTGCTGGCCATCCTGGGTGGAATTTTGACCAGTATTCCGTTTTGGCATTTCGAACCGCGACTGCAGCTGGTCGACTGGTTGAGCGGCCCGATTTTCGGAAACTGTCATCTCAACGATCTTGACGGTGATGAGTGGCCGCTTTTGCCCTGGATCGGTTACCCGATTTTCGCTTTCGGGATGGGGCGCTTGGCGCGGAAATACGAAAACAAATTAAAATCCATGTCTTTTGGCGAAATCGTATTTTGGTCGGCGGCATTGGGAATAAGCCTGAATCAAATCGGAGAATATTATGCGACTCCACTGGGCTATCGGTTCGGATGTTTTATCTTTCGCCGGCCGCCTCTAACGTTCTGGTCGCATCAAATCTGGATTATTTTTCTCGTCCGCCTGGGTTATACACGCGTGGTCAATACCTGGCTAACTCGCAACCGCTTGGTGACTTGGATCACACAGCGCCCGGTGAATCGGAAATTTTATTTGGCGTACTTTCTACATTACCCTTTTTGTCTGGTTTGGGCGGCGGGCGCATCGCATTTGAATCTGAACTTGCAACCATGGGTCTTCGCGGCCGGCGTGTTCGCTTGTGTCATCTGGGTTGAGTATTCAACGGTTGTCTTAAGTCGAATACTTCTAAATAATAAAAAATAGCGGATATAAGAGAGTGCTCGTGAAAAAAGCCCGCGAATCACGGGCGTATTCAAGTGCACGCGACAGCTTCGATGTTCTTATTCTCATGTTCCTTCTGGCCTGCCTGGCGCTCTCGAATAGCTTGAGAACTTAAAAAATTTGCGAAACAAGGGTCAGCGTCCATCGTGAACTTGAGGCATGGTCACTCCGGAATGAGCTTGGTTGAAGTCATGGTGGCAACGGGCATATTGTCAGTGGTCATCTATGCCGTGATGTCATCACTCGATCTGGCCCACAGATTAATCAAAGGTTCCGCCGAATCTTTGGAACTTTCAGCCCTACAAAACGAAATCGCGCAAAACATGCAAAACAGTTTCGCGCTCGGCGCGGGATATAGCAGTTCCAACGCCAATGTCATTGACCCTAACTCGACGGCTCCACAGGACATCACGATTTTTGATGCCACGAGCGGAACCATCCCCGCTTACACCGCGTTCAGCGGCCCGGATCCCGCCGCCGCTCCCGAGACCGCGCGATACAACCAGTATGTGTTCCGGTCGATCCGATTGCGAAAGAAAGATAACGTACCCGGTGCCGGCGACGTTGGACCGCCACAGGTGGTTTTTGATCCAGCGGGAGTTCAACTCGAGCGGCGCGCGTTAATGATGGATTTGGAACTGGAACTGACTCGGATCGTGAAGGGTCCCTCGCAAACTCCCGGCTCGATCGTGCGTGTGATTCCGGTTTCCGTACTGGTGGAACGTCGATTTGGTTCCGGAGCCAGCTGGAAAGTCGCCAAGGTGGGTTCCACGGAAGGTCTCTCGTTCAACATCGGATGGCGTACGACCACGGAAGGCTCGGATTGCAGAGTCGTTGATTCCCGAGGACGAACGATACGACCAACGGGGGCCGTGGGATCCGCGCGGGTGTACGGACCCGACGGACGGCGATTGTCTGATTACTGGGTCGGAGAGGATGGCGGAGCAATGACCTGCCCCGCGGGATCGTTCATGACGTCACAGGGAATTCATTATCAGGACGACGAAGAAGTGATTTGCGAGAAGTGCGGCAAACGGTGCACGAATTGTTATACCGTACCCGTTCGCCAATCGATTCCAACGATTAAATGTTGCAAGGTGCGGATGTGACAACGAATCAATCAAGTGGATTTTCCTTGATGGAAGTGGTCGTGGCCGTGGGAGTCGGGGTCTTGGTGTCCTTGGGCGTGGGCCAACTTCTTATCCAGATGCAAAGATCTTCGATTCGCTTCGATAAGCTGGCGGACGCCAACGAATTCTTGGCTCATCTCACCAGTCTCATCAATAATCCCCAACAATGTGAGTATGCGATCGGACATGGCTACAGTCCGTTCAAGATCACCTATGGCCCGCTGGGCAGCCAGTCTTCCATGAATCTTCAAGGTTTGACGTTCAACCCTGATCAGCGAGTGGGCTCCAATCAACCGGCGCCCCAAGATATTGTGATTCGCGATCCGAACAATCCGACCCGCAATCTCTACGAACCCGGAGTTAACATTTCACCGAGACTCCAGCTGGGCTCAATGACGCTCACCATGACCCAAGAAATCACCACCGCCACTTACAGTGCCGGTTTTGGAACTATACGAAAGGGCGAAAAAACACAGTACGATGCCACCCATCCGGTTGTCCGCCGCCTGATCGCCGTGGTGTTGCGGGTGACACTCAACGATACGAGCACGGCCGAACAAGTGTCATTAAATGACCGAGTCATTCCCCTTGTCGTGGAAGTGGAAACTCCGTTTCCGGTGAACCCCGCCAGCAATCCCTGGCGGATCGCCCGCTGTGCCGCGAGCCAGTCGAGCTCTGAAAACTTCGGCTGGTCCAACGATCTGACGACGGGACCCAATCCCACATGCATTGATGTGGTCGGCCAACCCAATTCCATCGTGGATTGTCCTGAGGGCACCTACATCGTGAAACAGAGTTTCCAGATTAACGGCCCGGTAACGACCGCCGTTTACCCGGCCTTGTGCACTAAACGTGGGTGCTCCGGCGAAGTCCAGGCTTATGTGACGACAGCCACGCCGACAATCACCTGTTGCCCGGCCGTGAGGTGATGAGATGATTTTTCGCTTCTTGATCGTCATGATCGCCATGGCCTGCATGATCTATGAATTGATTCTAGCGCAAATGTTCTCGGCACTATTGGGTAACACGCTTTTACGATATTCGTTGACGATCGGAATCTATTTGGCCGCTCTCGGCACGGGTTCACTTTTGGTCAAGCCGGGCCCGTCCCCAGCGATCCGCGCGCGATTGTTCAAAATTGAAACCATGCTTTTGATTTTCGGCGCGCTCAGCCCTTTGCTCGCGCTCGGTGGAGAGTGGTTCCTACGCCAGTTGATTGATCCCACCACACCCGCGTTCCTTTATTGCGCCTATTTCTACTCGGCGCTTCTGATTTTCGTCGTGGGCGTTTTCGCCGGAATGGAACTGCCGCTGCTCATGCACTGGGGCGAATCGGAATTCAAAATTCCTTCCGGACAGGTCTTGTTTTTTGATTATTTCGGCACGCTACTGGGAGTTTTGGTTTTTATTTACCTATTGCTGCCGCACACGGGAATCATGCTCGCGTCAGGTATCTGCGGCTTGGTCAATGGCTTGGCCGCCGTCGTGACCTTCTCCTATCCCCGACCGATCTCGTTCACTCCCAAATGGTGGGGAATCTTCACCACGACCTCTTTGATTGTCTTATTCACGGTGATCTTTCACAGCCGAACATGGACATTTTTCGAGGGTATCTATTTTGGAAGCTAAACCCATCACGCTGGCCCTCGTGGCCGTCGTCAGTTCAGCTTGCGGTTTGCTGTACCAGCAGCTGATGGTGAAAAATCTCACCGGCGTGGTCAGCGACGTTTTGCTCGTCCAAACGATCAGTTTGGTGATCTATCTTGGCGCTCTCGGTGTCGGCTCCCTCATCGCCGATCACTTCAGCCATCATGCGATCCTGCGCAAAGTCGCGATCATTGAATTGATTCTCGCGTTCGTCGGCGTCTTGATTGGACCTTTGATCCATGCGGCCTATTTTATCTGCAAGTTTTTTCTGCATGAAATCGGCGGCGATATGGCCGCGGCCGCGGATCGCTCACGACTTCTATTTTTGTTCGCCAACCAATATCTAACGGTCATTCTCGGTTTCTGCACTGGATTTGAATTCTCCGCGCTGATTCATGCCGCCCGCCGGGTGAATGAAAAAGCGCAGAACTGGATCATCGCCGCCAATAACCTGGGAGCGCTTCTCGCCTGCTTGACCTTCGCCATTGTCTTCGGCGCCATCTCCCCGACACTGGCCGCTTGGGCGGTGGCGCTTGTGAATTTCTGTGTGGCCTTGCTCTTAATCCGCATGACATCGTCCAAGCTTTCTTGGCGCTGGCTGTGGCTCAGCGCCGTGGGAACGTCCGGCTTGGCGCTGATCGTGTTTTTAATTCCCAATCTCCAGCGCTTGGAACAATTTTATCTCAAAAGTCTATACTCCCCGCCGCGACGTTTGAGTTCACCGCGCGCCACCCTTGATTTCATCCGACACGAACTCCTCCCGAAACCCGATGTCATCCGCATTTACACCTCCTATCAAACGGCTGACTTCGTGACCGACTCAACCGGCGGTTTGACCATGTTCCTCGACAATCAGGCGCAATTGAGCGCCGCCTGGAACAAAATTTACCATGAAAGCCTGGTACATATGCCGATTCAATTCTTCGGCCAGGTGCCACGCCGAGTGCTGATCCTCGGTGGAGGCGATGGCATCGCCGCGCGCGAACTCCTGCGCTACGGTGATCGCATTGAAAATATTGATCTGGTTGAACTTGATCCAACCATCATTCAGCTGGCCAAAGAAAACCAATACTTTCTCAACCTCAATGAAGGCGCATTGACTCATCCGAAAGTCACCATTCACCTTCAAGACGCGATCGCTTTTCTGCGCTTTACGTCAGGTCGGTGGGATGCCATTTACGCGGATTTCCCGCTGCCGTTTGATTACGATCTGCTGAAACTCTTCAGCGTGGAATTTTATAAGCTGGTGGCGATGCGCCTCGCGCCGGGTGGAACGTTAACTTTGGATTCGGGTATTTTGAATCGCGTGCCCGATGAATGGAACGGAATCTTGCTTGAGACATTGAAAGCCGCCGGTTTTCAAACCCGCGCACCTTATCTGGGCAACGAAGTTTTCGTCACCGCCAGGCTCGACCTGAAACAACCCCAGACGAATTTCAAAGATTGGGGAATAAACTTTGACTATTTAAACGCGAATCGTTTGGCGAAAGCGTTGGTGGTGGACCTACATCATGAAAACCAAGCTTCCAGGGTGAACAGTATTTTTCGTCCAATGCGGAGGGCACTGCGTGATTTTGACTTCTAAAAGAATTCCGTTTCACAATTTTTTAATGCACTCCATGGCGTTAAGTCTGATTTTGCTTTTAGTCATGGGGTGCGAGAAAAAAACCGTAACGCCGCCACCTTCCAAATCGGCCTCGCGGACCACGCCGGACCAAACCCATCCGCCGCCACTGGCTTCGCGTCTTCCTCGCCAGTACGTGCCGTGGAATCCCCAACAAGTCATCAGCGCTCAGCCGGTGGCTCGTCTGTTCGTGGACAGCAGCCCAACTCAAATCAAGGTGGGATATCCGTTCACCATTAAACTCAGGGCCATCGATGCCGTGGGCAAGCCCGTAATGAAGTCTGACGTTCCGGCGGTCCTCAGTGTTGTTGAAGGTGGTTCGCGGCTCAACCAGGGACGGACCAGTGCCATGATTAAGAATGGTGAAATTGTGTTTACCGATGTCGTCCTGGATAAGACAGGGGGCCACGTCCTGTCGGTGGCCGTCGGCGGCACGAGCGTGACGTTGCCGAAAATCTTGTCCACGGCCGACAGGAAGGCACCCGCAACCGTGCGCATCGAGGGGCGCGCTTACCAGGCCACCTACATTCCGCCCAATAAATTCGAGGTGGACGGGGACGTTTACGAAAACGTGCCGTTCGGCGAATCCTACGCGGTGATCGAGGGCGTTTACTACAAGGTTTTCCGCGACATTAATAACAATCTGGAAGTCCGAAGATTGAAAGCGCCGCCCGCCAAGTTTTCGAAAAAAATCAAAGAAGAACAGGAGAAGAACAAGTGATGAATGATTCCCGCGGCTCGATCATGGGCTACGTATTGATCGCGATCGTGGGTACGGGCCTGATGATCCTCGCCCTGATGTCACGGGCGGATTTGATCGCCAAACAACAAGGCCATCTTAACCGGATCACCGAAGCCACCATGTTCATGCGAGGATTGGCCAATATGCTGGATTATTCCATCGGCTGCTCCAACTCGCTTGGCTATGGCTATCACACGTCGACCAGCGCTCAATACGCGAATGAATTCAATCCCGACATCCCCAATCCCCAGAATACCAATGTGACGATTTATGACCCGGCCGGGAATCACAATGTCCTCTACCGCGCCTGGAGCGGAGATCCCACGACCGAGGAACCGCCCAAAACCGCGCTGGCGACGCCGAAACTGCTGATCCGGCAAATTGTATTGCAAAAAAATATTCCCCCCGGCGGTACGCTCGCGGACGCGGACCTGGCTTCGTTTCCAGATGTGCAGATTGAAGATTCAACATTCGATCCCAACCTCAGTGTGACCGGACTGGTGGATGTCCGTGCGGTCTCGGCTGAATTGATGATGAGTTTTGAAAATATCGGAAACGCGGAGACCTTCTTCAGTCGGAGCTTTCAACGGAAAATCGAAATCATACTTTATGTGGAACGTCCGAAAGGCTCATCTGAACCGTGGCGGGTGGTCACCTGCACCCCCAATATGGGAGCGGTCATTCTTCCCGGATGGGTCTCAACAAATGATGTCCGAACCCAACCGCCGCGGGAAAGGCAAACGGCATGCCCTCAGGGAAGTTATGCGGTCGGGATTCAAGCCACATCGCCGGGGCCACTTCTGCGGATCAAATGCGCGAAAATGCGGAAATGAGAATCACGAAGTTTCGGGCATCAAACCCGGCGGCCCCTTGGGCTCATCCGCCACCTGCACCTTAATGACCTCACGTTTTCCACGCCGAAGAATTTCAAGCGCCACCCGCTCGCCGGATTTCATGCGCGTGATTTTGCGAACCAGCTTATCGGGGCCCTCCGCGGGTTCGTTATCGATCTTGGTGATGATGTCGCCTTTTTTAATTCCCGCGCGGGCCGCGGGACTGCGGGCGATGACATTGCGAACCAGAATGCCTTGGCCTTCTTCCAATCCCAACGCTTCCTGCATCTCCTGAGGCAATGGGCTCACCACCACTCCGAGCCAGCCGCGCCGGACATAGCCCTCGCGGATCAAATCACCAATGATGGCTTTAGCGGTGTTGACGGGAATCGCGAATCCAATGCCCTGGGCCCGGGGATCGATGGCCGTGTTGATGCCGATGACTTCGCCGTAAAGATTAAACAAAGGCCCGCCGGAATTTCCCGGATTAATGCTCGCTGAAGTTTGGATGAATTCCGTTTCCACATTTTCGATGTTTCGTCCGATCGCGCTGACAATTCCCTGAGTCACCGTGTGCGCATGACCATAAGGATTTCCAATGGCGATCACCCACTCACCCACCCGGGCCAGATCACTATTTCCAAGTGGGGCAACTGTGAGCGGCGTTTTTGGCATTTCTTTAAGCCGGAGCAGCGCCACGTCGGTGCGGTCATCCACACCGACGATTTCCGCCGTGTAACCGCGGCCGCGTTCCTGCCGCAGGAATTTCACCGAGATCTCATAAGCATCGCGACCCATCTGCCGCACGACATGGGAATTGGTCACGATGTAACCTTTGTCATTGATCACGAAACCGGATCCCAAGGCGAGAGCATCACGGTCTCTTAAGGGCGGCCGCTCACCAAAGGGATTGCCGAAGAAAAATTCAAAGAGGTCCTCAGGCAAAGGAACGCTCGGCAGATGAACCTTGGTTTTGGTGTAGACATTCACCACCGATGGGGACAACCGCTCGGCCAGTGACGTGAAAACGTAATTGATGGATCCGAGATCCGACTTCGCGTCCACCTCGGGATTTTCAACGGTCCGTTGTGACTCGATCCAATACGGTTCGGCCTGACTCGGTGTCGGCCACCGCACATGAATTCCGGATAAGACCAAAACAGCGGCGGCCGCCACGACTGAGGAAAATGCGAGGACTCGGCCCGACGTTTTCATTCGACCTCCAGGTGAAATGAAAATGTGGGATCAAGTCCATACCGTCAAGCCGGTGGAACGCTCGCCTTGTCACAGGCAGAATTTTCAAGCGAGATTTTTCTCAAGAATCACTCGGGTTTGTCCCTCGCGGTCCTCACAACCCACGACGTCAAACCCATTTCGTAGATTCAGAATCATCATGTTCTTCCACTGATTCGTCGTCTTGGTGCGGATCGAACGATAGCCTTGTTTTTTCGCCCACTCGTGTTGCGCGAAAATCAATTCGCTGGCGATGCCGTAATTGCGCGCGGTGGGAATGACTCCACCCATCCAACTGTAGAATTTATCGCGCTCAAGTTCGTAGCCGAGTTTAAACCCCAGGACTTGCGGCGGATCCATGGGCGTGTGCGCGACCCACAACGCCCAATTCAGTCGTTGCGGTAACGTGCGCTCCACTTTCTGCGCGGTTTCCGCGTCGAAAATCTCGCCGATGAGTTTATAGGTTTCCGCCAAATAAAATTCAGCGCCGGTGCTTAAACTCGTGAACAAGCTGATCTTGAATCTCATGAAAACAAAGCCTTGAATGAATTTATATCCACCACCACGTTCAATTTGGAATCGAGATCGCGCTCCCATTCACCCCTGAGCAACGCCTTCGCCTCGTGACGGAGCCGCACGGGTGTTTCCCGTTGAATGCGAATTTGGTCTCGCAATTCGAGAATATGTCGCGCCAACTCATCGACCCCTTGGCCTTGATTGGCGATACATTTGAAAACTTTTGGCTTCTTTCCGCCGCCGTCCTGAAGCGAAGCTTCGATTTCGCGCGCCAGTCCATCCGCCCCGGGGCGATCCGCCTTGTTCACAACGAAAATGTCGGCGATCTCCATGAGGCCGGCTTTCATGGCCTGAATCGAATCCCCACTTTCCGGCACCAACACCACACAAACCTGATCCGCCACGTGCAGGATATCCAGTTCGGTTTGTCCCACGCCCACCGTTTCGATCAGAAGCAGGTCGAAGCCGCAGGCATCGAAGGCGCGCGCCATGAGATAAGCGGAATGACTGAGTCCACCCAAACTCCCGCGGGAACCCAAGGAGCGGATGAAAACGTTGGGATCCAGGGAATGTTCGGAATAACGAATGCGATCGCCGAGAATCGCCCCCTGGCTGAAGGGGCTCGACGGATCCACCGCGATCACTCCGACTTTCAAACTTTGCTGGCTAAACCGCTCGATCAATCGGCCCACCAAAGTGGACTTTCCAGCTCCCGGCGGACCGGTGATTCCCAAACGAAACGCCAATTGTGGGGGTTGATAAAGTTCCGCGAGGGCAAAGACCTGATTCAAAGGCGATTGCTCCAACCAGGAGAGAAACTTAGCCAACGCCCGCCGGTCTCCGGCCCGCGCGGCTTGCAAAATTTTGGAACCTTCCTCGGCACTCGGTCTGCTCATCAACCCTCATATCTAAGTAAGCAAAAAGGTTAGGTTTTTTTTGTTTCATTGTCCAGGTGTCCAAAAACCTTACAGGACGCGTTTTCACCAGGTTTGTCGAGGCCTTAGAAATCCTTAAGGGTTTCAATCGCTTATCAAATGCCCACGGCGGCATGGAACATGCCCTTATAGAGGTCTGAAGGAGAGGGTGTGCCGCCGTTTAAGGCGTCCCCTGATGAATATGTTTTTGAATAAGGGTGAGTGGAAATTCTGGATTCTGATCGTGGTGTTCGCGATCGGCGGAAGTTTCGAACTCCTCAAAGCATTTTCAAAAGGCCGATCCGGCATCGCTCCGGTGGAAATCGCCGCCGAACGCGATGAATCGATTCGTCCGTACAGCGTGCGCGCTCTGCCCCCCGCCGTCCATCCCGCGCGGATGCCGCCTAAGATCGCGCCCGCGAGAATCGCCATGACTCAACCCCAAGTTCCCGGCGTTCTTCCTCCGGCGAAGGCCACGCAGTTCGACCATTCCGAATCCGACAAAAAAGACGCTAAAGACAAAACCGGCAAGAAAAAGAAAAAGAAGAAAAAGAAATTCAACCCTGACGAATATGAAATCGTTTTCGACCCGGTTCGCGGCAAATGGGTCAAACGCCGCAAAAAGAAGTTACCGGAACTTGATCAGAAAAATTTGGAACTCGCGCAAAAGGACGAGTCCCGCGATGACGACTGGGACCAAAACGATTCCAGCATCGACGATGCGATCGCCACCGCCCTGATGACCGGCAATCCGCCGCAGCCATCAGCGGATCCCAATCAAAAAGGCGACGAAGCTTTCATCAGCGCTGAAGAATGGATCCGAAAACTTCTGAACCGGCCCAACAAGAATGAAACCCTGCGCTTCATCGAGCATTATAAAAAGCATCTCGTCACGGACGAAGTGTACTACCGGGTGGTCACCATGATGATCGAAGATTCCCGTCCGGAAATGAAAAAGCTTGGCGTTTTGGCCGCGGGAAGTGTGACATCCGTTCTCAGTTTTCAACTGCTCGCTCAGGTCACGCGTGACGAGAAAGCGGACGCCTCGGTTCGCCAGTCGGCGGAAGAATTTCTGGCCAAGTACACCGCTCTCAGCAATGTCCACATTCTCGGTCGCATCCTGCGCGCTCCCACCAGCAGCCACACGGCGCTGTTGGCCTTGCGCAAACTGCAAGAGTCCATGGAACAACACCTGGCCTCTCGTCCCCAACAAACGCCCAACGCATCCCGACCGGTTCGTAACGTGGCCACTTATTTCGCGATCTTTCCACCGATCTTGACCAAGTTAACCGAATCGCCTGAACCGGAAATCAGCAACCAAGCCCGCCAGACATTGGCCCGACTCCAGGAACTCAGTCCGCCGCTGGCCAACCCGGCCCAGACCGCGACCGCCGCGGCACCCTAAGAGTGACGGCACGCTTTGACTCCATTATCATGGCTTTATGCTTTTTCTTTTTTGGCTCGCCGTCGGCGTCACCTATTCCGCCTTCGCCTTGGAAATTCCCAAAGGACTGACGGATACCGATCGGCGGGAAATCGTTCGCACCTTGGGATTGAATTCCGCACCCAAAGCGTTGAGCAATCCTTATCCACTGGGCGGTTATTCGGGATTTGAACTGGGGATTTCGTTGGAGGTGATCAACATTCGCGACATCCGGCGTTTGGGTTGTGAACCCGGTACGGCCGGTTGCCCGAATGATAAGTACTCCGATGAAACCGAATGGCGCGTGCCCCGGCTGACCATCGGAAAAGGATTGTATAACGACATTGATTTTTTCTTCTCGTTTGTTCCGCCGACCAGCGGAACCCGCGTGAGCGACTACGGCGGGCAAGCGCGCTGGTCCTTTTTTCAAGCTCAATTTTTACCGGTCAATTTGTCGGCGGTGGCTTTCTTTAATCAGATGAACTTCAACGACTTGTTCATGAATCGCAACGTCGGCGCGGATCTAATCGCCGGTGTCAACGTGAATAATTTCGCGCTTTATTTCGGCGGCGGTTGGCTGGAAGGCACGGGCACCTTTATCGCCGGAACCACCAACGGCTGCGAGGACTGCACGGTGAATCCGGCGGATCCTGACGTTCATTCCCTCACGGCCACGGTGGAACAAAGAGTTGAGACCTTTCACACCGTGGTGGGTTTTTCTTTGCACTACCAAAATCTTTTCGCCGCGGCCCAAGTGGATCGCTATCGTGATGCGGTTTACAGCATGAAAATGGGGTTGCGGTTTTAAAGCCGGGTCAATTGTTTAAAAACAAGCTCCAACCAGCGCGAAGGTTTCCAACCCGATCCCGACCGGGAAAGGTAACCGACGTGCCCGCCCGTTTTGGTGATGTGCAAATCCACCGCCGAAGAAAAGCGCGCTCTTCGAAACGGTTCGACGGGAATAAAGGGATCATCTTCGGTGGTTAAAACCAGGCCGGGAACACGAATACGTGAGGCGTAGTGGATCGACGAGCACCGCGTGTAATACTCATCGCGCGAGCGAAATCCCGCCATGGGAGCGGTGACTCTTTCATCGAAATCCACCAGCCGGCAAAACCGCGGAAGTTCCGGCATGCGGCGAAGAAGACCGGCGTCCACACGCCGGCGCATGGACGCCTTGAGTTCACGGACGAACATCTGATCATAAATGAAGTTTCGCGGATGCCTCAGGCATCGAGCGGTCAGATGTAGATCAATCGGCGGATTCACCGCGATCAAGTCGTCGGGCAAATCCCGATCATAAAGACCCGCCAGATTCAGCAAGAGATTGGCGCTTAAAGAAAAACCAACAGCCGTGATTCGGGTTTGCGGCGACTTCTCGCGAACGTGCCGGATCACCGCGCACACATCCGCCATGGAACCGGAATGATAAATCCCCCGCGCGTGGGGATGTCCTTCGCCCGCTCCCCGGTGATTGACCAAAACCACCGATTGGCCGTTGGCGACGGCCACGCCACCGCACACCTGAATGTAATTGGAGTCGGCGCTTCCCCCTAAACCATGAAAGAAAATGATCGTGCGCCGTTCGGATCCAGGATAATAGCGGCACGCCAACCGGTCGCCATCTTCCAATGGGATCAAAAATGATTCATAGTCTTTTTGAATTCGCGGAAACGGCAGGAAGTAAGCACAAATGGTTTGCCAATGGCCTCCGAAGAGAAACGGCCATGATCGGAATTCAGGAAATGAGTTATGCCGTTCAACGGCGACCGTCGATGCGATCAATCAATTTGGTCGTACTGCGTCCGGGATGAAAGGGCAAGGAATGGACTTCACCGCCGTGGTCCAAAACCCATTTGGCGCCCTCGATTTTGTCCACGGGCCAGTCGCCGCCTTTTACCAACACGTCAGGCGAAATTTTTTCGATAAGTTGGGCCGGCGTATCCTCATCGAAAATCGTCACATAAGAGACCGAGGCCAGAGCCGCCAAAATTTCCGCGCGGTCCGCTTGCGGTTGAATGGGGCGTTTGGGACCTTTTAAACGCTTAACACTGGCATCCGAATTCACACCCACAACCAATAGATCGCCGTAAGTGCGGGCCTCTTGCAGATAACGGGTGTGTCCGACGTGCAGGATATCAAAACAGCCATTGGTAAAAACCACCCGCGAAGCGGGCCGGTGGCGATCAAGTTCTTTAAGTAATTGCGGGAGCTCGAGAACCCGGCCCACTTTAAACTCGTTGTTGATAAAGCTTCACGCCGGTGATCTGGCCCGCGATATCGCGACCGATAATGGCGGAAATCAACGGCAACAGGACAATTCCGGTGACCGTGACCAGAAGGCTTCGCGCCGCCACCTTGAGCGGATACGTTTCCTTCTTCTGTTCCTCGTCTTGACCAATTTGGAGGTCAAACGTCCATTCACCGAGCGTGCGGCCAAAGAACGAACGCGAAATCACCACGTACATTTGCATCACGGCCAGGAACAGCACGCCTAAACTGACTTGAGTCATGATGTCCGTGGTGAGATTGCGGAAGACGATCTCCAAATCCACCTTGGTGATCATCAGCAGCACCACCATGAAAATCAGCGACAACGCCATGACGATCACCAGATCAAGCAAAGCGGATTCCAAACTCATGGTCGCGGGAATCAGTTTCGACTTGGGCGAATCGGCGGCGCCCCGGCGGGTGCCCGTTTGAACTTCGGGCGCGGGCGGAGTTTTCTTAATCGCCGGTGATTTATAAGCCTCGGGCCGCGGGAACGGGGACTCGATGCGCGAGCGCGGCACTTCCACTTCGGTGGCCGCGCGCGGCAGCGTTTCCGTGAATTTCAAATCCGAGTTCCGTGACAGCGGTGTTTTCTCCAATGCCGACAGCACATCTTCGAAGCTGTGTTTTTTCACCGGGGCGATTGGTGCATCATCGACGATTGATTTGGGAATTGAGGCCGGAACACTCTGCAGTTCGTCGTTCAAGACTCCGGTCTCTTTCAGACCGTTTTTAAGGTTATAGGCTTTTTTATGAAAACCTAGACCTTCGGTCAGGGGTTTGAATTCAAACTCATCAAAAGGATCCATATTCGACTGGCTCATAACGCCCCCGCTCATTAACAAAGCGTTCCAGTTTCATACTTTATGACGCTGACTAGAGCCAAGCAAGCCGTTTCCACCCGCAAAACTTGTGAGCCCATAGACACGGGCGGCAGGCCGTATTCAGCAAAGAGCTTCACTTCGCGCGGCGAAAATCCACCCTCACTGCCGACAAAAACCCAAATACTTTCCGGATTGTCTTTTTTAATCTCACGAACCGCATCGGGTAAGGCGCGCTCAGCCTCTCCTTCATAAGGGAATAGACCTTTCACGCCGGGCTTCCGGTTAAATTCATCTAAGAGTTGATTCAAAGTGACGACCGGATGAATTTTCATCAGATCGCCTCGCCCACTCTGCTGAGTCGCGCTTTTGATCAGTTTTTCCCAACGGTTCATTCGCGACGGCGAAATATCGGAAGTTTTTCTCAAGAAACTGTAATCAGAGACGAAGGGACGGATTTCATACACACCGAGTTCCACGCACTTTTCCACAATCCAATCCACTTTCGGCAGTTTGGGAATGGACAGAGCCAAGGTGATCCAGGGTTTGGCGAGCGCCGGAAGGGTTCGCGTTTCGATGGCGCGCGCACGGATCTCTTTGCCGGAAATCTGGTCGATCTCCATTAAAATGGCGCGTTGATCGCCGGGCAGCGCTTCGAAGCGATCACCAGGTCCGAACCGACACACATCACGCATATGGTGAAAAAGATCACCCCGGATGGTGATCGTACCGGCGTCGTCAATTTCTCGATCGGAAATATAAAATCGTCTCAGCGCCATGGCGATCTCATCCTATAGTTGAACCGCGAAGAGCAGCCAATCGCCCATTTCACGCCGGACACTCCAGGATTTTCCGGGGGGAAGCCGAAAGCCCGCGAGAAAATCAGGCTCCCGTTCTTTGATGATTCCTGAGACCACCAGCCACCCGCCCGGCTTCACGCGTGATTTTAATGAATCTTGTATTCGCACCAACACGCCATCGATGATGTTCGCGACCACAATGTCATAAACCGCGTTTAAGTTTTCCACCTGGCGAACATCCAAACCCACTTGGACTTTATTGAGGGCGAAATTCTCGTGCGCCACCCGGCGCGCCTCTTGTTCAATTTCGGTGGCGTCGACCCGGCTGTATCCCATCTTGTACGCCAGAATGGCCAAGATTCCGGTTCCGGTACCCACATCCAACAGCGAATCCATCGGGCCAAGCTTCACCAGCTCTTCCGCCACCAGGCGCGTGGTCTCGTGTGTTCCCGTGCCAAACGCCATTCCCGGATCAATCGCGATGGGTGTTCGCGCCGCTTTCGGCGTCTCACACCAGCTGGGCACCACCCAGAAGCCTCCGGCCAACGGGAACGGTTGAAAGGACTTCTTCCACTCCGCCAGCCAATCGCGCTCGGCTTCTAAACTCACACCGAGATGAATCTCGGGAAAATGGGCGCGGACTTGATCCAAAAATTCCGCGGCGGGGCGATCGGAAAAATAAATTTCCAGACACCGCTCCGATGGAATCACCGCCTGGACGTCCTCTTCCCCCTCGGGCTGGTGAAAATCCAGTTTCTCACTCATGCCCGAGGCGCCGGCCGCGAAGGCCGCGTGGCTGAGCCATTCCTCGGCCTGATCGCTGACATTGCTTAACCGGACGACGAAGTAGTCATTCATTGATCACTCTTTTCTCACGGCCCCGTTCACCACATCCACTTTAACTTTCAAGGCTCCGGGAGTGCGCACGCTCGCGAAGTCGTCTTGAACCCCGTTCAAAACGTTCACGTCAAAGTCGTACTCTCTGCGCGAATCGGGACTGATTTTCACTTTGCCGTTGGTGACATTCACTTGGATATCGCTTTGAGGCTCATCCAACTTGACCGATCCGTTAATGCCGCTCAACTCCGCCTTGGTGCCCGCGGGAATGTTCAATTCGCACTTGGCGAATTTCAACTTGTCGAGCGCCAAGGTCATCACACCCGCTTGCATGTCCAATTGCGGGTTTTGTCCCATTCGACTTTTGCATTCCCAGCTGAAAACTCCATCCTGGCTGGCATTCACTTCCAATTTCGCGGTGATGAAGGGGATTTTGATCAGCTGAACTTTTTGATTCTTCAGTTCGGCCCGTCCCCGGCTCATATGGTTCGAGTCATCGTCGTCGAAATCCAAACCACCGACGGTGAACGAGCCGATTTTCAAATTTCCATTGGCTTCGGACACTTGGATGGCTTTGCCGAAAAAGCTGACTTTTCCCGCCTTTTCATCCACTTCGATGATCGGTGAAAAGTACCAAATGGCCATGAAGGTGGCGATTAAAGCCGACGCCACCACGAACGCCACCGAGCCGAAAGTGGCCAACGCGATCCATTTGATCCAATTGCGTGGAGTGGACGGCGCCCAGTATTTAACACCCTTTTGTTCGAGATACCGCATGGCCACGGCTTTGGGTGTACCCAAGTCTTCCAAGCGTTTTTGAATATCCACGCTGGGATCCTTTTGGTCCAACTCCAGAATGTGCGATCGGATCTCGGTGATGATCTCCGCGCGTTGTCCGACCGGGAGCGCCTGAAGCTCGCGATCCAACTGAGAAAGATAATGTTCGAGAATGAGTTCCTTGTTCATTTTTGACTCCCGTTTTTTAAGTTCGAAACAATTTCAACCATGCGAGTGAATTCGCCGCTCATTTCCGTGAGGGCCTGCTCCCCCTTTGCGGTCAGCGAATAAAATTTCCGTGGATGCCCTTTGAGGTTTTCCGTTTCCCACGTGGCCTGCAACAAGCCATCGTCCGTGAGCCGATTCAAAAGCGGATAAAGAGTGCCTTCTTTCAGATTCAATTCCAGGGATTGAAGCTTTTCGAGAATCTCCAATCCATAAAGACGAGTGTGAGTTTGAATGATCAGAAGAAGGCAGTACTCGAGGTAGCCTTTTTTGACCTGAACTTTCCAATTTTCCAAAATAGGTTGCATAACAAGCATACCTAGCATTGCAAGGTATGCTGATCAAGATTGATCTACTGTGAAATCGTAACGGGAACTGGGTGGGGTGAGATTTCCACCGAATTTACAATAATTTGACCTTGCGTCAAAGCGGCTGTGTCGGTGGTTGGCGGAGGGCTCGCCTCGGCTTTGGGTTCCTCAGTGGGTTGAGATTCGGACGCCTGCTTGCCACCCTTTTCCATGACGGCCGTCGCTAAATCCAATCGATCACCAAGCATGATGAAATTGTCTTCGAGAAGTGGTGAGTTTTCCCGTCCGAACTCCGTGTGCAGGCGGGCCACCGCGAGACCTTTCTGCACATGAATGATCTTTACCCGCGCCACTTTCAGTTCGAGATCACCAGCGGACCGGTTTTGATAATTATCGTAGAGCGGAAGTTTGCGCTGCACGGTGATCACCATCCCATTCGCGAGTCCCGCTTCACTTCCGGCGTTGATATAAAAATCACGATAAACTTTGTCGGTGTCGGAGAGGGGAAGATTTTTGCGCACATCGAAGATCGTGATATCCGCCAAAGCTTGGCCGCTCACCAGCAGGATCGCTAAAAGGACATTGAATTGACCCAATGACATGTAACCTTCCTTGTTACATGTCCCATATCGGGAAAATTTTGCCGCAACTAAAGCTCGGCAGTGCGATGCATCCTTAGGCCTCGACTTCAGGCGGGCGCTTCAGCTTGACGGCGACATCCGTGTAAACCGATTGGTTCTTGATGATGGCTCCGGGATTCTGCACCACGCGCTGCTGCAGGCGGGTGAAAATCGGTTCGCGAATGGCCAATGAATTGTCCTGGAGAACCACTTGACGGGCCACTCGACTTTGCACGTGGATGACAATCGGAGCCTTAAGGTTCGCCGTCATTTGAGTGGGATCGGACGGAATGGTGATGATCGAGAAAAACCGGATCCCTTCCGTCGACTTAAGTCCCATGATTTCCAGATCATGCTTGGTTAACTGCACCGTGTAGTTATTGGTGAACAGCTCCGGCTCAAGAAGCGGAAAAGCGATATTTGGGTCCTCACAACTTTGGAGCCAAGCGAAAATTTCATCGGTGGGGTCATCCAGCAGGACGAAGCGACGGAGTTCGTTGAAGCCCAATAGGCCTTCGGGAAAGTGAATAATGTCCTCTGACGTAATGGCCACCGCACCAAAACGGCTAGTTGAAATCACCATTTCTTTCCCCCCCGGATCCAGGATGCCCCTAAAAAGGGGGACACTTCAAGATCTAATGAGGGTTAATAACGCGAAGCCGTGTTATTTGTTTTTAAGAAGCTCGGCGACCTGCTTAGCCCTGTCCGGATTGGCGGAGACGGATTCTTGGTTTTGATTCTGAATCGCCAGGTAGACTTCCTCGCGGTGAATCTTGGTATCCTTGGGGGCCTCGATACCAAGCCTGACCTGTTTACCCTTTATCTGAACGACCCGAATTTTGATATGGTCATCGATCGCGATACTTTCGCCAAGTTTCCGGGTCAGAACCAACATTGGAAAGCTCCTTCAACATCCTAGTCAAAGTCACCGTTTCAGCGGATGTGCAACAAACGGCGATAACGAATCCTTTAACGGACGATCCGTAGAAAAACCTTAGCTAGTCGTAACCGGGTCCAAAGTCAAGAATGGGTCAAGGTCCACGAAGAGATCACAGACGACAAAGGGTGAGAATCCCCAGGACCATGAAAGGGCGCGGCAGTAAACTTGTTTAGAAACGGGACACTCCGGCGCCCAGGTGCTGTCGAACTTTTCGTCAAACGTCAATACCGCGATCGCCGAAACCCCGGATAAAAGTCATTCACAGGCCCCGAACCTGCAGTTCAATTATGTTTGAATTATGAGACGATTCTTTTTCGCTCTCATTTTAATCGCGTTCAGTTCACCGGCGGCGCTGGCTGGGGAAATCTCCACTTATCTTCAAGGCACAATTATTAAACGGACGCGACACGAACTCGTCGTGCAAACGGCCCGCGGCACCTATTGGGTGCGCACCAGCCGTCGCCCGCCGAGCTACACCCGCAAAGTGTCTGAAATTGAGACGGGCTTTTGGGTGAGACTGCGCGACATCAAGCGCTTCCGCCCCCATGTGATGGACGCGCGGAACTCGACGACCACCAACTACGCCAACTGATTCTATCTGAGAAAATCCAATAAACTGGGTTGAATGAGCTTTCCCGACGTTTGCAACGTGGCTTGCAAGGTGCTCTCGGTTTTATTGATATCGCTCACCGTTTCGAAAATATCAGCGTCTTCCAACTGAGAAATCGAAACCTGATTTTCCACCTTGGCCTTCTCCAAGGTGTGTGTCAGATTATCGAGCCGCATCCCGCGCGCGCCGATTTGGGCGCGAGTCAACACCACTTGTGATAAGGCATCGTCCAAGAGATCGAGCGAATCCTGAATGCCCGCTTTGTCATTAGTGCGCAACGAAATCTCGAGGCCCTTGAGAATCCGGAACAGATTCACACCCTGAAGTTCCTTTTCCGCCTCGGGTTCGCTTGAAACTTCGGGCGTTCTCGCCGACATGCTGGCCGGTCCACGCAGGGCGGGCGCTTGAGTTTCATTGGACGGCGCGGGCTGAGACTTGGCGTTCGCCATTTGTTCCTGGAACTCTTCGATGGTTCGCGCCTGATTTTCCGTCTTCTGGACCAGCCCTTCGCGGTTCATGCCGATGCCGAGAAACACGCGCGATCCTGGCACGTTCATCGGAATGAAGGTCTCTTTTTCAATATGGATATTCATCTCGCCCGCATCACCGGAGTAACGGCCATGCTCGTCAAACGGAGGGTTGGTGGTTTTGTAACCGGCGAAAATGAAGCGATCACCCAGTTTGCGGTTACCGATGCTCACCGCCGCGTTATGCAGCTGTTCCACTTCGGTGGCCACCACGCGACGGCTTTCTTCGTTGGCGCTGGCATCGTTGGCCTGATTGATCGCCAGTTCTTTGGCCCGCATGAGAATTTCACTCAAATCCGACAGCGACTGGTCGGTGATCTCAAGAAACGACTTGGCGTAGTTCAAGCTCTTGCTGAATTGGCGGTTACTCTGCAAATCAATCCGGTTGGACAAAACCCTTGAAGCCGCCAGGGGATCATCGGAAGGCTTGGTCACCCGCTTTTGGGTCGCCGCCTGATTTTGCAATTCGGCCATTTGCGCGCGATTTTTCCCCACGTTGCTTTTGACTTGTTCAAATTGCATTTTATCGGCGACACGCATTTTCAATCACCTATTAATAACGCCTTAAGTTCAAAACCGTATCCATCATCTCGTCCGCGGTGCGCACCAGTCGCGCGGAAGCGTCGAACGCTTTTTGGAACTCGATCATTTTCGTGGCTTCTTCGTCGAGACTCACGCCGCTGATACTCTCACGGATGTTTTTCAGCTGGCTCACGATATCTTTTTGCGATTCAGCTGAAGTCATTGATCGCTGGGCCTCAATACCGATGGTGCCCACGATGGAGTTATAAAAATCATCAAAGGTGGCGCTTTTATCGTCCATCACCGCTTTATACTGAAGACCCGAAAGGACGTTCGCGATCCGGTTGTCGCCCGGCGCGCCGGGTTCACCGGCGGCGGCGATGAGGCTGACGTCTTCACTGATTCTCTCGTTCAGATTAATGACTTTCGAGGCTCCGGCTTTATCGCCGAGGTGAGTGAAGAACAATTCACCCGCGCGCCCTTTGCGGTCGTAACCCTGAACATGCGCCCTGTTCACTTCTTCGGAGAGCGTGTACGCCAGTTCATCCATCTTACCGATCAATCCATTGCAAACTTCATCGCGAACCTGCAAAAGTCCGCCGATTTCGCCGCCGGTCAGCTGGCTGGTGACATTCACGGGCGTCGAGTTTTCAGTGGCGCGATAAAAAATGTCAAAACTCCCCTCGGCTTTACCGTCTCGGCCCGGTGTGGATCCCACGGTGAGTTCGGTGTGCGAATAACCCGACACCAGAACCGCCGTGTTTCCGGCGGTGATCGTGAGGGAGCCGTCTTTGCTCTCGGCGTAGCGGATATTGATCTTCTGGCCGAGCTGTTTGATCAGTTCGTCCCGGCGGTCGCGCTCATCATTGGCCGGCACGCCGGTCACTTCCACCATCTGCACTTTTTCATTGAGACTGGCGATTTCTTTGGTGAGCTGGTTGATCTCCTCGATCTTCACCGCGATCCGAAAGTCGGCGTCTTTTTGAATCTCTTCAATCTGATGCGTGACCCGATGAAAGTCCTTGGCCAGATTTTCCGCCGTCTCTTTCACCTGAGTCCGCGTGGCGAGACTTTCCGGATTGTTGGACAATTCACGAAACGCATTAAAGAAATTGCCGAGCGAATGATTAAGACCTTTATTCACCTGCTCGTTATAAACTTCCTCGACCCGTCTCAACATGTCGGAGCGGCCGGTGAGGTAGCCGAGCTGCGCGCCCTCGCGTTCAAGTTGTTTTTCCAGGTATTCATTGTTCGTGCGCGTGACAAGACCCGCGCGCGCGCCCATGCCGATGCGGAGCTTGCCATGGCCGATCGGCTCGTTGGTGACCATCTCAACGCGTTGACGTGAATATCCCTCGGTGGATTTATTGGCGATATTATGTGCGGTCGTCTGTAAAGCCGTCTGTGAATTCATCATAGAACGGCGACCGACGTCCATCATGGACCAGATTCGTGACATACTGTCCTCTCCTCTCGGCCATCCTGGCCGGAGGCGTGTTTATGCTTCCCGGCTCACCAGCTGGCCGGCGGGAGCGACTCCTTCAACCTCTCCTTTTTTCTGATAGGTTGGTTTTTCCTGTAACGAGTTCTTAATCGCATTCATCGCGCCCGTCACATTGGATAAAGCGGATTGCACCAACGCTTCATTGTTGCGGTTGTACTCCTGCACCCGCCGCAACAAGAGTTCCAATACCGAATGCAAATTGCGCAGTTTTTCGGCCGTGTCTTCCGGCACGTGGCGCGCGATCTCTATGAGACGCGGTTCGGTGCCCGCGAGTCCCAGAGATTGATGAACTTGCAGCGCCGCTTTGATGCGCTCCTCTTCGAGCGTGCGGATCTTGATCAGCATGGCCTCTTTGGCGCGATTGTTTTCATTGAGGTCGTCGAGATTCGCGGAAATAAGGATTTCTTTTTCCTTACGAACGATATCCAGCAGATGGCGGTAAATTTTCACCTGCTCATCGAGAATCTGAACTAATGATTCAACTTCCCCCACCTAACGGCCCCCTCAAACCTTCCTAGTCCGGTAAGCTTAAATGCTCATCGACCAAGCGATCCGCGATCGCTTCGGCGTCGACTTTGTATTTTCCTTCATCAATCAACTTCTGCAATCGGGCGACTTTCGCTTCATCCACTTCCATCGGCTGGCTGGCGATCTCTTTCGCTTTTTGCATCAGCTGCGCCCGCTCCGAAAGATGAACGTTGGCCTTGGCGGCCCGTCCGGCTTCCGTTCCGCTGAGTTTCTCGCTCGCGGCGGAGTTTTTTCCGCTTTCCGCTTTGCCGGTTTTGACAGTGTCGAGTTTTCCCGTCATCGGTCCGATTTTATTATTCGTCACTTTCATTCAAGACCACCTTATTAATACTAGCGTATCATATTGAGACGAGCGCCGCACGCTCTACCCTATCCCCAATCCAATTTCCAGGCCAGAACGGGACGTCCGGGATCCAATACACCCAACTTTCGTCCAGTCTCAATCACATCTCCCGCGCGCACATTGAGTTCATGGCCGGGAAATGTCAGTTCCGAGCGCAAATCTTGACCATGGTCCAAACGCACCATGTTCCATCCTTCTCCCAAGACGCGGGCTTCGCGGACTTCACCGTCGAGCGGCGCCAGCGCGTTCATCGGGGCGCCTGAAGCGTCGGGCACCTCAAAACGATAATGCAGTTTCGCTTCCGGCGTGGAGGGAAGAGTTTTCATTTGTATCGAGTCCACGGATTTGGGCTTATGAGCGCCATTGTCCGGTCCTATGGGGATCGCGCCTTTGGGCGGCGGCGTTCGTCCGCCGTTTCCGGTGGCGAGGTAGCGCTCGCGAATTTGATTATAAATCAAATCGGCAAGTCCCACGCCGCCTTGATTCGCCCACTCCTCCACGTATTTTTGATCCAGTTGTTCGGTGAAAATTTTCTCGGCGAAATTGGGTTTGAGAAATCCATTTTCGCGATCAACCGTCTTGCGCATGGATTTCACCATTTCCTGCAGGAAATGGGATTCATACATTTTGGCCGCTTCACGTAATCGCCGGTCGTCTTCGGCGGCCTTAACCTCGGGAGATTGCGGCCTGATGGAGAAGGAACTTTGGATTTTCATCGAACACTTCCATTTGTTCGAAAGCCAAACAAAAAAAAGGGGAAAGTGAGTCAGACCATTTTTTTCGCGCATCCTGCGCTATTTCAGCAACTCAAGTCCCGTGAGCCATCCTTGGCCCGCGACTTAAATTCGGTTTTTCGAGTTTCCTGCGAGAGAAAAACTTAAACCATTTATTGAACCGTCCTGGTCCTTTACGACTCTAACTCACCAACCCCCCCGGACGAGACATCCTGTCCACGTCCATTAAAGTATTTCCAAATCCCCGTGCAATGCTCCAGCCGCTTTGATGCTCTGGAGAATTGTTATCAAATCCCTCGGCGACACTCCCAATTTGTTCATGGCTTTGACGATGTCGCCGACATTCGCCGACTCCTCGATCACCATGACTTTGTCGCCGTCTTTCTTCACCCCTTCGCCGGCCACTTTCACGGTGAGATCACCGTGACTGATCGCCACCCGCGAAACTTTCACTCCGTGGCCGATCACGACCGTTCCCGTTTTCTCATTCACCACGACACGGGCCGCTTGATCGGGATTGATTTCAAGCGACTCGATCAGCGCCAAAAGCTCCACGCCTCGGCCTTCATAGGGCGGCGGTGAAACCACGTCGACCGTACCCGCATCGAGCGCGGTCGCGAATTTTCCGGCCAGTTCCCTATTTATAATCTTGACAACGCGAGCGGCGGTTGTGAAGTCCGGGTTATGTAATGTGAGCCTAAACATCTTCCGGCTCGCGAACTCTTGGCCAATGTCGCGTTCGATGATCGCTCCGTTCGGCAATCGCGCCGAGGTTTCGTGCACACCGGCGCCCGAATGCCCGACGATCAGCGAACCTTGAGCGACGGCGTAGACTTGCTGGTCGGCCGCCCGAAGCGGCGTCTGCACTAAAGTTCCGCCCTTTAGGCTTGTGGCATCGCCCAAGGTGCTCACGGTGACATCCAGTTTGTTACCCGCGCGCGCGAACGGCGGCAGGTCGGCCGTGATGATCACCGCGGCCACGCTCTTACTGCTCACTTCCTTGCCTTGCACCTTCACGCCCAAGCGGTCCAACATGCGTTCGATGCTTTTGTTGGTGAATTCGGATTTGCTGTCACCCGTGCCATTCAAACCCACGACCACGCCGTAACCCACGAGTTGGTTGCTGCGCACGCCACGAATATTGGCGATGTCTTTAAGCCGTGCCGCTTGCACGGCGGGCGCGAACAGGAAAACTAAAAGCGCCAGGAGCAATTGCTTCACAGTCCCTCCTCCTTGCGGCGGGCGCTCACGATATCAAACTTGGGATCCAACAATTTCGAAGCGGATATCCCTTCTTCATTGAAATCCTCGGCGCGAACGATTCCGGTGACGATCACCTTGTACTCGCGCGATCCGATCATGAACGGCTGCGATCCTTTCACCCTGTAATTGCCATCCGTGGTGCGCTCGATAATGCGCGTGGGTACGGTCTTCACGTTGAAATCCGCGAGCAGGTCTTCCTTGGATTTGTTCGGAGTTTCAACTTTGGCGGTTTCGGCCTTTTCTTTTTCTTTTTTGGTCTTATCGTCCTTGGAATCGTCGGTCTCATTTTTCGCGTCGGCCGCCGCGGCCGCGGGACCGCGCAAGCGCGCCCGTTGCCGCTCCTCGATCCGCGCCAAGAGTTTCTTGATCACACCCACTTTGGTGGTGAGCTGCTCGCGCGGATCCCCGTCAAGAGTCACGGCGATGGGATCGCCGACCAGACGAATCACGTTTTGCGCGAACAGGTAAGCGCCTTGGCCTTCCATCACCCACAAGGATCCGGCCTTGGCGTCGAGCGCGGATTCATCACGCAGACTTTCCTTGGTGGTCCGGCGGTACTGCCGCCGCACCCGGGGCGGCACATCCGGCGACTCGGAAAATTTCGTCAAGGTGGTTTTCGTGGTCGCTTCCGAAGTGGAGTTGCCGTTCAAAAAGGCTTTCAGCTTGCGATTGAAGCTCGCACATCCCGTCAGCGCCGAAACCATGAAGACCAAAACGGTCGAAGTGATCAAAAGTCTCATTTGAGCACCACTTCTCCCGGCCTCACCACCTGGCCGACGAGGATGTTGTTGGTTTTAGGATGTTTTAGATTAATCACGTCACCGATCATCGCGTCCTGTTGGGCCACGGCCGTCACCGAGACTTCCCACGCGCCTTCACCGGATTTCACTTGCACCAAATCGCCCCGGCGAACGGCTTTTTCCTTTTCCATGTTCGCCGCCCAAATCACATCACCGGCGCGAAGACCCTGCCTGAGTTTTCGGCCGATCAGTTCATCTTCCGCCGGCACGCCGTCGAGGGCGAAACTTGTATCGCGATAAGTCCACTCAAAATCATTCGCTTGCACCCGATCACCCGGCGCCATCACCCGTTTCGCCACCGGCACTTTCTTGCGCACGATCAGGCGGCCGGTGATCCAAGCTTGAACCGGAGCCTGATCCATGCGGATGATGTCCACGGGAATGGAAAAGCTTCCGCGCGGAAGTTCCGATTTCACTTTCAATGTCCAATCGCGCACGCCTTGAATGGCCGGAAGACTCAAGCCCTCGATTTCCAGTTTGCAGTTCCGGCAAAGGGGCTTCCAAGCCTCTAGCAATTCACTGGTCACTGATTCCGTTTTGAGCTCGCGCTTCAATGTATCGATCACCACTTGTTTGGGAAGGATCAACCGAAGAGCGGATCCGTTGCGGTCCCGCTCTTCCTGAACGATCGGCCGCAAGACTTCCATGAGCGAGGCCTGCGCGAGTTCTTGCCGGTCACCGTAAGCCGGCGCCTTGGTTAAAGTGATTTGTTTCAGCTTCTCCGCAACCGCTTCGGGCACATCCTGTTGGTCGATGAGTTGGGCGAGTTTCACCTCGGTGTTGGGCGCGACGACCACATGGGGCCGCACGCGAAGCACCGCTTGCGCGCCACTTAACTCACAGAACAGAAGAAACGGCAGCCAAAGTCCCTTCACCGATTACCTCAAATTATTAATCGCCTGTAGCATGGCATCCGAAGCCTGAATCACTTTGGAGTTGGTTTCATAAGCCCGCTGGGTGGTGATCATTCCCACCATTTCATCAACAATGTTCACATTACTGGTTTCCAACTGGCCCTGAGCCAGCGTGCCCAATCCGTTTTGTCCAGGGATCGCTTGCTGAGGAAGTCCGCTGGCATTGGTGGGAACAAAAAGATTTCCACCCAGCCCTTTCAATCCCGCGGGATTGACGAAGTTCACCAATTGAATTTGCCCCACGTTTTGCGGTTGAAGATTGTTTTCAATCAGCACCATGACCTGACCGTTGGCGCCGATCTCGATGCCCGTGGCGTTCGGCGGAATCACGATTTCAGGTTGAAGGACATTTCCATTACGATCCTGCAAGCGGCCGTCCGGACCTTTCTTGAACGATCCATCGCGGGTGTAAGCGATTTGCCCGTTGGGCATTTGTACTGGAAAAAATCCAGCACCCTGAATTTCCAAATCATAAGCGCCGTTCGTGATCTTGGTGGATCCTTGGGTGAAGTCTTTCGACACCGCGGCGGTTTTCACGCCCAATCCGACTTGCACGCCGGTGGGGTTGATGGAATTCAAACCCGTTGGCGCGCCCGGTTCGATTTGCGTCTGATACATCAGGTCCTCGAACTCCGCGCGCGCTTTTTTGAATCCCGTCGTGGAAACGTTGGCGATATTGTTGGCCGAGACGTCCATATTATTTTGCTGCGCCTTCATTCCCGTCGCGGCTGTATTCAGCGAACGAATCATGCCTTACCTCAAACCTTTCCGACTTCGTTGATCAACTTATCATCCATTTGATCATGGGCCTTAATGGCCTGCTGAGTGGCCTCGAACACGCGATTGGCCGTGATCATGTCGGTCATTTCCTCGACCACGTTCACATTGCTGCCCTCAAGAAAGCCCTGATGAACTTTCGCTTCCCGAGCCGGCATCGGCTCGGAAACGGCGTTGTCTTTTAACGTGTAAAGTGAACTTCCGACTTTTTGCAGGTCGTCCGGAACGGCGAAGTCGCTGACGGCTAATCGTCCAACCACATTTCCACCGTCGAAAATGTCTCCCGATTTGGAAACGGTCACATTGCGCGAGTTCAGCCGCACGATTCTTTGCGCGGGATCGTTTTGTCCTTCCCGCAAAACCGGGAATCCGTCTCTGGTGACCAGGCGGCCGTTGCCATCAATTTGAAATCCGCCGTTGCGCGTGTAGCGCACTCCTTGCGGTGTCAGAACTTCGAAAAATCCATTACCTTCGATGGCGAAATCAAGCAGCCCGCCGGTCGAGCGCAAAGCCCCTTGCTCGAATTTCGTATAAGTTCCCGCCGGATTGACGTAGGCGTTATCCCCGCCTTGCATATCGTAAAAGCTTTCGATCGAGGCTGGAACCCGCGGAACCTGAATCACGTGATCCAGTTTTTCGTAAGCGGTGAGATATTCGCTGAACACCTGACGGTCCTTTTTGAACGCCGTGGTGTTCACGTTGGCCAGGTTGTTCGCGATCGTGTCGAGGCGGGAACTCTGGGCCATAGCCCCGCTCACGGCTGAGAATATACCTTTCGAACTCATGTCCTGGTCCTCCGGACACTTAGTTCAGCAAAGGTTATGCCTGGAAAAATCCGGACTCGGCTTTGGTGAAGATTTCTTAAAGCGCGGGAAATTAAACGCCGATGAGCGCGCGCACGACCCGACTTCCATCGCGCCGGTCGCGTCAGCGAATTGTCAGTGCCGAAATGAAAATGACACTGACTAACGAATCACCGGCCGGGCGAGGACTTTCAGCTGAATCTTTTCTTCCGGCGTACTTTCCTCGAGTGTCATGAAGGCGGGAACACCGGCTTTGGCGTAGATCTGCGGCGAAGTTCTGATGACACGGCCCTGGGCGTGCAATTCGAAATCGAGGTCCAGAACAAGATCATCGATTTTGTCACCCGGTTGGGCCAGAACTCCCATCTTCATCACTTTGAAATTGCGTCCGCCCACTTCGATGTACGAGGGCTCGCCCGTCAACGTGATCACACGCGGCCGTGAAATGGATTTTCCATTGATGAGTAAATCGGCTTCCACCATGAGCTGTTGCGGTTTTGTATCCGCTCCAGCGGAATTCAAAAACAATCCGATGGCTAAGATAAAAAACATTCTCATGGTGTCCTCCCCGCCGCCTTGTCGCGGCCCGATTCCTTAATTCAAACGCCCGAATTTTTCCGAATCAAGACTTTCGGACGATAGAAGCCGGACTAAAGTCGATTTTCGCTGGCGTTAGGACTCGACCCTGGAGAACGGCGAACTGCATAATCAAAATCATGAACATGGATGTTCGGGTTTTTCTTTTGATCCCGCTGACTTGCCATCTCGTGGCGGGCGCCGCCCCAAACAACCGTCAACTCACCGCGAATGAGCGCGAGCTCAAAGGCTTGGTGCAGAAAATGGTGAAGGAGCGCAGTCGTGCCGCGAATTCGTTCACGCCCGTGGACACATCACCGTATTTCGACATTCCGATCACGTACAACACCAAGGTGAAATGGTGGATCAACCACTTCCAAACAAAGGGTCGGCGTTGGTTCAAAACCTGGTTGGAGCGCAGCCACGCTTACCTGCCGACCATGCAGGCCACACTCGCTCAGCGCGGACTGCCGCAGGATCTGGCGTACGTGGCCATGATCGAGAGCGGTTTTTCACCGAACGCCATCAGCACCGCCGAAGCCGTCGGCTACTGGCAGTTCATCACGCCGACGGCGGCTCGCTACGGTTTGAAGATCAACTGGTGGCTGGATGAGCGCCGTGACTTCAAAAAAAGCACCACGGCGGCCGCACGTTACCTCGGTGATCTCTTTAAGCAGTTCGGATCCTGGTATCTGACGGCGGCGGCGTACAATATGGGTGAAGGGAGAACCCAACGCCTGGTCAACAAATACAAAACAAAAAACTATTGGATTCTCTCAAAGAAGCCGGATTTCCCTGATGAGACACGGCAGTACATTCCCAAACTTCTGGCGGCCATGTTGATCGCCAAAGCCCCAAGGCTTTATGGCTTTCACTCTCTCAAACCGAAGGAGCCTTACAGCTACGAGTATTTTCACGTGCCCGGCGGAACGGATCTGCACAGTTTGGCGGCTTACCTCGGCTTGAACGCTTCGCAACTGAAGCGGCTCAATCCCGAACTCCTGAAGGGCTACATTCCCGCCAGCGTGCGCAGTCATAAGATTCGTATCCCCAAAGGCTTGACTCCCAAAGTTTCCCAATTTATTCGGGCCCAACTGTGACAACGATCGTGCAAAAGTATGGCGGCGCCTGCCTGGAAACGCCGGAAAAGCTGAAGTCCGTTGCGGCGTCCGTGGCCCGCCTCCATGCGCAAGGGCACCGAATCGTTCTGATCGTCTCCGCCATGGGACGATCCACCGACCAGTTGATCCAATTGGCCTATCAGGTAAGCCCGCATCCCAATCGCCGCGAACTGGATATGTTACTGACCACCGGTGAACGGGTGAGCATGTCTTTGATGAGCATGGCCTTAAGCGATCTCGGTGTTCCGGCCATCAGCTTCACCGGATCCCAAGCCGGAGTCATGACCAATGATTCCCACTCGGCCGCGCGGATCGTGGATGTGCGGCCGATCCGGGTTCGCGAGGAGCTGGATCGCGGGCGTGTGGTGGTGCTGGCCGGATTCCAAGGCGTGAATCCCGTGAACAAAGAAATCACCACCCTCGGTCGCGGCGGCTCGGACACCACCGCCGTCGCCATGGCCGCGGCCTTGAAAGCTGAACGCTGCGAGATCGTCAAGGAAGTGGATGGCGTGTGCAGCGCCGATCCGCGACTGGTGACGGAGTCGCGACCGCTCGCCGAGCTGGATTTCGCCTCACTGGGCGAAATGTGTTTTTGGGGCGCCAAAGTTTTGCACTTTCGCTGCGTGGAACTGGCTTTGAGCCAGAATGTTCCCTTGGTGATCCGAAGATGGGGCCAGAACAATGACAGCACTCGAATTTTGCGTGAGGTGAAGGGCATGGAAGAAGGAAAAGTTTTATCGGTGAACTCGCTGGCTCGGGTCGAACACATCGGCGTTGAGTGCTCCGACTTGAATCAGGGTTTCGAAAAATTCGGACTTCATCTGAAACAAAAAAGTTTGGCCTGGCCGCAAATCCTGGCGTCGGCTTACGACAACGGTGTTTGTCGGATCATGCTCACCGCCGACAATGAATATCTCGACACGCTCTTACGCACACTCGAAGGCGCCCAGGGGATTTCGCGCCTTCGTGAGGCCTTAAGTTCCGTCACGCTCACCTGCTACGGCAGCGTGGCCACGGATTTGCCCTCGCGCGCGCTTCAGGTTTTGGGCGCCCAACGGATTCACCCGGATAAGTATATTCTCACTCCGCAATCGGTGTCTTTGTTCGTTTCACCGCAAGAGCGCGAAACCGCGGTTCGTTTATTACATGGGTTGATTTAAAGTTGAGGGATTAGCGAAGGTTATCGAGCTCCATCAGGTCGCGCTTGTACTCGATCACCCATTCTTCGACCTCAGCGGCTTCATCGACGCACGCGGCGGATTCACCGAGGGATTTCAGCTCGGGCAGGAACTGATTGTTCAGTTTGTCGATCTCCCGCTGGTAATCGGATTTGAGGCTTTCGCGTTCCTTCTTTCGCTCATTCGGTTTCTTGGCCTTGAGCAACTCCAGCTCATAGTTCAGCTGAGCGAAACAGTTTTCGGCGGCGTCTGAAAGCGCCTCGCAAAGATCATCATCGGTTTGTTTTTTAACTTCGTCCAGGCTCGGGCACTCCACCTTGGCGTGCGCGCCGAATGAAAACAGAAGTGTCAGGATCAGAATGAATTCGCGAATACGGACCATCATCGGGCAATCTCCGAAAAGATTTTTTCATACCATGGGATCTCTGAAATCGAGCGGTAGTTGGACCTCGGTGCCGACCTTCTCGTTTTGGTGGACACTTTGGAACTCCGGCCTCTGGTGCGTCCGGAAGAAATGCGAGCGCGGCTTTGTGAACGAATGGCGGGCGCTCGCTGGTGGCGCACTCGCTCCCGCGCTCTCGATGCCGTTTGGGCATTGCCGCATCGGGTTTGCACATGACAGTGGCCATGATGGTAGTGCGGGCAAACCGGAGGAAATCCGATTCCCTGTAAATAGCGGGCGTTACAATTCTTGGGGCTGATCTTGATATCCACGGCCTGACCGGTCATATGCGCGGACCTCGAGGAAGGAAAGTAACCGCACGAACGCAACTGCGCATTGTATTGCGGCGACCGGCAGCAACTTGTCAATGTGAATCGGGACTCAATCGCCGCCCGCCAAAGTCGGGGTTCCATGGTGCAAGCCCCGTCCATCGATTGTTGGCATCCGCGACCGCATTTTCCGGCGCTCGCCGGCGCGGAATACATTATAAGCCCCGCCGCAAATAAAATGGTTATGTTGAAAAATGCAGAGTATTTTTTCGTCACGACTCTCTGATTCCACTGAAAATCCCGTTCCACTAACGGGCCCGGGACCGTGTTCATTGAATTTTTCGAATTCGCTCGCTCTTCCGCAACCTTAGGCGCGGCAGCCGGATTCCGGTCGCAAGCTCGGATTGACTAGAACCTTTACGCCTGATCGGTTGGCTCACTCCGCCCTGTCTCAAAATGAATCACCGGCTACACGGCTCATAAAGTCTGGACCGTGGCCGAATTTTTTGATTTCTTTTGAGCCCGGGTACTTTGTAGGGGGAACCATCATGAAGAAATTTTTTATTTTATTGGTCTTGCTGATTCCGTTCAGCTTTTTGCAAGCCGATATGCCGGACTATCCGGGTGATGACGATGATCCGAGCCCGTGCGAAACCTATGAGCCGGATTGCGATCGCGTTCCTTGATTTACTGAATTGAAGGAATCACGTAGTTGCGCACGACGGATTCTCCGTTGAACGTATCTTGCGAAAAGTTCCGGGTATTCGTCGTGAACACGACGACCAAATTCAAATCGGGTACGATGTAGATCATCTGCCCGCCCCAACCCCAGGCCTGGGCCGCGTTGCGGTTGTTGATTCGGGTGATCCAGAAATCGATTCCGTAACCCGAAGTCATATTTTGCATGGATGATTGCACCCAATTGGCGTTGACCAGTTGTTGCCCGTTCCAATTTCCTTTGTTCACGTAAAGCATTCCGAATTTCGCCATCTCCCGAGGCGTAATATAGAAATTGTAACCACCGGTGAAATAGCCTTGCGGATCGCGTCCCCATCGTTCCGCGACCACGCCCATCGGCGCGAGAAGATTTTTATGGATGAATTCGCAGCCCGACATTTTCGTGGCTTCCGAGAGAACGGCGGCCACTAAATGCGCATCACCTGTACTGTAATTAAATCGGGTGCCGGGCGCTGACGCTTGCGGAAGCGAAAGAATGGCCGCGACCCGGTCCGCTTGCGATTCGATATTGTATTCGGTGGAGTCCTCCGTCCAACGGATTCCCGAAGTCATCGTGACCAAATGACGAACGGTGATCGCCCGTTTGTTATTGTCCATGATGTTCACGTATCGCGCGGGAAGAATGTCCGAGATCCGCGTGTCGAGACTGGGAATCAGCCCACGTTCGATCGCGATGCCGACCGCCGCGCCCCAGATACTTTTGGAAGCGGAGTGAATGTTGTTGGCGTGATTGCGCGCGGATCCGTTATAGTAGCGTTCAAAAACCAGCGCGCCATTTCGAACGACGAGAAAACTATTGATGTAAGCCAGTCCATTTAAACTTTGCGCTCCAGCGGTGAGCATCGCCGCGTTCATGCCCTGTTCGGCCGGAGTGGTAATCTTCCATGTAGAGGTGTCGTCCACCGGATCGGTGTAAGTGGGATTGGATTCATAAAAGGTTCGCGTTTGTGGACCTTGAATCGTGCTGCAATTGTACGCCGCCATCGGCATCGGAGCCGGCGCGGGGGCCGGAGTGGGCGCGGGGGCGGGTGCTGGCGCTGGTGACGGCGATGATCCCGGTGGAGTCACCTGACTCAAATCCGGCGGCGCTTCAGAAGATGAAGCCATCCCTTTGGTGTGAGGCTCTTCAGGTTGATTGGCTGAAAACGGAGTGCACCCGCTGAGGATAAACAGAAAAACAATGGAACTGGCGAGTCCCCAAACCCTCAAAATAAACCCCCGACAATAGATCTCATAATGCAACATGAGTGCCCGGTATCCGACCAGTTTCCCCGCCTTGCGGTGAAAACGATGTTTGCAGTGATCGATCTCGAGACACTTCGGCATCGATCTTGCCAATTCCCCCCATTGTATCAACCGATCTCGCACGAGAGCGGATTTAAAGGTAAGGAGCGCGCATGGACGCGACAAAGATTGTCACTACCCTTGTGTTTGTTTCAATGGCGGCATCGACCATTGGCTGTCGGGCGAAGTTCACCTCTAAGAATCGTCCCGGACCCAGTGCCTCGGCGGTCACTTCCGGTCAACCCCAAGCTCAATCTCCGGCGCCGGTGGATCCGCTGGTTCCGCCGACACCGAAGACGTCCACTGACGTGCCCGTTATTGATGAACCTGTCCTCGCTCCGATACCCGTGGTGCCCACCGGCGGCCAACCCGCCTGCCCCACGGTCGGCGACAATTCCATCGATCCGTCACGCGTGGTTCAGGAAAAAACAATTATCTTCAAACGCGGCCGCCAAATGATCTGGCGGAAAAACTGCGAAGGTAAGGTGGTTTCAAAAACTTGGGAAAACGTTCCCCATAAGACCAGCCAAATCGTTTGGATCAAACCGCAAGGTTATGGACCGACGATGACTGTATTCAACCGATCCACCTGCGACATGCCGAACACCCCGGTTGAGTCCATGATCCTCAACGGTGCGCCGAACCAAGGGGAAGGCTTTCAGATCGCCGTTTCCACGGTTCCCACCAATCAGGCTCTTTTTGTTAAACCGGGCAAAAACTTCATCGATTATGAAATCCCCGGAGTGGAAAAGGGCACTTTGATCCTCAACGTGATCATCGATAATCGGGAAGGCGACTGCATCGTGCTTAACCCACGCAATTGCCCTCCCAAATACAAGCCGACTTTAAGCGATAAGCTTTTCGGACGCTAGCGTTTCGCGGGTGCCGGTCGAGCGCCCGCTTTACCGGACTTCGTCTCGAATTTCGCCGCTGGTTTGACATCGGTCGGACGGGTCGCGGAGGATTTTTCTTCTTTCAAGTTTTCCGCTTTTTCAATCAAGTCCGCGACCGCCGCTGATTTCGCGCCTTTCACGCCGACACCATAAGCTTCAAGAATTTTCTGGCGCAGCTCTTTCATCAACTCAGGGTGATCTTTCAAGTAATTTTTGGCCTGATCGCGGCCTTGTCCCATGCGCTCACCCTTAATGGAGTACCAGGCGCCTGATTTCTCAATCAGCTCCTTCTTCACGCCGAGATCGAGAATATCTCCTTCGGCCGAAATCCCTTCGCCGTACAACAGATCGAATTCCACCTTGGCGAACGGCGGAGCCATTTTGTTTTTCACCACTTTCACGGCCGTGCGGTTACCCACCACCTCATCGCCGTTCTGAATGGCACCGATCCGGCGCACGTCCAAACGGACCGAGGAGTAGAATTTCAAAGCATTACCGCCCGTGGTGGTTTCCGGGTTGCCGAACATCACGCCGATTTTCATCCGGATCTGATTGATGAAGATCACCAGAGTCTGCGAACGCGAAATCGCCGCCGTAAGTTTGCGAAGAGCTTGCGACATCAACCGCGCTTGAAGACCCATGTGGCTGTCGCCCATTTCACCTTCGATCTCCGCCCGCGGAGTCAACGCCGCCACCGAGTCCACAACCAACACATCGATCGCGCCGGAGCGAACCAGAGTTTCGACGATTTCCAACGCCTGCTCGCCGGTGTCGGGTTGCGAGATCAGCATCTCATCAACATTCACACCGAGTTTGCGCGCATAGCTCACGTCCAAAGCATGCTCGGCATCCACGAAGGCCACGCTGCCGCCGGCTTTCTGCGCTTGCGCGATGGTGCTCAAGGCCAGTGTGGTTTTACCGGAACTCTCGGGACCGTAGATTTCAACGATACGTCCTTTGGGCAAGCCACCAATACCGAGGGCGATGTCCAAACTCAAAGCGCCGGTGGAATAAACCGGGACATTTTCGTAAAGGCTCTGTTGGCCTCCCAACTTCATGATGGAACCTTTGCCGAATTGCTTTTCAATCGAAGCAATCGCCAATTCCAAAGCTTTGCTTTTGTCGTTGTTCTTGCTGTTATCAACTTGCATGGACATTGAACTCTCCTTAACTGTGACCCTGCCCCACTTGTGCCTCATCTCATCGCATTTAAGAGGAAATCGAAAGCAAAAAGCGCGGCTTGGCGCTGGATGTCTTCCCGGCCGCCGAGGGTGTTAAATTGTTGGTGCACGCTCAATTCAAAGCCCGGGCCGGCCACGCCGAAGCACACAAAGCCCACCGGCTTATCCGCGGTTCCGCCGGTCGGACCCGCGATTCCGGTGATACTGACACTCCAATCGCAACCAATCCGCTTTTTCAGACCCGACGCCATGGCTTTCGCGGTGGGAAGACTCACTTCGCCGTGCGCGCTGAGGACATGGGGCGGAACATCTAAAAGTGAAATCTTGACGTCGCGACCATAACTCACCACGCCACCAAGAAAAAATGAGGACACTCCGGGCTGGGAGCAAATCCAGGTGGACAACAAACCGCCCGTGCAACTTTCCGCCACGCCCACGGTCCAATCGTTGGCCTGACAAATCCGCGCTAGGACCTGAACACGATCCACGACTTCAGGTGTCATGTGATGGCTCCAAAATGAAGCAACCCTTGCATGATGATATTTGCCAGAATTCCCGCCAACAAATCATCGCCCACCGTGCCAATAGCGCCTTGCACACGGCGGTCCACGTACGAAATCGGAAATGGCTTAACGATATCCAGCAGCCGAAAAAGAACAAAGCCCGAGGCGACAGCCAAGAGAGAGGCGGGAACGAACACCATCGTCACCAAAAATCCCGCGACTTCATCCATGACGAACTCAGGGGCATCATGGGCCGAAAACGATTCATAGGCTTGCGCCACGGCGATCGTCACCATCACGAAAAGCAGGATCAACGTGGCCTGAACCATCGGCGGGGCCAATGAGATCAGGTAAAACAGCGGTAACGCCCCCACCGTCCCGACCGTGCCGGGCGCGAAAGGCGAGCGACCGCACCCGAACCAAGTGGCGAGAACAGAAATGAACTTTTGAAACATGGCGGGTGAATCTATGTCAGTTCCGCCGAGGAGATCAAGGCGCGTGTTTCAAATTGAGGCGCTCACGATGTAACGCCTTAAAATGAGGCCGATAATGATTAAACACCGACGCATCCATTGACAGCGAAATCGCGCCGATCGCGGTTTAAATTCAATTCTCACGGGCACACCCCATGCACATTGTCGAGCATCGGGGGGTCCAGCATGCTTCGAATCGGAATGGGAATTTTCGCTTTTGCTTTTATGATCGCCGCTTCTTCGGCCCATGCCGAGGAAGTGGAGCTTCAAATCTGCACCAATTGGGTGAAAGATTCCAAAGATTCATCCACGTTCACTTGCAGTAACGGAAAAACTTATTTCACGAATCTCGGCCTGTGCACCACCGAAACGCTGTCCTCAACCGCCGAGTCCATGATCGCCGGCATCCAGGTCGTCCGCTTGTTTTGCTCCGACGATAAATCCAACGACCTCTTCGCCTGCTCGCGCGACGAAGCGCCTGACACTTTGGCCTGCGCCAAGGAGTACGGCCGCTCCGTGGCCAGTCTAGAGTGATCTCCTGGACCTTTGGTCCTTCTGAAAATCTGCCGAAAAGTAACCCATGACGTTCGAGGAACTGCTGCGCGTGGCGCTGCAAAAAGGCGCCACTGATCTACACCTCAAAGCGGGCGTGATGCCGGTGATCCGGCGAAACGGCACGCTTCGTCCGCTCTCGCGCAGTATCCCTCCCATGACCTCCGATCAAATCGAAACCATGGCCATGGGGATCATGGATTCCAAACAACGCGAGCATTTCATCAAACACCGCGAAATCGACTTGGGCTACGGCATCAGCGGACTCGGACGATTCCGTATCAGCATTTTCCGCCAGCGCGGCACCGCCCGCATGGTGATTCGCAATATTCCCCATCAGGTGCCGAACTTTGATCAATTGAACCTGCCGTCGATCATTTCGAAGATCGCTCAATCCGAGCGCGGATTGGTGCTGGTGACCGGCGTGGCGGGTTCCGGAAAATCATCCACCTTGGCCGCGATCATCGACGATATCAATCAACGCGAGAACAAACACATTCTCACCATTGAAGATCCCATCGAGTTTCTGATTCGCGACCGTAAGAGTTTGATCACCCAAAGGGAAGTGGGAATCGATTCCGACAATTTCCAAAGCGCGCTTCGCGCCGGTCTTCGCCAGGATCCGGATGTGATTCTGATTGGTGAAATGCGTGATCGGGAAACCATTGAGTCCGCGCTTCTCGCCGCCGAAACGGGTCACTTGGTTTTGTCCACGCTACACACTTTGGACGCGGTGGAAACCATCAACCGCATTCTGGCCGCCTTCGAGGGCCATCAACAAAAGCAAGTGCGCTTGCAACTCGCGGCCGTTCTCAAAGCGGTCATCTCGCAGCGTTTGGCCAAGCGGAAGGACGGCACCGGACTTGTCCCTGCCTGCGAAATTCTGATCAACACACCCCGTGTGCGTGAATTGATCGAAGATCCCGCGCTGACTCACGACATCCGCGAAGCCATCGAAGAAGGCGTGGCCGCTTACGGAATGCAATCTTTCGATCAAAGCCTGCTCGATCTGATCAACCGCGACCTCATCACTTACGAAGAAGCCCTGCTGCACTGCACCCGCCCCGAAGACTTCCGCATCCGCTACGAAGGCTTCACCGCCATGGACGGGAAAAAATGGTCGGATCAGGGAATATTTGATAAAAAGGTCGATGATAAATGGCAGAATGTGACGGAAGTGGAAATCATCGTCCCCACGGAAATCAGGAAGTTACGGAAACCGAATGGCGGAAGCGGAGACAAAAGCTGAATATCTCAAAGCCCTGGAGGCGCTCACAAGGTATTTGGCCGTCCGCGATCACTCCCCTTGGGAACTGAAATGCAAACTGGAAAGGCGCTTTGACGAACAAACCGTGAACCGTGTTTTGACCGAAGCGCGGGAAAACGGATGGCTCGCGCCCGACGAAACCCTGGCCGAGAACCTGGCCGAGTCCCTCAAACGTAAAAACAAGAGCCGCCGCTACATCGTGGAACAATTGCGGCGCCGGCGGCTCCCCGTGATCGCCCTCTCCAGCGAGGGCGAGATCGAAAAAATAAGAACCTTGCTCAATAAGAAATTCGGTGGCACTTCATTGAATTTCGAGGATAAAACAAAAGCGATACGATTTCTGAAATATCGCGGGTTCGAAGACCGCGCGATTCGACAGGTGTTAAATGAAGAGTGATCAAATCCGCCAGACATTCATCGACTTCTTTAAAAAACATGGGCACGTGGAGGTGCCGAGTTCGCGCCTGATCCCGGAGAACGATCCCACTCTGCTGTTCACCAACGCGGGCATGAACCAGTTCAAGAATGTCTTCCTCGGCCTGGAGCAACGCGATTACAAGCGCGCGGTATCGGCGCAGAAATGCGTGCGCGCCGGCGGTAAACACAATGACCTGGAAAACGTCGGGCACACCCGCCGCCATCACACGTTTTTCGAGATGATGGGGAATTTCTCCTTCGGCGATTACTTCAAAAAAGAAGCGATTCGCTTCGCCTGGGAACTGGTGACGAAAGAGTTCGGCATCGACAAAAACCGCCTCTACATCTCGGTCTTCCAGGATGACGACGAGACGGCCGAGATCTGGCATAAACAAGAAGGCGTTCCCCGCGAGCGGATTTACCGTTTCGGCGAAAAAGATAACTTTTGGCGCATGGGCGACACCGGCCCCTGCGGTCCGTGCTCGGAAATCTTTTATGACCTCGGCCCTGAAGTGGGCGGCGATCCCAAACAGAATGTCATGGGCGGCGAAGGCGACCGCTACATGGAAATCTGGAACCTGGTTTTCATGCAATACTTCGAAGATGGGAAAGGCGGACGTTCGCTCCTGCCGAAACCCTCGGTCGACACCGGCATGGGCCTCGAACGCGCATCGGCGGTTTTGCAGAATAAGCTCAGCAACTATGACACTGATCTTTTCCAAGACATCATCCAAGCGGTGGCGAAGACCGCGAGACGCGAGTATGGTTCCGATCCCAAAACCGACGTCGCCCTTCGGGTGATGGCCGATCACGCGCGCGCCGCGGGATTTTTGATCGCCGATGGCGTTTTGCCGTCCAATGAGGGCCGCGGGTATGTTCTACGCCGGATTCTGCGACGGGCGATCCGTTACGGCCGCCAACTTTCCCACGACTCCCTCTTGCCGGTGGCCGTTCGGGAAGTCGTGCGCAAGATGGGCTCCCATTACGCGGAACTTGAACAGCGCAAGAACATCATTGATCGTACGGTTCAGGATGAAGAGCGCCGCTTTCTCGCCACCCTCGATCAGGGCACGCATGTTCTCGCCCAAGAGCTGGATCGTCTCGCCACTGGTGGCACTTTGAGCGGCGAGGTCTTGTTCAAACTTTATGACACCTATGGGTTTCCCGTGGATCTCACCCGAATCATGGCGGCCGAGCGGGGATTTAAAGTCGACGAACTGGGTTTTGAACAGCGTCTTGAAGCCGCCAAGGAAAAAGCCCGCGCGTCGTGGAAAGGGAAAACCATTTCCGGCGATCAGGCCTTTCTCGTGACCTTCAGTCAGAACGTGCAACGCCAGTTCGGCGAAACGCCGTTCACCGGTTATGGGACAACGGTCGACAACGCCAAGATACTGAAACTGGCCGATGGAAAAAATGAAGTTAGTGAACTGAAGGCCGAGCAAAGCGGCGTTTTGGTTTGCGATAAAACCTGTTTTTACGCCGAAGGCGGCGGCCAGGTCGGCGATCGCGGCGTGATTCGCTCACCCACTGGTGAAGCCGAGGTTCTCGACTGCACCAAAATGAACGGTGTTCATTTGCATCACGTGCGGGTGCTCGACGGCGAACTTAAAGTCGGCGATCCGGTGCAGCTCGTGGTGGATCAGCGGGCGCGCCAAAGCACGGCCAACAATCACTCGGCCACCCACCTTCTGCACGCGGCCCTACGCAAAGTTTTGGGCGCGCACGTGCAACAGGCGGGATCATTGGTTGAACCCGAGCGTTTGCGTTTCGACTTCACCCATCCGCAGCCGCTGTCACGGGCGGAAATCGAAATGATCGAAAACCTCGTTAATGAGGAAATCGATAAGGGCACTGTAGTGGAAGCCGAAGTGATGCCACATAAAGCGGCGCTCGAAAAAGGCGCCCTCGCCCTCTTCGGTGAGAAGTATGGCGAAGAAGTGCGGGTGATTAAGATGGGCGAGTTCTCGATTGAGCTTTGCGGTGGCACGCACGTCGCCCACTTGTCGCAAATTCGGTTATTCAAAATTTACAGCGAAAGCGGCGTCAGCGCGGGTGTCCGCCGGATTGAAGCCGTGACGGGAGAACGGGCGGTTCAGTACGCCCTGACGGGGTTGCGCGAAACCGAGGCCAACCGCCAAGTGATCGGCTCTTCTTCGCTTTTCGCTGAGCTTTACGGCACGGCGACCAAAGCGTTGTCGGGTCCTGAGTGGTCCGAGCAAAAAATCGAAGAGGTCAAAAAGCTTCAGCGTGAAATCCAAAACCTCAAGGGCAAGAACGTCAACGTGGACTCGCTCGCGGAATCGGCCCGCCCGTTCCGCTCGGACGGCATCGAGGGCCGCTGGGTGTTCGCCGACATTCCGATGGATGACCGGAAAGTGCTCTCGGATCTCTCGGATCGCTTGCAGGACAAGTTAAAACCGGCGGTGGTCGTCCTGGTGGGACAAGGCCAGAACTCTCATCCGTTGATCGTGAGCGTGAGCAAATCCCTGACCCCCAAACTGAATGCGGGCAAAATTTTAGGTGAAATCGCCTCCGCATTGGGTGGAAAAGGCGGTGGACGGCCGGATTTCGCCCAAGGCGCCGTGCCTTCGCGACAGAATCTCGCGGCCGCGCAAGCCAAGGCCTCGGCGTTGCTCGAGGGTTAACGCTTAGAGTACCGCCCCTTAACTTTACGCTGCTCTATCAAGTAACAGACTTAGATCCACCACTAGTTGCGTCACGACTCGGTATCTATGAATAAATTCCGACATTCGACTGGAATGTTTAGCGACCAGATAGACATACCGAACAAGCTAAACAAATATTTTGTATAAACTCCAATCGCTGAGGTTGAATCGTGGCATCGGATCAAATTATCTCCCCCATATTTATTGACTTTGGAAGCCGAAATACAGGCGTCATCCTTCTTCATGGAAAAGTGAATCAGTCGATATTTGACTGGCAGAAGTCAGGTAGTCTCATCGTCGCCGATGAAAACAAGAAAACTTGGGCGCAAATTTCACGCCGGATAAAGCGACATCAAAAGAGAAATATTGAACGGCGACAAATGGCCAAACGGCTTCTCTTAATTATCCTTAAAGAAGTATTTGCGTTCACGAACAATGAACTTGAAACCACCGTCAATCAAAATCAAACAGCACTCCAATTCATGACGGGGCTGTTGAACCGCCGCGGCTACACGCGCCTTGATGAAGGTGTGGATCGAGAGGCCATAAACAATCTAGACATTGATCTCATCAAGGAACACGATCCGTCGTTTGCCGATTATCTTTCTTCTTTTTCAACAGTCTCCGAGGCAATCGAATCAGCGGCGAACTTGAGCTTACAAGAAATTGACGATTTTTTGAACCACCCGGCTTTCGAGCAAGTGGAAATCATTAAGGGTAGGTCTGTCCGCAGGCGATTCGCTATTTTAGAAAAAGTGCCAACAGAACTCAAAAAACCTCTCGAAACAGGGCTTTCAGCAACTCTTAAAGCGCTTGAGAGTTACAAACTGGCACTCGACGAAGGACATAAGAGAAGACCGGAATACTTTAATGACATTAAAGAAGTGATCTCGGCGAATGCTCAATTCGTCGTTCTTTTAGAAAAAAAAGGCTTAGACGTCGATTCTTTTCACCGCCTAATTAGTAATATAAGCAATTTGCAGCTTAGAATGCTTAGAAAGTATTTTAATGATCCAAGCTTCAAATCAGGCGATCGATGGTATCCCGAAAAATTGAAGAACGTCTTTTCGCGATATGTTCAATCTTGGCATGCAAGAAATAAGAAGGAAAAAGCCAATAAAAAAGAAATCCTAGCAAGACTTCAAAGTACACCTGATATCATCAACCTACTTGCCTCCCTCGATCCCCAAATTACAATTCCGCCATATGAAGATCAAAATAATCGATCTCCTCTAAAATGCCGCAGTCTTTTGCTCGACCACGAAAAACTCGATCAAACGTTCCCCAATTGGAAATTTTGGACCGAGAAAATCGTATCCAAATATCCTGAGATTACAGAAGAGTTGGAAGCCCGCCAGGTGGGCCATACACAACCCTCCCGCAATGCTCCCAAAGAGGTTCGCATTCTTCAAAGATTCCTTGAGGCTTCGAACCATCTCCAAGAAACCTACAATTTACGTAAAGTGGCCCGTTCTGATTCTAAATCAGATTTCGATGACCAGCTTCAGGCTCTCGCAAACCTCTTGGGAGGAGATCAAATTGACTCCTTTTTAAACTTGGCCCGACGAATCTTCGATGAAGTTCATCAAGCGCGATATGGAATCTGGAATGAGCTGTCCAATACTCGGATTTTGACCAGGTGCGATATTACGACGCGAACTAAAGCCAATTCAAAAGAAATCGATCTTGCGCGGGTGTTAGGAACAAAAAAAAGAGCTGGCGTTGTCAATGAATTCGAGAATCTCCTAAGGAAAGGCGAAAAGATCAATCGAAAATCGCTTAAATCCGTTCTTCAAAGCTGCTCGGACTGGATAAAGAGAGAAGGTTCTCTATTTAAGGAAAAGGTTCAGCTAATCCAAGGTGGACAAACCAAAGACTTCGACAACAAGCTTATCGAACTTGTCAAGGTTGGGGGCGAAGTCGATAAAGCTGCCTCCCTCATTGCAGGTCATTTTGGAGTAGATGAAGACAAGATCAATAATCCCTGGTCGCTCTCCCAAATCTTCAACATCTATTTTAGTACCCGAGCTGGGCATTCCTCCTCATGTGCAGCCTGCTCTGGAGATAACTTCTGGCGAACACGAACCAATTCGAATCACCAGGCCAATTGCTCTTCTCTTCCTACAGATGCCGTTCGCCCATTCGATGGCGTCGTCCGCCGTCTTGTCGAAGATTTTGCTCATGCAATAGCGCGAAAGAAACTTGAGCAAATTGGAACATCCTCCTCAGTGTTAGTCCCAGTTGTGATCGAAGAAAATCGATTTTCGTCCGCAGAAGATCTACTTGTGCTTAAACGTAGCCAAAACTTAGAAATCAGGAGCGATCGAAGATCTTTTTTGAAGAAGGCGCGTGTATCTGATGAGCAGATGTTTCAGAACAAGATCGAAAGGATTCAATCTGCATCGCGGTCCATTTGTCCCTATTCCGGACAAAAACTAATTCAAGACGGTGAAATTGATCATGTCATTCCGCGCTCATACACTCTTAAACATTTCAAATCAGTTTTAAATCACGAGGCCAACCTCATCTATGCTTCAAAAACCGGTAATCAATCAAAATTGAACAGTATATTCAACCTGGAGGACCTACACCCAAAATATCTAGAAGCTCAGTTTGGCACGAACGATATTTCCAAAATCGCAAAAACGATACAGTCCACGATAGAAAGTTTATTGGAAGAAGATCGACTTCGTCTCCAATTTCTCAGACTCAAAGAACAGGAGCAGCGTGATCTTCGGCACGCACTCTTTGTCCCGGATCTTCGCAAGACGATTCTTCCCAAACTCGCGCAACAATCACGCAACTGGGCGAATGGCACACAAAGATACTTGGCGAAAGTTCTTCAAAGAGAAATTTGTAAAAGAAACCCAAATGCGGACGTACAGATCCAATTTGCCGATCCGGTCGAAACGTCAATCTTAAGGGACAATCTGGCCAAACAAGACGTTCGACTTACAAAGCAAGAAAATCAGCCCATCATCAGCCACCTTTATGATGCGATGATTGGTGGACTTTCTAATATTTGGGTTTCAGAAAACATATCGAAAGAAATCACTACGGCACTAATTGACGCCGACTCATTTTATACCTTGTTACCGAGATCTTTCGACGTTTTCACTTTAAGTTCACGCTCCAAAGCTAAACGAGATAATCCATTCTCGAAGTCAATGTTTAAAGATGAAATGTACGCAGAGCACTTTTTACCGGTTTGGCTGAGCCGCGATGGCAACCTTGGATTCGGTTTTAATCCAAATGAATTGATTATTTGTAATCCAAACAAGTCGGAACAAATTTGGTCTGCACTGACTCCATTTTTGATTGGACCGAAGCAAACCGAGCCAGCCGATTTCAAGAAGGAGATAAGCACACGTAAAGAAAAGTGGACCTATTATACCGTCAATAAGAATAAGGCATTTCAGTTTTTTAACAAACATGCTCTCCAACCTGATCCAGAAACTCAAATTGTTTGGGAGACCTTGAATTCCCTACGTTTCACAACTCAGAAAATGGAATTCTTTGATATTGTTTTCAAAGAAGAAAAAAAGAAGAACTCACGTGAACTCCTGTCCGTATCGGAATTCGAGAAACAACATAAGGCGAAAAAATTCACATTAGAAAGATCGAGCCTAGGAAAAGGTATAGTTGTCATACCATCTTATCATGAGTGGACAAAAAGAATTGAAGAACTTAGACATGACAGAATTGTTTCTATTCCGTTGGATGAGTTTGAACTCACGAAGCGCGAATTAGGGAGGAACTACTTTCTTGATGGAACTAGTGCAAACAAGAGGATGCGTGCACGAAAACAGTTTTCCCTTCCGATGTTAAAAAACGCATCTGGTGGATTTCGCATTGAGCGGACTAATTTTTTGAGTGAAAGCATTTATCAACTTCAGTCAATAGACGACCTTTCGGCAGTAGGTGTACTTAAGTCAGACAAAAGAACCTATGTGCCCGTACCTGGATTATTAAGTGGTTCAATTACCCCACTCAGTGCGGAGTTTAGAATAAGCGAAGACTTTATTTCGTTTGATGAATGGTTTGACGTCAATGTTGACGCGAGAATGGAAGAGCAGGGCATAACTAAACTCCGCGTACAGTATGGAACAAAGGATAGAAGAAACGTTGAACTTACGGTCAAACCCGAAAAGCTGTTGGAACTATTTGATTTACAAGATTCAGATATTTTCAAAATATTTCGAACAATCGACTTTCGGAAATCGAATCTTCCAAAAAAAGTTGGAAGGCCAAGAGACAAATGTACAGTTGTACGAGTCGACTTAGATGAAGGGATCACTGTTCGATACAGTGCCGAATCCGCCTCCGAGCTTACAGAGGAAATATTCAAGCTGGCGAACATATGAAACATTTGGTCGTTAGTGAGTATGGGACATTCTTAGGGATAAAAAGTCAACGACTCATCGTTAAACAGAATGATCAATTAATACGTGAAATCCCCCTCAATCGATTACAAACAGTTGTGGTCACAAAGTCGGGCGTGACGTTTTCTTCAGACCTACTTATCAATTGTGCGCAGCGAGGCATAAAATTCTTTTTGACCGATTTCAAAGGCGAACCCGTTAACGCTCTCACGGGTATCCATCAACACGGAGTCGTTGAGTTAAGAAAACAGCAATTCATGAAGTTTCCTGGCTTGCAAGGGCGTGAACTCGCGCGAGTAATTTTGCGATCGAAAGTAAAGAGTCAGCGTGCTGTATTGTCCTATTTTGCTAAGTACCTCAAAAAACACGGGGGAAACGTCGCAAACTTAGAACAGTCTCGCATATTGCTTGAAGAAATAGACAACCATCTAATGCAGACCGACCTATCGGGCGAAACTTGGCGATATAGATTACTTGGATTGGAAGGAGCCGCGGCTAGATCTTATTTTAGCTGTTGGTCAGATCTGAGTGTACCCTTAAAAGAGCGATCCGGAAGAGGTGCTCAAGACCTGGTTAATGCAACCTTAAATTATGGTTATGCGATTTTACAGAGTTATATTTGGAAAGCTGTCATCAATGCGGGATTAGAGCCTTACTTTGGTTTTCTCCATACGGAAAGACCGGGAAAACCAAGTTTAGTTTTGGATTTAATGGAAGAGTACAGAGCCTGGGTGGTCGATCGGCTCACCATTAAACTTACTGCGCGAAAAGACCATCTCGCGAGCTTCGGCCAGGAAGAGCGCCGCCGAATCGCACAAGAAGTCCAAAGAACGATGGAAGGAAAAATCTTCTATTCAAATCGTCGGCTAAGGCTCGAAACGGTTATACAACGAAGGGTTTATCAACTTTGCGGTTCGCTTTTTTTACAATCGAAGTATCGACCGCTAACGTTCAAGTGGTAGTCCATGGTCCGTCCCTATCTCATCGCTTACGACATCAGTGATAATAAATCGAGGACACGCATATTCGAAAACCTGAAGGATCTCGGATTGAGTCCGGTTCAAAATTCAGTTTTTTGGGGTTATCTTACAGTCGCGGAATTTAGGGCTGCAATTCGACTGTTGGAAAAAGCTTGCAAAGATGCGGATGACCGTGGACTGGCCATCCCCATTTCAATTGCTGATATCGGTAAGGCAAAAGCCATAAATTATCCAGAAAACGTCTTTGTTAAGGTGGATTATGAAGTCCTATGAAGCTCACCGAACTAACCATCCCACCTTTCCAATCAATTTGCTTAGACAAGCTCAATTCTGTCCGCGCATCCCCTATTTTTCACATTTGGTGGGACTTCGATCCAAGTCGCCTCTTTGGGTTGAACAAGGTTCCGATCATCATAATCTCGAACTCAAAAGGATAAAACGACGATCGCTAGAAAGATATGGTATCGAGAACCCAAAATTCCTGCGTAATGTCTTCTTAGAATCAAAGAGCATAGGCGTACATGGTTTGGCGGACGGGCTGATCATAGGCACCTCAAAAGGATGCGTCGTAGAATTCAAGCTAGGGAAACAGTCAATTCACAAAGGTGCCATGATTCAACTAAATGCTTACGCCATGATCGCTGAGGAGCAATTCGGTATCAAGTTTGAGCATAATTTCTTTGTTGTCGAAAAAATGGGTAAAATGATTCCCGTGCCGTTAACCGAGCGAAGCAGAAAGCAAGTACTGGAAGCCCGGGATTCCCTCTTACGGATATTAAATTCGCCGCTCTTACCTCAATCGCCAGCCACACCACATCAATGCGGACAATGCGAATATCTTTGGCGTTGCAATGACCGGAATTGGTAAATAAAAAACTGGGTATGTGGGCCTGGCGTTTGCCAGACCCACAGAGTCCCCATTCACAACTTTCTTTTGATGATTTCAGTGCATCGGAATTGAAGGATTTACAATGCTTTTTTCGTCGTTTCTTCGAAAAACTTGAGGTTTTTTTAACAACTTTTGTTTTTCGAAAAAATTAACCATTCAAGCTCCCAAGAAGCCAAGCAAGTCAATAACTTAGCTTGGGCTTCCAATTCCTCCTTCAATTCCCAGCAACTGAAACTCCTAACGTTGCGGGCACACCATAAGTCATCATGCTTCCAATTCCTCCTTCAATTCCCAGCAACTGAAACATCGAAGCGCGGGATTTCCTGGGCAATGAATAAGCCTTCCAATTCCTCCTTCAATTCCCAGCAACTGAAACTGATTGCCAAATTATCACATAGGCATTTCAAATCACTTCCAATTCCTCCTTCAATTCCCAGCAACTGAAACCTTAAGGGCGGAGGACTCCCAAACTGGACTTGCTGCTTCCAATTCCTCCTTCAATTCCCAGCAACTGAAACACTGTTTAAGTGTATACAGTTTCGCTTATAAAATGCCTTCCAATTCCTCCTTCAATTCCCAGCAACTGAAACGCATTGCCTTTCTGTTGTCCTTCCAATGTATCCACTTCCAATTCCTCCTTCAATTCCCAGCAACTGAAACGGCCGCGCCGGTGGAAACTCCCTGTTGTTCAAGAATCTTCCAATTCCTCCTTCAATTCCCAGCAACTGAAACTTTTAAGCGCTTCCGCCATCTGTTTCACGACATTCGCTTCCAATTCCTCCTTCAATTCCCAGCAACTGAAACTTAATTGATAAACACTGAAATACGTTTGAAACTGACTTCCAATTCCTCCTTCAATTCCCAGCAACTGAAACAACGATTCGCGGGTTCTGCTGCCGCATCTATCAATACTTCCAATTCCTCCTTCAATTCCCAGCAACTGAAACAAAAGCGGGAGTAACGGTCGAAACACGGCCCCCTGTGACTTCCAATTCCTCCTTCAATTCCCAGCAACTGAAACTTAAAATGTCGGCCACATTTTCGGGCGTTAATACTTCCAATTCCTCCTTCAATTCCCAGCAACTGAAACCTAAGAACAAATACACTCAACAAAATTATAATCCGCTTCCAATTCCTCCTTCAATTCCCAGCAACTGAAACAAGCTGAGCGCGATGCAATCAACTCGCCCGCTCAGGCTTCCAATTCCTCCTTCAATTCCCAGCAACTGAAACCAAAAAACCTGACAAGCTTTGATTTTTATGTTTTGCTTCCAATTCCTCCTTCAATTCCCAGCAACTGAAACCGAAACCTCCGCCAATTCGGTCTGGCTCATTTTAACTTCCAATTCCTCCTTCAATTCCCAGCAACTGAAACCGGTTGCCCACGCGTGGACTCGTACGGGAAAATTTCTTCCAATTCCTCCTTCAATTCCCAGCAACTGAAACCTTGCATTTCATAAAGAAATAACTGAAGTGTTTGCTTCCAATTCCTCCTTCAATTCCCAGCAACTGAAACGTGATAACCGCCCCCGCCCGCGCCGCCGAATGGACTCTTCCAATTCCTCCTTCAATTCCCAGCAACTGAAACGAGGATGTCCACAATGACCCCAAGCCTTTCGACTTTCACTTCCAATTCCTCCTTCAATTCCCAGCAACTGAAACCTGCGCTTGCTGCGTGCGCTTTTTTAGCGCTTAAACTTCCAATTCCTCCTTCAATTCCCAGCAACTGAAACTTCAAGTGTGTGCACGTGCCAATCCGTCGTATGCGCCTTCCAATTCCTCCTTCAATTCCCAGCAACTGAAACTGATTGAGCGGCCAAGGCGCCTCAAAGCTTCGGTCTTCCAATTCCTCCTTCAATTCCCAGCAACTGAAACCTACTCGCCACTAACAAGCTCCGCGGTCTTACCTGCTTCCAATTCCTCCTTCAATTCCCAGCAACTGAAACTAAGTAGCTTTTGAATTGACTCAACCGGGCGATTACTTCCAATTCCTCCTTCAATTCCCAGCAACTGAAACTTCAGCCGTTCGTGGCGCGAGCCCTTCCATCAAAACTTCCAATTCCTCCTTCAATTCCCAGCAACTGAAACACAGGAATATTGTTTCATGATCCGGTAAAAATCTCTTCCAATTCCTCCTTCAATTCCCAGCAACTGAAACAAAAGCGGGAGTAACGGTCGAAACACGGCCCCCTGTGACTTCCAATTCCTCCTTCAATTCCCAGCAACTGAAACCCGAGAGATCCGCGAACGGAGGTCTCGCATTTAGGGCTTCCAATTCCTCCTTCAAATTCCCAGCAACTGAAACTGTCGATACGCCACGTCTTTTCGTGATCTGGGTCACTTCCAATTCCTCCTTCAAATTCCCAGCAACTGAAACTTGATTCGGCCCAAGGAGTACACGTTACGGCTTGAACTTCCAACAATCGACCACCCCGGTTCGGAACCGAAGAGAAGTCCTCTCATCACTCATACTGATCGGGATTTATATGGATATGTTTTAGTTTAAGGATTGTTAAATACGAACCAAAGTCCAAGCCGAATGGGCTATCCCAGACTGCGAAAACCGATTATCACGCCTTTATCGCGTTTCAAACAAGGTCAGTGGGCAATTTAGTTTTTTATCTTCCGTTCACCCGATAGAGAGTGGCCAAATAAACCGAGTCGTCATCGCCGTTGGTGGCCAACCCCACGCGATAGGTTTGCCCGTCGATCACAACGTCCCCTTTATATCGATTCGGCAGCTTGGTGACGGGAACCACCTGACGAAGAGCACTTAACGCGCGATTGATTTCCTGGTCGGTCAAATCATGCTTGGCCATCAGTTTCGCCCGAACCTGTTTGGCAATGAAAATCTCGTTGATGTAACGGCCTTTGATCAACACGCGATGGCCGTTGGGAAAGGTGAAGGTGAAATCCAAAATGTTGTAGCGATCCGCCACGTCCCGCCAGAACGCGCGCTGTTCGACTTCCGAATAGGGCTCAAGACTTAAGACTTCGAACTCCATATCCCCATTCGGCAACTTCGCCAGCTGATAACGGACCAGATAATTATCCCTGGTTTGCGGATTGCCATAGACCTGCAGGTAAATCGATTCATCTTCATCTTCAGGCAGATGATAAGGCAGGCCCGTGATCAAATGGCTGAGTAATCCCGACCTCATCAAACCGAAAAGAATCGGGTTCACGTTGGACGCAAAGTTCAGATGATACCTGGGTTTGCGAGGGGGCGTGGGCGCAACTCTGGCTTCCCCCGACTCCATTTGGCCACCCGCCGTCCGCGTGGGTTTCACTTGGGCGATGGGAATAACGACCAAGCGATGCTGCTCCGAAGCCATTTTACCGATCTCTTCCCGGGGAACGGCCAAATAAGGTTCATCCCGTTCCATCAACTCATAAAGCAGATTGAATCCCTGACTTCCGGTGAAGTTGCTGAAAGAGTTCGGCTCGGCATCGGTCGATCGAAGCTCAGCGAGAGCGGTGATCATTTTTTCCGAAATGTGCGCGCCGAACTTTTCACCCAGCTGACCGATTAAATCCTCTAGATCAGTCTTAAGAAAATATTCGCCGTGGACCACCACCCAACCCACTTTCTTGCGTTGGGCGATCAGCGCGAAGGGCCTTTGTAAAGTGAGCGCGTTACTGGCGGGTGGAATCAGGTCGAGGTAATGCCGTTTGAGGGCCCAGTTCGACATGGTGATGATTTGTGACGGAGCTATCGGTTCATTTACCAGCTCGACGGGCGCCGGTGGCTCGGGTGGGGCCTCATTGGTTTCGCTTGTTCTTTCCGCCTCCACGACCCGCGGGCGAATCCATTTTAAACCTTGTTCAGAATACTGGGACTCAAGTGCCACGATCATCGTCAAGAGCTGGCGGCCGGTCCCGCTGATCTTGAAGTTCAGCAGAGCTTGTCCCCCATCCGCGGTGACCGAAACCAATCGCGTGTCCACGGAGTGAAGTTTCGCGAGAGCCTCGAACTCCTTCATACGAAACGTCCCGGACTCCACCACCTGAATCGCCCGCTCCATCGGCCGATCCAGATCCGATTGCGCCAAATCGACGATCAAAGCTTTAACTGGATCGCGATCTAAAATCGCCTCACATAAAATCTCTTCGAGACCAGGCACGTGAGCTTGGAGGGACGATGAAAACAAAACAAACAAAAGCAGAATTCGTTTCATTAAAGAACTGTTCCTGATGGTTAAAAATGATTTTTAAGAGTGAGGTAGCAAGGGACGGGCCAGTCCCCGCGGGGATTTCGTACCAGATTCACGCGGGGACTGGGGAAAAATTGCCACGTTACATCGGGCTTAAGGGCGCATGGTCTCCATGAAACCGAGGCAGCGCTCGCGCCACACCGACGGCGGGACCCCGGGGCGAAGGGCCTCGGCGATCGCGCGGGCCCCGTGACTGCCGTCGGAATTCCCAAGCTCCGAAAGATAATCGGCCGCCCCGTTAAAGGCATGGTGGAAACTGGTCAGAATCTCTCGCATGAAGTAATGACCTTCGGCGGGAAGTCCCCGGCGCGCGTTCGCGAACAGCGAGCAAAGATGAATGGTGTTGGCGAGAATCCGCCGGGAATATAGGCCCGAGTTTTCCGGACTGAAGGTCCAAAGCACACCTGTTTGTTCCGCCATCGCCATCAGATCCGCCTGATCAAGAACACGCGTGGGTTCGGTCGCGACAATGCGGTAGCCCTCAAGCAAAACCCGGCGGAACATTCCCGATAACGATTCAACGGCCGGTGGTGTCGCCAGCACCCGGGCGAGAGCCGGTGAGAGTTTTGGCAACGTATGTTCGCGGTACCAATCCATACCCAGCAAGTTTTTAACCGGATACAAAATGCCCGTTGAAACAGGAATGCCATAAAAGGCGATGAAGTCACTGCTCGTCCAGAAAACACCGAAGGAGTTATCGAGCTCGAAGCGGGCCTGTTCACGATGGATTTCCGGCAAGTTGTTGTCCGCATAGGTTTGAATCCGCCACGCCGAAAACGCCCCCCAAAGAACCGGAACCGAAACCGCCAAAGCCAAAATCACGATCCCGGATTTCTTGCCGATCAGGTTCACCTGGTTCCAGGCCCACTGAAAGCCGAGTCCCCAGAGCACGAACAAAAGCGGCAAAACCAACATGGGATAGCGCTCTTGATAACCCAGGGCGGTTATTGGATCGAACGCCGGCATATCACTTAAATGCAACAAGGCCAGGGCCGGTAAAACCATCAACCCCCAATAGCCGATCAAAATTCTGTCACGTTGGGATTGAACCAAAGCGAAAACCCCGAGGGGAATCAGCAAAAATCCCAGATTCCAACTCAAAAGATTTTGACCAAGGAGTTGCAAAGCGGAGATTTTCTCACCGTTTGTCATGGGCGAATGGTGGAGTTTCCAAATTCCGTAATCCTGGCGCACCACATGGTTCCAAACATCAGACAAACCGGAAAGATGGCCCCAGTCCGGCCAAACCGACTCCGTTCGAAGACCAAGCAAACTGGCGTAGGCCAAGGCCGTGAGAACGGCCGGCACCATGAGCCAAAGCCCGGTGAGAAGAAATGACTGTCGCGACAGTCGCGATTGCGAACGAAACTGATGATATAAAAACGGGAACAAAAGAATCACATTGGCGGAATGTTGAGCCAAAGCCAACGCGAAAGCGATTCCCAGCAGAACTCTCCGAAGGATTGAGACTTCCGCATTCACGGAAATGACCAAGAGATAAACAAACCCCATTTGAGTCAGGGTGAGCCAGGTGTATTTCTCCGGAATCAAACTCATGAAAGCCACGACGGGCACATAAGCATAGGCGATCAATGCGAGAACCCGGATGATGAACCCCACCTTGAGGTGGCGAAGGATCAAATCCAGGAAGATCAAAGTTCCCCAACTTCCCAACCACGAAATCCAACTTAGAACGTAAGCCGGTTCCAACGATGTCAACTGAACGGCCAAACGATTGATCCACGCCTGCAGGGGAATGCCCGAGGGATGAAGAACCCCGCCGTGAACCGCCGTGGCCACCATTTCAGCGCCATCGGGCGACTGGGGAACGCTCGCCAGCCACGGAACCAGAGGCAGCAGTACGAGGAAAGAAATCAGAAATGGCACAAGATCTCAAACATCGCATCGAGCGCCGCGAGAGCGCTGATGTCGGACTGATCAAAGGGCGGCGAAAGTTCAACCACATCACCGCCGATCAAACGTTCAATCTTCAGCGCGCGGATCAACCTCTGGGTTTCGTAGGTCGTCAGTCCGCCCGGAACCGGTGTGCCGGTGCCGGGAGCGAAGGCGGGATCCAGACAGTCGATATCATACGTGATGTAAGTGGGGCCTTCGAATCTCGGCAGACCGGCCGCCACCGCCATCACTCCCTTTTCGCGAATATCATCAATGGTCACCGAACGAAGCTGGTGTCGTTGGACGAAAGCTAAATCATCACCGCTCGCCAACGGTCCGCGCAGTCCGATCTGCACGCTGGTTTTCGGATTCACCAATCCTTCCTCGACCGCATGGCGGAGAAAGGAACCATGATGATATTCACAGCCCCACGCCGGCGCGTAGGTATCGAGATGGGCATCGAAATGAACCAGCGAAACCGGCGCGCCGACATGGCGGCGAACCGCGCGCAGGATGGGCAAAGTGATGGAATGATCGCCACCCACTGCGATGAATCGTTTGTTCGCGGCCAGAATCGCGGAGAAATGCTCCTCGACTTTCTTGAAAGTTTGGTTCAAGTCGATGGGTACCGTCGGGCAATCGCCGATATCCGCCACCCGTAAACGTTCAAAAACATTCATTTGGTGAGTCCAATGATACGCCCGACCCAGCGAACTGATTTCACGCACCTTGGTGGGGCCGAACCGCGCGCCCGGCCGATAGGAAAGACCGCCGTCAAAGGGAACTCCGGTCAGCGCGACGTCAAATTCCTGGGAGAGATCCGCCTGCGGCAGACGAAAGAACGTTTTAATCGCCGAAAATCGCGGAAACTCACGCCCGCTTAAAGGTTTAAATTCCATCGCCGCTCTCCATCCGCTTTGTTTCGTTGCGCAGTTTCCATTCCAAGGCGCCCTTCACCGCTTTCAAACTATGAGGCTCCATCGCATCATAAATGAACTGGTGCTTGTCGCTGTCCTCGTTCACCACTTTTTGTCTTCGCTTGCGCACCACACCTTCCGCCAAAATCCGCAATTTCCGATCCCGTGCCGTGGTCACATACCAGTGCAGACTTTGCACTTTTGTTTCGCCTTGGCCCGGATCCCAAAGCCAAAGTTGGAGTATGGGTGCGCCGTTTAAAATTTCGAAGCGGGCTTTTTGCCATTCCACACCTTCACCTTTGAGCGGCAGATCATCCACCGTCCGCCAGGTGCCATCAAACCAGGTGATGGTGTCTTGGGTCATGCGGATTTCATATGGACGCAAGACAAGCCGGCAATCTTTTCGCGCCAATTCCCGATCGCCGCAAACGGATTTCGTCTTCGGTGCCGCATCGGCGAAGTTCAACAGCATGACCAATCCCAACCAGATCATTCCCGGATTCTATTCTCATTTGCGAGGGCAAACAAGCCATGCTAGCGTCAACCATCAATGAAACAACTCCTGGTGGATTGGTATCGCGAGAACAAACGGGATCTCCCTTGGCGCGCCGATCGGGATCCTTATCGCATTTGGATTTCCGAGACCATGCTGCAACAAACCACCACCACCGCCGTTATTCCGTATTTTCAAAAATTTCTGGAGCGATTTCCCACGATCATGGATCTGGCGCGGGCCAAAGAAACCGACGTGCTCGCCGCGTGGGCGGGGCTTGGCTATTACTCACGGGCGCGCAACCTCCATAAAGCCGCGCGGATTTTGGCGGACCTTAAGGAGTTCCCCCGTGAACATCGGGAGCTGTTAAAGCTGCCCGGTTTCGGACCTTACACCGCACGCTCCGTGGCGAGCTTGGCCTTTGGTGAACCGGTGGGCGTGGTGGACGGCAATGTGATTCGCGTTCTCTCGCGAGTTTATAACCGGCGATGGGAATGGTGGAAGTCCGCCGCCCGCGAGGAGATCCAGAAAACCGCGGATGAGTGGTGTCGCGAGCTTCCCAGTTCCGAAGTCAATCAAGGTTTAATGGAACTCGGGCGAACGATCTGCACACCGCGTTCGCCTTCTTGCCTGCTTTGTCCGCTCCAACCGCACTGTGGTGCGTTCAAGGCCAATACGGTCCAATCGCTCCCCCTGTCCAGGCCCAAAAGGTCACAGGAAATTTGGGAGTGGCGGGCGATCGTGCCTTTGCATGGCGATCACATCGGTTTTGTTCGCAATGAGACGCTTCCATTCCTGAAAGGCCAATGGCTTTTGCCCGGCCAAGGTCGAAAACTTCGCCGTCCGCCGCGCTGGTTTGATTTTCGTCACACCATCACACATCATGATATTTACGTGACCGCCACGTTTAGGACTTCTAGGATTAAAAGTGCAGATTGCCGGTGGTTTCATGATGCTGAGATTGACCAATTCGTTCCCACTTCTCTCGTCCGCAAAGTTCTGGCTCTTCGGAGTCATTCCGGTTCTCCTCGTGGCCTGCGCCCATCGTTCAAAGCCGGTCTCCGCGCTGGCGTCACTCGCCAAAACCCAGGACGAGGAAACAGTCGTCAAAAAGGGCGATAGCGCTCAAGCCGTTTATTCTCCGAGCGGCGATCGCCTTCTTTACATTTCCTGGAATCGCAACAGTCATAGCGGCCCGGAAGTGTACGAAAAAGATCTCACCACCGGAGTGGAACGACGGCTGACCTATCAGAACGGCCAAGTGTTTTCGCCCCGCTATCATCCGTTTGAACCGTGGATCGTTTACGCCAGCACGACCGATGAAACGAAGGAATATCCGCCACTCTTGAATCCCGCGGCGCCGTCAAGTCCACTCCCCGAGAGATATAATCGCCCGACGGAAATTTATATCCATTCATTAACGGGACTCGAGATTACCCGAGTCACCAACCGCCGCGGCTTTGATGGGGAGCCGCGCTTCAGTTACGACGGCAAGCAGTTGATTTGGACCCGCGCTTACAAAGACCGGATCGCCGTGGCGGTCATGAATCGAGCCACCAATCAAACCGTGAATCTCTCCGGACTGGGACTGAACCCGACCAACTACGTTTCCTCGCAGGATCGAAATCTGCGCGCGTGGATTCAATGGGATAAGAAATTTAAAAATTCAAAACTGAAATTGCGCTTGAATCAGCGGAAGACATTTGAAGTGAATCCGGAACACCAGGTGATCAAAACGGATTTAGCCCTTTCCACCAACAATCAATTTCTAACTTGGGCGCAGATGAACGCATTATCGCAAAAATACGAGATTTGGGTTTATGATTTGGCCCGCTCCTGCGCTTACATGGTGATCGGTCGTGATGACGCCGACAGACGCCACCCGACATTTTCTCCGGATGGACGCTTTCTCACCTACACCGTGATCCGCGGAGAAAGGTCCAGAATTGAAAATGTTCCCTTTGCCGCGCCAGATGAACCTTGTCCCACGGAGAGGTAAGGTCTATCCTTTAGTCATGAAATGGACATGGATCTTGTTCTTTTCTCTGGCGGCCCAAGCCGCGCCGATGCCGGGCCCTACATCTTCAACGTCCAATTTTTTCTATTCACCCAAAGGCTTCCGCATCGATCCCAGCAAGACCGCATGGGTGCAAACCGAAGCGCCGAAAAACATCCCTTCTCTTGTGACCATTTTCAAGTCGCCGGTTCCGGTTGATGGCCAGCAACCCGCGCTCACCGTCCGGGTGGATGAACTTCAGCGAAAACAAGGTTTGAAAACCTACATCAAACGCTGGATGCAGGACTACAGCCGTTTTGGTTTTGATGTGCTAACCGCCAAAAATGTGGTTATTAACAATCAGTCCGCGTTCCTGCTCGACATCATTAGCCGCGAGACCAAAAAGCAGCTTCGCCAGGTGGTTTTTCTCAAAGACAAAATCGCGGTGATACTCACCTGCCGTGATGGCCGCGAATCCTTTTCCAAGACGGTTCAAGATTGCAATCAGATCATCAAAACATTTCGTTGGACCGACGCGGCCGAACCCAACCGCGACTCACTTACCGAATAATTTTTTAAAGAAGCCGCTCACTTTTGAACCGATTCCCGAAGGCGCGGCCGCCACGGGTTGGGCGCTGGGACGATGAGTTTGACCGCCACCGCGTTTCGCGCCATTGGCTTGATTCTGAAACCGCCGGCGATGGCGGCGGTGTTTGCCTTGGCCTTGCTGCTGTGGACGTTGCCCGTCGTGACCTTCCGAACGATGCCGTCCGCGGTAACGATCGCGATGCGCCTCGCGGGCGACCTGATCCGTCTGTTGTTTTTCACCACCACGGTCAGGGCGCCGCTTTTGATCACGGCCACGCTGATCACGACCGCGACGGCCACCGCGATCTCGCCCGCCGCCGCCCCGGGCGTCGCGAGAACTTTCGCGGAAGCGGAACGACGGTCCTTTGCGACGATCTTCCACCTCGGGAAACGGAGCCATGTCTTTGATGAGGTCCTCGTCTTCCAACCACGAAGACTCCACTTTGTGTTTCAAGTAATCTTCAATTCTTTGAAGGGCGTCGATATCCCGGTCGCTCACCAGACTCAAAGCCGTTCCCGTGGCGCCCGCCCGTCCTGTACGACCGATGCGGTGAACGTAATTTTCCGGATCATCGGGCAATTCGAAATTGATCACCAGATCCACGCCCAAAATATCCAATCCGCGCGCGGCCAAATCCGTCGCCACCAGAATATTGCGGTCACTGTCGCCTTTGAACTGGGCCATGACCCGATTGCGCTGACCTTGAGTCAGAAGCGATGAAATCCCCACCGCCGGAATGCCGTTGGCGTTCAAAAAGCGAGTGATGCGTTCCACATTATGTTTGAAATTGCTGAAGATGATGGCTTGGCGCGGTTCATGTTTCTTGAGCAATGAGAGCAAATAGGCCGGTTTCTCATCCTGGCCGATATGAAAGATGTAGTCTTTCACGTTTTCCGCTTTGGCCTGATCACGTGAAATATTGATTTCCACCGGATCGGCGCCGAACTCATAAGCCGTGTTCAAGACGTCGAAATTGAGTGTGGCGCTGAAAACCAAAAACTGACGGTCTTTGGGCGCGCGTCTGAGGATGAACTTCATGTCATCTTTGAAGCCCATGTCGAACATCCGATCGGCCTCATCGAAAACGATCGCACGGATCAATCCCAGATCCACGACGTGTTCTTTATACAAATCAATCAGCCGGCCGGGTGTGGCGATCACAAATTCAACACCGCTTTTCATGCCCGCGATTTGCTTCTCATACCCCGTGCCGCCGTAGACGGCGATGGACGACAATCCCGTATTGGCCAAAAACTTTTTGGCGTTCTCCTCGACTTGTTCAGCGAGCTCCCGCGTGGGAACGAGAATCAAAATGTACTGACGCCGTTTCCATTCCGGAAAAGGCTCGGTCTCGGAGTCTTGTGGAACTTGCTCGGGTTTTGTCGAGCGCAGGATACGATCGATCAGCGGAATCAAAAACGCGCCAGTTTTGCCAGTGCCGGTTTGCGCGAGTCCGGCCACATCCTTGCCCTTACGAATCCAAGGAATGGCTTGTTCTTGGATCTGAGTGCACTCAACAAATTGAATCTGGTCGAGATTAGCCTGCAACTCAGGGTGCAGGTGGATTTCAGAAAACTTCACGATAACTCACAATGTCATAACACTTTTTGGAACCTAGTATACGGAGTCACGGCGGCAAGTCAAAAAAAACTCCCGAAGGGCCTGGATAAACGCTTCAGGCTGATCAAAGTGAACCCAGTGCCCGGCCGAAGGAATCTCCACGGCTTTGGCGGAAGGCAAACTGGCTTGCATGCGGGCGAACACCTCTCGGGAAAGGTCACGGGAATGCTCGCCACGGACAATTAAAACCGGCATTTGCAAGTTGACGAAAGCATCCCAACGGTCCTCGTTTCGTCCCACCCGCAAACTTTCCAGAATCGCCCCTTTATCAAAACGCCAATCCCATTGGCCGTTTTCCTTCTGCTCAATATTCGAAAGGAGAAATTTCGCCACCACATGGGCCTGCGGATAAAAAGAGATCATCTCGGGATATTCACCTTCAAAAAACCGACGGGCGGATTCGCGGTTCGGAAATGGGGTGGGAACCAGCTCCAAGAGCTTTTCGATTTTGTGAATGGAATCGGAGCTGGCTTCCGGTCCGATGTCCTCAATGACCAGACCTTCAACGCGTTGCGGCGATCGGGCGGCGAATTCGATGGCATTTCGACCCCCCATGGAGTGACCCACTAAGAAAATTTTCTCCCATCCGAGGTCGTCGAGAATCAATTTCAGATCCTGGGCGTAATCACTGGGCCGATATCCATGAGGCGGCTTAAAGCTTCGGCCATGGCCGCGTTGATCGTAGGTCAGGACCTGGTACTCGTCTTCAAACGCCTTCGCGATGCGCCTCCAATTCGCGGCCGATCCCATAATACCATGAAGAAACACGAGTTTGTGTCCGGATGGATTCCCTGTTATCTGATAAAAGAAGTTGTCAATATATCTCATTCACCCGACCGTGGACGCATGAACGTTACCCAAAAGCCGCATCTGCATCAAGATTGGATTGATCCCCACGCCGTCGGTATCGTTCGCGCGCTCCAACGCGCGGGGCACACCACGTATCTCGTCGGCGGCTGCGTGCGCGACCTCCTGCTGGGCATGCAACCCAAGGATTTCGATATCGCCACCACCGCGCGCCCCGAGGAGGTGAAACGCCTCATTCACCGGTCTTACATCATCGGTAAACGCTTTCGCCTGGTGCTGGTCCGTCGCGACGAAGTTCATTTCGAGGTGGCCACGTTCCGCCGTGATTTGCGCGAGGATGAAGTTCCGCCCGAGGACGCTCCCGTCGGCGACAATATTTTCGGTTCGCCCGAAGAGGACGCCCGACGACGGGATTTCACCATCAATGCTTTGTTTTATGACCCCATTAATGATCAGCTGATCGACTTCGCCGAGGGTTTACCGGATCTTCAGCAGGGCGTGATCCGTATGATCGGTGATCCCGTGAAAAGATTGATTGAAGATCCCATTCGCATCCTGCGAGCGCTGCGCTTGAAACACATGATCGGATTCGTTCTTGATCCGGAACTTCGCCAGGCGATGCAAACCACGGCGTACACACTGCCGGGAACGGTTCTTCCCCGCCGGCGTGAGGAGATCCTCAAACTCCTTCGCTTGAGATCACCTGAGTTGGCGTTTCGCGAAGCCTTTGATTTGGGTTTGTTGCAATACATTTCACCCACTCTGCATGCCGTGATCGGCGGGGAGTTGGGCGAGGATTTCTTATTGCGGCTTCGGCAGGTGGCGGAACACCGTCGCGCGACGGTGGCCGACAACCCCAGCGAACTTTTCGGACTCCTGGTCCACGCCTATGTGCGCACGGTCCTGCAGGCGGAACCGGGCCGCGCCCGCGAGGCTCTGGAAGACGAAACATTTCAGCGTTGGATGCGCGATGAACTGGGAATGTTCAAATATGAGCAGGCTCTCGCGACCAAAGCCCTGCAGGTTGAACCGCTCTTAAGTCGGCGCAAAGAGTTCCAAAAGCGCGGCGAGCGCCGCCAGCGCGCGCTCATTACCAATGATGCCTTTCCGCTGGCCCTCCGGTTCGCGGAGATCGATTACGCTTTGTCACCAAATGATTTATTCTATTGGAATGAACGGTACCGGTCTTTGCAAGACGAAAACCCGATGGAGCGTGTTCGTCACAAACGGCGTCGCCCGCGGCGGCGGAAATCCGCCAAAACGCAGGAAGTGAGGTCATAAATGTTGGGCTTCTGGCAACTTCTTTTGCTGTTCGCGATTGTTTTATTGATCTTCGGCCCCAGCCGCCTGCCCGGCCTTTCGAAAAGCATCGGCGAAAGCATTCGTAATTTCAAAAAGGGAATCCGCGGTGAAGGCGATATTGATGTCACGGATTCCGTAAAGCGAATCGACGACGAAAAAAACTAGAACTGCCCCACTACCTGCAGAAAATCCTGGCGAGAATTTTGCCCTTAACCACAGGGCATGCGACCAAACTGCCCCTATTGTCATTCATCACAAGAATTGTCCGATCGCCGGATGCGTATTCTAAAAGCCGGATTCTTCCGTCGAACCTCCGACGGTAAAAGAGTGCGAAGATTTTATTGCGTTAGCTGCTCTAGATACTTTTCTTATGCCACCTTTCACCCCTGCTTTAGGCAAAAAAAGCGCCACCTCAATCACCGCATCAACAAACTTTTAGCTTCAAGCGTATCCCAGCGCCGAATCGCAAAACTGCTTCACATTTCCCGAACCACGGTTGAACGAAAATTTCTTTTCCTTGGCCAAAAAGCAGTGCATGAGCTTGAACGTCAAAATCATAGTTGTCCGCCGGCTACCGTCGTTGAATTCGACGAACTAGAGACATTTGAACATACGAAATGTAAACCGCTCTCCGTTCCACTAGCCGTTGAATCAAAGACCAGAAGGATTTTAAGTTTTCAAGTGGCCCAGATGCCGGCCAAAGGAAAGCTGGCGCGTATCTCACGAAAAAAGTATGGAAGGAAACCAGACTTCAGGCCAAAAGCATTGAGTGATCTTTGTGAGAGTTTAAAACCACTCACCACACCTGATGTACATTTCAAATCCGATCAAAATCCAATGTATCCGGTAATTCTAAGGCGTCACTTTCCTGAAAATCTACATGAGCGGTTTAAAGGGCAAAGAGGTTCGATTGTCGGACAGGGGGAATTGAAGAAGATCCGATTTGATCCGCTTTTTAGTTTGAATCACACGTGTGCGATGCTTCGAGCCAATATCAATAGGCTAGTGCGGAAGACTTGGTGCACAACGAAAATTCCTAATAGATTGCGCCTTCATCTCGCCATCTATGCGGTTTATCACAATAATATGATTCGGGCTGGGCCCTTAGCTGCAGGCTAGTGGGGCAGTT
>JAWLHR010000012.1:0-95930 GCA_041690295.1 Bdellovibrionales bacterium
TTATCCCCTGGAGACAGGGTTGCTATAGAATTCAGCAGCTCCGAATGGAAGCGAAAACTTACATTCTAGATGGTGGGGCCCCTGCACCATGGGCATTAGAAATGTGAAAAAGGGCAAACCAGCGTTGCTAACCTTCCAACAACGCCTTTAATGTTCGAAGGTCTTTTTCAACCATCGCGGCATCCCGAATGAAATCTCGTTCCGACATGGAGGGGAGACGATAAAGGGTGAATACAACCTCCGAGCCGTCGCCGTTTTTTATGATCCGTAATGGATTGTGAACGCGTTGACCTGAAGGTAGAGTAACATCGTGATCCAAGACACCAAAGGAGTTGGCAGGGGTGAATTCAACGGTGACTTCTCCCATTGGAGAACTCGCGATCCAAACTTTACCGGATTTTCGAGTTCCGGTACTGAGTCCCGCGGCCCATTGAGGCAGGTTCTCTGGGTCCGACGCGAAGGCATAAACGTCTTCAACAGGGCGATTAATCGCAATGCTGATGTGCTTCGATGAAAAAGTCATGGCTCCTCCGAATTATTTTGGTTTCCCAACGCCTCGTATTCAGCCCTTCACGGACAGGACGGAATGAGTGATAAGCCGGGTTCCACCAATCCCGTTTCAACATCTATTGAAACGGCGGCTCGTTTATTACAGGTCACCGGCCCTTCGAAAATCCAAAAAATCCGACCCACACCTTTGGGGTGGAGTGGCGTCGCCAATTTTGCCCACCACGGATAAAATCCGTTGCCGATGGTCTCGCTCGCCGATTTTTTAGCTTCATCAAAAGAGACCTTCACACGGGACACACCGCCATCGAGATAAACGTATCCCGCAATCGGATAGTTATTTTTGTCAAAATAAAGATCATCATCGCCGACATATGAGCAGGATCCATTTTCCTGACTGATGTGCCGGAATGATCGTCGAACACTCTGGCCGGTCGAGTCGTCCTGATAAATGAATTGCCAACCAATTTGCGAACAATTTGGATCCCAGGCGGTTTGGGCGAAAGTTGAAATGAGCAACAAACGTGCATTGGGAAGAGCCGTCTTAACAAGGCCGTCCGTCTGTGTGAAATATGGAACGGGACTCTCGATCACAAACGAAGGATCGTTTGGCCCTGCCCAACTCACCGGAAACAACAACAAGATCAAAAATGCTTTCACGCTACCATCCCCCTGAATCAAGACTATCACTGCGCATCCGCAAGGCAAGGGACATGCCTGACTTGCCCTTCTCCCACATTTCAAAATATTATTTAGGTCAGAGACACTGCTTTGAAAGGCATCCTATGAATCAGATTGCATTTTTCCTGGTTATTATCCCGTTTCTCATCGCCGGTTGCGCTCATCGGTTGCCCGCGGGCGCCCGATCGACTCCTCGAGGTATTGAGCTGAACGATATTCACTCCCAGCTGAATGCGACTTATCACGCTTCATTGATACAACCCACCACCATTGAGGAAATTCAATCCGCGATTCGGGAAGCCAAGGCTCAGGGGCGCGCCATCAGCATCAGCGGCGGCCGTCATTCCATGGGCGGTCAGCAATTCGGCACCGACACCGTGCACTTGAACATGTCCCGCTTCAACAAGGTCATCGCACTGGATTCGGAAAAAGGAATCGTCGAGGTTGAATCCGGGATTCAATGGCCGGAACTGGTTGAGTGGCTGATCGCCAACCAGAAAAATTCGCCCAAAAAATGGGGCATCCGACAAAAGCAAACCGGAGCGGATCGCCTTAGTATCGGCGGAGCGCTCTCAACCAATATTCACGGGCGCGGTTTGAAAATGCGGCCCATGATCGACGATGTGGAATCCTTCACCCTGATTGACGCCGAAGGGAACATTAAGAACTGCAGCCGAACGGAGAATCCGGAACTCTTTCGCCTGGCCATTGGCGGTTACGGTCTCTTCGGAGTGATCGGCACCGTTCGGCTCCGGCTTTCACCCGTTCAGGTTCTTGAGCGGGTGGTTCAGGTGATCGAGGTGAACGATTTCATCCCTCTCGTTACCAAACGGATTGGTGAGGGTTTTGTCTACGGGGATTTTCAATTCGGCATCGATCCTCAATCCAATGATTTCATGAGGCGCGGAATCTTTTCATCTTACAAGCCAGTACAAAAATCGTTGGATGACAACCAGCAACTCAAAGAAATGACCACCGACGATTGGCACCGCATGCTGGAATTGGCCCATAAAGATAAATCACGCGCCTTCGACGATTACGTCGGTTTTTATCTGACCACCAACGGCCAACTTTATCGCTCGGACACCCACCAAATGAGCGTTTACTTGGACAATTATCATGATCGACTGAATCGCGATGGCGTCAAAGCTTCGGAAATGATCAGTGAAATCTACGTTCCGCGAAATAAGCTCGCGAAACTATTCGATCAACTTCGCGAGGATTTTCGCCAAAACGGCACCAATGTGGTTTACGGCACGGTTCGTTTGATCAAACGGGATAGAGAAAGCTTTTTGGCCTGGGCGAAAAGAAATTATGCCTCGATCGTGTTCAACTTTCATGTGGAACATACGCCGGAAGGAATTGAAAAAGCCAAACTCCAGTTTCAACACATCATCGATCGCGCCCTTGAACACGGCGGAAGTTATTTCCTGACATATCACCGATGGGCGAGAAAGGATCAGGTCCTTAAAGCGTATCCACAACTACCGCATTTCCTGCGGCTCAAAAGAAAGTACGATCCCGAAGAACGCTTCCAAAGCGATTGGTATCGTCATTACAAAGAAATGTTCAGTAACTGAATACCACGTTTGAGGTAAATTAACGCTTTATGCCGTCCCTAAATCTTTTGCAGCTCACGAATGGATTTAAAGCCTTCGGCGGGCAGAAAATATTTGAAAATGCCACCCTTGCCGTCAACGAAGGCGAACACATCGGGGTGATCGGTCCCAATGGGGCCGGAAAAACCACATTATTCAAGATCCTGATCGGCGAAGAGGAGCTTGATGATGGCGTCATCGTGCGCTCCCAGTCTCTTTCAATCGGGTATTTGTCCCAACATGATCACTGGGACGAGCACGAGGCCGGAAACAGTTTCTTGGAACGCACGGCCCGCTTGCCTCTCTGGCAGGTCAAATCCATGGGCCGCCACTTGCAGGTTTCCGAGGAAATTTTCGCCAAGCCGATCTCCTCTTTGAGCGGCGGTTACCGCATGCGCATCAAACTGATGGGACTCCTCGGTCAAGATCCCAATTTGATGTTGCTGGACGAGCCGACCAACTATTTGGATCTGGAAACAACCCTGGTCCTTGAGCGGTTTTTGCAAAACTATAACGGCGCCATCATGCTGATTTCCCATGACCGGGAATTTTTGCGCCGGACCACGGATCATATTGTCGAGGTGGAAGCGGGCGAAATCACCAAGTACAACGGCAACATTGACGATTATTTTGAACAAAAAGAACTTCTTCGCGCCCAACTTGAAGCCCAGGCGGCCAATCAGGAGCAAAAACGAAAAGCCATTTTGGAATTCGTCAGTCGCTTCGGCGCCAAGGCCACCAGGGCCAGACAAGCTCAATCGCGATTGAAAATGCTCGAAAAAATGGAGCGAATCGAATTCAAACCGGTTCCGGTGGCCGCCAAAATTAAAATTCCCGAACCGCCCCATGTAGGCCGTTCTATCTTGCGCCTTGAAAACGCCAGTTTCGGTTATGGTCCGCGCGAAGTTCTCACCCATGTGAATCTCGAAATCCTGCGCGGCGATCATGTGGCCGTGGTGGGATTGAACGGCACCGGTAAATCGACGTTGTTAAAAGGTTTAGCCGGAACACTTCCACCGATGAAAGGTCAACGCGAACTTGGCTATAAGGCGCAAGTGGCGATTTTCAATCAACATGTGGTGGAAGTTCTTAATCCAGAACACACGGTCTTTGAGTCGCTTCAGGAAGCGGCGAGCCTCGGCATCACACCCCAGGAAATCCGCGACATGGCGGGCTCTCTTCTTTTTTCGGCGGATGAAATCAACAAAAAAATTCGCGTCCTCTCCGGTGGGGAAAAATCCCGCGTTGCTTTGGGAAGAATTCTACTTCAGAAAGTGCCCTGTCTGCTTCTCGATGAGCCGACCAACCATCTGGATTTCCAAACCGTGGAGGCTTTAACTCAAGCCCTCAACCGTTACACCGGCACTCTGGTTGTGGTGAGCCACGATCGCGGCTTCATTCGGCGGGTGGCGACCAAGATCCTCGAAGTTTCCAATGGTCGCGTTCATCTCTACCCCGGCACCTATGATGAATACGTGTGGCATTTGCAGAATGCGCTGGCTGAAGCCACCACCGAGCCCAGTGTGACGAGCAAAAAAACAATCGAACAAGCCACACCTGGAGTTAGAAAAAAGGAACGGGATAAGCAAATTCGCGCCATCGACCGCAAGATCGCCGCCTGCGAAGAAGCCATGGCGAAGCTGAACCAATCCCTAAGCGAAGCTAACCAAAAAATCAGCGCCGGAGAAAACCATCCGGATCTTATCCGACAGATGGCTGAGGAGTCACAAAAACTACAAGATCTCGAAAAGCAATGGCTGAAGCTTGTGGCTGAAAAAGAGGCTCTTTGATCAGTTCCTTTCAAACGTGATTCTAGCCCCGTGGCGCCGACTGGCGGGGTTGCCGAAATTTGTCTGACGTTCGGAATTTTTTCAGCGAAGGGGCGGCAATTTGAAATCTAGCGGCCAAGCGTTCTGGCCCTGTCATTGCTCTCTCCTCGCGGCGTGAAAACGCTCGCCATAATGTTACTTACAATCTTCATGATTCCGGCCGCCCTCGCCGATCATTCTCAAATTGTCCTTGAGCGCGCCACCGGGAACGTCTGGATCATTCCGGCGCCTTACATGGAGCCCATACTTGTACGCGACAATACGGTCCTGATGAGCGGCGATTATGTCATCACCAGCGAGAATTCGAGGGCCATTTTACGATACGCGAATCAACGATTGATCATGGAGCCAAATTCCCAATTGCAAATCGTTACTGATTTTTTTACGGCTCCCAATTGGTACGAACGATTCTTTCAACTGATTCAAGGTACGGTTCGAGTTCAGCCCAAAGCGAATAAACTAAAGATTCCCGCGAATCTCGGCACTCGCGGATGAGCGTTCAGTGTGTTAGCTGATCGCTAAAAGGTTGCATCGTGCCCTCAGGCTGCAGGTCATAGAGACTGAGATCAAAATAGCGAATCTGCCCTCGCTCCATGTACGGAAAACATCCCGCCTCGCTCGCGCTGATGTGAAAGCCGGTGTTCCACAATCGATGCCCATCGAGGTCACGCAACGTGTTCGCCCGGTGTTCAACCGCCGGCAAAACGTAAACATCGCCATCTTGCCTATTTTCCCCGATCAAATTGCGGGTGTAAAACCGCCACTGCACATGGGGTTCGGCGGTGAATTTCAACTGCTCAGCCGTGTGATAGAGGATTTTAATTTCGGGATCCTCAAAGAGCAGGCGGTAAAACCGGGTCATCTCATTGATCGGAATTGATTTGTAAGTGCTCTCGTATTTGCTCTCGGGAATAAAGATATGGGAGTGGCCCATGTCGGAGAAAAACAGCGCGTCCACATACCCTCTCGCCATACCCGTTTCAACGTGATGGCGGATGGTGGCGATGAAATTTTCCGAAATCGGAATATCCCCGCCAAACCCCTCGGCGAAAGGCAGCTTGTAAGTTCCGGTGGCTTCATCAAAATAGGCCCGCTTGGGAAGTCTCTTCTTTGAGGAGTAAATCGAGCGATAAAGCGACATCATTTCCACGAAAGGAATTTCCCAACGCAGATCCGTACTATAAAGTTTCGCATCGGAAGCTGTTTCCGGCTTACAGCGTTGGTTTTCCTCAGTCGCGTTCGCCACTGAGTAAAAGCAAAAGAGTCCAATAACGAAAATGGTCTTAGCGATCACAGGTCCCCCTCCTGGCCCAATGAGCTTACCGCTCGCGCCGATCCGGGCCACCCTCTGCCTGTGGATGGAAAAAGATTCCATCGATCTGATGAAGAGATAAGCGGGGCCTTGCTTTTTTTTCACGATCAGCATCTCTTGTATGCGCATTTTCTTTTTACTTGTGACCTAGGCCAGACTATTTGCCGGGCTTTATCTCCACTCTCCTTGATGCTCTAAGCCATCCTCTTTACGCTTAAACTAATGCTTCCCAACCAATTTCTTTGGGCGCTTTCCGGCGCACTTGGACTGTTTCTATTGCGCCTTCTTATCCTCGGGGTTGGAGGCGACTACCTTTCCGCACCTTACGCGCTTGGTGGGGTGATCGCCCTTTTTGGATACACCCTCTGGTTTTCAGTCGTTTCATTTCTGACGTTCGCCAAATGGAAGACCTTACGAATTGCAGGCTGGATGTTGACCGGTCTCGTCGCGTTCGTTCACCTCATTGCATTCCATTATGAGTCCGTCTTCGGCCGATATCCCTCGGCCGCGCTCCTTTACTACATTGGCGAACTGAAACATCTACGAAGTTCGATTTTTGAACACGCGTCACCCCTTTGGGTGACCGTGGAACTCGTCGCGATCATTTCTGTACTGGCCATCGCGCGGGCGCGCGTTTCTTTCAAGGGGATCAGCCGGCGTTCCGCGCTCCTCGCCACGCTCTCAATCGTGCTCCTCACCACTCTGGTTCACTGGAAACCGCAGATCCTTCCGCCGTCGTTCTTTTGGGGAAGCCAAAACCCCGTGTTCTGGACGATTCGCGATCGGATCGAGCAAGCTTCCTATGCATTCAATGAGGTCACATTCAATCGTAAGGACGTGGCCAAAGTGCAGCTCGCTTTGGGTGCTTTCGATCCATCGGCCGGCGAAGTGGCTAAATACCCTCTGTGCTCGAATCGCGCCCTATCAGCGTCCAAAGGCAATGGCCGAAGCGTAATTTTGGTTATTCTTGAAGGTATCGAGCGTGAACTGTTGGACATGGACGTCGATGGCCAACCGGTCATGCCGAATCTTCGCCGCATTGAACGCGAGAATTTATCATTCACCAATTTCTTCGCCGCGGGAAACAAGAGCTGCCAAGCTTTCCCCGCGCTGTTCGCCGGTCTTCCCGCCCAAACCCACGAAAACGTCTTCTGGGTCCCACCTCTGGTCCGACTGCGTGGATGGCCCGGCATTTTAAAACAGGCGGGATATCGCACAGGCTTCTTTCACGGCGGGGATCTTTCTTTTGAACAACAACGCGAATTTCTTAAGAATGTGGGATTTTCCGAGTTGCACGAATTGGATCCCTTTAATGAAGACCGAGTTTGGGGCTGGGGTTTCGATGATGGATACATGTTGGAAAAGCTGGCGCGGTGGGTGGACACGCATCGCGAGAACTCAAAGCAAACGCCCTATCTGGCAACCATTGCCACCTTAAGTTCCCATGATCCGTTCGTCATTCCTGTCGAGTGGCCGAGACGATTTTCCAATCTCAAGTTGAACTCCGGGAACATGACGATCTGGAATGACTTCATTGAAAAAACCGATCGCCGCCGAGTCGCCGCGGAGGCTTACGCGTTCACCGATCATCACATGGGACTTTTTTACGATTGGTATTTGAATAACGAACGGCCGCGCGGAACGATTTTGGTGATCACCTCCGACCATGGCTCCAGCACCGGTGCGGTCGAAATCGATCCTAAACATAAATACATGAAATACCGAATGCCTTTTATAATCGCCGGATTGGACAACACGGATCCGCTTGACCGGTTTAAAACCAGGCTCGCGTCCGCGATGGACGTTCCCGCCACTCTTTCCGGCCTCTTGGACGTCGACACTCATCCTTGTAGTCAGGGATTGAATTTACTGAGTGATCAATGGCCATCGAACAGAACCGTTTATGCGGTTGGCGGCGAACACCTCGAGCATGTTTATTTTTGGAGGGGACCGCACCAGTTTCATTTCGATGTCAAGTTGGCCTCGCTGTCCCGTATTGAACGTGAACCCGCGGAGGTTGAGGCCAATCAAGATCGCGCCGTTGTTTTACGGGAGACGGCCGACCTGATTACCGCCCTTTATCCATTGAACGCCTATTTACTCCGCAAGAACGCCTACTTCCCCGCTGATGAGGCGGACGCCATACCTCAGCGTAGACCCGCGGATTTCTCCGCCCCCATGGTGATCGCCTCCCATCGGGGAAATGTGACCGGCCCTGATCCAAAGTACGAAAACACTTGGGCGGCGCTCGAAAAGGTCGTGAATTCAAGATTTGAATGGGTGGAAATCGATCTTCAAATCACACGCGACGATGTGATCGTGCTCCACCATGACGACCACCTGGAAATCAACGGTCAAAAACGATTCATTTTCAACATGAGTATTGAACAACTCCGTGGTTACAAAAACGTTCCCACGCTGAAAGACGTCCTTAACCGCTACGGCGACAAAATTAATTTTCTTCTTGAGGCCAAACCGCAACCTTTTATCGGACGGCGGAGCGCGATGGCCCGCCAAATCTCGCGCATGGTGAATGAACTTCCGAAGGACCGCGAAGTTATCGTGGACAGTTTCAGCTCTCACATCGTGGCCTCGGTGGAAGCTCAATGCGAGCGATGTCAGACGGCGTGGGACCTTCCCCAAATCCCGCCAACCGAGGAGATGTTCCGCTACGCCTCCAAGCAAGGCTTTGATTGGATCTACATCGAAGAATCACATCTGACCGAGAATGTGATTCGCAAAGCCCATGAGTTCGGCCTCAAGGTCATGGTTTATACGGTGAATAATCCTAAATCGTTGTTGAAGTGGCTTAACCCGCGACCCGATGGCGTGATCACCGACACGGAAGCTATTTTCTCGGGAAGTTTAGCGCGGTGAATTTTCCTTACCACACCCAATCAAAGAACATGATTCCATCGCTCCCCGGAACCTTTTGAAGATCGCTTCCATCCTTTCGCATGACCCAAAGATCATGGGTGAATTCGCCGTTCTCCAAATGCAGTCCACGAGTCATCATAATCAATTCACCATCCGGAGACCACGTGGGCAACCACAACTCGTTCTTTCCGCAAGGGTCGGGTTCGGTGAGCACGGTCTCACGACCGGTGGTCAGATCCAGGCTCACGATGCCCACTTGAAAGTAATAGTCTTCGGGATTGTCACCCTGGTGATCGGTCAATCCGAACGCCCTTTCAAAAACAATTGTTCGGCCATCAGGTGAAAATGCCGGATCCTCATCCTGAAACTCATTGTGTGTGAGCCGGCGAACACGGGTGCCGTCGGCGTTCATGATATAAAGTTGCGCATCCGGATTATCCGGCTGCTCGAAGGATTTGAAGACGATTCGGCGGCCATCGGGCGAAAGCTGAGGATCGCTGATGCTTCCGCGAAATCGGGTGCGCAATTTCTTGGTCGTCCATGTCCTTAAGTCGAGAAAGATCAGACTCGTGAATTCATCATCGTCGGTCTGACGGGAATACATGATCCGATGTGGACCGGCGAAAGTGGGAATGCCCAAGTAGCCTTTTTCTTCATAAGCCACCACGCGAATGTCCGTCATGTCGGTATTCGCGATCAGAATCGCATTCCAGTCGTCGAAAAGATCCAGCGCCGGTCGTCGGCTCCACACCATACGGCGACCATCTGGAGAAAGCGCCACTTCCGCATCATGGACTTCATCGCGAGTCAGCCGGCGGATTCGTGGCGAGGTTGCATCCAAGTCAAGAACACCCATTTCAAAATAATCCGGTGCCGCTGGAGGGCGAAGCTTGGTGTAGCGACGGCCATCGGGAAGATAGGTGGCATAGATCTTTCCCCGTAGAGGAATGGGTTTGAATGGCCGAGACTCAAGATTTTGGCAGCCTTCAGGAACTTTTTCGGGAGGACCCGGGTATTTTAAAGTGTAACCAGCGCCGATTAAGGTGAAACATGCCAGAGCCAACGCAGATCTCATCCCACCCCCACTGTCGCAACATTACGATCTTCCCACATGCGGCGGCGGGCGGGCGCGAACAAAGCGAATTCTCGGACGATCGACTAGAGCCATTCAGAGCGAAGGTCGGGAGCCGAGCCCGACTAGCGCGATGTACAATGGGCGCCCTTTGTACATCGCGGCAAGCGAGAGGTTGGGTCACCGAAGTTCGCGCTGGACCGGCAATACGGCTTCCGTTAAATTGTTCCTCTCGATTGGGGCCGTAGCTCAGCTGGGAGAGCGTCGCGTTCGCAATGCGAAGGTCGTGGGTTCGATCCCCATCGGCTCCACCAAATTCAATGATATAACTTAAAGTTCAATCGTGAAATCGAGGATGCCCCGCACGGAGTCGCGGACCTCGTGCAACTGGAAATTCATCCCATTTGTCTTTGTGCAGCCCAAACCGATCATGAAGAGATCGGTATCTGCCAGCATGACGGTGAGTCTGCGTCGACCCGAGTGAGTCGTCTCCTCTTTGTGAACAACTTTGAACTCCGCACCCTGGTGTATGCGTTGTGAAATCAGGCTATTGGAAGAACTGGAAATCAAAAAACAAATCGAGGCACCGTTGATGATCTCATCCGGAAAATCCGTGACCCGCCCTAACCGACCATTGACCATGACCGTCTCAGGGTCTTCAAGCAGCCGCTTAACCTTTCCGGCATCGAGAACGTTCATTTTAAGCTTATTAACCGGGATTTCCCCGAGCCGCTCCGAACGCTCGGGTTGGGGAATGGGAGCCGATGGACCGGGCGTGCTCGGCGCACCCGGTTGGGTCGCGAGATACTCCGAGACTCGATCACAAAGGTCTTTATGATCATAAGTTGAAATGGTTGTTACCTTACGATTCACCTCAGCCCGGCAGCTCGTTGACGGATAAGTATTGAACAGTTTCACACAGGCGTTTTTGACGTGTTGAAGTGCGTCCCGCTTTTGATATTCGGAATAGGTGTTTCCGGGTTGCAAATACGGAAGCGCCGCCTGGGCCAAATAACTCACACTGTTATAGTGGTCCACGTAATTCTGGGTGCAGTTTCCGTTCGCGTGCACACCACTTTTATCTTTATCATCTCTCGCACAGCCTGAAAGGATGATGGACACGGCCAACAGCACAGAACCTAATTTCATGAACGACACTCCATTTCCTTAGAAAAAAGAAGCCGAACTTATAAACTTAAAATTTAGTGCTGAAAAGAACCCGGTAATAAATCATTGGACTCGACTGAAAAGATTACTTTGCCGGACACCAATGGCCAATATCCCGCCAAACCCGCCCTTAAAGGATGTAAATTTTCGATAGGTCGACCACGATCAACTGTGAGATAAGTCCAAGCATGGTTCGTCTGATTCTCTCGACGGCAATTTACATCTTCGCCAGCCTTCCCGCCTCCGCGGCCTTCCCTTGTGAACGATTGATCGGGAAATATGAATGTTCGAACGTGGCGACCCCATCCCCGTTCCTCCTACTGATCTATGGGATCGAATTGTCTGGCCAACCGGGATTTATCGTCCAGCTCGAACACACCCAGAATCAGTTTCTCAATAATGGGAGAGATTACATTCAAAGTGATACCCCGAAGGCGCTTCAAGTGGCCCGAGGCCGATGCATTGAGCATGAACACACATTGTTCATCACGGAACATATACTCGACCGCCCGTCGAATCTCCAGTTCCGGCTGGTTAAACGCATCCAGAGTCGCAATGAAGATGGGTCATTGGTGGAGTATGAACTTCAATTTTCATCGCGATCGGGCGCGACACCTTGGTCGAAGCCGGCCCCCGAAGTGTACTTTTGCTTTCGTAAGTAAGCTTCCCTATTTGATCACGCGAAGCTCGGTTTGAATGTCCATGCCGGGATAAGAAAAGGCATAGGTCTTTTCCCATTTTTTAATCCCGATCAACCGGGCGATCCACTTACCGATGACATTCCTTAACGATTTACCGAAGGTCACATTGGAATTGATCAATTCAAAAGCGCCACATTGGGCCGCCAGATATTGGCCCGGCAGGAACGACGTGTACCATTGGGCGGACAAATGCCGCACATGGGTTGGATCGGTCCAGGAATTGACCGACGAAAAATGCGGGGTCTCGATCACCAGGCGCGCCCCACTGGCTGAAATGCGATGGATTTCCCGCATGAAGGCGGCCACATCGGCGACGTGCTCAATGATGTGGCGACAGTAAATCTCGGTAAAACTGTTATCAGGCAATGCCCAGGGAAACTTGTTCAGGTCCATGACCTGATCGACCCCGGGATAAGGGTAAATGTCCACCCCGAACGCACCCGGTGTTTTCTTGCTGCCACAGCCAAGGTCCAACCGGCTTGGCCGACTACCGTTCGTCTGCCGCTCTAACTCCACACTGACCCGCCTTTATTATGCACTTGAAGCCGCCGACGATATCCCGGGATTCGACCGGAAATCAATCCCGGGTTTTCGCGACATACCAGGAGCTGAGACCAGCCGTCACCAATATGGAGAAAACCACCAACAAGGAAACCCAGCTTGGGATTTTCACCAAATCCAGAAGCAGCATCTTGATCCCAATAAAGCCCAACACCGCCGCCAGGCCCGGCTTCAGGTAGCGAAGCTTGCCCACCCAATCGGCCAAAACGAAATAGAGGGCCCTTAAGCCGAGAATCGCCAAAATATTGGAAGCGAACGCCACGAAAGCATCTTGAGTCACCGCGAAGACGGCTGGGATCGAGTCCACCGCGAAGATGAAGTCGGTCACCTCAATGACCACTAAAGCCAGAAACAGCGGTGTCGCCTTCAGCACCCCGTTTTCCACGATAAAAAACCGATTCCCATGAAAAGCCGAGGTGGTAGGCACGAATCGTCCAAGTAAACGAAGTGATTTGTTCTCGTGAACGTCGATCTCTTTATCCGTGTCGCGGATGAATTTTATGGCCGTCACCACCAAGATCCCGCCGAACAAGTACAGCACCCAATGGAACATGTTTATAATCTGGGCACCGAGAATAATAAAAAAGGCCCGCATAACGATGGCCCCTAGGACACCAAAGAAAAGGATGCGGTGTTGATTTTGGGCGGGAATTTTAAACGAACTGAAAATCAACAGAATCACAAAGAGGTTGTCGACGCTTAAGCTTTTTTCAACCAAATAGCCAGTGAGGAATTCAACACCAAGCCCACTGCCGTACTCGCCCGCGAACCAAGCGTTAAAAACGAGCGCCACCAGAATCCAAACACCGCTTTCCACCAAAGCGGCCTTGCGTGAAATCTTATGATCTCCCCGACCGAAAAGACTCAGGTCAATCGCGAGCAGAACCAATACGCCAATCGAAAAAGCCACCCAGAGCCAGGTCGGCACCACGGTTATGTTTGAAATCAGATGTTCCATAAAGATGCCCACTCTAGCCGGGACGGTTCGCCGAGGATATATTAAATTTTTTTAACTCACTCGACGGGTTATGCCGAAAATCACATCACTTCCAAGGTTTGACTTGTTTTGAGACCACGGGCCAAAATAACCCTTTTCTAATGTGACAAATTGTCAATCGGATGAGTATCGCAAGGCTGATTCCGCGCTCGCCCTGGTTGGGAGTTTGCACGCACGAAAACGAGACACCAAACGAGGAGAGCAGGTATGATCATAAGGGGGATAGTCGCTATTTTACTGTCGGTCAGCTTTACTGCGTGCAAAAAATCATCGGGCCCGGATTTGCCGGAAATCAAAGGGGAAGAAACCGCCGTGTTAACGGACGCCCCCGAAGTTCCGCCGCCCATCACGCGAAAGCATGCGACGAAAGTCATAGTCAATCTTGAAACCCGTGAATTGCGAGCGCGACTCGCCGATGGCGTGGACTATACGTTTTGGACTTTCGGTGGCAAGGTGCCCGGCAAGTTCATCCGGATCCGCGAAGGCGATTTGGTTGAGTTCCGGCTGCATAATCACCCCTCAAGTAAGATGCCCCACAATATCGACTTGCACGCCGTGACCGGTCCGGGCGGTGGTGCCGCGGCTTCGTTCACTTCGCCGGGACATTCTTCCCACTTCTCGTTCCGAGCGCTGAACCCGGGTCTTTATGTCTACCATTGCGCCACGGCTCCCGTCGGTATGCACGTCGCCAACGGCATGTATGGATTGATCCTGGTCGAACCCAAGGAAGGTCTGCCCAAGGTGGATAGAGAATACTACATCATGCAGAGCGAATTTTACGTTAAGGGCAAATACGGTCAGCCGGGTCTTCAACCCTTCAGCATGGAAAAAGCCATTGAAGAAAAACCGGATTATGTCGTCTTCAACGGCGCCGTGGGCGCTTTGACCGGCGACAATGCCATACAGGCGAAAACCGGCGAAACAATCCGCCTCTTCGTGGGTAACGGCGGTCCGAACTTGGTTTCCTCGTTTCACGTGATCGGAGAAATCTTTGATCAGGTTTATGGCGAAGGTGGAGTGATCCCCAATCAGAAACATGTTCAGACCACTCTCATCCCCGCCGGCGGCGCGGTCACTGTGGAATTCAAATTGGATGTGCCGGGAACTTATATTCTGGTCGACCACTCTATTTTCCGCGCCTTCAATAAAGGTGCTCTGGCCCAAATCAAGGCCGACGGACCGGAAAACCTGAATATTTACTCAGGCAAAACCAAAGACGAAATTTACCTGCTTGAAGGTTCGAACATCCAAACTCTGGCGGAGAGCGCACCGAAAGCGCCTCACGCACAAAACAAAGAGCAACGGGTCACGTTCGGCGCGCGGGTTTACAAGCAGAACTGCTTAGCCTGTCACCAGGAAAATGGACAAGGTATCGAAGGCGCGTTTCCGCCGCTCGCCAAATCCGATTATCTGAAGAACAAGGATAAGGCGATCGAAGCCGTCGTGAACGGCTTGAGCGGAAAAATTATCGTGAATGGTAAGGAATACAACGGTGTCATGCCGGCTTGGGAATTGTCCGACGAAGATGTGGCCAACGTCCTCACCTACGTTTACAACAGTTGGGGTAATGATGGCTCAGTCGTCACCAATGCCGACGTGCAACGAATTCGCAAGACCGTTCCCAAGAAAGAACTCGTGGTTCATTAATATGAGCGCCGGGATTTTCCTAGTACTCATAGGGCTTGCGGGCGGAATCGCAACCGCCCAAAGCCCGCAATGGATCAAAATTCCCGGCGGAACCTACAAACCCCTGATCACACCCAGTGACGCTGATCCTAAAAACCGCGCCAAGATTCCTCAGCGATCCGTGGACGCTTTTGAAGTCCGCGAGACTTCGGTGACCAACGCCGAGTTTCTAAGCTTCGTTAAAAAGAACCCGGAATGGCGTCGCGACAAAATTAAGGGAGTTTTCGCCGATGACCGCTACCTCAAGCATTGGAAGAGCGCCACGGATATCGGCGATCCAAAACTCCTTAACGAACCGGTGGTGAATGTTTCGTGGTTCGCGGCCAAAGCCTTTTGCGGGTCGCAGCACGCGCGACTCCCCACGACGGATGAGTGGGAGTATTTGGCCAGCCGCGAGGATTCCGCAAAACTCAATAAAGTGATATTGAAATGGTATTCCCGCCCGGCCGATGGTTCCGACACTCCGACCGGTACGGTTTACATCGGAAAAGATGGAGTCAAAGACATGGTCGGAAAAATTTGGGAATGGACCTCGGACTTCAACTCTTCGTTCGTCACCGGTGAGTCGCGCGAGGATATGAGTTTGTCCCGGTCGCTTTTCTGCGGTTCGGGTTCGATCGGATCCGCCGATCCCAGTGATTACGCCACCTTCATGCGCTTTGCGTTCAGGTCCAGCCTCAAAGCCAGATACACCCAACCCACACTGGGCTTTCGCTGCGCCAGAAATGTGAGGTCACAATGAGACTAATATACCTAATTCTTGGGTTCGCGCTTTCCGCCTCGGCGAGCACGGCGGAGTTTCCTGGTGAGTCGCTGTTTCACCTTAAGGACCAGTGGATCGATGCCGAAGGAAAGCCCGCTCAATTAAGCGACCTCAATGGTTCCGTCACCGCGGTGGCGATCGTGTACACCTCGTGTGAATACTCTTGTCCGCTGATCGTTGAGGAGCTTAAACAGGTTCGGTCCAAGATCGCCAAAAAACATTTATCCAAAGTCAAATTCGCTCTCTTCAGCATGGATCCGGAACGGGACACGCCCGCGGCTCTCAAGAAATATATTGAAAAACGAAAACTGGATCCGTCGTTCTGGCTCTTTTACACCGCCAAGGATGATGAGCCGGTGCGAACGCTTTCGGCCGTGCTCGGAGTTAGCTTCAAAAAAGTGGGGAAAGACTTCGCCCATTCCAATCAAATCACGATCATTGGTCCGGATGGGTTGGTCCTGTTCACCAAACCGAAAATCGGTCAGCAAGTGGAGGAAACCGCGGAAGCCATCAATAAAGCCGCGGCCAAGCTGGGGAAAAAATGAAAGAAGTGAAGGATCCATTCCGTATTTTCTTTCCCCTGGGCGCGGTCTTGGGGGCAGTCGGAGTGGGACCTTGGGTCTTACATATTTTCCAGAGCGCGGGTTACCCGCTTGAGTTCCATCGCTCTTTGATGATGAACGGTTTTATGCTGTCCTTTGTTTGCGGCTTTCTGATGACAGCGATCCCCCGATTCACCGCCACTGGTTTCGCCAGGGTTAGTGAAGTCTTCACGGCCATGGTTTTAATTTTGCTTGCCGGGTTTTTCGCCGCCGTCGATCGAGTGGGCTGGCATTATTTGGCGGCCGCTGGCGCGCTAATCACACTGATCTTTTTCGCCGTTCGACGGTTCAAACATCGCAAAGCCAATCCACCTTTCACCTTTGTTTTCCTCGGCATCGGCCTCATCCTCTGGACGTTGGCGAATTTCATGCTTTTTCTCGCGTACGAAGGAATTCTTGAAATTTCCACGATGATTTGGCGGGATCTCGTTTCCAGCGGCGCGCTGATGGCCATTGTTTTGGGTGTGGGCGGACGGTTAATCCCCGGAATCATGGGCTGGCAGGAAATCGTTCACCACCAAAGAAACATTTATGAACCGGCGGAATCTTTTATCGTCGCGGTACCGCGCGCGATCTGGCTGGCGGTGGGCATTTATCTGATTTCTTTTGTTCTGCCATTGATTCCCGTCAACCCGTGGGTCACCCACTTTCTTCGCGCTTTGGTGATCGGATTTTTTGCTCTCCAGTATTGGAAACTCCACAAATTTCCCAAAACACGAAGCTACCTGACCTGGGGGATTTGGCTGTCCTGTTGGAGCCTACTTTTCGGTTCGATTTTGAATATTTTCTGGGCGACGCCCCACTCCTTACACGCGATTTTGGTCGGCGGATTCAGTCTTTTAACTCTCCTTGTGGCCACGCGGGTGACGCTGGCCCACGGCGGAAGCGGCTTGGATCTCGAAAAGACCTCGCGATTAATCCCTGTTTTTACGTTTTTCATCATTTTAGCGATGCTGACTCGGGTGACCGCTATTTTATGGCCGGCGATTTATTTTAAACATCTTGGATACGCGTCCGTCTGTTGGATTCTGGGTCTTGTTTTTTGGTTGATGTTAACCGGCCCTAAATTTCCCCGAATTGAATTTTCACGGAATTTGTCGTAATCTTCTTTTTATGCGTAATCTCGCGAAAGTATCGGCATTAAGAGATCCTGTCTTTCTTTGATCAATGCGATCCGATCGGATCGGATCGCTTGTCTGACCTGAATCCGTAAAAGATTAACCCGGTTATTTGACCAAGGAGTGTTAGACATGACCACAGCTGTAATGGCAGTGGATGCCGCTCGCATTAATAAATTTCGCTTGGAGGACATAAGCTTAAGCTTATTGAACCTCAAAGAACACGGAGCTATTCAAGACATTCATGTTGTCTCCATCATTCATCCGGACAGCTACGCCCTGCCCTATTCCGTGTTCCGCAATGAAAAAAAAGAACTTGTCGCGCGCGCGAAATCGGAATTGCGGCAAGCTTTGGACGACCGTTTGAAACCCGCATCGCTGGAAGTTCTGGCGACCGATAGCCAAAGTGTGGAGCAATTCGTGAAACTGGTCACTCACCATGGCCGCCGGTTGGAAGCGGATTTGTTTGTGGCGGGTTCCAGCGGAAAATCCGCGTTTTCCTATCTCTTTGAAGGCAGTTTCACTGAAACCGCCGCTTTAAACACTCCGATGCCTGTTCTCGTGTTGGGCCCGGGCTCGGGACATGTGCGCTTTCAAAAACGAGCTAAACTTTTGCTGGTTTTGTGCTCATCCAGCCTGCCGTCGGTGAAATCGCGAATGTGGGTCGCAGATCTGGCCAGATCCCTTAAATCCGAGCTCAAACTCGCCACGGTCGATGATGAACGCCGTTGGTGGTCCGCGAAGCGGGTTTTAAATCCTGACACCGTTGAGTTGGTTCGCCGCGAATTCATCATGATGGGCGTTGAAAAAGTGGACATATTGACCAGTGAACCTATCTCTCCAGGTGAGGTTCCGGCCATGGCCGACACTGAAGGCGCTTTAATCACGATCTTTTGCGCTTCTCCGGCCGCCAAGCGCCGCTCGATTTTCCTGCCTTCAACTTGCGGGCGATTGATCGCGGATATGAATCGCCCATTGATGATCTTGAAGAACGCGATGAACTGCAATCAAGCCAACATCGAGCGAAGCGAGCCCAACCTTAAATCTGTCCGTTTGTGATCTTGGCCGCGCCGAAAATTTCTTTAAGCGCTTCAACTTGTGGCGGGCGAGCCAAACCAAGGATGCGGTCGCCGGCACTGAAGACCGTATTTCCCCGAGGGACGACGTAACGTCCGTCCCTCTCAATGCTGGTGAAGAGCACTTCGGATGGAAGATGCAGGTCCACGATCCTTTTCTCGATCGCATTCGAACCCGGTGTAACTCGCGCTTCTATGGCCACATATCCGGAAGGCAGAAATTCCGCCGGGCCCGAAATTCGTTCCTGGGGAATGGTAAGCGAAAAGCGTTTAGCCAGCCAGGGAATGGACATCCCTTGGACCAATACCGACATAAGAACCACGAAAAACACCAGATTAAAATAATATTCCGAATCCGGATATTCCACGGCCCAAGGCAAAGTCGCCAAGATGATGGGAGCCGCGCCACGTAAGCCCACCCATGAGATAAAAATCCGTTTTTGCGCGGAAATTCTCATGCAACACGAGGCCAACATGACACTTACAGGTCTGGCCACGATCATCATGAAGATCGAAAGAATTAATCCCTCTCTCCAAACCGAAACAAGCTTTGAGGGAAATGAAAGCAATCCGAGAGTCAAAAACACGGAGATCTGCGCGAGCCATGCGATCCCGTCATGAAAACTGAGAAGACTTCGTTTATGAATGAGATCGGTGTTGCCGAGATAAAGTCCGATCACATAAGCGGCCAAAAATCCGCTGCCGCCCACCGAAGAAATCGCCGCGAAGGCGGAAAGCACGAGCGCGACCATCAAAACGTTATAAAGCCCCTCATATTCTAGATTGATACTATTGATGATCCAGCGGATCGCAAACGCCGCCCCAAGGCCCAAGCCCACTCCGAGACCGGCCTGTTTGGCGAAAAACCAAACGAAACCTTGAAACGTATCCACCTGGCCCGAACCGAAAGCGAGAACACTGACCGTCAAGAAAATCGCGGTGGGGTCGTTGCTTCCAGCCTCGAACTCAAGTGTATTTTTGATGGTTTCTCTTAAATAAAGGCTTCGCGCACGCAAAATACTGAATACCGCCGCCGCGTCCGTGGACGACACGATGGAGCCCAGTAAAATTCCGCCGATCAGGGGAATGCCCATGACAAAATGGGCGAACGCGCCGGTCAGCACCGCGGTGATCAAAACGCCGAAAAAAGACAAAGAAAGACTAAGCGGCAGAACCGGCCTCACCTGCCGCCAAGACGTACGCATCCCGCCATCAAAAATAATTAGCGCCAACGAGACGCTGCCGATGGCAAAGGCCAATTTATAATTGTCGAAGTCGATGCCGCCCGGACCTTCCGAGCCCGCCAACATCCCCACACCGAGAAAAATCAAGAGCGCCGGCACACCCAACGCGCTTGAAAGCTTGCTCGAAAAAATCGAAAAAATGACGAGCACCGTGATCGCGAGCAAAATAATTTCAAGGGAATGGTTTTCGAATTGAAAGCCCGGCATTTTATTTACTCACCGGGGGCTGCAAACAGAATCGGCAAACGTGTCCACCCTTGGCGATGCACGTTTCAAGGTTCACGTCCATTTGTGAAAGGTTTTTAATCAAGCGGATATCAAAGCCGCAAAGTTGCGGATTTTTCTTGGCCACTTCGTGGTAAACGCAATTCACCGCCTCGATCGTGGCCCCCACACCCGCCTCATGCTCTTTTAAGACCGCCCTGTAGCCAAGGTCCGACATCAATCGTGTCAGACTGGTCAGACGCGTTACAAAGTCTTTGGCCCGATAATCGGCTTCCATGCTCTCGGTCACCGAATCCGCCAAGGATTCCATGAACCGGGCCACTTGCGATGGCGGCAGGTCTTTGGTCAATTGGGTGAGAATCGCATTGGAAAGCCATGAATACCGTCGCGGAAACGACTCAATGCCTTGATCCGATAGCAAATAGCGGCGAAGCGGCCGGCCGATTCCTCCCCGGCTATCTTCGAAGTCCACGTAGCCCATGTCGATCAGCCGATTGATATGCTCTTTAGCCGCCGTTTTCGTGACACCAAGATGTTCCGCCAAATCCAAGAGAGTCGCGCCCTTCGGGTGATCCAGCAAGTGCTCCAGAATCTTTTGCTGATTTTTATGTAAACCGCGCAATGGCACCCTCTCTAATAAAAACAATTTAAACAGATACACACGTATATAGTCGAGTCGTACGATAATTCAAACACTGGAGCTAACAGTCAAAATGCAAGAAATTGAGTTTCACACGCCGACCGATTCCCTTGATTTTCCCGATTTTTCCGATCTTACGCGGCAAATGTTACAACGCATGGGCGAGCAACCGGACCGTGAGGGCCTTTTGCAGACGCCAAAACGGTTCAGTCATGCCATTTCCTTTCTCACGTCAGGTTATCAGCGCGACGTTCATGAAGTTGCGGGAAATGCGATTTTCAATGAACCTTCAAGCGATTTGGTTCTGGTGAAAAACATCGAGTTTTTTTCGCTTTGCGAGCATCACATTTTGCCGTTTTTCGGCCAGGCTCACGTGGCCTACATTCCCAACGGTAAAATCATCGGCCTCTCAAAAATCCCTCGCATCGTGGATATTTTCGCCAGACGACTTCAGATCCAGGAACGTCTCACTCGTGAAATCGCCGAAGCCATTAACGAGCTGATCGAACCGAAAGGCGTGGCCGTGCTCTTGGAAGCCTCTCATCTCTGCATGATGATGCGCGGGGTGGAAAAACAACAAAGCACCACGATCACTAAGAAGTGGATCGGCGACTTCAGGGTCAAAGAGAACTACCGAAACGAAATTTTAAATTTAATGCGAACTTAAACCGTGGGAGGCATTTCATGGGCGAATCACAGCAAAAACCTGTGGGACCGGATCTCAGCCAAGGAGTGTCCCTTGACTTCCTTGCCGAAGGGCAAATGTTCGTGGGCCATGTGGGTGAAGAATCCGTTATCCTGATCCGGCGCGGACAAGAGGTTTTTGCCGTGGGCGCCCATTGTTCACACTACGGCGCGCCCTTGTATGACGGATTGCTGGAAAATCAAGCCTTGCGCTGTCCTTGGCACCATGCCTGTTTCGACTGTAAGACCGGAGAGGCCACGAAGGCGCCCGCCCTGAATCCGATTCCCACTTGGAAGACCGAGGTTCGTAATGGCACCGTTTTCGTCAAAGAGAAACGCGAACCTCAGCCAGAGCCGCGCACCAAAGGCGAATCCCAACGATTCGTGATCGTGGGCTCAGGGGCCGCGGGCCATGCCGCGGCGGAGATGTTGCGAAGAAAAGGTTTCGCCGGTTCCTTGGTTGTGGTTTCCGAAGACTCGGATCTTCCCTATGACCGGCCGAACCTTTCGAAGGACTATCTGGCCGGCAACGCCCCGGAAGAGTGGATTCCTCTTAGGTCCGCTGAGTTTTTCGATGAACAAAAAATTGAATTTAAATTGAAGTCAAAAGTGGAACGGCTCGATACCAACGCGCGCACTCTTAAGCTCAGCTCCGGCGAATCCATTTCCTATGACAAGTGCCTGCTGGCCATGGGTGGATCGCCGCGAAAGCCCGCCATTCAAGGAATCGATCAGCCCCATGTGCATTTTTTGCGCTCCCTTGAGGATTGTCGACGACTGATTCCCAAACTTGGCGCCGCCAATAACATCGTGATCATCGGCGCCGGCTTTATCGGACTTGAAGCGGCTTCGGCCTTAAGGGCCCGCAAATTGGATGTCACCGTGATCGCACCGAACGCAACTCCTCTGGACCACGTCTTTGGAAATGAAGTTGGACGGATCATCGAATCCGTTCACCGTGAAAACGGCGTCCAGTTCGTGCTCAAAAGCACCGTCAACCAAATTCACCCATCCCACGTCTCGACCGCGTCCGGCCATGAGTTTAAAGCCGATCTGGTGCTGGTCGCCACGGGCATTGCTCCCAACACCGCTCTTGCCGAATCCGCCGGTGTGAATTGTGAAAACGGAATTCTGGTAGATTCCCGATTGCAAACCAATCGTCCCGGCGTGTTCGCCGCGGGTGACATCGCCCGCTTTCCCTGTTTTCCGTCCCGGCGACCCGCTCGCATCGAACATTGGGTCGTGGCGCAAAGGCAGGGTCAAGTCGCGGCCATGAATATGCTGGGTGAAAATAGGGAGTTTAATGAAATTCCCTATTTCTGGAGCCAACAATTCGACCTTTTCTTGAGCTACATTGGTCACTCGGCGGGTTGGAATGAAATCCGCTACTACGGGAATCTGGCGAAAAAAGAGGGAGCCGCCGCCTATATCGAGGGAAGCGACGTTACAGCGGTTTTAACGGTCGGTCGCGACCGGCAGAATTTGGAACTGGAAGCCGCGATGGAAAAAAATGATCAAAAGCGGATCCGCGAGATTTTGACGCAAATTTAACGCACCCACTTCCCCACTTTATCAGAGATGGACCCGCGGATATCATTAACTCCCATGGATAATCCCAAGGTCTACGTTCGCCGAACAAAGTTCGGAAAAGGTGTTTTCGCCAAAGCCGTCATTCGAAAGGGCGAATTGATCGCGGAATTCGATGGTCCCATTTTCACTTACGATTACGAACACTGGAATGACGACCTTTATAACCATGTCATTCAGTTCCATCCCAAAAAATGGCGGGATTCCAATGGTGTCGCACGATTGATCAATCACTCCTGCGATCCCAACTGTGGAATCAAGGGAAAATTCAAAGTGGTCGCCATGCGCCGGATTGAAAAGGGCGAAGAAATCACGTGGGATTACGAGATGACCGAAAGGCATCCGTACTGGCGCATGCGCTGCCGGTGCGGATCGCCCAATTGCCGAAAAAGAATCGGCGATTATCGGCGCATGCCCAAAAAAGTGCGCGAGAAATACAAAGGGTATATCTCGCGCTGGTTAATCGAATCAGGTTATTAGAATCGCCGCAACACCATCCTTGGGCGGTCCCTTTGCGGCGATTCGGCGAGCGGTTGATACAATAAAATCAACATATCCCTTAATGCCCGACTTCGCGGATCCACGGCTTGAAAGGGTGAGACGCCGTGGAAAATGGCTCTGTCATCGAAATAAATGGAATCGAGCGGCCTTTCCAGCTTGAAGCGATCGATCTCCTTTTGGTTCAAGTCATAAATGTAATTGCAATCACCTTGGATATTGGTTCGATTCATTAAATGAATGGACCCGAAGTGATATCCATCGCGATGGATGCCTTCCGGCGCGGGCCGGCCGATGTTATTTCTCGTAGTGGCCGCGATCCGGATCATGTGCACGCTGACTTCAAACGGCTCCAACCGTTGGGACTCAGGAATCGGCAGTGATCGATAACTTTCCATCACCAACATCTGCAGGAAATCACTCTCATAGTCCTCGGGATTCAAAGGAGCGAAGTGTCGATGAATATCGCCGTAAAGCTGGTCATATTCTTTGGCTTGAAAAAATGAATCGTGCTTGAATCGCTCTAATGTGCCTTGAGCTGGATTGATAAGAAAGCGGGCATACCGGCGGAACCGTTCTCCCTCGCCGGCGAAAAGGTGGGGATCTTCGGGAAGAGTCTCATAACGCGCACGAAATTCGTTGAGCTTGCGCGACATTTGAGCCGACAGGCCAAAGCGAACTCCGCCGAATTCCAAAATACCCTTTATCGCTCACCTGCTTTCTGATTTCAGATTTTTTGGCCTCGCTAAGTAACGTCATATTTCCCTCCTCTTTAGGAATTTCTTCTATCGGTCAAATTATTTGAGCGGCGGGAAATTGGGAAATAGTTAAATTTTAGCTCGGACCAAATTCCTGCTAATGGAAGCGGTAACCAAGCGCTGCACCGACAAGAACATTGCGCCCAATCCATATATCCGGACTGAGTGCGAACAAGGAGCTCGCTTCGATTGATAATAGCCAATGGGGACTGAGCCAAAAACGGCTCCCCAGGATAACTTGGCCGTAGTCATATTCAATCGAGTCAACGCGAAAATCCACGGCCCCGTGTCCTTATCCCTGAACTCAACGGGATCATTTTTCACGTGCACGACACGCAAAGTGCCGTAGGGCTCCCATTTGCCAGACAGGTAGCTCGCCATCAAATCGCCGTAGTAGTGACTGCCACCGATGGATTCGCCGATTCCACCCGCGATGGCCAGTGACAAACCGTTATTGTTGCCGTTAACAAGGGCGTATTTGGCGCGAATTCCGATGCTCAAAAACTCCCAATGAACGCCGAAATCCAGATTTTCAGTAAGACCGACATTCCATTTGAGAACATAACCGGCTGAACCATAGCCACCGATGAGTTCGTGATTGGATTTACCCACCGTGCGCGCCGTCTCGTGACTTACGAGTGGACCGATCGCGCATCCGGAGAGAAGAAATGACATCAAAAAAATCCAGCTTATCCGCATGACTTCAACCTTTATTTTTTCAAATCGAATTGGAGAAGAAGCGAACAACCTGAGCATCGCTCCTGCTTTGGCCAGCTTTCGGGCGCCTTTCGCAAAACATTCTTCGCCCCGCAGCTCGGGCAGTTCACTTCGCCGCTTATGACCTCGCCCTTCGCCAGCCAGGTCGTGATTCCAAAAACCAGCGAGAGAATCAGAAAAAGCGGAACCAACACAAAGTGCAAAACGGGCACGAACACGGTGAGCACCGCCGCGCCAAAGAGAATGCCTCCGACCTTTAGCGCGCGCAAAATACGTTCTGACCCGGAAAAATCGCGCCGGATCACCTGCCCTTCACTCGAGCGGTCCTCACACACGCAAATCATGACCGAAGATTCGTTCACCGTTCACCTCTTTATTCCAACCAAGCTTCTTTTTCAGGCGTGAAACTGGGTTCAGGTATCACTTTTTCCACCTCGATGGAAGCTGGCTCAACCCCGCGAACATACTTTAAAAACAAATATTCAATCCAGTCCTTGAATCGATCAATATAAGTGAATGCCGCGGGGACTAAAACCAGAGTGAGCAACGTTGAGCTAATGGTGCCCCCGATCACCGCCACGCCAAGGCTGGTTCTTTGGCGGGAGGCTTCATTAAGCCCGATGGCCACGGGGACCATGCCGGCGATCAACGCCAAACTGGTCATGATGATTGGGCGCAACCTCGTTCGGCAGGCTTTGATAATCGCCGGTTTCAGCGCCAAACCCTTCGCCTTCAGCAAATTAATGTAGTCGACGAGCAAAATGGAGTTTTTGGTCGCGAGCCCCAGCAGCATCACACAACCGATCATGGAGTAAAGATCCAACGTCGATTGCGTCATGAGCAAGGCAAAGAACGCGCCGATCGCGGCCAAAGGCAAAACCAACATAATGGCAAACGGCGTGACGAAGGATTCGTAAAGGCTTGAAAGAACGAAAAAGATGAACAAAACACCAAGCCCCATGGCCATCATCATATTACCCATCAACTCTTTAAACCTCTCCGCCTGCCCATAAAATTTATAAGTGATCCCCGGTGGGAGCGGGAGCTCGTTCTTGAAGATCTCATCCACCCGCGCGATCGCGCCGCCCAACCCGGGTCCGCCAGGCGCCACGTCAGCGGAAATTTGAATGGTGCGTGAGCGATTTTCGCGACGGATATTGCTCGGCGTTTGCGACGGTTCAAAGTCAGCGACGAGACTGAGGGGCACCATGGTTCGATTGACGTTGGGAACCAAAACATCCTTCCACGTTTGGGTCAGATCACGCTGATCCTCGCGCAGTCTCACCCGAATATCGTATTCACGGTCACCCACGCGAAACGGAGCGGCCACCACGCCTTCGACCAAATTGCGCAACTCAAGCCCCACCACACGCGCGTTCAAACCCGCTTCCTGCGCGATCCAGGGCTCGATTTTAAACTGATATTCCGGTTTTCCCTCGCGAAAGCTTCGGTCCACATCGGTGAGCGCCGGTTCATTTTTTAGTTTTTCAACCACTTTACCGCTGAACTCAATCAACTGGTTCAGATCCTCACCGGCCAAACTCATGTTGAATTGGCGTTGTCCGCCGCCTGTCGCATCGCCATCCATAACGGCCGGATTGGCATAGGCAAAGGGCTTAAGCTTTTCCCGAATCAAGTCCTTGAATTCCGAAGTGTTCATTTTTCGCTTCACGCCAACGGGATGAAGCTCAATGGCCACTTCGGCGTAATTGGGCTCGCCTTCACGGTTTCCGATGGTCAACAAGGTGCGCGCCACTTCCGGATGATTGCGGATCACGTCGTCCACCTGACTGCCGACGTCCGCCATTTTTTCCAGGCTCGTGCCCGGCTTCAAATCAAGTTTGACAATGAACTCGCCGTTATCCTGGGCGGGAATAAAGGTTTTGGGAATCCACTTCACGCTATAGAGGCTGATCACAAAAACCAGGAGATTGATTCCGATCACGGTTTTGGGAAAACGTAGGGTCACGCCCAAAAGCCGCTCATAATTATTTTCCAGCCAGGTCTGAAATTGGTCGAACTTTTCGAGAAGATACTTATTCGCCCGACCCAAAAACGATTTCGGCGGTTTGGGATGCAAACTTCCCGCGAAATAAGCGGAAAGCATGGGGGCCATGGTGAGGGCGTCGAACAAACTGATCAGCATGGCGAAACAAATGGTCAACCCGAATTCCTTGAAGAACTGACCCGTCACGCCCTGAAGAAATCCAATCGGACCGAAGACCGCGAGAATGGCGAAAGTTGTGGCGATCACTGGCAGGCGCACTTCCTCGGTTCCTTCCCTGGCCGCCTGTTCCGGCGGTTTGCCCATTTCCATGTGGCGAAAAATATTTTCGCGCACCACGATGGCGTCATCGACCAGCAAACCCACGGCGAGGCTCAGCGCCAACAAAGACATAATGTTGATACTGAAACCCGCGATCATCATCAAAACAAACGCACCTAAAAGGGAATTGGGAAGCGCAAGCCCCGTGATAATCGTCGAACGAACGCTCCCCAAAAATAAGTAAACCACCAGCACCGTCAGAAGAATACCGATGGAGATCGATTCATAAACATCAAAAACGTTGGCCCTGATCCGTTTGGATCCGTCACGAACAAGATCCAGGGTGATGTTTTTGCTTTTGAACTGTTCGGAGGCCCCCAATTTTTCGGCCACCTTGCGTACGCGGTCCACCACTTCAATGGTATTCGCTCCGGATTGGCGGAACACATAAAGCATGAGCGCTGGATTGCCGTTGTAATAGGTCCGAGATCTTTCGTCTTCAAGGGTGTCGACCACCTCACCAAGCTGGGACACCAATAGCGGATGCTCGTCCCCCTCAAAACGCACGATGGAGCCGGCGATGGTTTTTAAATCCCGAAATTCCGCCAATGTGCGGTAACTGGCTTCGGACTCGCGGCCTGATTTTTTGCCGGCGGGAACGTTTTGGCCGGATGATCGCAAAGCTTCGGTCACGGTCGTCGCGGCAACTTTGTAAGCTTTTAACTTTTTAGCGTCGAGTTGAACCTGGATCTCGCGTTTTCGGCCGCCAAGAATCTCGACCAAACCCACCTGGTTCACCTGCTCGAGCTTGGGTTTCACATCCTTGTCGGCGATATCATAAATTTCGCCGGGATTGAGATCCGGTGAGGAGATTGAAAACACCGCGATCGGTTGATCGGCCGGGTCCACGCTGCGAACGATCGGCTCTTCGATATCGTCCGGTAATTTCGCTCTCGCCGTGGCCACACGGTCGCGGACCTGCTGTTCGGCGTATTTGATGTCCGTTTCCAGTGTGAACTCGGCCACCACCTGAGCGAGGCCTTCGCGGCTGGTGGAGCGCAGTTCATCGATGCCCGAAATCCCGCTCAGCTCCTCTTCCAATACCTGGGCGACGAGCGTTTCCACTTCCGCGGGGCCCGCACCCTGATAGGGCACGGTGACCACCACAATCGGAAAGGTCACGTCGGGGAAGAGATCCACCGGCAAACGCCGCATGGACATGTAGCCGATCAAAAGGATCAGCGTCACCAAACAGGTGATAAAGATCGGCCGGCGGATCGAAAGGTTCGCTAAATCCATATTACTTCTTTACGGTTAAAATTCCCTGTGGACCTCGATGATCGATGAGCTCGCCCGTTAACACACCGTTATTGTGTTCGGCGCTATAGCGCATGAGACCTATTCCCGGAATCGGCCCATTGTTATTTCCTTCACTTTTCATAATGAGGTTCGGCCGACAACCATCCAAAACCACGGCCACATCCATTAAACGGGAACCGATGCTGGGATCGGACAAATCTCGACGGGTGTAGAGCGCGCGCAAAATTGGAACCCGAACACCGTGTTCCAATCCTTCGTCCATATAAAGGTTCAAATGAACCGGCCAATCCGGCCCGGTATAAGCATCCACCTTGCCGCGATAAAGACCGATGTACGGTCGATAGGTACGCTCCAGCCGTTCCCGCAGCAGAAGAGTTTCATCGTCCGGCGCCTCCACGAACTTCGATTCACGGACCACATCAAACTCAGCCCATTTCCCGGTGGTGGAGATCACTCCGCGAAGCCGCGCGGGCGATTCCGAAAACGACATCTCCACCCGCGAAACTGAACTTTGAAACTGCGGCAAAAATGTCTCCGGATCAAAACGGTTCAAAGAGAAATATTTGACATCCGCCAATTCACCTTGGAACTCACGAAAGGTTCTCAGCGCCAAGCGCGGGCGATAACAGGGCGCCCCGTTCACACCGGAGCCTTCCTGAACGCGCTCAATGTAAAGCCAGGCGGAAAAACCTTCGAGGCGTTCACTCGAACACATCTCACGCTTGAACTGACCCCTGTAAGTGCCAATGACGGGCTCATAAAGCTGAACCAGACGCCTGAACTCTTCTTCTTCGCTCAACGTCGCGCCCGTGGTGGAATCCCGACTGACTCGGCGAACATTAATCACACCCCAGTTCTGGCCGTTTCTTAGCACCGTGGCCGTTAGATTCTCCCCATTGACATGTCCTGTGACGGAAATCGGATCCTGACCACCCAAACGGCAACCGGACGCGGTGGTCGACATCGCCGGATCCGGATCCAATCGAAGAGCGCCGGTCACCCCGTCGAACTGCCCGGTGAGGATCAGATTGTCACTGTCACCCATCGTACTTGCTTGAATCATCCGGCCCCGCAACACCACGCGAATCCCCGGCCTCAAATCTCCCGGTAATGGAGCCTCCTGAACTTCACCCAGAAAAAGATAAAACGTGACCGGTAAGGATTTATTGACGGCGGAAAGCTTCAATTGACCGGAATAAGTACCCTCGATCGCTCTGTACTCTTCGCGCAGCTTTTCATTTTTCAACGCACGATCCGCGTCCGGACCGACGGAATCTTCAAGTCCGATTCCGCAACCAAAAAGAAAACCCATGGCGATCACGCCCAAAATCAATCGTTTCACCATAATCACCTCACAAGTTCATCCCGCAGGGCCGCGAAGCGGTTGCGGGCGATATGATGCGCCCCAATCGCTTCGATTTTTTTCGTCTGGGACTCAAAATATTTACTGTACGTTTGCAACAGTTCGCGAAGTGGTAAGCGTCCTTGCCGGTATTCAACTTCCTGCTCCTTGATGGTGCGCGTGCGGAATTTTTCCGCTTCCGTCGCACTGAGGGCTGAGGCATGGGTTTGCTCCACCTGCAGACGCAAGAGTTCCAACTCCGATTTCAGTCTCAGTTCCAACTCACGCAAATCAACTTCACGTTGGGACTTATTCAATCGCGCATACGCCGTTCCCGCCCGCTTCTGCGAAGAATCCAAAGCGGTTTCGAATTGCAGACCAATAAAGTAATCCGGCTTATTTCCCGCGACGAACTCGCTATAGGAGCGGCCGGCATCCGCTTCCACGCCGGTGCTTGAGGCTTTGGCCACGAGTTCCAAACTCGGCGACAATTTGAAGTCCATCGAACGTCTGGCCAACTCCGCCCGATCCAACCGGCTTTTCGCGATTTGCAAAGGCCGGAGTTTCTCAATCTCAACCGGCTCCGTCTTGGGAATCGGCGGGATCAGAGGCTCCACTTCAAAACGGACATCGCCTTTAAATTCCTCATTCATTAAGATTTCCAGCTCACGCAGCTGGTTGAGATATTCGTAACTCGCGTTTTTAACCGCGGTCTCAGCGTCGGTGGCGTCCGCCATCACCTGGGCGTATTCACCGCCCTTGTCCAACCCAAACCGCCCTCTTCGCTGGACCACTTTTATCAATGACTGATACATTTCGCGCGCCGCCAACGCATCCTTGAGTTTGGTTTGCGCGGTGTAGGCCGACCAGTAAAGCTCAAGGGCTCTCAACACCAAATTTTCGGTATTCTCCTGCTTTTCCAGATCCGCCTCGGAAACCCACTGTTTTTTCTCGCGCAAATCCAGCCGATCGCTGACACCAAGGGCATTGTTCCAAAGGGGTTGTCGAATTTGAAAATAGCCGCGATCGAGCGCCGCCCGGTCCTCGCGGGTGGTGATGATGGGATTAAGAACACTGCTTTGCGCGATGTGCTCATAGCCCAGGGTAAAGATCGTGCCGAATCGGGTGGGTTTGCTTAAGGACAGTCCACTTCTCAGCGTTTTATCGATGGGATTCGCCAATCCAGAAAGGTCTTCGGATTCACTGTACTCATAATCGACGTTCGCATTCAGGCGCAGGTCAAATCGTCCAAGCACCGACTCGAGATCGGTGTGCGCCAGCTGGTTTTGAATGCGAATTCGCTCCGCCGCAAAGCTCTTGTTCAAAACATGATCGACGATGTCCTGTGGCTTCAACGCCCGCGTCACTTTGGCTTCTTCACTCAGCGCCCCAGGGGCCATCCCAATCAATACGATCAAGGCGGAGAATCTAGCGAACCGCATACTGCGCCCCGAACACCAAGGATTGTTCATTCACCCGAAACCAATCACCCCGCGAAACCGGTTCGCGATGCTGGTAATTGATCGACAACCAAAAATCACCCAAACGAACCTTTGGCCCAACCAATGCCGTCGCCGCCCACACGTGATCGGATTCGTTAGCCAAACTGTTTTGACTGGCAAGGATCGAATCAAAGCGTGAAATTCCAAGATCAAGTTCAAAACTCCATCGAGGAAAAGAATTCCACACCCAGTTCTGGCTGACCGTGAAATAACTTTCCAGGGAATGCAACCGGGACGGGCCAAGGCTTCTCCCACTCAAGGTGAACAACGTCAAATTTTGCCCCGCATAGGCAAGACCGGCACGAAATCCGACAGCGGATTTAAAAAGTTCCGAGCGATATGGCATGACTCGCAACTCACCACCGAGCAACCAAGTACGGCCCACGTGCTGATCCAATTCCCGATAACCCATGGCCACAATCGGCACACGACCCTTTGGAGTAAAAGCTCTCGCCGTCAGGCCGATCTGTAGTCCTTGATACGCCACGGGATCCTTGGCTTCGATCTTTTGCGTAATGACCGTCGCGGAGCCGATGGGTTCGGGGGTGAAAGCTTTTTCATCCGCTTTGATTTCGGAAAGCGCTTGAGATCTCAGATCCGAATCAATAGTCGGCGGCTTGGTTTTCAAAACCGGTTTCTTTACCGAGCCGCTCGGTCGGCCCAGATATCTGCGAAGCGCTTCCCGTTTTTGCTGTCTTTCGGCCTGTATTTCCGCGGCCTCTGAATATGAACAAATGGTCAGACAGAATAAGACAACGAACCTTATCGCGCTGCTGCTAAAAGGTCCCAATATTCCCCCCGGACGCGAAATATATAACCCGGCTTTAATCCTTTGAGTCAATGCAAATTGGGGTCGGCGCAGCGCGCCCGTTAACCCTCTTTGGGCTTGCGAAAATCCTCCGTTACCACCCGCTTCAGTTCATCATACTTGATGGGTTTTGCCAAAAAAGCGAAGATGTGCCGATTCAAACACTCGCCTTGGCTCCTGATCGCAACGATTCCCCAAATCGGCGAAAATGGCCGCTCAAGAATTCTTGACGATTAAATCTCCCAGCTCAGAAGAGCGCGCGCCACAAGCTCATCCCGAACAACCTCGTCCTGGACCTCTTTGATCGCTTCCCCGCGAATGAGAAAGGGTTCGGCGATTTTGAAGTCCACATAGGACAAGCGGGACACTTCGGTCGGAAGCGCGAATCGCGAATTCACGGTTCGAAGGTGGGAGTTATTTTGACTGAAGCGATGGCCCAGACCCAACCGCCACCATTCCACCCGGCCATGGAGCAACCAGGCTTGGTTGTCCACATCGGGGCCGGCCGATTGAATCTCTTGAAACCGCCAATGCTCGATCATGAATTCACCGCGAACCGGCCAATGCCGCGGTGATCGAAGCTCGAATCCACCGCCAAAGGCGCGAACAGGATCAAAATAGGCGTAGTCGTGCTCGAAATAGGTCAAGAACGCGTCATGAAATTCGGACTTGGATTTCAGGCTTAACACCCGAGGCGTTTTCTCCGGCGACCCCGATCGCTCATCTTCTTCGCGCAAAACCCGTCCCGAAAAAACGCCGCCCTCTAGAAAAATCCACTCCTGATTATAGGGACGAAAAACAGTCACCACGCCCAGATCAATGCTCTTCTCCGCGGTGAAGATTTTTTCCATGAATCCGGGATTCGACGAAAACCAATCATCACGCTCATTCACCAATCCCACCGGCAAAAACTGCTGTCCAATCCGGGCCTCAACGTAGTTCTCCCATGGAGAATAAAGGATAAGAGCTTCTTTAACGAAAAACCTTTGCTCACGGCCGTCCGACTCAACGGCCATCTCACCGCGAACGCCGATGGTTTTTTCAATCCGGTAATGTCCACCCAGTGCAATTTCATGCAACGAGTGACGTGTTTTCGTCTGCGGACGCTCGGAGCGACGGTCTTCCTGGGCGCGATACTCGATTTCGAATTCGATCTCATAGGGTTTTCCCGCCGCGTCTTCGGGAAGCGCCACAACACTCGTCCCCGATTCTTGCGCCAACGCCGAAAATGCCCCCGCGAGCACCAGAGAAAAATAAAAAGCGGACCTAATGAACATAAGGTGCCTCGCGATAAGCCGTTAATAGCTGAACATCTTCGGTCTCGATGCCCCACCGGGCGCCTCGTCCATGGGATTCAAAGACCCAACCCTCGCGACGCGAGTCCATATCCGCCGTGGACTCGTTCACCGTGACTCGGGCCCGTTGCAACTCGCCTTGCAAACTTTGAACATCATTCCAAATCAGAATCCGAACTCCCGTCGAAACACCGTCGTGAACCTCAATGCGAAGTCGTAAAGTGCCGTCGGGATTCATCTGAACATTCGATAGCTCCGTCCGTGAAGGCAAAAAACCCGGTGAAGCGCACTCCACCCAAATTTCGTCCTGATCCCGCGAAACCCTGATACGTACGCCGTCGCGATACTCATATCCATTGAAGTGCGAGTGCAATGTGAACGAACTCTTATGTTTCACAAACCGCGCGCCGATGACGAAATGCTCCCGCGAGTTCACGCCCTTTAAAAAATCAGCAAAGAGATAGCGCGAATGATCCGCCTGAATATCGATTTTCGTGTGGGCTTGAATTTCCCGCCGTTGCGCCAGCTCGAAATTTTCCTCAGCGCAGGCGCAGATCAAAAGCGCCATCACGACGACCGAAAGCTTAGCGGCCATTTTGCGTCACTCCACTTTGGCGCTGCAGGTAAATTTGCTCGGGTGACTGATGATTGGCGTTCAAAAGATGAATGTCTCCGAAGCGCGCCAGTTCTTTGTAAAAGAACGGATCCGCCAATCGCGCGGCCAAATGCAATGCGGAATCACCCGTTTGATCGGTGTGATTGATTCGATCCCCGAGCGCGCGAAACACCCGCCGCATCCGCGTGTCCTGCCGGAGCAAAAAGGTAAAGGTTTCCCTGGTTTCCACATCCGTTTCCCGCACCAAGGGGTTGAGCGATTTTAGAAATGAGTGGAGTGGGAGATGGCCATTGTTATCGGCCAGATCGTAATCAAGCCACTCGCAGTGAGTCAGCGCTCTCACCGCCGCGAACCTGCGGTTTTCGAGCGCGAGATGCAAGGCCGTTTTGCCCTCATCATCGCGCCGGTTGAAGAGGAGATCCACGGGGGATTCCAGATCACCGATGTAAGTTTGAAATCCGCGCAAGAGGCGATTCAAGAGCCATCCCGGATAAGATTTCCACCAACTGTCGCTTGTTTCCCACGAACCGGGTCGGCAAATCCGCTCCGCGCTCCACAAGATCACTTCCGAGCGGCCATCAAGGGCCGCGGCATGCAAATAAGTTCGGTGAAGATGATCTTCTTTGAGCGCGAACCCCCAAAACGGGAGTTCCACCAATCCCCGATAGTATTGCGCTTCCAGCGCTTCAATCACCTGGCCGTTGGCGGCGACGAACAAAGCGGTGCGCCCCAATTCATCCGGTTGATCAAGATCGCTGAATTCAAAATCATCCAGGAAACCCAGGGACTGATAGTGCAAGTCGCCGAGCCGGGTAATCATCGCGTGCAGGCCCGAGCGGGACGCGAGATAAACATAACTCTCGCCTTTCGCGTTTTTGTGAAACAGGTCCTGAGGGGTCAGGTGTTCAAGCAAAACGGCGGCGGCTTCATGATGGGCCTGGGCCAAGGCGAAGCCGAATGGAGTATCCCCGTAAGCATTTTTCGTGTGCAGGAGCTCGGTGCTGGTTTTGAGGATCGAACGGATGGTTTCCGGGGAGTTGTCATAGACGGCATCGAACAAAGCGTTAGGTATGAGTTTCGCCCGTTCTTCCGGAGCGATCTCCATTTTACGATTGGTTTGGACATTTCCGCCAAAGTCTTCCCGCCCCGGGGCGCAGGCGACCAAACCTATCAGAACGATAAGAAAGCATGAAAGGCGCATATTTCCTCACTGGAGAGGCTTTTCCACGTACTCGCGCCGACCGTCTCTGTCCAGTCCGGACAGCAAACGAAACCATAGTGAAAGCAAAAATTTCACTCTCTTCTCTGGTTCTCAATTGAAATGCAAGAACCGACTTCGATTTACAGAACTAGGCTTTTCAGTTTAGGAATGCTGGCAAATGAAAAAATGGATTCTTTCCCTGACCCTAGGCCTTGCCTGCGCCTCGGCCTCAGCCCACGGGCCGAATGACATGGACATCGAACCGTTTATCGCGGTGATGTCCGACATCGCGGACCTGACTCCGGAAATCGTGACGACATCGGGAGCCTCGCAGGCCACCATCAAAGTGGCGGGCCATCACCTGGCGCTCAACGGTCCGTTCTGGCAATTGGTGAGGGGTTGGATTCGCGTGTATTACCATCAGCTCCAAGAGGACTGTGACCATTGTCTTCCAGGGGATGAACATCAATTCGAACAATCCGCGGAAGATCATATCGCGCGAACCTTTTTTGAATTGAAAGTGAACTCGCCACTCAGGGAAAGTATCGAGCATATCGCCGTGGGAACGGCGGATATCGGCGCCCGTCTCGGCCCGACCGCGCTTGTTTCCAAGGTGAGCAGCGAAGTGGCCGAAACGGTTTTATCCAAAATGGTGGGCGGCGGCGGCGTCCATATCGTTTGCAATCTGATCGATGCGGCCATCATCTTCGGAACCCGTCACATCCAATCCGCCTGGCGGTCGTTCGCCTGGGCTCCACGCCTCGGCTCCTCCGGACTCACCACCCTGATCCGACACGGTTTTGTCTCATCCAGCGCGGCTCGGGCGTTTAAACGTGTGCAATTCGTCGCCGTCGCCGACGGTCTTAACGAAGAGGCGCTTCGCGAAGTGGATCTTGAGGGACCGAATCGTTGGTGGGGTTACGCTCGCGAGGGCAAACGGGCCCAGTGGGTGCGGAAATTTCTGCGCAACGGCTCGGCCCGAGTTTCAAAGCGGGAGTATCTTGGCGGCCGCATGAAGCGGTATTTGCTTTTAAAAGGCCGAAAGCGCGGTCACTCACAATACATGCGCGGCAACAACCCTATGGATCAGGTTTTGACCGGGAATGTGCTTTGGATTCTGGCGGTCCAGGAAAACATTCTGGAGCGCAGTCTGCGTGCGGGCGTTGATTCCAATGAGCTGCCGACCATGGCCTCAAAGTTCGGTAGTGACACCGACGAAATTCGCCAAGGGTTGGCCGAAGAATTCGCCCGCGGTCACACTGAAAAAGCCCGTCTGATGGACGGGCTCATGAAGGAAGTCGAGGTTATTTTTAATCCTGAAGCCCCCAGCCGACTCCGCTATGCCCAGGTCGCGATCCTGGAATCCGTATTAACCGGTTTTGTTTACGGCACATTCGGCAACATCCTGAATGAAAAAGGCGAACTGCATGGCAATTCCTGGTCAGGCATCGGGCGCCAGTTCCGTTTGCGCTGGAAAACCGGCCGATTCGCTTCTTATATTTACGAATGGGCGGACTTCCTCAGGGTCGCGGCTTTGCAAAAGGACCCTGACAAGCTCTATCGGCACAAATACGAAATGATGGAAGTGCTCTCCCGGTTATTCGAGCACTTTGGTGAGACTCAATCGCTTATGACGGCGAACTCACGAAATGACTTGGAAGTATTCGAGCGCGAGTTCGCCGTCCGTGAAAAGCGATTGCGCTCGTTCAAGCCCTGGCGTGAAAAACGAATCGCCTATTCCTGGATCCCCTTCCGTCGGCCCATGCCCATGTGTCGCGACATGAACGCCGCAGTGGAGGCCCCATGAAGACGTTTCTCGCCTGGCTCGCCGTGATCGGAATTGGAAATCCGGTTTGCGAACTTCACCTGGACCCGACCTACCTGAATCTCAAAAGTCTTTATGAGCAAAAACAAAATCATCCGCTGTGGACGCTTTGGGATCAAGCGCGGGCGAATCTCCCGCACCTCAGGGAACTCGGCCAGGAGAACGCTTATTTTCGTAAAATTGCCGATGCCGCCCAGGCCGCCATCACCAAGCACCATTTGGAATTCGCCCGCGAACCCCACTGGGATGAGCTTGATCTCGCCCGGCACGTGGCGATTCTTCGAAGCATCGCCGAGTTCGATCGATCCCGGGCTAAATTCTCCGCCTACAAGATCAAGCGGGCGATTGAAGGCCGGCATTCCATCAACGAATACATCGACTGCAAATCGCATTAAAACAGATATTGAAACGAAATCCCAGTGGCTAAAAGGTACTCCACGTTGTCGTCGCGGTTGTTCACAAACGCGACCACACCGGTATCAATCATGACCATCTTAAATAAAACACGAAAATGCCGCCGAGCCGGGTAAATCGCCGTCGCCAATTCAATGCCCACGCGCAGTTTGGTTTCTTCATAATAATCACGGCTGGGGTATTTGCCCGGTGAAACTAAAAAATAATCGTCGTCCAAGGCATAAAACGTGAATAGACCAATCGCGAGCGGCCGCCAGGCGAAGGGGCTCCAATCCAGGTGAAATGGTGAATATCGGTAACCGAGATTCACCTGCCAGCGCGTTTGATCGCCGAAGGGATATTGTCCCAAGCCGAACTCAACGTCGTGGGCCCCGGAAAATTCATAAATGGCGGAAGCTGAAGTGCGACCTTGAAAGGCTCCCGTGGAAACGCTCACACCCCAATTCCCATGGGCAAACGAACCGAATAAAAAAAGAATCGCGGCGATCATTTGAACACAACCTTCTTGGTTTCACCACTCTTGTTATAGGTGATGTAAAATCCGTCCGCCTTGATCTCCAACAAAACCCACTGAACTTTTTCCGTGCGAGGCACTTGCAGTAATCGGGTACCGGTTTCGCGAAGCCAAAAAACATGCTGGTGTCCACTGACCGCCAGCTGAACATTGGCATGATCAAGAATGGTTTGATAGGCATTGCCGAAACGTTCACCGTCCCACAACGCCACATGGGAAAAGATGATCACGTTCTTTAAGGAAGCGTTGATGGTTTGTTCCAGCCATTCAGGGCTGAAATTTTTGGGATCTTCAAGATTGGCGGAATGCCAGAAAATGTAGCGCCAATTATTGGACTCGAAATAAAAATTCGTCGCTCCAAAGGCTTTGCCGAACAACTTGCTCCCCGCGCCGATGGCGTCGTGATTGCCGATCACGGAAAGCGCGGGAAAGGCTAAATTTTTGTAAGCGGCCAGAAATTGGTCGTATTCAAAATTATATCCGCTATTGGTGAAATCGCCGAGATTCACCACGAAATCCACGCCCGAGGTGGAGTTGATCTCTTTGATCGCCCGGTCCAGATCTTTGTAGTTGCCATGGGAATCAGCGAATAAAGCGATTCGCACGACTCCATCGCTTTCCACATTGGCGATCCGGATTAAGTTGGATCCGTTCAAGTCCCTCTCAGAGCGCGCCAGACGGTCGGAAAACGGTGAATCACGAAACGGCGGGCAACCAAGTAGAAAAATAATTAAAAAGCCCACAGAGGCTGTACGCAATAAGTGCACGGTTCTCCCCTAAGATGCGAATCTATGCGCACGCAAATTCATTTAATTCGAATCACTTGAAATAGTCACTAACTTATATGGCCGGTTGGCCGATAGCTTGGCTTAAAGACCAATCGCAACAGGAGCGACTTTGTCTTGCGTCGTATTGTCGCCGATTTGTCCCGCGTTATTGTCACCCCAACAAAGGACACGGTTTTGATTGGTGTACCCACAGGTGTGCGACAGGCGGTACAGTGTGCTGCCGTTTTGCCCGCCGGCCGCGACGTGAATGAATTGTTCTCCGGTTTGTAAAAGCACGACCACGGGATTCGGCGGCGGTGATCGCAAAGTGTTGCCCCGGTTATTTTGTCCGAGCTGCCCGGTCTCGTTGGAGCCCCAACAATAAAGTCCGGTGTCTTTGATGGCGCAAACGTGAGTGAAATTCGCCGATAGGTGTGTGGTCTTTTGCTCAAAACCCGGCACGGCTCGAGGAGTCGTGATGGACGTTGCCGTGCTGTTAACTCCCACCTGGCCAAACTGATTGTAGCCCCAGCAGTAAAGGGAACCGTTGCTCTTTCGCGCGCACGTCGTTCGATCGGACGCGGCCACCGCGACCGTGTCCGATTCAAATCCCATCACCGGGTTCAATTGAACGGCGGTGGGATTGCGTCCAGCGGTCGTGGTCGTGTTCCCTAAGCCCAACTGTCCGTTGCTGTTATTTCCCCAACAATAAAGGGCGCCGCCCTTGATCGCGCAGGTGTGCTGATTGCCGGCGGCCACCGCGGTCACGCCATCGAAATTCGGAACTTTATACGGGACTTGTTGTGGGGCCGCGGACGCCAAACCGGATTGGCCCACATTGGATGTTCCCCAACAGTAAAGCGATCCATCTTTGATGGCACAGGTGTGATCCCGACCGGCGGAAACCGCGGTCACACCCGCATTCATATTGAACACCGCTTGCGGAAAGGCGGCATTGGCCGTCGTTCCCGTGCCCAGCCGGTAAGAGGCGCCGGTTCCCCAACAATAAAGGGCCCCGCCCTTGATCGCGCAGGTGTGCGATTCACCCGCGGCCACCGCTTGAACTCCTGTTTCCATTCCCGATACCGCCGTGGGAATGGTTCGCGAGGACGTGTTGCCCGTACCTAATTTTCCATTGGTATTGTTGCCCCAGCAAAACAAAGCGCCATTCTTGATCGCACAGGTGTGTGTCAGGCCCGCGGTGAGCGGACCGGAGTTAGAACTTTTCTGATAATCCGTGAGTGGGTCCGATGGCATGGGAGGAGGCATCGGCTGAGGAGTCGGCATTGGCGCCGGCTCCGGAGTCGGTTCCGGAAGAGGTTCAGGTGATTGACTGGATGAATTCTGAAGACCGGTCGGCGCATCGAGATCCGCACAATTTTGAAAGAATAGAACCAAAACGATGGCGAGCGAAACCCCGATTAGCCAGCGGTTCATAATACCCCTTTTAAAATCCCCTCTTAGACGTCATTTAATTTAATCATGTTCCGTCTCAAATGACGACCCTTGATCCCAATCTGAGACACTAACTCTTAGGCGATTTATAAAGTTCGACAGTCGCTGGTCTCCTGACAGGTGTTAGAATCCTATTCTTTTTCGAAAAAATCTTCCGGGCAAGGGTATGCCAGTTGCAATAGTTGGTGGTAAGCTTTAAGGGCGGGGTGTACATGGGGAAATTCGGAATCAAGCAACTGAGCATATTAGCCGGTTTGTTCGCACTCATTGTCTCATTTCAAAACTGCGCGGAACAGAAGTTTTCCACAACCGGGGTGAGCGGCGGCTCATCGGTGACGTTCGGTAATAGTGATGACGACGCCTACGGCGTTGTCACTCAAACCAACGGCCCGAACTGCCGTAGCGTCCTTAGAAATTCCACGGCCCCGATCAAAATGATCTTCACGGTCGACGTTTCGGGATCCAATCGCTCAGGACAGAGCGGAACTCCGGCCACGGACCCGCAAAAAGCCGTCCGCGGGGATTCCATCCGCCGCTTCTATAATTCCTATGCGACAAAAACCAATTTCGCTTGGAGTTTCATCACCTTCGCCGGAACTCAGGCGAAAAGCCTGCTCAAACTGGGTAATTCTCAGGCCATGAGCAGCACGATCGATGATTTCTTCAATATCACGGATAACGGGAATACGCCTTATCTTCCGGCGCTGAATGAAACTTCAGCGATCATTAACGGCGACACCAGCCGCACCGCGGACACCAAGTATGTGGTGGTGTTCTTCTCCGATGGTATGCCGAATCCGACCGTGGCCGTGCAAACGCTGACTCAAAATGTGACGAATATTATTAATCTCGTTCCTGGCCGAGTTTCATTCAATACCGTTTATTACGGACAGTACAACGCGGATGCGGCCGGACGCTTGCAGGCCATGGCCCAAGCTGGTGGCGGAAACTTCTTGGATACGAATGCCAATCCCACCGGCAACGCCTTCTTGATCAGCGATCTCGTGGTCGTGCCGGGCGAAGTTTGCCAATAACTTCACCCATCGCTTAACTATCTGAGTCAAATATAGACCCACATCAAAAATTTTCTGGAAATAAGGCGTGGGCTTAAATCGTATTTTAACCGTTTGTCTTTTCCTTGCCGGATTTTCTCTGACCATCTTCGCCATTCAATCCGGTGACGTCTTCATGTATTTGTCGCTGGCCCGCGATTTCATTCTGCGAGGATCCTGGACGACCCAACAGGATCCGTACTTATATTCGCTGCCTGAAGCCCGCTTGGATTATCTGCATGAATATCTGAGTTATTTGATTTTCGCTCTGGCCCACAAGATTTTCGGATTTGCCGGGCTAATTGGACTTAAAGCTCTCGTTTGGTCCGCCGTTTTTTTACTCACCCTACTCGCCTTCCCGCGGGCGAAAAACAGCGATTACCTTTGGGTTGGAATATTCCTACTGGCGATATTGGCCGCTTCATTCCGATTCATTGAACGATCGAGCATGTTCTCGGATCTTTTTTGCGTCGGCCTCGTGGCTCTTTTGCTGAACAGCGACCGCGTGACCAAAGGGTTGATCGCGGCACTTACGGTCTTGTTCCTGATCTGGATTCAACTTCATCCCGGGTTTCCACTTGGACTGGGCCTGCTCGGGCTTTGGGCCCTTTATCATCTCTTCATTGATAAAACGATAAAGCCACGGGAGGCGATTTGGCTGGCTTTGCCCGTCGTGGCTCTTTGTTTAAATCCACTGTGGCTCGAGGGAGTTCTTTACCCCTTCGCCTTTGGAACCAATGAGACGGCCATTCTAAAAAAATACAATTTCGAGTGGATGCCGTCCTATCATCCGGCTTTTCGAACCACGCCCGAAGTCATGGCCTTTTGGCTGCTCCTGCTTGTCACCTTCTATCTGATTTGGCGTGAAAAGGCTTGGACCAGCTTGCGCGCGATCTTTATTTATTTTTCTATCGCCATCGCACTCCACGCCGTTCGTTTTGTGCCGTGGGCGTCCTTTGCCATTCTGATCGCCGCGAAACCCTGGGTGGGACTTAAACATTTATCCCAGGCGGGAAAAATCGGTGCGAGCGTTGTTGCCGCTATTCTTCTTCTTTTCGCCGCCAAAAATCTGGTCTATGGCTACAATTCCTCTTCAGGGGAGCGCCTTGCCGGCCAACTCTTGGATCCCAAGTTTTTTCCCCTAAAAACCATTGAGTTTTTACGTGAAAAGCGAATTCCCGGCCGGCTTTATAACACCCATGATTTTGGATCCTATCTCATTTGGCGGCGGGAACTGCCGATTTTTCACCATGGCTTCGTGACCGATATGAAGTTTTACGAAGCCGAAGTGATCGGCGCGCTACGCTCCCGTGAAACCTTTTTGTATTTGGCGGCCAAGTACAATTGGACGATGTTACTCGTGGAGAAGACCTCGTATAAATACTTTTATCACCATTTGAAATCACTCCCCGACTGGAAAATCGTGACCGAGGATGAGGCTTCTTATTTAATTTACCGGCTGCCTTGAAAATCCTGGCCATTGCCAAAACGGACCTTCGCGATTAGGAATATTCCTTATGAAAACAGAAACGATTGTCTTGGCCGGCGGCTGTTTTTGGGGGGTTGAGGAATTACTGCGTAAAGTTCCCGGCGTTGTGAATACCGAAGTCGGATACACCGGCGGGCACACATTGGATCCGATTTATGAGGACGTAAAGACCGGCGAAACCGGACACGCTGAGTCCGTCAAAATCGAATTTGATTCGGAAAAACTTCCGCTACCGGAACTCTTGCGTCTGTTTTTTGAAATGCACGATCCGACCACATTAAACCGGCAAGGCAATGACGTGGGAACCCAGTACCGCTCGGCCATTTTCTACAATAGTCCCGAACAGAAAAAGGCCGCCGAAGAAGCCATTGCCCGCGCCGCTCAAAGCGGATTGTGGTCGCGGCCCATCACCACCACCGTCGAACCGCTCAGACGGTTTTACTCCGCGGAGGAGTATCATCAGGATTACCTGCAAAAGAATCCCGGTGGTTATAATTGCCATTACTGGCGGCGGGAGCCTCCTCAGCCGTAACCAACTTGGTTCCAAACCGCAGCAAAAATCCCCGGATATTTTCCATGTAGCTAAACACAGCGGGAATCACGATCAGCGTGAGCAATGTGGAGCTGACCACGCCCCCGATCACCGACATCCCCAGCGACCGGCGCTGATTGGATACTTCGTTCAATCCGATCGCCACCGGAACCATGCCCGCGATCAAACATAAGCTGGTCATGAGAATCGGCCGCAAACGTGTCCGGCCCGCCTCGATGATCGCCTCAGCCCGCGAATATCCTTTTTCGAGCAGCTGATTGATGTAATCGACCAAAATAATGGAGTTTTTCGTGGCGAGACCCATCAGCATGATACACCCGATCATTGAATAAAGATCCAGCGACGCGCCCCCAATGTAGAGTCCAAAGAAGGCTCCACAGGTCGATAGCGGGATCACCAGCATGATGGTGAACGGAGTGAAGAACGATTCGTAAAGTGAAGAGAGAATCAGATAAATGAAGATAAGCCCCAAGAGAGCCGCGACCATCATATTGAACATCAGTTCCTGGAAGTTTTCCGCCTGACCCACGTAGCGGTGGCTCATTCCCGGCGGAAGCTCCAGTTCACCGCCCGGTCCCAACCATTTATCGATATCGGAAATCGCGCCACCCATACCGGGACCACCCGGGCGCAAATCAGCGGTCACGGAAACATAGCGGGCACGATTTTCACGATCGATACTCGCCGGGCCTGTCGTGGCGGTGGCTTTGGCCACACGATCCAATTCGACCAACCGGTCGTTCATATTCGGCACCAGAATTTGCGAATAGTTTTTTTCAAGGTCCCGCTGATCGGGTTTCAAACGCACTCGCACGTCATATTCAAGACCGTTTTCGCGATAAACCGCGGGGGTCAGCCCCTCAACCTGAGCGCGAAGCTCCTGTCCCACGGCACTACTGCTCACACCCAGCCGTTGAGCGGCGTTGAGATCCACCAGCACCTGGAATTCGGGCTTACCCGGGCGAAAACTCGTGTCCGGGTCGATGAGCGCCGGGTGATCCATCAGTTTCTCTTTCACCTTCAACGCAATATCCGAAACCTGATCCAGATTGTGCCCAATGATGTTCATGGTGAATGGGCGCATGCCGCCGCCCACGTAATCGATGTCCTTCACCATGGGGTTGGCGTCGGAGAATTTCTTCAGCATCTCGCGAAGCTCGCCCTTCACATCAGAGGTGCTTTTTGAGCGAGTGCCGAACGGACGAAGATAAACATAAATCTCGGCCTTATTTTTTTCCTGCAGCCGGCTTCCGACCGTGACCACTCGATTCACCACCTCGGGGTGACTGGCGATGACCTCATCCACTTCCAAGGCGCGCTCGCGCATTTTTTCCAGACTGGTTCCCGGAGCCATGTCAAGACTGACGGAAAATTCACCGCTATCCTGAGGCGGAAAAAACGTTTTCGGCACCTTCATCAACGGCACGCAGCTCGACAATACAATGACCCCCGTCGCGGCGAGAGCCATCCAAGGCCGCTTGAGAATCCGTCGCAACAAAGTTTCATACCGGATGACCAGCCATTCCTGCACACGATTGAACCAACGAACCGGGGTTCTCATCAAATAGACGAAACGATTCTTGGACTCCACATTGTGGCCGCCACCAAAGTAAGCGCTCATCATCGGCGCGTTGGTGAGAGCGTCGAACAAGCTGATCATCATAATAAAGCAAACGGTTAAACCGAATTGCTTAAAGAACTGACCGACCACTCCGGACAAGAATCCAATCGGCATGAACACCGCGATGATCGTCAACGTGACCGCGATCACCGCCATGGTCACTTCCAAAGTTCCTTCAAGCGCCGCCCGTCTGGAACCTTTACCCATCTCCATATGACGAAAGATGTTCTCGCGCACCACGATGGCGTCGTCGATCAAAAGTCCGACCGCCAGACTGAACGCCAAAAGGCTCATGATATTGATACTGAATCCCGCCGCATTCATCAGCGCGAAGGCACCGATCAGTGAAACCGGAATCGCCACACCGGTGATGATGGTCGAGCGAATGCTCCCCAAAAAGAAATAAACCACAAGTACGGTCAGGATGATCCCGATGATGATGGCCTCAGCCACATCCAGCACGTTCAGGTAGATGTAGCGGGCCGAGTTGCTCACCACTTTCAGTTCCGCCTCGGCGTCTTTGTATTGCTGGGAGAGTTCTTGATTGATTTTTTCCGCCCGCTCGATCACCGCGTTGGCCACGGCGATCGTATTCGATCCGCTTTGTTTAAAGACATAAAGCAAGAGAGTGGGTTCGGCATTGAAGTAGGTGTAGCTTAGCGGATCGGCCAAAGTGTCGTTCACTTTTCCCAGGTCCTTGAGTAAAATCGGACGGTCATTGCCAAAAAAGTTCACGGTGGCGTTTTCAATGGCACCCACACTTTCAAATTCACCGACCGTGCGGAAAATCATGTCCTGGCCGGCCTCATCCCGGTTCACGGAACCGGCGGGAATATTTTGACCGGTCATGGACAACCGTCGGGCGATGGCGGTGATGGATAAATTCGCGGCGGCCAATTTATTACGGTCCAACTCGACATGGATTTCCCGCTTTCGTCCGCCGATGACTTCCACCAAGCCCACGCCATTGATGGTTTCCAATCGGGGTCTTACGACTTCGTTGGCCAAATCGTAATGTTGGCCCATCGGCATTTTAGCTTTCAAAGAAAGCATCATGATCGGCTGGTCGGCCGGGTCCACCCGGCGAATGGTGGGCTCCTCGACGTCGTCGGGAAGTTTACGGCGCGCGCTTCCGACTTTATCACGCACCTGTTGTTCAGCGTACTTGACGTCCGTTTCCAGCGTGAACTCCGCCACCACCAGCGACAAGCCTTCGCGGTTCACCGAGCGCACGGTTTTCACACCGGCGATGGTCCCTAACTCTTCTTCGAGAGGCTTTGAAACCAGGGTTTCGATTTCCCTGGGAGCGGCACCCGGATAAGGCGTATTGACCACCACCACCGGGAAGGTGACGTCGGGAAACAGATCCACCGGGATTTTCATGAACGAGAAAAATCCCAAAACCAGAATCAAGAGCAAAAGGCACGTGATGAAGATCGGCCGTTTGATTGAAAGTTCCGAGATACTCATTGTTGCTCCTCAAATGACTTGAGTTGATTTCGCGCCTGAACCAGAGCTAACTGCGCCCTGACTCGCTGAATTTGAGCCGCCGCCAAATTCTGCTCCAATGTGAGAGCCTGAAAGGTCGTGGTTCGGCCGTTGATCAAACGCCGCCGCTCTTTTTGCACCAGCTCCGTTTGTAGACGTTCAAGTTTTCTGGCTCGTTCATACTGATCTTGGGCATCGTGAAGCTTGCGATGGAGATCGGCGTACACACGTTCCAAACTGAATTGGGCGTGGTGAGCCAATTCGCGAGCCGCCCGCCGATTCGCCGCATACCCGCGCCGGATATCGTTTATGGTGCCAATGTCGATGGAAACCGCGAATTGTAAACCGACGGTCCAATAGGGATGGCGGAACTCATGGGCCTCGGAATAAGAGTTGGCCGTCCGCCCATCCATTCCGTTGGATCCGTAAGTCGCCACCAAATCCAGTTTCGGTTGAATCGTCGAGCGGGCCGAACGTGATTTCATGTCCATCACCCGCGCCTGCTCCATGAGAATTTTAAAATCCTCACGGGTCATCCCCGGTTTACTGGCCACTTTCATCACCATTTCTTCCGCGGGAAACTCGTCGAGTTTTTCGATTTCATCCGAGTCGCGCCCTCGCATCGTATTGAATTGGCGGATCAAGGCCGCCCGCTCGTCGCGCGAAGTTTTCAATTCCAGCTCACGGGATTCGAAGGCCGCTTGGGCTTGAAGCGCGTCCACATCGTCCACCAGCCGGAGCCCGGACTTTCTCCGCATCAAATCCCTAAGCTTCATCGCCCGCTCCACGTTTTCCTCCTGAAGCTTGACGATTTGATTGTAGGAGACGAGCGCCCAATAAAGATCTTCCGCATTGAGAAGGAGATTCTTAAGTTCGAAGCGCGCCCGCAATTCTTCGGCGCGAAGCTCGGAGCGCCGGGCTTCGATGTCCGCCCGCGTGGCATCGCCGAACCCGTTCCGCCAAAGGGATTGGCGAAGCTCAAAAACCGCCGTGGAATCCTGATAGTCGGTTGAACTGAAGGCGAAGGCCGGCGCATTGGTCAGCGTATTTCTTTGGGTGAGAAAATAAACATTCCCCTGTAAGCCGAAGGATGTTTGTTTCCTCAAGCCGAGTTGCCAGCGATGGCCCTGGGCCCGGGATTGAGCGAAATTGCTGATCTGATCCCTTTTGTCGTCGAACTGTTCCACCAAACCATACAATTCGGGAATGAGAATCGAATCCGCCTCTTCCATCCTCAGTTTTATGGAATCAGCCTGCTGTGCCAGTGACTTGGCTTGGGGATTTTCATTGCGGACCTGGTTGAGATATTCAGCCAGTGTCAGCGCGTGTCCCGGAACTGATGTGAGCGCGATGATCATCAAGATGGTTTTCATTTCAAGACTCCATCGGCGAAAAGTTGGACGATATGGTCGGCGAATTTTTTGCGAAAGGCTTCATCTTTAAACGACAAGCCGTAATACTTTCGGGCCAGAACATCTTTTCTTGCGGCATCACAACAGGACACGAACATCAGCGAAGCCGCGATCATGGGATCGACTTCGTTTCGCAACAATCCGTTGTTCTTCGCTTCTTCGAAAAACGAAACCACGGCCGTAAACGCGCGCAGCATGGTGTTTTCGAAAATTTTTAAGATGATCGGATTGGCCGCGCGAATTTCACGCTCAATGATTTCAAAACCGTAGGGATCCTTACTGAAGCCGTCGAGCATTTCCTCGGCGAAAAGCTGAACACGCACTTTAATTTCATCACGGCTTCGCGGCTCACCTAAGATCCGCAACACGGCTTCCATGCGACCGCGGGCGAAGGGCTCCATGCACGCATGAAGCAAACCTTCCTTGTCCTTAAAGTGGTAGTTGATGAGGGAGTTGGCGACCTTGGCTTCAGCCGCGATGTCCTTAAGATTCGCCCCTTGAAATCCATATGTGGCGAAATGCTTCTTCGCCACATTGATCAGGGTCGATTTGACGTCGTCCGCACTCATGAGAATCTCATCGGCCATACTTTCAACTTATTTGAAATTAATTTCAAATTCATCGAAATAATTATTAAATTTCCTTTAGGACGGGTTTACTCAGTATTTTCAAGGGTTTATTCGCGCCCAAATCGATACAATCGACTTGGAATTGCGGATCCGATCATTTAGATTGGGGCCCCATGATGATTAAGATCTGTGCCTTTTATTATTTTAAACCCCTTTCCGCTGCCGATGTGGCCCAGCTGAAAGGGGAACTGGAACTGATGGCCGCCCACCAATCCTTACGGGGCCTGGTCCTGATCGGCCGCGAGGGGATCAATTACACCATTTCGGGGCCTGATTCCGGAATTGACGCTTTTGAAGCCTGGCTGACCACTCGGCTTGAAATCGAAAATCCTCACTTCAAACACAGCTGGGCCATGAAACACCCGTTCAATGAGTTCGTGGTTAAAATCAAAACCGAGATTGTCACGTTGGGAACACCGGAATTGGTTCCATCGGGAAAGCATGGACACATTTCGCCCAGAGAATGGCATGAAAAACTGCGAACGGGAAAGGCCATCGTCCTCGACACCCGTAATGATTATGAGGTGGAAATCGGCAAGTTCCGAAACGCGATTGATCTTGGGATCAAAGAGTTCCGGGAGTTCCCCGAAAAACTCGCCAAGTCCGGAATCTCAAAGGACCAAGAGGTATTGATTTATTGTACCGGTGGAATCCGCTGTGAAAAAGCCATCCTCGAAATGAAGCGCCAAGGTTATGAGCGCGTGAATCAATTGGATGGCGGAATTCTGGCTTATCTGGAACAATTTCCGAATTCCGAATTCGAAGGCGAATGCTTTGTCTTCGATTACCGGGTCGCGGTTGATCAAAATCTTCAACCCACCCGCCGCTATCGCTTCTGCACCCATTGCGGCCAACCGTCGGAAACCACGATCGATTGCGCGCTCTGCGGACAAAAAGGCATTGTTTGCCGTCACTGCATTGATGCGGGAATCAACACCTGCACCAAAAACTGCGCCAATCACGCGCGCCTCGGCCACAAATCACGCCGCCCGCACTTCCAAGAACTCCGCCTCCGCCAAAGGTAACCGGTCCATTTAGCCGTAGATATAAAAATGCCCGTCTGGGACGGGCATTTTTATTGAACCGTATGAAGTTACGGCCGCTCCGTCATCAGGTGCACTGCATCCTGAAAAGGAACGGCCTCTCTTTTACTTCGCGGTCTTAATCCGCATTGAGTAGAACGAGCGGTAAACGAAGACCAGACCGATCACGAAGAGCACCACACCGATGGCCTGCGCGATCTCTTGCGCTTCAACCGCGATTTCCACAGCGAGCAATCCGAACAAGGTGGTGAACTTAATAATCGGATTCAAAGCCACGCTGGTCGTGTCTTTGAAGGGGTCACCCACGGTATCACCGACCACGGTCGCCGCGTGAAGATCAGTACCTTTTTCCTGAATATCGACTTCAACGTATTTCTTGGCGTTATCCCAAGCGCCACCGGCATTGGCCATGAACATGGCTTGGAACAAACCGAACACGGCGATCGAAACCAGGTAGCTGGCGAAGAATGTCGGATCGAAACACGCGAAGGCCAAGGTCAGCGAGAACAACACGCCGAAGATGTTCAGCATTCCGCTTTGAGCGTACTGCGTACAGATCTTCACCACTTCCTTGGACTTCTCAACGGACGCGGCTTCCTGGGTGTCCAGACGAATATTCTTTTTAATGTATGCCACCGCACGGTGAGCACCGGTGGTCACCGCCTGCATGGACGCTCCCGAGAACCAGAAGATCACCGCACCACCGGTGATGATACCCAACATCACCCGCGGATCCATGAGATCCAGACGCAGATTCAAGAGCAGGATGATGGAGAAAATCATGGTGGTGGCACCGATCACCGCGGTACCGATCAACACCGGCTTGGCGGTCGCCTTGAACGTGTTACCGGCGGAGTCGTTTTCTTCAAGTAAGTGCTTACCTTTTTCGTAATTCGGCGTGAAACCGAACTGCTTTTTGATTTCGTCTTCTTTGACCGTCTCGATGGCCGAAAGCTCGAACACCGACTGGGCGTTGTCGGTCACCGGACCATAAGAGTCAACGGCGATGGTCACCGGACCCATACCCAAGAAACCAAAAGCCAAAAGACCGAACGCGAACACGGCCGGATAAACCATGTAAGCATCAAGTCCCAATGTCGAAGTGTAGTACGAGACGAACATCAGAGCCACGATCGCGATACCTTTCCAGAACGCGGAAAAGTTACCGGCGACAAGACCCGAAAGAATGGTCAGCGAAGCTCCGCCTTCACGGGACGCGCTCACGATTTCATTCACGTGGCGAGAATGCGAGCTGGTGAAAATTTTGGTGAATTCGGGAATCAACGCACCCGCCAAAGTTCCGCAGGAGATGATGATCGAGAGTTTCCACCAGAGGCCATCCGGCAAATAGCCGAGCAACAAGTTGGACACGATGAAGGTCACGGCGATGGAGATCATCGAAGTCAACCACACCAACATGGTGAGCGGGTGTTCGAAGTTGAACTTTTTCTGACCGGCGAAAATCGCCTTGGAAATTCCGGAGTTCACCCAGTAGGAGACGATCGAGGTGAGAACCATCAAGATCCGCATGGCGAAAATCCACACGATCATTTTGGCTTGGAGATCACCGCCCGTGGACGGATTGATCATCGGACGGCCATCGGGGCCGAAGGTCATACCGACCGCCAAAATAATGAAGGAGATCAGCGCCACACCGGTCACGCCGTAGGTTTCAAAGCCGTCCGCCGTCGGGCCGACCGAGTCACCGGCGTTGTCACCGGTACAGTCAGCGATCACGCCCGGGTTACGAATATCGTCTTCTTTGATGTTAAAGACGATCTTCATCAAGTCGGAGCCGATGTCGGCGATCTTGGTAAAAATACCACCGGCCACACGCAAGGCCGAGGCGCCCAACGACTCACCGATCGCGAAACCGATGAAGCAGGCTCCCGCCAATTCCGACGGAACGAAGAGCAGAATCACGAGCATCAAGATGAGCTCGGTACAGATCAACAAGACACCGATCGACATACCCGCGCGCAGCGGAATGGCCATGATGTCCCAACCGTTGCCGCCGCGAAGTGAAGCGAAGGCGGTACGGGAGTTGGCGTAGTTATTAATTCGGATACCGAACCAAGCCACCATGTAGGAGCCGAGAATTCCCAGAACCGACCAAATCAAGATCAGAAGCACGCTGGAGAATTCCATGTGCCGGAGCACGAGGAAGTAGTAAATCATCGCGCCGCCGATCAGGACCTCAAGACCGATCAGGAACTTCCCTTGCTGCAAAAGATAAGTTTTGCAGGTTTCATAAATCAGGTTCGACACATCCAACATTTTCTTATGCGCGGGAAGAGCGCGGATGCGGCTGAACTCAAACAAGCCGAACAGCATCCCGAAAATGCAAACCAGAATTCCCATATAAAGGATTGTCGTACCCGACATCACGCCGCCGAAAACATCGAACGGAACATCGAGATTGGGCATTTTAAGATCAGCTTCCGACGCGAACGCGGGAAGGCTTAACAATGCCAACGGCAACAGACGAAACAAAATCCCCATGGAGGTCTCCTCATCAGGCGAAATTGGAAATTTAAGGTTTATAAATCAGGGCGTAAATTGAGCGAGAAATGACACTGTGTCAATTTCCAAGCCCTATGCCGCAACGGGCTAAGAGTCGGTTTTTAAAAAGATGTCCGAAGTTTGGGATCTTTCGCCATCCGCGCGAGCAACTCTTTATTAAGGAAGGCGCAAATCGGACCCTGGCGACCACCGGCCACGGGCTCATCATTCAATGAGGAAATCGGCAAAACTCCAAGCGTGGTGCCGACAAAGGCCGCTTCCTTCGCTTTTTTAAGATCCTCAATCCGGACATCGCCAAGGCGCACGGCTTTTAAACCCAACGTCTTTTGATTTTCTTCAGCCAGCCTCATCACCAACGACACGGTCGTCCCTTTTAAAGTGTAATCAAACTTTGGCACCACCAACTCAAAGTCCGCCGTAATGATCATCAGATTTTCCGTGGCCCCTTCCGCGAGAACACCCTCCGCGTTCGCGCAAAGCGGGATATCGTAACCTTGATCGCGGCATTCTTTTTTCATCAACACGTTCTGCAGGTAATTGAGCGATTTGATCCGGCTGTACCAGGGATCCTTGGCCCGCACCGTGCTCAAAAGAGCGCGACAGCCGTTCGTGTACTTTTCCGCCGGCGGAGAAATCATGCGCGTGATCGCGGCATAAAGCTGGGGCCCCAGTGTTTCCCTTGGATCCGGCGAAAAACCTCCCGGCCCGCGTGTCACGTACAAACGTAAAATCCCCGAATCGGCATTACATCGTCTGGCGAGTTCCACGCAGATCGACCGAATTTGATCGATCGACCACGGCAGTTCCATACCGATCAAGCGGGCGGAGTTCTGCAACCGGTTCAAATGGGAGTCGAGGTCAAAATAAGCGCGTTCATGAATGCGGGCGGCTTCAAAAACGCCATCACCGCGATGAAATCCATGATCATCCATCGGCACCGACATCGCCCATGGTTCTTTGAAGTAACCGCCCAACCAGCTCGAATAAAAACCAAGGTAATTTTGCCAATGAGACTTTGGCTGATCTTTAAGCTTGGAGACCGCGCTTTCCAGTGAATCCCACATTATCCTTTTCCTTTGGTCTTGGTCTTGTTCGGTTTGGCGTTCTTCTCAATATAATCGATGATTTCAGTGGCGACATCAATACCTGTCGCCTGTTCGATGCCCTTCAATCCTGGAGAGGAATTCACTTCGATCACGAGGGGGCCACGCCGCGAGCGGATGATGTCGACGCCGGAAATATTCAATCCCATGGCCTGGGCCGCGCTCACTGCGGTTTTTCTTTCTTCCGGCGTGAGTTTTATGCATTCAGCGGTGCCACCGCGGTGGAGATTGGAACGAAAATCACCTTCTTTCGCCTTACGGCGCATGGCCGCGACCACTCGACCGCCCACCACAAAACAACGAATATCCGACCCTTCAGCCTCTTTAATGAACTCCTGGACCAAAAAGTATTCATCGAGATCGCGAAACGCCTCAATCACGCTTTCCGCCGCTTGCTGGGTTTCGGCCAACACCACTCCTTTGCCTTGCGTCCCCTCGAGGAGTTTGATGACCAATGGCGGGCCGCCCACCAAGCGAATCAGATCGTCGGCCATTTTGGTCGAGTGAGCGAATCCGGTGACCGGCATGCCAACACCTTTTCGCGCCAGAATCTGAAGCGCGCGCAGTTTATCCCGGGATCGCGAAATCGCCACCGACTCATTCACGCAGTAAACGCCCATCATCTCAAAGTGTCGCACCACGGCCGTGCCGTAAAATGTGACGGAAGCACCGACGCGCGGGATGATGGCGTCCATGTCGTCGAGGACCTGCATGCGATAGCGAACGCTGGGGCCCTTTGATGTGATATCCATGTAACATCGAAGAGGATCGATGACGAAAATTTCATGGCCACGTTTTTGGCCGGCTTCCACCAACCGCTTAGTGGAATACAAGTTGGGGTTTCTCGATAAAACGCCGATTTTCATTCTTCACCCCGATTGGGCGACTGAATAAAACTGCGCGAGGGGTTAATCAAGAACCGCTTTTTCAAAGCCTGCCGGCCCAAAAGCATTCGAAACCCCATGGGGTCGCGGTTCACCAACGTCACTTCGATGGGCCAGCTTTCATCGCCAACCTGAATGCGGGTCAAAATCACCGGCCTTAAGGTGGCATGTCCCAAAGAGCTTTTCACCATCCTCTGCTCGAGCAAAGGGGCCCGAACCCGCCGGGTCTGGTTCTTTTCAAAATGAATCAGAAAGGAAACCATTGAGGTGCCATCATGACTTTCAAGATACCTGATTTTCGTGGCGTGAAGAGCGGAAGTGCGCGCGCCGGAGTCGACTTTAACTTTGATTCGCGCGATGCCCAGATCCGGAAGCCCGATCCACTCACGCCAACCAATTATTTTTTGTTTAGCCTTCCCCATGCGGCACCGACTATAAAACGAGAAAAGGGGTGGAAACACCCCTTTTCTCGCGCAAGATAAACAATCAAGCTAAATGTTAGTTCGCGTCAGCTTCTTGTTTCTTTTTGCCTTTCTTAGCGGCTTTTTTAGTGGCTTTCTTCGCCATCTTTTTGCCTTTCATTTTGGTTTCTTGCGCGGGCGTTTCTTCACCCATAGCGCCGTCCATCGTCATCTCATCGCCACCGGCCATTGAGTCCATATCGTGCTCTTCGGCGAAGGCGGAAAGGCTGAGCGCGAAGATCGCGGCTAAAATCATTTTGCTCATGGATTACCTCCTTATTTTAAGATCCATATGCATTCGTACCCGTTACGATACATAGAAAATGCTATGGAGAGGGTTCCACTTAGGCAAAAGCAAAAAGAGCCTAATGCAGAGTATTACTAAAGATACTCTTTTAAACGAATTAAACGCTCCCTTTCCTCGGCCGGGATATGTATCCCGGACGTACCGGAATAGCCCGAATAAAGGGAAGCTTCCAACCGGTGATAACATGTCTTGGCGGTGGCTGTCTTAGGCGCTTTTTTCAAACAAGCTTCATAATAACTTTCATGAAGATTCCATGATCCCAACTCATCGAGAACTTCATAGGCTTTACCCAAAAGGAACATGGCCCGAGCCTGTTCGCCCGGTTGCTTAAGCAACTTAAAGTTTTGGTGTAACATCGAAGTGGCGCGAAGGTACTCCACGTCACCCGCATGATCCTTCTCGTATTGCTGAATCGAACGCGCCTTCTTGAACCGTTGCTCGACCTCGTTGAATAGCTCTTTGGCGTTTCGAAACGAAGTTCGCTTCTTTTCCTTTGACCAATCGCGCAACGATTTTCTCCATCCCTCCCCTTGTTGGGCGATATAATAGGGCGTGGTGGATCGCTCCAGGATTTGGTCCAGTTCTCGAAGCGCTCGCCCTGGTGAGTTTTCCACCCGGATCATCAACGCCAGATACCGGCGGAGCAGGGATTCAAAGTCGAACGCATAAGTCTTTTGGAACTCTTCCGAGTCCAGTAGCGATTCCATGTACTTTAACGCCTCTTCGTATTTACGCGTGGCTACGAGTAAATCCGCTTTTTCAATCGGCGCGAGATTAAGATTTCGTATTTCACCCAAATCCCAAGCCGCCGCGCCCCCAACAGGAGTCACCGAGTGACAACGGAAACAATGATTCAAAGTGCCTTTGGTCACACTCCGGGAGTAGTCCGCAAGCCCCACTTGCAGACTGAACGCGGCCCGGTTGAGATCTTCTCTGAGATTCTTCAGCGAGTATTCGATCAGCAAATCATCGCCGATGAACGCCTCACCGGCTTTCGTCGGAACTTGGTGGGCGGCTTGGGCGAATTCACTGAGCAAGCCCACGATCTTTTCGCGGTTTTTCGGATCCGTGTAAGCCTTTCCGTCGTAGATGTAGGGAAGAAGTCTCTTCACATCCGAGGCCATGCTCTGCATCTGGCCGGGCCAGGTTTTCCCCGCCTCTGGTTTACTCTTTTGGGTTTTGCATCCCGCGATGGAGATCACCAATAAAACAACGGCCGCGAACTTCATAAATCCTTCTTTCGTCATTGTGCGAACACGCACTCAACGTTTACCATTTTAGAAAGTTTGGGGAGGAAAAAGCAAATGAGCAATGCGCTGAATCTCGGCCGTTTGATTTTTGTCCTATTTTTAGTTTCCTGCGCCAGCGTTAAAACATTCCACATGGGGGACACAACGGACCAGTTGGCGAAAGCCCATGCCAAATCCGAGGAAATCCTTACCCATAGCGAAGAAGATTTCCGCCAAAAGAAAGATTTGATGGACAATCTGGCTAAAGCCAAAAGTTCGACCTTCAAAGAATCCGAACAGGACCTCAAAGAACGCCTGAAACGAATGCAATCCCATCTGCAGTCCGCGCAAAGCCATCGTAAATTGATGGCGGAGACTCTAAATGAAGTCGAAAATCTCGCCCGCCAACATAAGAAAATCCCCGGCGACCAGCCCGAGTATGCGAAGGTCGAGGGCTACGTGGGCCTGTTCGAAAAAGCCACGCAGGATTTCAACGCCGCCATCGCCGATTACTCGCGGGAGAGCAATTCCTTCGCCACCGAAGTCGCCAACCGAAAACTCTTTTTTAACTTCGAGGCCGGCGCCTTCGCCGAAAAATTGCGAAAAAGCATCGCTTCGGGCCAAACTCAAGCCGCCACCCAGGCCCAGGAGCTGAGTCGCGCGCAAAATATCTTGGAAAGTTTCGAAAGTGGCGACGCCCGTCTGGCGGCGGAACAGCTCCATCACCAAATGATCACGGCGTCCAAGCAACATGAAGCGAAGTTAACTGAACTTAAGGATTTACAATCCCAGTTTCTTAAAGTGACGGGGAACCAGGCGAAAGTGCCAAGCACCTCACCTCACTGGAAGGAAATTCAGCGATTGGTCACGGAGTTGGATCGCGCCAGTCTGGCGTTGGGGGAAATGAACAAGGAGTTCAAAACCAAAGCGGATCGCTTTCGCCAAACGGTTAAAGGGACTCCCTAGGTTCAATGACTTGCTTTTTTATACCGTAAACGATTTCCTCGATCACCGGGCCGAAACTTTTTTCACCTGACACCACCCGGTCGGCGAATTTGCGGCTCGGTTCCACGAAAAGATCATGCATGGGTTTGACGTGTTTCGTGAATTGTTCGATCACGCCTTCCTTGGTGCGGCCGCGTTCGCGAGTGTCACGCTCAAGCCGGCGGCGAAAACGGAGATCTTCTTGCGTGTCGACGAAAATGGAGAGGTCAAACTGCATACGGACTTCACTTTGCGCCAGCACCAAGGTGCCATCCACCACAACAACCGGTCGGCAGGGAAAGAAGATTTTCTCCATCAGCCGTCGATGGGTGCAAAAGTCATAACGAGGCACCCAAATGTCATTTCCAGCTTTGAGTTCGGTGAGATGCTGAACCAAGAGTTCAAATTCCAACGCGTCGGGATGGTCGAAGTTCACAGACCCGCCATCATGATCAAAGTACTCGTGCAAATCGCGGTAATAACTGTCTTGCGCTAGAATTCCGCAAAAACCTTCGCCCAAATGAGCCTGGAGCATGCGGGCCAAGGTGCTTTTTCCGGAGCCGCTTCCACCCGCAATTCCAATGGTCATCGTGGCCGAGTGTTTCATAAACTCCAACCTAGAAAATTTAAATGCTGCGTGTCAAACACTTTAGAAGCCCGTGATCCTGAATTCCAAATCCGGGTTTTCCCGTTTGAGCCAATTCAGATCCCATTCCTTCTCTAAAAGAACAACAGGCCGCTCATGGTCGTCCATATAGAGCTTGGCGCCGCCATTGATCGATTTTGGCGGTTGTCCGTCTTTTGTTATGGGCCAGCGGGCCACGGTGTATGGCAAGCGATCAAGCCGGACATCCAATTGATATTCATCGGTCAGCCGGAACAACAGCACATCGAATTGCAGTTCACCAACGACACCCACGATCGGGTCCTGCTTGCCGATCAACGGATCAAAAAGAAGCTGAATGGTTCCCTCTTCGGCCAATTGTTGCACGCCTTTTTGCAAGGTCTTTCTCTTTAAAGGATCCTTGATGCTCAAGCGCCCGAAAATTTCCGGTGAAAACCGTGGGATGGGATCAAATTGCAAATCCTTACCCTGAACGATCGTGTCGCCGATTTGGAAATAACCGGTATCAATGATTCCCACGATGTCGCCGGCGAAGGCCACATCCACGGTCTCTCGCTCGCGCGCCAAAAACTGATTGGCATAAGACAGCCTGAGTTCGCGATCCAGCCGCGGATGGCGAACCTTCATGCCCCGCTCGAATTGGCCGGAGCAAACGCGAACAAACGCCACTCGGTCCCGGTGTTTGCGATCCATATTGGCCTGAATTTTAAACACGAACCCCGTGAAGTTTTTGTCGGTGGGATGCACGGTTCCGGCGGTGGAATTTCTCGGCGCGGGCGGCGGCGCATGGGCCGCGAACAAATCCAAAAAGATGTCCACTCCCCAGTTGTGCTTGGCGCTTCCGAAAGTCATCGGCGACACTTCGCCATTTAAAAATTCTTCCGTGCTGAACTCGCCGATCGCCAGCTCCAGAAGCTCCATCTCTTCCTGCAATTGGTTGAAAAATTCCTCGCCCACTTTTTCTTTGATCAAGGGATCCTGCCAACCTTGAACGGGCACGACATCCGCCGCTTCCTCACCTCGTTTGTAAAGTAGGAGTTCTTTACGAAGCCTATGGTAGAGGCCTTTAAAGCGATCGCCCATGCCGATCGGCCACGTGACGGGATAGCATTTAATCCCCAGCGTGGTTTCCACGTCATCGATCAGGGCCAGCGGTTCTTTACCTTCGCGGTCCATCTTGTTGGCGAAGGTGAAAATCGGAATCTTACGCAAGCGACAGACTTCATAAAGTTTGCGAGTCTGTGACTCCACACCTTTGGCGGCGTCAATCAACATGGCCGCGCAATCGGCGGCGATCAGGGTGCGATAGGTGTCCTCACCGAAATCTTTGTGACCTGGCGTATCGAGCAAATTGACCCTTAAGCCCTTATAATCGAACTGCATCACGCTTGAGGTGATTGAAACCCCACGCTGTTGCTCCAGGGCCATCCAATCCGAAGTGGCTTTCTTGGTGCCGGTCTTGCCGTGGACCTCCCCGGCCTCACGGATCACCCCGCCCAGCCAGAGGATTTTTTCGGTAATTGTGGTCTTACCAGCGTCAGGGTGGGAGATAATGGCGAACGTCCGCCGACGCAGTACTTCGTCTTCAAAGGTCATTGGCTTCGAGTAACGTTTTTGCCGCAAAAAGACAAGATGACATGGAGTTAGGCCTCATTTAATGTCGAGGCGATGGCGGACAAGACCAATAAATTCCCCGACAACATTCCGGGTCGGTATTATGTGGACAAGGAATGCATCGCCTGTGATGCGTGCGTACTCGCGGCGCCGGATCACTTTAAAATGCATGATGAGGATGGCCACGCGTTCGTCATCAAACAGCCGACCACCGAAGAGGAAGAAGAGCGCTGTAAGGAAGCCATGGAAGGATGCCCGGTCGAGGCCATCGGAAACGACGGCGACTAGGCCTTTTCACCCATTTTCACCGGACCGATCTCAGTCTGTATTTCCGGAAATCCTTTTTCATACAAACAAACAACCGTCGATCCGAGATGAAAAATGCCGATCTCATCACCCACACGGGTGGCCAAAGGCGGCGTATAAGTGCGATCGGTCGGCGCGTGCCAGAGCCACCTGTTGGTCACAATCGACGGATCCGGAGTGATGGTCATATGGCCCACATTGGTGGCCCCCACCATCACCACCGTGAAGCGCCCTTCGGGGCTTACAAAATTCAACACCACCCGTTCGTTCAAACAAAAAAGCCGTTTGATGTTCGTCACGCTCCATTGATTCACCGGCCAAAGAAGACCCGGGATGTGCCGGGCCGACGCAAGCCCTCCGGTATGAGGCGCGTGCACGCGATGATAATCGGCCGGACAAAGATAATACGTCCCGTAGGAGCCGCCCTCATAGGCTTGGGCCAGTTCCGCGTCGCCCAGAAACTCGGCCAGCGAGTAGGTCCACCCCTTGGCCTGAACCAATTCCCCTTTTTGAATCACGCCTTTGGTGGAAAGCACGCCGTCCACCGGATGAATCCGTGAGCCCTGGATCGGGCGCGCGCCCGGCTTTAAACGCCTCGTGAAGAAGTCATCAAAACTTATATAACGGCGGCGCTCGGCCAGCGAAAGATCGATTTTGAAAATTTTCGCGAAAACCGGAATCGTGAAATAAGTTAGCGGCCAATGGGGCAAACGCATGAGTACGCCCACCGCGCGACTCATCAGGCGCTTCGGAAACCAGGGAAAAATCCATGAGAAAAAGAAATCCGAGCAGGCTTTCATTGCCCACATGTTAGAGTCTCGTTACAAGGGAGTCCATGAGTCGCACCCTGCGCAATATAGTCCTTGGATTGGACGATTCCCTTGAGGAACACCTGTCCTGGCTCGTCCCCGATCATGGCGAGTTCAGAATTCTTCGCCAATCCATTGATGCCAGGCGCCGCCATGATCCCCGCATGGTGTACTCAGTGGAAGTCTTCGATCGCGGTGAAAAGATCGGCAAACCCAAAATCGAATTGGAAAAGGTGAAGGGTTATAAAGGACTCCCGGTGGTGATCCTCGGCGCGGGGCCCGCGGGATTGTTCGCGGCTTTGCGGCTCAGTGAGCGCGGTGTTCCCTGCATTCTTCTCGAGCAAGGCTCGGTGACGGAAAAGCGTGTGATCGCCATTGGTAAATTCTGGCGCCGGGGTGAACTCGATCCGCTCAACAATGTGGGTTTTGGCGAAGGTGGCGCGGGGCTCTTTTCCGACGGCAAGTTGATCACCAGAATCAAATCCGAACACATCCCCTATGTGATGCAGCGGCTGGTTCAGTTCGGCGCGCCCCCGGAAATCGAATACCTGGCCAACCCCCATGTGGGCTCGGATCGGATCCGGCGTGTGATTCCCAAACTGCGCGAACACCTGCTCGCGCTGGGTGCCGACCTGCGCTTTGACTCAAAAGTCACGGAGATTGAACTTTCATCGTCCTCAGGGCCATCGGCGGTGACGGCCGTACGCTTGGCGAATGGTGAGCGGATCCCCTGTGAACGGTTGATTCTGGCCTGCGGCCATTCCGCTGAAGATTTATTCACGCATCTGCGCGATATCGGGGTTCATATAGAAGGTAAATCCTTCGCCGTGGGATTACGAATTGAACATCCTCAAGACTACATCAATGAGATTCAATACCGGCAGTACAAAGATCATCCGAAATTAGGCGCGGCCAACTATAAGCTGGCCTTTCACGATCAAGCAGCTGATGTCGGCGTTTACAGTTTTTGCATGTGTCCTGGCGGATACGTGCTTTCCTGCGCGACTTCACCGGATCGGATCGTCAGCAACGGCATGAGCAATTACAAACGCAATTCGCGCTTTGCGAACTCGGCGTTAGTGGTCACGGTGAACCATGCCAAAAGCTTCGAGGATACTTTCGGCGGACTTGAATTTCGCCGGCAACTGGAGAATCGAGCCTTTATTTTGGCTCGGGAAGCGGGCGCCCGGAACGAACTCCCGGCGCAAACGCTTCCCTCCTTCCTCGAAGGCAAGTCCTCGCCCGTCGGCGAATCGTCCTGCCCGTCCGGCGTCGTCTCCACCCGCTTGGACCTCTTAATGGGAGAAGAATTCAAAAAACATCTCTGGACCGCGCTTCAGACGTTTGATCGCCGTATGAAAGGCTTCATATCCGATAAGGCCCTGCTCCACGGGGTGGAATCGCGCACCTCATGCCCGATCCGAATCACTCGTGATCCACAAACTTTGCAATCGCTCTCTCATCAAGGCCTTTATCCGTGTGGCGAAGGGGCCGGCTATGCCGGCGGCATCACGAGCGCCGCCTGTGACGGTATTCGAGTGGCGGATGCGATTGTTGCAAGAAACCACCGCAATCAGAGTGCATAAATAAACACAATAGAACCATCGCACAATTTTCCATTTAAAACTTGAATGCCTGTGATTCTTTGGTTAACCGGGCCTCAACATGAAAATCATGCGGCTTTTTTTGCTCCTGATCCTCGGGATCGGACCGGGTCAGTTCATATGGGCCCACCAGGGCTTCGTTCAGCTGTATGACTGTGAAATCGATCTCCTCGCCCCCCGCCCATGGGCCACGCCCCAAATTATTGTTCCTGAAGATCTGGCGAACACGTATCTCATCGCCGACGAAAGAGAATTTGAGCGAATCCTCGCCAAACACCATGCCTGGGCGGTTCCCGCTTCCAGGGACGAAAACGAGCTTCTCCTTCCATCAGTGGAAAAAATGATGATCGTGCGGTTTAAGGCGGTGGACAATAACCTATTGGTCACTCAGCTCCAGCCCGCGGACGAAAACGCCCAACGTGATTATTGGCGACGGATCGCCAATCACCATCATATCGCCTCTGTCTTCAGCGATCTTGGCCCGGACATGAAGGAATCCATCCTGATCAGCGGCCCCGTGCTGGTGAAACTGATCGTAAAACATGATTTCACATTCGATGAAATCGCGGCGATTTTAATCGAAACGCAAAAAGGCGAAGTTTTCCGACGTAAAGATGTCTTTCGGTCAATCACCCATTACGGCGGTGTGTTTTATGAGGTGCTGATCGCCTACGAGGACAATCGCCCGGCCCGTTTGGTCACGATTTATCCCGTAGGCCAAATAAAAGTGAATTAAACCGCCGGTTCCGCGTCGGTGTTGCCGTCGCTGTCTTCAAGCAACCCTTCCGTCACCATGGCCACTTCTTCGGCCTGTTCAGCGGACTCAGCCTTTTGCGCCTCGTAACGCTCCAACCAGCGGCGATCTTTCTCGTCGATTTCTTCACCGACAGCGAGCGCTTCACGAAGATTTTGCGCCCGCTCCGCGTCCCGCTTCTCGCGCATCCGCTGTTTTTCTTGCTCAAAGAACTCACTGCTGGTCGAGATCTGGCTCAATTCATCGGTGATTTGCAAAAGTTCTTCTTCACCTTCCGAATAAGACGTTCCCGCCACTTCCTCGGAAAGCTCTTCCGTCAAATCGCCCAACGTTTCTTTCTTTTCTTCGTCGCCGATGCCTTCGGGGATCAGCTGGTCGATTTCATGAAGTGAAGGAAGTTCTTTAATGTTACGAAGACCAAAGACCTCAAGGAACTTTCGAGTCGTTTCATAATACATGGGTTTACCGGGCAGCTCACTTCGTTCGCCGAAGTTCACCAGGCCTTTTTCCATGAGCGCGCGCAAAAGATGCCCGGATTCCACACCGCGAATTTCATCGATTTGCGCTTTCGTCACCGGCTGTTTATAGGCCACGATCGATAAGACCTCGAGCGCCGGCCCTGAAAGTTTAAAAGGCTTCGGTTTCACCGACTGGCGAAGGTACTTCATATTTTCCGGTTTGGTTCGCAACTGAAAACCGCCGCCAACCTCATCCAGGCTGAAACCACGGAAGGACTCGTTGTATTCTTCCTGTAAGGCCTGGAGCGCCTCGCGAATATCCTTGGACCGAACTTGTGTGCCTTTGAATGATTGCTTGATCACCGCGATACTCAGAGGCTTATCGGTCGCGAACAAAACGCTCTCGACAATGGAGCGGATCTGCTCGGGCGAGAGCGTTTCAACCTCTTCAATTTCCGCCGACTCGAATCCCTCAAGTTCCGTGCCCTGAAGATCCATCGACTCTTCCGATTCTTCCGTGGCTTGCTCTTTCAGATCGTCTTGCGGGTCAAAGTCGATTCCATCCTGCTCCATCATGCCTCCGAACTCTCAGGCGTGGTGAGGAATGACATGTATTCCAATCCCAGCCGTTTTTCCTCTTCTTCAATTTCCTCGTCGGTGGCCGCCTCGGCGTAACTTTCCACGGCCACGCTTTCCTCAGCCACATCCTCGGATATCACCGCGGATTCTTCTAAAGCCATATGCATTTGAACTTCGGCTTGCTCTTCCACTTCCGAATGAACGGACTCGTAATTTTCCACCTGGGAGACAACATCACGATCGATCGGCTTTTTGGCTTCAATATACAGATCCGAAAATGCATCCGACTGAAATAAAGAGACAAAGCCCATTTTCGCCAGCTCCAAAAGTGACAAGAACGTCACCAGCGGTTGATTCACACCGTTGGAGCGATCCGTGATTAATTCGTGAAAAACAATTTTCTTGCCGACCACCAAGAGGTCCCGAATTTCTAAAATCCGGCTGGCGATGGATTGAAGTTCGCCGATCACGTGATGGACCGCCTTCTTCATATTCTTGACGGCTTTACGATAAGCCGCGATCAGCGAAAACAGCGGCTTATCTTCTAGAACCAGTTCGCCCTCTTCCAGTGATTCAATGTTGGTGCGAAAACCCCGGGGGAAAACATCCCGGCCCATGATCGGCAGTCTATAAAGCTCGCCCGAAAGCTCTTTAATCTTTTTATACTCAAGAAGCTTTTGCACCAGCTCCTTGCGCGGGTCCTCCTGGATCTCCTCCCCTTCCTCATTATATTGGGGCAATAACAGCCGTGATTTGATGTGCAGAAGGGTCGCCGCCATGGCGATGAACTCGCCCGCGACTTCCAGATCCAGGCGCCGCATGGCCTTAATGTATTCAAGGTATTGATGGGTGATCTGGTGGATATTGATATCGAAAATATCCATTTCCTGCTCGCGGATCAGGTGCAGGAGCAGTCCAAGAGGGCCCTCAAAACGTTCCAGTTGAACATGAATACTCATTGAGATCATTTAAAGGCGCCCGTCTACTTTTTGCAACCCAATGCAACAAAATCCCAACGGATTTTTTGTTGCGTCGGGTTGGAGGGCTCTACACAAAGAAATGGGCGATTTGAACGGATAAATGCATAAGGAGAGACGACGCCCATAAAACAGGCACCGCCAGCATATGCCCGGCCATAAGAATAAAGACCAATAAAAAAATACTCAGGGTATTTTGATTTTCCAGAAGCCAAAGGTTCCATCGGGCCGGCAAAAAGGGCTCCACGATCTTTCCCCCATCCAGGGGGTGAATGGGGATCAGGTTAAAAACCGCCAAAAACAGGTTGATGCTGATAAACGTTTTCATCAGCTGCACAAGGGCGGAACTTGAACTATAGGCAAAAAGTAACGCCAAAATAACAGTCGCGACCAGCGCCAATAAAACATTGGACATGGGGCCGGCCAGCGAAATCCAGAACATATCCATTCTGTGGTTTAAGTTTCGCGGATTCACCGGCACGGGACGGGCCCAACCAAAAAAGAACGGCGATGAAAGAACAATGGCCATGATCGGCAGCACCCAAGTCCCAATCGGATCCGCGTGGGCCATGGGATTCAAAGTCAAACGGCCCGAGAACTCGGCGGTCCGATCCCCCTTCATTTTGGCGACGAAAGCGTGGGCGAATTCATGAAAACAAAGCGCGAACAAAAACGGGACAAAAAAGATACCCAGCCGCGCGCCAATCTCGATCATGTTCATGTCTGTCATGGACGTAACTGTATCAGAACGCCGGTGCGATGGAAACAACGTTTGGCCTGAACTTGAACCTCACGAAACTCGGGGCTGCGATACTCCGTTCGCCGGATGAAAGGTTGTTTGAGAACCACGGTTTGCACGATCAAAAGATCGTTGTTATCAACCGTGACCGTACGCTCCAAATCCATCCATCGAGATTGAATTCGGCAGGCAGGTGGAGCCGATTGCGCCAAGCGAACATTGATCAAGCGCCGGGCGGCGATGAAGTGGTAGGGGTTATCGGCCAACCTTAGATCGCTTTCCCGATCCTCGGTTTCATAAAAAGCGCCTTCCAGAAATCCATCGGGGATCACCCAAAAATGATCAGCGCCGGCATTGTAACCGATTCGTCCCGACTCGTATTCCAGTTCGATTTCCATGTCTTTCAGACGGCGATCGGAACGCGGTTCTTTCTTGAATTTATAAGAGCGCACTTCCTGGCCCTCACTGAAATAATCCAATGTACTGGTCAAAACACTCGATCGTGAATTTAAGAATAAATCATTGGCCAAGCGGAACGGACCGAAGTTTTTGAGCCGCGCCAGAACGTTGACCTTCACCCGGTCTTCACCGAGAAATCGATAGGTGTGCTCATGAAAATGCTGAAAATGCTTCGGTTCGGATTTCGCGAGCCGCACGAAGCGGCCCCCTTCTTTGGAAATCACCCAGGCGGGTCGTCCGCTGATATCGTAATTCGGATGCAACGATGCCACCGGATTGGTGGGGTCCAACCAATAGCGGTTTTGATCCGTTTGCACGGTCAAGACCGCGTGATTGAAGCGGTAAATAGAGGGAAGATTGTAATCCGGCGCTTCACCATAGGGGTTTTCTCCCCGGCGGACGAGCGCCACACGGGCATTCAAGCCAAGTTCGCGCAAGAGCCGGGTCACAAGGATGGAAAGATCCTTGCAGTCGCCGTAGCGTGACGCCTCGATCTCCGCGAGTGTCCTTGGCACCAGTCCACCATTATGCCTTCGCCAATCGCCGAAATAACGAAACTCCACGCTCATCTTTTCCAAAATGGACAGCATTTTCTCTTCGGGAGTTTTCTTGCGCTTGGCCTCGCGGACCCAGCTCTCAAGCTTGGACGGCAACTTTTCGTCGAGGATTTTTTCATATTCTTTTTCGATTTCACTTAGAAACGGCGCCCAGTCCTTCTCGGTGGAGAGCCAAACCTGCGAACTTCCCGCCGGGTGGAACCAGGCGTTCTTTTCGGCATGAACCCAGCCCGGCAGGGTTTTGCGATTGGACACTTCAAAAAATTTGTTCTTGTTGTTCAACCGGTACTTGAGATAGCGACCCGGATCCGAAATTTCATGAAAGAGCGGGCGTTCGGAGCGGACCGTGATCTTCATGTCTTTGATGTGAATCCAAGGTGAGAAGCTGAACCACGCGGACCACCGATCCTGGAGAAGCGGCTTCTTATTCACGATCCGGTATTTGATGTGAAGCCTTGAGCCCACTTGCACTTGCGGATAGACCACCTTTCGGATTCGTAAAGCATCATAATCGCGCGAATCCCCTTTATCGCGATCTTCAATGGCCGATGCGGGGACCGGGTAACGGTTCTTGCCGTTTTCGGTGAAGGCTTCGATCACTTCCGGCTCGTCGGTCGCCGAATTGTATTCGATTGAAAAAATACTGGCGTTCACCTTGGCGTCATCGCTTTGGACCTTAATGATTTCGTGCACGGTTTGGGTGTAGGTCCCGTCCTTTCGCACGTCGACCGCGACATGCAATCGATCGATCACCGTCGGTGACTCGTCGATTTTGAGCCAGCGCGCTTGCGCGTTCGAAAAGGTGAAAAACAAAACTAACAGCCACATTTTAACCAGCCTTTGGGTGAGTTTTAAGCCCGATCAAGGACTTGACCTCGCGCCCTTTCCTTTATCCAGAGAGGGTCTTGAGCCGATACAGGATAAGTGAAAAAGGTCATTTTCGACAACATCCACGGCTATATCACTCTCAACCGCGTCGAAACCCGAATCCTTGAAACTCTTTATTATCAACGCCTTCGTTGGATCCGCCAGCTGGGCTTTAGTTTTTATATCTTTCCAGGCGCCACACACACTCGACATGCTCATGCTTTAGGCGTCAGTCACGTGATGGATCGAATCCTTCGCGCGCTCGGCCTGGCCACGACCGATGACAAACTCTTTGATCCCAAAGCCCATGACGACAAAACCACATTCCATCGCATGATGCGGCTTGCGGCCATGCTTCACGACATTGGCACGTTTCCGTTTTCCCATTCGGTCGAAATGGCTTACATCAACTTCTGGCGCCATCAGGCCGAAGTCGGAAAACCCAAGTACGTCGCCAATCACGAAACCTTGGGCATGCACATCATCCAAAACACCGATTTTGAAGGCGGCATCACACGCATTCTCAAAGAAGAAGGCATCGATCCGATGGAGCTTTCGCGGATCATCTCAGGAAAGTCAGACAATCTTCTGGCCAATCAGCTCATGCACGCCGATGTGGACGCCGACCGGATGGATTATTTGATTCGCGACGCCCACCACACGGGCGTTAAAATCGGTCTGTTTGACTTGGACTTTTTGATCCGCTCATTACGTCTTCACCAGGCGAACGGCCATTCCATGCTCTGTATTCACGAAGACGGAATTAACGTGGTCGATTCTTTTCTCGTCTCCCGTTATTTCTGGTATTCGCAAATCATCCACGAGGGAACCGGGTACAAGTTCGATCTGCTTGCCGCCAAAATCTGCGAATACTTCCTGGAGAATAAACTCTCTTACTCGTTCGAGAACCTCGTGGAAAAAGTGGTCATGAACCCCAATGAGTACTTCACCTTCAACGACTCTTATTTCATGGCCAAGTTGCACGAGTACTTGGCCGGACGGATTAAACATCCGATGATCGGCGAGTTGAGCGAGATGCTGGCGCGACGGGCTCCACCCGCCCAAATCCGTGTCGCTCCTTTAAAGCCCACGGTGGTTCGCGACGAAGAGCATCGCCGCGAACTCGTTCACCAGTGCCGAAAAGCCGTGGCCTGGCTCAAAGAGGAATTGGCCGCAATTGATAAAGAAGCGTGGCTCATCGACGACATCCCCACCCGCGATGTGATGTTCACGCGCAACGTGGAATCGCTAAAGAAGGACAAAAAACATCCGGTGAACTCCAGCGACTCGGTGAAAGTTCTCACCCGCCATGGCGAACTCAGACTTTTGGTGGATGTTTCACAATCGTTGATGAAGGTTTTGAGCCAATATCGAAATTTTATCCCTCGGGTTTACCTCAGCACCACGGCCTATGAAAAACTCGAGAAAAAAGGCGTGCTCGAAAAAATGCGGAGCATGAGCTGGGATTAGCCCTCAAATCACCTGGTGTATCTCTTTAACAATATCCGTGGTCGGAGTGCCCGGACCGAAAACTGCCGCGACCCCTTGAGACTTTAGAAGCTTTGCATCATCAGGCGGGATGATGCCGCCAACGAACACAGGAATCTTAACTCCCTTATCCTTCATGAGATTCATGACCGCGGTCACCAATGGAACATGGGCCCCGGACAAAATGGAAAGCCCAATGATGGCCACATCCTCCTGAATCGCGGCTTCCACCACCATCTCGGGCGTTTGATGAAGGCCGGTATAGATGACCTCGAAGCCCGCGTCGCGGAGCGCCCGCGCGACCACCTTGGCGCCACGATCATGGCCGTCCAACCCGGGTTTGGCGATTAAGACTCGTATGGGAGTTTGCATTCCCGAAGAATTTAACCTAACAATCGAATGAGTCAATATAAAGGAGTCAGCCATGAGTGCGGAGCGACCAGCGTTAACGGTCCTAAGTGAAGATGAAATCGCCTTTCGCAACGCCATACGGGAATTCTCGGAAGGTGAAATCCGACCCCTCGTTACGAAAATGGATGAAGAAGCCACCTTGGATCCCGGGTTGATCAAAAAATTCTTCGAAATGGGTCTGATGGCCATCGAAACCCCCGAGCAATACGGCGGCACGGGATTAAGCTTTATGACCGCCTGCCTGGCGATCGAAGAAATCTCCCGCGTGGACGCCTCCGCCAGTTTGATCGTTGACGTGCAAAACACATTGGTGACCAATGCCCTTCTCCGATGGGCGAACGAAGACCAGAAAAAACGTTACCTGCCCAAAATGGCCACCGATACCGTCGCGGCTTATGCGCTCTCCGAGAGTGCCAGCGGCTCGGACGCATTCGCCATGCGCTTAAAAGCCGAAGATAAAGGTGATCACTACATCTTGAATGGTCACAAACTTTGGATCACCAGCGCCCATGAAGCCGGACTCTTTTTGGTTTTCGCCAACACGGATTTTAGCAAAGGGTATAAAGGCATCACCGCTTTCTTGGTCGAGCGTAACTTCCCGGGATTCAAAGTCGGAAAGAAAGAAGACAAGCTCGGCATCCGCGCCTCCAGCACCTGCGAGCTGCTTTTTGAAAATTGCAAGGTACCGAAAGAAAACGTCGTGGGTGAAGTCGGCAAAGGTTATAAAATCGCCATTGAAACTCTCAACGAAGGGCGCATCGGCATCGGCGCGCAAATGGTGGGAATTTCTCAGGGCGCCTACGAGGCGACTCGCGAGTACATCAAGCAACGGGAACAATTCGGAAAACCCATCGCCCAGTTCCAAGGCGTCCAGTTCCAATTGGCCGAAATGCGTTGCTTGCTCGAAACTTCGCGCCTCTTGGTATATAACGCCGCTCGGTTGAAAGACGCCAAGCAGCCCTTCGTCGAAGAAGCGGCGATCGCGAAACTCACCGCTTCCAGGAATGCGGAACGCATTTGCTCGATGGCCGTTGATCTTTTTGGCGGAAACGGTTTCACCAAAGAGTATCCGGTTGAAAAATTCTTCCGCGACGCGAAGATCGGCCAGATCTACGAAGGCACGAGCAATATGCAGCTACAAACCATCGCCAAGCTTGAGCTTGGCGGGTAAGAGTCGATCAGATCACCGGATCACGAACCATAAGTCATACATGAGCCGAAGTTCGCCGTTTCTGAAGCGAACGACGGACTTGTATTTCACTTCATTTCCATACCGGTCAATTTCCGAAAAGTTGTGATCGTATTCCAAATCAAGCGCTTCGATACCCAGATAGGAAAGGGACATCAACTCTCCGGGTCCCGCGATCCCGTTCAAATCACGATCGACCCATAAACTAAGCTGTTTATAAACCGGATCCTTACGGTCGATCACATTGTCACCGTCGTCATACTTGGCGAGTGCAAGGAAGCCGTTCTCGGCGAACTTCCCATCGGGTCCTAGAGTGTTGTCGCCGAAGAGTTCATTAATGCCGTTCACTTCACCGTTGGCGTTGGGAAGCACAAGCATGGCCATGGCGGAATCTTTAAACCAGCTGATTCGTTTCTTCGCGTGCGGGTACGGGGTTGAATTGAGTCCCAAGATATCAAATAAGACGCCGTTTTCCGGCGCGGTTAACTCAAAACTTTTGTTATCCGTGCGCAAATCCACGAACAAAGGTGATGCCCGCGTGTCACAGTTCTCATAAAGCGTGGGATCCGGCACAAGCCCCTTGGTATTGTCGGCATAAACCACGTTTCTTCCTTCGATAAGACTGTGCCCCAATTCATTGGTGAGATTGAGGGTCACATCGCCATCAAAGGTCCCTTCACAAAGCACGGTTAAATCCAACATTCCCGCATCAATCATCTGTCTGAGAGTGGCCGTGTCCGTGTTGTCACAAATGACCGTGCCGTCTTTTCTTACGACCAGTTTCAATTCATTCGACAGGACCACTGGGGTTTTGTCTCGGGTCATCGAGTCGGAACAGTAACGCCACAATTGAATTTCGTTATTCGACACCTGAAATCCGAACCCGAAGCTATCGTCTGATGGATTGCTGAGAATGGAGTAAAATGCCAGAACACTTGATTTGTCGGATTTGAATTTACCGCTGAAGCAACCTGTGATGAACAAGGCGCAAAAAATCAAAAGAGTCCGTCGGACCATCATTCCCCCTAAATAAAATGGAAAACCCTATCGAATGAGCCTATAAGCAATGATCAAGCCTGCTTAAACCGTGTTAAGATGGTATACCGATGGCTCAAAGTTCAACACTTGTCGAAATTGGAGACAGTGAACGTGGGTGTTTTGAATGATCTTGTGAAAATTTTTGGAATCGTCGCGTGCATAATATTGACTCCAGCACACGCGTTCCTCACCGACTCTCAATATCATGTGGCCACGGAGCCGGAACATTTACTGCTCGATTCGTACACTCATTGGGATTCCGAAGCGGACAGTGATTTTTTTACCTATCAACGGCCGATTGAATGGGACGGGCTTTGGTATCGCGGAACACGGGTATTTGACTTGTCAGTGGGAAGCATTTCGAGCAAACAGTTCCTCTATTATCAACGGCTTAAACTTCACCATGGGCTTAGCGAATCTGTCGAGTTTCGCCTTCATTGGCTGCAGGAGCGGGATTTTGAAGAGGATCGCATCGCCATGCCTCTTGAACTTCGCTTTCGACTAAGTGAGCGCTGGTTTCTTTCAGTCCTTGGCCAACCTTCTTTATATAAATCCGAGGATGATGTGGGATTCGCGGTGGCGTTTCGACCCTCCGATGAAAGAGAAATTCAGATCACCGGAATCTGGGGCGATTTTCAGCGAAACATCCGAAACCTTGATACCGACGAATGGGGTCAGGCCCCGCAAGCATGGACGCTCACTTCAACCGACCTATCGTCCGAGGCCGGCCCTTCGGACTTTCGCCGCTTCGAGTATCATATTGAGCCGAAATCCATTCGCACGCAAAACGGTGTCCCTGTCACCTCGCTGAGTTATCAGTCACTTTACCTCAGTGGGTTCAAAACTCGAAAAAACGGACACACATTGGGCTACCGGATCTTCGCGGATCGCGCTTTTCATGACGATCACGTAAATACACTTGTTCGGCTGCGCCATCGCTCCATCCTACAAGCGGAATACGGCTCGCGAATCGGACCCCATATGTTCCGCCCAGGATTCACCTTCACTTACCGCGAAAACCGCATCAATCAGCACCAGGAGATTCATCGTGCGGTTTTGCCTTACTTCTGGTTCGAGTTTCCCACCCGAAGTAAAAACTTCGGCATTTCCACTTGGTCCGTTGGTTATGACGCCACCGTCTTCGACCGGGATTCCACTTTGAAGTCGGATGATCGCGCGCTCGAGCACAGACTTAACTTAAAATCCTCGTTGAAGTTCTCGAAGGCCGGAGAACTGGCGTTTCTTTTCACCTTCGATCTTGACCGCTTCGGAAGCGGAGAAACCTGGGAAGGCGGCGCCGGACAGTTCCGGCTCGATTTCTAAATCTCATTTAGAGACAAACTGTTTTTCAGATAGGCAGCCGTCGAACTTCTTTGCGCCGGCATCAACCTGACTGATTACCAACGGGCCCACGGCTTGCTTTATCAATATATTGGGACTGGGTGAATCAAGGGGTAAGAGATGTTCAAAATCAAACACAACTTATGGTTGATCATCGCGGTTTTCGTCACACTTGGGTTCTTCCAGAACTGCGCTCCCAGTCGAGTCAACACGACTTCGAACACCTCATCACATAAAGAAGGTGGTTTATTAAACTCAGGTAACGGCACCGGTTATGGCGGAAAGGTTTATGTGTCCATTTTGCCCGACGGTGAAACCTGCCCCGACGGCTCCAACATCAAGACCCGTTTGGTGACTCAATCCGAGACGATTGGTTATTTTGATCGCAAACTTTGCGCACCGATTCTTCCGGAGCCCGTCGATCTCTCCAGCGTCGTCCACTATTACAGTGATGAGCCTGGAAATTCATATGACTATTTGGTCTTCAATAATGAAGTGCTCTCCAATGCGGATACGGTCGAAGATATTCCACCCACCAACGGCTCGACACCTCCTCCTTCGCCTCCGCTCCCCCAGACCGCCATTGGATATGAATGCACGGGTTTTGAAACCGGAATCACCCGCATCAGCGTGATCGAAACTGACGGCAATTACACGATTCGCTTCCAAGAAACACCGATCCTCATCGGTCAGCCGATCTCCTTGGAATTCGCCACCTCGAAAGTTAATGATAACCCACTCACCTTCGGACAGATCGGCGCCAATGGCTTAGGCCATCAACTGACGATCATGCCGACATTGGTCAGTGGTTCCTTCATTTACAACGACGGAACGATCGTTCGAAACATCACCGAAATGGTGTGTATCGGTGCAGTACGATAAGTTAATCGAAAATTGCGAATCGGCGCTTCGCTCCGGCCAAGGTCGCTTGGCCGCCGAGCTTTTGAGCCACTTGCGGATCAATGAGATTCCACGCTCCTATCGACTGAGCCTCGCCAATTTGTGCCGTCGCGCCGGCCTTCTCAATCAGGGATTACGAATTCTAACGCCTATCCTTTATCCTGAGCTCAAAGGAATTCAGGCTCCTGCAAGCGACATGGAGAAGGCTGAATACGCCGTTTTGCTTGAAAGATCCGGCGCCGTTCGTGAAGCCCTTGGATTTTTGAAGGACCTGGACTCCACCAAGGCTCCTGAAATTTTGCTTTACCGGGCGTTTTGCCATTTTAAGTCCTGGAATTACGGCTCTTCAATTCCCGACCTCCAAAAGTTTATTCAGCTGATCGAGGACCCTTATCAACGGTTGGTGGGACAGGTGAATCTGGCCGCGGCGTTCGTGGCTGAATCCCGCGCCCAGGAATCGCGGGAACTCCTTGCGGAGATAAAACGCACCGGGAAAGCCCAGGGGTATATGCGACTCGTGGCCAACAGCCTCGAGCTCCTGGCGCAGTTACAGATTTCGCTGAGGAAACTCGATCAAGCCAAAGCCGCACTCAATGAAGCGGCTGAAATTTTCGCCAATGACCAAACCACCGACCGGTTCTTTGTGCGCAAATGGCAGCTCGTGGTGGAAGCTCTGGAAACGCATCAAATTGAGCCGCTGAACCGGCTTCGCCAGAAGGCCCGCGATATGCGTGAATGGGAGACTTTGCGCGAAGCGGATCTTGTTGAACTAAAAATCCAAACTTCGGAAGAACTCCTAGCAAAACTCTATTTTGGAACTCCGTTTGCCGACTACAAAGCCCGGATTGAGCGAAGCATTGGGCGCCGACCTTTAGCTGATGAGTACTTATTCGGAGATCCTCGCGGACCTGTCTTTGACACGGAAACGGGAACCTTTTCGGGAAATAGCTTTTCGAAGCCGGGACATCTGGTCCATAAAGTCCTATCCGCTTTGACTCGTGATCTTTATCGCCCGCTTCGCATCGGCGGCCTGTTCGCCGAGCTTTTTCCCGATGAGCATTTCAATGTGTTTTCCTCGCCCAATCGGGTTCACCAATTGCTTCATCGCACCCGCGATTGGTTGGCTCAAAACGAGATTCCCGCTCGAATTCAGGCTCAAGAAGGACAGTATGCACTGGCCGTTGAAGGCCCCGTTGCTTTCAAGATTTCAAATTCCACCGCCGTTGATCGCTGGTCACCCCTGATCGCCCGGCTGAAATCCGAGCTTCGGGGTGCGAGCGAATTCACGAGTCAAGATTTGCGCAAGCATCTCGGCCTCAGCCGCTCCTCCGCCACCCGCTTTCTTCGCTGGGCCATCGAATCCGGCCACGCCACCCGCTACGGCCAAAACAATTTCACGAGTTATCGATTCTCATAAAAAAAAACGCGGCGGGTGGGGCCCGCCGCGCTCATGTGGGTTTGGGTGGGTTTTTAGTCTGCTATTAAGAACCAAAGATCATACATCAATTTGGCTTCACCGTTGGTGAAGTTAACGACCGACTTGTATCTCACTTCGTTGCCGTACCGGTCGATCTCACGATAGTTGGCATCATACTCGAGCTCCAGGGATTCGATGCCCATGTAGGAGAGGGACACCAATTCTCCAGGGCCAGCGATACCGTTCAAGTCATGGTCGATCCACAAGCTCAGTTTGCGATAAACGGAGTCCTGAGCGTCGATGACACCATCCATGTTCTCGTCGTGCTTGGCGAGTGCCGCGAAGCCATGGGGTGCGAACTTTCCGTCGGGACCAAGCGTGTTATCACCAAAGAGTTCGTTAATGCCATGGACCTGGCCACGAGCATTCGGCAGAGCCAACATGGCCATGCTTGAGTCTTTGAACCAGCTGATTCGTTTTTTAGTATAAGGTACCGGCTTCGCATTCAATCCCTGGATGTCGAACAAAACGCCGTTCTCGGGAGCGGTCAACTGGAACCCGACGGTTGAATCACGTCGTAAGTCGACGAACAAGGGAGAAGATCGATTGTCACAATTCTCATAAACGCTCGAATCGGTCGCCAATCCGGAGCCATTGTCCGCGTAAAGGACGCTTTTTCCTCCCGCGAGCTCCTGTCCTTTTTCATTGAGAATTGACAGAATCATTTTACCGGAGAGCGACTTTCCGCAAAGGCTGGGAATATCGAAAGTACCAGCATTGATCATGGAGCGAATCTTGGCCGAATCCGAGCTTTGGCAAACTTTGACGCCGTCCTGAGTGAGCGAAAGGAGAAATGTGATTGAGGTGATCACCGGTGAAATATTTCTCCGAATCGTTTGCGCATCCGAGCAGGTTCTGACGATCCGGATGCGATTATTTTCAACTTGAACGTACTTACTGTCTTCGATGATTTGATTGATATCGATATTCAAATTGAGACCAGGGACATTGAGATTAGGAAAGTTAGGGACTTGGCCATTGGTAATCGCACCGGCACCAGGAAGTCCTAATAGCGGGTTTTGGCCTTGATTAATTTGGCCATTGGCATTCGAGCCACCGCCTTCCTGGTAAATCTGCCCCGAGGCGTTGTCACCGAAAACCGATGAAGACGCCAAAACCTGGGACCGATTGGTCCGAAACTGCGCTTTGCTGCACGCGCTCATGATGAATGCCGTTCCAATCATCGTAAGGATCGTTGCTTTGTTCATGGCTCATCCCCCTGTGCTCAATCTCAGAATGCCTTCAAGCAACGATAAACTCGACTTACATTTTTGAACCGGTCGTCTCGATTTGAGACGCGCTCTTCTTGCTTTTAACCGCGCTCCCACGATAGACACTTATAAAAGATGCAAAACCTGGAGTATAAAACCGCAGACCATCAATTTCGCAGTCGCGACGAGTACGCCAATGCGAAATATGACATCACCTCCACGTGGCTCGCCCCATTCCTGGCGGCCGGTCGATTAACTGTGGCCAACGTGGGATGTGGGGGTGGAGAATATAACCACAGATTGGCGGCCTTCGAGGTCAATGTCGTTGCCTGTGAACCAGAACCAAAAGCCTTCGCGTTGGCCTATGAGTCCGCCAAAACATCTGACCGGATTCGAGTCGAAAACTACGGGCTTGAGAAATTCGCGGAAGAACATGGACCTTTTGATGTCTTGGTCATGCATGACGTGCTCGAACATATCGAAGACGAAGCCTATGCCGTGGATTGTGTGGCGAAGCTCATCAGACCAGGCGGTCAAGCGGTGATCAGCGTACCCGCTTACCAATGGTTATTTGGTTATCATGACGTTCAACTCGGGCATTACCGTCGCTACACGCGAACCCGACTCATGGATTTGTTTAAGCCAAGTTTCGAGATTTTAAATGCCCGTTACTACGGGTCCCTTTTCATTCCGGTAACCTTGATTTTTTCGAAGTGGATGCAAAAGCCCTATCCTATCGGCGAGGTCACGGCAAATAAATGGAAACAGCGGGTATTCAGAACAGCCTGCCAATTCCAAAGACTTTTACCGGAGCCGATCGGGACCTCCGTACTGATCCATCTGCAAAAACGCTAGGGCCTCGTACCACCGTCTTTTCGTACGACCCGGCGATAGGCAAAAAGATCTGAACGACTGATCTCTGGTAAACCAGTGAGATTTTCGTAATCATCCCACACAGCACTTAAGCAACGGCCGAACAAACCCTCGGATCTGGATGACATAAGGTATTCCACGAGTTTCGCTGCTTTTTCCGGCGATTCCCCGCCTTGCTCCCGCTGCTTAAGACTTTTCTCGTAAAAGGCGCGCCCCACTTTTTCAGGACCAGCCGTAAGCAAGTCATCCAAAAATTTAGTGTTCACCGCTCCCGGCGCAATGGAGTTCATGAAAATCCCATGCTCCGAAAGTTCCGCCGCGACGGTTTCGGTGAAACGCCAGATTCCGCCTTTGGCGGTCACATAGGGAGCAAAGTTCGGCATCGTGGCTTGCCCGCCGCCCGAGAATAGGACGATTCGGCCGCCCCCCGCCTGAGCCATCTTCCTAGCAAAAACATGGACCGTTCGAACCACTCCCGTAAGATTAATGTCTAGAGCGTCCATCCATTTTTCAATGTCACTCTCTAAAAAAGGACCAATTTCTCCATAGACGCCAGCCGCCGCTACTAACCCATGAATGGCACCCAATTCGGACTCCACTGAGTCCGCGAAATTTTTGACCGACTCCAAACTTCGCACATCACAAGTCAAAGCAAGATGAGGACCGTTCCCTTGGGCATTGATCGATGCTAAAGCTCGATCCAAATCCGAGATAGTGCGTGCTCCTATGGCGACACGAGCACCCATTTTCGAAAGGTGTTCAGCGATGGCAAGCCCGATTCCCCGACCACCACCCGTAATCGCAATAACCTTATTCTTTAATTCCACGTTGTCCCCCAAAGATCGGATTGTAGATTTACAACTTTGGCCATGGAACCGTTCTCATTCCATTTTAAATCTTTAAACTGCGGCCGGGCCGTCACGATAACATATAGCCGACAATCATGCGGCACCTCTCTAAGGCTCGCGCAATGTTGCAAACACTCGGTGAGCCCTTCAAGCGGCTTACCATTCATGACGGGATCAAACCCATAAACTTCAAAATCGTGCGCCTTTAATCGTCGCGCTAGTCGCTCGGCCGGAGATCGTCTTACTGTATCCACATCCGGCTTGTAACTGTATCCGGCGAGAAGAACCTTTCTCGGCGATAAATTTAAATCCAGGATTTTACTTACAATGACGTCATCAACATTTTCGTTAACCATAAGGACGGCGTTAACCAGCGGTGTAGGGACATCCAGCTGTTGGCCAAGTTTTTGAATCACCCTCAAATCCCGAGGTAAGGTGCCACCGGCAAATCCGAGGCCTGGCTTCACGTAAGCCAAGGGACCAATCCGTTTATCCGCCTTAAGAGCCTCAGCGACAAATCCATGATCCACTCCGAATTTCTCGCCGATTCTCGCGACTTCATTGGCGAAAGATATGCTCATCGCCAAGAACGTGTTTGTCGCATGTTTCACCATTTCCGCCGTCGCCAGGTTTGTTCTATAAAACTGCGTCTCAAATCGTCCCATCAGAGCCTGAATTCGATCACCGTATGCGGGTTCATCAGCCCCAATGACCGTCCGATCGGCACGAAAAAATGTTTCAATGCCCTGACCAAGTCTTAAATTCTCAGGAATGTACACCACCGGTGTCCCGTAACGTTGATTGAGTTCACGACAAAACCCCAGCGGAACCTGACTGCTCACCGCTAAAATCTCAGGCCTTTCGCCTGTGGTAAATCCCTCATCCAATATTTCAAAGAGTACTTGCGTGTTTGGCCGATCCTGATCGTCCACCGGTGTGTCGGCGGCAAGCCACCAAACTGGCGCTCGCCAACCCGTCCAATCCCCAGTGTGAAATAATAATTCTCTGTTCGACCCAAGCTCATTGAGTTCCTCAAACCCAGGTTCAACGATCGGGCACGGCGGAAGCCCCGGTTGAAGTTCCGACCCTCTCCGCAGTTTCAAAACAGTACGGACCTCACCTTTACTGAAACTCACGGCCGTACAAAAAGCCAAATGCCAGTCCCCGATCACCGCCAGCTGAAACTCAGTCACGAAGCACCACCTGCGCGCCTAGGCGATCAAAATTAAAGGGCACGTCAACAAGACCAGCTTCGCGCATTGTTTTTCGCAATCGACGTTTATCGTCAGCCAGAAACATCAAAAATCCGCCTCCACCGGCGCCAATAAGCTTTCCGCCAAGGGCACCGTTTTTCATGGCCAAATCGTACCACTCGTCAATTTTTCCGTTGCTCATGGATTTCGAGCGTGTTCGTTTATGTTCCCAATGAACGTTCATTAACCGGCCGAACTCATCAATCCGGCCGGTTTCAAGCGCCTTTCCAATCTCGATTCCCAATTCTTTGGTGAAATGGAGATTGTCGATCATTTTGGAATCATCTTTCTTAGTGGCCGAATCCTGTTCCTGTAAAATGTTGGATGCGCTTCGTGAGTAGCCGGTGAAAAACAAAAGAAGGTGCTCTTCCAGATCAATGCGATCCGCCTCCGCCATTTGCATGGGTTCAGCACTGACCTTTCCGTCCATGGAAATCGTAAAACGGGTTAATCCGCCCACCGCTGAAATGTACTGATCCTGTTTTCCGACCGGAGAATTTAACCGGTTAATTTCTATCTCACAGGCTTTTTCCGCCAGACTCATAGCATCGTGTCTGACTCCGGAATAGGTATAAAGCGCCTTCAATAAGGCCACGGTGAATGTACCTGAAGATCCCAGTCCAGTTCCCGCCGGAATGTCCGCGAAACTTGAAATTTCAATTCCGTTGCCGATGTCCACTTCGCGCAAGCATTCGCGAACCAGTGGATGTTTAATTTCGTCAATTTTTAGAACGCGCTCCATTTCCGAGTATTTGATGATGAAATCGGGCACGAAAATCTTATGTAGCGAAATGTAAATGTACTTATTGATGGCGGCACTTATGAAAGTCGCGCCGAACTGTGAATAATAGGAAGGCAGGTCCGTACCACCACCACCGATGGAAATTCGTAAAGGTGCTTTTACGATTAACATGGAACCTCCTGACCGGATTGGCGATAGGTTTCATAAACCACCCGCATCGCCTCATAGGCGTCACTTAACGACGCTTCGGGCTTCCGTTGTAACTGAACATCCTTTTGAAACTCCGCCCACTCAAAAGCCCAGGAATCATCCGGCCCCGGATACTCCCATGTTTGAGATTCAGGCGGTCCCATCTGCGGTAACATTTTATGGTAGGTCAATCGCTCAACGCCATAGCTGCCACCAAGTCCACTCACATCCAACTTCGCTTTTTTAAAGTAAATTTCGAAGCTGAACATGTTCTTCCACTCCGTACAGCTCACCTGTAAGAATGCGGCCTGGTCCTCTTTGTTACGTAATAGCAGAAAACCGTTATCCTCAACCGGCATATCCCAGAAATAACGGTGCGACCAACCTTGTACCTTATCTATTTCCCCTAAGAATTGTCGGGAGAGATCGATCATATGAACGCCCTGATCAATCAACTCCCCGCCGCCGGAGAGTTCCGGTTTCGCCCGCCACTCATTCTCCATGCCCAATCGCCCACCATGTCCATAGCGCCCGCGAATAAACATTAAAGGTCCAAACTCTTCCGTTTTCTGTAGCTCACGAATCTTTCTAAATGCCGGATGGTAACGATGGTTGAATCCCACACGCACAATGGCTCTCTTCTGTTCCGCAAGATCAAGTACCGATTTTAATTCTCCTGGATTTCGCGCTGCCGGTTTCTCCACTAGAACAGCAAGGCCACACTCGATCGCCGCTTTCGTAATGGTTGGGAGCAGGTGATGGGGCGTGGCCACGATCACCGCGTTCAATCCCGGATGATTTAGAGCCTGGCGCCAATCTTCATAAATTTGCGCCGTAGTGTGGGCCTCCGAATTCAATGTTTCCGCGCGCTTTCGGTCCTGATCACAAATGGCGACCAGCTGGCTATCCCCTAAAGCCTTAGCCCGTTTTTTTCCTATCAATCCGCAACCAATGATAGCGACGTTCATTCGAGCAACCACTCATTCGACAATAAATATTTGACGGTATCTTTTACGCTCTCCGAAATGTCATAGCGGGGCCTATAGCCGTGCTCCGTGATTTTTTTGATATCAAGATGGATATGCGGTGAATCTCCAACCCACCCACGTTTTCCACCCGCGAACCGTAACTCCGGCATAAGCTCCAGGGTCTCACAAATCCAGCCAATGGAATCACGCACGGTACAAGATGCATCCAGACCCAAATTAAAAATGTTCACCGCTTCACGCCCGTTCTGAATTCCCGTCAAAACGCCAGCCACGCAGTCATGAACATGCATATAGGATTTTCTTTGATATCCGTCGCCTAGAACATCCAGATATTCGGGATGCTTACGAAGCTGTTTCACAAAATCAATCACATGACCATGGGAGTAACGAGGGCCGAGGCAGGAAACAAATCGGAAGATATACGACTGGATCCCAAAACCATGGGAGTAAGCCGAAATCATGCCTTCGGCGGCAAGCTTCGATGCTCCATAAAGTGAAGTTTGAATGGGAAATGGTGCTGTTTCTGGAGTCGGAAAAATTTCGGGCTCGCCATAAATGGAGCCCGTGGAGGCAAATGCGATTTTTTTGACCCCATTTAAACGACACGCTTCAAGCACCTGCCAGGTCACAATGGTGTTTTGCTCAAGATCTCGGCGAGGATGCTGAGTTCCGAATCGCACATCCGCATTGGCAGACATATGAAGGACACAGTCCACACCTTTAAAATGGGGGATAATCGACTCACCTTCCGTAAAAAGATCGCATTTGATGAATTCGAACCGAGGATTCGATTGCGCTTGTCGCAGGTTCTCTTCAAAACCCGTGGAGAGATTATCGAGAACACGAACATCATGGCCTTCCTGCAGTAAAGCATCAACCAGATGGCTACCTATAAAACCCGCGCCGCCCGTCACTAAATATCTCATTTCAAACTCCAAGTTTGGGCATGGTAAGGAGGGACCTAATGAGTGTCAATTTCGCTTAGCGTTATTACTCGCTCATGACAGGCGGTGGTTCTCGAGATTAGAGTCCTCATCCATGTATTTATCTGTTGTAGTGCCCGTATATAAGGAAGCACGTAACATCGAGGAATTTTTACGACGACTGGTACCGATCATTGAACCGGTCACCTCGAAATTTGAAGTGATCTTTGCCATGGATCCCTCGCCTGATGATACGGAATTGGTGTTGGAGAAAGCCAATTCGTCGGACCCAAGAGTTCGTTACCTTAAATTCTCTAAACGCGTCGGACAACCCATGGCCACAATTGCCGGCATGGAACATTCTAAAGGCGACGCCGTAGTTGTCATGGACGTCGACTTACAAGATCCACCTGAACTCATCTTGGAGATGCTTGATAAATACAAGCAAGGCTACGACGTGGTTTACGCCCAAAGACTGAGTCGTAAAGGCGAGACTCTGATGAAGCGCTTGGTCTCTTGGTTGGGTTATAAATTCATCAATCGGATTAGCGATGTGGATATTCCGCCGAATACGGGCGATTTTCGGCTGATGTCTCGAAGGGTGGTTGATCATGTGGTCTCACTCAAAGAGTCCCACGGCTTTTTACGAGGACTCGTGGCGTTGGTTGGTTTTAATCAAACCGCTGTGCAATTTGAGCGTCCCGCTCGATTTTCAGGAAAAGGTAATTATAACCGTTGGTTCGGCTCTCTCGTCATCGGCATGAACGGTGTGGTTTGCTTTTCAAATTTCCTATTAAAGCTTTCCTCCACCTTCGGCTTTATCGTCGCGTTCGGTGCGTTTTTAATGGCAATTATTTACTTTCTCGCCAAACTTCGCGGAGTTCCCTTCCCGCTGGGCAATCCCACAATTGTGATTCTGGTTTTATTTCTTGGCGGCGTACAGTTGATGAGCATAGGCATTTTAGGGGAATACATCGGTCGTATTTATGATGAAGTCAAAGAACGACCGAAATACATCCTCGATAAAAAAGTGGGTTTTGACTGATGCTTCAGTGCGTGGTTCTGGCCGGCGGTCTCGGTACGCGAATGGGCCCGCTCACTCGCCATCGCCCTAAAGCTCTCATCCCTATCCTGGGAAAGCCCTTCCTCCAATATCAAATGGAATGGCTGGCCCGTAGCGGAGTCACACATCTGACGTTTTCCATTGGCCATCTTGGCGAACAAATCGAAGCGTTCGTGAAGTCTAATCCGATCCCGGAACTGACGGTTGATTTCGTTTATGAGGGAAAAGAACTCCTCGGCACCGGCGGGGCACTAAGGCATGCTTTCGACCAAGGCCGACTTCATGAGGCGTTTGTTTTAGTTTATGGCGACTCTTATTTGCCGCTCAACGTGAGCCAGGTGTTTAAACATTTTCAAAATCAAAATCAACCGGCCCTGATGACTGTTTTTAAGAACAATGGTCGGTTCGACCGAAGCAACTGCCATTTTGAAGATGGCCAGGTTGAGTTCTATAGCAAGACTAAGACTTATTCAAAACCACTTATCTATATCGATTATGGCCTCAGCGTCATAAAGCGGCACCTTATAGAAGATAGGTTTCAGCCGGGCGAAAAAGCGGACCTGGCTACGCTCTTTGAGCATCTGAGCCAAGAAGGCCAGTTGGCGGGATACGAAGTCTTTGAACGTTTTTATGAAATCGGCTCTCCCCAGGGCCTTGAGGAATTCACTGCTTTCGCTAAGTGTCATTTGACCTGAATTCGGGCCATTGTTAGCTTAGCGCCCAATCTAAGGAGTACCCCGTGAAAGAATTTACGTCGCGTTTGAAAGTGGAGCTATTCGCCGATGGCGCTGACCTTAAAGAAATGATTCAGTGCTATAAACAAGGTTGGGTCAAAGGTTTCACTACCAATCCCACGCTCATGGCAAAGGCGGGAATTCGGGATTACGAAAATTTCGCGCGTGAAGTTCTACAATCCATCACGGACCTCCCCGTATCGTTCGAAGTTTTTTCTGATGAATTCAATGAAATGGAAGAGCAGGCTCTAAAAATCGCAAGTCTGGGCCCAAATGCCAACGTGAAAATCCCAATCACTAACACACGAGGCGAATCGAGCCTGCCATTGATCGATCGATTGCTTGATCGTGGTTTGATGGTGAACGTGACGGCGATTTTGACTGAATCCCAGATTCGAGGTCTTCGGGAGATCGTAAAACCTCAGCACAAGGTGATCGTCTCCATATTTGCCGGTCGGATCGCGGATACGGGACTTGATCCCATGCCTATTATGCGCGATGCCGTCGACCTTTATAAAGACGTTCCCGGAGCGCGAATTCTCTGGGCCTCTCCTCGCGAGGTTTTGAACATTTACCAAGCCGATCAGACGGGAACCCATATCATCACGGTTCCGCCGTCATTGCTGTCCAAACTGCCCTTGATGGGAAAAGATCTGGAACAGTACTCACTTGAAACGGTTAAAATGTTCCGCGACGACGCGGTTAAATCGGGGTTTACGCTTTGATTATTCTCGATCGCGACGGGGTCATCAATCGTTTGGTGATTGATCCCGAACAAGGGACTGTCAATTCACCCCTTCACCCCTCGCAAGTCGAGCTTATACCGGGATCGCTGGAAGCTATTCGCAACCTGACAAAGGCTGGATTTAAGATCGCGATCGCTACCAACCAGCCGGCAGCAGCCAAGGGTACGACAACGAAGGCCAATCTTGACGACGTTCACGCCTCAATTCTTGAGGCCATCGAATCCGCCGGGGGAAAAATTTCTTCTTCGCATATCTGCTTTCATCGCGCGGAAGACCATTGCCGCTGCCGAAAGCCGGCGACTGGCCTTTTAGAAGACGCATTAAAAGACGTTTCGCTAGAGCAACGCCGGAAATCTTGGATGGTGGGAGACGGTGTTACGGATATCGAAGCGGGAACACGGCTTGAGCTGAACACCGCCTATTTAGGTCCGAAACGCTGTGACCATTGCAAGTGTCTTGAAGAGCGAAATTTACACCCCAAAATCTTTGCCAATTTAAAGGCATTTTCTGACTGGTTATGCGAAAGGCGTGAGGAGTACCTATGAGTTTTACCGAGAAATTCTTGAATGAAAGCATGGAAGTGATCAAGTCGCTTCCGGTTGGAGAGATCGAAGCCATGGCTAACGGCTTGGCGAAACTCCGGGACATCGGTGGCCGTCTTTTTATCTTGGGTGTCGGTGGATCGGCCGGCCACGCCAGTCATGCGGTCAACGACTTTAGAAAAATCTGTGGCATCGAGGCTTACACCCCCACGGATAATGTTTCTGAACTCACCGCCCGGGTGAATGACGAGGGCTGGGACACATCCTTTGTTGAGTGGCTTAAAGTTTCACGGCTCAACGAGCTGGACGCGGTTTTGGTATTTTCCGTCGGCGGCGGAAATCGCGAGAAAAATATTTCAGTTAACCTGGTGCGAGCGTTGGAATTCGCCAAGGAACGCAAAGCCGCTGTTTACGGAATTGTCGGCAAAGACGGCGGATTTACCAAACAAACCGCGACCGCCTGTGTCGTCATCCCACCGCTTTTTAATGACCACATCACCCCTCATACCGAAGGACTTTGCGCGGTCGTATGGCATCTTTTGGTCAGTCATCCCGCATTAAAAATCAAAGCCACGAAATGGGAATCAACCGTTGTTTGAACTAAAGAGCTTTTTTAAGCGCAACTGGCAACGAGGTCTCAATCTTATTTTGGGCCTCATGCTGCTCTTTCAGTTTGCGGGGTATGTTTCTGTTTTCAGCGAGAATATCGACCCCCGCTCGATCCTATCTTCTCGTGACGCTGACGCGTCCCACATTGTGGGCACGGCCGCGAAAACCCGGTGGTATAAGGACAACGGCGAGTCGGCCTATGGCCCGTTTTATTATCGGGTCATTCATACTTTTGCATTCTTTGTAGGACGAGAGTTCGCTCGTGATGGATCAGCCGTCGAAAAAAATGAAATGGCCCATCACTTGGCGGCCATGACTTTGTCGCTTGTTTCCATCTACGGAATGGCCTTTTTACTTTCCTCGTTGTTGATCGGGAATTTGGCCGGGCGCCTGGCGTTTTCGATGGTCGTTACCGCACTCTTCCTGAGCCATCCAGTTTGGGCTAGTTTTGTTTTTCGCGCCCATCCTGATCATTTTTTCGCACTGGTTGTTCTTGCGGCGTTTCTGGCGACAGCTAAGGCCATTACGGAGAAAGAAAACGAGCTCGCGTTTAAGCTGGCCGCGCTATTGTGGGGCGCGGCCGGAATGGTCAAACTCTCCTTCGTAATATTTCTTCCGGCTTTAATGTTCTTATGGATGCCGCCCATTCGAAAGGATACTTTCCACAAGACCGTACGCTTTTATCTTTGGATGTTGCCAAGCTACCTGGCTCTGGGCTTTCCCCAAAGTTTTAATTTTCCGCGTTCGATTCGATTTCTGATCAACCAGAGTCAATACAGCCTCCCCGCCACAGCTGCGTCTGTGTCGAAGTGGATTTCGGAACTCGGTTCCCAACTCTTATGGGTTGGGATCCTCGTACTCTCAATCGCCCTGGTTACAAAAAAGCCCGCCAATCGGCACGAAACGATCCGATTGGCTGCCGTGATCCTAATCCCCCTCATCGTTCTGCTGAAGCAGAACTCCGAATATCAAACCGATTATTATCTTTTTCCAATAGTTGCAATGATACTTGCCTTGGCCGCTCAAACCGTCCGAGGACCCTACTTCCTTCGGGCTGAGAAATTCCAAAATCTGGTTTTGGCGGGTATTTCTCTTTTTACTTTTTTAAGTTTCGGATTTGTGCCTCTTACCATGGAGAGGGAAATGACCCCAACGCTCATTTGTCGTGAGGAGGCCCATAAGATCTATACTGAAGTTCACAAAATGGCCGATGAAGGAAAAATCGTCGTTGTCGATCCCTATGTGCCTTATGACCGTGGACGAGGCAGAGATCAAATTAAAGCCAGCTGGAGTAATCACTGGGATCGCGTGAGAGCGGAACAAGCGGACGCACTGGTGATCAACACGGACTATGCGGGCCGATTTTTGACCTCAGGCGAGCCCGCCCATGGAGTGAAAGTCGATGTGCCGGAGTGGCAAAAAGTACGAATATTTTATTCATCGTTAAAAAATGAAATCGCCCAGGACACAAATGGGCAAGTCTGGACAAAAGCAATGACAGTCAAATGTCCATGGGAGATTTGGATTAAGGACGGCCAATCGCAGCTGCCAAGTGACCGCGCAAGAATGGAAAATTCAGATACGGATATAAGTGGCCAATCCGCCGTCCAAGCGGCGGAAAAATAGTGCAGCGGCGAATTTCGCAATATCCTTCAGGAAAAAGCGCCCGAATTTCAGCCTTTCCGATGCCTCTTACGTCAGGATTACGTGGGTTGTCGTAAGCCAGATCATACCACAAAAATAGACCGCCCGGCTTTAGCTTGCGCCAAAGTATCTTCGCCAATTCAGCGCGAAATTTGAAATCAAGAACCGAACTGAAAAGCATCGACTGAAATATGACATCAAAACCGTCCCATGGAATCTCACGCGCATCTCCGTGATGAACATTTTCGCTAGGAAGCAACTCTTTCAGACGATCACTGCGATCTTCGAGAAGCTCATTGGCAAAAAGATTCGAGCGGCGAATTCCCGACCGCAGAAATCCTGGCAGATTCGCACCTTCTCCCGCTCCCACTTCCAGAAATCGAACCTTCGTCAAATCAGAAAACCGTTTATGCAAAAAATGATCAAAATAGTATTCCCGATCAAGCCTTGAGTAATGTTGGAATAATGAAAACCGCGGGTAAAGACGATCCAAGCCCTTCTCTTTCCGCCGCTGATAGCGTTCTTTAATTAATTCGACTTCGTTCATCGACGTCCTCGACTGTTCACCAAAACAAGAGCCCAAATAAACACAACAAAATGATTCACTTCTCCGTCAAAGAAATTAGCTTCGGTCAGACCCCCAAGATGAACGTAGCCTTGAGCGAGCAATAACGGCCAACCCCAAGCTGATTTATCCCTAATCCGCCAAGCGGCACGCATAAAATAAAATGAAATTAAAATATAAATTATTGCCGCGAAAACCCCAGCCCCCGCGGCCCATTGTAAAATCACATTATGGGCATGAGAGGTGAATTTCTCATCAATCCCAAGACGTTGATAATAGTCCGGCAGAAGACGATCACCTTGAAAAAGACCAGCTCCGAGAAACGGTTTGTCCATCACAATATGTCCATACGAGCGCCAAAGGTGGGTGCGGACCGCGCTACTGTGGTCCATTTCCAAAGTGGCCATGCGCCCGACTTTGGTGGCCACAGCAGGATTGAGATTCATTAGACCGTATACAAAAACGGCCACTCCAAGGATATAAGGGATCAGCCAACCGCGATGGTTAAATAAAAAATAGATTCCACCGCAAATGAATAGTGAAATCCATGCTCCACGCGACATGGCCGAAACCGTAGCGAGGCCTCCCAGCACAAGGATTACAACGGCAATTTTCTTACCTATGCCTCTAAATCCCGCCAAAGCGGCCGCGAATGTGGATTGACCGATTACATATGCGAACGTCAATGACATGGAAAAAAAGCCAGTGGTTTTAAAAAAGCCACCCTCCTGGGGATTCACCACACCTTTGCTCGCCCGGATAAAATCAACACCCGTAAAAAACTGTAAAATGGCATAAAGACTGGTAAGCGCAAGTACCACGCACCAAATCGTTAACAAATTTTGCTCGAACTTCTTGGACCAGGCTAATCCCAAAGCCCAATATAGCCCGTAGAGAACGAGAACAAATCGCATGAATCCAAATTGATCCATCAAAGGCTTGAGTGACGGATTTATAACAAGGCTTAACAGCACAATGAGCGATAGTGCTAAAAACCAGGAGCCAAGGGGAAACTCAAATCTCTCACGAATCTTAACCTTGTGTACAACAGTTACCGCTAAAGTTAACCATGAAATCACCTCCATCGCTGCAATGGATGTATGGAGTGCCAAAACGTGTAGTAACAACAAGACCGAAACAAACGCCGTCATAGGGAAAAAAGATCCCCTGGTGGTTTCATGTCCAATATCAAAGGCACATTGATCTTGATCCCAACAATGCGTAGGAGTGTCGCGAGTATCATAAACAAATCAGACCATAAGGATCTTTGCTCCGCATATTCTCGATTGATCCGGATCTTTTCCGGCATAATACGCCCAATGTAAAAGTCTTCAGGTGACGAGGACCGTGCCAAAAGCGCGGACTCATCAAAAAACACGAAGGATGCCGGATCAGTGATTCCCGGTTTAAGTTCTAATACCTTCCGCTGTTCAGGTGTATATTTTTGAACGAAGTACGGAAGTTCAGGGCGTGGCCCCACGAGTGACATTTCTCCTTTGAACACGTTCCATAACTGAGGAAATTCGTCCAACTTCAATTTACGAAGCCAACGACCAATACGTGTGATTCGCTCATCACTCCCAACGGTCAGGAGAGCTCCCTTTTCTGATCTCATCGTTCGAAACTTCCACATTTTAAAGTCTCGCCCATTCTGACCCACCCGAACCTGGCCGAAAAACACAGGGCCAAAATCATCAATTTTAATAAGAAGAGCAATGAAAGCGAAGACCGGCCAAAGGATAAGCAGGCCCAAAAACGCAATCGTCACATCAAACAGCCGTTTGGTCATCGTGCAAACTTTTTGCAAATATCGCTGACAGCTTCAATCACATCGTTAGCGTCGTTCACCGTCAGTTTGGAACTCAAAGGTAAACTCAACATGCATTCGAAAACTTGCTGAGCCCTTGGAAAGCTATTCGGCTTCCACCCATACTTTTTGGCGTAATAAGACATCATGTGGATCGGTGTGTAATGAACGCTGGCGCCAATGTTTCTTTCGGAAAGTTCGTGGATAAATTGATCACGCCCAATGGTCAGTGCGTCTAAGTTCAAAAAGAGGGGGTACAAGTGATAAGAACTTTGCACACCATTTCTGATTTTCAGTGTACGTAAGAATTTCGACCCGGCGAACGCTTCGTCATAAGCCCTCACCAATTGGAGCCGGCGCTCATAAAGTTCATTTAATCGCTGAAGCTGAACGAGCCCCAGGGCCGCCGCCATATCAGGAAGATTGTATTTGAATCCCGGCTCTTCCACGTCGTACTTCCATTGGCCACCCTTTTCGAAACGATTCCACGCGGATCGGGTCATTCCATGTAGAGCTAATACTCGAGCCTTATCCAAAAGATCTTTCGGCCCGGTCATCATGCCGCCTTCACCGCTTGTGATATTTTTTGTCGCGTAAAAGGAAAACAGGGTTAAATTTCCGCTGGAGCCGATCCACCGATCACCGATTTTCGAGGGCATGCAATGGGCCGCATCCTCGACCACTTTAATCTTTCGGTTTGATGCCAGGTCATTGATCTCAGGCATTTCACAGGGCTGCCCCGCATAATGCACCGGAAGAATGACTTTTGTTTTCGAAGTCATCGTTTTTTCGATTTCTTTTGGATCGATCAACAATGTTTCAGGATCTATATCGGCCAACCGAGTCGTGGCTCCCACGTGTTCGATCACATTCGCCGTGGCACAAAAGGTCATCGGCGTCGTGATCACCTCATCGCCCGGTCCCACGCCATGAACCTTTAAGGCGATATGAAGGCCCGCCGTACAGGAATTGAGCGCCAACGCTTCTTCAGCGCCTACGGTTTTCTTAAATTTATCTTCAAATTCTTTGGCCTTGGGCCCCGAAGAAAGCCACTCCCCCTTTTTTAAAACATCGACAACGGCCTCGATTTCAGCTTCACTCAAACAGGGCGGAGAAAAGGGCAAGTAGCTTGAACGCATATAACCTTAAAAACTCCCATATCCAGCCCAGCGAGTCAAAGGGACAAAAGGGTTGCGTTGAAAAACACCGGATTTCATATTTAACAGCTTATGAAAGTCATTGAGCATATCGAAGCCGCTAAGGCGCCGGCCTTTTCGGCGGAAATTATTCCGCCCCCCAGAGGGCGGAGTATCCGTGATCTCATCGAGGTTGTTGAATGCCTGATCCCCATTCGTCCGCGCTGGATCGATGTGACCTCGCATTCGTCTTCCTCTCATCTTCATGAAAATCGCGACGGAACTTTACGCCGAAAGATTTATAAGAAACGTCCAGGAACCATCGGCATTTGTGGGGTTATTCAGAATCGCTTTAAAATCGATACGGTAGCCCATATCCTGTGTTTGGGCTTTACGCGCGAAGAGACTGAAGACGCATTGATTGAACTCAATTTTCTCGGCGTCGAAAACGTGCTGGCCTTACGCGGGGACGAGCCTGACCACGACAAGGCGGTTATGAAACATCAGTCCACGAACAAGTTCGCCATCGACCTTGTTCGGCAACTCCAAGACCTTAAGAAAGGCATCTTTCTTGAAGACTTAAGCCAAGCCACTCCGCTCGACTTTTGCGTCGGTGTGGCCGGATATCCGGAAAAGCATTTTGAAGCGGCCAATAAAAAAGTCGACCTGATGCACTTAAAAAACAAGGTTGATGCCGGAGCCGAATACATCATTACCCAAATGTTCTTTGATAACTCACACTTCTACAATTTCGTTAACGAATGTCGGGAAATTGGTATTACGGTTCCAATTATCCCAGGACTCAAAATCCTGAGAAGTGTGAATCAATTGCGAAGTATTCCTAAAACGTTCCATGTGGACTTACCCGATCCCTTGGTGGATGAAATCCTGGCCAGTCCCGAGCATGCAGCAGAGATCGGCAAACGCTGGTGTCAGCGGCAAGTGGAAGATCTCCTTAATAACGGTCATCACAACATACACTTTTATGTCATGCAGGACGCCACCATGGTGTCCGACATCGTAAAGGCGGTGGAATAAAGTGTTGAATGCTCACACCCTGACGGAACTCGAAGACCGGCTGCAACGTGAAATTCTCATTCTCGATGGTGCCATGGGCACTCTTTTTCAAAGCAAAAAGTTCGGCGAGGATGATTTTCGGGGTGAGCGTTTCAAGAATCACGCGCAACTTCTCAAAGGCAATTTCGATTTACTGAATCTCACGCAGCCCGAAGCCGTGGCGGAAGTCCATCTCGCCTATCTTGAGGCAGGCGCCGACATCATTGAAACCAATAGCTTCAGCGCCAACCGGATTTCCCAAAGTGAATTTGGTCTGTCCGATGTGGCAGCGGAAATTGCTCGTGAATCCGCACGAATCGCCCGCAAAACAGCCGACGAATTCACCGCGCGCACCGGTCGAAAAATTTATGTGGCGGGGTCCATCGGTCCCACGAATCGCACGGCCTCACTCTCACCGGATGTAAACCGGCCGGGATTTCGCAATATCACCTTTGATGAGCTTCATGCCGCCTACTTTGAGCAAGCCTCCGCGCTGGTGGAAGGCGGTGCCGATATCCTTTTGCCCGAAACCACGTTTGATACTTTAAATTTAAAAGCCGCGCTTTTTGCCATTCAGGACTTAGAGGAAAAACTTGGGTTTAAAATTCCTGTTATCGCGAGCCTTACGGTCTCCGATAAATCCGGTCGCGTGCTGTCGGGTCAAACACTGGAAGCCGCCTATGTTTCCATTCGCCATGCGAAACCCTTGGCCGTGGGTCTTAACTGCGCCCTTGGCGGACGGGACATGATGGGTTTGATCGCCGATCTCTCCCGCTATGCGGAATGCCACTTGAGCTGTTACCCAAATGCTGGATTGCCCAATCCTCTTGCGCCGACTGGATATGACGAAACTCCGGAATCCTTCGCCGAAGTGCTTTCGGAAATGGCGGCCATGGGACAGATCAACATTGCGGGCGGTTGTTGTGGCACCACACCAGATCACATCCGTGTGATGGCCGAAAAGGTCCGGCGATACGCTCCTCGTAAAATCCCGGCGCCTGTCGATAAGCTTTGGCTCTCAGGATTGGAGCCCATTCGCATGGGCTCTAAAGGATCGGCCGCCTTTTGGATGGTGGGTGAGCGCACCAATGTGACTGGATCTCCGCGCTTTTCCAAAGCGGTTAAGGCCGACCAGTGGGATCAGGCCTTGGAAATCGCGCGCCAGCAAGTTTCGGCCGGCGCCAACATGATCGATGTCAATTTTGATGAAGCTCTGCTCGATGGTGAAAAAACCATGCAGCACTTTTTGAATCTGGTTGCGTCGGAACCGGATATCAGCCGCGTTCCGATCATGATCGACAGCTCACGCTGGGAGATTCTTGAAAAGGGCCTTAGGTGCGTGCAGGGAAAATGTGTCGTCAATTCGATTTCACTGAAAGACGGCGAAGAGCTGTTTTTGAAGCGCGCGCGTACGATTCGTAAACATGGTGCGGCCGTGGTGGTCATGGCTTTCGATGAAACGGGACAGGCCACGACCTTGGAAGATCGGCTCCGAATTTGCGAACGTGCCTATCGACTTCTGACTGAAAAAGCGAAGTTCGCACCCGAAGACATCATTTTTGACCCCAACGTGTTGGCCGTCGCCACCGGAATGAGCGAGCACAATGATTATGCCCGAGGCTTTATTGAAGCCGTTGGCGAGATTAAAAAACGTTGGCCCCGAGTCAGTGTTTCCGGCGGAATTTCCAACCTTTCATTCAGCTTTCGCGGACAAAACCATGTGCGTGAAGCCATGCACACCGTTTTTCTCTATCATGCCATTAAAAACGGTCTGGACATGGCCATCGTCAACGCCGGGATGATTCAGGTTTACGAAAAGCTTGACCCGGATCTGAGGAATCTTTGTGAGCGGGTGATTCTAAATAAAGACCCTGAAGCCACGGAAGAACTGATCGCGTACTCACTGGCTCACAAAAAAGATAAATCCTCAGGTTCGGGACAGACCGAGGATCTTTCTTGGCGTAAAGGTCCAGTTGCGGAACGGCTTTCTTATTCGTTGGTGAACGGCATTGATAAGTTCGTCGAGGAAGACACGCTCGAAGCCCTCGAACTATTTAAGTCGCCGATCAAAGTGATTGAAGGTCCGTTGATGGACGGAATGAAAATCGTCGGTGATCTCTTTGGTGACGGAAAAATGTTCCTCCCCCAGGTGGTAAAAAGCGCCCGGGTAATGAAAAAGGCCGTGGCGGTTTTAGAGCCCCACATGCTCAAAAACAACTCGCAAGCGCCGACTAAAGGGAAATTTCTGCTCGCGACCGTCAAAGGTGATGTTCATGACATCGGCAAAAACATCGTGGGTGTGGTGCTGACCTGTAACGGCTATGAAGTGATCGATCTTGGCGTCATGGTACCCGCCGAAAAGATTTTAGAGACGGCGATCAAAGAAAAAGTCCAATTCGTTGGCTTAAGCGGTTTGATCACTCCCTCTCTTGAAGAAATGGCGTACGTTGCAAAACAGTTTGATAAAGCCAATTGCGAAATCCCGATTCTGATTGGCGGCGCCACGACATCGCAACTTCACACGGCGGTGAAGATCGCTCCCCAATACCGAGGGCCCATTACTCATGTTAAAGATGCCTCGCTGGTGATCCAGGTTTGCGCGAGCCTTACGGGCTTCGATAAGGACAATTACGTATCGGGCCTACGCGAGCTTCAACGTAAAATGACCGAGAGCTTTGAAAAGAAGGCGGGCGCGAAAAATCTCATTCCATTGACTGAAGCCAGAGCAAGGGCTTTGAAAACTGATTGGCAGCAAATGCCCAAAGTGACGCCGTCTCGAGCGGGCGTATTTGATCTTTCGATCTCATTGGAAAAACTTTGCAAGTACATCGACTGGTCACCATTTTTCTGGGCATGGCAGATCAAGGGCAAGTACCCCGCGATCTTTGAACACCCCAAATATGGCACGGAAGCGCGAAAGGTCTTTAATGATGCGCAAATGCTCTTAAGGCGCCTTATCGAAGAGCGGTGGACGACCCCTAGAATCCGCATGGGCCTGTTCCGAGCGGGATCAATCAACGAATCCGTTCGCGTGTTTATGGAAAATGGCGAGTCACACGATGTTCATTTCACGCGCCAACAATCACCGGACGTCAGTCAGAACCTTTGTCTCTCGGACTACATCGCTCCCCTGGATCGGGGGTTTGAAGATTACCTGGGTGTGTTCGCCGTGACTTCAGGTGATGGGTTACAAGCTAAAGCCCGGGAGTTTGAGTTAGCGCACGACGATTACAGCGCGATCATTGTCAAAGCGCTTGGTGATCGGCTGGCCGAAGCATTGGCGGAGTTCGCCCATCTGGAATACCGAAAAATCTGCGGCATCCAAGAGTCCTGGTCGCTGGAAGAACTCCTCGATGAAAAATACCAAGGCATCCGGCCCGCGCCCGGATACCCCGCCTGCCCGGATCACGCTTTAAAAGCCGACATTTGGAAACTCCTCGGTGGAGCCGACAAGATCGGCGCCCGTTTGACGGAGTCATTCGCCATGGATCCGCCGGGAACGGTTTCTGGATTCATCTTCCTGCATCCGGAATCCAAATATTTCCGCTGTGGCGCGATCGGAGAAGACCAACTGAAGCAACTCGCCCAACTGCGCTCCACTCCACCCGAAACCGTGAAACAATACCTGGCTTTCATGGATTTGTAGCTGACATATGCTTACTGCAAAGCAGGTCATCGAAATTTTAGGACTAACTCCCCTGCCTGAAGAGGGCGGATTCTATAAAGAGACTTATCGGTCAAATCTCAAGTTGGAGCCCATTGACCGCGTGGCTTCCACCGCGATCTACTACATGGTCACACCTGA
>JAWLHR010000013.1:0-85504 GCA_041690295.1 Bdellovibrionales bacterium
GTTGTCCTCCTTTTTTGGACGGGTTGTCTGGTAACTCCCATCCTGGAGACTTCCCCTCTTTTTTCAATTCCTAATTCCCACCAGCCGCGGGACGCGGCCTTTGACAATGACCCACCACGAACCGAAGAGAACCAGAGAACCAGAACCAGAGAACCGCATGATTATCCGAATGGGGTTTGTGGCGTCCCCTACGAGATTCGAACTCGTGTCTACTCCGTGAAAGGGAGTTGTCCTAGGCCTCTAGACGAAGGGGACTCGTGGTGGAGAACAAAAGTTTGGTGGCTCGCGATGGACTCGAACCATCGACCCCTTCATTAAAAGTGAAGTGCTCTACCAACTGAGCTAGCGAACCACTTAGTCTAAAGTTCAGTAAGGTTTCCCAATTTGGGCGAAAGCCCTGGTCCAGTCAACCGTATTTTCATCAATATTCCCATGGGCTTGGGTTATGGAACGGGGGGTCCAAGGCGGACTGGGGGCTGACACCGCTCGGGGCTGCCTTTAACCTTAGGAGATGCTGACAATTAATAAATCCGCCACCTTAGCCCTCATTGGACTGCTCATAACCCATGCGGTCTGGGCTTTGCCCAGCGATTTCGCCGGCGTCAAGCTCGGTCAGGATCTGGAAGCCAGCAAGAAATTTTTGCTGGAGCGGGGTTTTAATGTCATTTACCCGGACGGCAAAATCGTGTGGGCCAAAGGCGAAAAGTCGGTCAAACCCGCGGAACTCAAAAAGACCATTTCCGAAGAAACCAAGGCCGGCCAGCTCTGCACGGTCACCGATGAAGCGCTTTTGCCCAAAGGTGAACGTCCGGCCATCCGCACTTTCAAATGCGGCGTGGTTCAGGGCAAAGATCCCAATCCCGACCGGGTGATCGACACCTACATCATCAATCATTTTCTTGATGAAAAAGACAAAGGCGAGCGGGCGTTTTTCCTCACCTTCATGTTCAACATGAAAACCGTCAAACCGACCGGTGCGGGAATCGTCGGCAAACTCGGTGAACCCGACAGTGTCACCCACGGACAACCGTGCCCGGGCTTCGTTAAAAAGCAATTCAAGCGCGCCAAAAACAGTTGTTACATCGCCATGTGGCTTCCAGATGGCGGTGCTATGGCCACCGTCATCGGCTTAGGAACCAATCTTCGCTCCGGCAAAGTGGCGCGGCTCGAACTTTGGGATATCGAGCTGCAAAAGAAAGTGGAAAATCACAAGGCTTCAAAAGCCGCCAACGATCTTGGATTTTAGGTAAAGAGCGGCTTGATCCAAAGGGTTTGCTCGCGACCCGGACCCACCGAAACCACATCGATCGGCACCGCGATCGACGCGCCAATGAACTGAATGTACTCTTGCGCGTTTCGCGGAAGATCCTTCATGTTCTTGCAATTGGTGAGATCCTCTTTCCAGCCATTGAGCGTTTCATAAACCGGTCTGCAGCGGGCGAGATCGCCAGGGCTTACCGGGTATTCAGTGATTTTTTGGCCATCAAGCTCATAGGCCGTGCAGACATTCACTTTATCAAAACCAGATAGAACATCGAGCTTCATCAACGCGATGCTGGTGATCCCGCTCATACGGATGGCGTATTTGAGTGCCACCAAATCCAGCCAGCCGCAACGGCGTGACCGACCGGTGGTCGAGCCAAACTCCTGACCCATCTGGCGCATGCGCTCACCAACTTCATTATCCTGTTCGGTTGGAAAAGGTCCGCTGCCCACGCGCGTGTTATACGCTTTGGTAATCCCCAGCGTGTTCGTGATCATGCCGGGACCGATGCCGGAGCCGACCATCGCCGATCCCGCGATCGTGCTGCTGGATGTGACGTAGGGATAAGTTCCGTGCAAAAGATCGAGCAGCGAGCCTTGCGCGCCTTCAAAAAGAACTTTTTTGGAGGATTTAAGCGCCTTGTAAATGACCAGCGAGGTGTCCTTGCAGCGATAAGGCGCGAGGTACTCGCTGACCTTATTCACCAAGGAGATCATTTCATCCACGCTCACCGGTTTTTCATTGTAGAACTTCTCGAGCAAAAAGTTTTTCTCTTTGAGCGCGAGTTCAAGCTTGCCGCGAAGACTTTCTTTTTGAAAGAGATCGCCAAAGAGCAAAGCCTTGCGGGACGCGCGCTCCTCGTAAGCCGGGCCAATTCCTCGTCCGGTGGTGCCGATTTTATCAAGTCCCGCCGAACGCTCCCGCGCTTGATCCAATTGCCGATGATAGGGGAGTAGAACAGTTGCCGAATCGCTGATCATGAGTTGCGAATCATCTTTCAAGAGGCCTGCGAGTTTCAGGGCCCTGATCTCCTCGCAAAGGCGCTCCACATCCAAAACCACACCGGCCGCGATAATGCAGGTGGTGTTCGGATGCAAAATTCCCGAGGGAACCAAATGCAATACCGTTTTTTTGCCATCGACGACCAAAGTGTGACCGGCGTTCGCGCCGCCCTGATACCGAACCACGTAGTCCGCGTTGCGGGAAAAGACATCAACGACTTTTCCCTTGCCTTCGTCGCCCCACTGCGAACCGACAACAATAATGCCTGGCAAGAAATACCCCTTGTTATCCCGAATTTAGCTTAGTGCCAAACGGCCCATCTGACCATAATTCAATCGCCGGTTCAAGCGCGGCTCAAGCCTTTTGGAACCAAGGAACTTGCAAAGGCAGGGTGTCGAGAATTTTTTCGCCCCTTTGCAGGCGCAAAACTTGATTGGCCGCGGTAAGTGAGGCCCGCTCCCAGGCCGTTTCGGTATAGGCCCCGATGTGGGGAGTGAGAAGAAGTCGCGGGTGACTGAGCAGGCGGTGGCCCGCCGGCGGCGGTTCACGCTCGATGACATCCATCGCGGCACCCCGGATGAGGCCGTCGTCCAGCGCGGACATAAGATCATTTTCGTCCACGACGGGCCCGCGGCAGGTGTTTATCAAAATCGCCTCGGGCTGCATTTCTTTGAAAGTCGCGTGATTCATTAAATGAAATGTTTCTTTGGTGAGCGGCACATGAAGGCTCACGATGTCCGCGCATCTCAAGACTTCTATAAAACCCAAACGCAGACAATTCAGGTGGCTGAAATTTTCAAAATTGATATAGGGATCGTGGGCCATGATTTTCATGCCGAAGGTTTGCGCCATCCGCGCCACCCGTGAACCCACTCGTCCAAGGCCGATCAACCCGAGAGTTTTGCCATCCAAACCGCGTGGTCTTGGTAAACCATTTCGCCATTGATTGCCCCGGACATTGCGAATCGCCATAGGCAGATCACGCTCACCGGCGAGCATCAACGCCATGGTCAGCTCGGCCGTGCTTTGCGCGTTGGCTTCGGGGGTGTGAGCGCAGATCACTCCGCGCTTCACGCACTCTTTCCAATCAATATGATCAAATCCACTGGTCGCGCTCACGATCAGTTTCACGCGGGGTGCTTTTTCCAAAAATTCAGCATCGATCCGAGTCTTCGAACGGATCAAAACCGCATCCGCCACGGCGAGGTCGTTGGGATTTTCGCTCACTTCTATGTCGCTGGCTTTCAATTTCGCCAGGGCAGAGACGGCGTAATTTTCTAAAACCACGACATTCATGAAAACAACATCTCCACTTTAGATAAGCGGGTATTTACCACATCCACGGCTTTTTGCACATTCTCAGGTTTGGGCGCTGGCCCCCCAACTTGGGGCATTCCATCGGCCAAAGCCTTAATTAAAGCCACCATATCTTCGTTAGTTACATGTCCCATGTGGCCGATCCTTATAATTTTTCCTTTTAAGGCCTCCTGACCGCCCATGAGCGTGATGTTGCGTTCGCGCTCAAGCCAGTCGCGAAGCCGGCTCGAATCCACCTTTTCCGGAACCGTGAGCGCCGTCACCGAGTTGGACGGCGATTTGGAGAAAACTTTTAGTCCCAGGATTTCACCGGCGTCGCGGGTGGCTTGCGCCAAGGCCTCGCAGCGTTTGATCACTTGGCTGAGCCCCTGGGATTCCATTTGCTTCAACACCATCGCGAGCCCGGTGATGAGCGAAGTCGGCGTGGAAAAATGCGTTTCAAATTTGGCGTTGGCTTTTTTCTCAGCCGCGAGATCGAGATAAAATTTGGGCAATTTTGACTGAGCCTGTGCCTGCCACGCGCGTTCGGAAAGCGCGATGAAACTTAGACCCGTGGGAATCATGAAAGCTTTCTGACTTCCAGCCACGACCACGTCGAGTCCCCAATCATCCATGTTCATCGGCATGCAACCGACCGCGGTGATGGCATCCACCACGAATAATGCTTGCGAAATTTTGCTTACAATTTGAGCCATTTTTTGAACCGGATGCACAGTGGCCGTGCTGGTTTCGCAGTACTGGGTGAACACCGCTTTCACGGCGCGATGCTGACTCAAGAAATCTTCAAACTTTTGCAAATCAACCGCTTCACCCCAGGGCACATTCAGCCGGTGGGTTTTGATGTGATAATGTTCGCAAATCTCAGCAAATCGCTCGCCAAATTTACCCGAAACAACAACCAGTGCCTGATCTCCAGGCGAGAGTGAATTCACAACGGCGGCTTCCATGGCGGCGGTTCCGGTGCCCGCGAGAATTTGCACCGGCTGCCGGGTGGAGAATACGGTTTGCAATCCACGCCAGGCGCCGCGAATGATTTTTTCGAATTCCGGTGTGCGATGATGCAAAACTTTTGAGCTCATCGCTTGCAGAACGGGAGGAGGAACCGGCACCGGACCGGGTGCCATCAGCCGATAAGGATAGGTGTTTTCCGTCATGGGTTGAATTTAGATGATAAACTTGACCGGTCAAGGCCCAACGGTTAGCGTTTCAAAGTGTCCAGGTTCCTGATTTCCTCACTCATTTTATTTGCTTGCGGATGCGCTTACCGGTTTGGAATGAGCGATCGAAGTCTCCCCGGAGGCTACGCTCAGGTGGCCGTTCCGGTATTTAAGAATTTCACTCAGGAAGTGGGAATCGAGCCCTATTTCACCAATGCGCTGATCCGCCAAATCTCGCGCTCGCGAGTGGCTCGCGTGGGGGATAAGGAAACTTCACCGCTGGTGTTGGAAGGCATCATCCGCAAAGTCGACACCATCGAAGGCGCGAAAGTGACGGGTTCAGCCGGCGGTATTCAACTTCCTGAAGATGCGGTTTTGACCACGGAGTTTCGTATTCTGGTTTCCGCGGAACTGATTTTGCGGCGAAGATCCGATGAAAAAGTCATCTGGCGCGGAAGCTTTCAGAACGAGAAGGTTTATGCCGCGCCTCGCATAGGCCATGATTTGGTCAACTCGGCCAATGCCACCTATAATCAATCCGCGCGCATGGATACGATCGCGCGTCTAGCGGAAGAAATGATGCTCGAAGCGCACGATCGCATGACCGAAAATTTTTGAGGAATCATGGTCACTCTGGACTTGAGGAGATTACAACAACGACTTGAAAACAAAGCTCCGGCTCCGCTTTATCTTTTGATGGGCGAAGAGGCCTTCTTGATTCAAGAAGCGGTGACCTTGCTTAAAGAAAAAAGCGTCGATCCGGGTGTGTTGGATTTCAATTGTGATGTCTTTGATGTCGGTGAAGTGAGCGCGGATCATGTGCGTGATGCCGCTGAAGTTTTGCCGGTGATGAGTCAGCGGCGCTTCGTGGTCTATCGCGGTGTGGATGGTCTTAAAGACAAAGATTGGGAAGTTCTTTTTCCCTTGATTGAAAATCCGGTTGAAAGCACCACCTTTGTGCTCACCTGTGAGAGCTTGGATAAACGTAAAAAAGCCTATAAGCGCCTGGTGGAAAAGGCGGTGATCGTCGAGCTTCGCCGCCCTTATGATAATCAAATTCCCGATTGGGTGGATTATCTGGCTCACCGGCACGGGCTTAGTGTGGATCGTGAGGCCGCGCAGCTCATTCGGCAGTTCGTGGGCAGCAATCTGACCGAGATCAACAATGAGTTGATGAAACTCAAGGACTATCTGGGTGAGCGAAAAACGGTTGAACCCAATGATGTTTTGCAAGTGGTTTCAAAAACCCGAGTGGATCGCATTTTTGATCTCACTGATGCCATCGGCCGGCGCGATAAAGTGAGCGCGTTGAGTTCGCTGGCCAGTTTGCTTGAAGACGGTCAGAACGAAGTGGGTATATTGGCCATGATTTCACGGCACTTCCGGATTTTGGCCCAGCTCAAAGAAGGGCAAAAAGACGGCTTGAGCGGTCCGCGATTGAGCAGCAAAGCGGGGATTCCGCAATTTCTTTTGCCGCAGTACCTGGATCAGCTCCGTCATTGGGAAGAGGGCAAGATCGCGCGCGCCTTCTCGGCCTTGGTCGACACCGATCGCGCCCTTAAATCTTCGACCGTGCCATCACACGTTTGGCTGGAAAATTTTGTCTTACAGACCTGTATGTAAGCCTCGAATCGGCCGATGAAAAAGGCATGTCCAAGGACGCCAAACCGGTCGTGCCGCAGAATCTTGTCGATCCAAAGAACTCCAAAAAGGGGGAGTCGCTGAATCTATGTCAGTCGGCTGGACCCGGCAATAAGGATCGAAGGCGGGTCCCGCGTCGAACGTTCGAAGCACCAGTCGGTGTGCTGCTCGGTGGGGAGTATGAGATTGAGCGCACTTTGCAAGTTGGCGAAGGCGGAATGATGATCGCAAGCTCCCGGCCGATTGAAGTGGGGCGCAATATTGTTTTGAATTTTTATCTTCCCAATTCCAGTTTGATCGTGGTCCGAGCCATCATACGCTCGGCCAAACCCGGAGAGGGCGGGGAGCCCTCACGTTACGGCATTGAATTTATGAACCTGGGATTTCAAGCAAAAAGGGAAATCCGGAACTTCGTCGCTTCGGCCACGGCCTACGAGGCCGCGTAAGATCAAAGCGAAGCGACAGCTTTGGACATTCGGCTGATTTTGCGGGACACGGTCCGGAAGGGGATGCGTCCTTTTTGAGCGGCTTTGCCGAATTTGCTCATGTATTCGACCAGAATCTTAGCTGATTCTTCTTTATTTTTAGCGCCGATCGCCTTTTTTAATTTCTTTTCGATCGTGCGGACTTCGCCCATAGTGCGCGCGTTGATTGCTCTCCGGCGCAAGGACATGCGGGCCTTCTTGATGGCCGACTTATGGTTTGCCAAGTGAGAACCTCCAATGATTCAATATGTAAAAGCCGAAAGGATCTCCTAGTACCACACCATGCAAAGGTGCACAAGTGGCTTCACCGGCCAGGGAAAATACTAAGTCATCTCGCTCAGTTATAAAATCGGCCATGGCCATGGCGGCGGGCACGTTTTCGAGCCGTATTCTGGGTTTTGTCCGGGATGCCGTCATGCTCAGCCTCTTTCCCCGCACGGTGACCGACTGTTTTGTGGTGGCCTTCCGCCTGCCCAATCTCTTCCGTCGGGTGCTGGGGGAGGGGGCGCTTTCGGTGAGTTTTATCCCCATATATGTCGAAGCTCGGGCCCATTCGTCGGAGCGCGCGGAATCACTGGCCAACGCGGTTTTCTCGATCGTGAGCACATTGGCGGTGATCATTTCGATGGCTTGCTTTGTTTTCATGGACCCCATCATCCGCGCCTTGGTCGATAACCCGGAAGGGTTCGCCAGTGTGCCGGGCAAGGTGGAGCAAACGATTTATCTCGCTCGCATCATGATTTTTTATCTGGTGCTGGTATCGACCTATGCCTTTCACATGGCCATCGCCAACACTCTGGGGCATTTCTTTTGGCCATCCGTCGGACCGACTCTTTTCAATATCGGACTGATCATTTTCACCATTATTCCTTACGAGTGGGGAAGCTACGCCGGATCCACGCAAAGTTTGGGTGTGATCGTGGGCGGGATCCTTCAGGCGGGAATCGTGGTTTGGCTTCTCTATAAAGAAAAAGTACTGCCCAAGTTCACCTTGCGCTGGAGAAATCCAGATGTCGCCCGGGTGTTTCGCAATATGGTTCCTGGGCTTTTTGGACTTGGCGTTTATCAGGTGATGACCATCGCCAACACTTACTTCGCCGCCTCTTTGAAAGAGGGGGCGCAGACTTATATTTACTCGGCCGACCGGATTTTGGAACTTCCCCAATCGCTGATCGCCGTCAGTTTGGGCGCGGCGCTATTGCCGAGATTTTCCGAACTGAACACTGCCGGCGATAAGACAAAATTTTTAAGTGAGGCCAATCAGGCGGTGCGCATGCTGCTTTATTTGTCGTTACCCGCGGCGGTGGGGATGCATGTCTTGGCTTTACCGATCGTGGAAGTGCTCTTCATGCGTGGAGCTTTTTCGGCGGCGGATGCCCGTCTCACGGCTCAGGTGGTTGAAATCGATGCTTTGCTTTTGCTGTTTTCCAGTTTGTCGCGTGTGACGACGCCGGCGTTTTATGCGCTGAAAAACACCTGGCTGCCGGCCACCGTGGCCTTTTTTGTTCTTTTGGTTCATATCTTTTTGGCGCCGGTTTTGATCGCGGAATTCGGCCTTCGCGGGCTCGCGGCCGCCACCACGTTTTCCGGCATTTTAAACATCATCATTCTGCAAGTCTGTTTTTCTCTGATGATCGGCGCTTTGGGGTACGGGCGAATTCTGATCAGTGTTTTGCGTCTGACTCCGGGCCTCTTGGTGATGGCGGTTTTTTGCCAGGCCGCCTATCCATGGCTGCTTTCAGTGACCACACCCACGTTGGATGGAATGGTGGCGCGGACCCTCTCACTCGCGGCGGTGATTTCCGCCGGAATGGTGGTCTATTTCGCGCTCACCATGGTGTTCAAGAGTGAAGTCGCCGAAAAAGTTTTTAAGAAGCTGTATGATCGGGTTGCTCGGATCTAAAAGCGGCTTGGCGACGGGCTTCTTTTTCCGCCTTTTTAATTTTTAAATACAACTCCTCTTTTTCTTTTTTAGGAACTTCTTCCCACTTGCGCCCGCTGGCCAAAATTTGATCGATGACAAGCTTGAAACGCTTTTCAAAGCGTCGATTGGATTTTCTTAAAGCATTTTCAGCCGAGATGCCCGCATATCTCGCCAAGTGGACGAGCGTGAACAAAATGTCGCCAAAATCGGCTTCCACCCGCTCGAGCTGCGCTTCATGATCGCATCCATTTTTTTTGATCTTTCGGCAAGTGCCGATCGAGTTCAGTTCATATTCAAGATCATGGAAATCCCGGCTCGCTTGTTCCCACACCAGACGTAGGGAATCCCAGTCCATGCCGTACTCGTCGACCTTTTCACCCATTTTTTGCGCCATTAGAAGTGGGGGCAAGTTCTTGGGGAATGGAAAGGGATCATCTTCCATTTTATGCGGATTTTCTTTGGCTTTGATTTCCGCCCAGTTCGCGAGCACCTCTTTGGAGCCATTCACTTTGGTGTCTCCGAAAACGTGCGGATGCCGTCGTATCATTTTGTTATTCAGGCCTTCGATGACGTCATGAATGTCGAATCTGCCTTCCTGACGAGCAATTTCCGCGTGCAGTACGACTTGGAGCAGTACATCTCCCAGTTCTTCAACCAGTCCCTTTTCGGAACCAGTGTCGATCGCCTCAGCTAACTCATAGGCCTCTTCTATCGCGTAACGAGTCAGACTTTGGTGTGTTTGTTCCTTATCCCACGGGCAACCATCAGGGCCACGGAGCGCCTCCACGACTTTGAGCAAGGAGGAGAAATCACGTAAATTAGCAGGAGCTTTTGGCATGTGCCCTCCGAAGAGCTAGATTAGTAAGGTCGAGTCACTAACATGTGATAATATAGTTCGACTTTACCGATCAATATGCTGGTGGAACGAAGAAAAGACAAGAACCGAAAACCGTCCCAAGACGAAGTTTTGTGGCGCTCGAAATATATCGCCCCATCGCGGCGTTTTCTCGAATGGGTGCGGGATATAGGCTTCGGGAATACTTATTTTGGCCGAATCCTTCAGTTTCTTGATGAGCGCTTAAGCATTAAGGTCTGGGCTTCCATATTTGGTTTCTGTCTCTTATTAAGCTTCCTCATATTCTGGGACGTTGATGTCTATCACCAGGTTGAACTGGGCGAGGTGGTCCTCTCCGACATTAAATCTCCGACCTCATTCACAATTACCGACGAGATCGCCACCGAGGAAAAGCGTCGCCAGGCCGAGGCCAATATCCCACCCATTTTTGACTACGACCCGAATGCCTATGAATTGATGATCACTCGGGTCTATCGCTCCTTTCGAACCATGCGAAAAGAGATCCGCTCCATTCGTTGGCCGGCGAACCCCGCGCAGAGGGAGCAGGAGATCAAAGATTTTGGCCAATTTAAGTCCACCTTTGAACGAGAGTTGGGCATTGAAATTCCGCACCGGCACTTCGAGTGGCTCACTGAGCGGCGATTCGCCGCGCCTTATGAAAATATCTTTGTTCGCGCCCTTTACCTTTGGTCTTCGCGCAAAATCATGGACGGGCAGACCACTCTTTTTAAAGGACCAGACTCCCAGCTCGTGATCCGTGTGCTCGGCCGCGAGAGCGAGGAGCGGACCTTGAGGCGGGACGAAGTCTACGACATCAAGCGTTTGTCCGAGTTCACGTTGGACGGCATCACCGGCGTGGATCGGCTTGACGCCAAAGAACGTCGAGTGGCGACCGAGATCGCTCATTTATTGGTTATTCCGAATTTGAACTATAACCGGCAGGAGACCATGAACCGCCGCCAGAAAGCGCGGGATGCGGTCTTGCCTGTTCAAATCTCGATTCAAAAAAATCAAATCATCGTCGCGGCCGGCTCGGTGGTGCAACCACAGCAGATGGCGCTGATCAATGAACTTAACAGCCTGAGAAGTTCAAAACGGGTGGAGTTCATCTCGCTCGTCGTGGCCTTCTTGTTCATGATCCTTGTGACGGTGTTTTTCTCCTATCTCCGGCGGACGGCGGCCTATCGTTTGAAAGTGAGCCTAAAAGACATTTACGCCATGGGTTCAGTGGTTTTGCTCGTGGTGGTGATGACCAAGGTTTATTTATTTTTGGCGGACGCCGCGTTTTCGCGTTCCACGGTGATTCCGGCGAATTCTTTATTGTACGCCGCTCCCGTCGCGGCGGGCCCCATGTTGGTGGGATTAATGATCACCGCGGGCGAGATCGTTTGGTTGTTCACGATGTTTCTGTCCATCACCTTGGCGATGATGGTCGACCAGAACTACACCTTTATTTATCTTTTGGTCGTCGCGATTGGTGGTATCGCCGCGGCTCGTGGCGTGCATTCGTGTAAGAAACGTAATGACATCTATCTTGCGGGTGTTCGCACGGGGCTTGTTTGCGCGTTGGTGGTGGCGGCTGTCACATTCTTGCAACCTCAAGGTGATCAGCCGCTTTGGGTGAATTTGGCCTGGAACTTTCCCTTAGGTTTCGCCGGGGGAATGTTCTCCTCGCTTGTGACCATGGCGCTCATTCCGCTTTTTGAAACGGTTTTCAATTACACCACGGACGTAAAGTTGCTTGAACTTTCAAGTTTGAATCATCCTTTGATGAAAGACATGATCGTGAAAGCGCCCGGCACTTATCATCACTCTCTGGTGGTGGGCAGCATGTGTGAAGCCGCGGCCGAAGAGATCGGCGCCAATCCTTTGTTGGCGAAGGTGATGGCCTACTATCACGACATCGGCAAGATGTTGCACCCGCAATATTTCATCGAAAACCAGCGGCCTGGCATGAACCCTCACGATCACATTTCGCCCCACATGAGTAAGACCGTGTTGATCGCCCATGTGAAAGACGGCGCGGAAATGGGTTACAAACACAAACTCGGACAGCCCATCATCGACGGAATTTTGCAGCACCATGGAACGACCTTGATCAGTTATTTTTATAACAAAGCCTTGGAAGAGCAGGACGCGCAAGTTCACTTGGTGCAGGAATCGGATTTTCGCTATCCGGGACCGAAGCCGCAGTTCCGAGAAGCGGCGCTTTTGATGCTCGCCGACTCCATCGAAGCCGCCGCCCGCTCTTTGGATGAACCGACGCCGAGCCGTTTGACCTCGCTGGTTCGTAATATCATTCAAAGTAAATTTTTGGATGGGCAGCTGGAAGAATGTGACCTGACGCTCGCGGATTTAAGTGTGATTGAAGAATGCTATCGGCGGGTCATTCTCGGCATTTATCACCAACGTATCGATTATCCTCAAAGCCGACCGCAGCAGGGTCAGGCGCGACTGATGCCCGCGCTTCCTCCGGGAAGCACCTACGGGCAGGCTTCCAAATTCAAGAAGACCGTGAAGACCACGACCTAATGGAACTTTCTTTCATCAATCAATCCAGCGCGCGGGCTCCTGAACGGTGGTTACGCCGCTGGGTGAAGGCGCTCTCGAAGGAACTCGCTAAAGGTCATCCAGCTCGTCAGTTAAAAAAAGACTTGGTTGTGGTTTTTGTCGATCGGCGCGAGATGAAGCGTTTGAATCGCACTTACCGAGGGAAAAACTACGCCACCGATGTTTTAAGTTTCTCCGGCGTGGAGCCGTCGAGTCTCGGCGAATTGGTGATTTGCCCGGATGTCATTCGCGAGCAGGCCAAGCGCACGGGGCTTGGTTATCATGGAGAGCTGGGCTACATGATCATTCACGGCGTGCTGCATTTGCTGGGTTACGATCACGAAACCTCGGCGGCCGATGAAAAGCGGATGTTCGCGCTTCAGGATAAATTGTTCGAGCGCTTGCGCGCTCGTGTAGGGCTTCGTTGAGCCGGTTAGTGATTGTGTTCGCCGTCCAGTTTGACTTTTAGGGTCTGCGTCTCACTGGTGCCATCCGGAAGATTTAAAATCACTCTCACGTCCCAGGCTCCACCCATGGTGAAGTAAACGTTCGAAACTCGATAGGCACCAAGGACGGGGTTGCCGTCGGTGTCCATGATCGGCGTCACCGTTGTCGGCGCGGATCCGTGTCCCATATCGGGCATCCACAATTCAACTTTGAATTCACCGGGCGCGGTGATGGGCGTGTGATCGCGTCCGTTTTTCCATTCAATTCGAAGAATCGATTCATCTGGCGTGCGGGGCCCGGTTTCCCACTGAACATGGGCGTGCACCGTGCCGCCTTGAAAGATCAGGTGGACCATATGACCTGGATCATGTCCGGAGTGGGCACTGGTGATAATAGGAAGAAGGGCAAACAATGAGATGATCGGTGCGAACATCTGACTCTCCTGATGACTTTTTCCCGACCATATGAAATTTCGAGGTTTAAGAAAAGTGTAAAAGCTGCTAATCAACTGAACATGAGGCTAGGCCATTTGATTTACGCTGTTTTGTTTTTGTTTAGCGCCGCGTTGCCGGCCTTGGAGTTTAGCGGTCTCGATTTAAACACTGGAAAACCAATTGAGTTTCATAAGGGTGAGAGGGGGACGGTTGTGGTCTTTTTGTCCGCGGCCTGCCCCTGTTCGCATAGCCATATCGAGGAATTAAAGGATCTGGCCCGGGAATTTCCAAAGTTTTCATTTATCGGCGTTCACTCCAACGCCAATGAGCCGAAAGATTTCACCTTGGCGTATTTTGAACGAGCGGCTCTGCCATTTCCCATTTTGAAAGACACTGGCGCGCGATTGGCCAATGAGCTCAGGGCGAACAGAACACCCCATGCCTTTGTGATCTCCAGTGATGGAAAAGTCCTTTATAAAGGGGGTGTATCGGACAGTAAGGATTGCCGAAAGGCGGGGCGCAAATATTTGCGCGAAGCTTTGAGCGATCTGGATCAGGGAAAACCCGTGCGAACGCCCGAAACGCGGAGTCTGGGGTGCGCCATCTCACGCAGAGGAAATCATGATTGGTAGAATCTTAATTCTTATTCTTGGGTGTGCCATGGTGTCGTGCGCGGAACCCAAATATTTGACGAATTCCAATGGCGGCGGCGACGGTCGGGGCAAGGTTGAGGATTCCGGTCTGCGCTGGCCCCATTCGGGACACACGATTTGGTTGCAATGGGAAGTTAGGCCGACCGAATCGGAGTTTGGCTCATTTTTGTTGAAAATCGGAAGACCTAATGCCGCGGACCAATCTCCCGTGGTGCAGGAAATCGAAGGTGATGTGGCCGTTGTCTTGTGGATGCCGTCCATGGGCCATGGATCAAGCCCGGTCCGAGTGGAAAAAGTTGATATTGGAACCTATCGCGCGACGCGAGTTTTCTTCACCATGCCGGGTGATTGGGAAATACGGATTCAACGAAAATCGGACGGGAACATAATTGAGCAAGCGATTCTACCCATTCGTATTTAGTCTTTTCGTGTTCGCGGCGGACTTCGCGTGGGCATCTCCCTGCTGCGGGGGAAGTTTTTCTTTACCTTCGTTGGTGGCGGGCGATGAAAAAGCGCAATTAACCACGTCCATTGTTCGCAATGAAATCGTCAGCGATGTTTATCCCGATGGTCATTGGCGGGATCGAGGATTTCGCGAAACGATGGAGACTTTGAAAATCGAAGGCGCTCATATTCTTCGCGATCGTTGGCAAGCTGGCGGTTCGATGCCTTTGATTCGCCGATCGCGAGGCGAGGCATCGTCAACGGGGCTCGGCGACGCGGTGGCCACCTTGGGATATGAATATTTACCCGACTGGGATTACAATCCTTGGCGCCCTAAAGGTTTGGGTTACTTGCAACTCACTTTGCCCACCGGAAAACCCGTGCAGCAAGCGGAATCTCCTTACCAGTTGGATAGCCGTGGACGGGGATTTTGGTCTCTCGGGGTTGGAACGCTCTTAAGCAAAACGTTTCTTGAGTGGGACGCCTACGCCTCGCTGGCCATTCATCGCTCGCTGGCAAGGAAATATTCTAATGAGCAGGGATCCGGAACGCTCACGCCAGGGTGGGGTGCGCGCTGGGGGGTCGGGGTTGGCTACAATATCGCCGATTTTCGCGTCGGCGCTTCTTTGCTTTGGACCTATGAGGATCCGGTCTCAGTGAGTGGAACCCAATCTTCACCGGGCGCGGTGGAAAGACTCGCCACCGCTTCGCTGAGTGCGAGCTATCTGATTCAGGAGGATTGGTCGGCGATGCTCAGCTATTCCGACGACACGAAATTCGGCAATCCGGTCAATGCCCGACTCGGGCGTGCACTGAGTTTTCAGCTGCAGCGGCGATGGTCGCGCTAGATTGTGCGCTCTGGATTTCGCGGCCGATTTTTCGTGATGCGCTTCTTCAGTTCTTTTCTCACCGCCCGCTCAATTCCTCGAAGGGCGAGATCGATGGCGATCTTAAGATGCTCATCCTGGTGTTCATAAACCACGCTGGGTAACCCGGTAAGGACCACTTTTATTCGACAAAGCTTGTCGATGCCGCCTCGCGGGCCGTTCACATCGAGCAATCGAACGCTGACTCGCTCAATTGATTTTTTATAAGGTCCAAGCTTGGTGTTCAGTTTTCGCCGGATATACTCCCGATTCTCATCGCCGATGACGGTTCCTTGCGACAATATGTATGTGGGAATTAATGGGAGGCGCCTAATCGTGGCCAGAATTTTTTCTTCTTTGGGGATGCTTTCACCGAATGGGGTGGGTTCGTACATTCGGGGAGGTCGAATCCGGGAATGGATGGCTTTGGCCCGTACCCGTCGTCTTTTTTTCATCTTTGATGTCATTCCTTAGGAATGAAGCAATCGGCGTGCCTTAACTCAATGGGCGGATCCACGCTCCATGCGGGTGACAGGTTGCAAGAACGCGATGAGATTGGGACATTCTGTCCCTGTAATGATCAATCGTGAGCTCCGAGTCTTTGGTGCCGATCCATTCCAGACTGAGCCGCCAAACTTCGCGCCTCGCGGAGATGGCCTTGAGGTTTTCGTCAAAGCGCGATCGATCTTCGACCGAAAATTGATTCAGCGTGAAACTGTGAATCACGGCGAGCGGTAGATCGGACGGAAACTTTTCGGCCACGTTTTCGATGGCGCGATTGGCCTCGTCCTTGATCAGCTCCACTGGAAAATTTTTTTGTATTTCCGCGGCACGTTTTAACCTTTCTGCGCGCTCCGGTTGGTCCGGCCAAATCAGAGCCAGCGCCCAAAGAAGTTCATCTGGATCCGACAGATCTATGGGGTTGAGGTCGATTCCGATTCGGCTTTCGATGTGTGGAATTTCCGTGGACTGAAGATTTCCTTGCACTTCACAGTCGAGAATCAAACGCGAATTTGGGGCACCGGCGGTGAGTCCGTTTGAATATTTGTATTGATACCGATCGAGGTTCAAATTCAATCCCGACGACGCGCCCACGTCGATGAGCCCGATTCTCTTTACGCCGGCCTTGGCGACTTCAAAAAAACCAGCGATGAGCAAGGCACATCGACGGACCTCATTGGTTTGCACCAAACGGGTTTGGAGCAGCTTTTTGATGTCGCGGTTATGAGTTAAACAAAAATCCTTAAATGGATCGAAGGTCCGATGGGGATCATAGGCGCCGCCATGATTCGGATAAAAATTCCTCAGTTCGTGGCTTGTTCCTTTGTACAACAAGAAGTTCACCGCGGCGAAAAGGAGATTGGGCGCCGGTTGTCCGGGTTGTGCTTGAGCTGCCAGATCAAGAAGATCGGAATCCTCGGCCACTCTCCGAGCCAAATCCTGATACATGGGCGAGCCAAGCGCCTGATCAGCAAAGGTAAGGAATATTCGGGACAACGAGATGGAACTCATTCGTTTATTGCTTATCGAGATTGTCCTCGAAACTCCATCCCTTTCGCGCCATACCGAGTGGTCAGAGCAAGAACAGTCGCCGTACTCATCGGACCGCCCTCATCCATCCCTGTCGCGCCAGCCAGCTCCGCGGTGGGGCGAGGCCGAACTTGAGTGGATTTTCCGGCTTTAAATCGCCGATCTGTTCACGAATCAATCCCGTGATTCGTCGACGCAAGAGTTGGTTCCAATGTCGGAACGCATATCCCGACGAAAATGAATCGACGTGCTCAATCGCGTTTTGATGTTTGGCTTTGTTGAGGAGAACATATTCAAGAAGCGCTCGCATCTGACGCGGGCTTTGGACGACTTTCATAAAGTATCTGCAGACAAAAACACTGCCCGAGATCGATTGATTGGAGCCGGCCCGAACGATTCGGGAAATCCGCCCGCAAAGACTGCGCATTCCCGCGCCTAGGCATTTATTATTCGGGGCTTCAACGATCAGGTGGATGTGATTGCTAAGGATCGCGTAATGGAGAACATGGAGCCCGAACCTTCCTGCGGCACCGAGCGACTCCACGAACTTCCGTCGAAACGCCTCGGTCCTGAGATTCGGCAGACCTTTTTTCAATTTTAGACTGATATGGAGCGGCTTTTGGAAATCAACTTCCGCCCGCCGCATATGATTGAGCGTGCCGCTTCGGTTCTTCCGCCCAGCCCCAGGCCGCTTTCCACCCCAACCATTCACTTTCGCAAACGAAAGTTGCTTCATTCGCGATGATTTCCGCCGTCGCTTTGGTTCGTTTCTTCGCAACCTCGCCCTTTCGCTTGCCTGCTTCTCTCGCAGAGGTCTATTTCGCACTTCTTTGGATGTCAACTGCCGAATCAAGATGGGAGTTATAGCAGGTGAATCACGAACTTGAATCGGCAGTTGTCTACAAAAAGAGAGGGGGAGTGGGTGGGGGCGGAATCCCTGCGCGCCGATGCAGGCCCCGCGGTGAGGGATGCGGACCACCTCGACCGCAGAATCCATGAGCACCGAATCAGGGCGGCATCACAGCCCCTGTCAGCGGTCAATCGCACCGAAAGCGAAAACTTGCAGTGGGAGCGAGAGTCCTTTACTATGGCGGCAGGCTCCTACCACGAACAGGCTGGTCTTAGGGCGGGCGTAAGCACCGTAGCTCTACGACGAAAGGTGCCCTTGGCCCTGCGCTGGTGGGAGAGTGCGAAGGCGCCATGACAAGAGTCTTTACGGCGATTTTGTAGGTGGGCCGACGGCGAAAAGCGAAATGGCCGAAGCGCGAAGGGCGAAAAGCCGAAAGCGAATAACCAATTAGAGGTTTTGAAATGTCAGTGATTACCCAAGGTTCAGAAGTGAAATCCCAGTTGCTCCGGGCGCAGGAAAAGACGGAGGAATTGCGGAGGTATCTTTGACGTCGATGTGAAGGCGAAACGGCTCGAGGAACTTGAGCAGAAGGCGCAAAATCCCGCCATTTGGAACAATCACCAGGAAATGCAGAAAATCAATCAGGAGAAGGTGCTCCTTGAACGTTCGGTTCAGGATTACCACGTGCTCCGCTCGAAGGTGGAAGATGCGTTGGTTCTTCTCGACATGGCCATGGAAGCCAAAGATGAGGCCTCCTTTGAGGAAGTGCTCGGCGAGCTGAAGGGCATTGAGACTCGTCTCGGCGAATTGGAATTGAAGAGTCTGCTCAACGGCGAGATGGACGGCAACAACGCCTATCTCTCGATCAATGCCGGCGCGGGCGGAACCGAGGCTCAGGATTGGGCCGCCATGCTCCTTCGCATGTACACGCGATGGGCTGAATCTCAAGGGTACAAGGTTGAAATCCTCAGTATGAACGACGGTGAAGAAGCGGGGATCAAGTCCGCCACGCTCCTCATTTCGGGTCCCTACGCTTACGGATATCTGAAGGCCGAATCGGGGGTGCATCGGCTCGTGCGTATTTCGCCGTTTGATGCCAATGCCCGCCGGCACACGAGCTTTGCCAGTGTGTACGCCTGGCCTGAGGTCAACGACGATATCGACATACAGATCAAGGATGAAGACATTCGCATCGACACCTATCGGGCGAGTGGAGCCGGTGGTCAGCACGTGAACCGAACTGACTCCGCGGTACGAATCACTCACATTCCTACGGGAATCGTTGTGCAATGTCAGAACGAGCGCAGTCAGCACTCCAACCGCGATAAAGCGTTTAAAATGTTGAAAGCCGCCCTCTACGAGAAAGAAATGGAGAAGCGGCAAAAGGAACTCGACGCCATCGCGGGAGAACGGTTGGCGAACGAATGGGGCAGTCAGATCCGCTCCTATGTTCTCCATCCCTATCAATTAGCGAAGGATCACCGCACGGATTTTGAAACGGGAAATCCGTCGGCGGTATTGGATGGCGAATTGAACGGATTCATTCACGCCTATCTCAGGGATAAGGCGTTAAAAGGGAAAGAAAAATCGTGACCGCCTCTTACCTGGCGCTCAAATATTTAGGCGGGTTCCGTCGGCTCTTCAATCTCACCACGTCTTTGAGTGTGATCGGAATGACCATCGCCGTGGCCTCATTGGTTGTCGCCATGGCGGTGTTCAGCGGTTACATCAGCACTTTGGAAAAAACCGTGCAGGATGCCATCGGACACCTTTTAGTGGTGAAACGGGGAAGCGCCGATCAGCAAAGCATGCTGCAAGAAATCGAGCCGGTGGTACCAGGTCTCGTGGCCAAGACACCTTTCGTGTATGCCGAAGCGATTCTGGCTCATAAAGGGCAGATCTCCGGCATCATGATCGAAGGTGTTGATGAAGAAAGCGTGCACGAAGTTCTCAATTTAAAGGCTCGCATCAGCCAAGGCGAAATGGATCTCAGCCAGATCAGTGAAGAGCCCGCGGCCTTGATCGGAAAAGGAATCGCGCAAAAGTTCAATCTTAAACCGGGCGACACGTTCCGGATTGTCTTGCCGATGGTTTCGGAATTCAACCCCAGCGACTTTCGCCCGAAAATCGGCAAGTTCACGGTCGCGGGCATTATTCATTACGGACGCTATGACTACGACTCAAGGCACGTGATCGTGTCGCTTCCGGTCCTACAGGAGTTCGCGCAAACGGGAAAACGGATCACCGGTTTCAGACTCCGGATGCAAAACCCCGCTCAGGCGGGTCAGGCCGCGATTGAGATCACCAATCGCTTCGGCAATGAATATTGGGTGCGCGATTGGCGCGAAGGCCATCGTAACCTTTTTGAAGCCGCGGCGTTGGAAAAGGCGGTGTTGTTTTGTGTGTTGATGATTTTGGTGGTGGCCGCCGCATTTAATATCGCCAACACGCTTTTTATCAGTGTCGTGCAGCGCTATCGCGACATTAGCGTGTTAAAGACTTTGGGTGCGCCCGATCCGTTGATCCGGCGGATTTTCACGGTGCAGGGATTGGTCGTGGGCGCGATCGGTGCCATCGCGGGCATCACCGTGGGGCTCGCGCTTTGCCAGTTCCTTGAGTGGCTGCAAACCGTTTATGACATCGTGCCCGCTGAGGTTTACAAATTGGATCACATCGACTTGGATGTAAGGGTTTGGGATTTGGTGATGATTTTAGCCGCCTCGCTGCTCGTATGTTTTGTGGCGACGCTGGTTCCTTCTTGGCGTGGCTCCAAGATCTCGCCGGTTGAGGGTTTGAGGTACGAATGATTCGCGCGTCGAAGATCGAAAAAAAATATGGTTCCCTGGTCATCCTCAAGGGACTTGATTTCGAAGTGGTGAGTGGGGAAGCGGTTTGTATTCTGGGAGCTTCGGGCGCGGGCAAGAGCACCTTCTTGCACATCCTCGGCACATTGGACCGTCCGACGCGGGGAACAGTTTATTTTGAAAATCAAGATCTTTTCAAAAAATCCGACAATCAACTTTCGCTCTTTCGCGCCCAGACGATGGGATTCGTTTTTCAATTTCATCATTTATTGAGCGAGTTCAGCGCGTTGGAGAATGTGATGTTGCCAGGCCGTATCACGGGCCTCAATCCGGTGGACTGCCGCAAGAGGGCGACGGAGCTTTTAAATTATTTGGGATTGGGTCATCGTCTGACCCATTATCCGTCGGAACTCTCCGGTGGCGAACAACAGCGTGTCGCCATCGCGCGCGCGTTATTCCATAAGCCGAAACTGCTTTTGGCGGATGAGCCCACGGGAAATCTGGATAGTGAAAATTCCCAAAAAATTCAGGATCTTTTCTTTCAATTAAAAGAAGAAATGGGTCTGACGCTTGTGGCGGTCACCCATGACACCCGCTTTGCCAGTCGCTTCCCACGATCGGTCAAAATGGCCGATGGACAATGGGTCTTTTAAAAATCTTTAATTTTGACTTTGGTCGGAAATTTGCGCTACGTTCGGAGTTCTAAGTTTTAAGTATCTAGAACGACTTGGGAAATTCTTAATTGAAGCGAATGTGCCGTGCGCCTCTAGTCTTATGCGTATTTCTAATCAGCTTCGGCGCGTGGGCGCAAGAGCGTAGCAAACCCGCCCGGTCCACACCTCGCGCGAGTCAAAAAAGCGTGCAAAAAGCCAAGCCTCAGGCTTCCGGGAATGTCATTAAGAAAATCGTCATCAAAGGGAATAAGAAAATTGAAAGCGAAGCCATTCGCGCCAAATTGGTAAGCCGCGAAGGCGCGCCCTTCAATGCTGAAACGGTTCGCCAGGACATTCAGGAGCTTTTCGCCACCGGGTTTTTTTATAATGTCGAGGTCGATCGTAACGACGCCGGCGACACCTTAACTTACATCATCACCGAGAAACCGTCGGTTTCTGAAATCGAGTACGTGGGCAACGACGAGATTGAAGATTCGGATATCAAGGAAGCCGCCGGATTGAAGCCCTATGAGATTTTGGACATGGCCAAAATCCGCGAGGCGGTCGAGAAGATCGAAAAACTCTATGAGGATAAGGGTTTTTTTCTCGCCCGGGTGAACTACAAACTCTCGCCCACGGGTGAAGCCGACAACGTCAAACTCACGTTCGATATCAAAGAGAACGACAAGGTCCGGGTGAAGCGGATCAGCTTTCTTGGTAACAAGAAAATGGGATCGAACAAGCTGAAGTCGGCCATGATCACCAAAGAGGGCGGATTCTTCAGTTTTATTTCCGGCTCGGGAGCCTACAAGCAGGAAGCCTTTGATCGCGACGTTCAGATACTGAACTTGCTTTATTTCAACGAAGGCTATGTGCAGGTGAAAATCGACCGGCCGCAGGTTTATGTGACGCCGGATAAGAAATCGATCTACATCACCATCCGCATTGAAGAAGGTGAGCAGTTCAACGTGGGAACCGTGGACTTCACTGGTGATCTTCTTTTTTCACGTGAAGAGCTGTTTGAAACCACGCACATCGAGGAACAGGACATCTTCCGCTACAAGGTTCTACAGGAAGACTTAAAAGCCTTGCAGGCGAAGTACGGGGACTTGGGTTTCGCCTATGCCAACCCCATCCCGCGCACCACGATCCGTGAAGCCGATCGTGAGGTCGACATCACTTTTGAAATCGATAAGGGCCACAAAGTTTACATCGGCCGCATCAACACCATTGGTAACTCAAAGACCCGGGATAAAGTGATCCGGCGTGAACTGCGCATTGTCGAGGGCGAGCTTTACAATGAAACCCGCCGCCGTGAGTCCGAGGAAAACGTCAAGCGTCTCGGTTTCTTCGAAGAAGTGAATTTCAACACCAAAGCCCCCAAGGGCCGCCCCGAAATCATGGACATTGATATCGTGGTGAAGGAGCGCAATACGGGTACGATTCAGGTCGGTGCCGGTTATTCGAGTTACAGTAAGTTTGTGCTGAACGGCCAAGTGAATCAGATCAACTTCTTGGGACGCGGCCAAAAGCTCGGGGTCATGATCGATCTTTCGGAGCGACAGTCCTTGTTCAAAGGTAGTTTCACCGAGCCGTACTTCATGGATACCGAATGGTTGGTCGGAGGCGATATTTACCGCTCCAGCCGTCAGGTGCCGGAAGCTTTCTACGAGGAAATCAAAACCGGGGGCGCGGTTCGCCTCGGTCATCCACTCGCGCCCTATCTGGATGGTTCGATCCGGTACAAACTCGACGAAACCGAGTTGAAGCTGGATAGGGAAAAAGGCGATACGGACCTGTTCCCGGTCCACACCGCGAACGGGACGACAAGTTCAATCACCTTCGCGCTCGAATACGACAAGCGGGACGATCGATTCTCGCCCACCAAAGGTATTTTTAGCAGCGTGGCGCTGGAATACGCGGGAATCGGTGGAACTCAGAACTACACCAAAGGCTTCGGTACATTCCGTTACTACAAGAAAATTTTCTGGGAGATGGTGTGGCGGAACAATATCACCTATGGATTCATATCATCCAACGATCCGAGCAAGCCCCCGCCCTTTAACGAACTTTTCCTCTTGGGTGGTGCCAACAGCTTGCGCGGTTACGAGTGGTTCACCATCGGTAAACGGAAGTACTCACAAAAAGCCTATGACGAGGCCTTCGCCGAAACCAATAACGATGCAGAAGCCCGCAAGTTCGCCATGCGACCCTTCGGTGGAACCCAGCAGATCTTCTACAATTTAGAGTTTCAATTCCCCTTGATTTCCGAAGCGGGAATCAACGGTGTCGTCTTTTACGATGTGGGTAATGCGGATGATCAGCTGGTCTTCAGCGACCTGCGCCAAGACTTCGGATTTGGCTTCCGCTGGTTCTCGCCCATTGGACCTCTTCGCTTCGAATGGGGCTTCCCGATCCAGCGCCGCGAGGAGTTCGGCGAGGATTCGTTTAATTTCGAATTCGCCATTGGCGCTCCCTTCTAAGGCGGGATTTGCAGCCTAGCGCGTCACCGAGGCTGATTGCAAAACGGACTTACGGGCCATATATCTGAAGGACTTAGGTGTGAATTCCTCAGAGGAGAGATAACGTTTATGACGCGAAACATGATTGCCGGCTTTGTGATGGGACTTCTGGTTTTCAGCGTGGGTGCCGCCAACGCGAAGGAAATTAAAATCGGATTCGTTGATATGGCCAAAGCGATTCAAGAGGTGAATGCCGGGAAAAAGGCCAAAAAGGAGCTCGAAGCTGAGTTCAATAAAAAGAAAAAAGAGCTTGAGAAGCTTGAAGCCGACATCAAGAAAAAGGGCGAAGATTTCGAAAAACGTTCGATGGCCATGAACGAAGAAGCCCGCCTGAAAAAACAGCAGGAAATCCAAAACGACATGCGCAAATATCAGGAACTGGCCACCAAGAGCCAGATGGAGATCCAAAAACGCGAACGCGATCTGACTCAGCCGATTGTCACCAAGTTGCGCTCCATTATCGAAGACATTGCGAAAAGGGAAGATTTCACCGTGATTCTTGAGCGCACGGAAAATTCCGTGATGTACGCCAAGAAAGAGATCGATCTCACGGATCGCATCATTAAAGAGCACGATAAGAAGTAAAAAGTGGAAACGGTTTTAAACACTCGGGACATTTTAAAACTTTTGCCGCACAGGTTTCCGTTCTTGCTCGTGGACAAGGTGATCAGCCGCGAGGCCGGACCTGATCCCAAATCACGGGTGGGGCAGAAAATCGTCGCGGTGAAAAACGTCACGATGAACGAGCCCTACTTCACCGGCCACTTTCCAGAGTTTCCGATCATGCCCGGAGTCTTGCAAGTCGAGGCGCTGGCGCAGGCGTGTTGTTTGGCTTACTTGCGCCCGGGGGATCCGGAGTTTGATTTCTTTATCGCTTCAATCAATGAGGCGCGGTTTCGCCGGCCGGTGGTTCCGGGTGACACCCTGATCATTCAGGCGGAAATCTTCAAAGAGCGCGGCTCGATTTTAGGCGTGAAGGGTTCCGCTACGGTGGACGGGCAAGTCGTGGTGGAAGCGGAAATTCTGGCCAAGGTCAGTCCGAAAACAAATCGGGGCGGCACATGAAACCCGAGATCCATCCCACGGCGGTCATTGATCCGAGGGCCGAGTTGGATTCCGATGTGGTTATCGGCCCCTACAGTGTGATCAAAGGCAAAGTTTTCATCGGACAGGGGACAAAGATCGAAAGCCATGTGGTCGTGGGTTCGGAACATGGCACGGTGGTGATGGGGAAGAACAATCATTTGTTTCCCGGCGCGATGGTCGGTGGGCCGCCTCAAGACCTTAAGTTTAAAAATGAAAGCACCCGTCTCGAAATGGGTGATCACAATATCATTCGCGAGTTCGTCACCATTAACGTGGGAACCGCCACCGGCGGCGGCACGACCCGAATCGGCAGTCACAATTTGTTAATGGCTTATGTTCACGTGGCCCATGACTGCCAACTGGGAAATCATATCGCCATCGCCAACACTTCAAACTTCGCGGGCCATGTGACGGTTGAAGACCACGTTCGGGTGGGCGGCGCCTGTAATTTCAATCAGTTCATCACCATCGGCAAATACGCCTTTGTCGCGGGTGAAAGCGCGGTCAATAAGGACATCATGCCGTTCACCATCGCTCAGGGGAAATACGCCGTTTCCCGCGCTCCGAACTCCATCGGGCTTGAGCGCGCGGGTTTCCCCAAAGAGGAAGTGGACAACATTTATCGTGCCATTCGGATCATCACCAAGGGTGGGCACACGATCGAAGAATCCATTGAGGAAATTCAAAAAGAATGCGTGCCGAGTGAGAACATCACTTATCTCGTGGACTTCATCCGTAAATCCGAGAGGGGAATCGCCCGATGAAGCTGAAAACGGCGGTGGTCGGTGTCGGACATCTCGGCCGGTTTCATGCCCAAAAACATAAAATGATCGATCAAGCCGAATTGATCGGTGTTTGTGACTTGAACCGGGAACAGGCCGATAAAGTCGCGTCCGAATTAGACGTGAAGGCGTTTTATGATCCCGCGGACTTGATTAAAAACGGCGTGCAGGCTGTGACCGTGTCCGCCAGCACGCCCGCCCATTATGATTTGGTCAAACGCTTCATTGAAAACGGCGTTCATGTTCTGGTGGAAAAACCCATCGCCTCCACGTCGGCGCAAGCCATTGAACTTTGCGATCTGGCCGACAAGATGAAGGTGAAACTGCAAGTGGGTCACGTGGAGCGTTTTAATCCCGCGTTCGAAACCGCGCGCGAAAAAATCACCGAAGCCCGTTTTATCGAGTGCCATCGTCTGGCGCCGTTTAAAGTGAGAAGCACCGATGTGGATGTGGTTCTCGATGTCATGATTCATGATTTGGATGTGGTGTTGACGTTGGTGAAAAGCGAGCCGGTTCAGGTGTCCGCCGTGGGCAGTCCGGTGCTCACCAAAGTTTTGGATCTTTGCAATGCGCGCATCGAGTTCGCCAATGGTGCGGTCGCCAATTTAACGGCGTCACGGGTTTCAGTGAATACCCAAAGGAAATTCCGGGTGTTCCAGCCGAATCAATACGTGTCGATCGATTTTCACGCCGGCGAAGTCAATATTCTCACTAAAACCGGTGAGTTCGTGGATGACCAGCTCCCGATCGATCATCAGCAATACAACTTGGAAAAAGGCGACGCCCTTTTGTCGGAAACTCAAAGCTTTTTGGATGCCGTGATCCATGACCGACCGGTCCTGGTCAGCGGACGGGATGGACTGCGCGCTTTAGCCTTGGCGGAGGCGATCATCGAAAATGCCCGCAAGCGCATCTCCTAGAATTCTTATCGTCGCCGCGGAAGCCTCAAGCTGTCTTTATGCTCAACGTTTGCTTGAGCACTGGAAAAATCGAGATTTAAAAGTCGAAGCCTTCGGCATCGGCGATGCCGCCATGGAGAATTTAGGATTTGAATGCCTGGCTCGCGCCGAGGATTTGGCGGTGGTGGGTCTTCAGGAAGTCTTGGCCCATTGGGGTGAAATCAAAAAGGCGTTCCATGATCTGATTGAAGCCGTTCAGATTCGACGGCCCGATGTGGTTTTGCTTCTGGACTATCCTGGATTCAATCTTCGCTTCGCCAAAAAATTGAAGGCGTTCGGTGTGCCGGTCGTCTATTACATTTCGCCTCAGGTTTGGGCTTGGCGGCAGGGGCGGGTGAAGACCATTCAAAAGGTCGTCGATAAGATGCTCGTCGTTTTTCCTTTTGAGGTGGATTTTTACAAGCGCTTTGATGTGGACGTGGAATTTGTCGGCCACCCCCTCTTGGACGAACTGAATCCCAGTTATTTTGATCCCGTCGCACGACAACGCCAACGAGCCCGGTACGGAGTTGGACCGGATGATTTGATCCTTGGATTGATGCCGGGGTCCCGCCGCTCGGAATTGAAGTCCCATTTGCATACCCAGTTAACGACCGCCCGGGCCCTGATGGACCGTTTTCCTAACGTTAAGCCGGCTCTTTTTGTCGCGCCCAATTTTTCCCTGGACCAGGCTCGTGAATGGTTGAACGAACTCGATTTTCCGTTGATCTTAATCAAGGATGAACCGTTTAACATGATCAACTTGGCCGATCTGGTCCTATGCGCTTCGGGGACGGCCACGCTCATGGTCGGGCTTTTGGAAAAGCCCATGGTGATCATGTACAAAATGAATGCATTCACCGCGTTTTTGGCGAAACGGTTCGTGAAAAGCACGAAGTATTTTGGTTTGATTAACTTAGTATTGGATCGTTTAGTGGTGCCCGAAGTTTTTCAGGAAAAGGCTGAACCTGACAATTTGGCCAAGCTTCTCGGCGAGATGATCATCAGTCGCTCGCATCGGGAAGATTTGGCCAATCAGTTGCGTCCGGCCAAGGAGAGACTGGGCTCCACAGGGGCGACGGCTCGGGTCGCCAAGATCATTGAAAGCTATTGGGAAGGAATCCGCGATGCTTAAAGTGGCTTTGTTTCCGGTCGGCTTGGCCTATCAAAGCGCCACGTCGATCCGGAATCTGATGTACGATTTTCGAATTCGTAAAACCCGCAAAGTCGATGCCGCGGTTTTATCCATCGGCAATCTGACGGTCGGCGGAACCGGTAAAACGCCGATGACGCTCGCCATGATCGATCAGCTTAAAAAAAGAAAGAAAACCTGCGGCGTGGTCAGCCGCGGCTACAAACGCGGGCAAAAAGGTGTTTTGGAAGTTGATATTTCGCCGCGGGCGGCGCTTTCGTTCGGAGACGAGCCCTCACTGATAAAGAACATTCATCCCGACATTCCGGTTTTCGTCGGCGAAAGACGAGTGGCCGCCGCTGAAGCTCTTCTCGCCCGAAAGCCCGTGGATGTGATCATTTGCGATGATGCCTTTCAACACCGCTCACTTCATCGCGACTTGAATTTTCTGCTCCTGGATGTGACCGAGCCGATCCGTAACTACCGAGTGCTCCCGGTGGGGCGGGCGCGGGAATCGCTGCAACCGGCCTTGAATCGCGCTGACATCATCGTTTTAACCAAGACCAATCTGGTTGAACCGGAGCAGCTCGAAACGTTCAAATCCTGGCTCTCCACCCGGCTCACGATGGAAAAGCCGATTGTTCAAGCGGAGTATGTCTTAAGCGGGTTCCGTGCTTTGACCGGAGCCAAATCCGAGACGCTCACCGATCCCGTTCTTCTGGTCTCGGGTATCGCCAAGCCGGACGCGCTGGTGAAAACCTTGAACGACAGGGTTAAAATTCTGAAACATAAAATTTTTCCGGATCATCATCGCTACACCGATCTGGAAGTGGAGATCATGCTCGATGAGGCCTCGCAAATGCAGGCCCGATGGATTCTCACCACGGCCAAGGACGCCATGAAACTGGGGCCGTTTCCCCGATTGAAGGAGCGCCTCTGGATCGTCGAGCTGGGCATTAAATTTTCAGGTGATTTGAAGGAAATGAATGAGGCGCTGGATCGTCTGGGTCGTAAAGGCGAGTAGCTTCCTTGTGGCCCACGGGCCCCAATGGGCGCGCCGTGCTTTGGCCAACATCCTCGCTTTTCTATGGTTTGATTTGTTTCGCATTCGGCGGGATGTGATCGATCGTAACATCGCGATCGCGTTTCCCGAGTTAAGTCCGCGGGAGCGGGTGCGGCTGGGGCGCAAAAGTCTTCGCCATTTGGGCTTGAGTTTTGTTGAGTACGCCGATCTGCCCTGGCTCTCGAAAGAAAAACTGGACCGCTATTTTGAGTTTCACAACCTGGAACTGCTCGATGAGGCGCTGAGCCGCGGTCGCGGCGTCTTATTACTGACGCTTCACCTTGGTAACGGTGATCTCGCGGTGGCGGGGCTTGCCGTCCGCGGCTATCCCATGGTGCTTGTCAGCAAGCTTTTCAAGCTGAAGTGGCTTAACGAAATCTGGTTTGGGTTACGTGAACAACTGGGGGTTAAATTCGTTCCGCCCCGGGATAGCTCCTTCGCTCTGTTGAAAGCTCTAAAAAAGAATCAGGTGATCACGGTGCCGCTGGACCAGTTCACCGGCCCGCCGATCGGGGTTCGGACCACCTTTTTTGGCGTGGAGACGGGAACCGCCGCCGGACTATCCGTGATGGCCGAGCGATCCGGGGCGCCGGTTCTTTCCGTTTACACGGTTCGAACGCCCGAAGGGCGCCACGCGATTCATTTCATTCGCGAAATGCCGGTCCGCAATTCCCCTGAGGAAACCACGGAGCAAATCACACAGCGCTTCAATGACGAACTGGAATCCTTCGTTCGTTTGCATCCGGAACAGTGGATGTGGATTCACCGTCGGTGGAAGAAATTTAAGTTTTAGCTCTTTTCGCAATCCCTCGGATAAGTCACAATGTGCTTATGAAGTTCAGATGGCTCATCGTTTTATTTCTGTGCTTTACCGGCTGCGCGGGTAAAGTTCTGCAATACGACCGAGCGGAAGAGGTCCTTAAAGTCGACGAGTTCGAGAAAAAGGTGGAGATCAAGGAAGAGGTCATTGAGCCCGCACCGGCCGAGGTGGTAAAACCGGACGAGAAAAAAAAGCCGGCCAAAAAGCCAAAAGCCGAAGTTAAAAAGAAGAAGGTGACCAAGTTGGGTCCACGTCAACCGTCGATTGAAGACTCTGTAGGGTTTGAAGGCCGCCGCCCGATAAAAGATCCGTTTCGTGTGGGAGAAAAAGCCACGTTCAATGTTTCCTACTTCAATGTGGTCGCGGGACAAATTGATCTTGAGGTGAAACCGTTCGCCGAAGTGAACGGACAGAAAGCCTACCATTTTGAGATTAACGCCCGTTCGAATTCGTTTTTCTCGCGGATATATAAGGTCGAGGATAAGGCGGTGACTTATCTGACTTACGACGACCTGAAACCGCTCAACCTGCAAATCTCGATCAAAGAATCCAAACAGCTGGCCGAAACCAGAACTTTGTTCGACTGGAAGGCCATGAAGGCCACTTACTGGCAGAAGCGAATCACCAAGGAAAAAGGTGAGCAAAATAAGAAAGTGGACTGGGCGCTTGAACCCTACATTCAAAACGTGATCAGCGCCGCGTTTTACATGCGTGTTTTTACCTATGAGCCGGGCAAAACACTGGCGTTCCGGGTGGCCGATGAGGGGAAAAACATCACATTCAAAGGTGAGTGCCTGAGGCGGGAAAAACTAAAAACCGAGATCGGCGAATTGGATACAATCGTGATCAAACCGCAGGTCACCGTGGACGGCGCCTTCAAGCCGGTCGGCGATATCCTGGTGTGGCTGACCGATGATGATCGCAAGTTCATCGTTCGTATCGAATCCAAAATCCGCATAGGCAGCATCGTCGCCAAGTTGAAATCACTGGATAAAGGTCGAGAATAAGGGGCGGGAGAGCTTTCAGCGCTCGATCACCGATTTATACTGAAATTCATGTCAGAAACTCAGTGCCGTCATTTTAACGGCTATAAGCCCTGTGGGCGAAGTACCGTGTGTTCGCGCGGATCCTGCCTTCATTATGAAAGTGTGCACACGCGGATCGTTTTAATTCATCTCGAAGCTTTGGGCGCGGTTTTACGGTCGACATCCCTCATCGCCGCCATTCGCCGCAAGTATTCGAAGTGTCATCTCACTTGGGTGACCAAAGCTCCGGCCGATGAACTCCTAAAAGGGATCGAAGGTGTTGATCGGGTCTTAACCACGTCAGCCGAGGACCTTTTACGTTTAAGAGCCTTGAAGTTTGATGTGGCCCTGGTGGTGGATAAATCCCTGCTCGCGAGCGGAGTTTTATCCCAGTGTGAGGTGGATGAGGTTTTCGGCTTTCGCACCAATTCGAGCGGCTCCATTGTTCCAGCCAATCCGGAGGCGCGGGAGTTATGGGAGCTCGGTCTTTCCGATCAGAAAAAATTTTTTGAGAATCAAAAATCCGAGCAGCAACTCGTGCACGAGGCGTTGGCTCTGGGGGCTTACACGCGTGACGAGTATCAGATCAATTTCTCCTATGGCGAAATCGCTGAAGTGCTTCGCCGCCGCCAAAAGTGGTCGCCATCCGGCCGCCCGGTGATCGGCATTAACACCGGCTGCAGTTCCGCGCTTCCCGCGAAAAAACTGAGTATTGAGGGCCATCGCCGACTGATCGCCGAGTTGTCGCATGATTACCGGTTTCGCGATTGTGCGATGGTTTTGCTCGGCGGCCGGGAAGACACCGCTCGAAACGAAGCCATCGCGCGCGGCCTGCCTGTCATTCTATCGCCCACCTTGGCGGGAATTCGCGATGGATTGATTTCGGTGGGCGCATGCGATCTGGTGTTCACCGGTGACAGCTTGGGCATGCACATGGCCATCGCCCTTCGCAAATGGGTGGTGGCTTGGTTCGGACCGAGCTGCCATCAGGAAATCGATCTTTATGGCCGTGGGGTGAAGATCCTCACCAAGGCGTCCTGCTCGCCCTGTTGGAAGCGGGATTGTGAAAAGTCGTTGATGTGTTATGACCAAGTGGATTTTGGCGAGGTGCGCGAAGCCTTGGCCATGGGGCTTAAGGCGACTGCCAACGCCAGAAATCCTGTGCTAGCATCGTCGGATGGCCCATCTCTGCTTTCAGACCGCCTATCCTGGTGATGTTTTTCTTTCCATCCCCTTGCTGAAACGGATGCGCGAGTGGGACCCCGAAAACGAGATCGTTTTGGCCTGCCGTCCGGGCTTAGGTGAGATTTTTTTGAAATATGGAATCGTTGATCGTGTCATCGACGTGAACAAAAAATCACGCGCGGGCCGGAGTGCGGCCTGGCGTGATCTGCGCGGTGAGGTGTGGGACACGATCATCTGTCCCCATGAAAGCCCGCGAACCGCGGCTTGGATGGCTCGACTTCGCGCCCGAGGACCGAAGGTCGGATTTCACAAATGGTGGAACGCGGTCGTGTTTTCAAAGCGGGTGCAAAAGCCGGTTCAATATCCGGACGCCCTCAGACAATTGAGTTTGCTCGCGCCGGTGGACCGCGTGGTGGCGGACCTTTTCGCCGATGAAAATTTTGAGCGCTTTAAGAGTCCGGTGTCGCGGCGATCACCGTTTTCGTTATCCGATCCGGAAATTCCAGATTGGGCATCAATGCGGATTCGCCCCCATGAACCGGAGGGACGTAAGATCTTTCTCGCACCCGGCAGTGTGTGGCCGACCAAGCGTTGGACGGTTGAAGGTTATGAAGAACTGAGTCGGTTGCTTGTGGCGCGTGGCTTTGAAGTGATCCTGGTGGGTAGTCCCGATGAACATATGATTTGCGCCCGAATCGCCGCCAAAATCCCCGAAGTGAAAAACCTCGCCGGAAAAACAACGCTCGCCGAATTGGTGGATCTGCTGGCGACCGGCCTGGCTTTGGTGTGCAATGATAGCGGCGCCATGCACGCCGCCGCCTTGAGTGGATTGCCCACGGTGGCGATCTTCGGCCCCACCACTTTGGATCTTGGATTTCGTCCCTGGAATAATCGCGCCGTGATCGTGCAACGGGAATTGAAATGCCGGCCCTGCGGCCGACACGGCTCGAACAAATGTCCTTTGGGCACACACGAATGCATGACCCAAATTTCCGCTGAAGACGTCTACCTCGCCCTCACCGAGATGTAAAAGGTAGGCCGTTCCAAATCAGGATGCAGCACATCCTGATTTGGAACGGCCTACCTTTCCGTGAAGATTTTCATTTGTGCCGAGCAGATGACGTCGTCGCGGTGGCGGGCTTCGCCGCTGATCACGGTGATTGAGCCGAGATGGCGGACTCCCCAATATTTCACGATAATGTCGTCGCCGACTTTGACTTCCCGCATGCGTTGGTCGGAGGCGAAACGCGCGTCCTTGAACGAGGCGAGAAAAGCGCGCTTGAACGGTTTGGTCGCTGGATCTTGGGTTCGCTTATGGGCCATCGAACAAAAGCCATAGGCCTGGGCGATGAACTCCAAGCAACTTGAGGCCCGCAAGCCCTCGGGGCCGAGAAACAGTCCTTCTTTGTGCATATGGACTCGACAACTTCCCTCGGTGGCCGAAAAGGAAATGAGTTCATCAACCCAAACCATCGGCGGACGGTGTGGCACCAGCGGCAAAATGTCTTTCACTTCAAGTGGCCTGGCCATGATGTCTACAGGTTACGGACTCGCGTTCTCGCGTCAATATTCGACATCATGGATCCAAGATGATCAAATAAACCCATGATCGATCCGCAAGTGGTTTTTCGCGATCTACATCTGACCCGTGGCGAGAAGGATTCGGTCCTTGTGAAGTGGACCGTGCCCGCGGATTTGCCCTATTTCCAGGGGCATTTTCCGGGACAGCCGGTGTTTCCGGCGGTGGGTATTGTGGACGCGACCTTGCACGCCTTGAGCGTGCATCACGGATCCAAATTGACTTTGGCGGGAGTTCCGCAAGCGAAGTTTCTGCATCCGATTTTACCCGGTCAAACCGTGCAAATTGAGATGAACGCGCAAGGCCCCAAAGAATGGATCGCGAACTGGAAGGACGGTTCCGAACTCCTTGCGACGTTGCGGATACAAATTAACTGACTCACAGCCATGATTTGCAATTCCATTTGACCGGTCCTAAGATGATGGACATGGTCCTGCGGGTTTGCATCTTAGTCACGACATACAATGATCCCGAGTCGATTTCCGATCTGATAAAAAATCTGGTTCTGGAAACTCCTTTTCCGCTTCTCGTGATCGATGATGGTTCGGAAAGTCCGCTCGAAAGCCGGCTTTATTCCTTTGATGTGCGAAACGCCATTGAATCGGGACGGGTTAGACTGGTTCGCAATCAAAAGCGGCGCGGGCGGGCGAAATGTTTCCAAACAGCGCTAAAGGATCTCGCCGCCGAAGGATTCACTCATATTTTAACGGTTGAAAACAGTCTTCCGAGTACGGTGAATGAAATCAAAAAACTGATCGAAGAAGTGAAGAGAAATCCCTGGGATCTTTTGATCGGATCGCGAATGAAGCCGGAATCCCTCGGTGAGAAGGCGGGGCGCTCTTTCTGGCGACAGTTACTTCGCTACCTCAGCGGGCAAGGGATCAATGATCCGCTGAGCAGCTATCGTGTTTACCCCATATACCCGCTGCAAATGTCGCGTTTTTTCGGCTTTGGGCGAGAGTTCGAAATGGAAATCCTGGCGCGTGCGCTCTGGCGGGGAATTTCGATTCGTGAAATTCCACTCGAGATCCAAACCTCGTCGCCGAAATTAAAATGGAATCGGGCCCGAGTCCTGGATGCGTTACGGGTCACTTTGATGAACTCCGCCTTGGTTATTCGCTCATTGGTGAAAAATCACAGGACGAGCAAGGATATCGCCGTCGCCACCGGAATAGGGATCATGATCGGTTGTACGCCTTTTACGGGTATTCAAACTATTATGGCCTTTCTTGTCGCGCTTTTGGCCCGCTTGAATGTGGTGGCGGTAGGGGCGGGGAGTTTGATTTCCATTCCCCCGTTCACAACTCTCCTCACGCTGGCTTCGATTTATATCGGTGGACAATGGTTGGGCGTTCCGCTGACTCAGGATCCGGTATTGCCGCATTTTGATCAGTGGTTGAAAGGTTCGCTCGTGGTGGGCGCGGCCCTTGGCGTTTTTGTTTCGGTTCTTATTCTCGCGATGGGTCGCTTAGCTGATCGTTTTAAATGTTTCCGCGCGCGAATTGAAAATCGTTACGACCAATGGCTTCGCGCGCTCGTGGGACGTTTTGGAGTCCGCGCCGGTTATTTCATGGCCGGTTTGATGGCTCCGTTTTCTTATCTGGGTCGCGTGTCGGAGCGGAGATCGCTTGTTCAATTTTATGGAATGGTGCGCCCGGAGTTCGGCTTTTTCCGCCGCCACTGGCGGATTTGGAAGCATCTTTACCGGCGCGACCAAATTCACATCGATTTCATGGCATTGAAGTCCGGGCTTAAACTCAAGGCTGATTCAGACTGGTTGGATTATCCTGAACAAGGGCGCCTTCTTCTCGGGGCCCGATTTGGCGCCTGGAAGTTAGCGCCCGAACTCTCCGGAGTGGATGCGTTCAATGGTTTTATCCCGCATTACCAAACTTCGAACTTTCAGATTTATCAGAGTTTGAAGTTGGGGCAGGCGGTGGGACTTTTTTGTGATCGGCCCGACTCCGATCGAATTGAATTGATACCGTTCTTCGGCCGTCTGGCGCCCTTCGATTTGACTCCGTTTCGAGTGGCGGTGGCGTCGAATTGTCCGGTGATCTTTCTTTTCGGATTAAAAACCAGCCGCGGACAGTACCGCTTTTTCGCGCAGTCCGCGCGCCGCTATCGGTTCGCCAATGATTTACCTCATGAACTGCAGCTTTACGCCTGGGCGGAGCAGTTTGTACGAACCTTAGAGGACTTTGTGGGACGTTATCCGGAAGAGTGGCAAAACTTTTATCCGTTTTGGAGTTCCATCCCCAAAAATCCGGCCGGCGGTGTGCTCATCCCGCCGGAGATCCGTTTTCTGGAGGAATTGCCGATCCCCGACGAGTTCGCATCTGGATTTCAGGCCCCGTCTGCTCCGCGGAGCGAGGTTACTCACTCAACTCCTTCACATTGATTCCGTATTTCTTGATCTTACGAAGAAGTGTGTTCTTAGGAATATTGGCGTGAGCCACGGTCTGGTTGATACGCCCCCGGTTCGCGCGAAGAGCCTGCATAATGAATTCCTTTTCGGTCTCTTCTTTAAACCGGTCGAAATCCAGCGGACCTGAATAAGAGCCAGGAAGATCAAATTCAATGTCGTTCTGAGAGGCGGCCTCACGAATGCTCTCAGGCAGAGCGTCCAATTGAATGACCGGGCCGTTTTCCATAATAAAGCTGCGCTCAACCAGATTTTCCAGCTCGCGGATGTTGCCCGGCCAGCGATACTGCCGAAGGATGTTCAAAGCCTCGGGCGAAAAGCCGGTGATCTGGCGGCCCATTTTCCGGTTGAACCGGCGAACGAAATAAGAAATCAGGTTTTCAAGATCCTCCAAGCGTTCACGTAACGGCGGCAGGAAGATCGGCATCACGTTCAACCGGTAGAACAGGTCCTCGCGGAAGGTTCCGTCTTCGATCATCTTTTCCAAATTGCGGTTGGTCGCGGCGATCACGCGCGCGTTCGACGCCACTTCGCGGTTACTGCCGACGGGCGTGAAGCGTTTTTCCTGAAGCACCCGAAGCAATTTAACCTGCATGTCGGGCCTTAACTCGCCGACTTCATCAAGAAAGATGGTACCCTTGTTGGCGAGCTGGAATTTTCCGATTTTGCGCTCCACCGCGCCGGTAAACGCGCCTTTTTCATGGCCGAAGAGTTCGCTTTCCATCAACGATTCGGGGATCGCGCCGCAGTTGATGGCCACGAATTCGCCGTGTTTGCGAGGCGAATTGGAATGAATGGCGCGGGCCACAAGTTCCTTTCCGGTGCCGTTTTCACCGCGAATCAGAACCGTCGTGTCCACCTGGCTCAGGCGATTAATGAGATCGAAAATCTCGCGCATCTTTTTGGATGAGCCGACGAATTCCGTATCCACGTCATCATCGAGGACCGGAGCGGAGATCGCCAGGCTCGACACCATTTCCTGCGTTTCCAGGGCCTTCTTAACGATCGTCACCAATTTTTCAGGCTGCACCGGCTTTTCGATGTAATCGTAAGCGCCGCATTTGATGGCCGTGATCGCGTCCTGCAAATTGGAGTGGGCGGTCATGATCACCACGAAAACTCTGGGATCGCTTTCCTTGATTTTTTTCAGCGCTTCAAGCCCGTCCATTTCCGGCATCCGCACGTCCATCAACACCAGGTCGAACTGAAACTTGGAAATCAGATTCAAGGCTTCAACGCCGTTTGACGCTTCCTCGACCGTGAAGCGAAAGTCGGGCATCGTTCCCGTCAGTACGGACGCGATCGACTTTCGCAATTCGGTTTCATCATCAACGATGAGTACGCTTACTTTGTTCGTCATAATTCCCTCTCAGTTCAAGCTTGCAAGGGGAGAGTGAATCCCACTCTCGTGCCTTTACCTATATCACTTTCCAAAAAAACTTCACCACCATGAAGTTCAACGAAGTATTTAACCAAAAACAACCCCAGGCCCGTGCCTTTTGTCTTCGTTTGGGCCATGGAGCCGCGGAAAAACTTTTCGAAGATATGTTCGCGATCCTGGGGTGGAATTCCAGGGCCCGAGTCGCGAACCGTGAAAATCACCTTATCATCAACTTCCTGGGTTTCCACTTCAATCCGGCCGTCATTTGGCGTGTATTTAACGGCGTTTTCAATCAGATTCAGGACCACTTCCTGAATCATGACGCCGTCCACTTCGATGGAAAACATCGGCTCCAGGTTCAACCGCAATTCCTGTCGTTTATCGGCGGCCAGAGGCCGGATCTGCTCCACGACGTTTTCCACCACTTCGTTGAAATCCGTGGCCTCTTTGCGCAACTGTACGGAATTCGATTCAAGTCTTGAGAGATGCAAGATGCTTTGAATGTAGCGGTGAAGTTCCATGCTTTCGCGGCGAAGGCTGCTCAACCCCTCACGGACGTCATCGCTGACCTGGCCGGCCAACAAACGATCACAGATGGCCTGGATTTTAGCGATCGGGGTTTTAAGATCGTGGCTGATCAGGCTCACGAAATTGTTTCGGAGCTGGTCCAACTCGGAAAGCAATTTGGTTTCCTGTTCCAAGCGCCAATTCTGATTTTCTTTCACCGTCAGTTGATACCCGATCATGATCACGTACACCGCGAGCAATGTGACCAGCGGTGAAATCACGGGCAGCCAGACGTAAAGCGAATCAAAAACGTAAAGCGAGAGCGCCGAAACACCGAGCGCCACCCAAAGCAAAAATACAAAGGCCACGGTCTGCGGATAGGTGTTCAAAATCGAAACCGCGACGATCAAAACCACGAGAATGTAGATCGCGTAAATCCAAAGCGGCAATCGCTTGACCCAACGATCCGCCAACACGTTGTCGGCCACGTGAGCCAAAAGTTCGATCCGGCTGAGCCGTCCCACGGGAGTTTGAAACTGATGGGACTGAAGATTGGCGTTGCCGATGAAAACGATCTTCCCGGCGAAGAACCCGTTGGGAATACGTCCGTTCAAAACATCAAGAGCGGAGATTGTGGGAAACACATTGAGTCCGCGAAAGTTAATCGGTTGCGGATTATCAAACGTGGCCACCACGCGCTGATGGATCTCCGGACTTGCATCATCAAGGGCCGCGAGCGCCATGTGGGGCAGCGGACCGACAGGGCCTGAAAACCTTCGGACCACATGATCTTCATCTTGTCGCATATCGGTAATGGCCACGTTGTATCCGTAGCCGTTGGCCATCAAAGGCATCACTGGCCGGCCTTCGCTATCCACTTGGCCCGCCCATAACACCTTGGGGCTATAAAGATTCACATATTGCAAATCCGGCGTGGGGAGCTGTTGGCTAAAGAAAAACGTCACGGCGATCTTACGTGGATTTTGCTTTAAAATCTGACCCAACAAAATGTCCCAGGTTGACGATTTCCAAAAGAAACTGTCCGTCGGAATGGCGAATTCCTTGATGGCGCGCAACCAGTTCTCGGACGCTCCGTGATAGGCCTTCCAGTCCGCCTGATCGAAGGTGACCAAAACGATTTCTGGGCTGGCGCTTTGGCGGCCACGAAGTTTGAAGCGAATATCGTAGTTTTCGGCCTCATCGAAACGAGGCAAAGCCACGCCGATTGCCCAGCAAAAGAGCAGGCGAAGCCAGAGCCCTCGATTCTGCCAAATTTTACGCCACATCACGACGCTTCGTATCAAATCCCCTTGGAGAATTCAATTGGTTCTGCCAAAAAAATCAGTCATTTTAGCGCCATGCACATTTGGCGGGGTTTAGGCCCGGAATCGCAAAACTTTCAAAACGGCACCCTAACCCTAGGGAACTTCGATGGGCTGCATTTGGGGCATCGGCGCTTGATCGAAGCTGTGGAAAAGGGGCCCGCCCCCCACGTGGTGATCACCTTCTACCCCCATCCGGTTCAGGTCTTATTTCCCGAAAGGCACCTTGCCCGCTTGTTCCCGCCTCAAGATCTGGAAGAGCAATTGGTCAAGCGGGATATCGACCTGCTTTGGATTTTACCCTTCACCCGCGAGCTGGCTAAAAAATCCGCCCAGGAGTTCGCCCGATCGTATTTACTTACACCTTTTCACCCTCAAAAGATTGTTGTCGGTTATGACTTCGCCTTCGGACACCAGCGTGAAGGCACGCTGGAATGGTTGGGACGATTTTGCGCCGAGAACGGCATTGATCTCGAAATCACCGAGAAAGTGATGCTGGATGGCGACGTCATCAGCAGCCGCCGCATTCGCCAACTGATTTTAGATGGGCAAGTGCGCGAGGCCGGTCGCCTGCTCGGGCGCCCCTTTTATTTGCGAGGAACCGTGCAAAAAGGAGCGGGGCGGGGCCGTCAACTGGGATATCCAACCCTGAACATTTCAGTGGAGAATGAAATCCGGCCGAAGATTGGTGTGTACGCGACGAGGACTCGTATCAAGGGCCGAACCTATGACAGCGTGACCAATGTGGGTCGAGTCCCCACATTCACTGACGAAAAACAAATCCATGTGGAAACGCACATCATGGATCAGGATATCGACGCCTACGGTGAGACCATCGATGTGGAGTTCATCGCGAAAATCAGGCCGGAAAAGAAATTTGACTCCATTGACAGCTTGAAGAAACAGATCGCCTTGGACATCCTGGAAGCTAAGCGGGAGTTGAGCCAATCGTGAAGAAATGGACTTCGATCAGCCCAACCAACGAAGAACATCGCTGGCAGATGCTCAGTCAAAAGCTCACCTCGCTGGGCGTGGAAAATGAATACGTTACTTGGAGCGGCCCCACGCGGGATCTCGAAGATGTTTCCCTTTTGGATCCTTTTGATCATGTTCGCTTGAGCACCAGCATCGGTCCTCATATCTTGAAGAAGCTCAAGGTGCAGTCGTCCTGGGCCACTTTGATCGGTGTGATCGACGGCATGATTCAGACCGAGCATGGTTGGTGGCCGCTATGCGCGATTTACGAAAGCTTCGGCCAGATCCTGATCAAGATCGGTCAGGGCCTTGATATGCGGGGAAATATTTTCGTCGCGGGCGCGGGTGGCATCGCGCGTGTGGCGATCGCCGCATTTTTCAAAGCCGGGTTCAGCAAATTCCTAATCACGAATTTCGATGCGGCGGAAGCCGAGGTCCTGATCAACGAGGTCCGGCGCAAAATGTTCGGGCTCGACGTTCAATGGGTGCCGATGGAAAAGATCGTCATGCTCCCCGGTGAAAGCTCGGCCTTGGTGAATTGCACGCCATCGATCGAGGAAAACGCCTTGTTGATCGAACTGTCCTACTTGAACTTCCTTAAACGGCCGGGATTTCTCTTTGACAGCGGACGCTACCCCAAATCGAGCATCCTCGTGCAAGAGGCCGCCGAGTCGGGGGTTTCGATCATAGACGGCATTGAAATGGCCGCCCGCGCGGACGTCTTATGGAGCAAGTGGGCGTTTGGCGTGGATTTGGACCTCGAAGAGTACAAACGCGAATTTCAGGAAATGCTCAAAGGTGATCAGAACCAGCGCTGATCCGAGGCCCAATTTTAATACTTCGGTCTAGTTACAAAAAATGTCACTCCCCGCTAATCTAAAATTCAGGTCCACCAATTTAGGGGAGACGAGTGTCAGCCGCGAAAAAAAATCTGTCCGAATTGTTGATCGCCAGCAACATCATTGACCTCGAACAATTAGAGCAGGCTCGCCGGGATCAAAGGACGAACGGTGGGCGTTTGACAACGGCTCTTGTTCGCTTGGGATTCATCAAGGCCGATCAACTGGTTGAGTTTCTCGGTAAGCAATATGGTCTTCCGACGATTGACCTGGGCGGATTTGAAATCGATCCCGAGTGCATCAAAATGCTGAGCCGGCAGGTCTGCGAGAAGCATGTGGTGATCCCGGTGTCCAAGGCCGGCAAAGTCCTCGTGGTGGCTTTCGCTGATCCCAGTAACATTTATGTGAAAGATGATTTGGCGCTGCTCACGCGATGTAAAATTGAAGTGGTGGTGGCCAGTGAGTCGGCCATTCTTCAAGCCATTGATAAGTACTACGCGGGAAGCTCAAAAATCGAGAATCTCGTCTCCGAGATCGAGGAAACCGGCGGAGCGGGGGTCTCGCCCGTTGATTCCGGAGTGGAAATCGTTGACCAGGACGGAATGGCGGATGAGGGCCCCATCGTGAAGTTCGTGAACGCCATGTTGGCGGAAGCGATCAAAACCCGCACATCCGATATTCACATCGAACCTTATGAACGGCGTTTCCGCATTCGGTTTCGAATCGACGGCGCGCTGGTGGAAAAAACACAGCCGCCCGCCAACGCCGCCGCCGCGATTGTCAGTCGTATCAAAATTTTGTCCCGGCTGGACATCGGTGAGCGCCGTAAACCTCAGGACGGCCGGATGAAGGTGAAAACCCGCAGCGGCGCCGAAGTGGACTTCCGGGTCAGCGTTTTGCCCACAATGTTCGGCGAAAAAATCGTGCTCCGTTTGCTCGACAAGTCCAACCTTCAAGTGGACATGACGAAGCTGGGTTTTGAACCCGATGATTTTGAGAAGTTCATGGACGCGATTCACCAGCCGCAAGGGATGATTCTGATCACCGGACCGACCGGTAGCGGTAAAACAACCACGATTTATTCGGCGCTCAATGAACTTAATAAACCGGACGTGAATATCTCCACCGCTGAAGATCCGGTCGAATACAATCTCGACGGCATCAATCAGGTTCAGGTGAATCCCTCGATCGGCTTCACATTCGCCGAAGCCTTGCGTTCGTTTTTGCGTCAGGACCCCGAGATTATCATGGTCGGTGAGATTCGCGACTTGGAGACGGCGGAAGTGGCGTTCAAAGCCGCGTCCACCGGTCACTTGGTTGTCAGCACTTTGCACACCAATGACGCCGCCGCCACCGTTTCCCGTCTGGTGGAAATCGGTGTTGAACCCTACATTGTCGCCGAGGCGACGACGATCGTGGTCGCGCAGCGGTTATTGCGTAAGAATTGTCCGAAATGCGCGTCGGACGTCACGATCCGCCCTGAAATCCTGGTGAAGCTTGGTTTTCCCGAGGCCGATCTCAATGCCAACCACAAATTCAAAAAGGGCGAGGGTTGTGAGGAATGCAACGGTACGGGACTGCGCGGACGAATGGCGATTTTTGAGATGATGACGATGACGGCGTCAGTGAAAGAGGGAATTTTCAAGAACGCGTCGCCATTGGAGCTGAAGAGGCTCGCCATTCAGGATGGAATGAGAACATTGCGCCAAGCGGCCTTGCTCAAGTTGAAAGCGGGACTGACGACGGTGGAAGAGGTCCTTAATACCACGGTCGCAGATGTCATATGATTACACTGCATCAGTTGTTGAAAGCTGCGGTCAAACAAGGGGCGTCCGATCTGCACATTGTGGCCGGTTCGCCACCGGTTCTTCGGGTTGAGGGTAAAATCATTCGGGTGCGTTCCGCCGATTTAACTCCCGATCAAACCAGGCAAATCTGCTACTCCATATTGACCGACGCTCAACGCAGCCGGTTCGAAGCCACGAAGGAACTGGATTTCAGTTTCGGGATTAAATCCATGGCCCGCTTCCGCGCGAATTTGTTTTTCCAGAAGGGCTCGGTGAGCGGTGTCTTTCGGCGCATCTCCATGGACATTCCCGATATCGACGCACTGGGATTACCATCGATCGTCAAGGAATTGGTCAATTATCCCAGCGGACTGGTGCTTGTGACAGGTCCCACCGGGTCCGGAAAATCAACCACCATCGCGGCGTTGATTGATAAAATCAACCGCGAAACCCGCGGCCACATCATCACGCTCGAAGATCCCATCGAATACATTCATCCGCACAAATCCAGTATCGTGAATCAGCGGGAAGTGGGCGTGGATACGGTCAGTTACCGTTCGGCGCTCAAGCATGTTTTACGTCAGGATCCTGATGTTTGCATGATGGGTGAGTTGCGCGATCTGGAAACTATCGACGCGGCCATGAACATTTGCGAGACCGGTCACCTGGTCTTCGCCACGCTTCATACGAATTCGGCGATTTCCACCATCTCCCGTATCGTGAACGTGTTTCCGGCGGAACAGCAGGAGCGCGTTCGCACGCAATTGAGCCTCACTTTGAACGCGGTCATTTCACAGCGATTGATTCCAGGAATCAAAGGCGGCGTCGTGCCCGCCATGGAGATTTTGATTTTAAGCCCGAGTATCCGTAACTTGATTCGCGAGGACAAGCTTCATCAGGTGTATGGGATGATGCAAGTGGGACAAGATAAGTCCGGAATGATCACTCTCAACCAGTCGCTGGTGCAACTGGTTTTGAAGCGGAAAATAGATATCCGGTCGGCGTTCATGAACTCGCTTGATCCGGAAGAGTTGGACAAACTGTTGAAGGCTGCTGGGGTGTGATTTGCCGATTTACGAGTTTCAAGCCAAAACCGAAGACGGGAGGATTGTTCGCGGGGAATTAAAAGCCGGCAATGAAGCCGAAGCCCGCATCCGCATGCGCGCGCAGCGCTTAACGCCGCTGAAAATCGAAGCTCGAAAAGGCGGCGGTGAATTCGATATCCGTAAATTCTCCTTGTTCGGTGACAGTGTTTCGCAAAAGGACTTGCAAGTTTTCACCCGGCAGTTCGCGGTTCTGGTGGGGGCGGGCGTTCCGATCGTGCAGAGTCTGGAGGCGATGGCCCGGGGGGCGCGAAGCGCTGGAATGTCGAATGTCTTACGGCTCGTGGTGGCCGACGTGGAGCGCGGGCGCCGCTTGGCCGATGCGCTGGGAGCGCGGCCAGCGGTGTTCGATCGCCTCTATGTGAACCTGGTGAAAGCGGGCGAAGAGGGCGGTGTGCTCGAAACCGTCTTGAACCGTCTCGCCCAGTACATCGAAACGTCGGTGAAGCTGAAAGGCAAAGTGAAGTCGGCTCTCTTTTATCCGGCGGCGGTGATTGTGGTGGCCATCGTGGTGATCGCCTTCATTATGATCTTCGTCGTGCCCAAAATGTCGTCGATGTTCACGCAGTCAGGTCAGGAACTGCCGGCGCTCACCCAGATGGTGATTAACGCCTCCAACTTTTTCCAACATTATTGGTACATGGTTTTCGCCGTGCTCATCGCCATCCCGGTGGTATTCAAAATGTATTACGAGACCGAGGACGGCCGGAAAGTTCTGGATGCGATCGCCATCGAAATTCCCGTCTTTGGTGATCTGATTAAAAAGAGCGCGATCGCCCGGTTTTCTCGAACGCTGGCGACCCTGCTGTCGTCCGGTGTTCGCATTATCGACGCGCTGGAAATCGCGTCCGCCACCACCGGGAACTGGATGGTCGAGAAAGCCATCATAGACACCAAAGACGCGGTCTCGCGCGGAAAAACTTTGGCTGAGCCGCTCGGTAAGATTCCGTATTTTCCGAACATGGTGACGCAAATGATTTCGATCGGTGAGCAAACAGGTAACATCGATCAGATGCTTTCGAAGGTGGCGGATTTCTATGAGGACGAGGTGGATAATGCCACTCAGGCGATGACCAGCCTGCTCGAGCCGATGCTGATGGTCGTGCTTGGCGCGATCATCGCCGTGATTGTGATCGCGATGTACCTTCCGATTTTCAACATGGCCAACACGATTCAAGGGTAGATGTGACAACGATTGATTTTCCCAACCGGAATCTGCGCCTGATCAACACCGGAGACATCATTCCGGGGGGCCGCCCCTGGCTTATGGTCCACTCGGTGCGTACGGCTTTCTTGATTTGCATCCTGTTCATCTCGGTTGTTTATCAGGTGCAATTGGGGAATTTTCTGAATACCGAGATTTGGCTTCCGGTTTACGCCATTCTCAGCGCGAATTTCCTGTTTAATGCGTTTTATCTTTTCACTTTTGATGAAACCAAACGTCAGGACGTTTGGAACGCGGTCCTTTTCGGTTTGGACACGATCTCGATCACGCTGCTGATTTACTTCACCGGGACCAGTCAGTCGCTGTTCTTGTTCCTTTACCTCGTTAACCTCATTCTCGGTAGTTTGGTTTTCGACAAGGAAGGCGCGTGGTTACTGGCGATCTGGACATCGATTTGCTTCAGCGCGCTTTTGATTTTCTCACCGGGAATCACCGGTCAAAGTCTTTATTTTTCTTTGAGCGTGAACAATATCGCCTTCGCGGCGGTGACTTATTTGGGCGGTCGCCTCGCTGAGCAGGTGATTCAGGTTGGAACCCGATTGCAGGAGACCCAATCGGACCTGTTGACGCTTCAGAATCTCAATGAGCTGATCGTCAATAACATTACCACCGGGATCGTGGTGCTCAGTCGTACGGGATTCGTACAGCATTACAACGCACGGGCGGCCGAAGTTTTGGGAATGAACCATTTTCAGCAGGTGAAGCTGAATGATGTGATTCCGCAATTGGACTGGCCTTGGCGGGCATTGATTGAGAATGAAGGTCTCGCCTTCGAGCGCCGTGAAGTGAAGATTAAAGGAACGGGTGAGCAGGTCAAAATTCTCGAGGTGGTCGCGGCGCGACTTAAAGATGGAGACGGAAAACTCAAAGGTTGGTTGCTTTTATTCGACGACCGAACGGAACAGAAAATGATGGAAGCGGCTTTTCGCCAGCAGGAGAAACTCGCGGCGGTCGGGCAGCTCGCCGCCGGTATCGCCCATGAGATCCGTAATCCGCTGGCCAGTATCTCGGGCAGCATTCAATTGATGTTGGCGAGCCCCAATCAGCAGACCGAAGAAAACCTCAAACTCATGCGCATTGTGGACAAGGAAATCGACCGGCTGAACCGGTTGATCGGGGACTTCTTAAATTACGTCCGGCCGGAAACCAAGAGCGAAGAACGGGTCAATTTGAATAATTTAATTCGTGAGGTGCTTGAGTCGGTGAAATTCAACCCCAAGCTCAGGCAGGAAGTGCGCCAGGAAGTTTCACTGAAAGCGGCGGCCGACGTGGAGGGCAATCGGGATAAACTCAAGCAGGCGATTTTGAATCTGGTCATTAACGCCTATCAGGCCATGGAAAACACGAATCGGCCCGTGCTGGACGTAAAGACAGTGGACCAGAACGATCTGGTGGTGATGGTCATCCGGGACAACGGCTGCGGAATCAAAAAAGAAAATCTGGAACGGATTTTTGAACCGTTTCACACGACCAAACCCCAGGGCACCGGCCTTGGTCTGGCGGTCACGCACAAGATTTTCGAGGCGCATGGAGCACGGGTTCTCGTGGATTCGGTGGAAGGCGAGTACACCCAGTTCATCGTGGAGTTTCCGGCGTTTCGGGACATCCATACTGAAGACTTGAATAAGTTAAGGCGGGAAGTGAGCGGTTGAGAATCCGTTGAAAGGCTTACAGAATATAGGTTAGGAGAGCATTATGAAATCACGAATATTGGTGGTCGACGACGAAGAGTCCATCCGTGAATTCCTTGAGATCATGCTTCGCAAAGAAGGCTACGAGGTCACCTGCGCCGAGGATGGTCAGAAAGCTCTCGACCTCATCAAGAAGAAGTCCTTCGACATGGTGATTTCCGACTTGCAAATGCCGAATCTGACTGGGATCGAATTGTTGCGCCAGGTTCGGGACTCCTATCCGGATTTGCTGTTCATGATGATCACCGCCTTCGGCACCACCGAAACCGCGGTCGAAGCGATGAAACTCGGCGCGTACGATTACATCACCAAGCCGTTCAAGATCGACGAAGTTCGCATCAACATCGCCAATGCTCTGCGCTCGAAAAACCTGGAAGTTGAAAACCGCGTTCTCAAAAAGGAACTGACCAAGGAATACAGTTTTCAGAATCTCGTGGGGAATTCGGATGCCATGCACCGGATTTACGAGATGATCAAGCGCGTCTCACAAACTCCCACCAATGTTCTTATCACCGGTGAAAGCGGAACCGGTAAAGAGATGGTGGCGAAAGCCATTCATTTCAATGGCCCCTTGAAAGATAAACCCTTCGTGACGGTTAACTGCGGCGCCATTCCTGAGTCATTGATGGAGTCCGAAATGTTCGGTCATAAAAAGGGCTCATTCACTGGAGCGGTGGCTGATAAAGCCGGTTTGTTTGAAGTCGCGGACGGCGGGACTTTGTTTCTCGATGAGGTCGGCGAACTTCCCGTGAGCATTCAGGTTAAACTTTTGCGCGCCATTCAGGAGCGCGTGATCCGCCGTGTGGGCGCGACGGAAGACACCAAAGTCGAAGTCCGCATCATCGCCGCCACGAACCGCGATCTTGAGGCCATGGTGAAGGATGGAACGTTCCGTCAGGATTTGTTTTACCGTCTGAACGTGATCAATATCCGCACGCCGGCATTGCGCGAGCGGGCGGAGGACATTCCTTTGTTGGCCAATCACTTCTTGAAGAAGTACAATGAGCGCCTGTCCAAGTCTATCGGCGGTATTAGCGCTGAAGCGATGGAGATGTTGAAAAAGTACGATTATCCGGGAAATGTGCGCGAGTTGGAAAATATTATCGAACGTACGGTTGCTCTTGAAGGTGGAGCCACGATTCTGCCGGAAAGCTTACCTCCTTTCGTGAATACGCCTTCGGGACGAAAACTCGCCAGCACGCATGAAATCCAGATCACCGAGGAAGGACTGGATCTGGATAAAATCATGGGTCAATTGGAGAAAGAACTTCTCATCAAGGCCATTCACGCCGCGGGCGGCGTGAAGAAAAAGGCGGCCAAGCTTCTCAACATCACCTTTCGATCCATGCGCTACCGCGTGGAAAAATACGGACTTGGTTCGATAGGAGATGATGAGCTTGAAGACGAATCCGCTTAAGTTCCTGTACGTGCTCGCCATTCTATTTTCATCCGTGGAGGCGAACGCGCTAAAGCCCTTCGAGTGTCTACGTGATCTGATGACCATCACCGATCGGGCCAACTTCGGCTCCAAGCGCTCGGGAGTCGAGGAACCGTTTTTGATCAATGATAAATTCTTGGTGTTTCCCGAAGTCACGAACGGAGTGGTGAGCGGTTTTTACGTTTATAGTTCGCAAAGCTCGGCGTATTACGATGCCATCGAGGGTTCGTCCTCCAGTTCGTCCATTCGCCATTTGGGGGATCTGAAATTCAACGCCAAAGTTGGAGTATATGAGTTGGTGGCGCAGCCGGACGGGCTTGAAACAGTGACCATTCCTTTTTTGCCCGGTTTTCAGAACAACGCCAGCGGAAAGAGTGGTCCTGTTGTCCTGGGAGCATCGGTTCTCCCCGTGATCGGCGCTTTCGTTTCGCGCCCGGCTCAACCGAAAACCGCGTATCATAATCCCATGGCCGCGAATGAAAACGACTTGAAAAAATGGATCAGCGATCATTCGGGGGGCCGCCGGCCCGCTTCAAAGGATCTGGGCGACATGGAGGTTCCAAAAACCATCGCCCGCTTGAAGACGGTGGAAAAAAAGAACCGCGGCGAATTGATGGCTCCTCTCATGCGCGAATTGAAACTCAGGCGCCAGTGGATTCAGTCGCGGAATCTGGATGAAGATTCGTTCAAAAAGCTCAGTTTATTCATGGAAGGCAACTGCAAAGAATAATGGCCGCCAAGAGCTGGTGTTACCTCACGGTCCATCCCGGTGTGAAAGTAAAAATCGATCGTGAAGATTTGTCGCGCGTGCAAAAGCATTCGTGGCGCGTGACCAAAGGTACGACCGGCCGCCGGCGAGTTGTCACTTCCATTCGTGGGCCCAAAGGTGTTCGCAGCGTGACACTGGGCCGCTATCTAATGAATCCGCCGAAAGGCAAACAAGTTTATCCGCGGCGGTTTCAAAATGAGTTGGATTATCGCAAGGATAATCTCATCGTGTGCACCCTTAAAGAAAGGCAGCAAATGTTACCGAAGAACCGCACCCGCGGTTCTTCCCAATATCGTGGCGTCTCGTTTGATCGCGCCAACGGCAAATGGCGGGCGAGCATCGAAGTGAACGGGCAATCCATTAATCTGGGATATTATAAAACCGAAGCTCAAGCCGCGCTGGCCTACAATCGGGCGGCGCGTGAATATTTCGGTTCGCTGGCTTATCAAAATCAAGTGGGTCGGCGAGGGCAACGGCGTCGTCGCGGTTAATCACCTCAACGGAACCACGTCACGATGGGAGTGGGGCCGGTATTCGCAAAAAGCGAATCGGGTTAACGGATCTTCAATCAATTCTCCATCGTAAAGTTCGAATCTTTGATGGGCTCTATTCACCAAGCGTGAATCGTGAGTGGAAAACAAAAAGCTCACACCGAGTTTGCGATTCAGCAATTCAAAAAGATCAATCAATTGGAAAGCGGATTTTGAATCCAGATTGGCGGTCGGTTCGTCGGCGAAAACAATTTTCGCGTGCGTCGCCAGGGCTCGCGCGACGGCCACACGCTGTTGCTGGCCGCCACTCAACTGATTGGGAAACGCGTGAACTTTGGTTCTTAAGCCCACATCACGCAAGGCGCGAAGCGCGTTTTGTCGCGCCACCTTACGTGAATCACCCCGGATCAAACAGGTGTACTCCACGTTCTCAACCGCGGTGAGCGCCGGAAAAAGATTGTACGCCTGAAAGACAAAGCCAAGTTGTTCGCGACGAAATCGGCACAATTCGCTTTGCGACATTTTGGAAATTTCATGACCCGCCACGATCGCGCGTCCGGATGTCGCCTGATCAAGACCGGACGCAATATTAAGTAGAGTTGTCTTTCCGCTTCCGCTGGGTCCGACTAAAACCGCGAAGGCGCCTTCCGGCAATTCGAAAGTCGCATCTTTCAACGCAGTGACCGGCGGAGTTCCGCTATAGACCCTCGATACTTTTTCAAATACAACTAACGACATTGGGGGAGCGTAACATGGTGATTGTTCGTTTAGGAATAAAAAATCTGAAAAGAAATTTTCGCCGCTCGTTAATTACAGTCTTAAGTATAGGTTTCGCGCTGGCTGTCATCTTATGGTTGCAGTCCATTCTCAATGGGACGAGCCAAAACTTAATCGACACAATCACTTCGACACATCACGGCCACTTGCAAATTTTCCGCAAAGATTATTTCGAAGAGAAATTGCTCCATCAGAATTTCTCTTGGGACGAGAAATGGATTCCTAAATTAAATGATACGGAAATTCTCGCGTCAGCGCGAGTCCATGTGCCGGCCTTGGTTTCAAGCGGAGAACAATCCATGCCAATCGTTCTTGTTGGCATCGATCCTGAAAAGGAATCGAAAATAACAAAGCTAAAAGAAAACTTAGTGAAAGGAGAATTTCTTAAAAATGAAGCCGGCGAGGAGTGCACGAACCGAAATGCTTATATAAGCAGCACAATGGCGAAACTTCTTAATGTGGATGTGGGAAATAAGATCGTCCTGCTCGCGCAAGCGGCAGATGGCACGATGGGAAATGATTTATTTCGTATCCAAGGATTATTTAGTTCCGGATCTCCGGATTATGACAAAAGTGTTGTGATGGCCACCACGCCTTGTGTTTTGTCCATTGGCGCGCTCTCGGGTGTGCACGAAGTCGCATTGCGGATTAAAGGGGAAAAATCTCCCGAGTTTATTCAAAAGCTGATGAAAGAAAAAGTGCCTTCGGAATGGGCAGTAATGACATGGAAAGAAGTTTCGCCGCGACTCGCCTCCGTCGTCACCTTCAATGACGCGAGCCTTATTCTGGTGAGTGGAATCTTATTTGTTGTCATCTCATTGGGTATTCTGAATACTTTCCTGGTTGCGGTTTTCGAACGAACAAAGGAGTTCGGAGTCATGATGGCGCTGGGAACACCGGCGGTAAAAGTGATTGGAACCGTTTTGTTCGAAGCTTTCTTTTTGGGTGTGGCGTCCTCAATTTTGGGCATTATCCTGGCCGCGATCGTTATTTTTTATCATTCACAAGTGGGATTCGATCTTTCACCTCTCGTCGGTAGTAATTTATCGGTTGGCGCTTTCCGGTTAAGTTTGATTGTTTATCCGGTGATTGATTTGATCGGTGCACTGAAAGCCACGGCGTTCACGCTGACCGTGGTTGTTGCCGCGACACTTTATCCCGCCTATCGGGCTTCACAGCTCCGGCCGGCGGACGCGATTCGGTCGCAGTAGACTCAAGAAAAGGGGGATCAGATGCGTTTTATAATATTTGTTTTGGTGTTCGCCGGATTTTTCGCGCATGGTGCGAAACCAAAAATCGATGCCAGCCAATTGGTTCAGCGGGCGGAAGATCAAATGCTGGGCAAAACATTTCGCGGTCGTATGGAAATGACCATTGAGCGCCCGGACTCCAAACGGGAGCTTGAAATTCTGTCGTGGACGGATGGTCGAAAAAAAGCGGTGGTTAAAGTCGTTAAGCCGGCCAAAGACAAAGGCATCGGCAATTTAAGGAACGAACTCGATCTTTGGCAGTATTTGCCGAAAGTGGAACGTCTGGTGAAAATTCCCCCGAGCATGATGCTGCAAAGTTGGATGGGGTCGGATTTCAGTAATGACGATCTTGTAAAAACCAGCAGTTTCGCCCGTGATTACACTCATTCCTTCGCGGGATTTGAAACCATCGATGGCACGAAAACCGCTAAAATCATCTGCACACCCAAACCCGATGCGCCGGTCGTTTGGGGTCGATTGGAAATGTGGATCGAGCCGAAAAAGGCCTATGTTTTGCGCCAGGATTTTTATTCGGAATCCGGTGAACTGATCAAGCGTATGGTGGGAAGCGATGTTAAAAAATTCGGCACGCACACGATTCCATCGCGTTTGACCATGACGACCATCAAGAAAAACACGTCCACCACCCTTGAATATAAGGAAGCTTACTTCGACGAAAAACCGCGGCCGGAGCACTTCAATCAAAATTTTCTTAAATCTCCCGTCGTCAAATTATGAAACTCGCGCTCGCGCTCTTTGTACTTGTAAGCCGATTCGCCTCGGCCGAAGTGTCTTGGCGTCAGAATCTTGAGCTCATTCCTCAATATCGGGCTTTGAACCAAAGTGGTTTTATCGAGGGGAGTGAGAGGTATGAGCTTTATGGATTGATCGCCTCCCATTTGGAATGGAGTCGGGAGAGCTGGTTTTTTGAGATCAAACCGGAAATCCGGTCGGTGACCAGCTCGGGTGTCCACGAGGCGCCTCCCTTTAATGTCACGGCTCAAACCTCGCGACGGTGGCTCAACAGCCGCCGCTTGCTGAAGCGTGAACGGGATTTTGACGCTTACATAGATTTGAATCGGGCGAATCTTCGATGGACCGCGGGTGAGACCGAAATCTTCGCCGGCCGTCGACCGATTTCATTGGGCATGCTCCGGTTTTTTCCGGTGTGGAACAAGTTAACTTTGCCTTTAACGTTTCAACCGGGACCTGAATGGATTGAGAACCCCGATGGCTTTGGATTCGCCACTCAAGCCGGAACATGGGCCGTGAGATCCTTCGCGTTGCGCGGCGATGAACCCGAGGATGATGATCTGGCTTTGGTTGAGGTTCGAAAATTCGGTCAAGGTTATGAAGTCCAACTACTTGGAGGATTCTGGTGGCGAAGCTCGGCCGGTGGACTGGCCGCCTCGTTTGACGTGGGTGGAGACAGCCTGCGGATCGAATCTCTTTGGATTTCGCGATTTCGCGATCGAGAGTCACAGGTGCAAACCGGCTTGGGCTATGAAAGCGCGCTTTCGAGCAAGTGGACTTTGGTGGCGGAAATCCTTCACCAAAGCGCGGGACGTGGAGAGTTCCACAATCACCCTGGCGTGCCCAATCGTTTCATGGTGTTGGCGGGAAAGTTGTACGCCCTGCCTTATTTGACCTACCAACTGCATCCTTTGTGGCAAATTCACGGTGGCATTTTGGCGGGATTCGCCGACGAAATGAGTTATGTGGGCTTGACTGGGTTCGACTACAATCTGGCGGAGAACACCACGCTGACACTTAAGATAAAAACTCCATTCGGCGCGCCCCACGGTGAGTTTGGTGACCGCAGGATCGAGGACCCGCGCGGTTTTCATATGGGCATGGCGACCACTGCTTTTCTTAACCTGCAATCCGTTTTTTGATCGGAAATTGTGCTTTTGCCGTGAGTTCGCTATGGTTGATCCATGTGCGCGTCCTATTTGATTCGCAAAAAAGACCGAACCACGATGGGCATTATCACCGATGTCCGCTCGGACGATTTCGAACAATTTTATGATCAATTGATCGTGCCCCGAAGTCGTGCGCCTGTGATCAAAGAAGACGGCAAGGACCTGGTGATTTCGGCCATGCAGTTTTCACTGCTTCCCCGATGGTCAAAAGAAGCTAAAGTGAAGTTCGCCACCCACAACGCCCGACTTGAATCGATCACTGAAAAGCCGACCTGGCGGGACGCGTTCGCCAAACGACATTGTTTGGTGCCGCTGACGCATTTTATTGAGCCCATTTATGAAGGCGAACATGCCGGCTACATGGTCATGTTCCATCGTGACGGTGAAGAGTGGTTGATGGCCGCCGGCATCTGGGAATCTTGGGTGAATCGCGAGACCGGAGAGGTGATTGAGTCATTCGCAATTATCACCACCGATCCCCCACCGTTCATCGAAAGAGTTGGACATGATCGCTGTCCGGTTTTTCTGTCGCCTTCAGCTCAGGAGGAATGGGTTCGCGACACGAATTCGAAACCCGACGCGATGGTGCGATTTCTAAAATCCAATCAGGCGAATCTTGAGTTTGGCGTGCGGCGCCACCGCGCTCTGCGCCCGGGTTGGGAGAAGCGCAAATGACAGGTTTAATTATTTTCCTCGCCGCTTTTTATTCTTTGACCACTCAAGCTCAAGTTTATGAATCCGCGGGTCAAAAATTCAAAGTTGAAATTCTCACCGAACGCGATGACGTGGTTTGGGGTTTTGATTTTCTTCCCAAAGATCGAATTATCTTCACTGAACGTGGCGGTGCGATCGGCGTTTTGGATTTAAATTCCCGCAAGGTGACCGCGGTGAAAGGCGCACCCAAGGTTTGGGCCAAAGGACAAGGGGGAATGCTTGATATCCGTGTTCTTCCAAGTGATTCCAAGAAGATTTACATCACTTATTCGGAACCGGTGAATGGTGGAGCGACCACGGCCCTCGCTCAGGCTGAACTCTCCGAGACCAACGAGCTGGTTCAGTTCAAAAAACTTTTCTCGGCTCACGAACCGAATCGGAATCACATCCATTTCGGATCAAGAATCGAATTTGATGGCAAGGGTCATGTCTTTTTCACCGTGGGTGATCGCAATGACCGTCCGAAAGTTCAAGACCTGGGGTATCACCTGGGCAAAGTCTTACGCTTGAATCTTGATGGTTCGATCCCGCCGGACAATCCGTTCGTGAACCGAAAGGGCGCGAAGCCCGAGATCTGGAGTTACGGCCATCGCAGTCCGCAAGGGTTGGTGTTACGGCCGTCGACCGATGAACTCTGGCTGGCCGAGATGGGTCCGAAGGGTGGTGACGAGGTGAATTGGATCCGACCCGGCAAGAATTATGGTTGGCCGGATGTGACCTATGGCCGCGAATATTATGGGCCCAAGATCGGTGTCACTTCCAAGCCGGGAACCGAGCCGCCGGTGGTTTACTGGGTGCCCTCAATCTCACCCTCGGCCATGACTTTTTACAATGGGGATCAGTTTCCCGGGTGGAAAGGTAACGCATTTCTCGCTTGCCTAAGCGGTCAGCAAATTCGTCGGCTCGTTTTCAAGGGCCGGACGGTTACGCACCAGGAGAAAATTCTCGAGGATCTGAATTTTCGCTTCCGAAATTTGCGCACCGGACCGTCTGATGGATACCTCTACTTTTCGACGGATTCAGGCCAAATCGGCCGTCTCATTCCGGTCATGTAACATTTTGTCTCATTCCGAAAAACCATCACAGTGACAGAATGTCTCGCGGACAATCTAAGCGGGATCATAAGACCCGTTGAACCCGTTGCTAAGTTGGCATTGCATAAGCAATTCCCTTAAGCCATGCCAAATTCATACGCGCCCCAATTGCCAACGGATTACTCATATCTGGATCGGGATGAGTTTCGTGCGAAATACACCGAGCGATCGGGGACCCAGATCCGATTCTTTGTTGGAGGCATGCGTTGCGGAAAATGCGTGCGCACTCTGGAGCAAATACCTCTTCGATTGAAAGGGGTGAGAAGGCTAAGGGTCGAGCTCAGCCGGAGCCTAGCGGAAGCGGAGATCGATCCGGCCGAAATCTCATTTTCTGACCTGGCCAATGAAATCGCACGACTCGGCTTTCAACCGATCCCCATCACGCCCGAGCAGGGCGCGGACGCGCTTGGACGACAAACCGACCGCCGCGAGTTGATTCGTCTGGCCATCGCCGGGGCTTTGGCGGGAAACATAATGACCTTCAGTTTTGCCGCCTATTTCGGCGCCGAGGGTGAATGGCTCACGGCCTTTCAATGGTTGAGTTTTGTCCTTTATTTGCCGGTTCTGACCTATGTGGCTTGGCCGTTCTACGTTGGGGCCTGGAACAGCTTGAAAAACAAACAGCTCTCGATTGACCTGCCCATGGCCATTGCATCCGTTTCGGGTTTTGTGTTTTCCACTGTCCAACTGTTGCGCGGGCGTGACGACATTTATTTCGATAGCTTAAGCGGTTTTTTGTTTTTGATTTTGGCGGCCCGCTGGTTACAGCGACGGATGCAAAGGCGTTTTCTGCGTCCGGAGCTTTTGACGGAGAGTTCGCAACTGGGGCGGGCGCGCGTGCTTGGCGAAAACGGTTGGGACTGGGCGCCCACTGAGTCGCTTAAACCTGGAAGTGAAATCTTCGTGACGATGGGTGAGTCACTTCCGGCGGATTCTGAACTGGTGACGGAGTCCGCGTTATTCAGTCTGGCTTGGTTGTCGGGTGAAAACTCGCCGCGTATTTTCCGGGCCGGGGCCATGGTTCCGGCTGGCGCGCGTTTGGTCGCGGGAAGCGCGCGATTGATCGCGAAAAAACCACTGGCGGAAACCGGATTCGGGCGCATTTTGCAACAGGCCCAGCAATTTTCCTTAAGCGAGAATCGGGTGATCTCGTTAGCCGATAAGTGGGCCCAATGGCTATTGGGAATCGTCTTCACCACGGCTCTTATATTTCTGGCTCTTTATTCGATGGTTTCAGTTGAAGAGGCGATTCGCCGCTCTCTGGCGCTCATCATTCTGGCTTGCCCCTGCGCGATGGCGTTTGGAACGCCCTTGGCCTTGGCGGCCGCATTGAGAAAAGCCCGCCAAGCGGGACTCATCGTTCAAGACGCCAACGTTTTCGAAAACACCCGGCGGGTGGAGACGGTTTTCTTTGATAAGACCGGCACACTCACCGACACGGAACTGACCTTGCGTGAAGATCCTAAAATAATCCCCGAAGATTATAAGTCCATCATCCTCGGCCTGGAAAACGAATCCCTTCATCCCATCGCCTTTGCGCTTCGTAAGGCGTTGGCGGACGAGAATGTCATCCCTATTCCCCTTCGAAACCGCAAAGAAATTCCGGGCCGGGGTGTGGAGGGTTCGATCGGTAAAAGGTTTTTTGAGTTAAAGAGCGGTCCCGCAAATGGATACAGTCATTGTGTTCTCTTTGAGAATGGAACTCCCGTGTTTCATTTCACATTCGCGGCGGAGATCAATCGCGACGCTCGTGAAGTCCTGGTCGATTTGCGCCGGCGGGGCTACAGGGTGGCATTGCTTTCCGGCGATAAACAGGCCGTCGCCGATCAATTAAGCAAAGATCTGGATTTTGAGTTCGACGAAGTCCATTGCGAAGTCACACCGGAAATGAAAGCCGAAATTGTGGGCCGCACACCGAAGGCCATGATGGTCGGCGATGGCGTGAATGACAGCTTGGCGATGATGCGCGCGACGGTGGGAGTCGCGGTCCGCGGTGGAGTCGAGGCGGCGTTAAAGAGTTCAGGAGTTTATTTGTGTGAGTCCGGTTTGAAGGGAATCACACGGTTGATCGAGATCAGCGAAGGTGCGGCATCGTCCATCAAGACCAATCTGATGGTTTCAGTGATCTACAATTCGGTCGGGGGCGCGCTGGCTTTGCTCGGGTACATCAATCCGCTTGTGGCGGCCTTACTGATGCCGGCGAGCAGCGGTTTTATTCTGCTCTCGACGTGGTGGCGGGGCATTCGATGAACATTCTGGTCATCATGATTCCGCTGTCTTTGGTTTTGGGATTCTTATTTTTGGGCGCGTTCATCTGGAGCGTTCAGGACGGACAACTGGATGACACGGAAACGCCCCCGCATAGGGCGATCGAAGATTAGAAAGGGAACGTTAATGGGGAAGAACGTAAGCGTCGAGGAAGTGTATTATGACGACGACATCGTCAAGATGTTCGTCGTGGCCACTGTCGTGTTCGCGGGGGTGGCGTTTTTGGCGGGAATTTGGGCGGCCTTACAACTCGCGTATTGGCCGGCCAATTTGAATTCCGAGTATTTGACGTTCGGACGGCTGCGGCCGCTTCACACCAATGCCGCGATCTTTGCCTTCGCTGGCAACGCGATCTTCGCGGGCATCTACTATTCCACGCAAAGGTTATTGAAAACCAGGATGTTCTCCGACTTCCTCGGCCGGCTTCATTTCTGGGGATGGCAGTTGATCATCGTCGCGGCGGCCATCACTTTGCCGCTGGGTTATTCGCAGTCCAAGGAATATGCGGAGCTGGAGTGGCCGATCGATCTCGCCATTACCTTCATTTGGGTCGTGTTCGCGATTAATTTTTTCGGCACATTGGTGAAACGCCGGGAGAAACATATGTATGTCGCGATCTGGTTCTACATCGCGACAATCATTACAGTCGGCGTTTTACACATTGTGAATTCCATTGAAATTCCGGTTTCCCTTTTTCAGAGCTATCCCGTTTACGCCGGAATTCAGGATGCGCTGGTGCAGTGGTGGTACGGCCACAACGCGGTCGCCTTTGTTTTGACCACACCGTTTTTAGGCTTGATGTATTATTATCTTCCCAAGGCCGCCGAGCGCCCCATTTATTCCTATCGCCTCTCGATCATCCACTTCTGGGCGCTGGTGTTCATTTACATCTGGGCGGGACCACACCACCTGCTTTACACATCACTGCCGGAATGGGCGCAAACCCTGGGAATGGTTTTTTCCGTCATGCTTTGGGCTCCTTCATGGGGCGGAATGATCAATGGTCTTCTTACGCTGAAAGGCGCTTGGCATTTGCTCCGCACCGAGCCGATCCTTAAATTTTTCGCGGCCGGTGTCACGTTTTACGGAATGGCGACTTTCGAAGGCCCGTTGCTCTCCATTAAGTCGGTCAGCGCTTTGGGACATTACACTGATTGGATCGTCGGTCACGTTCACGGGGGCGCATTGGGCTGGAACGGGTTCATGGCCTTCGGTATGATTTACTATCTGGTGCCTAAACTGTGGAACGTGGCGCTTTATTCGAAGAAGCTGGCTACGGTTCACTTCTGGTTCGGATTCTTGGGCGTCATCGGTTACTACGTCTCGATGGTGTCCGCCGGGATCACGCAAGGATTGATGTGGCGGGCGATCGACGGAAACGGACGATTGGTTTATCCGGATTTCGTGGAAACAGTGCTTCGGATTCAGCCGCTTTATTGGATCCGGTTTCTTTCCGGCGGTTTGTTCCTGATCGGCTTCCTGATCATGGTTTATAATTTGATTCGAACCGTGCAAAACGCGCCGAAGGGTGAAATCGCTAAACCCGCTTTGGTCACGAACACGCGGTGGACCTCACCTGCAGGTAAAGGTCACCGCGGGCTGGAAGGTGCGGCCACTCTTTTCTCCGTTCTCACGTTGATCGCGATCCTGGTGGGATCGGTCATCGAGATTTATCCCACACTTTCACTTCACAAATATGTTCCGCCGAATACCGCGGTCGAGCCTTATACGCCACTTGAACTCGCCGGCCGTGATATTTACGTGCGTGAAGGATGTTACGTCTGTCATTCGCAGCAGATTCGTCCCCTGGTGGCCGAGGTTCTTCGTTATGGTGAACCCTCGACCGTGGCGGAATCGATGTATGATCGCCCGTTCCAGTGGGGTTCCAAGCGGACAGGTCCGGACCTCGCGCGCGTTGGGAAAAAGTATCCGGATCTTTGGCATTATCGGCACATGATCGATCCGCGCGCGGTGACGGCGCAATCGATTATGCCCGCCTATCCGTGGCTGGAGAAAAACAAAGTTGATTTCCTGATCCTCAGAAAAAAGCTGACCGTGATGAAAAACCTGGGCGTTCCATATAGCCCGGAAGAAATCGCCAACGCGGATATTCTCGCGGAAAAGCAGGCGCGCGAGATCGCCTCGAATCTTGAGGCGCAAGGGGCGCCGGCCGGGCTGGAGAACAAGCAGATCGTGGCACTGATCGCTTATCTTCAGGCGCTGGGTCAGAAAGGAAAGGAGTAAAAGATGCTCTCTCGCGGATTGATGACGTTCTTTACCGACATCCCGATCACTGTGGCGGGATTAATGATCTTCTTTAGCGTTTTTTTGTTGATCGTGATCCGGACTTTTTCGAGCGCCATGAGGGCTGAATACGCCCGAATCGCTGAATATCCGCTTCGCGATGAGGAGGGCTCAGATGAGCGATGATCAGGAAAAGGTTTTGGATCATGATTACGACGGCATCAAGGAGATGGACAATCCATTACCGAATTGGTGGCTGATCACGTTTTTCATAACGATTTTTTTCGGATTTATTTATTGGATCCATTATGAGTACGGCGGCGGCATCACACAGTGGGCTGAGTTGGAAAAAAACATGGCCGCTGTCCAGGAACTTCAGAAGAAAAGCGGAGCTATGGTCACCGACACCGAGGACGAATTGAAAAAACTCGTTGGCGATAATGAGGTGATTTCGCTCGGTGGCGAGGTTTTCCAGGCCAAGTGCGCGGTTTGCCATGGCGCGACCTTGGAGGGATCCATCGGCCCCAATCTCATTGACGAAACCTGGATTAATGGAACAGGGACTCTTTTGGAAATTGCCGGGATCATTCGCAAAGGTGTTCTTGAGAAAGGAATGCCGTCGTGGGAAGGGCAGTTGAAGAACGACGAAATTCGCGCGGTCACGGCGTTTATTGGATCGAAAATTGGACAAAATAAGTAAACTGACCATGCTCGATGAGTTCGGCGGGCGTAAGACGATCATCCCCGCCGAAGTGAAGGGACGGTTTCGCACTTGGCGAAACCGCGTGCACGGCGTTTTATTGATTATCTTCTTGGTCCTTCCATGGACCAAGATCAATGGTCTTCAAACATTGCATTTCGATGTGCCCAACCGGAGATTTTCGGTCTTTGGCCAGATGTTCCTCGCTCATGATGCGCCTTTGGTTTTCTTCTTGTTCGCCATACTCATATTGGTGCTCATGTTGGTGACCGCGCTTTGGGGACGGGTTTGGTGCGGTTGGGCCTGCCCGCAAACGGTTTTCGTGGATACGGTGTTTCGGCGGATCGAAATTTGGATCGAAGGCAATTACATCGAGCGCCGTAAGCTTCAGGCCGCGCCACTCAGCGCGGAAAAAATCCTTAAATACGGTTTGAAGTGGTTCTGCTTTCTCATCATCAGTTCGATCATCGCCCACAGTTTCATCGCTTACTTCTCCGGCGCGTCTGAACTTTTGGTGATGATGCGCTCGCCGCCCGGCGAGAACTGGAACTATTTTCTACTGGTGAGTGCCATTACGGGAATTGTGCTTTTCGATTTCGGATGGTTCCGCGAACAGTTCTGCATCATCATGTGTCCGTACGGCCGGTTTCAGGGCTTGTTAATGGACAACAATTCAGTCACTGTCGCCTATGACAGCCAACGGGGCGAACCGCGCAAAAACGGCGGCGATTGCGTGGCTTGCAACCGGTGCGTTCAAGTTTGTCCCACCGGAATTGATATTCGGGACGGGCTTCAAATCGAATGTATCGCTTGCACGGCGTGTATTGATGCCTGCGATGAAATCATGACCAAGGTTAAAAAGCCCACCGGGCTTATCAGATATAAACGGGAAAGCCGTGCGAAAGGGGCTTTGTCTCCTCGCATAATCTCCTACCTTGCTCTATTGGTATTTTGCGCCGCTGGATTTTTTTACAATCTCGCCCAGCGCGCGCCGTACTCAGTGGTGATCCTTCGTGCAAAGGGTGAACCCTATCGGCGGATTGATAATGACCGCGTGCTTAACCATTATAAGGTGCATGTGCTTAATCAATCTTTGTCGGATCAACGTTTCACATTCGCGCTCGATGGCTCATCCGCCGATGTGGGCGCGGAATTGACAACCGCGGACCAGTTTCATTTGGTTCCTTCAGGCACATCGAAAGAAATTCATTTGTTCGTTAAATTTCCCATAAAATCGCTGAACGCGAACGGCCAATCCCGGATTCCATTGAAGCTCGTCGAGCACATTGGTTCCACGGTTCAGTCCCATTCGATCACCATTGTCGGGCCAATGGGAGCCACAAATTAGATTTTAATCTGGTATTGGGATTGCTTAAATGAATCTCCGCGATGAAATCAAAGGTGTTTTTTATATGGATGGGCCTCTTTCTGGCGCTTCCATCATCATTCCTTTTTGCCCACAGCCAATCCAAATGCGAGAAGGTCCTGGAACGGAAAGCCATCAAAACCTTGTTGGAACCATTCAAAGATCATCCTTTGTACGAATTCGCGCGGACCGTGAAGTTCGGACGAGGAATGCGATTTTACATTGATCCGGTCGGGCTTACACCGGGAGAACTGGGTGAGGGGATGCAGGGTGTTTTTCTAAAAAATGTTCTAAAAACCGTTTTTCCCCGGGCTGCCGTGCGCGCCATTAAGTATCAGGAGAAAAACGATCGCGCGCCGCTGGCCGTGCACTTCACGATTCGGGATAGCGCTGAAATCAATCGCGAGACTTCTGATCCGGATTTTACCGTTGAAATGATCGACATCAAACCGGCCAACATCCGCTGGCGGCTCGGTGAGCGAGCCCGGATGCGGAACCAGATCGGATTGGATCAGAATCGTAAAGTGGCTCATGTTTACTTACGCCGCCCCTGGACCATCAATGATCACGGTGATCAGCAACTCGACCCCGATTTGGAAACGGTGGCCAAAGAAATCGTCAAACATGGAGTGGACGATGTCATTTTCTCTTCAACCGAATTTGACATCGATTTCACGGCGACGTTGAAACAGCTGGAGACCGTGGTCCCGGAGATCCATACCTTGTTCAAGGAGATTAGGCCTGTTTCCGGTTTGCTCGAGGGAAACGTATCCAATGAGTCAAGAACGTTATATTTAAACGATACGCGCGGGAGAATGTCCGACTTCCACGCGATATCCGATTTCACTTTGATCATGGGGCCGATTAATTTTTTCGAGTCACTCCAGACAGGAACTGAAACGTTTGTTCTCATTAATTCAAGCATTGCCGAGGAATACGCCCCTTGGGGAATCAACCGCCTGCTGAGTTACGGTAAGGTCTATTCAAATCTGCGCGTGATTTCACGTATGGGGCGACTTCGACCCACCGGTCGAACTTTGACTGAAATTCCCGAGGGGGCCCTTCGTCCTCTCGAAAATCTGCTGACCGTGTTGCACGAGAAAATCAATGCCCAGTTGAATCGCCCGTCTTCCGAATGATCGGGGATTTTTGCCCCAAGGTTTACGTTTATCTCTATGGCCCCGGATGTGCATTTTGGCTTGGGGATGATTCTTGAAAGTCCCGCTTTTCCGATGAACGGTGACATTCCGGTTCGCTACACGGGCGAAGGCGCTGATCTTTCGCCGCCACTATCATGGTCGGGTGTGCCGAGCGCCTCGGTTTCACTCGCGATCATCTGCGAGGATCCCGATGCCCCGAAACGGCCGGGCTTGGATCATCCGTTCACGCATTGGGTGATCTACGGGATTCCGGTCACGGTGAGCGAGCTTCCTGAAGGATTGCCGAAAGAACGGATGATCGATCAACCCGTTCAGGCGTTGCAAGGTGTGAACTCGTTCGGAATGATCGGTTACGGAGGACCAAGGCCGCCCATCGGCGCGGGACCTCATCGATACATTTTCACGCTTTACGCGTTGATGAGGGAGATCGATCTTCCTCCTGGAGCTGAGAAGAAAGATCTGCTCAACGCGATGAAGGACAAAATTCTCGCCACCGCGGAACTGACTGGACTTTATGAGAGACGCGGAGGCGGAGGAGGATGAATGCCGCGCAAATCAACCATTGAACGGGCCAAGCGAGCCAAACGCGAGGGTAAGGCGCCAACCACTCAGGCGGGCGAATTCGTGCGCGAGGAGATGCATCATATGCGCCAGGGAAAGCATCCAGTGAAATCGCAACAGCAAGCTATCGCCATCGGACTTTCCAAAGCGCGTCGCGCGGGAGTTCCAGTCCCACCACAGCGTAAAAAGTAGGCCGTTCCTTTTCAGGATGCGCCACATCCTGAAAAGGAACGGCCTACTTTTTACCGACCAAAGTATAAACGTGAGGCGAAGACCTGGTCTCACCGGATCGTCCGCGCCAAACTAAAAACATGGCGGTATTCTTGTTTGTGTTGTTATCCGCGGCAGGGGTGGCCAACGCCGAAGTTTTGGGTTCGGGTGGATTCGGCGAATATTTTGCGGCTCCAGCTCCATCGCCCTCAGTTTCAAGTAAAAACTTTGTTGAAAAGCTGAGTGCCGCGGCCAAAAAAGCGGCCGAAAAATGTCGGACGACCGCGTCGTGGTTGAGACGCAAGGGAATAAAGAAACTGTGTGGAGCGGGAAGAAGTAAAGGCATGTGTTATCAGGCTGTCAAAGAGGCCATGCGCGCTGTCGGAGTACAGTTGACTGGCGGGAGTGCCCATATGGCGCACACACAAGGACAACTCTCGAAAGCCGGATTTGTGAATTTACTCAGAAATGGAAAAGCGCCGAATCCCATACCCGCCGGGGCGGTATTGGTCTATACCAGCACCAAAAAGCAGGCCGGGCACACCCATGGCCACATAGAAATAAAAACGAAAGATGGAAAGTATTGCAGCGATTTTTGCAGTAAAAGACCCATGAGGAACCGCACTTTGGTTGGCGTTTATATACTGCCCGGCGGAGGTGCCTGATGCGTGTAACCGGTATGCTGATCCTATTGTTGATTTTAACTTGGCAAACTCCTTCGTTCGCCGCGTGCGCGTATTGCAGTGAATTGCAAAGTTGGATTGGCCTCACACAGGCGAACCCGGCGGACCCGGACAACTTGTCGACAGCGGACACCGATGCGCGCATCGTGGAACAAGGATCGATTTTGCTAAGACAGGCGTTGGCCGATTATGAAAGCGCGAAAGGCGCCAAAGATAAAGGCGAACATTTACTGAACATCGTTAAGATTCTGGTCACAATCGCGCCGTACGATCCGGGTCACACGGTCGTTGAGGAGAATATCGAGAAAATCAGAAAGAACTTGAAAGTGATCGAAGGCGAGTTGGATCGGCAGAAAAAATCCAAACTCATCACCAATGACCAATGGGAATCGGCCGTCGTCGCGATCGGCGTGAATCTTCAAGACCGCAGATGATCGACCCAATCCGCGTAAGATAAAATAAACTTCTTTACGAATTCCCGGGTGGATTCGTTAAGCTTTCCATTTTCATCAAAGAGCTTGGCGGCGCCGCCGATGTAGGCTTCTGGTTGCGGCATCACGGGAACATTGACGGTTACCAACGACTGACGAAGGTGGTGATTCGCCCCAAAGGCGCCGAGTGATCCCATGGAGACGCTGATCACTGCGCCTGGTTTGCCGGCCCAGGCGTTGTCTTGAAGGGGCCGTGAGCCGACATCTATCGCGTTTTTCAAAGCGCCGGGTATAGAACGATTGTACTCAGGAGTGATGAAAATCACGCCGTCAGAGTCCTTAAGGTGTTGGCGAAACTCAACCCACTCGCGCGGCGGATTTTCTTCCAGGTCCTGATTGTACATCGGCAACTGACCGATTTCGAGAATCTCCAGTTTCAGCGATTCCGGGGCGAGTTCGATCAGATTCAGAGCCATTTTGCGATTGTAGGATTCGCGACGAAGGCTCCCGATCAGGACCGCGATTTTCTTATGCACCATTTCCTTCTCCGCGAAGAATCAGGAGCAGGAATCGTGCCCAGGTTTTACGGTGAACTGTTGGAACTGACGGTGTTGTTCAGGAGCATCCACTGTGCCCGGGCACAGCTGACCTATAATCGGGAAAGAAGTGGTGATTTCTAATCGCGATTCGCAGGCCAACCCAGTGGCGAAGAAACTTTGACTGTGGGGGCCGCAAAAATGGCGATCCCGGCATGATTCGAACATGCGACCTACTGCTTAGAAGGCAGTTGCTCTATCCAGCTGAGCTACGGGACCGTGTTCAGGTGATCGGCTTATTTAAATAAAATCCGCCCGGTGAAGTCAAATGTCGCAAGCGGGATATTACTCAAATCGCGATAAGATTTCGTCCAAAGCGGCACGCGGGGGGCGGGTTTCTTCGCCAAGCAATGCCAAGGGGTGATCAATCAAGTTGAGCCGCTCGCTCAATGGCACGGAGTCTTTGTTCCAATAGAACAATCCGGTTAAGAACTCACCCCGACTCTTGGCTTCTTCCAAACGTTGCAGAGCCAGATCGCGGCGGGTGACATCATGTTCGGCGGCCAGCAATTTTCTTAAAACGAAATGGCTGCCGTCCGGCAGATCAATCACCTGTGTTTCTCCCTCGGGATAATCCACTTTGATTTCCTGTTGCGGTTGAATGAATCCAAGCTCCTGGAGATGCACATTATGACTTCGCACGGCCTCGAAGGAGCGGGTCGAACCTTCGTGATTGGCGAAGGTGATGCAAGGTGAAATCACATCGATGAACGCGGAGCCTTCATGGCGAATCGCCAAATTCAGCAAGGGAACAAGCTGGCGGGCATCGCCGGAAAACGACCGGGCCACGAACTCACATCCCATTTCAATGGCCACCGTACAAAGATCAATGCCATGATACGGATTCACCGCTCCGGATTTCGCACGAGATCCGGATTCCGCCGTCGCCGAGAATTGACCTTTGGTCAAACCGTAAACTCCGTTGTTCTCGCAAATGTAAATGATCGGAACATTCCTTCGCAGTAAATGGGCGAAGCTGCCCAAGCCGATACTGGCCGTGTCACCATCACCGGAAACACCAATCAAAATCTGCCGGCGATTCGCCAAGTGAACACCAGTGGCGATCGGCGCCATCCGGCCATGCAAAGAATTAAAGCCGTGGGCGCGGTTCAAGAAATAAGCCGGAGTTTTGCTTGAGCATCCGATTCCGGAAAGTTTCGTCACTTGAATGGGGTCGACAGACGATTGATGAAAAGCCGTGATGATGTGCGAAGTGATGCTGTCGTGACCGCAACCGGTGCACAGGGTGCTCTTCGAGCCCATGTAATCGGTTTTCTTTAATCCGATGCGATTTACATCCATGGCCGTTCTCCTTGGCGTACTTGTTCAACCACGGTTTCCGCATCCAGCGGTAAGCCGTCGTAATGGAGAACCGAGATGCATTTACCCGCAAGTTGCGGAAGCTCCGCCCGCAAGATCTGCATCATCTGTCCATCGCGATTTTGTTCGATCACGTAGACCCGCTCGTGATTCTCAAGGAATTTTTCAACCTCGTCGGTGAAGGGCAGAGCGCGAAGCACCAATTGACTGGTCTTCACACCCGAAGCCGCCAACTCAACCCGTGCTTCACGAACCGCCTCAAGCGAACTGCCAAAGGTGAGAAGCCCGATTTTTCCACCTGATTCGATGATCGGCCGGGGTACCAGAGTTTTGGCCGTCGCGAATTTTCGGCTCAACCGATCCATGTTGGCTTTGTAAACCTCGGGATTTTCCGAGTAAGCGCTCGTTTCATCGTGACCCGTGCCTCGGGTGAAATAAGCCGCCAACGGATGATCGGTTCCAGGAAGCGTCCGATAGCCGATCCCATCGCCATCAACGTCTTTGTAGCGGGCGAATCCGCCGCGATGTTCAACCTGCTCCGCCGTTAAAACCTTACCCCGGCGAAACGGCGCCGTGGGATAAGCGAAACGGTCGGTGATATGCAGGTTCATTCCTAAATCCAAATCGGAAAGCACAATGACTAAAGTTTGTAGTTCTTCGGCCAGATCCAGCGCCGTTTGCCCGAACTCAAAACATTCAGCGGGTGTGGAGGGCAAAAGCACCACATGTTTCGTGTCGCCATGGGAGAGATAGTACGCCGAAAGGAGATCGCCTTGCATGGTCCGCGTGGGTAATCCCGTGGATGGACCCACTCGTTGCACATCCCAAATCACCGCGGGGATTTCGGCGTAATAGGCCAAGCCGGCGGCTTCACTCATCAATGAGAGACCAGGTCCTGATGTGGCGGTCACCGCGCGCGCACCGGCCCAGCCCGCGCCCACGACCATGGCGATGGACGCCAATTCATCCTCAGCTTGAACCACGGCGAAGTCGCGCCGCCCTTCCCGGGTCCGGTACTTTTCCGCGAGATCAATGAAAGATTCCACCAGCGAACTGGATGGGGTGATGGGATACCACGACACGAACGTGCAACCGCCGAACATCAACCCCATGGCCGAAGCCGTATTGCCGTCGATGAGCACGCGGTTTTTATTTTGAGTTCCACGACTTTCGGCACGGAAAGGGAACTTCACATCCGACAAATTGGCGCGCGCGTACTCGCGGCCGGCCGCCACCGCCTTCTTGTTGCTTTCAATGACCGAGGCTTTGTCGCCGAATTGATGATCAATGGTGGCGTCGATCACATCGGCGGGAATGCCAAGGAGTTCGCCCAGCACACCCACATAGACCATGTTGATCAAGAGCTTTCGAAGTTTCACCGAATCCGAAACCGGAGTCACAATTTCTTTAAACGGCACCTTAATCAATTGAACGTCGCCGCGGACTTTTGATTCATCCAGCTTGATATCCGAATTTAGAATCACATAGCCGCCGGCTTTGACCAGGTCGAAGTCCTGAACGGCGGTTTGCGGGTTCATGGCCACAACGATGTCGGCAAGCCGCTTGCGCGCGGTAAACCCATCGTCGTTCACCCGAATAGTGAACCAGGTGGGAAGACCTTGGATGTTCGAGGGAAACAAATTCTTGCCGCCGACCGGGATGCCCATACGAAACAGACTTCGAAGCAAAATATTGTTCGAGGACTGGCTCCCGCTGCCGTTGGTTGTGGCTACGGTTATGACGAAATCATTCGCCTTGGGCATACCGAGTTTCTACCGTGAACCCTAGTCCTCTTCAAGGTTCCAGTTCACCGCGGACGCAGATTCGGTCTCCTCGGGCTCGGGAAGGTCTTCTGGGCGGTAGGCTTTGGGATTAATGGTCAAAACCCAGTTCCGGTAGGCCTCGTAGATTTCGTCAATGGGTGCCGGCGGATGGACGGGACCCACATGAATCGTCAATTTGCCCGGAAACGGAATCAGGCGACCTTTGGGCCACAGGGCATTGTTTCCTTCGAGATAGAGAAACAAAATCGGCGAATCCGTGCGAATGGCGAAAAGGCTGACCCCGCGCTTGAAAGTGTTGATGTAACCGTCTTTGGAACGTGTGCCCTCGGGGAACATGATCAGCCAAATCCGCTCCAAGGACTCCAGCAAATTGGTGCAGAGTTTGATCGCCTCGCCCTTTCGATCCATGCGGTCAATGGGAATGGCGCCGAGACAATGCTTGCTGAAAAAGGTGAAGAGCGGATTACGAAACCAGTAATCCTTCGCCGCGGTGATATAGAGATCCAGCCAGTACTTGAAGGGGACCGCGGCCGCGATGGAAACGGCGTCCAAGTGGCTGGCGTGATTGGAGATGAGAATCAGTCGCTTGTGCTCCTGATAAAGCTTATCAAAATCGCCGATCACTTTGAGCCGGATATAAAACTTAAACGCCCAGCCTTTGAGCCAAAGGGCCCAAAGCACGCGAAAAATCCAGCTCGTCACGTCGAAGTGGCGAGTAAAGAGCGGCAAGTGCTCCAGATGGGCCGGAAGTTTCGTCCACTGTTCGTTTTCGTAGTTCCAATCTCTCATGTCTGCTGCAGGTAAATGAAGATGTAGTAGTACATCGGGCCCACGAAAATAAGTTTTTCCACGCGGGTGAGAATGCCGTCCCGACCGATGATGAAAATTCCGGTGTTTTTGACCCCTAAATCGCGGCGAAAGACGTTAATGATCAAATCGCCCATTCGCCCGAATATGGCAGCCACCAGACCCGATGCAATCCAAAATTTCTCCGAGCGATCGGGCAATAGATGACGTAAGCCCCAGGCCAGAAGCATGGTCACGCAAAGAGCGACGATCATGCCCTCAAGCGAAACACGGCTCGATATCTTGCTGAAGGGTTTAAGCCGTCCAAAGAGGCGCGAGCAAGCCCAAGAGGTGTTCTCACTGACCTCGGTCAAAAGATAGAGGTAAAGCACCATGAGCTCGCCGCCCTCGAACATGAGAAGCCGGCCCATGTGCATGTACGACCATCCCCAGAAGATGAACGCCAAAAGACTTAGGGCGATGTACTGTATCATGTGGGTGGCCGAGTTACGTATGAGCGGGATCATCAAGATGGTGCCGAGAAAAATCATCGGCATCACATTGTAGTACTCCATCAAATGGCCGTTTTCGTTGATGATGTGGCCGACGGCGAAAATAAAAAAGTAGGTCACCCAAACAAACCAGCTACGGTGGTACATGCCCACCAACTTGAAAAACGATTTGGCGCTAAGCACGCCCATCCAGGTGGTGAACACCAGCGGCCAGGGACGAGGCAAGGCAAAGGCCGCGAACAGGAGCGGCGCCACGAACATCCAGCTTTTCAACGAGGCCCAGGCGGAGGTGTACGGCGGCCCCTTTCGTTTTAAGAAAAACACGAAAAGCGAAAGCAACGCGAGCGAGCCAATCACCAATAAGGCAGTTTCCACGTAGCGTGGATTCCCCCACAACCCGTAAACCATTACTCGCTCCGCCACTGAATCCCGTGGTCCTTGATCTTCTTATAAAGACTGGACCGGGAGATCTTCAAAAGCTTCGCCACTTCGTCAATGTCGTTTTGCTGTTGCAAGGCCTGATGAATCACTTTGGCTTCGAAGTCATTCACCAACTCGGAGAGTCCGCGATTGAGGTCAACGGAAGCTGAATTCAATGCCACCGCCGGCGGCCGGATCACCTGCAACACGTCTTCGCGGCGAAGAACGGGGAGAGGCGCGGTGAGGATCAATTGTTCGCAAACGCGCTTCAACTCGCGCACATTGCCGGGCCAATGGTATTCTTTCAGCACCTGAAGGGCGTCGTCGGCGATTTCTTTTTTACGGTATTTATCGAGTGACAGAAAATACCGGGTCAACTCGGCAATGTCCTCAGTGCGCTCGCGAAGTGGCGGAAGGACGATTTTCTTGCCGCTCAAGCGCCAGAGAAGGTCCTCGCGAAATTTCCCTTCGCTGACCATCTGGTTCAGATTGCGGTTGGTGGCGGCGATCACGCGGGTTTGGACCTGAAGAGTGTCTTTCGCACCCACGCGACGAATTTCGCCGGTCTCCAGGAATCGCAAGAGTTTGGCCTGAAGCGGTAGAGTTAATGCTTCAATTTCATCAAGGAACAAGTCGCCGCCCTGAGCGGCCTCGGCCAAGCCCATTTTATTTTGATCGGCGCCGGTGAAAGCGCCCTTCACGTGGCCGAAAAATTCCGATTCAAAGAGGTTTTCGGGGACGCTCGCCACATTGATCGCCACGAATGGTCGGTCACCCACTTGCTGGGCATGAATCAACTGCGCGGTCACCTCTTTACCTGTTCCTGATTCCCCTTCGATCAGGATCGGACCGGCTTCATTGCGCAACTGAGCAATTTGCCTCTGCACGTTCTGTGAAGCGGCGGAACTGCCGACCCAGCGAACATCGGTGCGACTGCTTCGAGACTTAGCGCCCTGGAGAAGGAAAAGGGCCTCGATCTTATCCAAGGTCAGATTGAGTTCTTCAAGACTCAACGGTTTAGCCAGGAAGCGGGACGCGCCGGCCTTAAGGCATTGTTCCATCAGGTGGCGGTCCAAGTTGCCCGACATGGCGATGATCTCAAGATGGGCATGACGTTGATTGAGTCGCCGAATGACCTCAATCCCTTCGGTTCGGCCCAATTGCCCGCTGAGGTGGATATCAACCAAGGCGGCATGGAAGCCCCGCTCGGGCAGCTCGGCTGGATTTTGGGTGGCCATCATCCGCCATTGATCCGGCAAGGCCATTTTGACGGATTGAATCACGAGGCTATCATCATCGACGACGAGAAGGACGAGTTCTTTCATGATTCGAGAGTAGCCCAGTCATTGGCCATGTGACAACGAAATGGAGGTGGGTTACGATGTTCCATGCCCATGAAAATCCTACTCCTCGAGAACATACACCCTTGTGCCCGCGATAACCTGGTCGAAGCTGGCTTTCAGGTGGACGTGGAAAAGGGGGCGTTAAGCGAAAACCAGCTTTTGGAGCTTTTGCCCTCCTACCAGGCGATCGGGATTCGCTCCAAGACCCAGTTGAGCGGCGCCCTTCTCGAGAAACAGTCTCACTTATGGGCCATCGGCGCCTTTTGCATCGGAACCAATCAAATTGATTTAGGCCAAGCCAACCGCTCGGGAATTCCGGTTTTTAACGCGCCTTATAGCAACACGCGAAGCGTGGCCGAAATGGTGATTGCCGAGATGATTTGTCTGTCACGGCAGCTTGGGGATGCCAATATGGCGGCTCACCGCGGGGATTGGCTGAAGTCGGCGAAAGGCGCCCATGAAGTCCGTGGTAAAACCCTCGGAATCGTCGGTTACGGTCACATCGGTTCGCAAGTCAGCGTTTTGGCGGAAGCCTTGGGCTTGCGGGTGATTTTTTATGACATTGTAAAAAAACTCCCGATCGGTAATGCGCGCGGGATGGATTCACTGAATGAACTTTTGAGCCAGTCGGATTTCGTCTCTCTCCATGTTCCCGAAACGGATTTAACCAAAAAGATGATCGGCCCGAGGGAACTGGAAAGAATGCGTAAGGGAAGTTTTCTCATCAACGCCTCTCGGGGGACGGTCGTGGACATCGGTGCTCTCGTGGCGAAATTGAAATCGGGTCATCTGGCGGGAGCGGCGGTCGACGTTTTTCCCGAGGAGCCGAAGAGCAATGACGATCGCTTCGTCAGTGAGCTGCAGGGATTGAAAAACGTGATTCTCACGCCTCACATCGGCGGCAGCACCGAGGAAGCGCAAGAAGCGATCGGACATGAAGTTTCACAGAGTTTGATTTCGTTTTTAAAACTCGGCGTCACCATGGGAGCGGTTAATTTTCCGCAGGTGAATGTCCCTCCGAAAAATGGCGGATACCGCCTGATCAATGTCCATAAAAACATTCCCGGTGTTTTGGGGCAGATCAACGGGATTGTTTCCGCTGCGGGAGTGAATATTAAGGCGCAGTACCTCTCCACGGATCCTCACATCGGCTATGTCGTCATGGACATGGAAGCGGATAACGCGGATTCCGTGGTGAAGCAGGTGGCCCAGTTACCCACCTCCATCAAGACTTGGCAGGTTTAGTGACCTAATGCTGCAATGAATCGAACGTTTTCTTTCACATGCTGGCGAGCGGCCAAGCCTGACAAGCCTGACAAGCCATCGTTTCACCTGTATTGATTTAGATCTACTTAAACCCCTGATACCAAGGAGTTCGACGTGAAATACAGTTCGATTATGGCGTTTGTGGTGCCGTTTGTGGTGTCCGGCACTGCGATCGCGAATGAAAACGGTTCTGAGTACATGTACCAAACGCCCGCTGGAAAGTGGCAGGTGGTTCCGACGCTGCATTACGAGTCGGCTGAGGTAAAAATGAAGGCCGGTGGCTCGACTAAAACGACAAGGTTTGGACAATCCGTCAGAGGCGAGTACGGGATTGATGAATCTTTCTCCACCGGATTGATCCTCATGAATTCCAGTTCGGAATCAAAGTCGGGAAATTCAAAATTTGACGCAACTGGATTGCACGATTTGACCGTCTTTTTTCGGGGAAGAAATCAAGTCGGCGGCGGAATGCTCCGCTACGGTCTCAATGTTGATTTCGGTCTGGAAAAGCACAAAGTGAAAGCGAACGGCGACGAAAATAACTCCACCGGCGGAATGTGGGCGACTCCCTTTATTGGTTTTGAAATGAGTCGTGACAACTGCACTTACGGCGGTCGGATCAGCTACAAAACCCTGATCGGCGACGCCAAAATGGAAGACGAAGGACCTCCCAAAGTTGAATCCGATATCTCCGGTGGCTCGCAGTTTGGTTTGGATTTGTTCTTTGAACATCAAATCCAACAGTGGACCCTTGGTGCCGCGCTCGAAATAACGTCCGTCGAAAAGAAGGAAGCTAAGGCGAACGGTGTGACTACTGAACATGCCTTCGGGAACACCCAATGGACCTTGGCATTTTATACGCCTTACGATGTGTCGGAAAACATCGAACTGTTACCGTCGGTTCGTTACACAACGTTTACAGCGAAGAACTATACGATCGACGAGGCGAGCAGCTGGCATTTCGCCATTGGCGGTCGATTCACTTTTTAACCGGTAAAAGACAGGCCGTTCCTTTTCAGGATGCGCGGCATCCTGAAAAGGAACGGCCTACTTTTTCAGAAGATCTTTCCGGGATTCAGCAATCCGTCCGGATCGAAAACGCGCTTAATTCCCTTCATGATCTCAATTTCAGCCAAGCTTCGGGTGTGGGATAAGTAAGGCTTCTTTGTCAGGCCCACGCCGTGTTCAGCGGATACGCTACCGCGGAACTTTTCAATCATGCGGAACATATGTTCGTCCACGCGTTTGCATTCACTAAGGAACTGTTCGGTGGGCATATCGGTTGGTTTCAAAATGTTAATGTGCAGATTGCCGTCGCCAATGTGACCGAACCAAACCGTTTCGAAATGTGGGTATTGAGTGCGAAGAATCTCATCCATTTCACGTAAGAACTCCGGCACTTTCGAGATCCGCACGGAGATGTCGTTCTTATAAGGCGTGTACGGAGCTGTCGCTTCGGAGATGTCCTCACGCAGGCGCCACAGATCCCGCGCCTGTTGGGGAGTTTGCGCCTGAATTCCGTCTTGAATCCATCCTTGCTCAAGACCCTGCTCGAATATCTCCATGGCTTTTTCAAGTACGTTTTCGCCCTGGGTTTCGATCTCAACCAAAAGATAGTAGGGATGCGACTCCTGAAACGGCCGCTTTAAATCCGTGTGGTGGGCCAACACATGCTTCAAGGCCAAATCCGTGAACATTTCAAAGGCGAGCAGGGAAAGGGATTGCTTGAACGCATGGTAAATCTTCATGACCGCCGCCAGATCGGCCACGCCGAACGCGAACAGAGCAGGGGCGGCCGTCGGCCGGCATAAACTCAAGGTCACTTTTGTGATAAGTCCCAGAGTGCCCTCGGAACCGATCATCAGGTGGCGAAGATCATAGCCAGTGGCGTTTTTCACCAGACCGTTATTCAACTGCAAAACTTCGCCGGTGCCGGTGACCACTTCGAGGCCAGCCACCCAGTTACGAATCAGGCCGAAGCGGAGAACTTTAATTCCGCCCGCATTGGTGGCCACGTTTCCGCCGATATGACTGGATCCGCGGGACGCGAAATCCACGGGGAACATAAGACCTTTTTCCTCGGCGAACTTTTGCAAGGTCTCGGTGACGACACCGGCTTCAGCCGTCACGGTTTGATCCGTGGGATCAAACTCAAGAATGCGATTCATCTTTTGCATGGAAACCACGACTTCGCCGTTCAGGGCGACGGCGCCGCCGCTTAATCCGGTTCGGCCGCCCGAGGGAACCAGCGCGATCTTTTGCCTTCGTGCCCATTTAACCAGCTGAACCACTTCTTCGGTCGACTTAGGGAACACAACGGCCGCGGGCTTTGGCGCCAGATATTTGGTCCAATCCCGGCCGTATTCGGTCAGATTGCCTGGCTCGGTCGTTATCTGTGAAGATTCAAGGAAACTCGAGAGATCCTTTATTGCATCCACGCTTGCCATATTCGCTCCCCTCACTCTCTTCACTCTAGTGAGGGGAAAAAGGCAGAGCAAGTGCTAAGCGATCAGTTGCTGAGAACGCGGATTTTCTTATAGCGCGGATCACTCTCCAGATCGAATTGGCTATTGGAGTTTCTCGCCATGGAAATATCGTGCAGGATCATAACCGCTTGGCGCGCCGCGGATCCGGCATGGCCCGGTTTACTGAGACAAATGTTCTCCACGATCTCGGCCAGATCACTGATCTCCGGAATGCCATAGGTTCGGCCGGTTCCTTTCAATTTGTGGAACGCTTCACGCAAAACCGAAGGTTCTCCGTTTTGAATCATGCCTTCCAAGTCGGAAATCTTTTGCGGTAAAGAGGCCAGGTAGTCTCTTTGTAAGTTACGTAGGATTTCTTCGAAGCTCATGCCGCCACCTCTGCGTTCTTGGAGTTGGAAAATCGCCATTCAGGTAATGTGAAGTAAAAGGTGCTGCCCTCTCCGGGCGTGGAGCGGACGTGGATTTCGCCCCCGTGTTGTTCCACCAGAGCGCGGGCGATCGCCAGTCCCAGGCCGGTGCCTTTGACCAAAGGATTTCTTGAGTTCGTGGCCTGACGGAATTTTTGAAAGATCGCCTCTTGGTCCTCGGGATCAATTCCGCGCCCTTGGTCGCGGACTTCAATGGTCAGTTTTTGATCGCTGCCGATTTCACATTTCACCATGACCGGTTTGCCCTTGGGTGAGAACTTGATCGCGTTCGAAACGAGGTTGGTCAGAACCTGCTGGATCCGGTCGTCATCCATGTACACTTGAATTGGAGGCATGGCCTCGGCCACAAGAGTGACTTCCGCCTGTTGGGCGAGACCTTGAAGGCTCTTCAGGCATTTCTCCACTAGCTCATTCAGTGAATGCCAGTTTTGCGTCAATGGAAGTTTTCTGGCTTCGATCTTGGCAAGGTCCAGAATGTCATTGATGAGACGAATGAGGCGGTCGGTTTCATTTTCAGCGATGGTCAGGAGATTATCGGCCATTTCATTCATGTCGCCGACCACGCCGGAACGCATGAGACTGAGGGATCCTTTGATGGATGTCAGCGGAGTTCTAAGTTCGTGGGAAGCGATACTTAAAAACTCGGATTTGGCCTGATCGAGTGTTCGCAATTCATCCATGTTTTGGATCACCCGTTGCGCCAGCGAGTTGAAGGTCGATTGCATGTGACCGATTTCATCCAAACTGGGAACGCTGAACTGGTAGGTGTAACGATCGTTGAGAAAGTCGACCATTTTGCGTGAAAGCGATTGAATCGGGCGGATCACGCTCCGGTGCAGGAAGATTTGCAAGCCCACGAAGTTCATGATCAGCATGAGAATCGTGAGTCCGGCGAAGTAGACCAGTCTTTGCTCAAGGTAATTCATCTGCTCGCGGGTGTAGCGTTGAAACTCCGCTTCGTTTTTTAAAAAAACCGGCCTTCGGCTTTGAATCCCGGCGTAGTGGCCCTCGTTATAGGCTTGAATCAGATTGGAGAACTCTTCCATTCGCCGGGGTGGAGTCAACTTGGAGCGAAAGCTTTGCAAGCGGCGTAACTGAGTGCTCGTGGGGCGATTGGAACCGAGTTTCGCGATTTCGTCGCGAATCAGGTAGGAGAGTTCCAACTGCTTTCGTGATTGGCGAAACACCTGAAAGGTGTTGTAGCCCACGTAAGCCAAGGTGAGTGTGGCGGCGTTGAAAATGCTGAGAAAAACGAAAAGGCGGAACCGGATGGTGGTCATTCGGTCCCCTTCAAAAGTTGTTCTATTTGAAAAGCCAGTTTCGTGGGATCAAATGGTTTGGGAATAAACCCAGTGCCGGTTTCATAAAACTCCCTGAGATCGGAATCCTGAGATTTCGCGCTTAAAAAGATGACTGGGCGTGGTTCCTGACATCGTGATTTGTATTCGCGGCAAACGCTCAGCCCGCTCATCTTGGGCATCATTTCATCCAGAAGGATGACGTCATAGTTTTGCGTGAGCGCTTCGTTCAAAGCTTGTTCGCCGTCGCTCACGACGGTAACCTGGTGACCGGCCAATTTCTCCAGGGAGATCTTAGCGATCACTGAGATATTGGGGTCATCCTCGGCGAGTAGAATTCGCATCGGTACGCTCCTTAGGCCGCGAACCGATTATTGGCCGATCCATGCGAATACAGCCAGCGGCGGATTTTCTGTAGAAAAGCTTCGTTGGCGCCCAAAAAGATCACATGCGCCCGGTAATGGCCCGTGGCTTTATCGATTTCAACATTCAGGACCTTCATGGGCGGCGGTTGCGCTTCAAGGACTTTGAAGAAATCAGAGGTGAGGTCAATGGCCATCCCCGGTCGAACGGGAACTTCCGTAAGGATCCTTACTCCCAGTTCGGAGACGGATTCAATGACCACCGGCCGTTGCAGGTAAGCCTGCTGAAGATTGGCGGTGAGTTTGATTTCCGGATATTGTTGCGGCGGCCGTTTTTCAAAAAGAGCGTTGACCTTTTGAACCAGAAGAAGCGGGTCGAGAGGTTTGACGATGTAATCGTCCACACCCATTTTCACGGCTTTTTCCACATCGCGGCGCTCACGCAATCCCGTCAACATCGCGATGGCGAGGTCTTTGTACTTGCTGTCTTTTCTCAGTGTGCTGACCAGCTCGAATCCCGAATAGTGGGGCATATTGGCGTCGCTCAGAAGCAAATCAAAGGTGATATGATTAAGCCAATCGATCGCCCGCATGGCGTCTTCCGCCACGAATACGGTGTGCCCCGCGCCGCCAAGGACGCTTTCGGCCATTTTCAGAATATCAGGGTCGTCATCGACCACTAGAATACGGGCCATGCCTACTCCTGTTCCTTGACATATATATCGGCGAGAAATTCATTAAGCCTATGGACTCGACCAGGGCTCGAACTCCGCCGCCATTCAGTTTGCAAGATGCCGAAAATTGAATAAGATTTTTACAACGGCTCGGCTTGAGACTAGGTGTTAGCCATGAAGAAAAACGTACTTTGGTGGGACCGACTGATCCGCTTTATTTTGGGTGTGTTCATGGTGGCCTGGGCCGTGGCGGGTGGCCCATCGTGGGCCTATCTTGGAATTTATGTTCTCGCCACGGGTGCCTGGGGTTTTTGCGGAATATACTCGCTACTGAACTATCAACCCTTCGAAGAGGATTGAGGGTTTAGTTAAACAACCGAATGATCTGCACAACGGTGCCGCTCGCTCCCTGACCTGAAACAGCGATCAGACTTTCGCCGAATTGGCTTGGCGAAGTGGAGGTCTGCTCAATTCGGGTGCCTTTGGGGGCCTGAATGATCGAAACTTCATTTTCATTTTGGATGTAAGTGATGGCGTGGTCGCGGGTATAAACGTAATAAGATTTATCACCCGAGCGCACGACGGCGACGTCCGAAATTTTTCGGGCGTCATTGAGCGGCAATTCCGCGATCGGACTCAAATCCGGCTGGCCGGGATTGATGTGCAAAAGCACGCGTCCTGATTCGGCCGATATGGCGGGAATCAGAAGATTCGCCTCTTTGCCATCAGCGGACGTGTCCCAGGTGATCTGACCGAGGAGCGTGTCGAATTTCATCGACGGTGAATAAGAGTTACCTCTCGTAAAAAATACCCTGGTTTCAACCTTTCGATTCGAATTATCCAAAAGCAAAATATACGGATTGTTTTTGACCATGGTGGGCACAATCGAACCGCCCAATTGGGTGATGCCGCCTCTATTATAGAGTTGCTCAAAGTCCGTGTCGTATTCGAAGTACCGCACACGATGATCCATGCCATGGATTACGAGGGCGATGCTTAGATCCGTTCGCTTGAATGCGAACGATGACTTAATGCCGTCTTGAACTTCGATTTTCGCGACCTGATCGAGAGAGGTGCTAATGCGCTTCAAGACGCGGATCTCCGTTGGCGTCGTCACCACGGCGTAAATATCGGACTTGAAACTGACAAGTTGAATATCTTTGATGTTCTGCCCGAGTTTCGCACTGGCGACGTCATTGGGGTCGTCCAAATAAACTCGGATTTCGTCGTTCGTATCACCTTTGGTCGCAAGGACTAAACTGCCTTCATCGGTGGAATGATACGCCATGAGTGAGCCGGAGTACTTTTGTTCCGCGATCAGCTTTCCGGAAAGAGCATTCAATCTTCGAACGGCCATAGTCGCCTTTTGAATGGCGATAAGCTGCGATTGTCCACGTGCGGTTTTATGCCAATGAAGCGTCCATGAGCCTTTGTTCGGGAGCACAGTCTGCGCGATGACTTTAGGTTCAAACTTCAATCGGGGCTTGGCTGCGAGATACCGTTGGCAAAGGGGGCTGGCCTGCGCCAGCGTGGGGGCCAGAAGAAAGCCGATTGTCATTAGAGTCAGGCTTTTGCTCATTTGAACGTTCCTTAAAAAAGTGCCAACCGACGTGATTCAATTTCCAAGCCACCATGACCGCGAAAGTAAGTGATTTCCAGGCTTTGTCAGAGCTTTATGAGTGACGATTTTCGGCTGGTTGGTGCCCCATTTAGCAAATGGCGGATCACCCGGCAAGCGATCGGCCGCTTTGTCGTGGTCGATCGCACCTATTTTCACAGTCGGTGCCAGTGTGGGATTTCGACGGGGGGTGTATCGGCCCGGATCTTGCTCATGCCGGAGATCGGTTTTGTCCGGGAGAGGTTTAAGTGATAAAACTTGTTTTATTTATTATATGGGTTGGATTCAGCCAGGCATTCGCTGACTTTAATTGTTCCCGTGTCGAAGGTTATCACGAGAAAGAGCGGCAATTGCAGGCCAAATTAACGAAAGAAATGAGTCGACTAAAGCAGGAAATCGCGAATCAAAGGAATTTTCAGGAACGAAAGAAGGAGCAAATCCGTAGGTCATTGGATATCACAAAGCACGCGTCACAAGCGCAACAGAGAATTTCGGAAAATAGCCAAATTCTCCTGGATTTCCAGCCTATAATCACCGACCTGATTTCGCAGGACTTGGTCCTTTTGGAAATCAATCAGCATATCCAGGAGACGATTCAAAACGACGAGGACGTCCAGGTTGGATTGCTCTTAAAAGATCTTTTTGCCACATTCGCCTCTGCTCTTGGTCCAAAAGCTCGGACTTTGTTCCAAACACTTGTACAAACCATCGAAGATGCGGAAAGAAATTCGCGGGAGTGGCGTCTGGAGCAGGCCAATCTAATTCAGAAACTGCGTCTGCCCAATAAGCTCGCGCTTGAAACCCTTCTTGAGACGCTGGTCCAAGTCAACGTGAAAAATGATGAGTGGGTCATCCGCAATCAATCTCATTTACGCAACCTTGAGCTGGAACGTGAAGAGTTGAATCGGGAAGTCGAACGGTCGAATCAGGCCATTTCGAGTCTTGAGTCGCAGATCGCGGAATTGCAGAAACGCTATGATGCTTCGGTTAAACAACACGCGGTGATCGACCAAAAGGCGCTAAAGTGTCCTCTCGATAAAACACCAGCCTGGATGAAGTCGCTTATGTTTTGAGGTGCAGTCATGATCGTCAAATTGATTTTAACAGTTTTAGTGGCGATTTCAGGTTACTCCAACGAAAGGAGAAAAATCTCGGAACGTCTTCAGCGGATTGATCGGACCCGGGCCATTGAACATGCGAAAGCCTCTAAGAAAGTTGAACATATTGATTACGTGCGGATGAAATTGTTCGCAATTGAGAAAGACGCCAAAGTGCTCGCCGATGCCATCGGTGCAATAACGAAAAATTGCAAAGATGTTGGGGAAATTGCACCCATTGAGTCCTGCATAGGGCGCTTAAATGAAACCGTCCAAACAGCTGAGTATCGTGATTTCGAGCTCGGTCAGCTCCTATTTTCAAGTCACTATCAAGAAATTCAATCGGAAAACCTCGATCGAGAGTTGGGGTTGGATCAACTCATCAGAGACGCACGCAAGAACTTCAGGGACTTTGTTTCCATAGGCAGTACGCTTCGAAGCGATCTAGGTGTGAAGTTGGCGCGGTTGAGATATGAAAAAGAATTGGCGAAAGCCAAGGCGAATGGTGAGAAGGGCAAGCGTGACGTCATGTGCCGTCTCGCGCCCATTCAGCTGAAAAATGAACTCAACTCCGCCAAGCTGCATGTTGCCAAGGCGGAAATTCAATCAAACCCTTATTCACTCATTGCGGCGGAACATCGAGTGCGCGGGGTTTTGGACTCGGTTGAATCGTTGAATGTGATCTGTCCCGATCGGCAAAAACAACTGGAGGAAATTAAGTCAAGAGCGGCGGCGGAATTAAAAGCGATTCCCGGCTCCGATCGACGAAATGAATTGGCGCTGGAGCTATGTGAGAGATTGAGAGGGCAAATTTCCGGCGAGTTGAAGACAAAATGTGAACAGAAGTCATTCACGCCGGCCGTCTTATATTCACTTGATCGTATTTCCAGAAAGGCGTCCCGATGAACCGCCTAGTTTACGCTTTACTGGCTTTGGTTTGCGTCACCGCTTCTGGCGAGGATAGTTTGCGTCCCCTCCTCAGCCTTCAGTACACGCAGCCTGGATCCGCAACGCAATTGTCGGCGTCGGCGAGGGGTGGCAGACCTACAGGCGGGAAGTTTGTTCCGCCGGATTACTTCGCTCCCACCGGAAACGGCGGATGGGGACCCGTGTGGGTTCCGCGACCTCCGTCTTCGCCGAAGCCCACCACATCGCCTAAAAGCTCGCGTGGCAAGGCAGATACTGCTCCTAAAGGCCAAGGCGGCAAATCTTCAGCGAGTGGTTCGCAATCAGGTCCAAGTCAAGGAGGGCAGAGTTCGGGGCAAACGGGCAAGTCTAAGGGGCTTCCGCACGGCCCAGGTTTCGGAGTTGAGTTTGACATCGCGGGAATGGAACACTTGTATCAGCGAATGGAAGCAGAGAAGGCGTATAAAGAATATCTTCGTTGGCTAAGCGGTATTCGAAGTAATTTCAAGACGTTTTTTGACCAACAACCGCTGACCATCGAGGATCTTAAGAAAAAAGGATTTGAACCAACAAAATTAGCCCCGATCATGGAGCAGGATAAGCGACACATTCAGATGTTTGATCAAGCTGGACTGCCTCTCATCATGCTTCCGGCCATGGACCGCGCCACCGTTTCCGAGTTGTTTAAGGAAATGAATCTCGACGTGTCCACGGGCTCCAAAGATGAAGCTTGGGTTTACATAGATGTTTACGAGCGGTTCATGGCTGAAGAAATCTCCTATTTCAATCGATTGGTTCAGTATGGGCGAACCTCAGCCGGAGAACTTCGCGAACGTGCGTCCAAACGGGTAGGTGAACTTGAGGGAAAAATCTCCGAATTAGCTCGGATCAAGCCGAGGGTTGAGAATCCACCTGAACAGAAGTCAATAATTGCGCCCATTCCGAATGAATTCCGTGAGCAGTCGATTCGGGTCGAGCAAAAAATTGAGCGAATCGATACGGCTTCACCACAAGGCACTGAGTTCAAGTCTCTGGCTCGAAATGCTTTTAACCTCGCGAACGAATCGGCGGGCAAGGGCGCCATGCCTGATGCTCGCTGGTACCTTAATGTCGCCGAAGGCGTCGCGGACATCGCTTTGGGCATCGATCCGATCACAGGTTTTTACCGCAGTCTTCTCGAATCGGTGACGGGCTACAATGTGGTTACCTTTGAAAAACTGTCCGGTATGGAACGCGGGCTTGCCGTACTTGGACTGATTTCCGGCGGGACCATAACTTCAGCGCGTCAGGTGATTCGGTTAGTGTCCAAACTTGGCGCGCCCACGCGATACGCCACGCAGATTTTAAATGCTGCCGAGCGCACTGGGAAATCAATCGCGAAGCTCGGGGAGAACGTCACAAAATATCTGGACTGGGCGCGCGGCAAGCTGATCGGATCGGAGCGCACGCGGGCGCTTGATGACCTTGGCCGCTCTTTGGTTCGTGTTATGGAAGATCAAGGTCTTGAGGTGAAACAAATTTTATCCGCTGACGAACTTAACGAGATGGCTATTTTTAAAGGTCGATTTCCTAAAGATCGCATAAATTCGCTTCCGCCATTCCAAACCTGGACACACGGCTTTAAAGTGGTAACTCGAAATGATGAGAAGTTTGTGCGGGTGTATACTGAAGGAGTTTCTCATCCTGTCGGTCATTGGATTGCGCGCGAGAGAGAGATCGCTGATGTGGCACACGATGCAAATGCCTTGCAAAAGCGGTTGTCGTTACCTAATACCCCAACCCACATTTCCGATGTGACAATTCCTCGCAACACTGAATTGTATTCCGGACGTGTTCGCAGTAATTTTGGTGGAGACGAAGGGGCAATGCAGTACTTAATTCCTGGTCCCGTGAATGAGGATTGGTTTAAAAGTGGTAGATTAATAGGAAGATGAACGATGAGTGCAGATTCGCTTAAAAATCTTCCGAATGAAAAAATCAAAGAGTTGCAAAGCAACGCCAATTTTGTTGGCCCTTCTATCCCATCAAAAGTTCGTGAGGCTTTTGAGATCGATAATCGAATTTTGGTTCGATATACACCTTTAGATTTAATTACCATGAATTCAAATGTTTACTGTTATGACAAAAGTGGAAATCTTCTTTGGATAGTGGAGCCCACATTCCCTGATCGTGAGAATAGCGACCACTATGTCGCAATCTTATGGAGTGAGGAACACAAGAATGTGGCGTTACATTCATCGAGAGGGAATCGCGTACTCGTAGACATAAGAACGGGCAAAATCACTCCCATCGGCTATTATCCTTAAGGTTGAAACACGGTTTTACTTCCCCCACTTCGCGCGGGCGGACAGGGCGTGGTCGGGAAAGTCGGTGAAGACGCCGTCGACACCCATTTCGAAGTATTCGACGTACTCGCGCTCGGGGTTTCCTTCAAAGCGGGCGGGCAAGATGTCGGGATCGCTCCGGAACGTGTAAGCGTGAACTTGAAGGCCTTGGGCGTGGGCGCGGTTCACAAGCTCTCGGTCTTTGCGTAGAGATTCTTTCCAAGGGCCGATGGCGGCGGCGTAGCGGGCGATCTCTTTTAAACCGTTCTCGGTCATTAGATCACCGTAAGTGCGGGAGTCGCCGGCAATGACAAAGTCGAATGGTCTTTCGTTCGCATCTAACATCAGTTGGACCAATGGAACGTCGACCAGATTGCGCAAGACTTGCAGATTCCAAACTTCAAAACTCTGAATGTAAATCGGTGCTTCTTTTCGATTCAGGCCAAACCGGTCAAGAGTCTCAACCAATCGCTCTTCCATGGGAAGACCTATGCTGGTGAAATAGGTCGGATGCTTGGTTTCCGGATAAAGGCCGATCGGTCGGCCGAGTTCTATGCCTCGACTGATCACGAGGCGGATGATTTCATCAAAGGTGGGGATCTGATGCTGGTCATTTTGCGCTTGCGAGCGATTGGGCATGCGTTCGCGGGCACGAAGTGTCCTCAGCTCTTCTAATGTGAAGTCTTCGGTGAACCAGCCCGTGATTTCAGTGCCGTCGATCACTTTGGTGGTACGGCGGTCAGGGAAAACTTCGGCCACATTCGTGGTGCCGGAGATTTCGTTTTCATGGCGCGCGACAAGAATCCCATCTTTGGTGACGACCAGGTCCACTTCGATGTATTCCGCGCCGAGGTCGATGGCCAGGTCGTAGGCGGCGAGCGTGTGCTCGGGCAAATACCCGGAGGCACCACGGTGGGCGATGATCAGTGGTTTTTTAAACGAGATCGGGCCGGTCGCGCAGGCCGAGGTCATGATCGCGAGCATCGCACCCATTAGGCAGTTTCTCAATTTTCGCCTCCAAACTTCAAAAGTAATAAATGCATGGGTCGACAAACAAGAATCTGGATAGAAACCACTAAGCCCGTCGCCCAAAGCCAGTCGGGAACCTTCCAATTGAAATTGCGAGCCTGATAGACCCAATTGATGTTCTTATCCGGGGAGGAAACAAAGTAAGTGATGATAAAAACCGCGATCATCATCAGGAATTGGTATTTGAAAGCGCGAGCGTCGTATCCCCATTCTCGAATAGCCCAGATCCAGATAGGCGGGATAAAAACATGAAAAAGCGAAAGCCCCCGCAAAAAGGCGGAATACTCGGGGTCGAACATATAGCCGGTCATTCCCGTGAGGTCGTGACCTGTTACAAGACGAAATAGAAAATCGATGGTCCAAAAAAGTTCCATCGGGAAAACGGCCACCATGGCCATGCTGAGAAGCAGGGGTGATTTCAGCCAAAGCCCGAAAACGGTCATGAAGAGCCCAATATCCGAGAGCCAAAGGAAATTCGAGGGCCCATAGGCCTTCCAATACACTGGGACCAATACCAGAACAAAACCGGTCACAAAGATCTTGATCAACCAACCTTCAAGGCCCAACAGCTGACTCATCCAACAATTAAATAGGTTGATTCAGCGGGCGGTGCAAGGCCGATCATGCCACCGGGCGGCGCTTAAAAGTAAGTCAAAGAATTGTTGTTGAGATCGTAAATCAGCTCCGTTTTCCATTTTGTCGTGAGTTTTTCTTTTTCGTGTTGCGTGTTGCGTGTTTCGGTGTTTTCGAAAACCGACTGGTCCCGGGACCAGTGATTAAATGTGTTGTCACGATGGCGTGCGTGTTGTTCCACCGAACTGTGCCCGTATATGGACCCGCCCCGGTGCAACAAAAAGTTTCCTGGCCAAGTGAGTCGCGCAATCGATCGTATATTCGGCTCTCATGGTTTTTG
>JAWLHR010000014.1:0-83663 GCA_041690295.1 Bdellovibrionales bacterium
ATCCCCTGGAGACAGGGTTGCTATAGAATTCAGCAGCTCCGAATGGAAGCGAAAACTTACATTCTAGATGGTGGGGCCCCTGCACCATGGGCATTAGTGGGCAATAAAAACAGTGGCGCCTAAGTACCAAGCCCGAAGGCAACCGATAAATTTTGTTTTACCGAACCGTCTGGCTCGGATCCGGAGCCGGCTGAGAGCGAGGAGTCCCGCCAGGCGCTGAAACCGGCGGGCAGGAATCGAAACTCGCGCCGGAAAAAAGTTTTTGGGCGACAAACTTCAATTTGGCCTTCAAGCGATCCGTGGCCGGCTTGCTTCCTTCGATCACTCCATACCGATGAGCCACACAGGTTTCAGCGAAATCCTCTTGCACACTCCCGGTGCCATAAGATGAAGCGAAATTCCCTTCAATGTTCTTCTTGAAAGCCGCATCGCGCTTAATAAATTCGTCCATTGTAATTTTACGTGACGTGAGGAGACGAAGGTTTACGCCTTTCTGGTTGATCGTTTGGTCAAGCGACAACCACTCGTCGCTTTGATCCAATTGACCGCGATGATCCGCGGCCACATGGCAGATCTCGTGAACGATCATGATTTTGTCTTCTAAATTCTTCAGCCGATCATCGTCCGAATTCAGTTCGATTACGGGCCGATCATAGTAATTCACATAAGACCCAGAAACACCTTCAATATCGGTTCTCATTATGGAAAGCGACTGGTTCTTCGGGATCAGGTGGGGCGAGACGTCCCGAGCCGCCATGATCAGAATATCAAGTTGCGAAGATTCAAACGGCTTAATTCTTTCCCGCTTGAGAACTCTCGAGTGGGGTTGACCATCCTTGACAATCGGTACTGTCTGAAGATGAGAAGCGTTGATATTGTACTTATCCAGCAAATAGACGAGTCGATCGAAACCGTCTTCGCCAAGCGCGCACTTCGTGGCCGCGATACGGTCCGGATTTTTACAGCGGGCCGGGATGCTGGCACTCTCGGCGATTAATTTGCGACTGATGGACTCCAGATTAGAAGGATCAAGCGCGCGGACGTGACTTTTAATTTCTTGCAATGAAACAGGTGTCTTTTGCTGGCATCGCCCCTGTTGAGCGGCTTTCTTCCAGAATTCCGCTTCATTGGCCTGAACGATTGTGGCGGCAAGAAAATAGATAAAGACGAAATTCATAATGGACGACAGCCCTGAATCTTTAGACCCTGATTAAATCTTATCGAGTGGCGGCTTAGCGGGCAAGAGCGGCCCGGACTTCCGGCTCAGACGGACACTAATTCCCAAACCAAACCCAAAGACCAAAGACGATAAAAAGTCCGGCGCTGAACATGCGGATCCAGCGCATGGGAATTTTCTCATTAATCTTTTCGCCACAAAAAACCGCCAAGCCGTCGGCGGCGAGCATTCCCAAAGTGGTGCCGGCGGTGACAAGCGCCACATCGCCGTAGCGGGCGGCCAATGCCACCGTGGAAAGCTGGGTTTTATCGGCCATCTCCGCGAAAAAAAACGCGATGAGTGTGGTCAAAAACGCGCCGTATTTGCCGGTGATCTTGGTCTCATCCTCACGATCGGGAATCAAGACCCAAACAGCGAAAGCCAGGAACACCGAACCCAATCCGATGTTCAAATAGTTTTGCGGAATGTTCGAAGCGACCCATTGTCCCGACCAGGCCGCGAGCCCATGATTCAAAATCGTGGCCACCAGAATTCCCGCAAGTATGCTCCACGTTTTTTTAAAACGACACGCCAGGAGAAGTGCCAGCAATTGGGTTTTGTCACCCATCTCAGTGGCCGCGACCAAAAGAAAGGAGTTGGCGATGATTTCCATTCTACTGAGACAGTCATTCTCCTCTGACTGAAAGTCAAATTTTTCCTTTCGCGTTACAGACTGAGACGAACGTTAAGATTCCCCCGAAACCACCGATAAGAATTTATATGCGGCTACTACGGATGGCTCCCGTATTTCTGATGGTGACCGGACTCGTTTTGATCGGAAATGCCTTTTCTCCAATCGATCAAAAACCCCAATTCATTAAAAAGCTCAATGAGAAAATCCCAAGTTTAAAAGCGGCGATTGCCCCATCAGAAGAAGATGATGAGGCCGATGAAATGCCGCCCAAAAAATACGTCAAAATCGACGGACAGATTTTTGAGTACAATCCGCGCAATGTGTATAACGTCAAGGGCGTGCCGACCTATTACATACCCAGCAAAATGGACTTCGTGAAAGTCGAAACCGCGAAGACCGCGGATGCGGCACCTAAAAAAGAATTACCCGTACATCAAATGATGAAGGATTCTCCTTATAAGGTCTATTCACCCAGTGGAGTCCGGGCCGTTATCGACAGCGCCCGCCAACTGCAAAAAGATTCCGTCGAGCGGATCGAGCAGTTGGAAAAAATGAGTCAATAAAATCAAACGCGCGCCCGCGCCTGCATGAAAGAATACATGAACACGCCATCGGGATGGTCTTGGACCGCCTGCAATTCCTCTTTGGCGGCCGTGACCACCGACTCTTCAACATACTTGGCGTTGATCAACTGCTCCGCGCCGCTCATTAAGAGCTCCGTCCAATAAGCCAGCATTTTCTTACGCGCTTCAGGTGATCGTTTGTCAAAAAACCAAGTTTTGATTTTCGTGCCCACATCTTTAAAACCGGCATCGCTCAAAAAATTGCCAAGCTTGGCACCGACGAAGGGATCGCCGGCGCCGTCATATTGGTAATCGTTAAAAGCCATCCAATATTTCCAGACGTTGGGTGAATAGGGATCAAGAAAAAAGGTGGAATTCATGACTTCGGTGACAAAGATCTTTCCACCCGCCTTGAGCACCCTTCGAACTTCACGCAGGATTTTTTGCGGATCCTTGACATGCTCCAATATCCAACACAAGAAGGCCCCATCAAAGGAGCCGTCGGGGAATTCCATTTCGTGGGCGTCCATCTTTAGAATCTCGTACCGGCCGGCATAGGATTCATTCCGGCCGAGAAACTCTTTCGCGGCCGCGAGCTGCACGTCACTCATGTCGATTCCGGTGACATGGATTTTGGGAAACCGGCGAAGCAGGATGTCCGTTTGCGCCCCCACCCCGCAGCCGACCTCTAAAATGCGCCGGCACTCGGTAAAGTCCACATCACGATAGACTTGGAATTCACCGAACTCGGCCTGCCGCCTTAGCCGCTGTTGTTCGTCCGGGTTGAACCCATGAAGATAGGGAAATGGTGTGTTGTGGCCGCCCATATGGGGTCATTTTTTAGCATAAATTTTTAAGATTTCCTCGCGTATTTTTTGGGGTTGGGATTAAATAATTCCGGGGAAACTTAGGGGGAAATCAAAATGTCCACGAAACGTGTTCTTTTGGTTTATAGTGGAGGCCTGGACACTTCGATTTGCATTCCGATGATGCGCGAAGAATACGGTTACGATGAGGTCGTCACCGTCACCGTGGATGTGGGTCAAGATCCGGCCGATATCGAACAGGCGGCGAGCAAAGCCCATCTTTTGAAAACCAAACATTTTACCGTGGATGCCAAAGAGGAATTCGTGCGCGACTTCTGCTGGCCATCAGTGCGGGCCAATGGAGACTACCAAGGCTATCCCATGTCCACGTCGATCGCCCGGCCGCTGATCGCCGTCAGGGCCGTGGAACTGGCGCGCGAGTTGAATATCACTTCCTTCGCCCATGGCTGCACCGGCAAGGGCAACGATCAATTTCGAATTGAATTCGGGATTCGGGCCCTCATGCCCGAGGCCACGATTCATGCCCCGATTCGCGAGCGCAATCTCACCCGTTCCTGGGAAATCAATTATGCCCAAGAAAAAGCGATTCCCGTCCAACAATCCCTCACCAAAATCTGGTCAGTGGACGAAAATCTCTGGGGCCGCTCCATCGAAGGCGGTCGCTTGGAACAACCGGATTACAATCCACCGGAAGAGATCTTTAAGTGGACCCGTTCCAGTGAGGACGCGGAGAAAGAGCCGGCGAAGATCAAACTGGAATTTAAAAACGGTGTGCCGGTCAGTTTGGATGGCCGTCCATTGTCGCCCGCCGAATTGGTCTCAGAGGCGAATCGATTGGCCGGCCGTCATGCCATTGGCCGGATTGATGTAATGGAAGACCGGATGATGGGACTGAAGGTCCGCGAAAATTACGAGTGCCCCGGTGCCACCTTGATCCTGCGGGCCCATAAGTCCCTGGAGAATCTGGTTCTCACCCGTGATGAGATCCGCATGAAAGCGCTGGTCGATCAGGAATGGAGCCGCCTCGCTTATGAGGGCTTGTGGTGGGACCCCCTAAAGGAAGATCTCGAGGCCTTCATCGAATCCACGCAAAAACGCGTGACCGGCGAAGTGGAGTTGCGCCTTCATCGCGGTCAATTGAGCGTGATCGGTCGCAGCTCCCCCTGGGCGCTTTATTCCGAAGACCTGGCGTCCTTTGACTCGCAGACGATGGATCAACGGGAAAGCAGCGGTTGGGTTAAGAATTTTGGATTACAATCACGGATGTACGCCACCGTCAGGCAGAAAATGGCCAAGGAGCTTTGATGGCGCTTTGGGGCGGACGGTTTGAAATGGAAACCGATGAACTGATGCGTGAGTTTTCCTCGAGCCTTGCTTTTGATCAAAGGCTTTGGCTCGCGGATATCCGGGCCAGTCTCGCCCATGTGAAAATGCTGGGCGAGCAAAAGATATTGTCTCCCTCGGACACTGAAAAGATCATCTCGGGTCTGAATGAAATCCGCGAAGACCTGCTCACCGGAAAAGCTCAATTCAATCCGGATGCCGAAGACGTGCATGGTGAAATTGAGCGTCTTTTGATCGAGAAAATCGGTGAACCCGCTAAACGCATGCACACTGCGCGAAGCCGTAACGATCAAGTGAGCACGTCCACTCGGCTTTACTTGAAAGAGCAGATCGAAATTCTGTCCAACGACCTCATTGAACTCCAGCGAATCATAGTCAACATCGCCGAATCCCATGTCGAAACCATTCTCCCCGGCATGACTCACCTGCAACATGCGCAACCGGTCAGCCTCGCCCATCACCTTTTGGCCTACTTCTGGATGTTCGAGCGCGATAAAGATCGGTTTCACGATGCCGAGCGCCGGATCATGGCTTCACCTCTGGGAGCGGCGGCCCTGGCGGGCTCGGGCTTTCCCATCACCCGTGAACGAACCGCGAAAGATCTGGGGTTCACCTCGGTCATGGAAAACTCGCTGGACGCGGTTTCGGATCGAGATTTTGTTTTGGAGTTTTTAAGTCACGCGGCCATTTGCATGATGCATCTTTCGCGGCTTTGTGAAGAGTTGATCCTGTGGTCCACACCGGAATTCAGTTTTGTGGAACTGAGTGAAAAGGTCACCACGGGATCATCCATCATGCCCCAAAAAAAGAATCCCGACGCCGCGGAACTGATTCGTGGTCGAACCGGCCGGGTGTTCGGCGCCTTGGTCGGCGCCCTAACCATGATGAAGGCTTTGCCCCTGAGTTATAATCGCGACATGCAAGAGGATAAGATTCACTTGTTCAGCAGCCTCGATACGCTGCGAGTCTCGATTCGGCTGATGTCACTCGTTCTTAAGACGGCCGAATGGAAGGTGGATCGCATGGCCGCGGCCGTGAAGGGCGATTTTTCCAACGCCACCGATCTCGCCGACGATCTGGCGGAAAAAGGCGTGCCATTTCGCGAAGCCCATGAAGTCGTGGGGCAAGTGGTGCGAGATTGCATCAAAGACCGGATCGCTTTGGAAGAGCTCAGCCTGGAACAGCTCCGCCACTACCATCCTCGGTTTGATGAAGTATCAAAAGCAAAGCTCGATCCCATTCGCGTCCTCTCCGCGCGCAACTCCTTCGGCGGCACGGCCCCCAAGCGGGTTCGCGAACAAATCGAGTTGGCCAAGTCACGGCTAAATCAGTGATTCGAGTGGAACCATCCAATTCAAGGTGTCTTCGGCTTTGCCGTATTGCACATTGGTGATGGTTTCATAAAGCATGCGCGTAACACCGCCCACATCACCACCTTGAATGGTGTAATCCCGTCCTCGGAAATGCAATTCTCCGATCGGCGAAATCACCGCCGCCGTGCCGGTGCCGAACGCTTCCAACAGCCGCCCTTCACTATGATGTTTGAGCAATTCACTGATGGTGATTCGTCTTTCGACAATCGGCATGCGCCGGGATTTTAAAAGTTCAATCACGGCTTCACGGGTGGAGCCGGGCAGAATGCTGCCGTTCAAAGCCGGCGTGACAATCTCCCCTTTTAAGACCCAGAACACGTTCATGGTGCCGACTTCCTCGATTCCTTCGTGTTCCGCGTCCAGCCACAGCACTTGATCGCAGCCGTTCTTGTTGGCACGAACCGCGCTTTGAAAGCTGGCGGCATAGTTGGCGCCGGCTTTGGTCGCCCCAAGTCCACCGGGCACCGCACGGACCGCATTTTCCTCGACCCAAATTCTCACCGGTTGTGATTGACCCGAGAAATAAGCGCCGACCGGCGAGAGGATCACGAAATACATCGCCTCTTTGGACGGCTGAGCTTTAATATGCGGCTCCGTCCCGATGAGAGTGGGCCGAATGTAAAGCGAAGAGCCTTGAGCGGTGGGCACCCATCGGGCATCCACCGAAATCAGCTCTTTTAAAGAAGTCATAAACAATTCGCGAGTGGGCGCGGGCAAGCAAAGCCGCTCGGCCCCGGCTTGCATGCGCCGACAATTAAATTCCGGCCGAAACAAAGCAATTTGGCCATTCGGTTGCTTATAGGCTTTAAGCCCTTCAAATAAGTCCTGGCCATAGTGGAAGACTGAAGCGCTGGGCGAGAGGGCGACCGTGCCAAAGGGTTCGATTCGCCAATTATGCCAACCTTTTTCCACATTATAGTCACTGAAGAAGCAATGATCGGTGAAGATCTTCCCGAATTGAAGGTTATCGCCATCCGGTAACGGTTTCAGCGAACTCGCGTAACGATGGACCACCTTTGGCTTTTTCTCGGGTGAAAAAGTTAAACCTTCGCCAGCCGCAATGATCCCGTGCATATTCCCTCCCCAGGCCGGAAAGGTCCGAGCATAACATTCATGATTTTCTGGTTACAATTCTCAACTTGAGACAATAAAAGTATTGTAGTGCGACGCGAAACCTGCCGATAGGCTAGGAAAATAATCTGGAGAAGGTACGTTATGCGAATTTTACTACTGATCAGTTTTTTACTGCTCATTATCCCCGCTTGGGCCAAGTCGAATCAGGCCACCCCCGCGCAAAAGGTCAAAAAAGCCAAAACAATCAAGAAAGCACATAAGGCGAAAAAAGAAAAAAAGATCGCCAAACTTGGAAAGTCCAATAAGCCCGCTAAGTTGAAAAAACAAAAGCGTAAGACGGCTAAAGCCAAAAAGGACAAAGCCTTTAAAAAGCCTGGTGTCCGAAAAAAGGTGGTTCACTTCTCAAGACGCAAGCCCCGCGCGCACCAGATCGCGCAGTATAAAGTTCCCACGAAGAATGTGACCGTGATCCATGAGCCCGGTTCTCTGGGATTAAAGGATCATGTGAACGTTCCCGCGCGCGCCGAATCTCCCTTCCTTAGAAGGAAGCCGCGGCCTCGCGCGCAGTGATTAATTGTTTCGGGTAATCACGATACGATCTCGGAAGTCGCTGAAGAACAAAGCGATATCCATCCGCACCCGGGCCAAATCATCGGCCGGTGAAAAATACCGATTAATCAAGGGACGGTAAAGTTCCGCGAGGGCCGGATTACCGCCGCCCTCGTATCGATGATACCAGGCCAGCGAACCCATCACCGGATTCCGTTCGCCCAAAACCGTGTTGCCCAAATTGGGTTCACGAGTCAGCGAATACAGCTGGCGATGGAGCCAGGAAATCGGCGTGGGCTTGAACTTCACCGCCAGCAGATGGGCGATGATTGTGTTGTTATCGTCCACATCCCGGGGTTCCCTCATCCTAAGCCGCTTGTTGGTCTTTTCCCAATGGAGCGGAATCAGACTCACCAGTGTGCCCAGCATGTCGAGCGTATCCGTCACGAAGAGAAGCGGATAAAGAGGCATTGTCCAAATTCCGCCCGAGCGGATGAACAAGCCCAAATGAAAGACCATCGTGTCCGGGATCTTCTTATCGGTTTGACCGTCTCCGGCACGAACCGTGTTCTGGGCGAAAAAACCGCGTTTGACGGTGTTCTTAAACAGGCGCCAAAGCCGCGGGTAATCCTGATAGGCGCCGCAATAGGCGATCAAAGGAACAAGCTGATCGCGCGAAGTTGTGTCGGGATTGGAATACCATTTTTGCGGATCCGGGTGACGCACAAAAATCCCCGGTCGAACTTCGAATTTGTCGATGATCTTCTTTGGATCCTGCCGCTCCGGCGGATCACTGATAAAAAAAGTGTTTTGGGATTCATCATACCGGAGCCATTTCCCAAAAGCGTACATCCCCTCCCGGTGTAACGAATCCCCGCCGTCACCGTCCTGTTGGACTATAATGGCATAGGCGTCCACGAACATAATACCGACAGTATATAAAAACCATTGAACTACCGCCGCAAGCGGTATTGATCTGAGACAGTGTCGTCAATTGAATTCGGTTATTGTAAATTGACTACGAGTTAATCAAAATTTTGTTAATAGCAGACCGCGACTTTTTATTATGTTCCATTGTCTCATCTGAAATTCTGGACCTATATCCAGGTGGCTTTGACTCCGCCCCCTCGATCCGGACTAGAATAGGCCCATGCTAAAAACACTCACTCTACTTTTGGTTGGTTGCATCTCATTCAGTGTGTCGCATTCGGCATACGCATTTTCTTCACCCTTGTCCGTGGGCATCGTTCCGCCCATTCAATTTCCGACTTCGGATTTCTCGGTCACGGGCGTTCGGGCCAGCGTTCTTTGGGGCCGGCATCGCGACATGTATGGAATCGATGTCGGGCTTCTTGGCAATGTCACCGAACAAGAGTTCGTTGGAATCGCGCTCTCCGGCGGATTCAACTACACGAGCGGAAACACGACCGCCATCGGCGGACAGATTTCGGGCCTCGGAAATTTCAACACCAATAAGACTGACGTTTACGGCGTTCAGGCGGCGGGACTTTTAAACAAGAACGACGCCGCCTCCAGCGTGAATGGTCTCCAGATCGCGGTGGCGAACCTCGCGCCCCACACTGTCGTGCGCGGCGTGCAGGCGGGAATCTACAATCGCGCGCTCGCCGTCTATGGATTTCAGATTGGATTGGTCAATCGGGCCGACAATCTGCATGGTCTGCAGATCGGCTTGATCAATTTCCACCATAAAGGGACATTCGCCGTCTCCCCATTTCTCAATTTCGGCTGGTGACCCGGAAAGACACGCCGAAATCAAAAAATGTAGTCACCGGCTAATATTTTCACAGTCCGGGCCGCCCTCCTTGCGGCCTAAACGCTTATAGTGAGCACCGGCTTTGCACATTTCCTACTACGTTGAACTGCCGAATGCGTTTCAAAACAAAACGTCGGCCGGGAGGTAACGCGTGTTTCAACAATTCAACACCAACTGTCCGCGATGTCATTCCGAAGTTTCACCGGAGCGCCTGAACCTGAACCCCGCCGTGTGCGATCACTGCGGACACGTTCTTTCGACGCGTGAAACTGAAACGGAAAAGAAGATGGTCAAGAGCTATCAGTGGGCCATGTTCATTACCGCTGGCGTGGTTATCTTCGGACATTTGTTTTTCTCGGCCTGGGGCGGTTACACCCTTGAAGTTCGCTGGTTGCAGCTTTTCGGCGGTGATTCCATCTCCACCCATGAGCGCATGGCGCAGATTTGTCTTGAGACGTTCCAATACGACTGTGTTGAAAAACACTATGTGGCCATGTCCCGTCAGGACAGCAGCCACCTTCTGAAACTTGGAAAATTTCAAATGAGCCGGCAGCGTTACGCGGCCGCCGCCGACACTCTTAGAGAATATGTCGCCCGCCACGAAGACCCCAACTATGACGCCGCTTACTTGTTGGCGCGCAGCTTGAGCGAGTCCGGGCAAATCGAAGAAGCTTCCGTCCAGTTCGAAAAAATCATCCGCGCCAACACGGAAATTCTGCAACTCACCGCGGTTCAGAAATACGTCGAAATGTTAATGAAGCATCAACAGTGGGCCAAAGCTCAAGCCATCATCGAAGAAATTCGTAAGCGCGGCGAGGCTGTCCAGGATTTCATGCAGCCGCAATATTCCGAGATCAAACAAAAACTCGGTGGCACCCAGTCCTAGGCGCCACCGAAACCAAAAGATTACTGAACAGTTTCTTGAATCCAATCAACGACGGCGTTCACTTTCGAGTAGACGCCGTATTTATTTGGACGGGCGCAACCTTCGCCCCAACTGACAACGCCGACAAGCTTCACCACGCCTTCGGCGTCCCGAACGATGAGCGGGCCGCCGCTATCACCGTAGCAAGCGTCCTTTTGACCTTCAGGATATCCCGCGCAGATCATTCGCTCGGTGACTCCTCTCGGGTAAGCGTTGCTGCAGGTTTCATGGGAAACCAGCGGCACATCGACTTTCTGTAACCGATCAGCCGCGCCGAGAATCATCGATTGGCGCGTTTCACCCCAACCGGCGGTGGTCGACATGATCTCCTGACCCGGTTCATCGGAGATCGCCAGTTCCTCCGTGTTGATGTCCACCCACGGATAGCTGGAGCTTCTTTCAAGCTCAAGCAAAGCGAAATCGTAATCCATGCTCATCCGGTTGTACTGTGGATGACGGATTCTGGTTTTCACGCCGATGACCTCGGCTCCGCTTTTATCTCGTTGGTCATGCAGGCCGATATACACTCTTTGCGGAGACGATCCGCTCACGCAATGCGCGGCGGTCAACACCCAGTTCGGCGCGATCAAGGATCCGCCGCAGATGTGCCCGTAAGAAGCGTGCAATGATACAATGTATGGAAACTCGTTCGGCTCGGCTTCAGTTCCACCGACTATTTTCGGTTTGATCGTATTCGCCGCGCTCGATAGTGCAAACAACAGCATGGCCGTGCAGGCCCCAAGACGTACGTAGTTCATGATTCCCCCTCCGGAATCCAGTTATATCAACACCGTAGATCCCGCACATTTGGGAAAAATGAAAACCAGACGTAGGCCCAGTTTCAGAGCATAAATTGGAGCGTCACCAGGAAGTTCATGATGTTAAAGGAGTCGAGCTGAACGCTTTGACCATTCTGCGTCGTCTTTCCAGGTAACACGTGAAGGTAGGAGCCTTCGAAGCCAAGCGAACACCAACTCAAGAGGTGATAGTCGTATCCCGCCACGATGCCGTAGTGATAGGGCGAAAACACGGAATCGATTTGATTGGGATTGGTGCTGACTTTCGTGATTCCAATGCGGGCGCCGAAAAATGAATCGCCTTTACCCGACGGCACATGCAAGGTGGTTTGAACTCCGTGAACCGAATAGCGAAACTTGTCTTCCGCGCTGGGCGCGCCTTGATTGTCCGAAATCAAATAATATCCGCCGAGACTTAACATCGGCGTCAAAAAAGCCTCTCCCTTTATACCCGAGATTGAAAACGGTTGAGTGTTGTTCGCGTCAGGAACGGAAAATCCAAAAACGAAACCGAACTGGGACGCTCGTTGGGCCGCTTGCCCCCACGCGAACCCTGAGTGCAGGGCGCAAATGATCAAAAGAATTCCAAAACGTAAATTCATTCATCTACTGTTTCGGAATAATCCGCATCAAATGATACTCGACAAAAATTCAGTTTCGCCGGGCGACCCGGGGGTTTGAGAGCCATTCATTGCTGACGATCAGACGGGCTCCACGTTTGAACGTGACGTAAGCCCAGAACCATTGAATGAACACGATCAACCGGTTCTTGAATCCGATCAAATAATAAATGTGTATGAAAAGCCAGACCAGCCAGGCGAGCAAGCCGCCGAACTCCAATCCCTTGATCTGCGCCACGGCTTTTTTGCGGCCGATGGCGGCCATGGTCCCCTTATCCACGTAAACAAAGAGCAATCGCTTTTTGCCCCGCAAATCTCTTCGGATATTGGCCGCCGCATGCCGGCCCTGTTGCATCGCCACCGGCGCGAGTCCCGGTAATCCCCGACCGTCAGGGGTGGGAAAATGAGCCTGATCACCGATGACGAAGACATTGGGATAGTCCTTCAACGAAAGATCGGGCTCCACGATCACCCGCCCCACCCGATCGAGCGGAACGCCCAAACTCTTGCACAAACTTGAAGGTTGAACGCCCGCCGCCCATATCACGGTTTTTGCGTGGACCTGCTCCGGTCCAAGCTTCACGCCGAATTCCGTCACGTCGGTCACGGCGGTCGAGGTCCAAATCTGAACGCCCAATTTTTCCAAGTCGCGGGTCGCCCGACGTGAAAGGTGCTCGGAAAACGAGGGCAAAATGCGAGGGCCCGCCTCGATCAAAAGAATTCGGGCCCGCTCGGGAACGATATTGCGAAAATCCCGCTCCAATGTGTAACGGCTGATCTCGGCGATGGCGCCCGCGAGTTCAACACCGGTAGGTCCGCCACCCACGATCACAAAAGTTAAAAGCGGCTTCTGTTTCGCCGGATCCGGTTCCTTTTCCGCCATTTCATAAGCCAATAAGATGCGGCGCCGGATCTCGGTGGCCTGCTCTATTGTTTTTAATCCCGGCGAATAGGGTTCCCATTCGGGATGATCAAAATAACTGTGTTTTGCGCCGACCGCGAGCACCAGGTAGTCGTAGGTGAACTCGTCACCGTCCGCGATGACCAGTGATTTTTTAAGATCCACCTTTTCCACGTTGGCCATGAGCACTTTGACATTGGGATTACGGCTGAACACCGTTCGAATCGGAACCGCGATCTCCGCCGGTGAAAGGGCGGCCGTAGCGACCTGGTAAAGCAAGGGTTGAAAAAGGTGATAATTGCGGCGATCGATAAGGGTGATGTCCAGCTTCGAGTCGCGCGCCAGTTCGCGTGCGGCTTTTAAACCGCCAAATCCCGCCCCGACGATGACAACCTTTTTGCCAGCGTTCATGCCCGCAAGATCCCTTTTTTCGGGCGTGAAATCAATTAGCGTTTCTTCTTTTTAATCTTTTTCTTTTTCTTTGGTTTCGCCGCGGGTTCTCGCAAATCGTAATCGACATCTTGTGCCTCTTGCTCAAGGTCCTCGGCGGTGTCTTCCTCGAAGAGATCCGTCTTTTTCGCCTCTATAACTTTTTTACCGCCGCTTGAGGCTTCTCGCCTGGCCGCTCGCTCTTTGGCGCGCGTGGAAACGATCATTGAACTGATATGTTCGTCAGGTTCGGACATGAGCGCCATTTCGGCGAGAATCGGAAACGATCCTGAAAACCGCTTGTCGATTTCCTTGCGATTCAACTCCGAAAACCGGTCATACAAATTGATCGAAACCGCTCGCACCACGACGGCATTTCGCGTCCACAGATTGTCCGTGGTCAGCCGGGCCGGGCCATGTTGTCCGGCGGGGGCGCGCCCTGTCAGCGCTGTTTTAAATTTCATTTTTTCTATGGTTTTCGCGCCGGAGCGGGAACTCAGCTTCAGATCACCCGCGACCAGTGTGGGCCAATTGGACGACTCGATCGAGCGGAAAACATAGGCAATCGTGGCATCCGCCTTTTTCGGGCGACTTTCCAAATTGATGGTGCCCAGCTGAAACATCTTCTTTTGCACTTTGGAAAAAAAGAGCGATGACGCTATGGGTTTCTTCTTAGTCAGCGGAACAACCACCGCCATTTCACCACAGCTCTCTTTGATTTCACCCGCTTTGGCCACATGTCCGATCGTGGAATTTCGCCATAGAATTCCGTATTTTTCTTTTTTTGATCCCGTTCGAAACCACATGCGGCAAACCTTTTCTCCGATTCGTGACTGAACGAGATCGCCAATGATGTGAAGAGGACCTTTGCCCACTTCGTCGAGATCGATATCCTGCATGATCGCGATATCCGCTTCGCTGAACACATTGGCGATGCGGTCGTAATCCAGATTCTCGCCGTTTTTGTTCAAACGCCAAGAAATCACTTTCAACAGACTGTTGTTGATAACCGCTTTGGGTGGGGCGGGCGGCGGCGGAGGTAAATCCACGTTTCCGGTTGAAGCCGGGCCGCGATCGGTTTTTTGCGCGGCCGGATCGGTTTCGACCACCACCGAAAAATCAGGGCTTGCCACCGCCTGCACGGCGGAAATCAATCGCTCAGCTTCTTCTTTGGAACTGAACTCTCGTCCCTTCAAGGGACCCGTGTGACAGTGATACTTGGAGTCGGGGTTTTCCTGATGACAGCCCAGCTCATCAAGCGGTGATTTATGGGCATTGACGAATAACAACCCGGTCACCAACAGGGCCATCAAGGTCGAGGTTATGAATACAACTCGTCGGTGAGGTAACTTCAAAACAACTCCTTAATCTCGAGTCTTCTTATCGGCTTTGGCGTGGGGATTTTAATAAAAACACCTCTTGATCCCGACCTTTGTCGCCAGGATAATTTGCTTATGAAATTGCGCTTATTAGATGGTGATTTCACTGTCGCTCGCTATGCGCCCGACGTCGATCTGGCCCCGATTTATACGCGGGAATTTTGCTCGATCACGCGAACTCGAAACGAAGTGACCGTGGTTTGCGATAGTGATCTTCTGCCGCCGGGTATGCAAAAACGCGAGGACGGCTGGGCTTGCCTGGAAGTCGAGGGCTGGCTCGATTTTTCGCTGACCGGAATTCTCAATCAAATCACCGCACCCTTGGCTGAGGCCGAGGTCAGTCTCTTCGCCGTTTCAACATTCGATACGGATTATGTTTTGGTGAAGCGAAGTTTCTTGGAAAAAGCGCGATCCGCGCTCCGAAAGTCAGGCATCACGGTCACTTAGCTATTCGACGATTTGGTACTGTTCGCGAACACTGGCGCGAGGCATGGCATCAAAATGCCACCATTCATGTGGCAACTGGGTGAAGCCGGCTTTTTCCATGGCCCGGCGAAGAATCTGGCGATTCTCAATTTGCGCCGGGGACAATGATCCATCACTGGCGAATTTTTCTTCCAACCGGGGTTGCGCGATCGGACGGAAATCATCGTAACCCGCGCCCATATCCAGTTCCTGACCGCTACCGTCTATAATGGACAAATCAACCGCAAAACCAAAGTTGTGTAACGAACCGTTTTCCGGATTGGCGATATACATTTCGTTTTCAGTGCCGCGCACATGCTCCCAGAGAATTCTCTGCACCGAGCGGGGCCTTAGGGCATCGTAGATTATGAACCCATAGGTCGGTTGTTCCTGCCGTAAAAATCGAAACGCATCAGACAATTTCGCCGCGGCGATACGATGTAAGAACGCCTGCCGGAACGGCCCGTACATATCGTGCCCCACAAAGTTATTGCGGCTGGCGTAACGCAGATCGATTCGCAGACCATCACCTTCGTGAAGTTCCACAAAGTCGCGGTTGTTTGAAAGGAAACGAATGGACTGGATGATGGATTCGTAGGTCATTTGGCCATCATATAATAAATATTGCCCGCGTGTCGCATGTGCATCGAAGAAAAGTAGGCGTAATCGTCTTCACCGAAATAAATATCCGCCCGACCCTTGCCCTTTATGGCGCCTCCGGTGTCTTGATCCAAAAAGAACCGGGAAAAGGATCTGAACTCGACCTTGGTGTAGTCCTCTTCTTCAAAATCGTAAAAGTCGGATTCCGCCGGACGCTCGCTTTCCACATAGGCGAGAAGCCCCTTGAATTTGTACAGGGTGGAGTCTTGGGCGATCGAACGGCCGTCGGTCACCGGCACGCTATCGTTACCCAGCGGTGGTGTTCCGGTGACTTTCATGAAAACGTATGAGGGACAGGTCGAGAAGATCTCTCTATGCAATTGCGGGTTCAAACGAAGAAACTTTCTCTGCGCCGCGACCGAGCCGTTAGCTATGTATCCCTTTTCGACCATGTATTTGGAAATCCACTCCCAACGTTTTCGATTGGTGCCGTCGTAATTTAAATAAAACCCAGTCGTCGTGCCGTCCTCGTTCATCAAAATGGCGCGGCCCGAGCCCTGAACATGAAGCAGATAAATGTCAAAAAGTGATTTCGCATACATCAGTTCAAGCCCGCGATTGGCGAGCTTCCCGAGAAAATCAATCTCTAGACGGGTGAAATAAAGACGCGAATCGCCGGGGTTCGCGTAAATGGGATACTGGTACGGTCCCCGTCGGCGCGCGGAGCCTTCCACCGGCATGGTGTGATATCCGGTGAAGAAGGTGGTCTTATCCTCTCCATAACGTGGATCATCGGGCGTCAAATCGGGAATGAAGATATCAAAGCGCGAGCGGACCGCCTGATTAAACGTCTGGTAACAACTTTCACTGATTTTTTTGTATGAGCAGCTTTCAAATTCCCAGATGAGCTGGCGAAACACCTCCAGCGACTTTTTCATGGCCGTCAGCGGATAGCGTCTTTGACCCATTTGAATGGTGCCCGAGAGATTTTTCTCGGCGAACCTCGTGAGCTGGCGTTCGATGGCCAGCTTCATCCCGTTGAAGTTGAGGTCATCATGAAATAAGGGATATTCATCAAGTGAAAGCTGCCTAGTGGGTGTGACATAGCTTTCACGCTCGGTTTTAAATTTGAAGCCGGGGATAAATGACCCACCGCCACCGCCGTCACATCCAGATGTAAATAAAACCACGACCAAAGCCGCGGCGGCGACTCTCATTCTTGTTACCCCCTCCAAGAAGATGACTCGCTGATGCTGCGGACGGTTAAGATCACCGCGGCAGCTGGTTGATTAAATGTTAAGCCGCCGGCGTGATATATTGCAAGCATGGATCAGCTGGCCTTAAAACGCGAAGTGCGATTTCAATCCGCCTTGAGTCGTGGTCCCGGCGGTCAAAACGTGAATCGCACGGCCAGTGCGGCCCTGCTCACTTGGGATTTTGAAAAGTCCAATCTCCTTACCGCTGAACAGAAAGCAAGAATCCGCTATAAACTCGGCTCAATGATAAACAGCAAAGGTGAGATTTATCTCCGCAGTGACGAGTTCCGGGATTTGGAGCGAAACAAGGCGCGCTCTATCGAAAAATTGCAACGTAAAATCGCCGAAGCTCTGCATGTGCCGAAAAAGCGAATTAAAACCAAACCCACCAAAGCTTCAAAAATCAAACGGCGCGAAGAAAAAAAGAGACGTAGCGAGATTAAAAAATTGCGGCGTTCGCCGTGGTGAGAGTCAGGCGCCCTTGCGACGGCGACTGATGGCTCTTGCCGCGACAAAATCCAAATTACCGTTCATGTAGAGCGCGATGAGCAGTCCCGGAGCCGCGATCAAAGTGCAGAACGTAAAGAATGGAACCCAACCCATGGATTCCGCCATCCAACCACTAAAAGAACTTAAAACCACCCGGGGAACACCCATGAGACTGGTGAGGAGCGCGTACTGTGTGGCGGTGAATCGCTTATCCGTCTGCGCGGCCATGTACGCGGTGAACGCCGCGGTACCCATCCCGCCGGTTAAGTCCTCAAACGCGATCACCCAAGTGAGAGCCAAAACCGACGATCCCACGATGGCCAGCATGGCGTATCCCGCGGTCGAAAGCGCCTGAAGAATACCGAAGAAAATCAGACTCCGCTCGATGCCCATTTTCAAGATCAGCAATCCGCCGATGAACAGTCCACCGAGCGAAGAAAAGAATCCGAAGGTTTTCACGATCACGCCCACTTCGGTCTTACTGAAACCGATCTTCAGATAAAAAGGCGTGGCAATGGCGCCAGCCATGGTGTCGCCGACCTTGTAGAGCAGAATGAACGCCAGAATGAGCCACGCTTCTCTGCGACCGAAAAACTCTTTGAGTGGCGCGATGACCGCCTCACCCAATGTTTTCGGCGTCTTTGCCGAAAGTTTAGGCTCATCGGCCATCCATGTTGTCACCATTGTGACCGCCATACAGGCGGCCATGAGCAGATAAACCGTGGTCCAGGAAAGTCGATCCGCGAGCATCAGCGCCAGACCGCCGGAAATCCACATGGCCGCTCGGTAACCATAGACATAGTAAGACGATCCAATACCCAACTCGTTATCGGCCAAGGTTTCGCGTCGATAAGCATCGACCACGGAATCTTGTGAAGCACTGAAAAATGAAATGACGATCGAAATAAAGGCCACGAACCAAAGATCCTGCTTCGGTTGAGATAAGGCGAGTGCCGCGAGTGAGACCGCGAGGCCCAACTGACAAATAAAAATCCAACCGCGGCGACGTCCGAGGAACGGTAAAGTGAATCGGTCGAAAATCGGAGCCCAAAGGAACTTCAAGGTGTATGGTAAGCCGGCCAAACTGAAAAAACCTATGGTGGTCAGACTCACGTTTTCATCAGTCATCCAGGCCTGTAATGTCCGACTGGTGAGCAGCAACGGCAACCCCGAGGCGAAGCCCATGAGCAAAGCCATGATCATGTTTTTTTGCAGGAGGACCCGGAGTGATGGACCGTTCTTCTTTGTTCCCATTTCTTGAGCCTAAAGTAAGCGGACCCGCGTTGGCAATCGCACGACGGTTGAAAACAGGGCTTGAATTCCCCTTGATCGAAGGCGACAATCGGCGACCATGAATCCTTGGCATGACGTCCCCGTCTCTCCTCAAAACTCATCTGGAATCGTTCATGCGGTCATCGAAATACCCAAAGGTTCCAAGGTGAAATACGAGCTCGATAAGGAAAGCGGTCTTATTCGCGTGGATCGGGTGTTAATGAGTTCGGTCATTTATCCGGCGAATTACGGATTTATCCCCCGCACTTACTGTAGTGATAACGATCCACTTGATATTCTGGTGCTTGGGCAGGAACCGGTGGTCCCTTTATCAATCATGAATGCGAAACCGATCGGTGTGATGAAAATGACCGATCAGGGCGAAGCCGACGACAAAATCATCGCCGTTCACGCCGATGACCCGGAATACTCCGAGTACGAATCTTTGGATGATTTACCCTCGCATCGAATGGTCGAAGTGAAGCGCTTTTTCGAGGATTATAAAATTCTGGAAAATAAAACAGTGGTGATCGATCACTTCCTGGGTAAGTCCGACGCTCTCACGATTATTGAAAACGCCGTGGCGTTTTACGCCAAGAAGTTCGGCCGTTAATCACCACCGGGTTTAATGAATTCGGGCTCTCCACTGAACATAAAGAATCGGTGGCCGTCGTAAGTCCAACCGATGTTGCGCCGGTAAACCTCCGCCAGTGTGAGACTGGCGATCAGCAGACGCTTTTCCACCAGGCTTCGGTAACGTTCGGCGTCCTTTCGCGAATGCTTGCGCTTATGGCCCTTATCAAGGGCGAGCAGCGATTTGATGTCCGCGCGGGATCCCTCGGCGAGAGCACGGGTCAATTGCAAAATGGAATCGTTCTTATGCTTCTTTTTGAATTCATCCCACTCGGCTTTGGCTTTGGCTTGCACGCTCACGAGAACATCCGGATAAAGCCACTCGGTCATTTCCTGTTCGAAGTAGCTATGGATTCCTTTTTGGCCGGTGTGCTGCCCGTCATAATTTTCGGTCATGTGAAGGGGCATGCTTAAGTCGCCGATGTAGTGAGCCAGTGTGCCGGCCGTGACCAACCACTTGGCTTGCAGCTCCTGACGCTTTTTGCCTTTTGGTTCTTTTAATTTTTTAAGGTCCTGCGTGATCTTTTCCAGGTTTTCCGCGAGTTCACGAATCCGCCAGTACGCCCGGCCCGAAGTCACTTTGATCTCGGGGAACTTGCTCTCGAATTCCTTGCGGGAAAGAGCGAAGGGATCCTTGATGTCTTTTTTCCCGGCGAATGCGGCTTCGAAATGTTCAAGATTCATAAAATGATTGGTCCATTCCTCGCCATAGGTGGACGGCCGCTTCCAGATCAGATCGGGGACATTGCTATAATATCCCAGGTCATAACTGTGGTCGCGCAGGAACTTGCCTTGAGGTTCTTCGCTCACCAGTATGGCCGCGGTTTCACCGATGATTTGATGCCCACGCTTCCCCCACGCGAACGCGAGGACCGGGGTGAAGGCGAGGATAAGGAGCGAATGGATCGGTTTGGGGTAGAGGGGCTTGGGATGGAGGTTATGGCTGATTCCGAGTCCATGGGTTCGATTCTTCTTTTTGATGATTTTACTTATCAATTTCATGGCGCCATCTTAGTGGCTCCCCTTCATTAGGCAAATCTTGACGCCAAAAGCAAACCGCATAAGATAAGACCTCCTTCTAGAGGAGGTTCTAACGATGAAAGCCTTGTTGATGAGCATGATATTAGTTTCAAGTGTCGCATGGGCGCAAACCGTGGACGTGAAAGATGTTTCCGCTGACACCGACGGCGAGACAACAACCACGATTGAGATCAAAAAAGCCAAAGCCGGAATGATGAAGTCGGACAACACCTGGGAAATCACCGATGGCACCGCTGACCTCGAAGGGGATGCGGGCGCGACCAATAAAGATGCGAAAGCCAAATGGAAGAAAGCTTGCGACGACTGGAAAAAGGAATTCCGCCAGGACAACAACGAAAACAAAATCCTTAGCCTCAACTGCGGAACCGCCACCTGCGGCGGCGACGTCGGCAACAAAACCTGCACCTCAAAGGCAAGCTACAAGATCAAGACTCGAGTAAATTAAGACGATGGTACGATTCTGATGAGCGGGCCGGTCGGCCGGCGCACCGGGTGGACTGGTGCGCGGGGCCGCGTGGTCTGCGAGTCTGTGGGGTTAGCAGCGCTCGAGAATGCGGGCCGCGTGATTTGCGGGGCACGTGTTTGCGGAACCTGTATCAGTAAGTTACGTGTTTGCGCCCTGATCGCCTTATCCGTCGCCCCAGATGGCGCGAAGGTCTTTGAGTGACTTGGTTTCTTTGCGAGAGATGAAGCCTTCCGCCTCAAGGAAGTTTAAATGGATGTAGTCGCAGACACTGCGAAAGGCCTTGTGCCAGCCTCGTACAATTCGCGTAAAAGGACGAAATAACCAAAAGGCCTCGCCCTGAGGCAGCTTAATAAGCTCTCTCATGGTTTGCGCGATTCGCCCGCACAGTTCACGAATAAAAGCTGGCCAATCCCGCACGTGATTGATTTTGACGAGCAAATGTAAGTGGTTGCCGACATTCGCATACCGGTAAACCTTGAAGCCGTGCTTTTGGGCCGTCTTGGTGACGATTTCATTCACCACCGAAAAGGCTTTCGGAAGACGCATTCCACCCCGCGTAGCTCTTAAAACAAGATGAACCGGAAACTTTGAATCCAAAGGACGCTTACACTTCGGATTCCCCTTCAGCAGACTTCCGCCGAATTCATCTCCGGGCTTTCTGAATCCTTTTCCCGCAAACTCAAGTTGTGCTCGACGGCCGCTCATTCTTTTTCCTTTGAGATCAAACGTTTATCCAATAACTCGTGCAGCGACTTAGCAAGTGACCAAACAGATATCCCCCATCGCTCCACAGTCAAACAGTTTCCAACGAGAATTTGCGCCTGCTCTTGTGTTTTTATAGATGACAGTAAGTTCGCCCATGTCTGGCTGGGAATGAAATGTTGACAACTCGTCTCGATCTTCACTTCCGATTCGGAAGTAGGGGCGCGCCAACCAACTAGGAAGGCGATCAATAGATCGGGTTAACTAGGGAGGTCGACCAGAAAGCGGCAACCGTGCGAGAACGCGCGCGCCAAGCACAAGAGCGCGCGCCAAAGCCCGCACTATCCGCCGCGGGTTTTTTCGAGGTAGTAGTCCCAGGAGCCGTCGTAGATGGTGAGTTGGTGGCGGTCGAGGCGAAAAACCCGCGTGGTCATGTTGCGCAGGAAGTGCCGGTCGTGGCTGACGATCATCACAGTGCCTTGAAAGCGGCGGATGGCGTCCAATAAAACTTCGCGCGATTGAATGTCCAAGTGATTGGTCGGCTCGTCGAGCACCAGAAAATTAACCGGCTTGGCGAGAATCGTGGCCAACACGACCCGGCTTTTTTCTCCACCTGATAAAACGGAGATTTTCTTTTCCACCTCGTCGCCCGAAAACTTCAACGCGCCCAAAAGATTTCGCACGTACCCGACCGATTGAGTGGGAATACGCGAGTGCACTTCTTCCAACACACTCAATGATGGATTCAAAACATCCAAAGAATTCTGGCTGAAATAGCCGAGATGAATGCTCGCGCCGAGAACCGCCTTGCCCTCAGTCGGCTCCGTCTGGCCGGCGATGATCTTTAGCAAAGTGGATTTACCCGCGCCGTTCACACCCACAACCGCGACACGATCCAAACGGCGCACCAATGCGTTCGCCCCGCGAAAAACTTCCACCCGCCGGCCGCCGCCGTCATAAACCTTTCCCAAATTCTCAAGTTTCACGACCTCATCACCGCCCCGGGGTGGCTCAGGCCACTCGAAATGAATGGCTTTTTCCTCGGTGGGAACTTCAACAAGATCGATCTTTTCCAGTTTCTTAACCCGGGATTGCACCTGGGCGGCATGGGAAGCGCGCGCGGCAAAGCGGGCGATGAACTCCTTTTCCTTGGCGATCATCTCTTCCTGCCGCTTGGCCGTGGCGATCAATTGTTCACGCCGAAGCTCCCGCTCCCGCTCATAAAAGTCATAGTTCCCCGAATAGACCGTGATGGTTTGATGCGCGACCTCGATGATCTTTTCAACCAGCCGGTTCATGAAGTCACGATCGTGACTGGTCATGAGGAGCGTGCCCTTGAATTCTTTCAACCAACCTTCCAACCATTCGATCGATTCCAAATCCAAGTGGTTGGTGGGCTCGTCCATCAAAAGAACATCGGGATTGAGCACCAATATCTTGGCCAAAGCGATGCGCATTTTCCAACCACCGCTGAAGCTACCGGTGTCGCGATGATGATCTTCGGGATGAAAACCCAAACCGGTGATGATTTCGGCCGCGCGAGCCTCGAGATTGTAGCCGCCGAGACGTTCGAACTCGGCCTGAACTTCGCCGTACTTTTCAAGGACCGCGGTCATTTCGTCTTCGGTGAGATCCGGCGAAGACAATTTGGCTTCGTACTCGGCCACTTTTCGACCAAGCTCCGCCACCCGGCCGGCCGCTGATTTGACTTCTTCCAAAACGGACCGGCCCTTCATGTCTTCGATATTTTGCGAAAAGTAACCAATGACGGTTTTTTCGGGCTTGGCCACGTGGCCCGAGCCCACGCCTTCCTCACCGGTGATGAGACGAAAGATCGTGGTTTTGCCGGCGCCGTTGGGCCCGACCAAGCCCACTTTTTCTCCCGGATTCAGTTGAAAAGAAGCGTCCCTGTACAGCACCTTGTTGCCGTAACTTTTGGACACGTTGGCCACATTAATCATGAGTGGCCACTATAATCTTACATCCGGGCGATTCTCAAGGCCTGATCCGCGGCCCGCAGGACCGAGGCCAAGCGAAGGAGCGATTGAATGCCAATCGGCTGCACTCCCGCGTCCTTCAACACCTTGGCGTGGGCGCTTAAACACTGACCGCACCCGGCGATTGCTGAAACCGCGAGCGACATGGCTTCGAAATCCGTCTTAGGGATTCCGGGGTTGCCGATGATATTCATGCGCAATTTAGTGGGGAGCTTGCGAAGTTCCTCATCATTCATCAAATGCGTGGATCGATAATAAACATTATTCATCGCCATGATCGTGGCCGCGCCACGAGCCGCTTCGCGATAGGCATCATCGTTCAACGCACCCGATGAAGAGTTCAGCAACGCATTCACCAGGTCTTTGGAGTCAAGTGCATAGGCGCAGGCCAACGCCGAGCCCCAGATTTGTTGATCCGTGAGCCCGGGCGCGCCTTCCGTACTCAACACCGAATCCAGATTCAAGCGTATGTCCCGCCCGAAGTCAGGAATCTGAGATTTGAGATCTTCAATGGTCATAACTGAATCGTCTCCTGTCCGGGTTCCCAATTGCAGGGGCAAAGTTCGTCGGTTTGTAAGCCGTCCAAAATACGGAGAACTTCCTTGGGACTGCGACCAACCGACGCATCCGTCACATACACGAAGCGGATGATACCTTCAGGATCCACGATGTACGTCGCCCGTTGGGCCACGCCTTCTTTTTCATCGAGAATGCCGAGCTTGGAGCTGAGATCGCGATTCAAGTCCGAAAGCAGCGGGAAATCGAGATTCTTGAGATCCTCATTTTGCTGTTTCCAGGCCAGGTGAACGAATTCAGAGTCCGTGCTCACGCCCAAAACCTGCGCGTCGCGGTCCTTGAACTGGCGGCTCAATTCATTAAAGCCTTTGATCTCCGTCGGACAAACGAAGGTGAAATCCTTGGGGTAGAAAAACACAACCAACCACTTACCGGCATAGGTCTTGTTGCTCACCTCGGTGAAGGCCGTCTTTAAATCGGTTCCCGTCACCGCCTTTAAGTTAAAATCCGGAAAACGCTGTCCAATACCTAACATTTAATACCTCCTAAAGTTGGCGCCGCCCGCGCGGCTTCATTGGCTCTCCTTGCAATAATCGCCTCGATCGCCTGATAAGTAAAATCGATTGTATAAATACATAGATCGATGATATCTATCACTATTTGAAACAAGGAGTGCGACAATGCCGTCCTTAACCCAGCTGGAGTACATCGTGGCCGTCGAGAAATGGCGTCACTTCGGCAAAGCGGCCGAAGCTTGCCACGTCACCCAACCGACTTTAAGCATGCAAATACAGAAAGTTGAGGAGGAGATCGGTTATCCGCTTTTTGATCGGCTTAAAAAACCGGTGGTCCCCACGGCCAAAGGTGTCCGGTTTATCCAGCAGGCCAAGGCCCTTCTCCATGAGCATCGAAAACTCATGGAACTTTCACGCAACCAAAGTCATGAGGTCAGTGGGGAATTTCGCCTCGGCGTGATACCAACCGTGGCCCCTTACCTCCTCCCGCTTTTTCTTGAAAGCTTTTCCCGTGAATATCCCCATGTGGAACTCATCGTGGACGAACTGAAAACGGACACGATCATCTCGGCCCTTCATGAAGACAAGCTGGACGCCGGAATTCTCGCAACACCACTGAACGAGCCCGGCCTAAAGGAGCGGGCACTCTATTATGAACCGTTCGCGCTTTATGTTTCGAAATCCTCCTCGCTCAACTCCCGCCGTCGGATTCGCGAGAGCGATCTTTCCGGCGAAGAAATGTGGTTGCTCGCGGACGGGCATTGTTTTCGCAACCAGATTGTCCGTTATTGTTCGCTTAAGGAACGAGAGGGCGTGTTTCCCAATGTCCAATTCGCTGGCGGCACTTTGGAAACGCTTCGCAACCTGATCCGTAACACAAGTGGATATACATTGGTTCCAGCTTTGTTCGTCGACACCTTATCCGACGCCGAGAAAAAGGAACATATTCGCGAGTTTGAAAAGCCCGTGCCGACCCGGGAGATCAGTTTAATCTATCGACGGGATCAATGGAAATCAGACATCTTAAACGCCCTGGAAAACCGCATTCGGAAAGGACTGCCCAAGCATGTCGCGAATTCACCTGATCCGAAAGGCCATGAAGTGTTACCAGTTGCGTAGGTCTCAAGCTGCAGTAGGATAAAAAAATGGCGACTGAAAAAACCATGCGCGACTGGCCCGTCCATCACGCCGAATTCACATTGCCCATCCGTTATCACCTGCAAAAATCCCAAGGTTCGGGCACGGTGATCCTTTTGCACGGTTATCAGGATCATGCACTTTCCATGTTTCGCCGGATCGGTTGGTTTGAAAAGGATTTGCCTTTTAATGTCTTGGCGGTCAATGCGCCTTTTCCCGTGCCCATTTGGAAAAGTGATGGTTTTGTCGAAGCTTACTCCTGGTATTTCAGGGACACCCGGCGGGAAATCATGCTGGTGGATCCAAGAGTCACGGCCGAAAGAGTGGGAACGCTCATAAATAAAATTCTTTCGCCATCCGAGCCCCTGGCGATTTTAGGATTTTCCCAAGGTGGTTTCTTGGCGCCCTTCCTGGCGAAACACTTGCCTTCCCTTCGCGCGATCCTGGGCGTGGGAAGCGGCTACCCTTTTGATCCTTACAGTCACATCGGCCGCACCGACATACGGGTCCACGCTTTCCATGACGAAACGGATGATCGTTGGCCGATCAAAGAATCGCAAGCGTCCCACAAAAAAATCCTGGAACTTGGCTTTACCGGTGACTTCCACATCGTTCCCGGGCTGGGCCATAAAGTTGATCCCATGCTGGATCCGCTCATCCGCCCCATTCTTCTTGCCGAGTTCGGAGCGCGGCCATGAAAGTTTTGATCATCGGGGGGAACCGTTTCGTCGGACTACGCCTGAGCACCGCGCTGGATCGGGAGTCTGGAATCGAACTTCATGTTTTGAACCGCACGGGACAAGTGCCGCACACCCATCGGGCGGTGATCTTTAAAGGCGATCGCCGTGATTTAACCCTCGCTCGGATAGATCAGGAGTACGATGTGGTGGTGGACTTCGCCACCTTCAACGACACCGACGCCCGAGCTTCCACTGGATTTTTCAAACGGGTTGGTCGGTACATTTTCATCTCCACCATCGCGGTCTATGATTTAGGCGCGGACTTGCGTGAAGAACAATTTGATCCGGGGAAATTTGATTTAACCGTGAATCACGGCCCACCCTCTTCACTGAGCTATCAACTGGGCAAACGCCGCGCTGAAGCCGAGTTCGCCCAGAACGCGCGCTTTCCCGTCGTCTCGGTCCGCTTCCCCTACATCCTTGGCCCCGATGACTACACCCGACGTCTTGAATTTCATGTGGAGCGGATCACCCGCAATCAAATGCTTTACTTACCCGATCCCAGCGCCCGTGTGTCCATGATCCACTCCGAAGACGCCTGTCGTTTCTTGCGTTGGTCGATGGACAAAAATTTTACCGGCCCGATCAATGTGGCAAGTTCCGCTCCGATTCGAATGAGTGATTTTCTAAGCGAAATTGAAAAGAGAGTGGGACGTCGCGCCCTGCTCGCCCAACAACCCTCACCCCAAATCACTTCACCTTACGCCACAAAATCGGATTATTTCATGGACTGCCAAAAGGTGGAGAAGGTGGGATTCACAGCCAAACCCATTTCGGATTGGTTGGGATCGCTGATCGACGGCGCCATCACTGATGCGCCGTCGACCAAACTCCATTAAAGCTCTTTCAATCCCAATGCGGTGATCAATCCCGAAAACGGAACGTTGGGATAGGTCATCGTAATGCAATGAATGGAGCCACGCCCTTGATTACTTAAGGTGATGGTCTCGATCGGAACCACTTTCAATCCGGCCCGTTGATAGACGTCGACGGCTTCACGATCCGTGGGTTGCTCAAAAACCGGAACGAAGATCGTTCCGTTCACGAGCAATGAGTTCACATAGGATTCATAAGGATAGCGCGGACGCGGCAACATGGTGACCTCAAAACCCTCGGCACGCAAACGATCGGCGTAACTGGGCAAATCGGTCAGCACTTTGTTGCGGGCCACGAAACGCACGGACTCATCGATGTGGCCAATGCCTTTTTCATGGGGCAGGCGAATGAGTCGCTTGCAACCGTAATGATCGTAAAAGATCTCATTGGGAATCCGAATGCTTCGTTGATTATCCACGGTGATGCAATCGCCCACATCGTTCACCATGAAATTGCCGCCTTCGAAATAATAATTATGTCTCAGCAGGTGGGCCTCGAACCAGTTGGCGATCACCTGATCCGGCTCGAAGTTATGATAATAGCGCGCATCCACCACATTCAGACTCGAATCCGGCCCCCAAATCGGAACCGGGAGTCCATCACGAGACCAAAAACCATTGCCACCCGCATTGATCGTCACGATCTTGAGGCGGTTCGGCTCGATATACCCCGCGAATGCCCGACGGATGGATTCTTTGTTGTTCCGATCCGTGTAGATCACGAGAGTGGTATCGGCGGGCAGCTCTCGTGCCATAATCCGCTTGGCGGTTAAGGAATTGAAAACCGTTTCTGCACTGAAAAAGAGATAGCCGGCTTCTTCCAATTCGGAAAACGGACGCTCGACCGCCACCGTGGGCTTTCGATGCGGTATCAGTCGGATGGACTCATGATACTCTTGAATCCGGCGATTCTGCTCCGGGGTCGCATCGGCGCCCGGAGCCTGTTCATTCGCACTCACATTCGCCGCGAAAAAGAAAACCGCGGCGACTAAACCCAACATCCTTGTTGGTGCCATATCCCCCCCAAATTTATTTTATTGGTACTTAATGCTGCATCCGTAGGGCGTGGTGGACGCCGTTTTCACCGGCTCACCTTTCTCGACCGCGGCCAGCGCGGAGAGAACGTAATTTTGCGCTCCATCCAGGCTCTTCGCCGAGGCGGACGGCCGGTCATCAATCGCGCCCATGTAGGCCAATTGACCCTTCTTATCTATGACGAACATATGAGGCGTGGTTTTCGCGTCATACATTTTGCCGACTTTTCCCTCGGTATCGAGAAGAACGGCGGTCGGCTTCATGCTCCACTCACCCATGAGCTTCGTCACTTCTTCAGCGGACATGGCACCTTGCTTGCCGGGTGCGGAAGAAATGATCGTGAACCAAACGATTCCCTTGCCGGTTTGCTTGGCCTGCAAGTCTTGCATGGTTTTGGAGTCATAGAACTTGCGAACATAGGGGCAATCTTTGTTGAACCATTCAAGGACCACGATCTTGCCCTTTTGATCGGCGAGCTTATACGTTTTGCCGTCCGCGCCGGTCAGTTCGAACGTTGGTGCCGCATGACCGATCTTGGTCACCGCTTTTTCAGGTGCCGCCTGATCTTTAGGCGATGCGGCCAAAGCCATCTGGGCCACGAGGGAGAGCGCGATAATAAACGCCATTCTCATTCAAACCTCCTTAAGGAAATTCACTTTCAATCCACTCTATAAAACTACTTTTTGTCAGAACCTCGGGCAACACGGTTCCTTCCGGATTGCGCGGCGAGAAAAGAACATAGAAAGGAACGCCGACACGTTGATAACGGTCAAGAAAACGCGTGATTTCCTCGCTTCTTTGTGTCCAATCGCCTTTAACCTGAACCACATTCTTCTTTTTCAGCAGATCTTGAATCTCCGGGTCACTAAAGACCAGTTTTTCATTCACCTTACAGGTCAAACACCAATCGGCCGTCATGTTCACAAAAACGTTTTGGTCTTTAAGTTCGTTTAAAAGATTAAAGGAAAATGGCTTCCAATCGCCTTGAGCGACTTCAGAAGATTCACCCGAAGTCGAACTTGATGATTTATTATGGACATATCCTAAAAGGACCGCAAGAACTCCGGCGGCGATCAGACCCGCCGATTTTCGAGGCGGCCGCATGAGCACGAAGAGCAGAATCACCCCACAGCCGACCAAGACAGCCGCCACCGGACCGGGACTGGCCACCTGTCTAAGTACCCAAAGCAACCAAGCCACCGTAAGTAGGAGCGGGATGGCCATGAGTTGTTTAAGCCGGATCATCCATGGGCCCGGTTTTGGCAAAATGCGAATCAGGCCCGGGTGCACGGTGATCACCAAATAGGGAAACGCCAATCCCAAACCCAAGGTCAAAAAGATCGCCAGTAGGATGGGAACGGGTTGCGAAATGCCGAACCCAAGGGCCACACCCATGAAAGGTGCCGTGCATGGCGAGGCCACGACCACCGCCAACACTCCGGTGAAGAAGGAACCCCAGGCACCGCCCAGCCTTGTCCAGCGATGTCCGAGATTGGCGCTTAACAAATCAATTTCAAAAATCCCGATCAGATTTAGCGCGAGGGCGAAAAACAACCAGCAAAGAAAGGTCAGAAAGATCGCCGACTGCAATTGAAATCCCCAACCGATTAAATGTCCGGCGGAACGAAGGCCGGAAAGCACCAGCGCGATCAAGGCGAAAGAAAGCATGACTCCCGCCGTGTAAGCGAGATTTTGTTTGCGGATTTCTCTGCGATCCGAATCGGCGATTTTGAGAAGACTCAGAAGTTTGATCGAAAGAACAGGAAACACACAAGGCATCAGGTTCAAAATCAATCCGCCCAGAAACGCGGAAAGCAGCATGATCAACGTGTGCATCAGCTCTTTTGACTCAGGAAGTTGCTCCGTGAATTTCCATCCTGGATCACCGAATTGCCATGCTTCGATTTTGCCGCTTTCTGAATCACGACTGACCAACACGCCGATCCGATCAGCGCCCACCGCGGGAACCTTGGAGCGCTTAAGCTTGAGCACCAAAGGGTTCGACCCTCTGGCCGTCGCTTGTTCGTTGCTCACTCCGCTGCCGCGGAAGGGAAAAAAATCAATGAACTGGCGGCCCGCGGTCCACATGGGAATTTCAAGCCGCATATCCTGCTCGGCTTCGACGAAACGAAGTCCATGATCCTCGATCACCTTGGGCAACCGCGCGCGAGTCTCCTGGAACAATTGAAAGTGCTCGCCGGGTTTGACCTCTTCCAAGTTGCCTATGGGAAGATCCAACCTGAAGGTATCGATCGCGGGAATGCAGACTTCGTCGCAAACCAGCCACTCGGCATCCACCGCGACTTTGGCGGTTTGCCCGGGAAGCGCCTTGCGATCGATTTCAATTTCAATGGGAAACAGAACTTCATCAAAGTAAGCGAAAGAAACCAAAGACGAACTGACCTTGCGGGTCGGCACCGGCATGTGCACGGCTTTGACTTTGATCTCAGGGCCGTTTTTAAAATCCAGACGGATCGGTGCGCCGGAATCTCCCGGGTTCACCCAATAGGTGTGCCACTTGTCAACCAAGGTGATGTAAAGACCGACATAGGCCGTCGCACCGGGCGGCGCCGCGGTTGTTTCACTGATCAGCTTTCCGGTTGTGAATTTGCGCCAGGATGAAAAATCCTTGGCGGTCTCTTGCTCAGCCGCGGACTCCGCGGCGGTGGCGCTGACAAAACAAATCGCCAACAGACTCGCGAAACAGAGATTTTTAATTGAAGTGAAAAATTCTTTCACCATGGAATGCCCCCAAAATCCGACCTGGCAATTTGGCCCCTACAAAACAACTGTTTTTGGAAAGGCTCGAAATGTCATCTACTTTGTATTCGAATTCTGGAGCATGAACATCGACCAATACCGCATGAAATTTCGCTCCCGGCGTGAACGCACCGAACTCCGCCGGCAACCGAAGGAAATTCGCCGGCCGCCGCGAGAAAACTTCCACAAACCTCTGCGGCGTCAGCCATCCTTTTCTCAAACCGAAAATCAAAACATGAAGCGTGGTCTCAAGTCCCAACGTGCCGAAGGCCACTTGATCGAAATGGCCCTTTTTCATCGCTTCCTCATGGGGCGCGTGATCCGTGGCCACGAAATCCAAAACGCCGTCGCTCAATGCCTGCCAGAGCGCTTGTTGATCTTCGGGAGACCGGATCGGCGGATTCATTTTGAACGAGGTGTTGGAGCCATCAATGGTCTCCGTATTAAAAAATAAGTGGTGAGGCGTCACTTCTGCGGTGACGTTCAAACCTTCATCCTTGGCTTGCCGAACCAACTCCAACGTGTGCCGGCTGGAAACATGCAAAACGTGGTAGCGCGCGCCCGGATGTTTGCGAAGTTCACGCAAATCGCGCTCAACCATTTTCCATTCCGGTTCATCCGGATACGGTTTGGCGCCGACTTTCTCCTGCACAGGACCCGGCGCCAACGATCCCCCGTGACCCAAGAACTCCGCATGCTGCAGAAGGGGGACACCAAGTGATTCCAGCCGCGCGAAGGCTTGCTCCATGACGGAATCGTCCAACACGCCGAGACCGTCGTTCGTGAAGGCGCGCACGCCGGCCTTCACCAATTCCTCATAAGCCGTGGGCTCCTTGCTGTTGAGCCGTTTAGTGATCGCCGCCGACCAGAAAACCTTGAGGCCGAATTCGTACTCGAGATCGGCCACTTCTTTTCGGCCCATTTCCAAGGCCTCAATGGAATCAATTGTGGGCTGCGTGTTCGGCATGGTGAGCACGGCCGAATATCCGCCCTTAAGGGCGGCGGTTAAGCCGGTGCGAGGAGTTTCTTTATGGGACTGACCAGGAACGCGAAGATGAGTTTGGGCATCCACGCCGGCGGGCATCAGGACGTGCCCGCCACCGTCGATCACTTCCGCTTTCGACGGCGTTGAGGGATTAATTGCCGTGAACAAACCGTTTTCGACTAAGACCCGGGCGTTCGGAATGACCTCACGATCGGTCCAGACCTTAATATTCTCGATGATGTAGTCGGATTTATTTTCCCGCGTCACCGGAGAGAAGCTAACACGCCCCTCCTCGGGGCGCAATTAACGAGGCGCGGTTTCCTGCAGAAGCCAGGAGGCCAAGTCCCTCTTGCTCGGGTCATCGGACACCGAGAAGGAGTTCTTCCACATATCCAACTGGAAGGTGAGATTCTGATAGTCCGCTTGAGTCATGCCCTGAACTTGGGGCGCGTTCTTGAAACTATCCACCATACAACCCGCCTTGCGCCACATTTCTTCAATAGTCTGCGGTTGAGCATTAAGGCAGAGACGAACGAAATCAGCACTCACACCCTCGAAGCAATTCCGGGTCACGCCCACAATGCCACAGGCCGGGGAGGACATCGTGGAAGGAACGGAAACGTCCATGCTAAATTTGCAATATACGTCACGCTTCCCGATCCCGCGAAGGATGTTTTCCTCGTCTTTAATGTCGGTGAAAGTAATGTTTTGGGCGCTCGGGTTCTGTCTCTGAACCACTTGCACGTACTCTTGACAAAGAGCATCGCTAATCCGGCGGGCGCCTTTATTCACCAGGATCCAGCCGGTGTTCACCGTTTTAATTTCCTTAGGGTGAGAGGGGTGCGCACAGGTTCCATACTCCACCTGGTAGCTGGGGTTACAGGTCTCCTGAGCGGAAGCGAAACCGGGCAAAAATACAGCTAAAGCCAATAAAACCATAGGGCGCATGAAATCCTCCAATTGGTACGCGCTGGGGAACTGCAATGGATATGCCCGTTTTAAGTCACGCTTTCTTGACTTCATGCCTAAATCATTTAGAAAAAGTTCCCAAGCGATCTTTTTTTGAACATGTGCTCGTAGCTCAGCTGGATAGAGTGTCGCCCTCCGAAGGCGAAGGTCAGGCGTTCGAATCGCCTCGAGCACACCATTTTTTAAAGCCCTGATTATGCTGGCGATCCGCACTCTCGAACTCAATGACCTCCCGGAGCTGAAGCGATTCACGGATAAGGAAATCGGCGAAGGTTATTATTCGTCAGCCGAACTCGAAGACATCTTTCAAAGATCCAGCTCAAACGGGATCATGTGCTCGCTCGTTTTGGTGGACCGTGAAAACAGCGAAATCCTTGGCGTTCGCATTTCCTATCCACCGGGACACTGGCGCCACGGCAAGGGCCATGGCTTGGTTCCCGAAAAATGGCCACACTCAATCGACCAAACCGCTTATTTTCAGTCCCTCTTCCTCGCATCCTCGGTTCAAGGTCAAGGTTGGGGCGGAAAGCTTTCGCGGGAAAGTTTAATTAGGCTTAAGGAAGCGGGCGCCAAAGGCGTTGTTTGCCATTCTTGGAAGGAGAGTCCCCACAACTCATCCACGAGGTATTTGCAAAAGCTCGGGTTTCAGGTTGTCGCGGAACACAAAGAGTATTGGCGGGATGTCCAATATGACTGCACCCGTTGCAAGAAACCTCCCTGCAGGTGTACAGCTCTGGAAATGTATTTAAGCCTGGAAGGTACCTGATGAGTTCGTCCTATTGGCTCGACCGCTCGCGACCCGGTGAAAAGAAAACCTATGATGCGGTTATTGTCGGAGCGGGAATTTCCGGCTTATCCACCGCTTACTGGCTGAATAAAGAAGACCCGTCATTGAATATCGCCATCATTGAAAAATCGCGTCTCGCCTTCGGTGCGAGCGGCCGCAATGCCGGATTCATCACCTGCGGTTCGGTTGAACATTTCAATCGCATGATCAGCAAGCATGGACTTGAACAAGCCACGGAGATCTGGCGTTTCGCCCAAGAGAACCTCCGGCTCTTAAAAGAAGAAATCATTCAAGATCAAGCGGCCGAAATTCAATTTGAACAAAACGGAGCTTACTCACTGGCGGCCCAGGAGAATGAATTCGAAGAGCTGAAGAAAGTGGCGGAGATCATGAGCGCGCTGGACATTCGCACGAAAATTCTCGGCGAAGAGGACGTCCGTGAACATGTCGGCGCCGTGAATTTCCGAGGTGGAATTCATTATCTTGACGATGCCTCGGTCAATCCCGTGCGTTTAGTCGAACGAATGCGCGCGCGGGTGAAGGCGGATCTTTTCGAAGGTGTCGAAGCCTACCGAATTGAAGACTCTGGAGATGGAACCCGGATCTTAAAGACCGATAACGGTGATTTCGAAGGGGCGATGATCATTCTCAATCTGAATGGTTACTCCGCCACCTTGAATCCCTACTTCGCCGATAAAATTTATCCGACCCGCGGCCAATGTTTGATGATGGAGTCCGTGCCCCGCTTTATGGACGCCCCCTGCTACGCCAATTTCTACCTGGATTATTTTCGTCAGCTTCCGGATGGACAACTTCTCATCGGTGGGTTCCGGCAACTGGAAAAAGAGACCGAGGTCGGCTATTCCGACCACATCACCGTGCCGATCCAAAACGCGCTTCATGAGTTCGTCAAAACCCACCTACCCCAATTCAAAGACGCCAAAGTCACCCACCGCTGGTCTGGAGTGATGGGCTTTTCCCGTGACGGTGAGCCCCTGGTCGGCTCCTTGCCTGATGACCCCCAGGTTTTCTTCGCCGGCGGCTATACGGCCCACGGGATCGGGCTTGCCTTCCATACAACCAAGCGCTTGGTTGATTTGATCTTTGGGCGTGAAATACCCAAATGGCTTTCGGCCCGAAGATTCTAATTGACGCATCGCATATCTAAAGTGTAAAGTCACACGGCTATTTCATTGGGTAAGGGGCCGCTATGAAACTCATATCATCTCTTGTTTTGTTAATCGTCATTCACTCTTCGGCTTTCGCGATGGATTTACCGTTCTTCACCGATCCCGCGCAGCCTGAGGCGCGCCCGCCGGAATCAACCCTTCGAATTCAAACTCCCCGGGGCCAGCCGATTGAACTAAATATTTATAATCCGGGAATGGCCAAAGGCGTTCTTTTCGGTCCCGGCCAAGGCTGCAATCCCCGCCGTGATATGTACGACCGCTTCGGTTCCGAGGCGGTGAAGAATGGATTCACCATGGTCAAGCTCACCTGGGCTTACTGTGTGAAGGGCGGCCCGTACGCCGGCCCGTCCGAAGACCTCGCCGATGAACGAGAGGATTTCACGACGGCACTCACTTATATGAAAGAAAATCTGGCGATCGCGCCGGAGAACACGATCATCGGCGGTAAGTCGCTTGGCACCTATGTGGCCTTCGATAAGTTCATGTCCGCTCCGGAATTGCCGGCGCTGATCCTGCTCACACCGATTTGCACCGTGAATGGGAAAAACACCTTCGCCGAATTTTATCCAGGACTCGAGAAACAAACTCGACCGGTTTACATGGCGATCGGCATGAATGATCAACTTTGTCAGGTCTCGCACTTTCACGAGTACGTCGCCGGCCACGCGAAATACTTCCGTCCTTTAATCATCGCCGGGGATCATGGGTTTCGACTCTATGATCAGCTGAGGCAGGTGAATTCCGAATTAACCGGGGCTAACATCATGGGACTCGCCCGTTGGTTATTCGGCTGGATCAATCATTAAGCGGCACTGATTTTGAACGGTTGTGAACGATCCCAGCAACAACGAACTGAGGAGGTTCCACCATGCCAAAAAAACCCAGCCTGCGCGAAAGAATCGCTCGTGCGTTCCGTCAGCTGAAATCCCGTTACACTAAAACGCCTCGGCGCAAACAGACTTTTGATCCGGTCGATGAAGCCTCACGGGAGTCTTTTCCCGCGAGTGACGCACCAGCCTGGACCGATATGAAGCCGCTTTAACGGGGCAAATTAGGAATCGCGGTGCAATGGGTCTCAAAGCTCATTGATAAGATCGCGCGCGACGGGGTCGCGACAGAGGCGGCGGCATTGGCCTATTACACAGTCCTCTCCACCGCCCCCCTATTACTTATCCTTTACACCGTACTCTCCTCCTTGGGCTTATCTTTGCAACAACAGATCCTTAGCGGAGCGAAGGATTTGATGGGCCCACAGCCAGCGAAAACATTGGAATTCGTATTTAACTACGCGGAACGGAACCCCCTCGCCGGCCGCTTCGGTGTGGTCGCCCTTCTCTTCTCGGCCAGTGTGGTTTTTTATCAACTGCAAAACACGCTGAACCGGATCTTTAAAGTTCAGTCACAAGACAGCCTTTGGGACTATATCTGGCGCCGTTTGCGAAGCTTCGTGATGGTTCTCACCTTTGTTTTCGCCACGATCCTTTTTGTCCTTGCGACCATCACGCTCTCCTTTATCACCGACTCCTCCTTGGCGTGGTGGGGAAAACTGATTCAATTCATATCAAGTGTCGGCCTTTACACTTTGATTTTCGCTTTGATCTTTCGCTGGATGCCTGACGGCAGAGTTTCCTGGCGGGCCAGCTGGCTTGGCGGTCTCAGCACCGCGGTCATCTTCACTCTCGGCGGATCGTTGATCGGCGGCTACTTCAACCGAGTTGAACTCAGCGCGCCCTATGGCGCGGCCGGATCCATCATCGTTTTTCTCGTTTGGGCTTATGTTTCATCATTCATCATCTTAACCGGCGCGGAAATCGTGAGTCTTTTGAGCGCGCGAATCCTGAAAGGAGAACCGGCATGGAACCGTTGAAATGCGAAAACTGCGGCAATATTTACGACAAAGCTTTTCAAATCATACAAAGCGGAAAAACCCACACGTTCGACAGTTTTGAGTGCGCCATTCAAACGCTCGCCCCTCGCTGCATGCACTGTCAAACGCGGATTATCGGTCACGGTGTCGAGGAGAACGGGCACATTTTCTGTTGCGCGAACTGCGCATCCTTACACGGTCAGACCGGGTTAAGGGATCGGATCTGATGGCCGCACGAGGCATCTGGAAAGGCTCCATCAGTTTTGGACTGCTCAATATTCCGGTTGTCCTCCACACCGCCGAAGAAGGCCGGGAACTGCACTTTCGCCTGTTGGACAAAAGAAATATGAGACCCGTGAAATACAAGAAAGTGAACAGTCAAACCGGCGAAGAAGTGCCCTATGAAAATATCGTCAAAGGCTTCGAGTTTGAACCCGGCCACTACGTGACCTTCACTCCCGAGGACCTAAAAGCCGTGAACCCCAAGGCCACGCAAACCATCGACGTCAAGGATTTCGTGCCAATTGAAGAAATCGACACAATGCTGTTCGAACGTCCCTACTACCTTGTGCCGCAGAAAAGCGGGGTGAAAGGTTACGAACTCTTTCGCGACGCTCTTGCCCACTCCAAGAAAGTGGCGATCGGCACCATTGTGATCCGCACCAAACAACATTTGGCGGCCATAATTCCCCGCGATCAGTATTTGATCCTCGAGCTTCTGCGGTTCGCGCATGAGATCAAAGAAGTTCAAGAAGCGGAATATTTCGAAGGGAGTAAAAAGCCGACTTACTCCAACCGTGAACTGCAGATGGCGGAAGCGTTGATCGAAGGAATGACCAGCGAGTGGGATCCCCGGCAGTACAAAGACACTTACTATGACGAAGTCATGAAGGCTATCGAACGTAAAGTGAAAACCGGCAAAGTCACCCGCATCAGTGAAGCCGAAGAACGCGTTGAGCCCACGACCGGAGTGGTGGATCTAGTGCCTTTGCTTAAAAAAAGTTTGGCCGAGAAAACCCGCCCCCACAAAGGTCCGCCACCCCACGGCCGGGGAAAGGGCAAGGCGCGCCATAAAGGTTCACAGAGGCAGCACGCGTGAGAACCCAAACGCGCTCGGAATCCGGGAAACGTTTGCGTGCCTACCAAAAGAAGCGCGATTTCTCCAAGACCACCGAGCCCAAAGGTTCCAAAAGCGTGAATGTCTCCGGCTGGCCCCATCCCTGGTACGTGGTGCAAGAGCATCACGCCCGGCGCCTGCATTATGATTTCCGTTTGGAACTCGACGGCGTTCTCAAAAGTTGGGCCGTGCCCAAAGGGCCTTCGCTGAATCCCAAAGACAAACGCCTGGCCATTGAAGTCGAGGACCATCCGTTGGATTACGCCATGTTTGAAGGCACGATCCCCGAAGGCGAATATGGCGCGGGCGAGGTCTACCAATGGGATCGCGGCCAGTGGTTTCCACCGCCCGATGTTCACGAACAACTAAAAAAAGGACGCCTGGAGTTCACCTTGAAAGGCAAAAGACTGAGCGGCCGATGGCTGCTTGTGCGCACCAAGAGTGGTGAAAAGAAAAATCAATGGCTCCTGATTCGAAGGGAAAATAAAAAAAAATCATCCGAAACGCTCAAATTCATCCCGCCCCAGCTCGCACGCCTCGTTGAAACGCCGCCCGAAGGGAAGGATTGGATTCATGAAATCAAATTCGACGGGTATCGCATTCAAGCCCACATCCAAAGCGGAACCGTGCGCCTTTGGAGCCGAAACGGCAACGACTGGACGGAAAACTTTTCCGCCATCGCCAAAGCCATGCAATTCCCCGAAGACGTCACCGCCATTCTCGACGGTGAGGTCGTTTGGCAGGGACCCGATGGAAAAATCGATTTCCAAGCCCTGCAAAATTCCCTCGAAGCCAAGGACAGCGATCATTTGCTTTATTATGTTTTTGATCTCCTTTATCTGAACCGCGAGGACTACCGCCTGCGCCCGCTCAAAGATAGAAAGGCGGAGCTGGAAAAGCTGATTCGAAAGATCAATCACAAACGCATCCGCTTCAGCGAAAGCTTCAAAGTTTCGGGCAAGGATTTTTACCGCGCGGCCTGCGCGCAAGGGCTTGAGGGCATTGTCAGTAAACGATTAAACGCTCTCTATGCCTCGGGACGAAACGACAATTGGGTCAAGGTCAAATGTAAATTGGAACAGGAGTTCGTCATCGGCGGTTACACCGAACCGCGCGGTTCACGGATTGGGTTCGGCGCGCTTTTGCTCGGAGTTTATGAACATGGCCGATTGCGATACGCGGGCCGAGTCGGAACGGGATTCAATACTCAGCTGATTAAAGATATCAAAAAGAAGCTGGAGAAAATCGAAACCAAGAAATCTCCTTTTGCCATCGACGCTCCCAAAGAACGCGGCGTGCATTGGGTCAAACCGGAGCTGGTTGCGGAAGTGGCCTTTTCCGAATGGACTTCGGATCAACGGCTTCGCGCGCCGGTTTTTCGCGGATTGCGATCCGATAAACCGCCCGAGCAGATCGTGCGGGAGCGCCCGCAGGCGAAAAAGCAATCGCTCAGTAATCCTGATAAGATCTATTTCAAAAAAGAAAAGATCACCAAAGAACAAGTCGCCGATTATTACCGCAAAGTCGCGCGCTGGATTTTACCCCATGTGATGGATCGCCCACTGGCGCTCGTGCGTTGCCCGGATGGAACGTCGGCGAGGAAATGTTTTTTTCAAAAACATAAAATGAAAGGCATGCCCGAATCGATCGGCACTTTCGATCTCAAAGAAAAGGACGAAATCAAACAGGCCCTGACCATTCATCATGAAGAAGGGCTGGTAGGGCTTGTGCAATGGGGCACGATTGAAATCCACACCTGGAATTGTCGTTATCAGCAGATCGAGCGCCCCGATCAAATCGTCATGGATTTCGATCCCGGCCCGGGAGTTTCGTGGAATGAGGTTCTGGAAGCCGCCTTCGAAATGAAATCCATTTTGGATCGATTGAAGCTTAAGTGTTTCACCAAACTCAGTGGCGGAAAAGGTATTCACGTCCATATTCCCTTTCAACCTCTTTACACTTGGGATCAGGTGAAATCGTTCGCACGGGCGCTCGCGGAAGAAGTCGAAGAACGCCGGCCCGATCGATACGTCACCAATATGAGCAAGCGTCTTCGTGAAAAACGCATTTTCGTGGACTACTTACGAAACGGTCGGGGGGCCACAGCCATTGCTCCCTATTGTCTGAGAGCTCGGGACGTGACGTCCGTCGCCATGCCACTCACCTGGAAACAATTGCGTCAAACCCGCGCGGCCGATGAATTTAACATGGCAAGGGCTTTGGATTGGCTCAAGCGGCGGCGGTCCGATCCCTGGAAAGACTACTTCGTCTCCCCGCCCGAATTGCCTTTTCTTAGCGTTTAGCGCGCGCGAGGGACTCTTGCGAGATTCGCCGAATGTCGGCGCCGGAAAAGTGGGGACTTCGCTCCATTAAATTAATTAGAGTTTGTTCCAATCGCGCTTGCTCGTCACCCGTGACCTTGAATTCGATCACTGGAGTTCGGGTTCGTACAAGTTTAAGCTCGTCGGGAGATAGCGCGAAAGATTCGGCATTGTTGGTGTAAGCCAGTTCCACCCACCCCAAACATAAGTAAGGCGAAGAGGGATCATATCCACTTTCTTCGAGCCAACGGTGAACCTTATCCCATTCCTGACGCTGTTCGTCCAGGGTTCGAGAGGCGACTTGAAAGCTGAATGCGGGCGACAAATGTCGTTGGGGATGAGCTTCATCACATGGTTGGCCCGTTAGGTAGGTATCCCGGACTCCTTTACCGGTAATGCAATACCTTAAATGAAGATATCCAGGCCTACGGAATTTAACAAAGTGAGTAAGCTCATTATCCTCAATCAGGATCTTGCGAACATTGGGGGCTTTGGAAGACGCTTCAATAAAACGATAATCCACAGTGTGAGTCTGAGTCGTCGGAGTCCCAGTTCGAGTTGCGCCCTTCTGGCCCTCGTAAATGTGAATATCGCGATTGAGTTCATCCCAAGCGGCTCGGATCGCCTCAGCTCGTGTCTTATGACGAAGAAAATACGCCTCATCGACGATGGTGCGTTCATATACCGTATGCAACGCGTTTAACTCCGTCTGAGAATACTCTTTATCGGGATGAAGGGTGAAATCAAAGGTGCCCGGCTCGACCGAAGCTAAAAAATTGAAGTTCGAAAAAATCTTCGCTCGAACTTCGTTCGATGACTCTTTCGAAAGCGATTCAAAGATCTGCCTCTCAAGATAAAATTCCGGCTTTATATAGTAATACCAAACTAGAGCCGCCCATTTTAACGCCGGCGCATGATCTTGAATCGTAAAGGGGATCCGTAAACTGTCGTAATTCAGAACGATTTGCACGAGAGAAGTCTATCAATTGAGAGGAACCGACTCAAGCTACGGACCGACCTTTTTTAAAGTGAATTTCCGGATCGGCCGATGAGTTTTTGTGAGACTCCTGATTACTTTTCTCATTTTGATACCGCTCGGCGCCTCGGCTGACGATTTAAGTGAGCATGATTCCAAAGCTCTACAGGACACCAAGAGCTTTTTAAAAGACCGCAGCAGCCGCGATGCGTTTATTAAAAATGACAAGAAAGCCAAAGACGTGGATGCCAAGGTCGAAGCCTTGGCCGGCTCCGGCCAAACCAAGGAAGAAATTTACGGACTGGCGGCCGAAGTTTTGGAAAGGATCGTTGCGGAAACCAAAGGGGATCCGCAAAAGATGCAGCAACTGCTGCTCGAAGCCGAACAAAACCCTCAACAGTTTTACCAGAAATATATGAATGACCGGCAAAAGGCGAAGGTGCGCGAGATCGCCACCGATATTGAAAAGAGCGGCCGGATCAATCAACCGCCGCGCTGATTACTCGTCACGAACGACCGCAAATTTGAATTTCGTGAATCCCGCGCTGGAGCCCGCGAGAATCACTGGGCTCAAAGCGGCGTAATCCAACTGGCGGTCCGCCACGATCACGAGGCCGTCCGAACTGGCCTTCTCCGCTCCACCATTGAGCGCTTTTAAATGATCCGCCAGGGCGGAGATCGCGATGCCTTTGTCATCGACAAAGACTTCGCCGGTCTCGCCCTCAATGCGGACCACAACCCCATTTTGGATGAACTGACTCGCTCGAGCCTCGGGCAATCGGATTTTATCCCCAACGTTCACATTATCTTGATTCGCCGAGTAATTGATGAGCAAGAAGATCACAAGAATCGAAAAGGCGTCCACCAGCGAAGTGAGCATCAAAGAGGCGAGCAATGTCCGCCGGTGCTTTTGACCGGTCGGCCGAATGCGCGACTGCCCCGCGATCGCCGACGCCAAGACTGATTTTTTTAATGGACTGGCTTCCGCTAACATAGCCCTTCCTTAAAGCGGCGCAATGCCGATTTGTTCCATGGCATTTCCACGAAACTGCGCCATTAATTGAATCAAATCATCATATTTGGAATGCGGATTCGGAAGAATGAGCACGGTCTTCACGTCCGCGTTCCGGGCCGCGAAATTTTTAATCCAGCGCTCGGTTTCAGCGAAATCAATTTTTCCCTGACGGCCGTTGATGGTCATCAAAGCCGCATTTCCCGAGACACCTTTGACATCTTTGACTTCAAAACGCACTTGTCCGTCGCCGCCCAGAGAAACCATGACCGAGCCGGTTTTCTTTTCGGTTTTTTCCAGCGGTTCGGTTCCCACCGCCTGGTTCACGTGAAAAGATCCTAAATTGATGAACACGGCGGTTAACAACAAAAAGCAGATACAGGTCGAAAGAACGTCGATGAATGGCACTAAGTTGAGTTCGAAGTTCATCCGCCGTTTGCGGTTTTTTCCTGTGACGTTCACAAGTGATCTCCGGTCTTACTTCCCGAGCGCCTTACGTGAAGGAACCGAGTCGTAATGAAAACCAAGTAAGTTATAAATTCGCAGAGCGGCCTGAGTCATATCATCGGAAAGCTTGTTCACGCGGTTCTGAAGGACCGCGTACATGATCAGCGCGGGAATCGCCATGATCAAACCGTAAGCGGTGGCGTGCATGGCCTCGGAAACACCTGAGGCGAGCATGGCCGCTTTGGTGATCTGATCAACTTCCGCGATCGACGCGAAGGAGCGGATCATACCGATGATCGTTCCCAAGAGTCCAAGCAACGTTCCCACGTTTCCAAGCATGGCCAGGAATTCCACGCGGGCTTCAAGTTGGCTTTGCTCACGGACCAAAACTTCGTCCATTTTGGCCTGAACTTCCTCGCGTCCGCCCATATTCAGCGCGGCCAGCGAACCGGCTTCAACCACAGCGCGAAGGGGTGATTTTCGGCCGAGGTTTCGAGCCTGAAGGAGCACACGATCCAGATTTCCCTTTTTTATATCTGATTCAAAGAGACTGGCTTGCTGGCGCAAATTGGGTTTGCGCTGAATGTACAGGCGGATAACCCGCTCAGCGATAATGGCCAGTGAGACCACCTGAGCGATGAATATCGGAAACATCCAGAATCCGCCGGTGGTAAAAAAATTAGCTATTGATCCGAAAAAGCTCGATTCCATTTCGACTCCTCGTTGCGGCCCAACCGTGGGCGCCCGCCGGAGTCATCGCAAGTGGCATGCCATAGTGAGGTATCGGTTGGTTGGGTTTCAGATTCACAAAGTGACGGTTTACGTCACTTGTCCGCGAATAAAGTGCATGGTGGGGGCTTTCGCCAACTTTACGGGCAAGCGCTGCCGCCGGAGCTGTCCAGTTCGCAAGTGTAAGTGTTGATGTTCGCGCTTAAACCCACTTTTTCGGTTAAGCGGACTTTCACCTGAATTCGATCCGCCTTGCTGATCTCAAGGCATTCATTACCTTTTTCCAGCGCCCTATCCTTGCAGGCTTGGCCACCTTTTATGGGTTTTTCTTCAGAGTCGATCAATGACGCGCATTTCTTGACGAGCTTTTTTGATTTAGCGTCCCGCGCGCTGAACTGCTCCACTTTGCAGAAGAACTGTCCTTCCGTCACAATCACATTCTGCGCGGAAGCCGTATAAGACATAAATAAAATCGCCCATGCGCTCATGAAATATTTTATCATCGAACTCCTCCTGATTGTGATTCACCGATCGCCGTCACCTCGCTCACACAGTACTTTTCTAAATCTTTGACCTTGGCATCTTTGAAGACCTTCGCGTCCCAAGCCGCCCCCAGCAATGTCGGAAACTGGATGGGATCATCGGACGCGCCCAAAGATTTCACGAGCTCCATGCACTGTTGAGGAGTCATTTTGGAATAGGTTGAAAGACTCTGGCGGAAGGTGCCCTTCAGCTGATCACATTTTTGATTGTAAAAGAGTCCGATAAGCGCTGCGAATTGACCCTTCACACTCTTTTCATCGCATCCCGTGCAACCGAGCCCGGGTGATTCGCCTATTTTCACCAAGTTCACAAAAAACTTACGGTCCTCGCCTTTAATGACTTTACCCGCGCTGACGAACGCCAACGTCTCATCATCTATGAACACTGGATAGTAGGAGTCCTCCGTATCCACATCCTGAACGGGAACCATCCTTTTTTTCGCCCGATCAAAAAGAAAGACTCCCAATTGCGAAGCCCTCGACGGCGTTTTGAATGCGCCATCGGGAAAATTTCCATTCTCGACGTGAAAGGCCAGCAATTTATTGTTCGGACTGAAATCCATTTTTCCGACCATCGCCGGAATACTATCCTTTTCCACACAACGTCCACGTGTCGCATCGATGGCGTAAATCTTTGTGACTTCCTGGTCCGGCACATAAGTCGCGAATTCAGTTCCCGATTTATTCAAAACCGGCAAAGCCCCGGTAAAATTCTTGCCGCAGGCGCTTCGATAATTGGAAGCCCGCACGAATTTCGCGCCGCCGTCCTTGAATTTAAATACGTAATCTCGATAGCCGATACCGTCAGAACGTTCGATCAGGACCCGGTAAGTCCCCTCGTCCCGGCCGGTCCGCAGGAGTCCTACGGATTGATAGGTGGCATCGATTTGACTATCGGAAAAAAATTCGACGTACTTGTCATTCGCTCCCTTCACGTAAAAATCCATGGCATTAATCCCGTGAAAGGCTCCCATCCGCCTCAAGTCCGCCGGTCGCAAATCCGACCTGAGTCGTTCACCAGCCACCGCTTCTTGCTCAAAAACGGTGTCCCCCCTGACGCGAAATCGGATGCCCCCCGGCGGCGGATTAAAGGGATCGAGGATCTGGATGGTTCTCGTTCTCGGATCATAGTACTTGTACATTGGAACCGTCAGGAATCGGCCATCGGGTGAAAGAACGGGATCGATACGGCCAGGTGCCTCAATTAACTTTCCGGTGGCGAGATCTAAAATTCGATTTCCCGCATCCGTGGCGAATCCCAACTGACGCGTTTTCGGTGATCCGCGCATAAAATAGTTAACATCATCAGGCACGGGATATCGACGCTCAATCTTGGCTTTGATCACATTGCCACAGAACTTCAAACTCGGCTCGAATCCGGCAAAAGAACTGATCGAAAATAAGAGCAGTGCGATCACATTCACTCGAGATACCTCTTCGCCAAACGCTCAAGTTGAGCGGTCGTCTTGTATCCCGGAACGATCGGCGCCAGTTGGCCTCCCGATCGACTGAAGATATATGTGGGATAATGAATGCGGACACCTTTTTTCAAAAGTGTTTCCGATTTCACCTGGCGGCCGTAGGTTTCCGGCCAACCGTTTCGTTCAATAATTTGCTTAGCGAGTTTAGGATCGCAGTCGGGATCCAGTAACACGATGAGATCCGTGTTACTGGGGAAAGGCGCGAACTTAAGTTCTTCCAGTCCCCGTTGGGAAAGAACCATATGCGGTGACCAGGTGTAAAAAACGATGTTCCGGTTTTTGGCCTTCGCCGTTTGCATGGCCCGCGCGAAATCGTTTTCACTGAAGGCGAAGACCGGCGCGGAGATCAATAGCAGTATGGCGAGACAATGCCTCTTCATATAAAAATGATCGATGGTTCAAGGTTTGTCCGTCAAGTGATCTCGATTGACGGTTCGGAACTTGAAAGAACCTCGCCGATCAGTCCCGCCGCCGGCATCCCCGCGGCACGCAACTCGGTAAGTAAGAGTTCCGCGTCACCCTTGTCGACGGCCAGCAGTAAAGGTCCATTGGTTTGTGGATCGTAAAAGACGTCCGAAGCCGGCTCAGTTTTCACAAAGTGACTGTAAGTCTTGCGGTTTTCCGAAGTCAGGTGAGCTTGAACTTGCATTCGGGTCAACCGTTCAAAATCCGGTAAAACTGGGATTGACGACGCCGTCAGTCTCACCAAAACATTTTCACCGGCCATCATTTCCGTCAGGTGCCCGATCAGTCCGAAGCCGGAAACATCGGTGGCCGCACGAACAGGCGCGGAACTATTTTTGACCCATGGAGCGTGGGGATTGTTCATCAGATGTTCGCGCAGAACCTTCCAGCTCTCCGGCGACAAACGTCCTTGCATATATCCTTGGAGCAAGGCACCCGTTCCCAAGGGCTTTGTGATCACAAGAACCTGTCCTGGGCGTAAAGGTCCTTTCCGTCGACTCCCCTCTGGCCCCAAAGCCGTGACGACGATTTGAATTTCCGCGGCTTCGGCGGTGTGGGCATTCAGAAGACGCGCACCGCTCGCTTCAAGAACACGGCGCACGCCACCCATCAATTGGCCCAAACAATCCACTCGCAAATGGGATGCGGCCGGAGAAAGACTGACATAAACCGTAGCCGCCGCGGGCGCGCTACCGGTTGCGTACAAATCATTAAACGCATGCCAAGTGGCCGCTTGACCAAAGAGGTAAAGATCCTTGGTGAAGGCTCGAAAACCATCCACGGTGACAGCCGTTTGATCGAGATAACCCACATCTTGCGGGCCCTTGAATCGGGAGTCCGATTGCAGATACTCCGAAATCACTCCCCAGCTCAGTTTGCCACCACACCCTCCACAGGTGTTCGCGGTCATCGCCATGGGAGAATAGGGAGTCTCACCGAATCTTTCCATGAATCGCCGATCGATGCGATCTTTCAGGCGCCAAACCCAGGCTCCTTCCCCAGCCACTTTTCCATAGGACAAAATGGCCCGCCGATCTCCCGAAAGCAAAAGGGCCAGTGTTTTTCGTTGCGGACGATAGCGAATAAGGTCCTTTCGGCCCACGGCTGTACGACGAATATTTTCCGTGAGAACCGGCCCCTCGCGAACCGCGTAAACTCCCGACTTCGGTAGCGGGCGAGAAGCGAACTCAATACAGTCTCCGGCGGCGAAAATCCGAGGCTGACCTTCACATCGAAGAGTATCATCGACTCGCAAAAAGCCATTCGATAATTTCAATCCGGTCGACTGAAACCACTCCGGCGCCGCCGCACCCGTGGTGACTAGAAGATGGCCGAATTCCACCTGCTGAGAGGATTCAAGCCTCGCCACTTGGCCTTCCACACGGGTCACTCTGGAGTTCAGCTTCAATTCAATTCCCAATCGGGCCAGTGCGCCCATCGCCTTCGCCCGCGCCCGCTCGCCATGCCCCGGTAAAATCTGATCCCCGGCTTCCAAAATGATGATCTTTCGTCTCACGCCAGAGCTTCGCGCCGAAAGCGCGCAAGCCACCGCCAATTCAAATCCGGCGGCGCCAGCTCCCACGACTACCCACGGTTCGTCAGCTTCATTCTGGGCATTTAAATCGCGCCATTTTTCAAGTAAGCGGGAAATCGGTTTGACCGCGAAGACTCTGGGATTTCCCTCAGCCCCATCCGGCAGCACCGGCGTGATACCCACATTCAGCGAAAGAATGTCATAGGCCAGCGGAGGATGTTCGCGAAGACGCACCTGCCGTTTCGCCAAATCCACTCCAACCGCCGCGTCCTGAATAAAGCCGACACCGGATTGCGCCGCGAGATTCAGTAGGTTGAAGTGCATCTCCGAATCATCGTAGAGACCGGCGAGGCGCCCCGGAAGCATTCCTGAATAAGGTGTCTCCATGACGTTGGAGACAAGGATGACCTCGACTCCAGGAATCGGCTCCATCCGCCAACGTTTAAGAAATTGAACATGACTGTGCCCGCCGCCGATCAATAAAATCCTTGAGGAAACCGGAGACATCATTCCAGTTCCCTTGAAAACGGATTTGCCGCGCATCCCGCTTGAGGCTGAATTCATAGGCCGGATCGTAGTACCGACGGAGCAAACATTCAATCCAAGTTCCGTGGCGTTCGGTGCCTTCGAACGCCCGATGAATCAAAGCGCGAAGTTCCGCGGCGAGAGCCCCGCCCAAGGCCTTTTCAATTTTGCCGATCGAACCGACGAGAGAATCCCGCACCGCTTCCGGTTTGAATCGGCTCAAAGGTTCTTTAACGTACTCGTTGAAAATTCTTTGCACGCGTTCTTCCATCGGCGCCTCAAGGACGACCAGATCCGCCTGGCGCATGAAGCGGCGGAGAACAAGGGGAACTGAGCAGGTTCCGATGAGTCCACTTTCGCCCTCGACGATCATTGCACCAGGATTGGCGAAAAGATGAAGCCCGATGGAGTTTTCAAAGGACTGCTGTGGCGGCTGGGGCTCCCCCATGTAGCCGCCAAAGGCACTGCCTCGATGACGCGCGAACCACTCCAAATCCAAAACCGCGCGAGCCTCGAGTTCACGCAAGAGATCGGTTTTTCCACAACCGGTCATCCCTCCTAGCACCAGCCATTCGCGGGAACGCTCCAACTCGCCAAGCAAAACATGGCGCATGGCTTTGTATCCACCATCCACGCGGTATCCGTTACGAAAACCGGACTCACTTAACCATTCCGTGGCGATGCGGGAGCGGAGCCCACCACGCCAGCAGGTCAGCAAAGCCTCATCGTGATCACCAATGACACTAGACCAGTCCCGCACCAAATTCGCGCGCAGTGGATCCACCAATTTATGGCCCAGCTCGACGGCGGCGTTATGGCCCTCCTGTTTGTACGTGAGCCCAACAAGGTGCCTATGTTCATTGTTAAGGATCGGGATGTTCTTGAAACCCGGAACAGAGCCGCGACAAAATTCCAACTGACTCCGAACGTCGATGGCCGGAGTTCCCGACTTTAATCGTTTTAATGCTTCATCCGCACTGATCAGTGGCCAGCTCAATTTTTCACCACTAAATTCTCTTGCCCAGCTTAAACACTGCGAATAGACCACAATATATGTTGCGATTTCAATGGGTAATCCTCATAGCCGTATTTTTCGCCGGCTGTACTTCGATCAAAAAAATAAACGAAAAGCCGCCACAAAACGCCACGCCTCAGGAATTTGAAGTCCTTACCACCCATCCGATGATCCAAGCGGCCGCGAAGGGGGATCTGGAGAAATTGAAGTCCATGATCAAGGACGGTTTTTCGGTCAATGTGGCCAGCGATTTGGGAATCACTCCATTGATGGCCGCCGCCCGAAAAAACCATGTCAATGCGGTTCAGCTCCTCATTGAGGCCGGCGCTGACGTTAACGCCAAAGACAGCCAGGGTTCCACCGCCCTTCACTTCGCGGCTTTGGGCAGCTCGCCCGGTTCAGTGCAAAAGATCGCCAAGAAAGGCGCGGAGCTGGAAACCAAGGATGCATTCGATTTGACACCCCTCATGATGGCGGTTCGCTTCGCCAGCTTCGAAACGATCAAAGCACTGATCAAAGCGGGCGCTTCGATTTATACCGCGGATCCGAATGGCTGGACCGCGATTCACTTCGCGATCCCCCGCGCGGACGCCGTCATTTTCGATTATCTTTTGGATCAAAACCCGACTCTGGACCAATACGATCGCGACGGCGACACTCTGGCCATCATCGCTTTGAATTACAATCAAATCAGTTTCGTTAAACGTCTGATTGAAAGTGGGGCGCCGATCGCCCAGGCCGATCGGGAAGGAAACACCCTGCTTCATCATGCCGTCATCATGCGCGAACGAGAGCTGGTGAAATGGCTCGTGGATCGTAAATTTCCCACGGATGTGCAAAACCGGGTGGGACAAACACCTCTGACCTTGGCGCAAATGACGAATGATAAAGAAATCGTAAGTTATCTTCAAAAAGGTCAGAAACAATGATCGGTCTGAGAGTTTCTCCGTTTCTTCTTCTCATCAGTTGGTTAATGCTTGGCTGCATGTCGACGACCGTGGTCTTCGATGAGAAATGGCAAAGCTCCAGCAAACCGACTTACACGGACTATTACGATCAGTACTTCATTGGTTTTTCCGGCGTCAGCGTTGTCCATTTGGAGAAGGTTTGCATGGATCAAAAAATTCATGCCGCGCAAAAAATTAAAACCTCGGAAGACATGATCCTGACCGGACTGACACTGGGAATTTATTCCCCCGTCACTGTGAATGTTTGGTGTGGAGATTAAGATGCCGGCTCGGACTATTGTTTTTTTATTTTTATTGTTGTGCTCCTGCACTCATGTGACCATGCAACGCGGGGAAGGTCCCAAGGTCGAACCCAGTCAGGAGCACAGAATTCATTCTTTCTTGTTCGCGCTGATCCGTCAGCCCGCAAGCGCCCTGCCCACACAAACCACATTGTGTCCGGGCTCTCGGATTGAAACGGTTGAGTTCCACATGACTCCGACGGACGTCCTGATTGCAACCGCCACACTTGGACTTTACGTCCCCCAACATATGTCGGTCGCCTGCGCACCTGTGTCAAATTAACTCGACGCCCTTTTGATCCGCCCGACTTATTCCGATGCGAATGACATCGGATAAGGAACGTTGCATGAGCTCCACACTGAAATTAAATCCGGGTGAGTTCTTGATCAAAGAAAAGACTCCCTGTGAAGCCTTATACATCATCAAAGAAGGACAACTAGAAGTTTACCGAACCGCCTCCAGCGGAGAGAAGGTGACCATCGGCATGATTTCTTCCGGCGAATATGTGGGCGAAACCGCCCTGTTCAAAGGTGGAATGAACGGTTCGAACGTCGTGGCTCTGACTCCAGTCACCTACATCAAGCTTCCGCGCGCCTCGATTGAAGCGCAGCTGAAAACCGCACCACCATGGCTTGTGGCGCTGACCCGCGGATTGATCGATCGCCTTCACGCTTGTAACGAGATCATGCGCCGAAACGGCTTGGTCGACGATAAGCTCGTCACCCGGATCCGGGCCGTGGAAGAGAAATTCAAGAAGGCCGAATAGGCCTTTAGTCCGGATCTAAAAATTCAAGACAAAAAAGCCGAGAAGATTTCATGGGAGAAAGTGTCCGCCGATATGTGCCGCGCGCGCCCCGCTATGTTTTGCGACAGCAAGATCGCAATCTCATGCGTTTCTGTTTGGCCCAGCTTAAAGGACCGGCGCATATCGAACAAACAACCTTGATCAATCTCTCCGAATCCGGTGCCGCGTTCATCACCGATCTCAGTTGCGATCTTAAAATCGGCGACACCGTGAAGGTCGAAATCCCCATTCCCGGCGGAGATCAAATCGCCTGGTACGCCCGGGTCGTTCGCATTCAGGAATATGATGACAGTCCATGGTACTCGCCACGCACGGGTGAAAAGAAAATCGATAAACTCTTAGTGGCGTTGAAGTTCGATCAAATGCCCGAAGGACACACGCGGGCCATTCGTAAAGGCATTGAGCAAAGCTTTCTCCAGGCCCTGCAGGATCAGCAACTTCGAAGAATTCTTTATTATAAAGCGTGGATCATTCAACACGTGATTCCGATCATTTTTTACGGCCTGCTGGCCATGGCCGCGGTTGGATTTATCTACATGATGACCCGCCCTTCGGAAAACTACGATGAAAAACGGGGCGCGCCCTGGGGTCAGCGTTTCAAGTGAACGCGTTCGCCGGAAAAATCATCTCCCGCGCGCTCGCACGGCTTTCTTCCAAACGTCTTAAAAAATCCCGGCGCGGGATGTAGCGACCACCGAATGTGCTTAATAGCGGCGTGACCATTTGAATATCCATCCAGTCCTGACCGTTCGCCGCCAGAAACTCCACCAGTTTGACCAGCGCGCACTTGGACGCATTGGTTCTGCGATGAAACATGCTTTCACCGCAAAACACGCCCGCCACGTAGACCCCGTAAAGTCCACCGACCAATTCCGACCCTTCCCAAACTTCAAGGCTATGAGCGTAACCGGCGCGATGAAAATCACGATAGGCGCGGATCAATTTGTTGGTGATCCAAGTGCCATTTTGACCCGGCCGGGGTTGGAGCGCGCAGGCCTCGAGAACTTCCGTGAACCTTTTATTAAATGTGTATTTGAAGGGCGTTCGCTTCATGAACTTCTGGAGACTGCGGGGAATGTGGAAATCCGAAAAATCCAAAATCCCCCGATCCACCGGCGAATACCAGACCGTGGGTAGTTCCGGATGGGGCCATGGGAAAATTCCAAAACTGTAAGCTTCTAAAAGTCGCTCGACACGAAGGTCATCACTGAGGTCCAAAATGCCTTCATCCAAAGCCAATTCCGGATGAGGGAAGGACTTTAAGTGCTTGGCATAAAGCGGTTTCATTTCGCTGTCTCTCCGCCGAGGCAGTGATCACAAAATCCACAATCCGTATCAACGGGCCTGCCGAAATACCGATATATCCCCCGCTTGCGGCATTCATCGGCGCGAAACCATTGCACCAGATGAAGCAGTTTTTCCTGCAAACCGCGCCGACGCCGGTTCCATTGTTCCGCGTTCAAATCTTCAGGTTCAAGTTCGCGCAAAAACTCCAATTTATCGAGGCGGCGATGGGACCAATGAATGACTTCCAATCGGTCCAACTGGTTCAAAGCGGTCTCAAGGCGAAGGTCACTCTTATTTTTAAAACTCAATTGCGCGCGAAGGTCGTCGAGGGTCAGTGATTTCAAACGGTCCTGCCAGCGAACCAGCAGGTCATACACCGAGCGGGTGTAATCCGGCTCCGGAGTGAGAGAGTCGATAAATCGCATTTGGGTTTCGATGTCATCTTGCGAATACAAAAGCAGGCAATCAGCCCTTTGAGCGTCGCGGCCGGCCCGTCCCACTTCTTGATAGTAGGCTTCGATCGAGCCCGGCACTTCAAAGTGAAGAATGCCCCGAATATCAGGCTTATCCACGCCAAGGCCGAATGCAGGTGTGGCAAGGAGCAGATTCACTTTCCCCGCCACAAAATCTTTTTGTACCCGGTGACGAGCGGAACTTTCCATTTCGCCATGATAGATGGCCAAAGGCTCTTTTAGGCGGGCCGCCACCTTCTCAAGCGTCGAAATCAAGGTGAAATAAATGATCTTGGCGCCGGAAACACCGTGAATCCACTCGGAAAGACGCTTTATCTTTTCATCGAGCCCATCCACTTCCTCGGCCGCTAAATACAGGTTGGGCCGCTCAACTCCTTCCCAAAGTTTCACCGCATCGGGAATGTCGAGCTGGGTAAGGATATCTTTTTGAACTTGAACCGTGGCCGTCGCCGTAAGGGCCATTGTCTGCGGCCGTCCCAGCGCTTCACGGACCTCACGCAAGCGGGAGTAGTCGGGCCGGAAATCATGCCCCCATTGCGAAATGCAATGGGCTTCATCAACGGCCAGCAGGGATACCTTGAGCCCTTTCATCACCTCACAAAACGCGGGCTGCCGAAACCGTTCGGGGGTGACATATAACAATTTGACTTGACCCTCGCGCACCTTCTTCAGCCTGACTTCTTTTTCATCACGGCTCAGGGCGGAATGGATGCAGGTCGCGGGCCAGCCGAATGCCCGGGCCTTGGCCACTTGGTCTTCCATGAGGGCGATGAGCGGCGAAACCACCACCGTTAAGCCGGGTTGAACCAAAGCCGGCAATTGATAGCACAAGGATTTGCCTGAACCCGTCGGCCAAACGAGCAGAAGATCCCGCCCCCGGGCCCACTCGTTGAGGGCCAGGGCCTGATGGGGCCTGAAGGGAAACAATCCCGCCTTGCGGGCGGCGGCTTCAAGAGGAGCTAAATCGCGCATAAGACCCTTAAATCCAAAGGCTTTTTCCAGCATCGTATTCTCCACAATGCCTTTGCACTTTGTCAGATCTCATGTTAACCCAAATTCCTCAAATTCATAAATCAAAGGGAACTCCATGGCAGCGAAATGGACTATTGAGAAGGTCAGAAACATAGGTATATCCGCGCACATTGACTCGGGTAAAACCACGTTAAGTGAGCGCATTCTCTTTTATACCGGCCGAATTCACGCGATTCATGAAGTTAAAGGTAAAGACGGTGTCGGCGCCACCATGGATCACATGGAACTGGAGCGCGAACGCGGAATTACAATTCAATCCGCTGCGACCAACGTCACCTGGAAAGACATCGAGATTAATTTGATCGACACTCCCGGGCACGTGGACTTCACCATTGAGGTGGAGCGTTCACTGCGCGTTTTGGACGGTGCCATTCTCGTGCTCTGCGGTGTGGCCGGCGTTCAATCGCAGTCCATCACCGTTGACCGGCAAATGCGGCGGTACAAAGTTCCCCGCCTGGCTTTCATCAATAAGCTCGACCGGACCGGTGCGAATCCATTCCGCGTCACTCAGGCTTTGCGCGAAAAACTTCGCCATAACGCCGTGATGATGCAAATCCCGATCGGCCTTGAGGACAAACTCGAGGGATTGGTTGATTTGGTCAAAATGAAAGCCTTCTACTTCTCCGGCGACAACGGTGAAATCATCACTGAAAAAGAAATTCCGGCGGAACTGCTCGAAGACGCCAAGAAGTACCGTCACGAGTTGATCGGCAAGGCCGCCGACTTTGACGAAGCTTTGGCCGAGAAGTTCCTTATGGAAGAAGAACCCACCGAAGAGGAAATCAAACGCGCCGTTCGCAAAGGCTGCTTGAACTTGGACCTCACTCCGGTGTTCATGGGTTCGGCTTACAAAAACCGCGGGGTGCAGCTGCTCCTCGACGGCGTGGCCGACTATCTGCCCAATCCCACTGAGGTGAAAAACGAAGGTTTGGACCTCGAGAAGAATGAAGAAAAAATTGAGCTGCTGCCGGATCCGGCCAAGCCGCTCGTGGCTTTGGCGTTTAAATTGGAAGACGGCCGGTTCGGACAGTTGACTTACATGCGGATCTACCAAGGGACCATGAAGAAGGGTGATTTCATCACCAACATGGCCAATAAGAAAAAGGTTAAGATCCCCCGTCTGGTGCGCATGAACGCCGATGAGATGGTGGACATTGAAGTGGCTTATGCCGGTGATATCGTGGCGCTCTTCGGTATCGATTGCGCCTCCGGTGACACATTCACTGACGGCACCGTGGAAATCGCCATGACCTCCATGTTCGTCCCCGACCCGGTGATTTCGCTCGCGGTTTCGCCGAAGAGCAAAGAGGCCGCGGCGAACTTCTCCAAAGCGTTGCAGAAGTTCCGTAAGGAAGACCCGACATTCCGCGTACACCGCGATGAGGAATCGGCGGAAACGATTATTTCGGGAATGGGCGAGCTTCACCTTGAAGTTTACATCGAGCGCATGAAACGTGAATTCAACTGTGAAGTGGTCGCGGGCCAGCCGCAAGTGGCTTACCGTGAAACGATCTCCCAACCGGCGGACTTCGATTACACTCACAAGAAGCAAACCGGTGGTGCGGGTCAGTACGCGAAAGTGGTTGGCACGTTCGAACCTCTGGACAGCCCGGACAAAACTTACGAGTTCGTCAACAAGATCGTGGGTGGACGCATTCCCAAGGAATTCATCCCCGCCGTGGATGAGGGTTTCCAGGAGCAGATGCAGAAGGGTCTGTTGATTGGCTTCCCCGTGGTCGGCATCAAAGCCACCCTTTCCGACGGTGCTTACCACGACGTCGACTCGTCTTATCTGGCGTTTAAGATCTGTGCTCAGGCGGCCTTCCGTGAATTCTACTTCAAAGCCAAGCCGGTGGCGCTTGAACCGATCATGAAGGTTGAAGTCTCGGCTCCGGAAGAATTCCAAGGAAACGTTTTGGGTCAGATCAACCAGCGCCGCGGAATGATTCAGGGCACTTCAACCAACGACAATTTCACGGTTGTGGAAGCCGAGGTTCCGCTTTCTGAAATGTTCGGCTATTCGACGGAATTGCGTTCGGCCACTCAAGGTAAGGGCGAGTTCACCATGGAGTTCTCGCGCTACGCTCCGGTGCCGCGCAATATTCAGGAAGAGCTGGTCAAGAAGTACGAGAAGCAGCGCCAAGAAGAGCAGAAGAAGTGATCCTGTCGGACAAAACTCTCAAGGAATTGATCGCATCCGGCGAATTGGGAGTTTCGCCTCTTTGTGAGGAGTCCATCCAGCCGGCGTCCATCGATTTACGGCTGGGCTCTGACTTCTTGGTGGTCGAAGACCGCCAGATGCAGGCGATCGATCTCAACTCCGAAATTATGTATCGAAGGCTCGAGGGGCCGGTGATCACCATCCCGCCCCACTCCTTCCTGCTCGCCACCACCATGGAGGAGATCCGGCTTCCCGAAAACCTGACGGCCTTCGTGGAGGGCCGCAGTTCCATCGGTCGCATTGGGCTTTTCATTGAAAATGCGGGTTGGGTGGACCCAGGGTTCGAAGGACAAATCACTCTGGAGCTCTTCAACGCCAATTCTCTCCCGATCCGGCTCGAAGCCGGTCGGAGAATCTGTCAGCTGGTCTTTTGTCGCATGGACCATGCCGCGCTGACCCCCTACCGCGGCAAATATCAGGGTCAAAAAAATGCCACAGGGAGTCAAGTATTTAAAGACACTGAGGTATTTGGCCCTAGCGGAAAGGACTCGAAGCTTTAGGTGGAGATTCGTGCTATATTAGGGGGGTAGATGAAGTTATTAGATTGGCTCCAAGACCAAACGTCCCCACAAGAAATTACCGAAGAACCTGAGCCCGAACCGGCACCTCTGCTTAAAAACAGACTCTCCGAGTTAGCGAAAGTTCCAGTGACGGATATTATGATACCCAGACCGCTCATCACGGCGCTCGACGCCGATGTGCAGTTAAAGCGGGTGCGTCGGCTCAAGTCCTCCAAAGTTTCCCATTTCCCGGTTTATAAAGGCGACCTCGACCGCATCCTGGGTTGGATCGAGAAGGAAAAGGTGCTCGAACTCCTGCTGGAAGGCCGGGAAGACCTGAATCTGGCGAACCACGTGCAGCCGGTCGCCACCGTCGATGAGTCCGCCAAAGTCAGCGATCTGGCCGATGTCTTTTTGAAAAGGCAAAGTCCGTTTGCCGTGGTCCAAAATGATCATCTGCAAACCGTGGGACTCGTGCCATTAACTGAATTTGTTGAGCTTCTATTCGGGGTGGACCTTCAGTCGACAGCTTCTCCCTCGACGGACACCGCGAACTCTTTAAAAGCCTATGAAGTCTGAGATTCTGTTCGCCTACTGCACCTTTCCCTCGGGTGAGGTGGCGGAATCAATATCGCAACAACTGGTGGCGGAAGGGATTATCGCCTGCGCGAACGTCTTTCCTCCCCATAAGGCGATCTACTCCTGGAAAGGCGTCATGCAGTCCGAATCGGAGTGCGCGGCGATCTTCAAGCTCAACGCTAGGAAAGCCAAACTCCTAAAGGGAAAAATCCGGGATATACATCCCTACACGAACCCGGCGCTGGTTTTTTGGCGCATCGAAGACGGACTCGAGGATTTTTTGAAGTGGGTCTACGCGCAAAGCCTCTAGCTCGCATAAATTAAAGACCTCGTAAACAACGCCATCAAAAAGGTTAACAACAACAGAATTAGGTAAATCGTTCGCGCGTTCATCGTCCCCACAAGCGGGTTGAGCCCGCTCATTTTCAGTTCAGCAGGAAGCATGCCATGAAAAATGTCCAAGATTCGCTACTATTTGACTTTAGGCAGGTCAAAAGTACACCTATCTAGCATGGTCGAGTGCCAAACTGACTCTTACAAGGAATGCCAATGAACGATAGAAAGTTAGCGCAAGCGATATTTAAAATCGCCCACCTCGAAGGTGAATTCAAACTTCGTTCGGGAATGGTCTCGAACGAGTATTTTGATAAATACCGGTTCGAAGCCCAACCACGGATCCTGAAGGCCATCGCGATGTCACTGCGAGGCTTAATCCCCTCCGACACCCAGGTCCTCGCCGGATTGGAAATGGGTGGCATCCCTATCGCCACGGCACTCGCACTTGAATCCGGACTTCCCGTGGTCTTCGTGCGCAAGCGCGCTAAAGAATATGGAACTCAACGCGTGGCTGAAGGCATGGATTCTCTTCGGGGAATGAAGGTTTGCATGGTGGAAGACGTGATCACCACCGGTGGACAAGTGATTCTCAGCGCCGAGGATCTGCGCGCCGAGGGCGCCATCATCAATCGCGTCCTATGTGTCATTTCCCGCCAACAAGGCGGTGAAGAAGCTCTGGCGAAAGCGGGCCTCGAAATGGTCCCGCTCTTCACACAAGAACAACTCAAGATCGCCGCTGGCGAAGCTTAAGGCTGCTCCGCGATCATTTCACGAATGGCTTCTTTGATTTCGCCGGGCTGAGGCACGGTGGCGTCTTCGAGATTCGGATGCAGACCGATGCCCGGTACGTTCCTGGCGGCGATCACACGCGGAGGCGCATCCAATTCGTAGAACAGTTCCTGAGTCGCGCGATAGGCCAGGTGCTCACCGAAGTTGGTGACTTCAGTGTCCTCATTCACGAAGAGCACTTTCCTGGTTTTTTGCACTGACTTTTTCACCGCTTGCCAGTCGTAGGGATAAATCGAGCGCAAGTCGATCACTTCGACCGAATGACCCTCCTCACGCAACTCATCCGCCACTTGGTTGCAGATCAAGAGGTGGCGGCCATAGCTGACAACCGTGATCTGATCTCCCGCGCGGGTGGTCTTCGCTTTTCCGATCGGAATTTTATAAGGCTCCAATTTCGGCCAGCGCGGCTTCCAGGACTTCCGATCACCGATCGGCGCATCAATCATGTTCTTAAGTTCCCGCTGATCCTCGGGCTCACCGGGAATCAGTTCCTCTCCCCTCACCCGCATCAAGGCTTTGGGTTTTAAGAACAAGACGGGATTGGGATCTTCAACCGCGGACAACATCAACCCGTAAGCATCCAGCGGCGTGGCCGGCATGACCACTTTCCAACCCGCGAGGCGCGAAGCCCAGGCGTCAAACGAATGAGAGTGATAAATCGAGCCGCGAATTCCGGCTCCCACCGGGGTCATCACCACCATCGGAAGATGGTAGTTGCCCGCGCTCACCCATGAGGTGTTTCCGGCGATCTTTAGAAGATCGATGGTGTTGAAAATGTAATCGCAAAACTGGATCTCGGCCACGCAGCGTTCACCGGTCATGGCGATGCCGATGGCCATTCCGATAATTCCGCGTTCATCCAAAGGCGAGTTCCAGGCGGTTTTCAATCCTTGGGTGGCCGTAAACACGCCACCCAGTGGAGCACCGACGTCCTGGCCGAAAATATCTTTCACGCCGAGGTTTTCTTCCGAATAGTGAAGGGCCATGCGAATGGCCTGTGCCATGCTCGCCATTAGAACTTCCTCCAGTCACCATTTTCACCATTGGCGTAGAAATGATCCCAGATCGATTCCGGAGTCGGCGCGGGCTCGGAACGGACTTGTTCCTGGGCCTGGCGCCCCTCGTTTTCGTATTCTTCCCAAAGCTTTTTGGCATGAGCCGACGTGATGACGTCATTTTCGAGCAGGAGCTTTTCGAACTCACGCACACAATCATATTCGGGAATCAAGTTCGCGCCCGTGGCTGACGAGTGCCCGTAAAGCCGGGACACTTTCGCTTCCAAAAGGACGGGCTTTCGGGTTTTGCGGATATAATTCATTTCCGATTCAAGGGCTTTGTACGTTTCGATGGGATCATTACCGTCAATCACCAGCGTTCTCATATTGAACGCTTTACCCCGATCCGCGATATGGGTTTCGCCGTGTTGGCTGGCGTAATCGGTCGAGATGCCCCAAAGGTTATTTTGAACCGTGATCAGCATGGGAAGTTCACGCCCTGGCCGAGACGCCCAAACCAATGCTGTGGCGAAATCACCTTCCGCCGTCCCAGCATCACCACCGGTAACCACCGTCAATCCGCGGGTTTTATTCCGGCGTTGCACGTGAGCCGTCCCAATCGCGATCGCGTATTGCACTTCAATGGGAGACGACACGGGAGTGACATTCCATTGGGGAAAACAATAGTGATTGGAAAAGTTTCGGCCGCCGGTGCTCGGGTCCGTCGCCCGATTCATCATCAAGCGAATGGAATCGATCATGGGCATGCCCATGGCGATCAATGTCGGCGTCGCGCGATAATGTAAATGGAGGTAGTCATACTCAGGCCCCTGACCTTTATGCACAAGGAGACCGAGTGGAACGCCGAAGGCTTCTTCACCGGGGGCACCGATCCAGAAAAAGGCTTCGCCCGCTTTGTAAATTTTAATCAAGCGCTCTTCAAGAACCCGGCTTTTGACCATCAGTCCGTGCATGTGCCGAAGCAGGTCACGCGAGAGCGGCAGCGCTTTTTTGCTTTTCTTCTTATTGGACATTTTTGTTTTAACTGACAAATTCGTCGAAGCCATGAATTGAAAACCCCTCATTCAGCCATACTGACGAGGGGGGGCTTTGTCAATTCGCGGCACCGTTGGGCTCGGCTTTCGGAGCGTCCGTGGCCACGGGGCGGGCCGGTTTGGTTTTGGCACCAAGCTTAATCGTGGGTGATCTCAGTTCCATCACCAAATCCGCGGCCACATTCACGGCTTCCACCACGTCGGCGCGGGCCAAATATTTCTTCTTACGTTCCTCCCGCGAGAGCGTCAGGTTCTCATCGGCACCGGGCTCGCCGGCTTCACCATCCACCTTGCCGTTCTTTTTGGGGTCCTTTTCTTTCAAAAGATCGCCGACGACGATCCACTTACCCCGTTTTTTAGACTTCTCAAGATCCTCTTTGATCTTTTTGAAATCCGGCGAGGCGGCGATTCGTTGATGCGATTTCACGCGCAATTTTTTGATGATTTCCTTGGTCAGGGGAATCCATGCGTTTTTCCCCTCACTCACAAAGGCTGTGGGAGAAATGAACGGCTGAATCTTTTTGGGCGGAAGCGAATAATCCAGCGTTTTTTCGCCGATATCATCCACTGCGAAAGCCGACGGAAATACGATATCCGCATCCACACCGCGATGCTGGGTGGACGCGCCGCCCGCAGTATAGAACATTCCCACCGTCGTTTTTATCGCTCCCAATCCCGGCGGTAAATACTCAACCGACTGAACACTGCCTTTTCCAAAAGTGTGGTCACCGCCGACGACCACCGCGCGACGGTAATCCTGCAATGTGCCTGAAACGATCTCCGACGCCGAAGCGCTCACCCTGCTGGTCAAAATAACCAGCGGACCGGGCCAATCCACCGAAGGATCGGTATCACGAAGAGTTTCAAACGTCAGTGTGTCCAATTCCGGAGTGGATTTTTGACTTTGTCTCACCACATTTCCCGTGGCGAAAAACAATCCGGCGATATCAACGGCATCACGCAAGCTTCCGCCGCCGTTATTGGAAAGATCCAGGACAATCGCGTCCACTTTGTTCTTAACCGCTTCGGCCAGAAGTTTTTTAGTGTCTCCCGCGGCCGATGGACCGTTCTTGCGGTTATCCGCGTAAAACGAGGGCAGATTCAACAAGCCGATTTTCAGTTTCTGACCGTTCACCTCGCGGTCTAAATAGGTGATCGAAGCGGCCTCATCCTCAAGTTTGATCTTGTCGCGCACTAAGGTGAGATCGAAGCGTTCGGGTTCTTTCACGCCTTTGCGTAAGATGCGCAGGCGAACTTCCGAACCTTTCGGCCCACGAATCAGCTTCACAACATCGCGCAATTCCATCTCAATGACGTTTTGGAAAGGTCCGTTCTTACCCTGGCCGACGGCGATGATCTTGTCTTTCGGTTTTAATTTGCCTGAAGCATCGGCGGCTCCACCGGGAATGAGCTGCTCGATCACGGTGAACCCATCCTGCGAGCTGAGGGTGGCGCCTATGCCTTCAAGCGAAAGCCGCATTTGAATCTCGAAATCCTCCAGCGCGTCGGCGGAAAGATAACTGGAATGCGGATCAAGCGCTCGCGCGTAAGAATCCAAGTAAGATGACAGGAGATCCTCATTCTTGAACTCCTGCACCCGCTTCAGCGCGCGTTCATAGTTGCGGATAATTTGCTGTTTCGCTTCGTCGACCTTCATGTCGGTGGCGAGATAAGTCGCCACTTGGTACTGCATGTAGCTTTCGTGAAAGCGGTTGGCCTCAGCCAAGGTTTTCGGACGGGGCCGCTCCTGAGGGTCCCTTTGGATTTTTACATTGGGATTGTACTTGAATTTAGGACCTAGGTATTTTTTGGCGTAGGCGACCCGCTCTTCCACGCGTTTAATGAACAACTTGTTGGCTTTATCGAGCGCCGTGCAGTCTTTATTGCGGACTTTGTCAAAGATGCCCGTCATCAACTGTTCGATTTGCTTAACGTCCTTATCCAATAAATATAGTTTTGATCCATCCAATCGCTTGATGAACTGTTCGATCGTTCGGGACTCGAGGTTTTTCTGTAGTTTGGAATGATTGATGTGCTTTTCCAGGTATTTGGCTTGAACAGGATGCAGATGAACACAGCTGAGTTCCAGAGCTGAAGACCGTGTGAACTGCGCGTTGGACCACGGGGCGGTAAACAGCGCCAATCCTAAGATGATGATCATTTTTCGCATATATTGTCCTTGCAAGGCGTCCAGCTCCCTTTTCGGTCAGATTCAAATCCAACCTGACCGTATCATGAATTTTCTCAAAATTGGGCGCTTTTGCCTAGACCAAGATACCCGCGTTACTCGTCAAACAGGGTCAATTGGGCTTCAGGACGCAATAATTGATCCTCAACCCTGTCCGGGAAAACTTCCGTCTTGATGATTTGTTCGCCATGAGTCTGAATGACGAAAAATGACATGCCTGGATTTTCAGCCTTGAGTTCCCGCATTTCCTGAACAATCCACTCGATATTCACCGGATCGTCGTCGGACATGCCGAAACGGTGAAACGGATTCGCACCGTAAACGCGTTTGGCTTTTTCAACCGCGGCCCGCAAAGCTTTTCGCTTGAGATTGGGAACGGATTCATCTTCCGTGACGTTCAGACGGGCTTTGATTTCCGGATGATTCACCGGAAAGAGCGCCAAATAATTCGGCTCGTGCGGCAAATGACCTTCATTAACCCAAAGCCGGATTCCCGCCTTCAAAGTGTCGGGGTGGTGCCCCCGCGCGGTGATCAGCGCCACCGGGCGGGAATTGAAAACCGCGTGATAAAAGCAATTCCACGACGGCCCTTTCCACTGCACATCCGGCATTCCCAACGCCGCCGCCAGATCTTGAATGAACACTTGCTTACGGCCCATGAGGCGTTCCAACCAGCCAATGTCCCGGTCCCGATAACAACGGAACGTGCCCGTTTCCGGATCGTGGCGGATCTCGTAATCCGCATACGGACCGCACTTTCCTATAAATTGACTGTGTTTGGTAAATTCACGGCCACTTAACTGGATTTCGGCGCCGGTTTCACGATGAAAAAGGAATGTGGGCGTCGATAAAAAAGCGATGTTTTCGTCGAAGTCGAAAAAATAGAAACTGCGGCCGCCCCGGTGAAAATTGCGGTCCGGCTCACGTTGCCGCTCGAGCGGCAGTTCCAGTTGTAGGATATTCGACGGTCGCTTCATCCCCCCATGAGCTAAAATCTCATGGGACTGCATGTCAAGGAGTGGCTGATTTTGCGGCCTTTTTCGTAACCGTTCGCGTGCCGGCCCGCTTACCGCCCTTTTTTTGTGTCGAAATCTTTTCTCGAATCAGAGGCAACACCGACTCCAGCGTCAATTCCTCGATTTTGGCGTCATCACCCAACGAGATATTTTTGCCCCCCACTTTGATGTAGGGGCCGTATTTTCCCGTGTGAACATGAACCGGTTCCTGCGTGTCCGGAAACACTCCGAGATCCTTCAATGGAGCGGATCTGCCACGCATCCGCTTCGGCTGCGCGAACAACTCCAGCGCCCGCTTTAAATCCACCGCGAAGATGTTCTCGTTTTTCGGAATCGAACGGTAATCGCCGTCATGAACCACGTAGGGGCCGAAGCGTCCCAATCCTTTTTTGATATCTTTGCCCGTCTCCGGATGTTTACCCAGGGTTTTGGGAAGCTCGAGAAGCATCAAAGCTTGTTCGAGCTTGATCTCTTCGGGATTCAAAGTCGCGGGAATCGCCATCCGTTTCAATTGGTCGGAGTCATTATCGCCCAACTGCACATAGGGGCCATAGCGGCCGGATAAGACATAAACCGGCAAACCGGTTTTCGGGTCCTTGCCAAGCGCATCCGTCCCGTTGATTTTCTGATCAATCAGCTTGTTGGCCGCTTCCTTGGTCATATCTCCCGGGATCTGGGTCTCGGGTAATGAGGCGCAGATCTCTTTACCGCCTTCTTCACGACAGACATACGCCCCGTACTTCCCGATGCGGAAGTTCAGCTCTTCCAATCCTTCAAGTTTAATGGATCGCGACTCTTCGGCGTCGATGGCTTTTTCTTGGCGCTCGATCTGAGCTTTCAAACCGGACTGGCCGAAATATATGGACGAAAGATATTTCACGAAATCCATCTCGCCGTGAGCGATGTCATCCAGCTTTCGCTCCATCTCACTGGTGAAGCCAAGGTCCACGTAATCCGGCAAATAGTTCTTTAAAAGTTTCGACACCACCAAGGCGGTGAAGGTGGGCACCAATGCGTTCCCGACTTTGCGTACGTATCCCCGATCCTGAATGGTGCTGATGATCGTGGCGTAAGTTGAAGGACGACCGATGCCTTCACGCTCCATGGTCTGCACCAAAGAAGCTTCCGTGTAGCGAGCCGGGGGCTTGGTTTCATGTTCATTGGTCATGAACTTATGGACTTTAACGCGATCTCCGACCTTCAGCTTAGGCAAGCGGACTTCTTTTTCTTCCTGCGCGTCCTCTTCCTGATCTTCGACGTAAGCCTTCAGGAAGCCAGGGAACTCAACCGTCAAACCGGAAGCGGCGAACACGGCATCTCCCACCTTGAACTTCACGCTCACTTGTTTTTGTTCCGAATTCTTCATTTGACTGGCGACGGTGCGCTTCCAAATCAATTCATAAAGCTTCAACAATCCGCCGCTGAGACCGGTCTCCTCCGGAGTTTGAAATTGAGTTCCGGCGGGTCGGATGGCTTCGTGAGCTTCTTGCGCGCCTTTCGCTTTTTTGGCCGAGTATTCCCGAGGTTCGGCGGGCAAATATTCCTTGCCGAACAAACTTTGAATCGCCGCCCGTGAAGCTTGAATGGCCTGAGCCGAAAGATTGGGTGAATCAGTACGCATGTAAGTGATAAATCCGCGTTCATAAAGCTTTTGCGCCAGCTCCATTGTCTCGCGGGATGAATACCCGAGCTTTCGGTTCGCTTCCTGCTGCAATGTGGACGTGATAAACGGCGGCGCCGGTTTACGGGAGATGGGTTTTTCTTCAACTTCGTCGACGACCCACTCTTTACCTTGGAGCTTTTCGACCCATTTATCGGCTTCCGGCTTTCGCAGCCAGATCACGCTGGATTTTTTGTCTTCCGCCAGCTGACCGGTTTCGCTGTCAAAATCCTTTCCCGTGGCCACACGACGGCCATCAAGAAGAAACGCCCGGCTTTCGAACTCAACGCCCTCTTTTTCATTGGTCGCGGTGATGCTGGCGTACTTGGCCTTTTTGAATCGAAGTCTTTCATGTTCCCGTTCGGCGATCAGCCGGACCGCCACCGATTGCACCCGGCCCGCGGACAATCCGTACGTGACCTTCTTCCATAACAAGGGCGAAATCGAATAACCCACGAGCCGGTCGAGGATCCGGCGCGCCTCTTGGGCCCGCACGAGATCGTCATCAATGTCCCTGAATTTGGTGAGAGCTTCCTGAATCGCTTCCCGCGTGATCTCATGAAATACCATTCGCTTCACCGGAACCCGCGGTTTCAAGACTTCCACCAAATGCCAGCTGATACTTTCCCCTTCGCGGTCTTCATCAGTCGCGAGAATCAATTCCTCAGCGTCAGCCAATTTCTCCTTCAGCGCTTTGACGATACGAGTTTTGGTTTTGGGTACACAATATATAGGAGTAAAACTGTCATCGACGTTCACACCCAGGTTGGCCCATTTTTCTTTTTTGTACTTCTCCGGAATTTCCTTCGCCGACTGCGGAAGGTCACGTACGTGACCCATGCACGATTCCACCGTGTACTCTTTCCCGAGGAACTTGCGGATCGTTTTGGCTTTGGTCGGTGACTCGACAATGACTAATTTTTTGGCTGTGGCTTTGGACATATTGATTTAGAAATGGACTCATTGCGGATATCTTTCAATCCTTTTCTCTTGACTCAATGCTTCTGTGTTGTGTGCGATGGTCCGGTATGAAACCGCTTCAAGATTTCAATTCCCGGACAGTTCGTGTGCTTTTTACCGATATTGATGGGACTTTAACCGATTCGGGACGCCTGCCCGCGCGCAGTTATGATCGATTGGAACGACTCCATCACGCCGGAATCGCGGTGATTCCCGTAACTGGACGTCCGGCTGGTTGGTGCGAATTGATCGCACGACTTTGGCCGGTCCACGGGGTGGTGGGCGAAAACGGCGCTTTCTACTTTCGTTTCGATGGCCAAAAGATGCGGCGGCAATTCGCGCAATCGCGAAGTGAGCGTCTGGCGGGAAAAAAGAAACTTCGCCTGATCCGCGATGAAGTTTTAAAAGAAATTCCGGGCGCCGCCGTGGCTTCGGATCAATTTTGCCGAGTGCAAGACTTGGCGATTGATTTCCGCGAAGACGTGAAGCCGCTCCCGGAATCCGCCATCGACAAAATAGTGGCCATATTTCGCAAACATGGAGCCCAAGCCAAAGTTTCAAACATTCACGTCAACGGCTGGTTCGGCGAGCATGACAAGGTGACGACCTGCCGGCGGTATTTAAGCGAACAATTTTCCTTTTCCCCCGATGAAATGAAATCTTTTTGCGCCTTCGCGGGCGACTCGCCCAACGACGAACCGATGTTCGCGTTTTTTCCTAATTCCTTCGCGGTCGCCAATATCAGGGGTTTCGTTTCCCGGCTCAAGCACCAACCCGCCTATGTGGCGGAAGGGTTGGAGGCCGAAGGTTTTTGCCAAATCGCCGATCGGCTACTCGCCCTTAAGGGCTGAGAGCGCGGCGAACGGATTGTTGAACGGTTTTTTCTCCGGACGTTTTTGCGGCGCGGGCTTCTGGCCGGACGGACCACGTTTGTCGCCTTTTTTGCCCTTGCCCTTCGTTTTCCCTTGCGCTTGGGCTTGGGGCCGCGGCTTCGGTTCGGGCTTCGGTTTTTCCGTCAACTTCATGGTGAGCGAGATCTGATTCTTATCGAGATCCACGGCCAAAACTTTGACCTGCACCTGATCGCCCGGTTTAACAACCTGCCGGGGATCATCGACGAAATCATGGCTCAACTCCGAAATATGAACCAGACCGTCCTGATGGACGCCGATATCGACAAATGCGCCGAAGTTAGTGACGTTGGTCACAAGGCCCGGGCAAATCATCCCTTCCTTCAAATCCTTCAGCTCATGAATGTCATCACGGTACTGGAAGATCCTAAAGGGGTCGCGCGGATCGCGGCCCGGTTTTTCCAACTCTTTAATTATGTCGTCGAAGGTGAATTCACCGATCAGTTTGGACCATTTCTCACGCAGGGGTTTCAACTTCTCAGCGCCCGGCCCCATCAATCCCGAAACCGTCACGCCGACTTCCTGAGCCATTTCCCGCACGGCTGAGTATCGCTCAGGGTGAATTCCCGTCCGATCCAAAGCCACTTTTCCATCCTGAATTCTTAAAAATCCCGCGGCCTGCTCGAACGTTTTAGAAGAAAACTGCGAAACCTTTAACAATTCATCCCGCTCTTTGAATAAACCGTTGGTCTTACGGTACTCAACGAGATTGCGCGCCAGCGCGGGACCGATCCCCGACACATATTGAAGCAAAGATTCCGAGGCGGTGTTCAGATCAACACCCACCTGGTTCACGCAGGACTCCACCACTTCATGCAATGATTTTTTCAGTCGCGACTGGTTCACATCATGCTGGTACTGACCAACGCCGATGCTCTTCGGTTCGATTTTCACCAGTTCCGCCAGCGGATCCTGCAACCTGCGGGCGATCGAAATCGCTCCCCGCACGGTCAAATCCAAATCGGGAAACTCTTCGCGCGCGATTTCAGAAGCCGAGTAAACACTGGCGCCGGATTCGCTGACCATGATCACCGGCACATCCTGTCCGATCTCCTTCAGGATGGATCGAATGAAGGCTTCCGCTTCGCGGCCGCCGGTGCCGTTGCCCACGGCGATGGCTTCGATCTTGATTTTCTGTAAGGTTTCAGCGAGCAGAGCCTTGGATTTTTCTTTCGCATCATCACCCTGGATATGCAAAACCGTGTGGGAAACAAAGTGACCCGTGCGGTCAATCAGCGCCATTTTACATCCGGTGCGGATGCCGGGGTCGATACCTAAAACCGTTTTGGCGCCAAAGGGAGAGGCCATCAACAAGCGGCGCACGTTTTCGGCGAAGACATTAATGGCATCCAGATCCGCGCGCTCTTTAAGGTGGCTATGAATTTCATTGGTGATCGACGGGATCACATGCACCGTCAAAGCGGTTTTCGCGGCGGCTTTCATGAATTCCGTGGCTTGCGATTCAGTGCTGATGGCGGCCTTTTCGAACTCGGCGAGCAAAGCGCTTTCATCGCACTCGACCGTGACTTTCAACTCACCTTCCTGCCATCCCCGGCGAAGCGCCAGGTATCGATGTGACGCCTTTTTTGAATCCAGACTTTTAATGGCTTCCGAATAATCGGCGTACATCTCATATTTCGAATGGGCCTTGAACTCCGGCGTCCGCGTGGATTTCAATTTTCCGCGGTTGTAGATTTCATCACGCACCAACGCCCGCAGCCGGCTGTCGTTCGAAAGCTTTTCGACGATGATATGCTGGGCACCCCGCAAAACTTCTTCATAAGTCGCATATCCCTTGGCCGCGGAAATGAACTCCTTGGCTTTCACTTCCAAAGTGGTTTCGTCTTTAAGCTCATTGTGGCTGAGCGCCCAGATCCAATCCGCCAGCGGCGCCAGTCCCGCCTCGCGGGCCAGCGTGGCCTTGGATTTTTTCTTTTTCTTGTAGGGCCGGTAGATTTCCTCGATTTCGCTCAAATCCCAGGAATTTTCGAGGGAGGCCTTGAGCTCCGCGGTGAGATTCCCCTGCTTCTCAATTTCTTTAAGAATGAACTCCCGACGCTGAACGATCTCGTTGTGATCTTCAAAGGCCTGGAGAATCTGGCGGATTTGAACTTCGTCCAAATTTCCTGTTTTTTCCTTGCGGTATCGAGCCATGAACGGAACGGTCGCGCCCTCGCTATGCAATGCTAAAACGGCATTGATGGACTTAACCTGAACTCCGGGAACCCGCTTGGCGATGTAATCTGTGAGTGCCGGCATACTTTGTGTTGAATTCACTTGTGGCGGTACATGATCAAACCGTGGGTGGGATCATAAGGTGAAACGCCGACCGTGACTTTGTCGCCCACCACGACGCGGATGTTGAATCTCCGCATTTTTCCACACAACTTGGCCGAGATTTCCACATTGTTTTCAAGTCTCACTTTATAGATACCCCCCGCGGCGGCATCCACCACTTGTCCGTCAAGTTGTGCAAGATCGTCTTTGGCCATTCGTCAATTACCTTACGGTTTATAATTCGATATCAGATATCTTATGCCATCTTTAAACAAAACTTCCAAACGATCATTGCGATTGGCCAAAATGTATCCCCATCCCAATATTTTATGAACAATGGCCGTCTTCTCTTCGAAAGATGACTTCATATTGTAGGGTTTGGATTCAATCTGCTGGGACTTTTTGAACAATGTGGACCACTTTTGGGCCAAAGCGGAAGTGGCTTCATTGGGATCCACGTCGACTGAAATCTTACGGGTTCTCATTGGCTTGGCCGCCGCCTCCGGCCGGGCCTTCTTGAGCGCCTGTTTCGCTTTCGCGATGTTCGCCGGCGTCACCTTACGCCCCTTCACGGCGACGGGTGCCGCCGGACTGGCCTTGGCGGCCTTTACCGCCTTGGGAGCCGATTTAGGCTTTACCACCGCTTTTTGAGCCTTTGCCTTTTTTGCCACAGATTTGGATGGTGCGACTTTGGCCGCATTTTTCGTTTTTTGCGCCATGCGATCTCCATGTCAAAAAGACAGGTACTACCGCAAAATTCCTTGAAAGGCTAGGTCTGAAAGTGGCATGAACGAATGCAAAGCCTTGCTTCGAGTGGGTTTTTCCGCATTCGGTCGGCCCCGATGATGGCCGGAACAGGATCCGACTATGGCAATTCAAGTGCGTGAAATAGTGGAAAATTTTCCGGATCTTATAAATCTGGTACGCGGGGATTTGAACCGCGAGATCGAGGGGATCAGCGATCCTTCCACCGCACGGCGGAATGATCTGATTTTCGCCTCTAAACCAGACCACTTGGACTCCGCATTGTCTTCGAATTCACAAATTTGGTTGATTCACACGGATCTCATTCACCGGATCCCGGCCACCGCCCCGGTGGTGTTAAGCTCCAAACACATTCCCTTGTGCATGTCCCGTATCAGCCAGAAGTTTTTCCCCATAACCAAACATCACCAGCCGGTGGCGGGTGAGGCCATCTCCCCCAAGGCCGTGATTTCGCCCAAAGCCCGAATCGGTTCGGGATGTATCATCGGACCTGGTGCCGTGATCGGCGACGAGTGCGAGATCGGCGATCGCACCCGTATCGGCGCCAACGCGGTGATTGAGCCGGGAGTGAAAATCGGCGCCGATTGCCAGATTCATCCTCTTGTTTTTATCGGCCATAGCTGCCAGATCGGAGATCGGTGCGAAATTCATCCCAACACCACGATCGGAAGCGAAGGCTTTGGGTACGCGCAGGATGAAGGCTTCAACCATCACCGGATTATCCATTACGGGCGCGTGGTGATCGAAGACGACGTCCATATCGGCGCGAACGTGCAGATCGACCGGGGCACGTTCTTGGATAGCCGGATCGGCTCCGGCACCAAAATCGATAATCATTGCCATTTCGGTCATAACATCCAGATCGGCCGCAACACAGTGATCACCGGGGGTGTGATCGCGGCGGGCTCGGTGAAGATCGGAAGCTATTGCGTGATCGGCGGACGCACAACGATTGCCGGTCACTTGGAAATCGGCGATCGCGTCCAACTGGCCGGCCTTTCGGGCGTCTCGAAGTCGGTTCTTAAACCAGGTCAGTACGGCGGTTTCCCGTTGCAAGACCTGGCGTCGGAGATGCGGGCTCGAGCCGCTTACAAAAAGCTTCCTGAGGTCTTGAAACAATTGCGTCGATTTCTGGGCGCCGGCGATGAGGTGAACAGATGAAGTCTTTTTACATCACGACTCCGATTTACTATGTCAATGATAAGCCTCATTTGGGAACGGCCTATTGCACCATCATGGCCGATGTCTTGAGTCGCTATCACCGGCTTTTCGGCGAGCCCACCTTCTTTCTCACCGGCACCGACGAGCACGGACAAAAAGTGCAGCAGGCCGCCGAGAAGCGCGGCGTTAGTCCCCAACAGCACTGCGATGAGATGGCCGAAAACTTCAAGAGGACCTGGGCGGAATTGAGAATTGCGAATGATTTATTCATGCGCACCACTTTCGATTATCACGTGCGAGTCGTTCAGGATTGCCTGCAGAGACTCTACGACAAAGGCGAAATTTACGCCGACACCTATGAAGGTTGGTATTCGGTCTCCGATGAAATCTTTTATACCGAAAAGGAATTGGTCGATGGCAAGGCGCCGACCGGTAGTGAGGTCAGCAAAATCCGCGAGAAGAGTTACTTCTTCCGGATGTCCAAGTATCAGCAGCGCCTGATCGATCACATCAACGCCAATCCGAAATTCATCCTCCCTGATTTCCGCCGTAATGAGGTCTTGGGATTTTTGCGCCAACCGCTGGGAGACTTGTGCATCAGTCGCCCCAAAAGCCGCCTGTCTTGGGGTATCGAAATTCCTTTTGATCGCGAATACGTGACCTACGTTTGGTTTGACGCCTTATTAAATTACGCCACCGGCGTCGGTTACGGCCAAAAAGGGCGTGAAGAAGAATTTAAAAAGTGGTGGCCGCCGGTGCACCTTCTCGGCAAAGACATTCTCACCACCCATTCGGTTTACTGGATCACCATGCTGATGGCGCTGGAGATTCCGCTTCCTGAAACCTTGTTCGCGCATGGTTGGATTCTCAATCGCGATCAAGGAAAAATGAGCAAATCCAAAGGCGACGTGGTGGATCCGGTAGCCATCCGTGATCTCATCGGCCTCGATGAGCTGAGATACTTTTTGACCCGTGACATCCACTTAGGCAACGACGCGCCTTTCTCACTCGAGCTGGTCCAGTCGCGCGTGAACGCGGAACTGGCGAACAATCTCGGCAACCTCTTGAGCCGGAGTACGAACCTTGTGGAAAAATTCTTCGGCGGAAAAATGCCGGAACTCCGCTCCAACGACACACTGGCGGAAGAGCTGAAAAGAAAGAGTCTGGAACTTCCGGCCCTTGTGAAAAAAGAGATCGAGGATTTCCGTCCGAGCGCGGCGCTTGAACATATCGTTCACGTTCTGACCCTGAACAACAAATACATGGAAGAACGAGCGCCGTGGAAGCTGGCCAAAACCGACCTGGCCGAGGCCGGTCATGTCCTCGCCGTCACTCTCGAAGTTTTGCGAATCGCCGCCGTCTTACTTTCACCGGTGATCCCGGATAAATCGGCGGAGCTTTTAAAACGGATCGGCTGCGAAAGCGCCACCTGGAACGATCTCTCCACCTGGCCCGCGCTAAAACCGGGCGCCCCCATCACTAAAGGTGAACCTCTCTTCCCGCGTCTGGACTTTTCGAAATTGGGGGAGTGAGTCGGCCCGGTTAATCGGCGCGCGGCAATTCGATCATGACAATCGTGCCCTGGCCGACTTCGCTTTGGATCTCGATTCGGCCGTTATGAGACTCAATGACGTCCTTGGCGTAAGACAAACCTAATCCGTTCCCGCCCGTTTTTCCGTAGGTCCATCCTCTCTTGAAGACATTGGCCAGAACCGTTTTATCCATACCCTTGCCATCATCACGGATTTGAATTCGAACCTTTCGATCCGCGACCTCACTCGCTACCGTGATCAGCCCGGCCGATTCTATGGCTTCAATCGCGTTTTCGATTATGTTCGAAAGAACACGTTTAATCCTTGACCCATCCACAAAAACGACGGCGTCTGAAGATCCCTCATCAATACGGGCGTTTATCTCGATAGTTCGATCCCGCAATTGAATCCGTTTTTCAGCGACAATCGCCTCAATTAGACCGGCCACCGGCACCGGAGCTTTTAATTCTTCCTCGGCCAAATCAGCGTCATTCGTGATCTTATGGCGCCGGAGGAGATCGTTGGCGATGTCCTGAATCCTTTGAGGTGCGTCTTTCAAAAGAGCTCTCTGAGACTCCGGTACACCTTCCATTTTCTGAGTTAGCATTGTTAGCGCGGTCAACGGAGAGCGTATGTCGTGGGCCACTTGAGTGGCAATCGTGCTGAAAGCGACCAAACGCTCGCGCGCCAACAAACGGTGTTGATAGTCGATCAGAGACTTAGCCAATCCTCCAACCGACTTCGCAAAACTGCGAATATCCCGGTTTCCCTGCCTTCCCACCTCGTCCGCCGAGGTCCGAATTTGATGAAGGTCCGCGCTCTCCAAGGATTCGCGTAAAATTTCAAGCGGGCGAAAAAAAACGCCGGACCACCACCCGGGAAACGGCAAATGATAGCACGAACAGGAAAAGGCCGAACGTTAGGATCAAAATCGCGCTTCGATTAACTAGGCGTTGGGGAACAAGGGAATCGAATCCCAATTGAATTCGCATCGCCGGAAAATGCTTTTCCTCGTCGAAATGGACTAAGGCCTCACGAACGGCGGAGGACGAGACATGATTTTCGGCCCCAAAATCGCATATCTTCACCCCGGAAGGATTCTCCATCAACAATCTGCTCACTCTGGTATTCTCAAAACTCTCTCGACATTTGCGAAAGAGTTCATCATAGCGACCCACGAGCACATCTTGAGTGACGTAAGCGGTAAACAACTTTTCATAAGAATCAATTTGGCGCGAACCTTCCTCTTTTAGACTGGAGAGCAAAATAGCCACCGAGACGACCGAAAAAAGAAGTAAGATCAGAAATGAGTAACCGAAAATGAACAAAAGAGCGCGATGCCGTATCCCAGTCTCGTTTTCCGCGAATAATCCGTTAAGAACCCGTTTTAACCGTCCGAACAAATCTACTTCCATGAGAATTTCCAAAGCTCAACTTCTGGCTGAAATGGGTTGGTTGGAGGAGTGTGTACTTGAGTTGCTTTTACTATGGGCAAATCCAACTGAAAAAGCGGCATGACCAACAATTGATCCTCGAAATCAGAAAGTACCTCACCCAACCTGCTTTCCCGATTCCCGCTCGGATTCACAAGAACCGAATTCAATCGAGCGAACAAATTTTTAGTGGGAAATACGCCGAATTTGATTCTCGATGTTTCGCGCAACGGATCCATAAAGCCCATCGGATCGGGGTAATTCCAGTAAGCACCCATGATCAAATCATAGTTTTTCGATTTAAGTTCCGTGAGGATCTGACTCCTGGGAACAATACGAAGGTCCGCTTGAACTCCCCATTTAGACATGGTGTCCTTTAGATGACCTGAGAAGCCGCTAGGAATCCAGTCACTGAAGAGGACCATACGAATTTTTCTTGAAGGTTTCCGCTCGGATGGTGATCCCTGCGCACGCAGCTGACCTCGTTGGTAGTACTCGTTTGGTAGAATTCCTTTCGGCAAATAAGTATATAGCGGCTTGAAAAAATCGCTGGATTTGGGATATTTATTCTTTACTTCATTTATAATCTGATAAATGCGCTTTCGCTCATCATACTTTCCGAGGACACCTTCAAGATTCACAAAAAGATGGGCATAAGTAAGGCTGCCGATTCGAATCACTTCAATACCCTTGTCCAGATCTTTCAATGCCGAAACCTCTCCCACCGAGGCGCCCAGCAGCACATCCAATTCTTCATTTCGCAGTTTTCGCAGTCCATCCTCGAGTCCGCCGAATGAAGCGATCTCAATCGTATTTGCACGGACACTTTTATCCGCGTTGTTTGAGCGAACAAAACGCCACATAGAACGTTCTTTGTCCCAAGTCCCTTGGAACGGTCCAGTCCCGTCGGGACTAGAAAAGTTTCCAGTTCCTTTCGGCATAATCGCGAGGCCCGCCATCGAAAGGACGTGAAGAAGTTCGGGTGTTGGCACCTTGAGGCGAAACCTAACCGCGTGATCGCTCAATTTCGTAATAGCTGGAGAAAATTCATTGTCTTTCAACTGACTCGGGCCATCCAGCAAGGCTCCCAGGTAGGTACCTAAGATTGAATTGGAGTTAGACCACAGTTGACGGGAAAGACTCCAAATGACGTCATCGGCTTTAATAGGTTTTCCGGAGTGAGATTTTGCATTTTTATCGAGCCAAAACGTATATGTTCTTCCGTCTTCCGAGACCGTCCACCTTTGAGCAAGATTGCTCATAAACCGGCCGCGATCACTGTACCTGATCAATGATTTATATTGAAGTTGCATGATCATGTAATGGCTTGAGTACCACGCCTCGCTTGGATCCAGAGATTTTGGAATTATCGTGACACCAATCCTTAATGTTTTGTTCTTAATTCGTGCATCTCGCGGGCTCGTTTTCGGCATTGCCTGTTGTGATGCCAACAGAAAAAAGGATAGAATTAAACTTCCCATGGTTTACCTTTACTTTCAATTACACAGCAAAATCAAAAACTTCTCCCAAATGTTCTTTTCACGCTGCATCCTGAATCCATGAGTCATTCCCTACCCAAGCCTCGCGATCCGTCGCGCCGGTTTATTTCGCAAGCGATTGTCTCAGCAACTCCCGGCGTGCTTTTGACAGCCAACTTGCCACTGATCGCCAGCCACATCGGACTGACGTTAGCCTCAATCGGAGCGTTTTATTTTTGGTATAGGTTGGGCTTCATCCTTTCGTCCGTACTCGGAGCTCCAATAACCAATCGCGCCTCAAACCGGATCGTGGCGGCTTCATCCGAAGCGCTCAACGTCCTTCTTTCCGCTTTGATCGTGCTGGCTTATTTTTTTGAGTTGGGCTCACTTCTGTCTCCCGTCCTTTGTTTTAAGGGTTTGTTGGGCGGATTGATATTGATCGTGCGCTTCCACTGGCTGAAGGAGATGGAGAAAGACTCCGAAAGCAGCAAATCCGTTCTCGTGATCACGAATCTCATCAGCCAGATCAGCTATGGCTTGGCCGGTGTTTTTCTAATTTTCTCGATCTTCAACCCGGACAACGTATATTGGCTGGCCATTCTTGATGCGGCGACTTCGGCGGTCGGCGCGCTTCTTTTTTTATCGATACCCGCGAAATTGAAGCCACCGGACCGTTCGACCCAATTTTTCTCGTTCTCCGTCTTGGTTTCCGGCGAGCGCCGTTGGTTGTTTTTGGCCGAGTTTTTTTTGGCATGCGCCCTGGGCGGCACCAATCTGTTATTGGTCGAATACGGCCAAAAATATTTCGCCGGATATGGTGGCTACGGCCTGACCTTAACCCTTTACGCTTTACTTTATGGGGTGGGCGGGATTTACCTCGCGAACACCGTTAAAAAGAAAAGTCAGTCCGCAAGTCGGTATCTTATGGCACTGCCAGTTCTCCCAATCGCCTTGCTCGCACTCGGACAGTCCGAAAGCATTTACGTTCTAATTTTCGCGTTTTCACTTCTCTTTGTGGCTTACGCATTGATTCGTTCGGCTATCGACGTGACCTGGTTCGAAGTTTCCAATCAGAGTAATTCCGCCTTGATCATGGCCTCAAGGCAATTGCTGATCGGATTGGTTTGGGCTCTCGGTGAGTATGTTTATGCGCGGATCGATGCGGACACGGAAATCCGGGCCATCCAAGCGGCGATCGCCATATTACCGACCGTTCTTTATCTTTGGCTTAAACCGCGTCACCGAATCGAATAGTGCAGCAGGCGACATTCTATGGGGCCGTTCCAAAGAGGGATCCGGCGCGTGGCTTTGAGTCTTAAACCCTGGATGGATTCGCGGTTGCCACTGAGAATCCAGGCGTCCCAGTTTTTAAATTCCCGCTTCAGTGTTTGAGAGAATTCATTGAAGGTGGCTTTGGCCTTCTCCACATCATCAAGCCGCTCCCCATACGGAGGATTGGTGAGAAGAACTCCACTTTCCACGCAAGGCGCCGCCAAATCTTTGACCGCTCGTTGTTCGAAAATGATCTGTTTTTCAACGCCGGCATTTCGAGCGTTTTGTCTCGCCTTGGCGATCACCTTCGCATCGGCATCGTAACCGAATAACCGGGGTTGAACTGAAGACGGTTCCGAAGGAACGAACGAAGGTCGCGATTTGTCTTTGAATATTTTTAGCCGTTCAAATAAAAACCGCCGTTTCTGCAACAATGGGTTTCGTCCTGTGGCGATCAGCGCCGCTTCGATGAGAATGGTTCCCGATCCGCAAAACGGATCAACTAACGGCTGAGCCGGCGTCCATCCGGAGAGGCGAACCATGCCCGCCGCCACGTTTTCCCTCAAAGGCGCGAGTCCCGTTTCAAGTCGATAGCCGCGATTGGAAAGCGGCTCTCCCGTCAGATCCAAGGCCACGGACACCTTGGGGCCCACAACCCGTACGACGATTTTCAAATCAACATCATCTTCACGACCCACATCAGGCCGACCGCCGAATTTATTTCGGAATTGATCGGCCACCGCATCCTTCACCTTCATCGCCACGAAACGCTGATCGCGAAGTTTATGATGATCCCGCACATGGGCCTCGATCCGGAAGTTTTGATTCAATTCGATGTAGGAGGTGAAATCATGTTTTCGCAAGATTCCGTAATAAAGATCGTCCTCATTATAGGCGATGAACTCGATCAAAGGTTTTAAAATCCGGGTCGCCAGCCGGGACTGGTGCAGCCGATAAAGATCATTCCAAAGGCATTCAACTTCGACGGCATCACCCCTTGGCCTGCATTTTTCAAAGCCTAGCTCTTTGAGTTCGGCGGCCAGGGGTTCGCTGAGACCACGCGATGTGACGGCCAAAAACCTCGCCATCACTCTTCCGAGGGCTCGTCTTGTCTCACATCCTTGAGTTCTTGATTATAGAGAGCTTTATAAACTTCTTTCTGGATGGATCGGGTGTCCGTATACAAAACCGCTTCGGGCACTTCCGAAAGAACGCGAAGGTCTTCCTCATCCGCGCCGCCGGGGTAGTTTCGCTTGGTCGGCGGGATCAAAGAACCCGCCGGGTCACGGTCGATTTCAAGCCCTTCGTCGGCCGACAGACTCAATGAAAAGAAAACTAGGATAGCCGCTATGAATTTCATTTGATCCTCACCAGTGTGAGTTCAGCTTATCACGATTTCAAACGGCGGTGGAAGTGCATGGGAATTTGTTTTTTAACCTTCGCTATAAGATCAGCTTGAAGTTCCACAGTCTTAACACCTGGTCCACCTGACTCATCCAGTAAAACTCGGCCCCATGGGTCCACGACCATGGAATGCCCATAGGTTTTGCGAACCGCACCGGTCTCCGACCTGTGCGCACCGGTTTGCGCCGGAGCGATGACAAAGGCCTGATTCTCGATCGCCCTCGCGCGGATAAGCACATTCCAATGCGCTTCACCTGTCGGCACCAGAAAAGCGGAAGGAATGAGGATCGCATCCACAACTCCCGCATAATGGGCGTAGAGCTCGGCGAAGCGAAGGTCGTAACAGATACTCAGGCCGAAACGCCATCCCAGGATCTCCAAAGTCTCAGGCTTTTCTCCGGGCCAAAAATGATCGGACTCGCGGACCGGCGGCGCTCCATCAACTTCAACATCAAAAAGGTGGATCTTTGAATACACAACCTTGGCCGGTTGGCCCGGTGACCAATAGAGTGTGGCGTTCTTGGCTTTTCCCGCCTCGCCTTTTATCGGTGTCGTCAATAGCACATGCAAACCATGATCTTTGGCGGCCATCTCGATACGGCGAAACTCCTCACCACTGAGTTCAAGCGCCTGAAGGGGTTTACTGGAATCGAGGCGCATGTAAATCGTGTTCTCCGGGAAAACAATCAGCTGAGCGCCCTGTTCAGCGGCGGTTTTGATGTGGGCCAAAACCGTGGCCAGATTTTCTTCCACCCGATCCACAGAGGTCAGCTGTGAAATCGCTATCATCAAATTTGGTTTGGAATTGGACATTATTCCCGTGGCTTTTCCGCCGGAGTGCTCGCGGTCATCCGCGTGTTGGTGATGTCCTTACAAGCCCAATTGGATTTTTCAAGATTGGTGCGCACGTTCTCAAGAAACTTATTACAGCTTTCCAAATGGCGCCCGGAGCCGATCATCTTTTCCGAACCGAACTTGGAATAAAAGGTGGAACACATGCCTTCGCTATCGACGTGGACACGTATTGTCCGAACTTCTTTTCGATACCGGCACATCCAATAGGACTTATTTTCAACTTCAACGGCGCCTTGCGCTAAGACGAATGCAGGAGCCATTAAGCTGAAAAAAATCAGGCCCTTAATCAAAACAAAATTCTCCCTACTTCAGGTATCGGCAAAATTTGGGCCTAAGTGGAGACTTTTTTTGCAGATCCAGACTTTGATTTAGTTTTTTCAGCCTTCTTTTGCGCGGCGGGTGCCTCCACCAGTTTCAAGTTGGAGTAATGGATCAGTCCCTCTTTCTTGAGAAGGCCTTCCTTCTTATCGAAGTGTGTCTGAATCCGTATACCTTGAACTCGAACCATCATGCGGCCCGGAACGACTTCCAAAACGGTGCCCTTTTTGCCTTTTTCCGCACCGGCGATGACCTGAACGGTCGAACCCTTTTTAATTTTTAACTTCATCGCCATGGTTTACTCCGCTTTCTTTCTTTTTGAGGCTCCCTTGGGCTTTCTCAACTTCCGCAACATACGGGTCTTCAAACTCATGGCCCGTTTGGAGAGCTTATTATCCGGTTGATTGAGAATGAACTTGTCGAGTCCGCCCACGTGATCGATCGAGCGGATCGTGGAAGCGGCGAGCTTAAGGCTGATCATCCGCCCCAAAAGTGGACTAAATAAGCGTTTTTGTTGGACATTTGGCAAGGCCACGGATTTAGTTTTGATGTTCGAATGGCTCACCAAATTCTTAACTTCAGGCGCTTTGCCAGTCAGTTCACAGCGAGGCATAAAGACTCCAAGTGAGGAATGTAAGAGCAAAAAGGGTTCTATAGTGGAAAAAGACACTTGTTGGCAACCTAAAAGCGTAATATATCTACGTGGCTTTACAGGGAAAAGGTGAATAGCAATGGAAAAACACTCGGATCGAGCACAGGATACGGACCGCGACAGTGGCGAAAAGGGCCTTAAAAAGAACTACCGCTCCAAATTTCGCCCCGACTACCCTGCGGATTTTAATTTTGACTACAAAGACCCGGTGACTCTGTCCCGCTTCATTATGGAAGGCGGAAAAATCGTCCCCTCACGCATCAGTAAATTGAGCTCCGCCCAGCAGAAAAAAGTGGCCGCTGCGATTCGCAAGGCCCGCTCGCTGGCTTTGCTCCCCAATGGCACTGAAGCTTACGATAACTTCGACCGGCCGGAGATCATCTCGCCGAAGCCGTTCTCAATCGAGTAATCTTCTAAGCTTTAAAGATTTATAAAAAAGGGCATGGTGAATGCCCTTTTTTATTTTGTCCGACGCCAATAGCGAATCAGATCCAAGACCGTGGCCAATATCAGGACCAAAAACACCATCGTGGAAAGCCGGTGAAACTGTGGTCCTTCCATTCCCCAGATGCGAATGGTGGAAAATTCCTGTTCGGTATTCAAGAACCGCGCGACCATCATGGGAATTGAAATCACAAAAAGATGAACCAGAAGCGGATAAAATGAAAATAGACGTTTGAATTCCCTGCTGGCCAGCATTCGCCACAAAACGAACACGCCGAAACCGATAAAGTAGGTCCCCGCGAGAAACCCCGCGAGCAGCCGCGAATCGAACAATCGAAAAACCGTACCCGCCCATATGACGGCCAGAATTTCGAGTCCCAGGAAAACGAGAAAATCCTTTCTCTGCATTTAGGGATATCTAGCGCAATTTACGGAAAGAAGCGACATGTCCCACACTTGGTTACGCGGCAAATCTTTGGCTCCTGGCAATTCCCGCATCATTTTCTCACGGAACTGAACCCATGCGTCCGCTCCATAAAAAGATTCAATGCGGGCTTTAAGGCGGCAGAATAGGGATATATCCGCCGTATCCAGCCAACCGAATTTGGCGTGATAGGCCTCAGGTGCTTTTTCACCCCAGGCCATTCGAACGAGCATTTCTGTGATTTCCCAAAGTACATCTTTATGTTTAGAGATGCGCCCGGCTGCGGTCGTGCATTCCTGTGTGATTGAATCCAAATCAGTAAGAAAGATTTTAACTTCCTGAAAAAGTTCATAACAGCCGCCCGGAGAGTTGGTGGCGCGACAATGATCTCTCAATGTTTCATATCGCGTGGTTTTGATCTTTTTTGTTTTTGGATCGGTATAAAGGAAGAGCTTTTGCGATTCACGAATCACTTCCAGTTGCGAATCACAGATGGTGTGCGGCGGTTGCGAAAAGACAATAAAGAGGATTCCACCGACAATCGCCACGAAGGCGAGAAGATTCTTCGGTATAACCGCGAGAAGCCGATCCATACCTTATTGTGCCACAGATCTTTAGAGCGAAAAAATAAAAGAGCCGGCACTTGGGCCGGCTCTTTCGCCATTCAGGATCTGAATTGAATCAGACTCTTAGAAAGTGGCTTTACCTTCGAGCATGATGTGCATGACGGCATCATCCGTATTGTTGGTATTGGCGTCTTTGAAATAGTCGCCGGGAATGAAGTAGCCAACACGGAGAGTGGTTGACAAGCCACCATCGTAGTGGTGAGTCGCCCAGAGGTCGATCTCATCGCCGAGTTTGTCTTTGTCGTTAGCCTGGCTGTCCAGAAAACCGCCGTACAAACCTTGAGTGTAAGTTGCGGAAGTGGCGCTGGCCTCTGTACGCGAGAACATCGAGTACTGCAATCCAACTTGAGTGTTGTCTTGCGGTTTGAAGTTCCAGCCGAGCTGCATGTAAGTAAGGTTGCCCCAACCGAAAAGATCCATCATACCGGCGGCATTGTGCTGCTCGTAGAAGAAGGCGTCATAATTGCCGTTCTCAGTGGCGCTTTTTCCGTCGTTTCCACTGTCTTGGTGATAGCGGAAGTGGACGCGGCTGTTCATGAAATTCTCAACCGTGTGGGCGAGTTCAGCCTGCATCATGTTGCCTTTGCCATCAATTTCAGTCTTTGCACCACCAGCGGCGATCCGCTTGAACTTGCTGTCATGAGCGGCATACCAGAGATTGAGTTCAGTGGCGTCGAAAGCGAAACCAAGCATAGCGCCGTAGCGAAGTCCATCGATTCCATCAGTGGACTGATTCATAGTCGTGGCACCGTTACCATCAATCAGGGCGTCACCGTTATTCTTAATCAAATGAACGTTCACGGTCTTGAGCCACTCCGGCTTGGACTTAAGATCGAACACCAATCCGTACATATTGTGCTCAGGATCGCGGCTTGCAGCACCATGACCTGCTGTTTGAGGCTGAGACGGACGGGTACCCGAATCCAATTCACGAAGCTTGAAACCGAAGAATTGAATTTTTCCGAACTCAGCTTCCCAGTTCAAGAGAAGACCGTCATACGAGTAGGGCATTTGTTGCCAGTCATTGACGCCCATCACAAAGCCATCGGCGAAGCCATAGTTCTGACGGCCCAGTTGCATGGACAATTCAGAAACCGGCATCCAGCGCAGATAAGCTTCATTAACATTCAAAAATTGGGGATTGTCAGTGACCGGATTGCCATCAACTTGTTGGCCCCAATTTCCATTGTAAAGCAATGAAGCATGTCCGGAGATTTGCTCATTGGCTTTATAGTGCAAATCGCCTTTGAAGCGATGCTGGCCGAATCCGTTGGTGCCAAATTCTTTTTCGTTGGCACCCGGGTTTTGCATTAAGAAATAACGAACGCGAAGTTCAGCGTTGGTGCTGAATTCGGTTTTGCCGGTATCTTGCGCGTTGGCCGTGGGCATGAACGCCACGAGCGCCGCGACTGCGAGTAGTCTTCTCATTGCGAGACTCCTTTTGTTGTTATCTTTGTTGTTTTCCCAAATCGTTTTTGTTTTCAAAGTTGCCCTTGTCGTATCCTAGTCCAAAGTCCGTGCCTAGGTTTCCTCACAGTGTCAATCACTAGAGGCAGTGCTCGACTCGTCCAGGACGTTTGTTGCATTACAACGCAGTTAGCTAATCCTAAAAATCGATTTAGAAAAATTGCAATCAAAAATTCCACCGCACATTAGGGCGCGTCAAAAGCCGGGGATCAAAAGATTTTCTACAAATTGAAGTGGGAGACAAAAACTCACATCTTGAGTTGCAACTGTGTTCTAGCGGCCACAAAATCCATTAAAAGTCAGACTAAAGTCGCCGGGATTGCGAAGATTGCTTGCCAAATAATCAAATCTTCGCCTTCGCCTTTTCTCGCCGACTGCGATAGAAGGTGGTAATTAATAAGACTCGCCAATCGGGGAGTAGCGCAGTCCGGTAGCGCATCTGCTTTGGGAGCAGAGGGTCGCAGGTTCAAATCCTGTCTCCCCGACCAATTTCGGTTGGGGTCCATTCCGGACACATAGGGTTCTGGTTCTCTGGTTCTCTGGTTCTCTTCGGTTCGTGGTGGGTCATTGTCAAAAATCAACTAAGCACAAGCATTTAGGTATCTAAGTCTATAAAATTTAAAGCTTTTAAC
>JAWLHR010000015.1:0-79101 GCA_041690295.1 Bdellovibrionales bacterium
GGCCGTGGCAAAAACCATGAGAGCCGAATATACGATCGATTGCGCGACTCACTTGGCCAGGAAACTTTTTGTTGCACCGGGGCGGGTCCATATACGGGCCCAGTCAAGTGAGTCGCCGACCGATGCGTCGAACCTTGCCCGTAAATTTCCAAGCGGAGAAGATCGTTCCATGAAAAGACGTTTGATCTTTGGGATAACCGTCGCGTTGGCGGTCGCCTCTTCGGCGTTTTTAGGCTGCGCGACATCCAAGGCGCCGACCCAGCTCGCCCGGTCCTCTCCCTTTAGAAAAATTCAGGTGGGGATGGAAAAGGCGGACATCTTGCGGTCCTTCGGCGCCCCAGATCGAATTGATATCGTTGAAAACCGCAAGTTTCGTTACACCTATATTGACGAAGACAATGCCCGGGTCACTTTGCTCTTTGATGAGTCCAATCGGGTGATCGAAATCGGCGGCGTGGAGAGCACGCAAATTTCCGCGGCCGCGCAAAAACCGGCCGAACCCAGCGAGAGTCCGGCGCCAGGTGAAGAGTCACAGGACGATTTTCAGCAATAGATGATTTTCCTCATTGAACCGTGAGATCGGTGATCACGTTGTCCTCGCCCGCGATTTTTCGGGCGATGTTGGTCACGCGAGCGCGTTCCATTTCATTTAAGACGGTCCCCGAGATCGTGACCCGGCCGTTGGTGGCGCTGACCGCGATCTTTTTCGCCGTGGTTGATAAGGTGGGATCTTTTTGTACCTGCTCGCGAATTTCCTTGGCCAGTTGCGCGTCGGTTTTCGGCCCGGGCCGCGAGTTCACCCCTTTGGATTCCATCAGTTGCCGGCGCTCCATTTCCTGTTCGCGTTCCGGTTTGGGCAGGACATCCGGTAACTCACCGGGGCCGACGGCCGCCATTGTGATGATGGTGATTAAAAGTAAATTTATAAATCCCATGACTTAACCTCCGCCGCAGCGGCGCTGCAGCGATCTCATCAGTGCACAATTTAAGCCATGGTGAGCTTTTGACTCATTGTTTCAGAAACTCGGAAATGGATTCCGTAACCGCTTTCCACTGTTCAGAGCCGAGGTGCTTCTCGTCGATGATCAAGTGATAGGCATGATTTTCATCCTCTAACTCCAAGGTCGTGACGGTCTGAACTTGCCATTGCGGAAAATACTCTTCGATGGCTTTGCGAAGTCCTTTGGGAGAAATGACCTGATCACGTTCATCAAGAAACACCAACCCCGGTGCCGCCGTGGCTTCGGCGGCGATGGCCATGCGATCAGGTAGGAACTTAAGCAGCCTCATCAACGCGTAACTCGGTCCAAGCCCCACGTGATCAAAGTGCACGTACTCCGGCGGAATTCCACTCGGGTATTTGAAGTGGCGAGGCGTCCATCGCTCAAGCCACTCGGCTAAGAATCCGGGCGTGCGAATGGCCAAAGCCGGTGCGAAGAGGATAAAGCGATGGCATTTGATTTTCTCCGCGAGATGTCTTTCCACCAGGAGCAATCCGCCCATGGAATAGCCCGCGCAGATGATGGGCTTTTTCAACGAAACTTGCCACTCGTGCACCTGTCCGAACCAGAGTTGAAGCGGGTCGACCAGAGTTTCCTCCACCTGACCGCGATGACCGGCCAAGCGGGGGATCATGACGTCAAACCCCTCGGAACGGAAAACCTCGCCCAGCGATCGAAGTTTGCTCGCTTCAAAGTTCAAGCCATGCAGGAGCAAGACGGAGCCACGGGCTTTGTCGGCGGCGAGAAACAAGTCGTCGTTGCGATGGGCGTTGGGCGAAGGCGCGTGATTCCGCCAGAGACTGCGAACGTAGGTCCATGCGCCCCAGGAATTTGAAAAATACATCAGGGCGATGACCGGCAACAGGATAATGGCGATCAGCCAATAGCGATTCCGGCGGAACATGAACTTCAAGTAATATCACATTGACGGAGCTGATTTAAAGGGCCACGCTAAAAGAGTTATGGCCTCGAATCGTCGATCGCGTATAGGTCTGATTAATCCACAGCGCCAGCTGCGAATCGCGTTCTATTCCATGGGCGGCGGCATCACCGCGCTCATGCTTTTCTGCATTTATCTTTTAATGTCCCTGGAAAATTCATTTCAGAATATGCTGGCCAACGCCCAGGTGCCCACGGAAGTGAGCGATTCCCTGCTTGATCAAGTGGGGTCGGCGCAGTTGCAAGTCTCGTTCGCGGGATTGCTTCTGTTGGCCTGCGCGGTTTTCATCGGCATTAAGGTGACTCATCGGGTTTACGGTCCCGTCGTGCAGATCCGTAAGCACATCGCCAACCTTATCGCCGGGGATTATTCTTCGCGCGTGCAATTGCGCGATCACGATCACTTCACCGAATTGGCCGAGGAGCTGAATCTTTTGGCTGAGAAGCTTGCAGCGCCCACCGCAGTTCATCGTGACTCGGTTTAACCACGAACTCGGCGATGGCCGGGTCGGAGGGCGTGCGCCGGGCGGCGGTGGCCACCACTTCAATCTTGTAATTTCCCCGTTTAAGATCGGTGAATGACCAGGTGGTTTCGCTCAACGAAGCCTCTTGGCTTAAAGCCCACTCGGTTTCATCCAAGTGGCGGAAAAAAAGCTTGGCCTGATAAGTGGTGGCGCCGGGGGACTCGTGCCAGCTGATCTTTTGTTCCCGTGGATTGATTTCCAAGGGTCCGATATCCGGTGAGGTGAGTTTGGCGCCCAAAAGCGTAAAGGTGAATGTGGTCGGCGACTGGGCATAACTGATGCCGGACGCGCTTTCGAATAATACCTGCCAATAATAAATCTCGCCCGGCGGGACATCCAATTTGGTCTTGTTGGTTTTCACGGTGAAGACCCATGGCGTTTCTTTTCTTTTTTCGGTCCAGACTTTCACCGTGTATTCTTTGACTTTGTCCACCGGCATCCACTCGAATTCGATGGTTTGTTTTTTCTGCTCCTTCGCGGCGATCACGGCGCGGTCTTCAGGTTTTAACGGGACGATTTCCTTTTCCACCACTTCAAAGGGCACGGGATCGCTCCAGGGACTGAAGTAATCGGCGTCCTTGGCGCGGGCCCGGATGCGAAGTTTATATTTTCCCGTGGGCACGGTTTGGCTGAGCTTGCTTTCCTCGGTGAAAAAGCGCAAACGCTTTCCACCTTTTTCGGGAATCAGCTGAACTTCATAACCGCCGACTTTTTCATCGGCCTCCCATTCGATTTCAATGGTTTTCATCGGAGGGGCCGTGTCCGCCCAGCTGAAGCCGGGCGCGATGAAAAGACAAGCCAACGCCGTACTAAGGAACGCGTTCATCCTCGTCACTTTCACTGGCTAACTCGCGCACCGTGCTTTGGTGAAAATCAAAACCGGGGATCACGACCGGTTCTTTGCCGACAAATGAACGATTCGCCATTTTCACGGCGAACTTCATGGCTTTGTCCTGGGGAAATCCCAGCCCGTCTTTTTTGGTGGCGTATTCATAGGCCGAAAAAAAGTTGTCGATGGCTTTGGGGCCGCCCTTTAAAACGTTGTAAGCGAGGTCCAAAGAGGTTTTTACATCCAGAGCGAACTCCTCTTTTTCACGAAACGTGTTGTAGAGACGATAAAACGGCTGCCGAATCCCGTTTTCGTAGTACTGGCTCAAGCGGGCGAGTTTGATGGTGTATTGAGCGCATAAAGACATCGGCAGGTCCAAATTTTTCCCATCCTTGCAAAAACGCACCAGTTCAAGAAAATCGTTTCGCACCTGCACCGGATCGCCGCGGTAATCCTTGGACAGTTCGAACGCCAGACTCAACGCCGTTGTGTACTCATAATCAAAAAATTCCTGGATAAAGGATTTGGTGAAGATCTCAGTGAAATTAGTTTGCACGTAGTCGGGCAGGCGGGAGAACTCAAACGCCATTTCCATGGCTTTGCGATCGGAAAGGCCCGAGCGCTTGAGCATCATCAACACTTTGGCGAAGCGATCGGCGGCGCCCGTGCAACCCTCGGAAACTTTGTCGGCGATTTTTCTCGCGACATCCTCGGTGACCATCAGCTCTTTGTTCCCGCGCATGAACTCCAAAGCCTTGATGTATTCGGTCGTGGATTCGCAACTATTTTTCTTTTGTTTCTCAAGCGCCTTGCGACGGACCTCCGGCATGTCGTCGTCGTAACTGGCGAACGTCACCGATGAGGAGAGGAGGAGGGCGAAAACAAAGATTCGTTTCATCAGAAGACCCAGCTTAAAGTCGCCATCGGCGTCAGCGCCTTCTCGTGGGGATCATAGTAGAAGGACGTCGACGCCCGCGCGGATTTTAACGGCGCGTAGATTTTCTTTTTATATTCAATATGTTTCTCGTGAACCAAAATGTTGTGGTCGGTGAACATGAGCGGCAGAAACGCGAGAATCGCGGAGACACCGGCGGTCATTTTGCCATTGTCATCGGCGTGGATCACCGCGGCGCCGCTGGCCACGAAGTTGGTGAGGACTGAAACAATCTGCAAAACACGCATGGTTCGCGCCGGACGCTCCAAGGCCTCTTCCGCCAATCGCTCGCGCAATAAAGTCGTCCGTTCGTCATCGCCTTTGTACTTGTTGGTGTTTCGTAGTCCCCGAAGGTAGGGGCGCTGAGCACCGAACGCGGTGACGCCGATCAACCAACCGGCACCGATGGCTTGCGCCACGGTGGCGATGGACTTGGCGTCCTTTTCCTGCTTGCTCGAAAGATCTTCGCGAAAATTATTCTTGGCGGTGAGTCCGACATAGAGCGTGCTTAAGGCGGAAACTTGAATCGGCCAATGGGTGACATACCAGGTGCGAGATTCGGAAAGCGCTTCCATTCTCAGGCGTTCACTCGCCCGGGGAACCACCTGAAGCTCCGGATAACCCATGCTTTCCAGAATCGAAGACACATCGTTCTTCTCTTCGGGTTCTTTGTCGTTGGATGCTTGAGCCCAAGCGGTTGAATGGACCAGCCCCGCGGTCAAGACGGTGAGTAGGATCTTGATCATTTCTTTCCCCCATTCTCCATAGTAATGAGGGCGAACTTCGCGGGTAAGTCTAGAGGGCGTCGAATCTGGACTTAAATTGCGTTTGCCGGAACTGAAGTCGGGACAACCAAATCAGTGCGAAAAGCCCCATGATCCAAGTGCAAGCGAAAATCTGAATTAAACTCAACCAATCGAAGCGGGGAAGTGAGGCGAAAGCCTTTTCCGCGAGAACCCAACAAACGATCAAACTCAGACTAGAGCCCAGGATCACGCCGCCGAGACTGAGCAGACCGTAGGCCATGACTTGCAAGCGAAGAATGTCTTTGAACTCCATTCCCTGGCGATGAAGCTGAATCCAATCCCGTTCACTCGAGACCAACTGAAAAAGCAAGATCATTACGAACACGAACAGACCCAGGCCAAGCGACAAACGACTGGCGATTCTCAAGCCCGCGCCCAGCTTTCGGACCATGCCGGCGATGGTGTGCACGGCCTCCTCCACGTTGATGGACGTGACATTGGGAAAATCTTTGGCGATCAGCCGCTGAATTTCGCCGGGGTTTAATTCCGGATGGGGCGCGAGGGTCAAAATCCATGTTTTGGGCGCCTCATCGATCACGCCGGGTTTAAGCTGCATAAAAAAGTTGGGTTGGAAACTGTCCCAATCCACGGTGCGCAGATTGGCGATTGTGGCTTTGACTTCCACGCCCTGGACATCAAACAAAATTTGATCGCCCAGATTCAGGTTCAAGCGGCGGGCGTATCTTTCCTCCACTGAAATTTCCGCTGGTTCCACCGACATCTCGGCGAAGTCTTTTCCCCGGATCACTTTCTCGGCGGGCCCGAGAGTGGGACGGTAGGTGAGATTGACGCCCCGATTGCGCATGCGCGCGTCGTTTTCCTCCTCACGCGTGCTGAACGCATTGAGTTCGGCGCGTTCAAAGTCCGTTCCATTCACTTGCAACAGGCGCGCGCGGATGAAGGGTGAGCTTTGCGAAATACGGATTTGGTGCCGCGAGAGAAACTCGCGCAGCGGTTCGAATTGCTCATCCTGCACATCAAAAAGAAAAAGTCCCGGGCGCTCGACGTCGGGAGGAGATGTGATTTCCCCGACGATGGTTTTTTCCAGGTGAGGTATTAATTGCGACAGGAGTCCGGTCATGGCGCTCACTGTGATCAGTAAGATCGCGATGGCTTTCCGGCGCGTCCAAAGTGAGAGGCAAAGATGCCAGAGCAAGGACAGGCGCTCGTGCTTGACTCGCGAAAGCGCGGACAACGCCAGGGCGGAAAGCGTCACCACAAATCCCACGCTCCCGATCATGGACACCAGAAAAGTTCCGGTCACTTTCCAGCTTCGCGCTTGCAGGAAGGTCAAGAGCACGGCGAGTAGGGCCAAACCCAAAAGAGAGATAAGGGTCCAGATTGAAACCCGTCGCGGACCTCTCAAACCCGCGATCAACTGAAGTGGCGCGGTTTCCGCCAGGCGAGAGAGGCTTTCAATAAGGAGAAACCATCCCACAATCGGGCCGACAAGAAAGAGCAGGAGTGAATTGCGCCAGGACCAGGTGAGAGTGAATCCTTCGGGCAAACCCTGCCGGAGCCAAGGCTCGGCTAAATTCGAAGCCAGCCAAGCAAGAACTCCACCGGAGATCACACCCAACCCTAAAATGAGTGTGAGTTTGAGAATCCAATGCCAGCGCAGTTGAGCCGCGGTCCATCCAAGGGCTTTCAGTAATCCGCCCGCCGCTTGCTCAAGCATCAGCCATCTTCGACCCAGATAATAAACGCCGACCCAGCCCAGTGAAAGTGTGACCAGCGCGACCAGTCCAAGATAGTCCAACAATTGGCTCATCACTCGCAGTGGGCCCTGATCCAAATCGGTGGGAACCGTCACGCGCAAACTCGTGTCCGGTAACTTTTTCTCCACCACGGTTTTCAAATCGGGTGGAACTTCCCCGGCGAAGGCCGCGAAGTTCACTTCGGAAAAGGTGGAGCCGTATTGGACAAGTTCCGTGGCGTTAAGGTGTTTTCGATGCAAGTAGATTCGCGGGGCCATGTTGCCGAAGCGAAAGGTTTGCGACGGATCGGTTTCAATCACTCCTCGAATCACGAAGGTCTGCTTTCCGACTTTCAGTTCGTCACCCACTTCGATATCCATCAGTGAAAGCAGATCGGAAGCCACCCAGGCTTCGGGCGCGGCGGACAGCTCGGCTCCCGTACGATCGCGTGACTCCGATCCTTCACGAACTTTCAGGCCGCCGAGAAGTGGAAACGAATCATCGATGAATCTCAGAAAACCAAGCCGGCTTTCTTTTTCGGTGGAAACCATGGCGAACATCTCCACCAATTGACTGAAGCGGGCGTCCGTCCAAAGCTCGCGGAACTGGGCGCGTTCCTCTTCGGTCAACAAACGACGGGCGGAGAGCGCCACGTGCCCGGTCAGCAATTTAGCGCCCTCACTTCGCAGTGTCTCCGACAGGCTGGTCCGGTAAACGTCGATGATCAAAAGTCCGGAGACCGCGAAGGCGAGACTGATGATCCAAATCAGAAAAATCCCGCGTTGGCGTAAGATCGAATGAAAAATCAGTTTTACTGCAAGCAAAGCCGGCCCTCTTGCAGGGAGTATATCCGTTTGCAGCGCGAAGCCACTTCCTGGGAATGGGTGACCAGAATCGCGGTCTGGCGTCGCTCGTTCAACTGCTGGAACAAAAGATCAAGCACGTTGACACCGGTTTTATGATCCAGACTGCCGGTCGGCTCATCAGCCAAGAGCAGTTCCGGATCGTGGATCACCGCTCGCCCGATCGCCACCCGCTGACATTCACCGCCGCTCAGCTGACTGGGCAAGTGTTGACTCCGTTGCGCCAGACCCAGCTGTTTCAATTTCTCCATGGCTTTTGCTTCGGGATCACTGTGACCCAGCATCCGCAAGGGCAATGCCACGTTCTCCAGCGCCGTCAAATAGGGAATCAGGTAATAATTTTGAAAGACGAAGCCCATGTTCTTTCGCCGAAACCTTGCCCACCGCGCTTCATCCCAGCTCTTCGTGGACTCGCCCGTCCACTTGATCTCGCCGGAGTCGGGACGATCGAATCCGGCAAGGAGAGAAAGCAGCGTGGACTTTCCGCTGCCGGATTCACCGATGATGGCCACGATTTCGCCCGATTCCACGGTCAAGTTGAGGTCTTTCAGAATCTGGAGGCGACTTTCGCCTTGCTTATAATTTTTGGTAATCGCGTTTAATTCTATTTTCATGGTTTATAAATGGGGTTTGATGGCTTTGAAGACGGTTTCGGCCATCACCTCGTGGCCTTTTTCGTTGGGGTGAATGCCGTCGCTTAAATTCAGATCCGCGCGTCCGCCGACCTTGTCCAAAAGAAAGGGCACCAGCGGAACTTTGTTTTGCCTGGCGACATTTTGAAAAGCCTCGGCGAATTTCTTTTCGTAGTCCTTGCCGTAGTTGGGAGGAACACGCATCCCGATCAAAATCACTTTCACTCCCGCGCTCTTGGTTTTTTGAATCGCCGCGGAAAGATTTTTTTCCATGTTTTCGACCGGCAGTCCGCGAAGTCCATCGTTCGCTCCCAGCGCCAAAAGAATAAAGTCGGGTTTTTGCTTAAGTTGCCAGTTCACGCGGGAGACGGCGCTCGCCGAAGTGGATCCACTGATTCCGGCATTCACCACTTCATAAGATTTTCCGTCCGCGTTCAGTTTGCTCTCGAGCAAGGCGGGCCAGGCTTTGTCTTTCGCCACGCCAAAGCCTTCGGTGAGAGAGTCGCCGATCACCACAATGCGCTTTGGAGCTTCAGTGGTGGCGAATGCTCCCATGGTGGTCATTAAGGCCAAAACAAGCGCCGAAATTTTCATTGCCGACATTCTAATTCGCGGATTCGAGGCAGGTCATCGAAAAAATCGGAGTTTTCGGAGCGAAAAACTCCGAGCTCCACATCACTCGGTCTTCCTTGGGCGCGTAGGCCAGTGTTTCTTGCTGGTCAAGCGACTCAATCGGCACCAACGCCCAGTCGACGTCCTGTGTCCACATCGAGGCCAGTTCCAAATTGGACATTTTCTCCCACTTGATTTCAATCAAGGCGGCGTAAGTGAGAATTCCCAGAACGGAGCGCTGGGCGTTGAATGCGGCGTCGGTCACGGCGGCGGAAAGCACGCTTTGATCTTTAAGCCATTTGTGAATCGGCAAGGCGCCGAGCTTTTTCGCGATTAAGAATTTTTCACCGGAGTGCAGCCAATCTTTCTTTGGCAATTGATAAACAAACGATTGAGCGGAACTTAAAAGGGAAATCTCCTTGGTGATGAACAAAAGATCGCCTTTGGGCGAGCTGACCATGGCTTCAACGTCTTTCGGTCCGTCGGAATACATGAATTTAACCCGGCGAAAGGGTTTGGCGCGAGGAGGCTTCAAGTCTTGTTCCAGGTATATGATCAATTCGACGTTTTTACGACGCTTGCGATTATCACCGACGTCGGCGACGATCAGACAAGACTTGCCGTCACAATCGGCCACGGCCAGAGCCTCTGTGTCGGTAAACTTCTTTTTTTGCAGGTTAATTTTTTGGATGTTGGAACCCTTTCGGTCCGTGACGATCAAGTCGGCCGGGTTTCCCGAGTCATTTATCCAGTAGACGCGCTCGGGGAATTGGCGGGAGACAGCAAGGCCGCTCGCTTCCGGGATGAACTTTCGGGTCAAGTGGCCCTCGGTTTTGACTTCGGACCATTTGCGGCAAAGTCCCGCATGACTCAAGTGCGGCAACAATAAAAGAATCGTGAGATTCCAAATCGACCATGTCATTCTCTTCATTATCAGGAGAGTGGAACATGAATGCAAAATGCGTGGTGTTGTTGGTAGTGTTGGCGAGCCTGGCAGGTTGCAAGTCTGGGACGAAAAAAGAAGAGCCGGTCACGGTGACGGGCTCCATGCAAAATCTTTCGTCCAGTCTTTCCACTTTGTTGCCGCTCGCGCACGACCCGATTCAATTCAGTGAACCTCAAAATCGTGCGGTCATCGACAAGGAAACCGAACGGCTGGCGCGTTTCAGTCACAAAGTTAAAAGCGCGGTCCCCGCGTTTGATTATATCGCGAGCCGGTTGAGCGCCGACATGCAAGAGGCGAGGCGGCTCATGGACTTGGGCAATCTTCCCGCCGCCCGTCACCGGATCCGCAATGCGGCGAATTATTGCATTTCCTGTCACACTCAATCGCCGCAAGGGCCCCATTTCACCGTGGCCAAAGCCGGTGCGTTTTATGAAAAATTAAATGCCTTGGATCGGGCGAATTACCTGATCGCGGTTCGCCACTTTGATGATGCGGTGGCCGAATTCGAGCGGGCGATGAACAGTCCGGATCTCGCGCTTCAACCATTCGCGACGCTTGAAGCGCTCACTTTAAAAATTCTCGCTGTCGCCGTTCGGGTCAAACAAGATCCCAAAATGGCATTGCAGATTGTTGACCGAATGATCCAGTCGAAGTGGGCTCCGGTGTATCTGCAGCTGAGCGGTCTTAAATGGCGGGATTCCATTCATAGATGGGCGAGGGCACCGAAACGACGGGGTTCGTTGCCGGCGGTTAAATGGCTGGTCGCGCGGGGCATGCGCAAACAAATGGAGTCGCCGTTGTCACGGGCGGGGTTGATTGAAAATCTTCGTGCCTCGGCCATGGCCAATGAACTTTTGAGCCAGGCGCGACCGGAAAAAGAAATGGCGGAGATTTACTACTATGCGGGATTGGCCTCCGAAGCTTTGGATGATTTGGATCTGACCGACTCGAGCGAACGCCATTATGAGCGTTGCATTCGCGTCTTTCCCCATTCGGTGACCGCGCGCAATTGTTATTTGCGTTTGGAAGGTCACCAACTCGCCAGTTATAGCGCCGCGGAGATTCCCGTGCCCCAGGCGGTGCGTGATAACTTGGAAGCACTTAAAAAGTTGGCGATCGAGAAGGGCGCGTCCTGGCTTGACCCTATTCGCAAGGCTGAATAAAGTCCGCCCAATTCATTTCTTGGGGGGAGTATGTTCAAGGCCGGGCTGTGGCTTTTTCTGGTCCTGTTCACGGGCGGCGCCTTCGCGCAAGTGCCGCCGACAATTGATTCCGCGAAACGCGAAAAATCCGAAGACTATCGTGTTTATAAGTACAGAGCGAAATGGCTTGCCGAGCAGAGTGAACAACCGGCGCCGTACCGCACGCCGTTGGATGAAGCGACCACCCGGCTGGAGAATTTACCGCGGGCGACACGCTGGCCGTCGATGAACGTGCTGAATGAGGCTTTCGCCCGCTTCCGCGATTACCGCTTTTTGACCGATAGCGAACGACCGAACTTTTTGCGGCGATCCACCTGGTTATTTCCCGATGATGGTTGTTATGCACGGGCCTCGCTGGCCAATCGCAATTTAAAAAATTGGAACTATCCCGTCCCCAAAAAAGTTTTCGTCTTCGGCAACCTGCTTGTGGAGACGCCCAATTCTCCGCTGGGTGAAGTTAGCTGGTGGTATCACGTGGCGCCGATCGTGGAGGTCCATGGGCGGAAGTACGTCATGGATCCGGCCATCGAACCGCGACGGCCGCTCACCCTGCAAGCTTGGTTAAAACGGATGCACCAGAGGCCGGGACGAGTCGAAGTGGCTATTTGCGCTTCGGGGACTTACACGCCCAACGACAGTTGCGAACGCGAAACCGACGGAGTCGAAGAAGTCGCTGAAACCGTTCAGAAGTTTTTTCTCGCCGATGAGTGGTACCGAGTCCTGGATCTCGGCCGTAATCCCGAGCAAGAATTAGGTGATTCTCCGCCCTGGCTGAATTAATCCTGATTTATATGCGGCCTTTTCGATTTTTAGGCGTCTTGTTCGTTCTTTTGATTTACGTCCTGCACATGGCGTTGTTGCGGCCCATCGTGCGGGGGCGATGGCGGCGGGTTCGGCTTTCCAATCGGATTTTGACCCGCTATTGCCGCCTGGGCCTGCGCATTCTCGGCGTGAAGGTGAATCCGGTTGGTCTCGAGCGATTGGCCGGTATCGGGAACGCCTTATATGTCGGCAATCATTTATCCTATCTGGACGTTTTGGTGATCTCGAGCCAAAAACCAGCCGCCTTTGTAACTTCCGTTGAAATTCGTGAAACTCCAGGATTGGGTCTGATCTGCGAACTTTCCGGCTGCCTTTTTGTTGAGCGGCGTAATCGGAGCCGGTTGATGAGCGAGGTCAGTGAATTGGCGGAAGGCTTAAACCATGGTTTAAACGTCGCCATTTTTCCTGAAGCCACCAGCACCAACGGTGAATCGGTCCTTCGCTTCCGCCGGCCGCTTTTTCTCGCGGCCGTTCAGACAAAGGTTCCCGTGGTGCCCTTCTGCTTGAACTATCGCATGGTCGGCGGCCAGCCTATTAATAAGGAAAGCCGTGATTCGGTGTTTTGGTACGGTGATATGGACTTTCTTCCCCATTTATGGGCACTGGCGGGGGCGGGGGGCGTCTCCGTGGATCTTGAATTTCTGGAGCCCATGTCCGTGACCGGTCACGAGGAACCCGGCGACTTGGCCGCCCGTTCGCATAAGGCCGTCGAGCAAGTGTTCAGGCCGGTTTGAAAAATTTGCCCTTGCTGTAGTTTATGAATTCGTCAAAGACTTTGGCCTTCAAGAATTCCAACAACTTGGAGGACCTGCTTGAGTGCCATCTTGGTACTGTTGAGTTTTGCCTTTCTCACTTTCGCTCATGACATTCCGTGCGAAGTTCCTTTAATTGCGAACGACCGAGCCATGACAGTGGGGGAGCTGCGCGAGAGGTCCAAGGAGCGCATTGCGCAGCGCGAACAACGGGTGCCCCGCCCCCGTTTCGACAACATTGAGATTGCGAGCCTTGCTGAGCAGGAGGGCGAGCCGGCTCCGCGAGCCATTCAAGATATCTTAGGCGAAAACTTCAGTTTGGTGGCCACTCCCGCTCCCACATCGCCGGATCCGGTTTCCGTGGGTCTTGTGCAAGAGGCCGGGCTTTCCTTTCCACTTCACCTCGACATTTTGTGGAAGGGTCAGCACACCAGCACCGCGGCTTATTTCACCTTGCCGAAGCGGCTTCGTTCCAACGGCGGTTACATCATTGGTCCTGAGTATAAAATCGCCCAGGTTCACCTGCATGGCGGAGGAACGCCCACCGCGACGGGCAAGAACGGCGTCAGCATCGGCGAAAAACTCGCGGATGAAAATGTACCCGTGATGTCCGTGGATCTTTTCGGTCATGGCCGCGCCACCCGCCGGCCCGATGGCCTGCTCAGCGCCCGCGACCAGGTGGAATACATTTGGGAGATGGTGGAGCGCGCGATTCACCCTTCAGTGCCGGTGATCATCAGCGGTCACAGTTACGGCGCGATGCTGGCGCTCGTGATGCATCGGATGTCGGCCGATCCGAAGTTCAATCGCATCGTACACTTCGTTTCGATGTCGCCCGGAATTGATCCGACTTTGGGAGGATCTCCCGAGGAGCGGTTGAAAGCCCAGGAGTGGTACGAGAAAAATTATCCGCAGCTTAAAAAACGAATCGCTCCGGCCGACTTCGAGTTCTTGAGCAACATCATTCAAAATGGCAAAGACTCGGATGTCGGATCCCTGTTCACCGCCTTAACCGACCTGGATTACTCGCTCAAACCCTTGACGGCGGAAGAGCAAGCCCGTCTTAAGCCGCTTACGGTGATCGTGGGCACGGCGGATGGAATGGTGTACGTGGGTTGGGAGCGCCAGTTCCAGGAGCTGTTCGGAAATTTAATCCCGCCTTCAAAGTTCGTTCTTCTTGGCCCGGGCCGTACCTGGAAATCACCCAACGAAGATGTGCCCACCGGCCACCAGATCTTTGATCGCTACATTGATGGTACGACCAAGTATCAAGTTTATGAAATGCTCAAAGAGATCGCGCGAACCGCGGCGGGTGAAGCCACACCACCGGATGCCGAAGATCCCGCGGAAAAAGCTTACGACACGTTTCTTCGCCATTACGCCGGCTTCTTCGCGTTCCGCGAGTTAATGGATAACCATGTGGAGTATGTTGAACGTCGCTTGCCTTATATGCTGGAGCTGACCGGCGGAAAGGACAGCGGACGCAAGGCTGTGATCGAAAAATACATTTTCCGTTCCGAGGAACTCGAATCGAAGTGGTCGAAGGAAACGGATTCAAAAGTTCAAAAAGCTCTTGATGAACTCGCCAAAGACATCGGCCTGCCCGGCATTATCACGGCCGAGCGCGCGCAGTCTGAATTGGATCAACCGGATCTGACACCTCAGCGACGGGCCGAACTGGAAGCGGTGTGGAGCCAGGTCGAGAAAATTGATGAGGACCTCAAATCAAGTTTTGTGGACCAAATTTCCGAAGACCACCTTCGCCAGTTGGAATCGGAGTTCGCTGAAACATTGCGGGCCGCTGGCGTCACTGACCTTAACGATTACAAGTCCAAGATGGACGAGCTGGAAAAAGTGAAACCCACGAATGCCGCGGAAAAGAAAGTGCGCGCGGATTTGAAACGACTTCACCAAAAGTACAACGCGATTCTTAAGGAACGCGCCCGGCGCTACGGAGAGGAGCGGGAAAACCGGATCGCAAAACTTAAACTTCCCGAAGGAATCGCGGACATCCGAGCGCTTGTTCGAGAGCTTAAGACCGATCGCTCCCCCGAGCGGCGGCGGATGCTGAAAGAGTATCTGGCCCGCATGGAGGGCGTGAAAGAAAACGTACGCCGGATCGCCCGTGAGGAACTGCGCCAGCGCTTGGCGGAAATCCCGCGTCCCGAAGGAGTTCGCGACCTCAACCATGCCCGCCAAATCAAAAATGAAATCGACGCCCGTCTGGCGCTGGTTTATGTCCCCGAGGGCGACGCGGAAATTCAAGCCATTGTCGATCGGATCATTGATCTCGAAGAGCGCACAACCGCGATCAAAAAGGGCACGGACACCATCCCCGGGCTGGATAAGTTGGAGTCGGCCATGGATGATTTGCGTGTTCGCCACGCGGCCACCCAAAAGAAATGGCAGAGCTTATGGGCCAAGAAAATCCTCACTTCCAAAATCATCGCGGAACTGGAACGAAAATATGACGAAGCGGTCACGCGTTCCCAGGAAGCCAACTTCCATTACAAATCCGTTCGCAACCGCTGGCTGATTTCGTTGAACGCCCGCGGGGAACTGACGGGTGAGAGAGTGCGCGCGCTCACTCCGGAAATCCGCCGCCTCAGAGAAATCGACCAGCGGCTGCGTCGCGAATTTCTGGCGATCAAGGAAGAGCTTGAAAAAGCCCGCCGTGATGAAACCCGAAACGGCCGGTTGCAAGGTCCGGAAGGGGCCGTGCAAGAAGCCCTGCGAGTTTTAGAACTTGAGCGCTCGTTGGCCGCTGAGTTGCGCTCCGCCGAGACTCTTTTGGAGTCCCGCGCCCGCGCCTATTGGAAGCTTGAGGCCGAACTTAATCACGAAAAATTCAGATATGTTCGTTTAATGGAAGCGAAAGAGCGGTTGCCGAAAACCATCGTGCCGGTCTCGATCTTGGCGCTGTTCAGTCGGCCCTATGACGAACTCATGCGTGAGTTGCGTGAAAATCCCGTGGCCTTGGAGGCGCTTCAACAGGCGCTCGCCAAATGGGAGCCGATCTTGACCTCCATTCGCCGGCAGAATCAGGTGAATCCCACGGACATGAGTTCTTACTGAACGTTCACCAGGTCTTTAAGGAAATAAAATCGTATTCGCCGAGCGGACGACCGTCGCGGAAAAATCGCAGTTTCTTGGGCAGATAAGTGCCGTTGTCCAACGCGAGTTCGAAGGGCGGAAGGGTTTTTGGGACTTTTATCCGGTGTTCCTTCTTGCGATTAAAAAGCGAGTGAAGATTGGGGAACAGGTGAGCGTTAATTTGCTGGATGTAAAACGCCACCGTGCCGAATTTTTCTTCCAGGGAAAAAATGGAATCACCCGGTTGAAGCGTGATCTCCGAAAAATTTTGTTCCGGCGTGAATTTAATCAGACATTCGGATATCAGTGCGATCTCGCCGCCTTTTTCCGAGCGCCAATCGGGCAGATGGAAACGAATGGCGTCCGCGAGAAGAAAGAAGCCGGCGCGGTTCAAAGTGATGAGTTCACCTTTCAACGCCCGTTCACTGGTTAAGTGAAGTTTATCTCCAACCACCGAGCGGGCCGCCCGGTTGGCCAAGACGCCGATCCCGGTCGGCTCACCCCAACTCACGCTCATCATTTCGCCGCCGGTGTACACCAGAGTCATGCCGTTGTTTCGAATGCCCGTCGTTCCCTTTTTTAAAAATTTATATTTGATGTGGTTTTTGCCTTCCACCCAAAGTTCAACGGGTTCGAAATACTCCTTACCGTCCAACCACTCTCTCTTGTGAAGCGTGGCCGAATAGCCTTTGATCTTTTGCGCCTGCTCCACGAAACGCTCAAGGCAGTGCAGGGCTTCCGGTTGCACTTTGGCGAACGCCGCGGAAGTGAGGAGGAGAGCCAGCGCAATCACGGCGTCCCCAATTCTTTTAAAAGGGCGGGCAAAATTTGAGCTGAAGTTCCGCTAAGGACTTCATCCACGAACGGGGAGATTTCCGTTCTCTCCGGATTGATTTCGACCACGTACGCGCCGGACTCGCGGGCCAGCAAAGGAAGCCCCGCCGCCGGATAGACCACGCCCGAGGTGCCGATCGTGAAAAACAAATCACAGTCCCGCGCCGCAGCTTGGGCTTTCTCGTAAGCTTCCACCGGCAGCATTTCACCGAACCAAACCACATCCGGTCGAAGCCTTCCACCACAGGCATCGCAGATGGCTTGGTGCGCTTCAACCACGGATTCCAGGTGTTCAAAACTGGCGAACTTTCCGCAGGACACGCAAAAACTGCGCATGATATTGCCGTGAATCTCCACCACCCGATTTGAACCGGCCCTTTGGTGAAGACCATCGACGTTTTGGGTGATTAACGTGAAAGAAGGAAAAAGCTTTTCCATTTCCGCCAGCGCGTAATGACCCGGATTGGGTTCGATGTCCCTCAGCACTTGGCGCCGGTGCTCATACCAACCCCAGACCAGATCCGGATTTCGCAAAAAAGCGTCCATGTTAGCGAGCTCTTCCGGTTTGAATTTTTGCCAAAGCCCGTCTTTGTCGCGAAAGGTGGGCACGCCGCTCTCACGGGAGACTCCGGCCCCCGTCAAGGCGCTGACCTTGGTGGAGCGATGCCATAATTCCCGCAGGCGGTCCGAAAACTTCACAATCGCTACTCCGTCTCAACTTGAGTCGGTTGAACCCGGTTTTAACTGAGAACCACTCTCATGTGACAAATATGTGACAAACAAGAGGCGTTCTCACGCTAAAAATTATATCACGCATGCTCAAGAATTTTCATTTAATTCATCGTCGAAAGCCGAGGACGTTTGTCTCTTTGGGGCATCCGGTGTGGGAGACCTGCCTTCGTTCCATCGCGATTGTTCCTGATCCGGCCGAAGTGAAGCTGAATGCCGACGATGAGGTCTTCGCCGAGGAACAAGCCTTCGGGTTTTTACTTGAGGTGATCTGCGGTCTTCATTCCCCGATCGTTGGGGAAACCGAAGTCTTCGGGCAGTTCAAGAAATTCGCCAAAGAATGGCAGAAGGCGGAACCACATAGAGCGGCGTTGATTCAGCGTTTTCTAACCGAGGCCAAGGATCTTCGGACTCGTTATTTAACCAATCTGGGAACGCAATCCTACGGTGGCTGGTTGAAGCGAAAAATCCAGTCGCGGCGTTTGCATTTTCTGGGAGCCGGACAATTAGTGCGGGAGATCGTGCCGTATCTGCAAAAGTCGGCGGAAGACATTTTCGTGCATGCCAGAGACCCGCGCAAAGTGGATTTTGCGGGCGTTCACCCGCAAGCGCTGGATGAACGAGCGTTCGATCACGGGGCTTTGATTATCGCGGCTCCCATTCCCGCTTTGGAGATTCAACGTTGGCTGGGCTCGCGTGTTCCTGATGAGATTTTTGACTTACGCGGAGAATCCGCGACGGACCCGCTTATCGTGGGGGATTCTCCGCATTGTGGATTGGCTGAAATTTTCGCGGAGATTGAGAAAACCAAATCCCGTCTAATTCCCCTGGTGCAAAAGGTTCGGGGTGAAATCCGCGCACGCGGAGAACGTTTGACCGCGAAAGGCTTGGTTCGTCCCATGGGGTGGGACGATATATGCGCTTAAAAATTGCCTCGCGAAAAAGTGATCTGGCCCGGTGGCAGGCGGTGACCGTGGGCCGCGCCCTTGAATCATTGCCCGAAAAACCGGAAATCGAATACCTCTTCAAAGCTTCGCTGGGAGACCAGAATCTGGATCTCCCATTGGCGTCCATGGGTAAGGGTGTCTTTACCGAGGATTTTTATCAGGACCTCACCGGCGGAGAGTGTGATCTGGTGGTGCACTCCTGGAAAGACTTGCCGGTGGAAGAAAGGCCCGACACCCGAATCGCATTCACCTTGGAGCGGGCCGATGTGAGGGACATTTTGCTAATCCCTGAATCCGTTTGGCGAAAAGCGGTTCAAGAAAAACGTCTGACGGTTTTCACCAGTTCTCCTCGACGAATTTATAATCTTCAGGAATCGCTCGGCGAACTGCTGCCGGCCAAAATGGAAATCAAGTTTGAACCCGTGAGAGGCAATGTTCCCACCCGCGTCCGGAAAATGCGGGAGCAAGAAACGGCGCTGGTCCTGGCCAAGGCGGGATTGGACCGACTAATCGAGGCGGAGCGAAATGGGTTCTGCGATAACGGTTTGATCGAGGCCGTAAAGGAATGCCGATTTCAAATTTTGCCGATCAGTTTAAATCCACCGGCGCCGGCGCAAGGCGCGTTGGCGGTGGAAGTCTCCGCTCGCCGAGAGGATCTTTTGCAACTCGGACGAAAGCTGAATTCGGATTCCGCCTATGCGGCCGTTCGCCGGGAACGTGAGGTCTTAAGTTCCTATGGCGGCGGCTGTCATCAAAAAATCGGCGTGGCGGTCTTACACCGAACCTTCGGAACTGTTTTCGCCCTGAAAGGTTTGACCGACGACGGTCGCGTTCTCAATGATTTCCGGATTGAAAACGACACGCCTTGGTCGCGGGCCACAAGCGAAGATCGGGTTTTCCCCATCACTGCGGCTTCAAATTCCTGGTTTGAACGGGTGCCGCTCACGATCGATCCAAACACGCTCAACGGCAAAGATTTGTTTGTCGCGAGAGCCGACGCCTGGCCGGATGGATTCGCTCCGAAAGAGGGCTCGCGGATCTGGACGGCCGGTGTAAAAACCTGGCGTAAGCTCGCGCGCAAAGGCATTTGGGTGAATGGCACCACGGACTCTCTGGGCGAGGATGACAAACCCTATTTGTCATGGCTTGAAGACGTGCGCTGGTGCAAATTAACGCATTCTCAAGCCGCGGGCCCAAATGATGTGGCTACTTATGAATTGAAGCCGGGGAGCGATCATCCGAACCTGTCCGGTAAAACGCATTTTTTCTGGTTGAGCGGCACCAGTTTCGAGCGGGCGCGGGAACTCTTTCCGCGCGAAATCAGCGAGGGTCGACACTCCTGCGGCCCGGGGAACACGTATCGTCATTTAGCCAATGTCAAAGGGTTGAAATACCCGGTTAAAGTTTTCTGGAATTTGGAGCAGTTTTGGCGGGAAACCCGCCCTTGCTAGTGGGGTCGAATTGTGAAAGAAACACGAGTAATGACGTCGGAAGAATTGTTTCAAAGGTCACTGAAGGTGGCACCGGGCGGCGTACATTCGCCGGTTCGGGCTTTCCGCAGCGTGGGCGGCACGCCCATCTTTTTCGCCAGGGGTGAAGGTCCATACCTTTATTCCGTTGAAGGCGAGCAATACATCGACTTTTGCCAAAGCTTCGGGCCCAACATTCTTGGACATCGGGATCCCGATGTGGAGCGAGAGATGAAAAAAGCCGTCGAACTTGGTTGGTGCTTCGGCGCTTGCGAACCCTACTCATTGGAACTGGCCGAACTCATGCAACAGACTTTGCCGTGGGTGGAAAAAGTTCGCTTCGTTTGCTCGGGCACCGAAGCCGTGATGAGCGCCTTAAGGGTGGCGCGCGCGGCCACCGGACGTGATAAAATTTTGAAATTCGAAGGCTGTTACCACGGCCATGCGGACGCCTTGCTGGTCAAAGCCGGAAGCGGTCTGGCCGGTCCCTCGGCGTCGGACAGCGCTGGAGTGTCCGATCAATTGGCGCGGCAAACATTAATTTGTCCGCTGGATGATGAGGCCGCTTACGCGAAAGTTCTGAACGAGCATGCCAGTGAGATCGCCGCCGTCATCATCGAACCCATGCCGGCCAATTACGGATTACTAAGACAGCGCGACGAGTTCCTGCGCGCGGTGGTTGAAGGGGCGCGCAAGATTGGCGCATTGGTGATTTTTGACGAAGTGATCTCCGGATTCCGCGTGGCTTGGGGTGGAATGGTGGAGCGAACCGGACTCAAACCCGACCTGGTCACCTATGGTAAAGTGATTGGTGGTGGTTTGGCGGTCGGGGCTTACGCGGGCCGCAAGGATTTAATGGATATGGTGGCGCCCGCCGGCCGTGTTTACCAGGCGGGAACTTTAAGCGCGAATCCCTTGGCCATGATCACCGGTCGAGCGACGCTCAATAAAATCCGATCACAAAATATCTATCCCGAACTTGAAAAGCGCACGGAGCGCTTCACCACGGAACTGAAATCCCTGTTGAAACCCGCCGAGTTCGACGCCTGTCACTTGGGCTCGGTGTTTTGGATTCATCCGCTCAGCCCGAAACCCGTTCGCAGCTTGAACGATCTGCCGGATGGATTGGGTGATCGTTTCAAAAAGCTTTTCCATTTACTGTTGAAAAAGAAAGTGTATTTGGCGCCCAGCGGGTATGAAGTTGGTTTTGTTTCGGCGGCCCATACCGACGACGTCCTTGATCAAACCTTAGGCCGCGTTCGAGAGGCCGTGGGTGAACTCAGCTAGCCGTTCGGACAAGCTGCGTTTTTTCTGGATTATCTGCTGGCTGCTCTTCACGGTCAGTTTCGCTGTTTGGTGGATCATCTTCAGCACCGAACACATCGCTCTTTTGAACCGTCTCCAGCCGGAGATGGCGCAACATTGGCAGAGGCAAAAGCAGATGATTTTCTGGGAAGGCTTGGCCTGGATCGTGTTGCTCGTGATCGGCGGCGTGGCTTTGATGATTCTCGTGCAAAAGGAAAAATCCCGTGTCAGGCAGATTCGTGAGTTCTTTGCCAGCTTTTCTCATGAAATCAAAACTTCTCTCGCTTCCTTGCGTTTGCAGGCGGAAGCGCTCAAAGACGAATCCGAACAATCCTCGCCGATTCTCGATCGTTTGATCGGCGATACGGTTCGGCTTCAGGTGCAGTTGGAAAATTCCCTGTTTTTCGCCAGTCAGGATAATCTGCAACTTTATTTGCAACCGGTGCGACTCAGTTCTTTGGTGGAGCGCATGCGGGAGCAATGGCCGAGTTTAGCCATCGAATTTAATCAGGATCTGGTGGTGCGCGGGGATGATCGGGCTTTGCGCACGATCTTCAGCAATCTTTTGCAAAACGCGCTGATTCACGGCCGCGCGGATCGCATTTCCATTGTCACGCAGGCCAACGGAGACGGCCGCGCGCGCATCACGATTCAAGATAATGGCAGCGGTTACGGCGGCGATCCCGATCGATTGGGCCAGCTTTTTTACCGGCCGACTCCAACCAGCGGCAGCGGGCTTGGCCTTTACATTTGTCGATTGCTCATCGAGCGCATGGGCGGTGAGGTGAATGAAGTGACCGGGCAAGGCGGATTCCGGATCTCTTTCACATTGGCGGGGGAAGCGGCATGACGCGGATTCTGCTGGTCGAAGATGATTCCTCGCTCGGCGCCACTTTGCGTGAGCGTTTGATCAAAGAAGGTTACGACGTCAGCTTGGCGAGAACCCAAAAGGAAGCGCTCGAGCTGGTGGCGCGTCACGCGTTTGATCTTTACATTTTGGATGTGGGTTTACCCGATGGCAGCGGCTTTGATCTGGCGGGCACGATGCCGCGAAAGCCGTTGATTTTTCTCACCGCTCAAGGTGACGCCGAATCCCGCTTGAAAGGTTACGATTTGGGCGCGGAAGAATACATTCCCAAACCCTTTCATCTTCGCGAATTGCTCATGCGGGTTCGCCACGTGCTTGAGAATCACATGCGCATCCCGGAATTGAAATTGGGAGATATTCGGGTGAATTTTGAAACCTTCGAGTTCTGGCGGGGCGAACAAAAGGAAGCGCTCCCGCCCAAAGATTTACTTTTGCTCAAGTTGCTGGTCAGCGAGAGTCCGCGTCCGGTGACACGTGACCAGGCGTTGGATCTGGTGCGAGGCGAGGATAAATATCCTTCCAACCGCACCGTGGATAACATGATCCTTCGTTTGCGAACGGCACTGGGCCCCTTTGGTGAACGAATCGAATCCGTCCGCGGTGTTGGTTACCGCTGGACCCCTTCGCAGGAGGAGAAACTAGGATGAACACGCGCTTTCACAATGCTTTGCAGGGCATCGCCCAGCCGATTCCTCCGGTTTGGTTCATGCGGCAGGCGGGCCGGTACCACAAACATTACCAAGCCCTGCGCCGAGAGCACTCCTTCATGGAGCTTTGTAAAAATCCGGAACTGGCGGCCGAAGTCGCGCTGGGACCGATTCGCGACTTCGATTTTGACGTGGCCATTCTGTTCAGTGACTTGCTCTTTCCCTTGGAAGCGTTGGGCATGGGTCTCAAGTATGATCCCGCGCCCGAGCTGGGTTGGCATCTGACCAGTGAGCGTCTCAAAGACCTCGCACCGGAATCAGAGGCCATCGAACGCTTGGCGTTTCAAAAAGAAGCCTTGATCGCCACGCGAAAAGTTTTGCCCAAAGAGAAAAGTCTGATTGGTTTTGTCGGTGGTCCATGGACCTTGTTCACCTACGCCACCGAAGGAGCGCACAAGGGAAATCTGATTCAAGCCAAAAACCATTGGGGATTGTATCATAAGTTTTCCGAGCGCCTGCTTTCTCTGCTTGAGGCCAACATTCGGCTGCAACTCGAAGGTGGCGCGGAAGTGGTGATGATTTTCGACACGGCGGCCGGCGAATTGAGCCCTCAGCTTTTTGCCAAGCATGTGGAGCCGCAGCTTCGTGATCTCGCCGGACGATTCCCTCTGAAATTGGGTTACTACGCCAAAGGCGTGACTCACGCCCACTTGCAAAACCTCAAGGGCTGCACCGATTTCGCCGGCTTCGGAATTGATCATCGCTTCGATATGGCCGAGGAACTGAAAAATCACCGATATGGTTTCCTGCAGGGAAATTTCGACCAGGCCTTGCTCTTCGCCAAGCCCGCGGATTTTGAAGCGCAGCTTGAGACATACTTTACGCAGCTCCGCCTTTTAACTCCGGAGCAGAGACGATTTTGGGTCTGCGGCCTCGGTCACGGCGTTTTACCCGAAACGCCCGAAGAAAATGTGAAGCTTTTCGTGAAACGTGTACGTGAGGTGTTCGCGCTATGAACCGGACGCAACTTTTACGCAAATATGATGTTCCTGTTCCCCGTTACACAAGTTATCCGACGGTTCCTTATTGGTCCGATTCGCCAACTTCTCAGGAATGGGTGGACTCATTTAAACGGGCGTTGGTGAAGGCGGAAACCGAGTGGGCGCTTTATCTTCATATTCCTTTTTGTGAATCGCTCTGCACGTTCTGCGGATGCAATACGGTGATCGGCAAAAATCATCAGCGGGAAGTGCCCTATGTGAAAAACCTGCTTAAAGAGTTCTCGTTGTATTTGGACGCCTTGCCGGAATTGCGATCAAAACCACTGAGGCAGTTGCATCTTGGTGGCGGTACACCGACATTTCTTTCGGCGGAAAATCTGCGGCATCTGGTGGCCTCACTTCTTGAAAAATGCCAGCTCGATAGCTCACGCTTTGACGCGAGTGTGGAAGTGGATCCTCGTCGAACCACCCGCGAGCAACTGGCCGTGCTGCGGGATTTGGGATTTCGGCGGGTCAGTATGGGCGTTCAGGATTTCAATCCCGAAGTTCAACGCCTGGTGAATCGCATTCAACCCTTGGAGGTCACGAAGTCACTGACGGAAGCGGCCCGCGGTCTCGGATACGATTCGGTGAATTACGATCTCATTTATGGTCTGCCCAGCCAGACGCTCGATTCCTTCCGTGATTCCATTCAAAAGACCATTGAACTGCGGCCGGATCGTATCGCGCTTTATTCCTTCGCGCTAGTGCCTTGGATCAAACCCGCGCAACGCCTGTTCAAGGATGAGGATCTGCCCGTCGGTGACGCCAAAAGGGATCTTTACGAAATGGCCTATGAAAACCTCACGCAAGCCGGATACATTGAAATCGGGATGGATCATTTCGCCTTAAGCGGCGATGCCCTGGCGAAATCCCAACGTGAAGGAACCCTTCACCGCAATTTCATGGGTTACACCGAGTACCGCACGCAAGTGCTTCTCGGATTAGGTGTGAGCAGCATTTCCGAAACGCCGGATTGTTTTCACCAGAACGAAAAAGTCCTGCCCAATTACGAGCGCAAGATCCAGGCTGGCGAGATTCCCACGTTGCGCGGACACAAACTGACCGCCGAGGATCAAATGTACCGGGAACAGATTTTGGCTTTCATGACCAAGGGTGAATGTCGGTTAAATTCCGGGGAGCAGGAAAAAGACATCAAAGAATTTCTTTCGGACATGATTCAGGATGGTTTGGTTGAAGTGGAAAATCAGATATTCCGTCTGACGGAAGCGGGTCGGCCCTTTTTGCGCAACGCCTGTGTCGCGCTTGATCGCCGCCTGCGTGACAACGAGCCAACGAAACGCATCTTCTCCTCGGCCCTATGACAAAGGTGACCGTCGTCGGCGCGGGATTCGCCGGATTGAGTTTGGCCCATGAACTTCTCAAACGCGGCATCGCGGTGGAAGTTCTGGAAAAATCGGATCGGGTTGGCGGTTTGATCCGCACCGATCAAGTCGAGCACGGCCTGGTGGAGTCCGCCGCCAACGCTCTTTTGGCCGATCGGAATGTGGAATCACTTTTCGCGGATCTGAATCTGTCGTTCGCCCGCCGGGGCCGTGCGCGGGGTCGCCGTTTTATATTTCGCGATCGTCCGTCCCGTTGGCCGTTAAGCTGGTCGACCACCGCCCGACTCATGTCGCGGGCGGTGGAGTGGGGCGTGCGGGGTCCGTCTCGACTGTGGCCGAATCCCGGCGAAGCGGTTGCCACGTGGTGTGAACGCATCATGAATCAGGAATTCAACGATCATTTTATCGCGCCGGCCCTTCAAGGCATTTACGCGGGCGATGTCGGTCGATTGAGCGCCAACTTGATTTTATCGGGAATGGCGTCGCGCCTGCCGAAAGGGCGGCTTAAAGGAAGTGTGGCGCCTGAAGGTGGAATGGGTGAACTGGTGACCGCGTTCGCGCGCGCGATTGGGGATCGAGGCGGTGAAATTCGATTGAATACGAAATTCGAAATGCCGCGTGAATTGAGCCATCCACTGGTTATCGCCACGAACGTGGCCACGGCCGCTGAATTGCTCAGCGAAAGTCATCCGGAAGTGGCGAGAATCCTTCGCCGGTGTGAAATGCTGCCCCTCATCCGCGTGACGGCGTTTTTCCCGCCGCAAAAGAGCGATCTTGAGGGATTTGGTTGCTTGTTTCCCGAGTCTCAGCGATTTAATGCATTGGGCGTTTTGTTCAATAGTTCGATTTTTCCAGGATTTTCACAGGTGCGATCGGAAAGTTGGATCTTCGGCGGCGCCCGAAATCCCGAGGTCCTCAATTGGAGTGACGAAGAGGTGAAAGAAAAGATTCTTCAAGATCGCGCGCGTCTTGGCGGCAACGCCGAAGCGCTTTCCATCCATATTCGCCGATGGCCGAAAGCTTTGCCCCATTACACAACCGAATGGGAAGAGCTGTTGCCGCAACTCAATCCCCCGGCGCCGCTTTATTTACACGGAAATTACCTGGGTGCACTGGGATTGAGCCGCATCCTCAAACGTTCCAAGGATTTAGCAAAGACCATTCAGGAGAGATATGCTTAAGAAACCCGGCTTGCTTTTGATTCAACTTGGATCCCCTCGCGAACCCACTCCCGCCGCGGTGAAAGAGTTTCTCATTGAGTTTCTGACGGATTCGCGCGTGATCGACATGCCTTATCTTCCACGCCAGCTTTTGGTTCGCGGAATCATCGCGCCTTCCCGTTGCCGCTCGGGAGCGGCGGCTTACAAAAAGATCTGGACCGCCGAAGGTTCTCCACTCGTGGTGAACACCTTGGAGTTCGCGAATAAGGTGAAAAAGGAATTGTCGTCCCGCTTTGACGTGCGTTTGGCGTTTCGCTACGGAAGTCCGAACATCGCTTCCCAGATCAATGATTGGGACATCAACGAACTTTTCGTGGTTCCGCTATATCCGCAGTACGCGCTTTCCTCCACCCAATCGGCGATTGATGCGGTTCATGCCGCGCTTAATGGGCGGGGGATCAAATTGAATATCCTTATGGACTTCTTCAACGAGGCGGAGTTCATTCACAGCCAGTCTCAGCTGATTCGGCGGGTGGCGGATGAGTTCATGCCCGACCACTACCTACTGAGCTTTCATGGTTTGCCGGTGAACCAGGTGCAAAGGCTTCATCCCACCCGCTGCCTGATTAAACCGGGCTGCTGTGAAAAGGTGGGTGACCGGAATCGCTGGTGTTACCGCGCGCAGTGCATGGCCACCGCGCGAGCCCTGAAGTCGGCGTTGGATATTTCGGCGGAGAATCTGACGGTTTCATTTCAATCGCGGCTCGGGAGAAAACCGTGGATCGAACCCTACACTGACAAAGTTTTGGGAACTCTGATCGAAGATGGGGTGCGCCGGCTTTTGGTCAGTTGTCCTTCCTTTGTGGTGGACTGTTTGGAAACCCTCGAAGAAATTCAAATCCGCTTGCGCGATCAATTCATCAAAATGGGGGGCGCGGATTTGCGTCTGGTGCCCGCGCTAAACGCGGAAGACATTTGGATTCAGGATTTTTGCCAGATGGTCACCCGGCACAATCTGAAATGGCGGTCCGAGTAGCCATGCAAGTGATCGTGGTCGATCGATTTTATAAACGAGCGGCGGAACTTCGCCGCATCTTCGATCGAAAATTTGAAAATCCATTAAAAGCGCGCCCCGAACGCTTCGTTTGGGATTTTTGGCATGTGCCGGGCGAGTACACCCATCTGCGAACACCCGCGTTTCATTATTTTCCCAAAAAACAATATGAGGCCTTTCACCAGTTTCTGGTGAAATGGGGACGTGAACATCTCGGTTGCCATGATGTTTCTCCACCCTGGCTCAGTTGTTACATCAACGGTTGTCGGCAGGAGTTCCATCAAGATGTCCCCCATGGACCGCTGGCTTTCGTGTTTTCACTGACCCGCCATTATGGCCACGCCTTCACCGGCGGCGAAACTTTCATTCGTAGAGGCCGAAGGCGAATCGCACCCTTGTTTAATCGCTTGGTTCTTTTTAATCCCGCGTTGGTTCATGGAGTGCGTGAAGTGAAAGGCGTGATGGATCCCCGTCAGGGACGTTTGGTGATTCACGGTTGGTTCGTTCAGCCGCGCGCCTTTTGGGTGGGTCCGCTTCGCGCCGAAGATGTGGATGAAAGCATCGCCACCGGCTTGCGCGGTTTTCATCTACGAAAAGCGGTTCGCACGCCGGGGCTGACCTCATTTCGGCTCAGCATCTCGCCAAAAGGAACGGTGCGATCGCTCCGTCCCTTGGTTGAAACCGCGGAGCTGGCCGCTCCCGATAGGACTCAATTGCATCTCAGGCTTACAGGCTTACGTTTTCCCGCCCGGTCCTCAGGAAGCCAATTAACGCTTCCCATTATGTGGTCCCTCTAAATCGCTTATGGGTTCGTGAAATAATTACCTAACTACCTGCATTTACTAATATTATGCATCGTGTTATGAATGCCTCATCGAAAAATATCTGGTAACCAAGTTAGCGTTTTCCAAGGGTAAGGGTAATCACCAGCATGAAAAGAAAATGGCGCCGGTCGATATGTGTTTTTCTATCGTTTCTCCTGTGTCTTCAAACTCCGGCTTTTGGTCATGATCAGCAATTGGCCGAACGTGCCGTTGAAGCTCATGAGTTCGACGCCTTAGTTAAAAATAGCGAACAGATGCCGGCTGGGCAGCCAAGGGGGTCTTTCGCGCCTGACCGCTTCTTGCTCCTTGAGCAAGAAGTGGTGGCGCGAAATTATGTCGGGCGTTCGTTCTCATTTTTTTCCAATGTGATCGAACGGGAACTGGAAGAGCACTACGCCCGTCTGAATCGCGGGCGAAAGGTGATCGCGCAGATTCAAGCGCTCCGCAAAGCGCTCAATGACGAATCCGCGCCCGCGCGCCTTAGGGATGTCTCCGCTCAAAAAGTCGAAGCCGATTTATTGGACCATATCGATAATGGCCGAGTGGCGGATCATCCTGTTTTTATTTGGGATGGAAAGGCCGACGCGGAACTCTTATCGACTTATGAATATCTGATTCAGGAAATCGTAACGGGTTGGGAAACGCAGCTCCACTCACTCAGTGAAGTGAAGGAGTCGCTCACCGAAGTTCCCAACGTGACCAAAGCGCCCACGCACCGCCGCGACCGGCTTTATAACTGGTGGGATGTTTCGGTGAATGTTTTGGAAAAGGACGGCTCCGTGGCCGACGTGATCGAGTTGCATAAGTTCGCCGATCATCGTTCGGCTGTGGGGTTGGGGGAAGGTTACTCTTGTTCGGACGGCGACACTTGCCGGTTCACGCTCAAATCCAACAAAGGTTTGGAGCTCAACCGCTTCCACATTCCGACCAAGGCCATCGCGGCTCTTGGGCCCTATGTGGTTTTCGTGCATGAAAATTCCTATAGTGCGGAAGAGGGGATTCAGTACCTTTCCTTTTTGGACCTTTCCAATTATGGCCCCTCATTGGGCTCGGCGGAAATTCCGGTGTTCCGTTTGCCGGTGTTGATGGATGAGCCGGTCAGCTCGCTTGAGGTCAGACCCGACGGGCTCAAGCTCAACGGTAAGGACACGATTCCGGTTGAAACTTTCGTGGCCGCCTCGGAGATGCAGCAAGCCGCGTTTAATATCACCGCGAACTTCGTGGATCCGGAGTCCATCGCCGATCTTCATCCCTACATCACCTCCATCGAAACTTTATTCGAGAAAATCATCAAACACGAAGTCACCGACGCCTTGGGTGAAAAGCAGGCGACGGAATCCGCCCGGGTTTTATTGCAGAAACTGGGGCAGGACATCGTCAGCCAACTCAAGCAGAATAAATCTCTGGCCGAGTTCGCGGCTGGCAAAAAGACCCAGGTCTCGGACGAAGAGATGGCGGAATTTCCCGAGGAAGTTCGCAAGAACCTTGAGCGCTACGGTGATCAGATCGCGAAATCCGAAGAACTCAATAAACGTTTGGAAACCGTTTCCAAGCGGATCAGTTATTCGCGTCTGCTCCGAGCCAAAGTGAAGGCGTTCTTTAATCGCATCACCAGCCCGGTTCCCAATGCCAGTCTGAAAATCAAGCGGGCGCTGGTTCTAGTCGGAGCCAAGAAAGACATTGAACAGGGCCGGATCTGGAGCTTTTTGCTGGATCGTCCGTTTCTGCAGTCCTCTTTCATTCTGGCGAGCATGCTTTCTTTCATGGCGCCGGAATCCGCTTACGCCCTCATGCAAGGCGGACTCGCGATCGGTAACGGAATTTTCGATTATTTGAAATTCGCGCTCTTGGGAATCAGTGAGGCGGCTTACGTGGGAACCAAGGCCACGCTCTCACCTTTTCTTGATTTGGCGGCGCCCTTCACCGAGCACATCGATTCCAAGATCTACAAACAGTACATCGCGGACGGCAACTTATTTAAGACTCTGGTCGGCATGAGCACTTATGTGCCGTTTGTCCTGGGGATCTACTACATCTTTCACCTCATCTTTAACGCGCACAAGATTTTCATCGACTACCGCGAACCCGATTGGAACGGTTTTGTGGACCATCAAAAGAAATTCTTCGAGGAGTATTATCAACGTTTGGCCAATGACGAGGCCAAACGCCGCAAGTTGACCGAGGAAAAAGAAGTCCAGGTCAAATATTCCGACGAGGAAATTGAGGAGATCAAACAGTGGGTGGAGCAACGTAAGAGCACGAGCCCCGCTTACAATCCGGGCTTCCTTACCCGCGCCTGGCGATCCACCAAGGATGCGCTCGGAAAGTTGGTGGGCAAGCGTTGGAAATTGCGTGATGACGGACTGTGGAAGGCGCTTCTTGGCGTGACGTTCTCGTTCCCGGCGATGGAGTTGACGCTGTCCCGGTGGGCGAGGTTTTGGAACTGGTTCGCGGGAATGCGGTTCAATACGGTCGGCTTCCTCACGCTCAAGGATCTGGGACTTAAATACAACATGCCCATCTTCGTGCGCTTGAAGCCGATCACCGCTTCGGTGCGATTGGCCTTTCCGGACTTTTTCAACACGGTCGTGGCCAAAAGAGGTCCTAAACTCACTTTGCCCACTCAACTGAACGGCGGAACCCGGTTTTGGGGAGTTCGCGACGGCATCTGGTTAAAAGAGGCGCTCCTTGGCCGATCTTCCGCTCAAGTTCAGATGGAACAGGAAGTTGAGCGCGAGTTGACCCGCTCGGAATTGAAGGCGGTCACGGAGAATTTCGAAGACTCCATCATTGATGTGGAAAACGCCGTTTATCAGGTGGCGTTCCGCGCGGCCCTGAAACGCTTGCCGGAGTTCATCGCGAACAAAGATGAAATCCTCGCCATCTTCAAAGACAAACCGTTGAAGAGTGTCGTGGAGAAAAGAGTTGGCGAATTGCCGGTGAAGGTGCGCACGTTCCTGCGGTTGTTCTTTGAGGAAGTCTACATCGCCACCATGACGGATTATCTCGATCAGATGATCGCTCGTGATGAGAACGACGAGGCGGCGGTTAAGATGACACCGGCTCAAATGAAGAAGTGGATTCTCGAGATGCGCCGGCGCACGGGCGATAAATCTCCGTTCGCTTTTGATCCCGCGCAGGCCGCCGCGATCGCGGCCCGGCACGGTGAGCGCCAGGACATTTTTGAACGGGTATCCAAGCAAGCGAAGAAGGGAGAATTTTCGCTCAAGAATTGGCTCACGAACCGGAAGTTCAATGTCGTGGCTGATATGGATCCGGAACAAAACGGTTCGATGAAACGCTTTTCCGTGGTGCAGGAGCGATTGAAATCGCCCAACGCGCTTTCGCGCGCCGTGAGGGCGGAAATTTCCAAACTGCTTGTCACCTTTCCGCTGGATATGGCGTTTAAATTATTCTTCGCCGCGGGAATTTTTGAAGGCGCTTACAAGCCCATTCAGGATGAACTCTGGGGACCGAACTCCGTTTTCTATTTGTCCCGCGACTCGTTCTACATGATCACGGCGAGCGGATTCGCCATGAGCATGATGGCTGACGTGTGGGTCAAACTGCAGCAGGATCAGCGTCAGGACGACATGGGTGATTTCGGCTTGGTGCCCAAGGGTGAAGACGCGGAGAAATCATTCGTCCGTTGGTACGCGAAACAGTTCAACGCCAAGAACAATTCTTTGCTCGCCAACTGGGTGTTCGCCAACAAGATCGCGTTCTGGAACATTCCGGCCGCTTTGGCGAACATCGGACTTTTTAATTACATGTTCTCCGGCCGTTTGGATTTAAGTTATCTGCTGGGGATTTACGTGGTCGGGTTCGGAACGCCGTTCTCCGCGCTTTACTACAAAGTCGATCAGGCCTTTGAACGATCAGCCGAGTACGCGGCCCGCGGAATTCCGGATGAAAAGTGGCTGGCTCATCCTTTGGTGAGAGAAGTCGTGACTCACGAGTCGCAGTATTATCGCAACCGCTTTCAGCTTTTGAGTGATGCTTACCAAAACATGCAAAACAATTGGCTGCTCAACGTGCAGATGATTCCCACCTCCTACGGCACCAAAGGATTCTTGCGATCGGTTTTCGGCGGTCCGCTGGTGGAAGAAGCCATCGTGGAAAAAGTGCTCATGCCGCTCAAGGGCATAACCCATAACATTCCGGTTGTGGGACCAACCGTGGAGTGGGCCGCGGGTCTCTGCGAGCATGTTTTAACCAACAACAATACCGATTTACGTATAAAGCGATAAAATTTAGTCTTGACACGCCTGGGGCGGTTTTCGCCCCCACGTCGATATATTGACAAATATGTCGGTTCGGTAAGATGTCACACGCATGATATCTCGCCGAACCTTCAAAAGATGGGTGAGTGCGATTGTTGCCGTCGCTATTTCTGTCATTACTCCGGCTCCCTTAAACGCCACCAATTCCTTCACCGAATTCACTCCGGATTTTAATTTCAAAGGCCTTCAAGCCCGTGATCCTCTTTTTAAGGAATTCGCCAACGCGCCATGGGCGCCGCCCCGGATAGGGCCGTTTGAGGCGAGTGATCCGATCCTCGATGCGGATCCGTTCTTCATGCGCTCGCAGAGTTTTGGCGCGGCGATCAGCCCCAGGGATGAAACCTCTTTCTCCTTCGATGGGCGATCCCTTCGCATTCAGTTGGCCGGAACGGATCAATCGTTAATCATTCATCAACCGCTGAAGCCTCTTTTTCAATTGGATCCGTTCTTGTTCTTCCAGGTGACGGATAAACGCTTGTTCGAGGAAAGAGGAACAGGGGATGATTACGGCGAGGGAATATTTTTTCTCGATTCGCGATACCTTCGGACCGAATTGGCGAAGCCAAATGACCGCCGCCCGGTGCCTGTGTTCTTTATCCCCTTGGATGGAACCGGATGGACCGGGCCGATTCAGATGATCGGGGTGGACCTGTTCAACACGGTGGCCATTCGCAATGCCAATGGTGAAACGGCGAGTTTCGATCTTCAACACATCGCCGAGTTGGCTAAAGCGCTTCACAATAACGTCATTCTCGCCACCGTCATGGCTTTGAAACATGATCCGCGGGCCGCTCAAGAATTACGACGTGGTGCTCAAAGAGGACTGCCGGGCACACTGGAATTGCCTTTCGCCTTGCCACCACGCGGGAGCACGGCGGCTTTCGGTTTGTTTTTCACCGGTGTGAATTTGGATAATCCCGCCCACGGTGTGAGACCTGTGATTGCCCGCGCCGGTTTCGATTTCTCGCTGCTGCCGCGGGCGCACGCAAGCGATCTTCTTTCGCCGGACGTTCTCGACCGGTTGCTGATCGTGGGGCAGGTGACGGGAGTTACTTTCATCCTCAGTTGGCTCGCGCAACACACGATTTTGAGACAGACCATGAGAGATCGGCGTGACTTTGTCGAGGCCCGCGAGGATCGGGCCCGCGCGCGAAAAGGAGAACCGCCCCCGGATCGCAGCACGGTCTTTTATAAAATCAAAAGGTACGGCGCTGAAACGGTGGATGTCTTCTCCCACAGTTTGTCGGCGCTGGCTTCGGGACCGGTCGCGGCCACGGGTTATGCGCTGGAGTATATCGCGGATCGATATTTGGGGAAAACCGGGCGCTCTCCGAATGGATTGATCCGGAGATTTCTGGATAAGACACTTCTTTATTCCCGCCGCCAGAACGAAATGATTCTGGTGAATTGGAATACTTTTTTCCTCGGTGTGGTGATCCTTGGCGGTATTGATTCGCTGGGCGTGGTGATTCAGCTTCTTTACGCCAGTCCGATTTTCTTCCCTTGGGTGGGTAGCCTGATCAGCCCCGAGATGGAACAAAAGGCCCTGCAGCAGTTTTCAGGGCAGGATATCGAAGCCAATAACATTATCACTTCCGAAGTGATGCGCAATCTGACCGCGTATTTCGTGACCGGTGCTTATTCCTACTCGGCCAATCAGAGAAACATCTTGCTGGAGATCGTTCGGCCAGAGGTCGAACGGCAAATGGCCCTTGAGGGAAAAGACTTCAATGATCCGCGTTTTTTGGGCGAGTACAATCACCGGATCGAGACGAGGCTGGAACTCATGTTGGTCGAGCGCGGCTTGCCGACCAATAAGGAATTTCTCTTCAGCGGCCCGTCACTTATGCGGTCGATCGCTCATCTGATGGGCTACAAGGTGGATCGCGAGAAACTTTATCAAAGCCGCGACTTCAAACCGGATATGGATTTAAGCGGGATTCCTGAAAATGAAAGGCGGGAACTCCTGCAAAAGGCCGAACGGGAACGGCGGATCTCGAGCCAAATCGACCGGCTCTTGCGCGAAGCGGCCCAGTTTCCCGAAAACGCGACGGAATATGAACAGCTCAAACGTTCGGCCGAAACTTTTAAAACGGCGTTAGTGAGAAATCTCGAGGCTCAGTTTGACCGCGAAACCTTCGCGCTGGAAAGGGCGCGATGGGGATTGGCCGGGCACGCTCTTAAACGTGCGCTTTTCGCCGCGATCGAAATGAGCGAGCGGCATCCCGAGAATGAAAACCTGCGAAACGCCGTGGCGCTATTGCGTGAAACACGACGAAAGTTTCATGTCTTTTGGAATCTGCTGCGTAATCCGTTAAGGGCTCCATCCGCATTCAAGGAGGCCTATCGAATCCGGAAAATTCTCGCGCTTCTCAGTTATGAAGGGCCGGTGTTGATCCTTGAAGCGGTTAAATACTTGGACCTTTGGGAGGAAGCCAAGGCGTCACCTGGAGGCGCGCAATGGGCGGCGCGCCTTTACCGCCAAGCCTTATTCGGCTTGATCGAAAACCGACCCGGTTACTTGCAACCCAGTGAATCGGATTTGCGGGAGAAATTGCCGGCCGCGCTCCAAGAAGCGGATGAAGTGATCCGAAATCTTCCGCCGGAACTGGAGATGGACGAGACTGATCGGGAAATCATCGCGGTTGAAATCGTAAAACAGAAAGCCATTGAAGAGCAGTTGCGCCGCCGCAGGGAAAGCTGGCGTCCGCGCGAGCCGGACAACTTGGATTTCATCATGACCCGGGCCCAGCGCGGTCATGCTCACCGGGAAGCGATGATCGCCGTCGTGCGGGCGTCGGGCAAACCAATGCCCCGTGATCCCATGATTGAAGCGGCGTTGGCCTCGGGTCACTCGGAGTGGATCATGCAGTTCACGGGTTCCGACACCCGAGTGGCGCGATTCGCGGAGCCTCTCTTGGTTGAGAATCCGGAATTGGTGCCGGTTTACCGCGAGGCCTTCCGGCGGGCGATGGCGGAAACCTTGAGTCTTGAGGTCCTTCCCCCGGAGCAAAGCGCTCTGGTTCGCGAAGTTCAAGAGATGGCGGAAAAGGAACTGGAGTTGAATCTGGCCGAGAACGCCGAATGGCGGAGTTACATGAGTGGATTGGACGAGATTGATCGCATCCGTTTCATGACTCATCAGTATGCCGACTCCTTTCTGACGAAGTACGCCGATTTGACCGTGAGCCGGTCGGACAAGGTGCCTCTCGATTCGCCGGAACAGCCGGGCTTTTTTCAGAAATTGCGCAAACTGCGCGTCGCCCAAGGCGAAGGCTTTTGGGCGCAAAGGATGCGCACCCTTCTTCGCGCTTTGGAATCACCCATGGACACTTCGGCGTACAAACCCGGATTCACCAATTGGTGCCGCCGCAATATTCCCTGGTTTCAGGACTTCAGAGCGCAAGGAACCATGATCGCTCGGAACGTTTGGACCGCTCTGACCGTCACTTACCTGGTTCAGTATTACGTTTGGCAGGTGAAATTCGCCTGGCCGACTTGGATCTTCTTCTACTTTACCGGCGCATTGACCAGTATTTTAAGTTATTGGCTGGATCGATTGATGATCAACACCGGCGTTCGGCCCATGGAAGATATCGTTTCCAAAATCAGGTACAGCGTGATTTACACATGGCTCACTTACCCGAGCTACATTCCGTTTTTCCTTTTTTACGACCGCTTCAACAGCTTTTGGGCGAAATGGGTCGCCACACCCTTCGGGCAATATGTGGTCCGTCCCCTTGGGCGGACCTGCGAGCAATTGTTGCAGAATCTGTTTTAGCCTGAATTTACGCTAATTTAGGCCGGAAAAATGCCTATTGACGCTCGTCGGGCGTACCCTTATCTTTGTGCCAATCCCCAGGTGGCGAAATTGGTAAACGCACCAGCTTGAGGGGCTGGCGCCCGCAAGGGTTTGCTGGTTCAAGTCCAGTCCTGGGGACCATTTTCCTTTCGGCCTCCCTCAGGTCGTCGGCTTCCCTGCTTCCTTGTGACGTGAATCATATCTTCCGCTAGATTGAAAAGGTTAAAACTAAACTTCGCATGTACCACATCACCAAGAAGTTTCGGTTTGAGGCCGCGCACCGCTTGATCGCGCCTTATTCGGGCAAGTGTTCCAATTTGCATGGCCATTGCTGGGTCGTGAAAGTCCATGTTCGTGCCCCTCACCTTGATGAGCGGGGTTTTGTGAAAGATTTCGTCGAGCTAAAACCGCTCGAGCAGTGGATACGAGAGAACCTTGATCATGGGACTCTGGTTTCCGAACGTGATTTACGATTGCTGGAATGGCTCGAGGAAAATTCGCAAAAGCATTATCTTTTTCCGGTGAATCCCACCTCGGAGGCGATCGCGAAATTGCTTTTCGATGTGGGTCGAAATCTGAGTCTGGAAATCGATCGGGTGGAAATCCGGGAGACCTCGACCGCCTCGGCCGGGTTCATCGGCGTCGGGGAGTGTTGAACTATCACTTCCGGTCGTTCGCCATGAAAGCCACCAGATCTTTATGATCGGCTTTCACTCCGTCGAGCGCTTTGCGCGGCACACCTTCCTTATCCAGATAGACCAATCGATTGGAATGCGCGAAACCGCCTTCCTTTTCTTTGGCGTAGGTGATGCCCAGAACCGCGGCGAGTTCACGAACATCGGCGGCGGATCGCGGTGAAAGCATGGTCCAAGGTTCACGGTTTATTTTTCTTTCCTTGAGATATTCCGCCACCCGGCGCGGATTGTCGCGTTCGTGGTCAAACGAGGCCAGTACGATTTTGTAATTCCTTACGCCTTTCTTTTTCAGATCGGTTTCAATCTCCTTAAGCTTGGCGATCATCAGCGGGCAAGTGTACTGGCAATGAGTGTAGATCATCGTCATGAGGATTTTCTTGCCGTGGAAATCGGCCAAGCGGATTTCTTTGCCGGAGGGATCAAGCCAGATCGTTTCGATGTTATAAACCGATTCACCTTTGAACTCGGGCGCGCTCGCTTTGTTTTTTTGATCGGCCCCACAGGTCACGGCAAGCACGAGGGCGAGCGCCAATAATGATTTTCTTTTACTCATTTCTTTCTCCTTTCACGCACCGAAACCCCAAGTTTCTGATCGTGGAGGTTCCCTTCAAAGAGGAGCGGAACGCGAACCGCATAAACGCCGGATAATTTTCCTTATTGCCGCCCGCCAATGACCCCGCGGCGCACACCAACTCACGCTCAATCGAACCGTTGGTTCGGCTCTCGCCGGAGATTAAACTGGAGTTGAAATCTTCAATCCATTCCCAAATCAATCCATGAAGATCGTAAAGGCCGTAGTAGTTGGGTTTGCCGCGGCCGACTGGGGGCACAGGTCCGCTCCCCGGTGGCTTGTTGTACCATTCGATCAGGCGGGCGAGATAATCCGGATCTTCGCTGGCATCGGCTTTCGTTTCACTGGCGGCGCCCAAATATTCCCACTCCGCAAGTGAGGGGAGCCTGAGCCCATGGCTTTCACAATAGGCCCGGGCGGCGAACCACGATACGTAGGTCACCGGTGCCCGGGGGTGGATCTCTTTTTTTAAGCGCAAGTCGGACGCGAACTGCTCAAGATAGGACGGGTCGGCGAATATCCTTTTGATTTTCGATTTGCGCCATTTTGGATTGGCGCGAACGAAGTCGACATACTCCGAATTGGTGACAGGAAGATTCATGGCATGAAAAGGTGGAATTCTGATTTTCTCCTGCTCGCCGGTGATGTCCGTCGGCGCGATCCAAAACGGCTTAAGTTCACCGCCCGGAATTTGAACCAAACGCGGCTTGATCTGGTTGGCGTGAGCCGTGAAAAAAATGAAGGCCAGCGTGAGAACATGAAGCATTTCCTATCCTATTGCCCGATTCCGACCACGCCGCTGGGTTTGACCTTGGCGGCTTCCTCGGGCGTGACGGTCTGCTTGGAGTTGCCCCAAGCGCTGTAAACGTAGGTCAGAACATTGGCGACTTCTTCATCGGTCAGACTCAAAGCGGGCATGACGCCGTTATAAGACTCTCCATTGACAACAATGGGCCCGGAGAGACCGCCTTTCACGATGCCGATGGCGCGGGTCTTGTCGGCGTTTAAAAAATCCGAGTTCGCCAGTGGGGGAAAGGCGTGGGGCACTCCGCGTCCGTCCGCCTGATGGCAAGCGGTGCAGTTTTGTTCGTAAATCGTTTGCCCCATCCGGATGCGCTCCTCCAGTGATTTCGCGATTCTGACTTCAGCTTCGGGAGTTTTGGGGAGCGCGCCGCCCTCGGGCAGGTAAACTCTCTCGGAGATCAATCCCGAATAGATAATTTTGTCTTCCGGCCCTTCGGCCTTGATCATGCCCAAGGCGCCCTTGTTGAAAGCGCGCAATATCGCGTGGTCCACCATGATGTAGGTTCCGGGGACATCGATCTTGAATTCCACGATCGCGGCGCCGCCGGCGGGAACCGTCGTGGTGGCGAGATTCCGATTAACCGACGTTCCACCCTCAACATAAACTTTCTCAAAAATCTCACCAATCAGATGAAAAGACGAAGTCAGATTGGGGCCACCGTTACCCACGTACAAACGAACGGTCTCGCCGACTTTGGCGGGCAGAGCCTTATCGCCGTTCAACGCGCCGACGGATCCGTTGAACAGCACGTAAGTGGGCTTTTCCTCGATCGCCTTTTCCATGCTGAAGGGTTGATAACCCTGTTCTCCGTATTTCCCCTTCGTGTAGAAATCGCCTTGCATGACGTAATGCTCGCGATCGACTTTCGGTAATCCCTCTTTGGGTTCGACCAAAATCAGACCGTACATGCCGTTGCCAACATGCATACCGATCGGCGCGGCCGCGCAATGATAGACAAAAAGTCCATGATTGAGGGCTTTGAATGAAAATATGGTTTCCCGTCCCGGCGCGGTCATCGACGCGGAAGCGCCTCCTCCGGGACCGGTGACCGCGTGCAAGTCAATGTTATGGGGCATTTTACTGGTTGGATGGTTGCTCAGATGAAATTCGACAAGATCACCTTCCTTGATCCGGATGAAACTGCCAGGCACGGTTCCGCCGAATGTCCAAAAGGTGTAGTCCACGCCGTCAGCGATTTTCATGCGCTTCTCGAGAACTTCGAGATGAACGATCACTTTCGTGTTGTGTTTTCTCGTGATCGGCGGTGGCACTTCAGGCGGCGCGGTGAGTTTCGCCACCTCTTCGCCGATGATCTTGTCGGATTTCGGACAGCCGGTGATGAGCAAGGAAATCGCTAAAATCGCCTTCGTTTTGAAATCGCCCACGCTTGAAGGGCGGAGCAAGGCTCATGCCCCTCAGGATGACGCTGGTGTATTCGCAACGTCTCGGATCAACTCCGCTCTTTAAGCCGCCGGACGGAATGTTGTTTTGGATGCTAAGATGTACTGAGTTCGGGTTCGCACTTCCAATGTGTTTCGGCAATGATTGCATTGGCAGGTGATCTGCGTTTCCTTATCCCTGAAGGAAACATTCATCATCACCGAGAAATTGCCCTTCTTATGACAACATGGGCATTCGGCGTTCTTCGCCATCATTTCAACTTCAGATAATCTCATCAAAAAAACCCCCCACTTTAAAGATTGCAAGGGGTTTGCCATGACCAATCCCTCGAATTTCAATAATTTGCATCGAAAACGACTGTCGAATCGCGATTCGATGTCTAAAGGCTGACCAGGTTAACCAAACGGGATCTGTTTTGGGTCCCATACACGGGCGGCAGGACGCTGCCGGCAATAATCCACATGGACGGAGGCAGGACGCCTCCACAGGGTTGTTGCCTGAAACGAGGTCGGAACGAAGCTGCGGCGGACGGCTAGCAGCGGAAATGGAGAACACCATGGACGAAGCGATCTTTCTCTACGGGTTCGCGGCCTTGATGATGGTCAATCTTCTCGCCTCGGTCCTCTATTACACGGGAATCAGCCGGTTTCGCTCTCACATGCGCCGGCGGAGCCCCACGAATACCAAGTGAATTTGCTCTCAATGCTGGACAGCGGCAATCCCGGCGGCTACTAATCGCCTGTGACGAAATTAGCCGATCTGGATTTCGAATACCCGCTGGAATTGGTGGCGGTTGAGCCTTCGCGCCCAACCCGCGTGGCGGCGTTTCATTCGGGCCGCGCGCCCGAAGAGCTAACCATCGCCCGCTTACTGGAACGGTTTCAGCCGGGTGATTTGCTGGTCATCAATGAATCCGCGGTGATTCCGGCGCGGATTTTTTCCGCCGACGACGATGAAATCCTCTTTCTAATTCAGAGGACGGAGCGTGAGTGGGAAGTGTTGTTTCCCGCCCGTGAATTTAAAATCGGCGACAAGCTCGCTCTTCCGGGCGATATCACCGCCACGCTCGTCCAAAAGGGTTTGCCGCAAATCCTTGAGCTGCATCAAACCTTGCCTCAGGAGTACTTCCTTGAATTCGGCGAACTCGCTTTACCACCTTACATTCAGGATGTGCGGTCCGAGCGGCACAACCGGCCGCAGGATAAGGCTTGGTATCAGCCAGCCTGGGCGAAGCACTTGGGATCGGTGGCCGCCCCCACGGCGAGCCTTCATTTTTCCAATGAAGATCTGGAAACGCTCACCGCGAAGGGCGTGAATATCGGCCGCGTCACTCTTCATGTGGGCGCGGGAACTTTTTTGCCGATCCGAAGCGAAAATCTCGAAGATCATGTCATGCACGCGGAACGGGTGAGCATTCCGCACACTGTTGTTGAGCAAATCGAGCTCACGAAGGCGCAAAACCGGCGGGTGTGGGCGCTCGGCACGACCGTCACCCGCGCCCTTGAATCCATGGCCTTAGGCCTTCTTGAAAAAGGTCCAAGCGGATTTCAAGGCGAAAGCCGCTTGTTCATTCGTCCCGGTTATGATTTCAAAGTCGTGGATGTGTTAATGACCAACTTCCACCAGCCGCGCTCCACATTGCTTTGCCTGGTGGCGGCCTTCGCCGGTCTCGAGACGGTGAAAAAGAATTACCGGTGGGCGATTGAGCGTGAATTCAAACTGTTTTCCTACGGGGACTTAAGCGTATGGTGGAATTAGGCCAATTCGAAGTTCAAAAGCAGGCGGGTCAAGCCCGCGCCGCGCGCTTAAAAACCGCCCGTGGGTGGATTGAAACGCCAGTCTTCATGCCGGTGGGAACCAAGGCCACGGTGAAAAGCATGTTACCCGAAGAGCTGAAAGAACTCGGGGCGCAGGTCATTCTCGGAAACACGTATCATCTTCATCTGCGTCCGGGTGAGGAGACCATCGCCAAACTCGGCGGTCTGCACAAGTTCATGAATTGGCACGGACCGATTCTCACCGACAGTGGCGGATTTCAGGTGTTCTCGCTCTCCAATTTGAACAAGGTCCGCGAAGAGGGTGTGGAATTCCGTTCGCATCTGGACGGCGCGAAATATTTTTTGTCGCCGGAAAAGAGCATGCAGATTCAAATGGCGCTCGGCTCGGACATCATCATGGCCTTTGATGAATGTTTGAAATACCCGGCGGATGAGGAACAAATCAAAAAGTCCATGGATCTCACCTATCGCTGGCTGATTCGCTCCAAAGAGGCCATGACCCGACCGGAGAGTCTATTGTTCGGAATCGTGCAGGGGGGATTGGATTCCAAGCTGAGAAGGGAAAGCCTTGAACAAATCACCTCGGTCGAATTGCCCGGTTACGCGCTCGGCGGATTCAGCGTGGGTGAGCCGATCGAATACATGCACCAGTTGGTTAAAGAAGTGGCGCCGCTCATGCCCGCCAACAAACCGCGCTACCTGATGGGCGTGGGGACACCGCTCGATCTGGTGCTGGCGGTGGATGCGGGCATGGATATGTTTGATTGTGTGATGCCCACGCGAGTCGCGCGAAACGGAACACTTTTCACCTGGTCCGGACGCATATCGATCAAACGCAACGAGTATCGGGAAGACGATTCACCCTTGGATCCCGAGTGCCAGTGCTACACCTGCCTGAATTATTCGAAAGCGTACCTTCGCCATCTTTTCCTGAGCGGGGAGATTCTCTCGGCGCGACTGAACACGATTCACAACCTGCATTTTTATCTCAACCTCATGGGCAAAATGCGTGTCGCCATTCTTGAGGGCCGTTGGGATGAGTTCCGTAATCACTGCTTGACGCGATTCGTTAATTAAGTCGTCATTGCCTTTTCGCGGCGTCAGAGGTCATAAAGAGACTCCAGATTTTTGAGGAGTTGATCGATATGTTTTCAACCATTGCTTGGGCTCAGAATGCCGCGCCCGCCGCTCCGTCTTTGATGGAGCAATTGTTTCCGTTTGCCGTCATTTTACTCATTTTCTTTTTTCTCGTGATTCGGCCCCAACAACGCCGCATGAAAGAACGGGATAAGTTTCGGAGTTCATTGAAAAAAGGCGATTCGGTTTTGACATCGGGTGGGATTCTCGGAACGATTGAAGGCCTGACTGATCAGGTGGTGACTTTGCAGGTCGCTAACGGCGTTAAAATCAAAGTTTTGCGGTCGGCCATTGCCGGCGGAGCCAACGAGGAGCTGGAGAAGAAATGATCGAGGGGTTTAAGGGGCGAACGGTTCTTGTCCTTTTGTTTTTATTATTCTGTGGGATTTATCTGCTTCCCAATTTTGTGACCCTGCCCGAGGGCTGGTGGTTTCATAAAAAGAAACTGAACTACGGTTTGGACATCCAAGGCGGCTCCCATTTGGTTTATGGCGTGGATGTTAAAGGCGTGATGCGCGAGCGCACCGAGCGGACCGCCCGTGCGCTGACCGCCGAATTTAAAGATCGCTCGATTCAAGCCACCGCCACCGTCATCGGTGAAAATCATGACATCATAAAAATCGAGGGAGCCAGCGAAGCGGATCGTGACAAGGCCGAAGCCTACTTGAATTCCGATTACTCCACGCTCTTACAAATTCTTGGCAAGTCGGGCTCGACGCTCGAAGCGCGCTACCTTGATGCGAAAATTGAGGAGTACCGCCAGCAAGTGGTCGGTCAGGCGATCGAAGTGATTCGGAACCGGGTCGATGAATTTGGCGTGGCCGAACCGGTGATCGCGGCGCAAGGGCGGGATCGGATCTTGGTGCAACTTCCCGGGATCAGTGATCCGGGGCGCGCCAAAGAGTTGATCAATAAAACCGCTCGCCTTGAGTTTCGCTTGGTGGACGAATCCAAAACGCCTGACCAGGTAGCACAGATGGTGGCCGAGGCGGAAAAAGCCGGTGGATTCGCGCTAGGACAGGACGGGCTGACGTACGGAGCGTACGTTAAAAAAGTGAATGAAGCTCTTAAAGACAAACTTCCACCCAACACCATGATCGCGTTTGAAAAAGATCCGAATGCGCGGACGATGGAGGCCGGTAAGACGGCTTTTCTGCTTCGCACCGATACCGATGTGAGCGGCGATCAGCTTGAGGACGCCTTCATGACCTTCGGTGAATATGGTGAGCCCAAAGTGGGTTTTCGCTTCGGCACGGATGGTCGCCGTAAATTCGCGCAAGTGACAGGGGCGAATATCGGTAAACAACTCGCTATCGTTCTGGACGAAGTTGTGTATTCCGCGCCTGTCATTCGCGACCGGATCGATGGACAGGGTGAAATCTCCCTCGGCGGTAACCGCGAGAATATGCAAAAAGAGGGTCAGTTGATCGCCACGGCCCTTCGCGCGGGAGCGCTTCCCGCGTCTTTGCAGCAGCTTGAAGAACGAACGGTTGGTCCTTCACTGGGTGCGGACTCAGTGCAAAAGGGTCAGATGGCCGGTATCGTAGGGTTCATTCTCATCGTCGCCTTTGTTCTTATTTATTATAAAATCTCGGGCGTTGTCGCATCGGTCAGTCTTTTTCTCAACGTGGCTTGTTTGTTGGCGATCCTAAGTGCTTTGGGTGCGACTCTCACACTGCCGGGTATCGCGGGTATCGCTTTGACCGTGGGTATGGCGATTGACGCGAACGTGATTATTTTTGAACGCATCAAAGAGGAGCTCGCGCGGGGAGCCAGTATGAAAGCCGCGATTGAAGATGGTTTTCGTAATGCCTGGTCGGCGATTTTGGACTCCAATCTGACCACCGCCATCGCGGCGGCGGTTTTGATTTACTTCGGCTCCGGTCCGGTTCGTGGTTTCGGCGTCACCCTGATCGCCGGTATCGCATCGACGATGATCACGGCGGTGTTTATCAGTCATTGGATGATGGACGGGTTATTGGGCATTTTTAAAGGTAAGAAGTTCGCGATTTAAAGGGTGGATGGGATGACAAAAGACAATCGCAGTGGGAAGGACTGGGGACGTTTTGACTTTCTCCGTTGGTCTAATTTTTTCACCGTCGTTACGGGATTGATCGTCGCGGCGTCTTTGGCTCTCATGGCTGTGAAAGGCCTTAAGTACGGCGTGGATTTCGCCGGCGGCATCGAGTTGCAGGTGCACTTTGAAAACCCGGTCGAGGCGGGCCGCGTTCGCCAGTTCATGGAACAGTCCGGACACCCGCAAGCCAACGTGCAGGCACTGGGAAGTGAAAACGAGTATTTGATTTACATCCAGTCGGTGGAGAATGCCCACGAAAAATCGGACGCCCAAGAAAATGAGGAAATCCAAGCGATCGTGCAGAAGCTGAAATCGGAAATGACCACCCATTTCGCCGCGGAAAAAGCGGATGTCGTGCGGGTGGATACGGTAGGACCTCAAATCGGCGCCGAGCTCAAACGCAACGGAATATTGGCGGGGTTTTACTGTTTCTTGCTGATCTTGATTTATATCGGACTTCGTTTTGACTACCGGTATGCGCCGGCCGCGGTTTTCTGTTTGTTTCACGACGCCATCGTCACCATGGGAATTTACTCGCTTTTCCAATGGGAATTCACCGTGCAAACGCTGGCGGCGGTTCTCACCATCATCGGTTACTCTTTGAACGACACCATCGTGATTTTCGACCGGATTCGCGAAAATGTCGTCGTTCATCGGGACAAAAACCTTTATTGGATTTCGAATCGGTCCATCAATGAAACATTATCGCGCACCATTTTGACGACTTTGACGACGGGATTCATGGTGGTTGCCATGTACGTTTTGGCGGACGGCGCGATTCAAGACTTCTCGCGGGCAATGTTGATCGGAATGGTGCTTGGCGTGTTCTCAACGGTCTATGTGGCAACGCCGTTGATGCTCATGGCGGATAAATACCAGAAGAGCAAACGCAAAAGTCTTCAGGCGGCCTGAAGAGGAGTTGTAATGACGGAGATTTCCGGGGTGATTCGTTGGAACGGAAAGTTCATTCGTGGACTGGCCGAAACCATATTGGAGCGCGCCCGGACGGTGAGATCGTCGTTAAAACTCTCTTCGTATAAACGAAAATCAAAATCCAAAAAGCGGCCGGCCCGTAAAAACCGGATCACCAAGCCGCGAATGTCCAAATGAAAGCCGACGCCGTCGTTCTTCTTTCCGCCGGATTGGATTCCACATTTAATCTGCTGAAAGCCCTTCAGCAGTTCCGCTCCATCACGGCTTTGACCTTCGACTACGGCCAAAAAGCCGCCGAACGGGAAAAGGCTCAGTCCAAGAGACTGGCCGAGCATTTTAAGATCAATCACAAAATTATCGAGGTGCCCTGGTTTCGGGACTTCACCAACACCTCATTGGTGGCGGACGCGAAAGTGCCGACGGGCGGCGATGTGAACATCGAAGACTCGGCCCGCTCCCAGGCCACGGCTCAGTCGGTTTGGGTTCCCAATCGCAACGGTATTTTTTTGAATATCGCCGCCGGATTCGCTGAAGGTATCGGCGCCGGGTTTGTCATCCCCGGGTTCAACCTTGAAGAGGCGCAAACCTTTCCCGACAATAGCGCGGCATTTTTAAAAGCGCTGGATGAATCATTCGCCTATTCCACCCAGGGCCGCGTCCGCACACTTTGTTACTCCGCCCATCTGACAAAAACCCAAATCGTCAGCGAAGGCCTAAAATTAAAATTGCCGTTTGAACTGTTGTGGCCCTGTTACCTTCCGGGCGACGTTTGGTGTGGATCCTGCGAGTCCTGCCAACGCTTCAAGCGGGCCTTACAGGCCAATGATTTGGATTTTGAAAAGGTACGGGACAAAAAATGAAGTCCCTGTACCTTGAATCCTCGGAAAAATACGACGGTTCGCAGTTGGTCTCTTTGCGAAACTACCTGAAGCATGGACTTCTTGGTGATTCGATCGTCGCTTGGAGAGGGCCATGTGATGTGGGTGGAGAACATATGGTTGATGGCGAGGACCTGCTCGCCGGGGCGGCGATCCGGGGCGATGATATGCTTCACTTCATTGTTGAGCTTTTCGACTGCTCGCTTTTCGCGGCCGTGGGATGGCAGCGCCTTTTGGCCTCGATCGCTAAGGATGTGATTGCCAAGAAATCAAGTGAGGCGGGTTTGACCAAAGAGCTTCGCCAAGACGGGGATGATTTGTATTGCGGGGATCGTAAGCTCAGTATCTCCATTGCTACTTTAAGTCCGGTGAGCGCCTTGATACACTTCGCTATGAACGTGAGAAATGAGGGGACGCCGGTGAAAACCATTTCGCTTTCCGATTTCCAACTTGGGCCCGAAACGGTGGCCAGGGAAATCATGGAGCGGTTCACTCGCGAAGTGGACTCCGGCCGATGGGCCACGCAAAAGGTGCGCTGGGTCCGCTGATTCAGGTCTAAAAAAGGAGGGGGGAATGAGCCAACGACTTCAACGGAGTTTCGTGCTCGTATTTTTGGCCGTGTCGATGATACGAGCGGGTGAGCTTGGTGCCCATCAATCTCCCTTTGGCGACCTGCCGCCCGATGCCTCAAGCGAACAATTAATCCAGGCTTTGCGTCGTCAAGAGGGCGCGGGGCTTTTCGAGCGGGGTGATCGTTGGCGCAATACTCCCATCGAAGAAGCGATTCGGGTGGGTGTTCGCAACATGAAGTGGGTGGAGTTTATTAATGAAAGCCGAGATGAAGAAGACCGGATTTCACTCTCCTCGCCGGAAAACACCAAATCTTATCCGATCGAGAGTCCGTCGGAATATTCTCCGCGAACAATCCGCGCGGATTTGAACCGCTTAAGAAGTGAGCTCCCCGAACCTTTGCTCAACGTGCTCTTCAATGAGCAACCGTTCACCAATGAACCGCCGATTCCCGAAGACGAGTTCATTGAATGGGGCTTAAGGACGGACCGGATTTTTCAGACCGCGCTTCGCTGGCGCGGTTTGGAGCCTTGGTTGGATCATTACGAAGGGTATCGAAGGCGGGATATCCGCGGCCATTACTTTTTCAGCCGTATGAATCCCAAAGAGCGGGATGTTCTTTTGGAAAACTCATCCAAGTGGTCGGACCCGCAGAAAACCGAAGTGGCCGGCTGGCTGGTGAGCCTTTGCATGAACAGCGGTGGTTATCTGAGTTCATGCCGCGGCGAAGTCAATCGCACGTTGAATGCCGGTGGCGATGCGAGGCCGCTTTACGAAAAATGGCGCAGAGGGGGCGTGGCCATGTGGAATTACTTTTTTCGCATCACGAACGCCCGAACGGACGTGGAATTTCGTGACGAAAACCGGGTTCGCATGCCGTTTCGCGATCCGGGCCATGCGCTCGTTCGCGCTTTTCTCAAAGACAATATCGAAGATGAGTGGCGGTTTGGTGATTGGGCGTTGAGGTTGGTCTTCTCATCCTATGCGCGGGCCCATGTGGAATTTCGGCGTAATGTGGTTCCCCATGTGGATCGCCTGGGCGGAGACAAGATCGTGATGAATGCCGATCAACCCCTCAGCGAATACGATGCCCAGTGGACGATCCGCCACGAGTTCGGTCATGTCCTTGGACTGCCCGATTGCTACGTGGAGTATTACGACCGGGAGCGCGCGGTGATGGTGAACTACCAGATTGATGTGAAAAATCTGATGTGCAGCCGGACCGGGCGGATCCAGAAAATTCACGTGGATGAACTTCGCCGGACCTACTATCGGCCGAATTAGCCGATCTTTAAGAACTGAAACGTTTTTTGCGGAATAAAATCCTGCTCCATGTCCTTGCCGCATTTGGTGCAGGGGAGCGTTTCGGGGCAATTCAAGCTTCCATCCGAGTCCGTGGAGCCATAGGTAAAATCTTTTCCCTGAGTCGCGAGATAAAATTTTTCAGCTCCGCAACTGGGACAATTGTAGGGGATCTTCAAGGATTCAATGAAGATATGGGGCGTGACGAATCCCACCACGGTGCTCGCTTGATTTCCAAAAACAAACGGGCAGTTTCGCAGATGCACTTTACAAGTGCTCGGGATTTTTCCGGTCCAAATGATCCACTCTTTGATGCCGACGGAGTTGATGAAGGTCACTTCATCCAGATTCAGAAAAATTTCTTTGAGTCCGTCGATGGGAACCTTGAATAGGGGTGTCGTTTCCCCGATCGGACCGCTTAATGCAATTTCCAATGTCGATGGCGTACGATTGACGATCTTCACATTCTAAGAATGTGAGATTCCGCCGCGGAGGTCAAACCTGAACCACTTCTTCGATTTCAGGTAAGCTGGCTTTCAGCCTGGACTCGATTCCTTCCTTTAAAGTGAAGGTGGAGCTGGGGCAACCGGAGCAAGCACCGTGCATCATAAGATAGACTCGGCCGTTCTCATATTTATGGAAAGTGATCTCACCACCGTCCATCGCCACCGCGGGCGCGATTTCTTCCCTTAGAATTCGTTTGATCTCCCGCACGGTTGGAGAATCTTCTTCAGAGTTATCGTTAACTGGTGTCGCTTCCACAATCACCGGTTGTCCACTCGTCAAAAATTCTTGAATCAAATCCGAGAGAGGGTCGGCCAAGATTTCCCATTCCACCCAGTTTTGCTTGGTGACGGTGACAAAGTTAGGTCCGATGAAAACTCCCGCCGCCCAGGGAAAGGCCAGGATTTTCCTCGCCAAGGGGCTTTTGCCCGCTTCGGCTTCCGAAGCGAAATTCATGCTTGTGGACGCGATCTGCGTGGAAATCATGAATTTCAAAGAGTCGGGGTTGGGCGTTGACTGATAAAAAACTTCGATTTTTGACATGGCCCTGTTCTAGCCCTCTATGCCGCGGTTGGCAATCCCCAGAATCGCCGAGAAAAGGCCGAAAAATACAGCTGAGATCCAAATGGTTTGAGGGGAGCCGATGAAGTCCGCCAAGTGACCCCAGGGCCAGCTCATCAGTGGGCCGATCGATGTGAAATTAAGACCGATCACCGAACTCATCCGGCCGCGGTAGGTTTCTTCAACTTCGAGGTGCATGGATACGGTGAGCGAGGCGAAGGTGAGATAAAGTCCGAAACCGGCCAGAGACATGGCGGCCACGGTCCACCACAGGTCAGGTATCAATGGCAGTAGAATCAGCATGATAAAAACCAGGGGAATGCCGAATCGTATGGCTCGAAACGGTTGCTTGGGTTGAATGACCGCAAAACTCAGAGCGCCGAACGTGGATCCTAGAGCGGGAAAGGTGAACACCGTACCGAACTGTGTTTGATTCAGGGAGAATTTCTGCTGCACATAAACGCGGAAAACCGAAACCATCAGCGGGTAAACGCAGGAGACCGTCAGAATGAGCTGTAAAATGCGATAGCGCAAAGTGGGGTGCCGGGCCATGTACCCAAGCCCGGCCAAAAGCCCCTGAAACGAACTTTGTTTCACCGTGGCCCGCGGCAGATCCTTGAGGTGAACTTTGGCTAAGACAAAAGTGACGCCAAGATAGGTCAATCCGTCGAACAAAAAGACCAGTGACGGTCCGTGAAGTGCCATGAGCCAGGCGGCGACAATGGGGCCAAGCATGCGCGACACGTGGAAATTGGTGGAGTTGATGGCGATGGCCTGCTGAAAGTCAGCGCGCGGCACCATTCGCACGATAACGGCCTGAAAAGCCGGCGAATCAAATGAGACCACAATGCCCTCGACCAAACCGAAAACCAATAAGTGCCAGATTTCCAGTTGGGAAAATTCAGTGAGCGCCGCCAGAGCCAGTGAAATCACCGCCAGCAGGGATTTGGTCCACTGAATCAATCGCCGCACGTTCGCGCGATCGACGATCACACCCGCTTGCAAAATCAAAAACAGGCACGGCACGGCGATCATGGTGTTCAAGTTGCCGAGGGCGCCGCTACTTCCGGTCGCTTCCACGATAATCCAGGAGCGCGCCAGATCGTGGGACCAGGAACCGATCATGGATAAGCTTTGCGCCACGAAAAATCGCCGAAAACTGGAATTACGGAAGGGCGCGAGTCGCGCTTTGAGTATTTCTCCCATGGACCTGGCCGGCACTATAATCCCTTGATTTCGGATGTGTGACTGAATACTTTTGGGCCTTCAAATTGACGTTTCCGTCATACGAGGAGAAGCGCCACATGACGCCAAGAGTTAGAGAGATCTTAAGTTGGTATGGTTCGGACAATCCGGGAGTTTTAACCAATCTCGCCCGGATGTTAAATCACGGCACCTTGGCCGGAACCGGCAAGATGGTGATTCTGCCGGTGGACCAGGGATTCGAACATGGACCCGCGCGAAGTTTCGCGGTCAATCCCGATGCCTACGATCCGACTTATCATTATTCGCTGGCGATTGAAGCCGGTTGTAATGCCTATGCGGCCCCGCTTGGTTTTATCGAAGCCGCCGCTCGGGAATTCGCCGGTGAAATTCCGCTGATTCTCAAAGTCAACAATTCGGATTCGCTCTACAAACCCAAAGGCAATCCGGTCTCCGCGCTGACTTCCAGTGTGGAAGATGCGCTTCGTCTCGGCTGCTGCGCCATCGGTTTCACGATTTATCCGGGATCGAGCGAACGCAAACAACAGTACGAAGAAATCCGTGCGGCGGCGGCGGAAGCCAAAAAAGCCGGCTTGGCGGTGGTGATTTGGTCCTATGCCCGAGGTGAAGGGTTGTCGAAGGACGGTGAGACCGCGATCGACGTCATCGCTTACTGCGCGCAAATCGCCGCGCAACTCGGCGCGCACATCATCAAAGTGAAACCGCCCACACCGTACATCGAACAACCCGAAGCCGAGAAAGTGTATAAAGCGCAAAACATCAAAACCGAACGCCTGAGCGACCGCACCCGTCACGTGATCGAATCGGCCTTCAACGGCCGTCGGATCGTGATTTTCAGCGGCGGCGAAGCCAAAGGTACGGAAGACGTTTTGAACGAGGTTAAAGAGCTCGCTCATGGCGGCGCGTTCGGCAGCATCATGGGCCGAAACGCGTTCCAGCGGCCGCGCAAGGAAGCCGTGGAGTTACTCAAGCAAGTCATGACGATTTACCGGGGCGATCTTTAATTGGAACCTAGAGAAAATCCCTTACGGGCCGAAAAAAGGAGAAAGCTGACCGCTTTACGTGAATTGGGCTTGAATCCCTATCCGCATAACTTCAAGCCCACTCACAAGGCGGCTGAAATTATCGAACGCCATTCGGGAATTCAGACCGGCGAGCAAGTGCCGGGAGAAATCCAGATGGCGGGCCGGTTGATGACCCGCCGGGATATGGGCAAGGCGGCGTTTTTCAATTTTCAGGATCAAACCGGAACTCTGCAGGGATATGTTCGTCTGGAAGAGCTTTCCGATACCGACCGTAAGTTCTTTGATCATGTCGACATTGGCGATTGGGTCGGCCTTCGCGGTTTTATTTTCAAGACCAAAAAAGGCGAGTTGTCGATCCACTGCAAGGGATTTCAGATTATCAGCAAGAGCCTTGAGCCGTTGCCGGAGAAGTTCCACGGCTTAACCGACGTGGAGTTGAAGTACCGGCATCGGCACTTGGACCTGATTACCGATGTCGAATCCCGCAAAGTTTTTGAAACGCGCTCGAAGATCATTCGCGAAGTTCGTCGCTTTCTGGATGAGCGTGGATTTCTCGAAGTGGAAACACCGGTTCTGCAACCGATTTATGGTGGCGCCGCCGCTTATCCGTTTTCCACCCATCATCGCGCGCTGGACATGAAGCTCTTTTTAAAGATTTCGCCCGAGCTTTATCTCAAGCGCTTGATCGTTGGCGGTTTTGAAAAAGTGTACGAGATCGGGAAGAACTTCCGTAACGAAGGCATCGATCGTTCGCACAATCCGGAATTCACCATGCTCGAGTATTACGAGGCTTATACGGATTATAACGATCAGATGAAACAATTCGAGGAACTGGTCTCGCACGTGGTGAAAGCGGTCACGGGTGGTTACAAAGTGAATTACCTCGATAAAGAACTTGATTTCACTCCCCCGTGGCGCCGCCTGACGGTTCTGGACGGAATTCGCGAATACGGGAAATTCGATCCCGAGAAAATGTCGGATGCCGAACTTTTCGACAAGATCAAGTCCCTCGGTTCGGACATGAAGAAGCCCGAATCTCGTGGACAAATGATCATGGAAGCCTTTGAGCTCGTGGCCGAAAAACACCTGTGGCAGCCGACCTTCGTGGTCGATTTCCCGGTGGAAGTTTCGCCTTTGACCAAAACCCATCGTTCGAAGCCTGGACTGGTTGAACGGTTCGAGCCGATCGTGGCGAACATGGAATTCGGCAACGCTTATACCGAATTGAATGATCCGGAAGATCAAAGGCGCCGACTTGAAGAACAAGAGGCGCAGCGGGTGGTTGATGAAGAAGCGCAACCGATGGATGAAGACTTCCTTCACGCCATTGAAACCGGAATGCCGCCCACCGGAGGCGTCGGTTTGGGGATTGATCGTTTGGTCATGATCCTCACCAATCGGCCGTCGATCCGCGACATCATTCTGTTCCCCACGATGAGGTTTAAATAAGTGATCGCTCGGAACCTCTGTTTGGTTCTTGTCTTCGGTGTCACCGCCTGCCAAATGAAGCCCACCAAGGTGACCACGAGAATTCAACGGCCGTTCACTTTAATCACCGATAAAAGCCGGCGACCGATCGTTCTCACCGAGAACACGGTGATTTTGGACGCGAGATCCGCCTTTGATTATGGGCTGAACCGCGTGGAAGGCTCCCTGCATTTTCCCTGGGATTCGATCGCCGAGCCCACGGGCGAGCTGCTGCGTGACCGGCGAAAACTCTCCCAGCGTTTGGCCCTCTTAGGGATTACTCCCACAAAGCCCGTCGTTGTTGTTGGTTATGGACGAGCGGGCGGCGGTGAGGAAGGCCGCCTGGCGTGGACACTGGTTCATCTCGGCTTTAGCGATGTGCAAGTGGCGTCGACCGAATATTTTCGGAAACACCTCACCCAGAATCCCACGCCGCAGCCGATGAATGTGGACCCGATCGAATTTGAATTCAATCAAGCGATGCTCGTGGATGAAAGCGAGTTCAATAAAATCGCCGCCGATCCCAAGGATCGGTTGGATAAACGTATTTTTCTGATCGATGTGCGAAGCCAGAAGGAATATTTTAATCGCGACAAAAACGTGAAAGCGCGGCCGGACGTTCAGGCTCTGCACATCGAGTGGAAAGAATTTTTCTCCGCCAAAGACGGCCGCCCGAATGGGGAATTGAAAAAACGCTTAAAGAGCCTGGGTATTTCCGATTCCGATCGGATCATTGTTTTCAGTAATCGCGGAGCCCGCGCCGCCGCCGCAGCCTTTGCTTTGATTTCGTTGGGCTTTCATCGAACTCAGATTCCCAGCCTTTAGTCGGGAGTCGCGGCGAGTCTTGTGGCTAAATTCACAGTTCAAGAAGTTGTGAGTTGAGTCCCTTCGGATGGCTGCTCAAAATAATATAGATGCGAGCAAAAGTTGCGGATCCGAATCGAAGATTCAACGGGGGAATTCGGAATCAGCGCGGTAACCTGCCGATCATATTGAGTTCTTTAATGGGCGCGGTTGTGATTTTGTTCGCTGGAATCAATAATCTCGCCCATATAACTCGCGATCTGAACCGCCGGACCAGTATTCAACAAAGCTATCAAGCCGCTTTGAACAGTGTTCTGAATTATGTTCGATCGGCTCTTAAGATGCGATGGTGTTTCAGGCCCGACTTCGATCAAGACAGTCCAGCTCAATGTCATTTGGCGCATCCCCGGTCCACCGAGCGATTGCTGGTGACCACCGATCAGATGGCTTATTTCGATGCGATGAAAGCGATCGATCCTTCCATGCCGCTGGGAAACCCGATCCGCTTGGACCGGATTCACGGCGTGCTCAAGGTGAGCGACCTTCCCGATGCGCACCCGCTTAAACCCATGTTTTCAACCGTTGAACTTACCGCGATCGAATCCATTGAAATCGATATTCAGCGGGATGAGACCGCTAACAGCGAAGCGGCGGGAACGGAAACCCACTTGCGAGTTTCCGTGACATTCAAGCCCGCGGATGGCCAAGCCTTCGCTGATGGTCGCACGATTCTCAAGGCCACTGACCAACTCGCCGTGTACCCCCGCGAACTCAGCATTTTTGGGCTGATCGTGCCGGGCGATTTGATTTTGGATGGATCGGGCGCGCAGGCCGGAGATGTTTCGATTCCGAACGTGCAAGGTCGGGGTTTGGTGTTTTCCAGTCCCGTTTTTGTCAATCGCAATTTGCGCTTGCCCGAAGGTCCGCTAAGAGGCGTTCATTTCGGTGATCAGATTGTGATGGGGCGGGGAATTGTGTTTCAGGGCGGTCGGCCCGCGGGCACGACGCTCAAGGGATCGGTTGAAGATCGCACCTACGCGGCACTTGGGTTGCAGAGGGGAATCAAGATCGATGGCGAGTTGGATATGGGACTCGAGGTTTTCTCGGGCCGGTCTCCGAGTGAACAATTGGACACTCAGAATTTTCAAAGTTGTTTGAAAGTGAACGCGGCTCGGTTCGAACTTGAAGCCACCAAAGACGCGACGCTGTTAGTGAAAAGTTTAAGTGAAGGACAATTCCGTTTGGCGTGGAGTCACATGGACTACTTCGAGCCGCAAAACGTGAAGGCGTCGGCCAGCGCGAGCGGGAACTTCTTGAAGCAGCCGAAGTTGGACGCGAAAGGTAACGATAAACCCATCGTGCGGGTGTTGGTGAAGTACGATATTGGACCCACGGTGACCGCCTACATGGCCCGAGGGAACACGCTTACGATTTCACAACCCAACATTTCCTTCGGTAAAGGCAACCAAGGGCAAGGCAACCAAGGTCAGGGAAATCAGGGACAGGGTAATCAAGGGCAGGGCAATCAAGGCCAAGGCCAGGGTAATCAAGGTCAAGGTAACCAGGGTGATGATGAAGCCAAGGAGGCCGAGAAGCAGTTCAAGGAGAACGCCGGCGAATTGATCATTCAATTAAAAGAAGTGGTTGAGAATGGAAACGCACAGTCCAATCAAGCCGATTTGGAAATTGAACTGAAGAACAGGGATTTTTTCGCCTCGGCCGTCACGGTTGAAGTGATGGGATATGATATCGGCTACATGAACGCGAGCCAACTGCGGGCCGCCCCTGTCACCTTGGGGAAGTTCGCTAATGTGGCCACGCTACGCTATGGCATCACGATGGGAAAATTCTTCGGTAGTGTCTCCCTTGAACTGTCTTATCCAAATACCTTCACCCGTGCCGACCGGGCGAATCCAGGTCCGGAGGATCTGGAGGTCAACACCGATTGGGAAGGCCTCTCCCAAAAATGCGACGCCGATGAAACGGATCAGGGATATGCGTTCCAGCCGGTCAACTGGAGCGGTGCCTTCACCGGGTCCACCCGGTTCTCCTGGTCGGTGCGCGAGCCCGCCGCCCTGCCCACGGGATTTCTCTTGGATCAGAACAACGCCCGCTCGCAAGGCGCGGTGAAACCCCAGTTTCATGTGCGCTCCATCGAACCCCGGTGCACGGTCCAATCGAGCGCCAATTTCGTCGCCGGATTTTTTGTTTGTGATCAATTCATCATTCAACCCCGCACACAACCCCTGCGCATCACGGGCACGGTGATCGCCAAACAAATGTTCATCGACGCCAGCGCGATTCGCGCGGGAATCCGCTGGTCCAATATTTATGATCCCGCGGCGGTTTTGGATCTGCGCCAGGCGGGCATTCTGGCGTCCAGATTTTCGGCCAATGCGCCGAGCTGCAATCCCACGTTCGATAATCCCTTGTGGCATCCCGTGGCCACCATCGCCATGCGGGATGACCGGTACAGCTGCAACTCCGTTTCCTTGCGCGATCAATTCGACAATATCCGATGGACGACCGTGGATCCCGACTGCGGTTTAATCTCCGGCGCTTACACCACCACCTGTAAACGTCGGGCGAATCGCTATGTGATTAAGGAGCTGGAACGGTACTATGAATGATCAAAAAGGTTTCACCTTGGTCGGCGTTTTAATCGCCAGCGTGATTATCTGCACGATCGCCTTCGGTGCGACCGAACTCATTCGCGTCAACGCGGCATTGTTGGCCAAAACCAAACAGCAGCGTGAAATGGCCCGGGTGATCGGCAATGTCCTTAACCACGTGATTGAAAATCTCGCGAGCCTTCAGCGCACGTTCGAGACCTCGGTTTCGACTCGCGAAGCGTTGTTGCGCGAAGACCGGCTGCCGTTCGCCTGGGACCAGTCCAGCGTGGTTCCCGCCGAACAATGTCCCACCTGTCCGGGACGGATGGGCTACATCATTGAACCGCTTCCGGGCCGACCCAGTTTCAGCCGGCTCACGATTCGCATCACCAACGCGTATTTGTTTCAGGGATACAGGGATTATGTGTACATCCTCGCCGACGATTAAAAACCGCAACGGATGGACGATCATGGAGATCGTCATCGCCACGGCCATTTTTTGTGGGATCGTGTTCTTGACCATGTCGGTGAACATGATGGTTCAGAAAAACGCCGCGCGGTTGAGCAAAGGAGTGGACGCGCAGCTTGATCTGGCGCTTTTGGATCGTGATTTATCCGCCGATCTGGATAGCATCACGCCCTCACTGGGCAACTTGAAAGTGAAGGATCTCAACGGCAACGACTTTTTTGAGTACTTCGGCGGACCAACCTCACCCAACTCCCCCAACGCTAATCGCGAAACCGTCCTTGAGCTGAGCGCGACGGGGACAATGGTTTTTGAATTCATCATGGAACTCGCGACGGCGGGTTCAGCCCGGAATTTTGCGCCGGCGCAAGCTTACTCTTACGCGCTCAATCCGGGAAGCCTGATCACGCCGGCGAGCTTGTCTTATAACGGGGTCAACGCGAAAAGCTTTTTCACCAACCATTTTTCCAACCATTGGGAGGCCAAGGGGCATTTCCTTTTGTATTCGCCGGGCCTGGTTCCGGATCTCGCCTCGGGGAAACCCATCGAAGACGCGCCCTCTCGTTTCTACTCCATTCTTGGGATCAGCACGGGAACGGACCTCACGCCCGATACGTTGAGCGGCCTTTTCAACGACTCTCATCCCACCATCACCGGGAAAACAATCAGATCCATTGACGAATACCTTCGGTTTCTTCCGGCCCTTGGCGGAGCCATGACCCAAGTGGTGGTCGTTCCCGTCCAAGTGGTGAGGTATCGCTTCGAACCTGATCAAAGCGGAGTCACGGGACGTCTGTTTCGAGGTGTGCGATCGGCCAACGGTTATGAGCAGGAACGGCTGATCGGGGCCAACATAAGACAGGTCCGGTTCCGCAGGCCTCGCGTGAGTTCGCGTCGACTCGAATTTCAAATCCAACTAGGGGGAGCTACAAATTGAAAGCCTTATTATTTTTCTTCGTACTTCCCGCCTTCGCGGGACAACCCGTTTCCATCACTTCAAAAGATCTTCTCATGTTGAACGACGTCAGCTTCTCGGGTCAGCCTATCGATAGTGACGCCTTTTCCATCGACATGAAGGTTTCGTGCTTCGGCACGAACCTACGGGCGGTTTCCAATCCACTGGTTCTGAGTTCGAACGTGAAAACGACACTTGTCCTGGCCAAGAAAGACGGATCGACGGGGCAGGTGAATTTTCAGTGGAAAGCGGTCGCGGTTCGCGACGGCGTCCAACCGGCCGAGTCCGTCGCGGTCACCGTGAGCCCGCCGGGATTCCTAGGTAGCGCGGTCGGGGCGGCCCAAGGGAATTCAATCGTATTGGCCTTCGGCCAGAGTGCGGGCATTCAGTCGCTGAAGAAGGCGACGTTCGAACAAATTCCCGTTCCTCCGCAAGCCGGTTCAAAGCCGCTGGTGATCGGAAAAGAGGGGCCGCTTAAAGCCAATCTCACGTACAATTTCAGCGCGAGCGGACGAACGCTCTATATCGCGGCCTCATTCCCCGGCGCGATTGGTTCGTGCGATGGAGCCTTTTATTCGCCCCTCATGGTGTTCTTCAGTTCGAAGAGGCCGCAACTTGGAGCCAAGGTCGAGTTTCCTCTGCATCCGCACGAGAAGAAATTCTACTGGCCGGAAGGATCACCGGATTGGGCGTTCCTGGTCTTGGACCGCAACGGTAACGGCAAAATCGATTCCGGTGAGGAGATGTTCGGAGAAAGCAATCGGTTCAAAAACGGCTTTGAGGCCCTGAAGGAGTTCGATATGAACAAGGACGGAAAGATCGACAAGAAAGACGCCGTGTTTTCCAAGCTCCGGCTTTGGTTCGATCGAAACGCCAACGGCAAGACCGACTCCGGCGAGTTGGTGCCGCTTGAGGAAAAGACGATCGTCGAAATTGATTTGAAATATTCCAAATCCAAAGAAAGCTACCTCGGAAAACGGGGCGAGTTGCGCGAACACTCGACGGTCAAGCTGGCGTCGGGCCAAGCGGATATCGTGGACGTTTGGTTAGGGTCCGTTAAAGAAAAGGGGGAGAAATGAGCGAGCGAAGGAGTAAAATCAAAAGCGTCTTTATTGATCCCAAACTTCAGGTCCGTTATGGCGCCTTGTTCATGGCGGTTTCCATCTTGGTCCATTCGGTGGTGACGGTGATCATCGTTACCCTTTATAGCGCGAATATGAACTCCGCCACCCCCATTCCCTTTCCCATCATGGTCGCGATTCTGGTGGTGTTATATCTCGTGATTTACGGATTTTCGTTCGTTCTCGGTTTTTTGATCACGCACCAACTTTACGGACCGCTGATTCGCATCGAAAATTATCTGACGAGCTGGAAAAACGGGGAGAACCCCGGGGAACTCGCGCTTCGGGCGGGAGATGATAAGCGCGTGCAATCAATCGTCCAGCTACTCAATGATATTCTAAAAACACGGTCCCATTAGCTCCGGAGAGTGGGGCGGTTCTTAAGGCTTCTCTTTTGGCGGCCAGTTCGGACCCAGATCGAGCGGCCAACCCGGCAGATCGTCGCTAAAGCGCAGAGTTTCGCGCTTCATCGTTCCACCTGACGGGCGCTCTTGGGGTTCGGCGGAGTTTACGGCTCCCGCCATCAACTTCGCCACGGTGATCGTGTTGACGACATCCGGGCGCGAAATCTTAACTAACTCTTCCAATTGGGTGAGCTTTTGCTCCACGATCTCCGCCGAAACTCTGTAGTTCGCGCGGATCTCGGCCACGAGGGTCTCCAAAGTCTCAAGAAGTTCATAAACCGGCAGCACGCCGGGATTGATCTGACCCGAGGGGCTTGCGACTTCATTGAGGTCAGCCCGCCACTCCGCGATTTGCAGGGCCAGTTCATTCACCTTATCTTCCACCATCGGATTTATAAGATAGGGCTCGCAAGATTTTGAATGACCGGATCGTTTGGGTGGAACGGCCAATGCGGGTGCGCTAAACGTAAACAGAAGTATAATTAATACAACTCTTTGCATATTCTCGGCTCCTCGCGGACTTGGGGAACCTTACTACAATTTATATGCCTTTTGGGGAAAAAATCAGGCCGCCGACTTGAGCTTCTGGAATATGGCGACCAAGGCCTTTAAAACTTCCGGATCATAGCGGCCACCCAGCTTTCCAGTCATCAGATCGATGGCGTCAGTCGGTAGCATGGGATCATTGTATGAACGCTTCGTTGTTAAAGCATCGTATGTGTCCGCCACCGAAACCACGCGCGCCATCGGGTGAATTTCGTCGGCGGTGAGCTGCTGAGGATAGCCATTGCCTTGCATGCTCTCGTGGTGTTCAAAGGCGCAGGCCATGATGTTCTGAGTGGAGTTATGTTCGGCGAGAATTTGCAGCCCATACTGGGGATGCTTCTGCATTTCACTCCATTCCTCGTCGGTGAGCGGTCCCGCTTTACAAATGATATCCAAAGAGATGTAGCGTTTGCCGATGTCGTGAAAAAGGCCACCAAGCCCAAGTTCTTTAAGATCGTTTCCGCTAAAGCCCACGAATTGACCAAGACCCAATGAATAGATGCTCACATCGATGGAGTGATTGTAGGTGTAAAAGTCGTGGCTCGAAAGTCCGATCAAATTCACCATGGCCGCGGCGTCCGAATCCATGAAGGCCACGAAATCGTCCACCACTTGACGGGCGTCGCGCAGGGCGTTTTCGATGTCCGGCCGCTCGAAAAGTTCCTCCACCAAAACCATCGTGCTTTCGCGAAGCAGTGTGGCTTTTTGTTTGGTGTCCAGTTCGTCGGACATCAGTCCGTCACGGACAAAATTCTGATAATTGGCGCGCTCGGAAGCGAGGATATAAAACTGCTCGGGGGCTTTCTTTTCGAAGTGATCGATCTTGGAAGCGCTGAGTTTATCGCCCGCACGGAGATAGTGGATCAGTCGTCCGCCGATGGAAATAAACAAATCGAACGGTAGGCTCCGGTGCGGCGGCAAACTTTGGAGCCGGATCTTCATGTACTTCTCGAGACCCATGAGCAAATTGTGCCATGCTTTTATTGACTCTCCAATCAAAGATGGCATGTTAAAAAATCCGAAATGGCCGTGCAATTTGACACTGACATTCAATTCGTCAAAGGGGTTGGCCCAAAGTTGGGTGATCTCTTCCGCCGTAAAGGCATTTCGCGGGTTCAGGATTTAATCGAGTTTTATCCAAGAACTTACGAGGATCGCCGTGCGGTCCGGCACATCCAGTCTTTGGTCCCGGACCAGCTGGTGAGTATCAAGGCCCGCATCTTAAAAGTCCGCTCGATCCCGATGGGACGATCCCATCGGCGGATTTATGAAGTGGTGGTTGGTGACACCACGGGACGGATTTCGTGCAAATTCTTTCGCGTGCCGTACCGTGGCTATTTCGAAAGGTTCGAGCCGAACCAGGAAGTCCGGGTGATCGGTAAAGTGACTTTTTATCGGGGCGCTAAAGAATTCCATCATCCCGAAATTCATCCGATCCAGGCCGATGAGGAAAACGAGAATGATCTGATTCCGGTTTACACCGAAATCGAAGGATTGAGTTCGTCACGCATCGGACGGCTCGTGCAGACGGTGATTGATAAGCCCATTCCCGAAACACTTCCGGCGTGGGTGAGGGAGAAATACGGACTTTTAAGTTTAAGTCAGGCGCTCAAGGAGATTCACGACCCGCCGCTGGATCAAGCGGATCTTTATTTGAAAATGCAGGCGCCGGCGCAACGGCGGATCATTTTCGACGAGTTCTTCACCGTGGAACTTCACTTGGCCTTGAAGCGAGCGGGGATCGAGCGCGAAAAAGCGGAACCGATTTTATCAAACGGTGAATTCGCCAAGCGTCTTTCGGAAAGTTTGGAGTTCCAACTGACCGGCGCGCAACAACGGGCCTACTCGGAAATTGTCAGTGATTTGCGAAAACCCCATCCCATGCACCGTCTGGTGCAAGGCGATGTGGGTAGCGGTAAAACCTTAGTGGCTTTGATGGCCACGGCTTTCGTGGCGGAAGCCGGCCGTCAAACCGCGCTGATGGTTCCGACGGAAATCCTGGCGGAACAACATTACCAGAATGCCAAAAATCGTTTGGGCCCGCTTGGCATCAAGAGCGCGCTTCTCACCAGTCAGATCAAGGGCAAAGAGCGCCAGAAAGTGATCGAAGCGCTGCAAAGCGGGGAAATTCATTTATGTGTCGGCACTCACGCCTTGATTCAAGATGATGTGGCTTTCAAGAATTTAGGACTTGTGATCGTTGATGAGCAGCACCGATTCGGCGTCGAGCAACGGAATAAACTCAAGCATAAGGGCATTTCACCACATTTTTTGGTAATGACCGCCACGCCCATTCCGCGCACGCTCGCCATGACGGTTTATGGAGACCTCGACGTATCCATCATCGACGAAATGCCAAAGGGTCGTCAGCCGATCGTCACGCGTAAGACGTTCCAAAGCAAACGTCCGTTGGTGATGAATTTCGTTCGCGATCAGCTCAAAGCCGGACGCCAAGCTTATATCGTTTATCCGTTGGTCGAAGAAAGCGAGACCATGGATTACAAAAACGCGGTGGAAGAATTCGAAAAAGTGAAACAGGAATTTCCCGAATATCAGGTGGGGCTCCTTCACGGGCGCATGAAACCGGCCGAAAAAGAAGAAATCATGAATCGCTTCCGTCGCAACGAGATTCAGATTCTGGTGGCGACGACGGTGATCGAAGTGGGCGTGGATGTGCCCAATGCCAACATCATGGTGATCGAGCACGCGGAACGGTTCGGACTCTCACAGCTTCATCAATTGCGTGGTCGCGTGGGCCGAGGATCTTACAAAAGCTATTGCGTGTTGGTGCTGGGATACGCGCTGACCGATGAAGCCACTCAACGCGCGGAAATTATGGAGCGCACCAATGATGGATTCAAAATCGCCGAGGCCGATTTGGAAATGCGCGGCCCTGGTGAGTTTCTGGGCACACGACAAAGCGGACTTCCGGGATTTCGCATGGCCAACCTGGTGCGTGACGCACAAATTCTGAAAGAGGCCCGCGAAGCGGCGTTCACTTTGATCGATCGCGATCCCACACTCAGCCACCCCGAACACCAACTTTTGAAAGTGAAATTGGACGACCTTTATAAGCACTGGGTCGGGTAGGTCTCCCACACGGTGTTTTGAAAAAAATTCAAAGATGGTGCCGAAAATTGTGAATTTGCCCCTGCTTAATTGATTATACGTGTCAAAAATGATAAACAACCTTTCTCAGTGGGGACAACCCTTTCAGGGTTTAGGCAATTTGGAGGCGTTCATGGTTTCATTTAAGGTCGGGGATAACGCTGTTTACCCGGGTCACGGGGTCGGTCGTGTTACGGCGATTGAGACCAAAGAGATCCTCGGCACAAAACACGTCTTCTACAGCATCAACATTCTCGATTCTGGAATGAAAATCATGGTCCCTAAGAATCGCGTGGAAACCGTGGGCCTCAGACCGATCATTTCGCGCGAAGAAGCCAAAAAAGTGATCGAAATTCTCAAAGAGACCAATGTTAAAATCGACAATCAGACCTGGAACCGGCGCTATCGTGAATACATGGAAAAAATCAAAACCGGCTCGGTCTATCAAATTGCCGAAGTTCTGCGCGATCTGTTTTTGCTGAAAGTGGAAAAAGAGCTGAGTTTCGGCGAACGCAAGATGCTCGACAATGCCCGTCAGCTGCTGTTGCGGGAACTTTCGTTGGCCACGAGCACCGAAGAATTGAAAGCCCAGGAAGAAGTCCGGGCCATTTTCAATTTGTAAGTCCTTTTTCCCGCCGGGAATTCATTGTAAGATAACGCATTTAATTTCGAGGTCGTCCTATGGCCACATCGTCCATTCGTGTCCGCTTCGCTCCGTCGCCTACGGGATATCTGCACGTGGGTGGAGCGCGAACGGCGCTTTACAACTACTTATTCGCCAAACGCCATGGCGGTCAGTTCATTCTTCGTATCGAAGACACGGATGAAGAGCGAAGCTCCGAGGAATTCATCCGCATGCAAATGGAAGATTTGAAGTGGCTGGGTCTTGATTGGGATGAAGGACCTGAGTTTCCCTCATTGGAGGACCGGGGCGACTATGGCCCTTACCGGCAGAGCCGGCGGCTGGATTTGTATAAGAAATACGCCGATCAACTGATTGACGCCGGCCGCGCTTACTTTTGCTTTTTGACCGATGAGGAAATCGAAGTGCAACGGCAAGCGGCGCTGAAAGCCGGGCGCCCGCCGCAAGTGAATTCACCTTATCGTGATTGGCCCAAAGAAAAAGCTCTCGAAAGAATCGCCAAGGGCGATAAGGCCGTCGTCCGGTTTAAAGTCAAAGATGAGGAAAAGCGCGATTACGTTTTGAACGATCTCGTGCGTGGAGAAGTGCGGTTTCCTTCGGACATGGTGGGAGACTTTGTTCTTCTTCGCTCGGGCGGAATGCCGGTTTATAACTTCTGCTGCGTGGTCGATGACGCGCTTATGAAGATCTCTCACGTCTTTCGCGCCGAGGACCATCTGAGCAACACCTTACGGCAGATGATGCTTTATGATGAGTTGGGATTCAAACAGCCCCAGTTCGGGCACATCTCATTGATTCTCGGGGCCGACCGGCAAAAGCTTTCCAAGCGCCATGGGGCGAGCAGTTGCCATGAGTACAAAGTGAACGGCTACCTGCCTGAGGCTCTGAACAACTTCATCGCTTTGCTCGGTTGGAGTTCGCCGGAAGGGCAAGAGATCATGTCCATGGACGATATGATCCGGTTGTTCAGTCCGGAAAGACTCCATTCGGCGCCGGCGGTTTTTGATCCGCAAAAACTCACTTGGGTGAATTCCATGCATTTAAGGGCGCTTGCGCCCAAAGAGCTGTGGGCGCGGGTCGAGCCGTTTTTAAAAGAGGCGGGATTGAAACTTCCCCAGGATGAAAGCTGGCGCATGCGCGCTTTGGAAGTTTTAAAAACCGGGATGAGCACGCTCAAAGATGCGGTGGACGCTTTTCGCCTGTTGAGTGACGAGCCCCTCGAAATCTCCGAGGAAGCCAACGAAACGTTAAGTTGGCCGAGCACGAAGGCCGTGATCCAAGCTTGGCGCGACGGAATTCAAAGTTTCGCCGGCGATTATTTAAGTGAAGAGGACTTTTTAAAGCTGCAAGACCGGATCAAGGATGAACAGAAAGTGAAGGGTAAACATCTCTTCATGCCCATTCGCGTGGCGGTGATCGGTAAACCGCACGGAACGGAATTGAAGATGTTGGTGCCGCTCCTCAATAAGAAAATTCTTATTGATCGGGCGGATGCCGTTTTGAAGAAATTGGGATAAAGGGAAGATTCGTGGGGATCGTCGTCTATAATTCACAGTCGCAGAAAAAAGAAGAATTCAAGCCCCTTGAAGACAAGAAGGTCAAAATGTATGTGTGCGGGCCCACCGTTTATGACCTTTTACACGTGGGCAACTTCCGGGGCGCGATTTTCTTTAATCTCGTCCGTAACTGGCTCGAGTACCGCGGTTACGACGTGACCTTTGTTTATAACTACACCGACGTCGACGATAAGATCATCAATCGGGCCAATGAGGAAGGTGTTCCCGCCGGAGAGATCTCCAAAAAATACATCGAGGAATTCGAAAAAGATTTCGCCGCCCTCAAGCTGCGCAAGCACTCGCACAATCCCAAAGTCACCGAGTTCATGGGTCAGATCATCGATCTGATTCAGAAGTTGGTGGAAAACGGCAAAGCCTACGTGGTGGATGGCGATGTTTACTACGATGTGCACACCTTTCCCGAATACGGCAAGCTCTCACACAAAAAACTGGAAGATCTGGAAGCGGGATTTCGTATTGAAGTGGATTCGCGCAAGAAACATCCGGCGGATTTCGCATTGTGGAAAAAGTCAAAGCCCAACGAGCCGAGTTGGGAATCGCCTTGGGGACCTGGCCGTCCGGGATGGCATATCGAGTGTTCGGCCATGGCGCGAGCCCTTTTGGGTGAACAGATCGATATCCATGGCGGCGGGCTGGATTTGATTTTCCCGCACCATGAAAATGAAATCGCCCAAAGTGAAGGAGCGACCGGAAAGCCCTTCGCCAAGTACTGGATGCATAACAATATGCTGAACTTCGGTTCGCAGAAAATGTCCAAATCCCTGGGCAATGTGCGATCCGCCCGCTCGTTCATGCAGGAATACCATCCGGAAATTCTTAAATACCTGATGCTCTCGGCCCATTACCGAAGCGTTTTGGATTTTTCTCCCGTGGCGATAGAAAACGTCATCTCAGCTTTGGCGCGGATTTATTCCGCTTTGGCGCTGGCGGAAAAAACCGCCAAGGCCCACGAGGCGACCGAAGTTCCGGAAGATTTCCAAAAACTATTGGATATGGCCCGTAAGGGCGTTGAGGAAAGTCTCGACGACGATTTCAACACGCCCGAAATGTGGGCGCGGCTTTTTGACGTGATCCGCGCGTTCAATAATATCGTCCGCGCACCCGGGCCAGTTACGCCCAAGAAGGCCGCGGTGTCCAAAGCCTTCTTGTCTTTTGCCCATTGGTTGGGTGATCTAACAGGATTGTTTAGTGAACCTCCGGGAGAATTCTTACGTTTTCTCGATGATATGTTGCTGAGGAAGAAGTCCTTGGATCGGAGCGAGATTGATCGCATTGTCGCTGAGCGGGCCCAGGCCCGGGCGGAAAAGAATTTCGCCAAGGCCGATGAGCTTCGCGCCCGTTTGCAGGAAATGGGCATTCTCGTCCAAGACAGCGCCCAAGGAAGTGAGTGGGAAGTCGCCAAATGAACGGCCCAAGACGGCCTCGTGGATTATTTCAATTAGTTACTGATTTCAAACCGGCGGGCGATCAACCCAATGCCATTCGCGAGCTGGTGGACAATGTCCGGCGGGGCCTGCAACACCAAACTTTGCTGGGGGTGACAGGTTCGGGCAAGACCTTCACCATGGCCCACGCCATTGCCGAGCTGAATCTTCCGACTTTGATTCTCGCGCCCAATAAAACTTTGGCGGCGCAGCTTTTCGCCGAGTTTAAATCGCTGTTTCCGCACAACGCGGTCGAGTACTTCGTGAGCTACTACGACTATTATCAACCCGAGGCCTACATTCCGGGATCGGACACGTACATCGAGAAAGATTCGGCGATTAATGAGCAAATCGATCGCATGCGCCACTCGGCCACACGCTCCCTCTTTGAGCGCCGGGACGTGATCATCGTCAGTAGCGTATCTTGTATTTATGGTTTGGGAAGTCCGGAAGCCTACGAAGGCATGATGATTCACCTGGTGTCGAACAAGGAAATCCGCCGGGATATTTTTCTGCGGGAGCTGGTGCGGATCATGTACCGGCGCAATGACATTGATTTTCACCGGGGAACGTTCCGCGTGCGTGGCGACGTGGTGGAAATTTTCCCGTCTTATGAAGAAGAGCGGGCGATCCGCGTGGAGTTCTTCGGGGATTTCGTGGACCGAATCTCGTGGATTGATCCGCTCCGCGGGCAGGTGATTGAGGAACTGGATCAAGTGCCGATTTATCCGGGAAGCCACTATGTCAGCTCCGATGAGCGAAACCGGCTGGCGGTGGAGTCGATCCGCAATGAACTCCGGGAGAGGCTGAATTACCTGCAAAAGGAAATGAAGTTCATTGAAAAGGAGCGGCTTGAACAACGCACAAGTTACGATCTGGAGATGATCCAGGAGATGGGCACTTGCCCGGGGATTGAGAACTATTCCCGTCACTTCACGGGTCGGGCTCCCGGTGAGCCGCCGCCCACTTTGCTTGAATATTTCCCGGATGAATTTTTAACCTTCATTGATGAAAGCCACGTCACTGTTCCTCAGATCGGCGGAATGTATCGCGGCGACCGGGCCCGAAAGCTGACCCTGGTGGAGTATGGGTTCCGTCTCCCATCGGCCCTTGATAACCGCCCACTCAACTTTCAAGAGTTTGAAGCGCTGGTGGATAAGGTGGTCTTTGTGTCCGCCACGCCGGGCGAATATGAATTGAAGAAGAGCGAAGGTGTGGTGGTGGAGCAGATCATCCGGCCCACGGGACTGGTCGATCCGGAAGTGGTCGTTCGCCCGGTTCGCCATCAGGTGGACGATTTGCTCGGTGAAATCCGTGAGCGATCGGCGCGGGGTGAGCGAGTTTTGGTCACCACTCTCACCAAACGTTCGGCCGAGGATCTTTGCTCCTATTATGAAAATCTCGGGATCAAGGTGCGCTATCTTCACAGTGATATCGCCACACTGGAGCGGACGGATCTCATCCGCGATTTAAGGCTTGGGATATTTGATGTCTTGATCGGGATCAACCTTCTCAGAGAGGGACTCGATATTCCCGAGGTTTCACTGGTGGCGATCACGGACGCGGATAAAGAAGGATTTTTGCGCTCGGAGCGCTCGCTCATCCAAACCATCGGGCGGGCCGCGCGGAACATCAACGGTCGCGTGATCCTTTACGCGGACTCCATCACCGGCTCCATGAAAAAGGCCATCGACGAAACCAATCGTCGTCGGGAAAAGCAGCTGGCCTATAATAAGTCGCATGGCATTACCCCGCAGACCATCAAAAAGCGGGTGAGCGAAGGGCTGACCGATCTTTACGGCATGGAAGTGGTCACGAAGGATGCGAAAAAGAAAAATCAGGTGCTTCGTGATAAACTTTCGGCCTATGAGGAGAACCCAAGCAAATTGGGTAAGGAGATCGCGAAGCTGCGCAAGCAGATGAAAAAGGCCTCGGACAAGTTGGAATTCGAAGAGGCGGCGCGGATCCGCAATGAAATCCGTCGCCTGGAAATGCTTGAGCTCTCCTTGAGGAGCGGATCGGTGGATCAGGAATTCGTCGAGACGCTCGAAGGGAAAAAAGCTTAAATGGATTTGGAAAACCTGAAAACCCGGGTGGCCTCGTTTCCGACGAGTCCCGGTGTTTACTTAATGAAAAACGATAAGGGCAAGGTGGTTTACGTCGGCAAGGCGAAAAACCTCAGGGCCCGCGTACGCACTTACCTGGGTTCGCTCAACGACCAATCCATTAAGACAAAGTATTTAATGACCCATGTGGTGCTCATTGATTACATCATCACCAAAACCGAAGTAGAGGCCTTTTTGCTTGAGGCCTCGCTCATCAAGAAGCACCGGCCCCGCTACAATGTCCGGCTGAAAGATGACAAAGCGTATCCTTATATCCGGTGCGGCCTGGAACATGATTATCCCCGGTTTTATCTTGCGCGCCGGGTGCAGCACGACGGCGGCATTTACTTCGGTCCGTTTTCATCGAGCTTGTCGGTTCGCGAAACCATTCGCTTTTTGAATCGCACGTTTAAAATTCGCGATTGCACGGACAGCTTTTTCAAAACGCGAACCCGGCCTTGCATCTCCTATCAGATCGGCGCTTGCTCCGCGCCCTGTGTGAAATTGATCGATAAGGCGGAATACCGGCGGGATGTGGACTCGGCCCTGGAGTTTTTGCGCGGGCGAAGCACGAAAGTTTTAAAAACGCTCACCGACAAAATGAAAAAAGCCGCGGAAGAGGAATTGTTCGAACAGGCCGCGAAACTTCGCGATTCCATCCAAGCCATCGAGCGCATTTGGGAGCGCCAGACCGTGGTGAGCGCGAACAAAGATCACGATCTTGACGTGGTGGCGTTTCATGGCAATGAAAAGGGCACTTTGATCGAAACCCTTCACGTGCGCGGTGGCCGGGTGATCGGTTCCCGTCCTCATTTCATGAACCGCTTCGATTGTACCAGTGACGGTGAGGAAGTGAAGGATTGGCTCACTTCCTTTTTGAACCAGTACTACTCGGACAATATGGTGCCCGACGAGATCATTCTTCCCGTGGACCTCGGGCTCGATATGATCAAGCTTTTGCAAGCGGTGTTTGAAGAGCGGCAGAACAAAAAGCCCAAGATCACGGTGGGGACGGGTCGCGAGGGTAAAAAATTATTGGATCTCGCCCATGCCAACGCCGAAAGCCATTTCAAGGACGCGATCACCAAAGCCAATCGCCAGGCCCAGGGCTTGGAGCAGATTCAACAGAAATTCGGACTTAAAAACCTGCCTCGCCGGATTGAATGCTATGACATCTCCAACTTTCAAGGATCGGAGTCGGTGGCGTCGCAGGTGGTGTTCGAGGACGGCGCGCCGGCGAGCGATCATTACCGCCGGTACAAAATCAAAACCGTGGTGGGGGCCAATGACTTCGCGTCCATGAAAGAAGTTTTGTCCCGCCGGTTTAAACATGAAGAATATGAAGACCCCGATCTGCTGGTGGTGGACGGCGGTAAAGGCCAGTTGAACATGGCGGTTGAGGTTTTAAAGGAAATCGGTCGCACGGACATTCCGGTGGTGGGGATCGCCAAAGCGCGCACCACCGGCGATTTCACCGATGTCGAGGTGACCAGTTCCGCCGAGCGCTTCTTTCTCCCCGGACGGCAAAATCCCGTGGTGTTTCCCGAGGGCTCGGAAGCTTTGCAAATTCTGACGGGGATTCGCGATGAAGCCCATCGCTTCGCCATCACTTACCATCGCAAACTTCGCGAAGAAACCTCGCTCGAAAGTGAATTGGATGCGATCGTGGGACTTGGCGAAAAAAGAAAGAAGGCTTTGCTCAAAGCCTTCACCAGTATCGAGGAACTGAGATCGGCGCCGCTTGAGCGCTTGGTGGAAATCCCCGGCATGAACCGGGTGGTCGCCGAACGCGTCCTTCTCCATCTGAAAAAGTAGGCCGTTCCTTTTCAGGATGCCACGCATCCTGAAAAGGAACGGCCTACCGTGTACTGCAGTTTGTATTTGGCTTGGCGGGTGCGAACGCCGCAGCTCGGACAATGGGCGTTTTCAATCACCTGCTGTTCAATAAAATTGGTTTTAAAGCGGAAGAGCAAGCGATCGCCACAAAGAACGCAATTCAGATGATCTTCGATCATTTCCGAAATCCATTCACTCTGGCTGATTTTCGGTATGTGAACGTTGACATCGATTGAAGCGACGACTTTGGATTTGCGGGTATCCATCCTGGACTCCTTTTTTACCTGACAGGGAACTCATCGATGGAAATTCGTTTCAACTTGAGATCCCGAATCTGAAATTCATACCAAGGTCGCTGTATTACGCGCCGCAAGACGCGAAAGAGGATGACGTGACGCGGCCCATGCCCCTACATTGGTCCCGCATGTTCACCGAAGTGCAGCGCCAATATATGGAGGAGGTTCTCGGTGTCGCGCCGCCACCGTACGTGGAGGCCGAGCCACCCAATCAGGACCAATCGATAGTGGTCTTGCGTGATTGGACGGAACCCGAACTTCAATTACTTAAGAAAATCTTGGCCAGCGTGCAGCTGACCCTTGAAACCCAAAGTGATCGTCATCGCCTTGATTTCTGTGGTGGTGTTTCGGGTCGCTTCGAAGTGGATGGTTACATTCATTGGCGTTTGCCGACCCTTGAGGAAATGCTCGGCCCGCAAGCACAAGAGAAAAAGAAAGAAGCTTGGCAGCTGCTTCAGGAGTTCACCCGGGAGTATCGCGCTTCATGATCAGAATTATCCTGGTGCTTCTGACCATGATCTCCATCACAGCCGTGGGCCAAAGCGAAGAAAAGCCCGACTGCACGGTGGAAGTGCCCATCACGGATGTGATCGGGCCCGCGACCCATGATCTGCTTCATCGGGTTGAAGCGTTCGCCGCTGAACGTAAGTGTTCTTCGATTCTACTATTGATCAATACGCCCGGCGGAAGTTTGGACAGTACGAGACGAATTGTTGAGACCATTCTCAATTCGGAGTTTCCCTATTTATGCCTGATTTCTCCCGGTGGCGGCCATGCGGGAAGTGCCGGCGCGATTATCCTCCAGGCCTGTCACGTGAACGGCGCCATTAACGGCACGCGCTTGGGAGCCGCCACACCGGTGATGATCGGCGGCGAAATTCCCGAGGACCTTCGCAAGAAAATCATGAACGACACCCGCAGTTGGCTGGAGAGCCTCACGCGACTGCGTGGGCGCAATGAGAAATTCGGTCAGGACATCATTCTCAAAGCCACGGCTGTCACGTCCGAGGAAGCTTATAAATTAAAAGCCATTGATTTCGTGGGTGGCACCAAGAATGAATTTTTGGAATTCGCCAAAAACCGTACGGTCAAAATGCCGGGCAATAAAACCACCGACGTGGTGGTCGGCGAGACGATCCCGTTTGACCTTGATCTGCGATACAAAGTGGTTTCTCTCCTGACCGATCCGGAGCTGGCTTACGTTCTTCTTTTGGGAAGTCTCGGTCTTCTTTATTTCGAGATCACCCATCCCGGAATGATTTTACCCGGCGTGATCGGCGCGATCGGATTCGTGATCTCCATGGTGGCCATGCACAAGCTGGAAGTGGAGTGGGGCGGGTTGGCCTTGATTTTTCTCGGCATTGCCATGCTCATCGCGGAAATGTTCGTGCCGTCCTTTGGCGCGCTCGGCATCGGCGGGATTGTGGCTTTCATTTTCGGCAGCATATTCCTGTTTGATCCCGCGAAAACGGGAGGCTTCCAGTTGCCACTCAGCTTGATTCTGTCGGTGGCCTTCGCGCTTGGTGTGATTTTTCTTGGCATCGGCTACATGCTGCTCTCCACGCGAAAATTAAAAAAAGCCGGCGGCTTTGATGATCTGATGGGACAGAAAGCGCGGGTCGTGACGGTTGAAGAGTCCTCAGGACAGCGCGGAACCATTGAGGTGCGCGGTGAAATTTGGAAGTTTGAATCGCCGGTGGCCGTGTCCGTCGGCGATCAAGTCAGGATCCGGGGCCACGAAGGTCTGGTTTTAAAAGTCGAAAAGGAGACGTAAAATGTTTGAACTCATCGGTCCAAGTTTGATTTGGATATTTATCATTCTCGCCTTCCTAGGTTCGGCGATCAAAATTCTGCCCGAATGGGAACGGGGCGTGGTGCTTCGTCTCGGCCGCTCGAAAGGGATTCGCGGACCCGGTGTGATCATTCTCATCCCGGGGATCGAGCGTTTGGTTCGAGTCGACACCCGAACCGTCACCATGGACATCCCGCCGCAGGATGTGATCACCCAGGATAATATTAGTCTTAAAGTGAACGCGGTTCTTTACTTTCGCGTGGTGGATCCGGAAGGTGCCGTCACCCGGGTGATGGATTATCTCTTCGCCACCTCACAATTGGCGCAAACCACTTTGCGTTCCGTGCTCGGTCAATATCAAATGGACGAGGTTCTCGCGCAACGGGATAAGATCAATCATTCCTTGCAGGCGATTTTGGATAAAGCCACCGAGGCTTGGGGAATCAAAGTTTCCAACGTGGAAATCAAAAACGTCGATTTGCCCAAGGAAATGCAACTGGCGATGGCCCGCCAAGCCGAGGCCGAACGGGAACGTCGGGCGAAAGTCATCAGCGCCGATGGTGAATATCAGCGGGCGGAAAAACTTCGGGACGCGTCCAACATTTTGGCATCGTCTCCGACCGCTCTGCAGTTGGCTTATTTGCAAACCATGTCCGAACTTGGCGGCGAGGGAACACGAACGATTATTCTGCCCCTGCCGATGGAACTGGTTCGTCCTTTAATGGATTTGGGTCAGAGTAAAAAAGAAGAATGATGTTCCGCCTTTTTATTCTAGCCGCCGTTTTTTCGGCTTCAGTTTCGGCTGCAGCTGACGGTCCGATCATTCGGGTGCGTACGCTGAAATCCGTGAAGGAGTTCGAACTCCGCGGCGTTTCGCTCCATTTGAAAGCCGGTGAGGCCCAGTGGTCCACCGCGGGTCTCACCCGCTTGAAGATCGCCTGGAAAAACGATCTTTGGCGTTTGCAGGGCGGAGAGGTGCCGTTAACGGCGAAACTGAAAGGCCGCTCACTCGTGGTGCGTGGAGCCTTTTTGCAACTTGGTGGAAAACGCATCGCCGATGAGCTTCAGGTGCACGCGCGCGACAACGGGCGTTTGGATGTGGTGGTTTCCTGGCCGCTCGAAAGGTATTTGGCAGGTGTGATTCCCAGTGAAATGCCCCTTTATTGGCCGGATGAAGCGCTCAAAGCGCAAGCGGTCGCGGCGCGCTCCTATGCGATTCGCATGGCTTCGATCCGAAAACATCTTCATTTCGATGTGGACGGCTCCGTGTACGATCAGGTTCACCGCACTCTCGATGAAATGGGTTTACAGCCGCGAATTGAATCCAAACTGCACGAGGTGATCAGGGAAACCCGCGGCCAAATCTTACGCGATCCTTCCGACCGCGTCCTCATGGCCTTTTATTCCGCCGATTGTGGTTGCCGGTCCGAAGATCCCAAATACGTTTGGGGTGAAAGCGGAAGCTTCCGATCCGTTAAAGATCCCACCTGCGGAAAACGCCGGCCGAAAGAGTGGAAGCTTGAAATTCAGCGGGCGGCATTAAAACCCAAATTGCTTCGCGACTTGAAACTTTCGGATTCAGCGGTCATTAAAACCATCCAGATCGCCGCGCGCTCTCCGTCGGGACGGGTCAGCCAAGTCGCCATTCTCGTGGAGGACGGCGGCGAGAGTCGGATCCATAAGATCAGTTCGCAACGGTTTCGCCGTTTGATCGGTTTCAACAAAGTGCGGAGCACGGATTTTTCCTTACAATGGATTGGTGATGATCTCGTGATCCGTGGGCAGGGCTTCGGGCATGGTGTGGGCTTATGCCAGACTGGCGCCCGTCACTTGGCCCAATCCGGATCCAGTTACGAGGAAATTCTTAAAGTTTATTACCCGCAGGCCAAAGTCAGCAGTCTTTAAGCGCGACCGTGATAAGCTTTATATTCCCGCCACTTGTCTTCGCCGAAATAGCGGATGCCGATGTTTTCCGGAACTTCGGGAATGTTCAGCCAAATCAATCCGTCGATGGAGTTGAAATCATCGTCGCGGTTGAAGGCGAGGAAGCGCACACCCAACTCCAAATAGAGTTTAATCAGTTGCGGAATCTGCGCTTTCGGGTTGCCTTCAGCCATGCGGACGAACTCCTGAAGGCTGGCGAGATCCATGCTGGAGTCCACGATGGACATCAGCTCTTCGGGCGTCAGCTCGGACTCGAACGTCGGCGGATTTTTTGATGTCACCAACGACGATTTCTCATGGGTGTAATGCTTCATGAGATAGTTGATCATCAAATGTTTGGAATTGTCCTGGAACTCGTTGGAAATACTGACCGGCCCCATCAGGTATTTGTATTCGGGATGGGCCGAAAGAAAACGCGCAAGCCCCGTCCAGATATAAAGGAGCGAAAGGCCCCGTTGAAATTCCGGGCGCACGAAGCTGCGGCCGGCCTCAAGGGTTCCCTCTTTAAAATCCGAATTGAGGATCGGCTCCATGTTAAAGAGCGTATTGGAATAAACGCCACTGGTTCCGTATTTCTTTAAAATTTCATCCACGCGGCCGATGCGGTAGGCGCCGGTGATTTCGTTGCGTGATTTATCCCAGGCCCAAAAATGATCGTAATATTCATCAAAGGGATCATTGTCGCGACTGTTACCCGTTCCTTCACCAACGGTGCGGAAGGTTTCCTCACGCAGGCGCCCGAGCTCCCGCACGATATTGGGAATTTCACTTCCAAGGGCGCGGTAGATGGCGAACCCCTTTTCCGGTTTGTCGGGATGTGTGTCCAACAGCAGCTCGGCCGCTTCCAAATCCCGTTTAATCAGGATCATTTCCACTGGCGGCGCCAAAGGTTCGAGTTGGCGATAACTCGGCGGGCGCCGGTTAACCGTTTGCAATTTTTGAAGAATATCGGCGAGGTTGGTTTCTTTTTCTGGCATATAAGCATCTAGTAACACAGAGACGGGTAGGGAGCCAATTTCCGGCTTCATACGGGCGGTTTGACAGCCCGCTAATTCATCAAATCGATTCGCTATATCAAGAAAAACCAAGTCATAACAATATGTTAGCTGATGCTCTTTGGCTCGGCATGCCGGTGGCAATACTGAATACCATATGAATTTAAAGAGCCTGAGCTTAAAAATCGGCTTACTCGCTGTCAGCGTTTTAGTCGGCTGTTCAAACCACTTCCGCGAATCGGATTCATTGCTGATTGGTGATGATGTGGATCAGCTATTGAATGACATTGAGTTCGCTCAAGCCAATTCACCGAGTTCCGGGCCGGTGACTCAGGTGTTGGCGATGAAAAACGAACCGGATGTTACGGTTTATGTGGCTCAGGCACCCACACCCACGGTGCGTGTGGCGAATCTGATCGGCTTTTATGATTTCTCGATTTTTGGCGATACGTCCGGCCAGCTTGGTTACAAAAGTTTCTCGGAAGTGCTGATTCTGTTCTTCGATGTTCCCCGAGATTCCGGCAGAGATGCGGGAATTATTTTTGGACTCAAGAAAGTCGGCAGCGATACGATGGAATATCACGCGTTTTCTGGCACGGCTTCAATCGATGATGACACCTATGTGGCGGAACTGAATGGCGCCAGCGGACAAACCGAATTGTTTCTCGAAAGCTACGATGTGGCGGGTGATGATTTAACCGGCGTCATCCAATTGCTTGTATTTGACGGCAATAATAATTATCTCGGAAAAGTTTTTTCGCTAACCGGCTTCCGGTAACACACAAGTCCTTGCATTTCTAAAAAAAACTCTTCGTAATAAAAGAATGCTCAAGCTCTGGGTGGAGTTCTTCGAAGATTTGCAGCATGTCCGGGGCCGCTCGCAAAACACAGTGATGGCTTATCGGCGCGATTTGGAACTTTTCAGTGAGTTCCGTAAAACCGGCAAGGAATTATCCGCGCTCTTCGATTTCATGAAACAAAAGAAACTCTCCACCCGCTCGCAGGCGAGGGTGATCAGCAGCTTGCGAACTTATTTCCGCTTTCTGGAAGCTTCCGGCGAAAGCGCGCCGGAACTGCGCGAGTTGCGTCCGCCGCGGGTGAAGCCCAATCTCCCGAAGCCCATCACGATGGAAGAGTTTCAGCGGTTGTTGGATGCGTCCGTGGTGGAAGACGTGCATCGCACGGCTCGAAATCAAGTGACCTTGCTGCTTCTATTCGGGCTCGGTTGCCGGGTGAGCGAATTGGTCGCGCTGAACCTTTTTGATTTCAACGCCACCGATGCCTGGCTTAAGGTGGTTGGCAAGGGGGGTAAGGAACGACTTCTCCCGTTGTCGGCGAACCTGTTGGAAGCGCTTAAAAACTATTTAAAAGATGTGAGACCCCATTTAGTGAAAGACGAAACCCGGGCGATATTGATCAATGACCGGGGGCATCGTCCTTCGCGGGTGGATGTATGGCGTTGGCTGGCCGCTTGGTCGGCGAAGGCGGGATTTGAGGAATCGATCAGTCCCCATCAATTCCGCCACGGATGTGCCACGACATTACTGGAAAACGGGGCCGACCTTCGCACCATTCAAATGTTACTCGGACATTCAAGCCTTCAGACCACGCAGATTTACACCACGGTAACGGCGCACAAAATGCGCGAGGAAGTCGATCGGAATCATCCGCTGTCCGGTATTCGGTCGCTCGACGATTTGTAATTCCCTTGAGTTCGCTTTGAAGCGTGGACCTTCACTTGCATTCCCGGTCGGGAATGCTGATTAAAACATTATTTCATCATGAGGGCCGCTGGGAAAAAGGCGAGGTGGAGCTTCACGCTTTACCTGGTGTTCCCAATTTGCATTTTGTGGGGCTTCCGGATTCGCAGATTCGCGAGTCGGGGATCAAACTGAAAGCGGCGCTCAAATCCTGCGGATGGTATTGGCCGCGTGGCAGCCAGATCGTGGTGAATCTTCGTCCCAACTATTTTCGAAAGTCGAGCGCGGGTGTGGAGCTCGCGATCGCCATGGGAATTCTCGCTTTGACCGGGCAATTATCTGAGGCTTTGCGCGAGGTTTTGGTTAAGAATTTCGTTTACGGTGAGGTGACTCTCGATGGCCGGGTGCTCGCGCCTCACGATATAAGCGGCGCCCTTCGCTTCGCCGATCAGGAAGTGCTCACGGGCACTGTGGGCGAAGAGCTGCGCTCCGGCCGCTGGGCGGAGATCGAATCACTGAAAGATCTTGAACCTCGCCGTAAGGAAAGATTTTTCGATTGGGAAAATTACTTTGTTCCGCCGGAAAGGCTTCCTTATGAACTTCACGAGGACGCGGCAAAAATTCTTTGCCTGGCCGTTCACATGAATCTTCATGTGCTTCTCGCGGGCCCGCAGGGTTCAGGAAAATCCACTTGGGCGCGCGTGCTTTTCTCATTAACCGAGGCGCCGGATCCAGAAATGTATTTGGAACGGGAAGAACTGGTTGGCCGCGAGGATTTACGTTGGCGTCCCTTTGAGCAGCCCCATCATTCAATCACGGCTTTAGGGTTGATTGGCGGCGGCGTCCCCATCCGGCCGGGTGTGATCACGCGGGCCCATGGCGGCCTTTTGGTCATGGATGAGTTCTTGGAATTCAATCAAATGGCGCTAGAGAGTCTGCGGGAGCCGCTGGAGTGCGGACATATTGAGATCGCGCGCAAAGGTTTGAGGGATCGATTGCCGGCGCGGTTTCAATTGATCGGCACCACCAATCTCTGCCCCTGCGGCAAACTTAGTCCGGGCAAGTTTCCCGAATGCCCGATGTATTTGAATCGCTGCCGTTCGGTGGTGAGAAGGCTCAGCGGACCTTTGCTTGATCGCTTTGACGTGCTTGTTTTCACCCACCGCTGGAACGCGAAGGGGCGGCGCGTGGGGTGGTGGGAAATGCGGGAGCAGCTCGACGATTTACGTCAGTTCCGGGCTCAGCGTGGTGAGGTGGAAAGCGCGGTGCCCAATTGGGTGGCGGATTTGAATCTGAATCATCGGCGCCTCCGCTCTTTGCTGCGGGTCGCCAGAGGCCTGGCGGATCTAGATCACTCAAAGAATATCCAGTCCAAGCACTTCCAAGGCGCGCTCCACTACGTGGTTGACCCGGTTCAGGAACTGGCTCAACTTTTCGCTTGAAGCTCAAGGTTTACAAGTCCTTGGGAATCTGGTTCACTGCGCTTTTCTTCCCCTTACGTGGTGGCATGGCCGAGTAGTTAGGCAGCGCTCTGCAAAAGCGTGCACCCCGGTGCGATTCCGGGTGCCACCTCCAATCACGCTTAATCCCAAGGTAGTTTGATCGAGCCGGTATTCTCTCCGAATGACTTCATGGCCGTCAGCTCCGCTACATTGGGAAGGAGCTTATCGGTCACGAGAAGTAAATCGTGTTTATCCAGTTCCCTTTCCATTTTTGAGTTCGCGTTTCATGCTTGCCACCAACGATTAAAATTTAGTCGCACCTTTGTTTAGAGAGCGCTCGAACCGTGCCCGTATATGGACCCGCCCCGGTGCAACAAAAAGTTTCCTGGCCAAGTGAGTCGCGCAATCGATCGTATATTCGGCTCTCATGGTTTTTGCCACGG
>JAWLHR010000016.1:0-68115 GCA_041690295.1 Bdellovibrionales bacterium
ATTTCGGACTCCTCCCCTTGCTAATAAGTGCGATAACTTATTTGGTACCTAGATACCGCAAATTGACATTAATGTATGTCAGACAAGGGGCGGGTCCATATACGGGCACAGTTGAGAGCGCGTGGCCTCCTCAAGTCCCGGGACCAGTTGAAAAGGTAGGCCGTTCCAAATCAGGATGCAGGTAGTCGCTAATCGCTAACTGGCCATCCAAAACGGCAGCATCCGCACCTTCATGGAGCAGTACATCCTGATTCGGAACGGCCTACATTTCACTGGGTGGCGAAGTGAATTTGGCGAACGATCAGAGATAAGATTGCGGTGGCCATGGCCAGATGGGCGACGGCGATCAACGGCGGTGTATGAAAGAGCACATTGGCGATGCCGATTCCCACTTGGACAAGGACCATGCCGAAAATTCCGCCAGCCAGTTTGCGCAGGCGATCCGAACCCGATCGGGATTTCATGAGATAAAGGTTGATCGCCGCCAACACGAAAACAATGTAAGCGCCGAGACGATGAATCACATGCAATCCGATAATGCCTTTAAATGTGGGGAACCATTGACCGTGGCAGGTCGGAAAGTCGGTGCAAACGAGTGAAGCGAAATGGGAAGCCACCATGCCGCCAAGGAGAATCTGTCCATAAAGCGCTAACCCCATGAAGATGGACCACGGCTTCACCCAGCCGGCGGCGGCAGTGGCACCCGCTAAGACGCCTGATCGCGCCGCCGAAGCCTCACGCCGTTCTTCGTCCCGCTTCAACGACAAATACATCCACATCAACAAGGCGAAAAAGCCGGTCCCCATTCCCAAATGGGCGGCCACGACCTTGGAGTGAAGTTGCAGAAGAACAGTCAGTCCGCCGAACACGACTTGAGTGGCCAGCAGCACGAGCGAAGCGGCTCCCAACCACTTCAGTGCTTTAGAAACATTCGAGCGGAATAAGATCCACTGCAAACCGACGGTCGCGATCGCCACCAATCCGGCCAGCACCCTATGAATGAACTCGAAGTAAACCTGCGGATGATAATCAGGGATGAAATCGCCAAAACAAAGCGGCCAATCGGGACAGGCCAGTCCGGCATTCATGATCCGCACCGAACCTCCAAGGGCGATTAGGGCGAATGTGGCGACGACCAGCCACCCGAAGGCGCTCGTAAACCAGCTTGGAAGTGGGACGGATGTCGCGCTGAATTTCGCGCCTCGGACGGGGCTGGAAAGCACAGACTGTTGGGTTGTCGCCATGGTTTTCCTCCAATCCCCCCGAAAAATTTAACAGTACCGTTCCGCCACCCTCAGCTTATCAAAATCCAGGTGATCCACTTATCCATCACGGGTGCGGCCAGGTAAATCAATAAACTTAAATTCGTCCACAAAAAGAAAGATAACCAACCCCGATTGGCATCGGATCGGTAATATTTCATAAATTCCCAAAGCACCTTCAGTGACATGGGAAGAACCAGAAGCAGATAAACGATATGGGCCTGGGTAAACCAAGGCGCCAGGAGAGCGACTCCCACGTAGACGAACACGTAAAGACCCATGTGGTAGATGGCCCGATCCACACCCACCGTCACCGGCAACACAGGGAATCCACCCCGGGCGTAATCGTCACGAAAACGAATCGCCAACGCCCAGAAGTGGGGCATCTGCCAAAGAAACATCACCAGAAAAAGGTAAACGCATTCCGGATGAAAGATGTTAGGTTCATTGACGGAATAACCGATCACAACCGGCATGGCCCCCGGAATCGCTCCAGGTACCGCACCAAACGCCCAATATCGCTTCCACCACAAAGTGTAGACGACGTTATAAAGAAATACCGTCACCAGCACCAGAAGGGCGGGCATCCAACCGATCAATGCCAGGGCCAATGCCCCGGCCGTCACGAACAAAATACCAGTGGCGTAAGCCTGCCACGGCCGAAACAAACCCCTCGGGATCGGCCGGTTGGCCGTTCGCTCCATTAAGGCGTCCCGCCGCCATTCTTGCGCCTGATTGATGGCGAAGCTCCCGGAAGCCGCGAAATAAAGCCCGATCACAAGCAGGATCGGGTGGAGAGGGTCGAATTCCAGACCCGAATGAAAGCTGATCGCGTATCCCGCGAGAGCACTAACGATGGAAAAAACAACGATGCCGAACTTGGTTAATTGCGTAAAAGCATTAAACCACTTCATAGCGGATTCATCTGTGGGATCCGCGTAAAGATGTCAAGCACGCTGAGGAAATACAAGAGGATCAGAAAGAAGATGGCGTTACCAAACACCACCCAATAAAGTTTATCGTCATATTTCAAGTGCATGAAGTAACCAAGCACCAGCGTGGCTTTGATCGACGCGATACCCAGCGCGATCACCGTGTTCAGCACGCCGAAGTCAATCCTCGCCGCGACCACCGTGATCACCGTAAGAATCAAAAGGGCGATGAGGATGTTGAAGTAAACTTTCAGCGGAATGGAATGGTTGTGATCCGAGGCCATCGTTAACTCCTTATCCGATCAAGTAGAGCAGCGGAAAGAGGTAAATCCAAATCAAGTCGATCAAGTGCCAAAGCAAGCCGACACATTCGACCGGCGTGTAATAATGAGAGCCGAACTCACCCCGGTGACCGCGAATGACCACCCAGGTGATGAACGCCATTCCGATCACAACGTGAATCCCGTGCAAACCCGTCAAACAAAAGTAAAACGAGAAATACATGGCGAGATTTGAAAATTCGGCCGCCTCAGGTCCGGTGTAAGAAAAGAACTTACCCGGCGCGAGCCCCAGATGGAGCTTATGACTGTATTCAAAGTACTTAACGATCAAGAAGATCGCCGCACAGGCCAGGGTCATGTACAGGTTCAACAGCATTTTGCCCTTATCGTTCTTTTGGGCGTAGAAAATGCTCAAGGCCATCGTGAGTGAACTCACAAGCAGAACCACCGTGTTCAATGCGCCCAAGCGCCAGTCGGCGAACTGGGATCCCGCATGGAACATGGCTGGGTAATTCTGATGATAGATAATGTAGCCGACAATCAAACCGCCGAACATGAGGATCTCCGTGGCGAGGAAGACCCACATGCCAAGCTTGCTGGTATGATATTCGTGCTCGGCACTCTGAAAATGATGCGCGTGATGATGCTGCTTCACAACGGTGTTAGCGGTACTCATAGGGACCTGCCGTGACTACGGGTTGAGTGGTGAAATTTTCATGCGGAGGCGGAGACGCCGTTTGCCATTCCAAAGTGCGACCGCCCCAGGGATTTTCGCCCGCCTTTTCGCCGGCAATCCATCCATGAACAATCGCGGCAAAACCAATCAGAAAACCAATTCCAATTGTCCAGGCGCCGATCGATGAAATCTGGTTCAGCGAAGTGTACTCAGGGATATAATCGAAATACCGCCGAGGCATGCCGTTCGCACCCAAAATGAACTGCGGGAAGAACGTGACGTTGAAGCCGACGAAAATCAGAACGAAGCTGATGCGCGCCCAAAATTCATTCACCAGACGACCGAACATTTTCGGGAACCAGTAATAGATTCCACCCATGATCGCCATCAAGGTTCCGCCAACCATCACATAATGGAAGTGAGCCACCACGAAATAGGTGTCATGGAAGTGGACGTTAATGGCCGTAGTGGCCAGCATGATCCCCGTCACTCCACCAATGGTGAAGAGGAACAGGAAGCCCATGGCAAAAAGCATTGGAGAATCGAAACGAATGGATCCCCGATACATTGTCGCCGTCCAGTTAAAAACTTTAATCGCGGTCGGGACGCCCACGAGCATGGTCAGAAACGAGAAGACGATGCCCGCGATCTCGGACTGGCCGCTCACGAACATGTGGTGACCCCAAACAAAGAAGCTCACGCCCGCGATACCGATCGAGGACAGCGCGATCGCTTTGTAACCGAAGATGGTTTTGCGGGAGAAAGTGACCACCAGCTCACTGATCACGCCCATCGCGGGCAAGATCATGATGTAAACCGCCGGGTGGGAATAAAACCAGAAGAAGTGTTGGAAGAGAACCGGGTCACCGCCCAGCTTGGGATCGAAAATCCCCACGCCGAGCAATCGCTCAACCGTCAGAAGCAGCAGGGTGATACCGAGAACCGGTGTCGCCAAAACCTGCAGAATGGCGGTTGAGTAAAGCGCCCATACAAAAAGCGGCATCCGCCAGAAGCTCATCCCCGGAGCACGCAATTTATGGACGGTCACAATGAAGTTCAAACCGGTAAGAATTGAGGAGAATCCAACGACAAAGGCTCCAAAGACCACCCACACCGTGCCGTTTTGCGTGGTGATCGAATAGGGAGTGTAAAACGTCCAACCGGTATCAACGCCACCTTGGAACAAAGCCACCATGATGATGGCGGAGCCGATGATCAGACAGTACCAGCTGATTAAGTTCACCCGAGGAAAGGCCACATCCTTCGCGCCCAGCATGAGGGGCAACATGAAGTTCCCCAGGAAGGCCGGGATTCCCGGGATGATCACCATGAACACCATGATGGCGCCATGTAAGGTCATGACCTGGTTGTAAAGATGCCCGGTGAATAATTGCCCGCCCGGACGGAAGAGCTCGTAGCGGATCAGCATGGCGAAGATTCCGCCAAAGAGGAAGAACACCATAACCGCGATCATATAGAGGATGCCGATCCTCTTATGATCTAAGGTCGTCAACCAGGACATCAGTCCCGATTTTTCATTCAGATAATTGACTCCCGGAGCGCTGGCCATTTTTTAATCCCTCTCACTTCACGGTTTTCAAAAATTCGATCAAGCCCATGATTTCCTGTTCATCCAGTTGGCCCGCGAAGGTGGGCATGACCGGAGGATAACCCTTCACGATTTTCGCGTTGGGATTCAGGATGGACTCTCGAATGTAATTTTCGTCGACGACAACCGTACTGCCGTCTTCCAATTCTTCCGTACGGCCAAAAACACCATGAAAGGTGGGACCCGGTCGCACGCCCTCACTGGGGTTCAAGGTGTGGCAAGCCACGCATGAAGCAGCGTAGATTTTCTGCCCGATTTCCACCGGACTCAGGCCTTTATAGGGTTCATTCGAAAGATATTCGTCGAAGGCTTCACGCGAGACCACATTGATCTTGGCCAACATGCCCGAATGGTTATCGCCGCAATATTCGGTACAGAACACGTTATAGGTACCTTCATGATCGGCTTTGAACCAGACCGCCGTGTACCGGCCGGGAATCACGTCTTGTTTGATACGGAAGGCGGGAACAAAAAAGCTATGCAAAACATCGGTTGAGGTCATGAGCAGCTTAACATTCTGGCCGACGGGAACGGTTAAGGAACCGCCGGAGTTGCGCCCGTTTTTATAAGTAAAATTCCAGGACCATTTTTGTCCGGTCACCGCGACTTCAAGCGAATCTTCCGGGAAGGTCCGCATTTGATAATAAACCACCCAACCCCAGACGAACACGACCATGAAAATGACGAAGGGAATGAAACTCCAGAGGAATTCCAGGGTCGTGTTGTGTGAAATGTAAGGCGTTTTGTCATCCTGGCCTTTTCTTTTGTATTGGCTGGCGAAGATGATCAATCCACCGATCACCAATACAAACGAAATAAAACTCGCCCACAATAAAAAGGAATAGAGCGTGTCAACATTCTTCGCGACCTCGGTCGCCGCGAACGGCATGAAATGGCTGCCTGTACTCGTTGCGGAAGACATGAAGTTTATCTCCTTTGTTCTCGCCACCACACCGGCAGCAGGAAGATTGCGAGCAGAAGGACCATAACAACTCCCCCCAAACGCATCAGATTCCAGGCATACAGTGTGTACTTGTTTTTGCGAGGGTCAAATCTAAAGCAAAACATCAGAGCTTGCTCGATCGGCGAACCGATCGTGCCGTCCGAAGCTTCAAGCAAACTGAACTTCAAAGTGTTCACATCCGGCTGAATGCCGTGAAGATAACGGGAGATTTTCCCCTCGGGGGTGATGACATAAGCCACCGCCGCGTGGGCGAACTGCTTTTGGTCTTCCAACCATTTGAACTTAAAACCCAATTGATCGGCGAGCGACTTTACGTTCGCTTCGGAGCCCACCAAAAAATGCCAGCCTTTATCACCGTCGGGACGTCCGTAGGCTTTAAGGTAATTGGCCTTTTTCGCTTTCGCCAAATCCGGAGTTTCCCGGTGATCCATGCTGACGGCGACGATTTCGAATTCATCACCAGTCGTCCACTTCATGGTCTTCATGACTTCAGTCAAACCATTTAAGTGGAAGTTACAAAGACTGGGACAATTGTAATAAACCATGGCCATCAAGACCGGGCGACGACGCTGAAAATACGTGCCCAGCGGAACCACTTGCCCTTCCTCGTTGGTGAAGGTCAGCGAAAGATCCAAACTTTGACCGAGCTTCTCATCGACTCCGACGGATTCCAGCTCAGCCGGCAAAGCATGGCCCGTCACCTCAACCTTCTGAGGGTCATAGGCAAAAGCGTTCAAGCTGAGCAGGCTCACTAGGAGCCACCCGAAAAACCACGAAAACATTACTGCGCCGTCTTTGCAAATTCCTCAAGTTTCGCGGGATCATCACCCACTTTGTCTTTTGTAATCGAACGAATGAATTGAACCATCGCCCAGCGGTCCACGACCGGCAGATGTCCGAAGGCCGCCATGCTGGTTCCCGGAATCCCTTTACGAATTGTTTCAAATAGACCGATGGAATCGCCACCTTGTTTCCAACCGCCTTCGATGAAGTTACGGGGAGGCGGAACCAGCGCACGTCCGGCAGGCCCATCGCCGGCGCCCGTCGGACCATGGCAAACAGCACACGCTGAGGCGTACACCTTCGCGCCATGTTTGATCATGTCTTCTGATTCAACCCAAGGTTTCTCGATTTGAGTGACGTCAACAGCCTTGGCCGCTTCCCCGCCGGCGACGACTTGTTCGGGCGCGGTCGGCGTAACTTCCTTAAGATCAACACCGGGATGGAAACCGATCACGTAAAGAAAAAATCCCAGAGAGAAAAACATCGAAAACAAGAAAGCGATGTACCCACCGCGGTTGTAGCTGTCATTCTGCATGGAGCTTCTTCCCTGCTTAAATTTTTTTAACTTGGTGGGGACGTTACCACTGGATCAAATGTTGAGTCACGTAACTAAATTCACAGTGGTTTGAAGCGGTCCGTGACGCCTGGCAGCTTTTCGGTTTAAATCAGGTCTTTCACCCACAAGACAGAAGGTAGTTTAATGGGGAATAATATAGAAACATCGCCTCATATAAGGATAAGGAGAAGTCATATGTGGAGAGCTTTTCTTACCATGGGCATATTTTGCACACTCGCCGGCTGTGCCAGCTTTCCGGAGACCATGGACCGAATCAAAGCGGGGATGGACAAAGGAGAAGTTCTGGAAATTCTGGGAAATCCAAAGCGGACTTTTCGTGAAAACGGTTTGGATTATTGGACCTATCTTTACTTCGAAAATAACCAGGAATGGCGGCGTGATGTGGTGTTCGAAGGAGGAAAGGTGATTCGAGTCACACGACCGACTCCCACCGCGAAATCAGGTTGGCAGCGGGATCTGGAAAATTCCACGACGATCGAGGAATATGAGGCGAAAGCACGTGCCATTAACCGAAAGAGTGAGAGGTTCAAGCCGATCGGTCCAGCCGACGGCGATTAAAACCGTAATTCATGACCTGGTCGGCCTTTCTTGATCACCTCAATCGCACTTCCCTAACAGCCATATCATTGGTTGGTCCCTTATATGATGCAGAATTCACCCCCGCGGAACCCACCGTGTTCATTGACGGCGGCAGCCGCTTTCGACCACTCCAATCGGACTTTCCCCTGATCAGCGTGGGTGACGGTGATTCCGGATCCGCTGTCCTCGATGAGATTTTACCGAGTGAAAAGGACTATTCCGACCTTGCGTTTGTTTTGCGAAATCTGCCCGCCCACGTCGCCCGTCTGAGCCTTCATGGCTTCTCCGGCGGCAGGCTGGATCATGAACTGGCGAATTTCGGCGAACTCCACGCCTTCTTGCTCAAGCGCGGGAACGGACAGACCCATCTGTTCGCGGGCGGACGCCCGAGTGTGGTTGGTTTTAATTCTCGGTTAGAGATGAACATCCAGGGGATATTTTCACTGCTCGTGCTGGAGCCGGCCGAGGTTCGCCTGACCGGTGACTGTAAGTACAAGCTCACCGAGCCGTACAAGATTTTTCCCTGCTCAAGTCACGGCATCAGCAACTCCGGGTTCGGTCGTGTGCTTGCCGAGACCTCAAATCCCGCGTTTATCTTTCTATCCTGATCCGTTCGGGTTTTTGCTCCTGAGTTTTCACGGTCTTTGGCGCCGGACTTTTTTCATCTTCTTTGGGTTCGATGAACGGAGCGTACTTGCGATCAATGACTTTTTTGATTCGAGTCAGAAGTTCATCCAGACCGGCGGCGCCCTCCATTTCCTCGAGGGATTTTTTGGTTTGTGTCTGGTATCTGCGCTCCAGGTGTTCCCCTTGATTCGGGTACCGTAATTTCAATTCAGTCTTAATCCGATTGAACGCTTCAACGTCCTTGTCCCGTTGCGCTTTGATTTCGAGCATGACCTGGATCAAACGCCGCTTTTCCGCCGGATCCTTGGTGGCGGCCTTCGCGCGCACGGCCGCCAAAAAATTCTTGTCGTGCTCCGCGATCCGATTAGTTAACGAGGTCAACCGGGAACTTTTTTCGATGAATTCCTTTTGATCCTTCGGCATCGGCGCGGAGGCATCCCCTTTGTCCTCAGCGGCGATCGTGGCCGAAGTGACGAGGAGAAAGACGATCAAACTAAGGCTCGTGAATCGCATGTTGCTCCCATCGCACGTTCACCGGCAGGTTACGTAACCGGTTCACCAGAATGTAGGCCTTGCCCGGAGGGACATCCTCAATGTGCACTTCCCCGTGCCGAATCGACCGGAGAATCTGATCGATATCCCACATGAACTTTCGATCCAGGAGGGCTTCGCGAAACGCCTCACGGATGTCGGACGTGTCGATTCCCGTGATGGTCAGATTGTAGCGAAGCGGGCCTTCCCTTCCGCCCGAATCCTCGGAATTGGCGAATTCAGCCAAATCGGAAAGATCGGGGGAAGAAGGTTCGCTTCCCGGCGGCTTATAAACTTCCGGTTCACCGACATTGTCATCGGGGTAGGCAAACATCTCGGGTTCCGGTGGAGGAGCTGAATCCAGATCCGACAGTTCCTCCGGCGGCATTTCTTGGTAATTCTCTTGCAAATCCTGATCGGGCGGCGGCTCCGGGTCCAGTTCCGGGGGTAAACCGGAATCACCGGCAAGATCAAACGGTTCGGATTCTTCGGATGGTGGTGGATTTTCGGCCGTGGCTTGGATCGGCGGCTCCCCCGAAAACTCGACCGAGCCGTCAATATGAACAATCAGTTGAGCGCCGCAATTTTCGCACTCAATGAGGCCGAAATCATCGGTGATGGTCTGGCTGCAAACCGGGCATTGACTCACGAATTTATGATAGCATCGGGAATCCGGTTCTGCGAAATCAGATCTTCAGCTTTTTCTTTTTCGCTTTCTTTTCCATTTGGCGCCGCTGTTCGCGGTTCAACCTTGGCCCTTCATCCATATCCTGAGGACCGTAATTCATCGTCATCTGGCCTTGCGGAGGTCGGGCCAAAGGCAGACCGCCGCCGACAGGACCCGCGCCACTTGGTGCACGTCCAGCGAACGCCGCGGGATTTTCCTCGGCGCCGGCGTAGCTGAGTGATGATTCATCGAATTCCTGGTGGGCGCTGGCGATCACTTCACGCGCGCGCTCCTGGGAAACCAGCTTAATCTTGAGCAGCTTTTCGATCGTCTCTTCCTGGATCCACATGTTCATTTCCTGGAAGGCGTTGAAAGCTTCTTTTTTGTACTCGATCAAGGGATCCTTCTGCGCGTGCGCGCGCAAGTGGATCCCTTCTTTCAAATGATCGATGCGCTCGAGATGTTCTTTCCAGCGATGATCAATCGTTTGCAACATCAACATGCGCGCGAGTTGTTCAAAGAACCCGCCGATCTCGGCTTTTTGCGCGTCGTAGATCGCCTTCACGCCGGTTCTCACCATCTCGGTGATCTGCTCGATCGATTTCTGACGAATTTCATCGATCGGAAGATTCAATCCGAATTGGCGCTGAACGGCCGCCACCAAGCCTTCAAGGTTCCAGCTCTCCGGTTTGGAATTTTCCGGAACAAAGGTGTCGAGGATTCCGGAAGTGACATCGCTGAGCATATCCAGAACTTTGCGCTCGATATCCTCGCCCGCCAGAATCTGCCGGCGAAGCGTGTAGATATTCGTGCGCTGTTGGTTCATCACATCGTCATATTCAATCAGATGCTTCCGGATATCGAAGTTATGTCCTTCGACCCGTTTTTGCGCGTTTTCAATGGCATTGGAGACCATCCGGTGGATGATGGGCTCATCATCAGGAACGCGCAAGGTGGTCATGATTTTCTGGATGCGCTCTCCATTGAAAATCCTCATCAGATTGTCTTCGAGCGAGAGGTAAAAACGTGATTCTCCCGGGTCACCTTGGCGGCCCGCACGACCACGGAGCTGGTTATCGATCCGGCGGGATTCGTGCCGTTCAGTACCCATGATGTAAAGACCGCCGGCTTCGAGCACTTCCTGTTTTTCACGGTTACAAAGCTCACGGTATTTTTCGATCAACTCATTCACGCGCTCTTCCGGCGCATCCGGTCCGGCTTCCGTCCGGGCCAAAAATTCCGGGTTTCCACCGAGCAAGATGTCGGTTCCCCGGCCGGCCATATTGGTGGCGATCGTCACCGCGCCCTTACGACCCGCCTGCGCCACGATTTCGGCCTCGCGTTCATGGTGTTTGGCGTTCAAAACGTTATGGGTGATGCCTTCGTTTTTCAGGATGCGCGAAAGCCTTTCGGATTTTTCAATGCTGATGGTACCCACCAGAACAGGCTGGCCTTTTTTATTGCGTTCTTTAATATCGGCCGCCATGGCTTTGTATTTGGCCGTCTCGGTTTTGTAGACCACGTCGTCGTGGTCAATCCGGTTCACCTTCTTATTGGTGGGAATCACCTGAACATCGAGGTTATAGATCTTCTTAAATTCCGTGGCTTCGGTTTCCGCCGTACCGGTCATACCCGCCATTTTGCGGTACATACGGAAATAATTCTGGAACGTGATCGTGGCCAAGGTTTGGTTTTCACTGCGGACCTTGACCTTTTCTTTGGCCTCGATCGCCTGGTGAAGGCCATCGCTCCATCGCCGTCCCGGCATCAAGCGTCCGGTGAACTCGTCGACGATCACCACTTCCCCGTCTTTGATCATGTAATCGACGTCGCGTTTATAAAGGTGGTGGGCCTTTAGCGCCTGATAGATGTGGTGAAGCAAGTCGATGTTTTGCGGATCGTAGAGGTTGTCTAATTTCAACAGCTCTTCGACTTTCGCGTTACCTTCCTCGGTAAGGCTCGCCGTTTTGCTTTTTTCCTCCATCGTGAAGTGCACATCGAGTTTGAGATGGGGAATGATCCGGTCGACCAGCTGATACTTTTCCGTGGATTCATCTTTGGGACCGGAAATGATCAAAGGCGTACGCGCCTCATCGATCAAAATGGAGTCACATTCGTCGATGATGGCGTAATTCAACTCCCGTTGAACGTAATCATCGAGGTCGAATTTCATATTGTCGCGAAGATAATCAAACCCGAACTCATTATTGGTTCCATAGGTGATATCGGCGGCGTAAGCGACTTTGCGTTCGGCATCGCTCAGTTCGTGAACGATGGTTCCGGTGGACATTCCCAGCCAGTTATAAAGACGTCCCATCCATTCGGTGTCCCGTTTGGCCAGGTAGTCGTTCACCGTGACCACGTGAACACCGCGCCCCTCGAGCGCGTTCAGATAACAAGGCAAGGTCGCGACCAGGGTTTTACCTTCACCGGTTTTCATCTCGGCGATGGCTCCGCGGTGGAGCGTGTAACCCCCGATGAGCTGAACATCATAGTGGCGCATGCCCAAGACCCGTTTTGAGGCTTCACGGCAAACCGCAAAGGCCTCGGGTAGAAGGTCATCCAGGCTCTCGCCATTCGCGATGCGTTGCTTAAATTCCGGTGTTTTTGCCTTCAATTCGGCGTCACTTAAGGCCTGCATCTTGGGTTCGAGCGAGTTGATATGCTCGATCAAGGGCCTCAGTTTTTTCATGTCACGTTCGTGTTTGGATCCGAACAATGAGGTTAGGACACGTTGAATCATAAACTCCTAAGATAGTCCTACTTGCCGGTTAATGTCTAGAACTAGAGATCTGACGGAAACCTTCAAATAAAACGACCGCCACTCCCGTGGCCACATTTAAACTCCGTATGGGACCGATCATCGGGATGCGTCGGGATTGCTCCGCATACTCTTCCAGTATCCAGGGATCAAGTCCTTTTGTTTCCTTACCGAAAATCAACCAGTCCCCGCGCTCGAACCGGGTCTCATAAAGTGAAGCTTTTGCTTTAGTGCTGAAGAAAAAAACACGGCGGGGATCTTTGACTTCATTCCACCAGTCGTCCCATGTGGGATGGTGAACGAAGTCCAGGTACTGCCAATAATCAAGACCCGCGCGGCGCAATTGTTTATCGGTTATCGAAAAACCTAATTTGCCCACCAAATGCAACTTGGCGCCGAGACCCACACAGGTCCGCCCGATGTTGCCGGTATTGGCACCGATTTCGGGTTCAATTAGTACAACATGAAACAGGGGTGATTGACTCACGCTTGGCTCATAGCATCCTTGACGTCCACGCCGCAACTGGGGTTTAAGATTAGGAACAGGCTCACAATTGAATGAAAAAAATTGAGGCGATCATAAAGCCTTTCAAGTTGGATGACGTGATCGAGGCCCTGACGGAATTGGGAATCGAAGGCGTCACCGTCTCTGAAGTTCGCGGCTTTGGTCGACAAAAAGGACGTACGGAAATCTATAAAGGTGCCGAATACGTCGTCGACTTTCTACCCAAAATCAAAGTGGAATCCGTGATACCGGACGCCTTGGTGGAGCCGGCGCTTGAAGCGATAAAAAAAGCCGCGTTCACGGGAAAAATCGGCGATGGGAAGATCTTTGTCATTCCAGTTGAAGCTTCCCTTCGCATTCGTACAGGCGAAAGAAATGAAGACGCGATTTGAAAACCAAAACCCAAGGAGACTTAACCCATGAAACCTGAAGACGTCATAGCCTATGCGCGCGAGCGCGGGGTCAAAATGGTGGACCTCAAATTCATTGATATGCCGGGGATGTGGCAGCATTTCGCCATTCCCCTCTCCGAGTTAAAGCCCTCGGTTTTCGAAGACGGCTTGAATTTCGACGGCAGTTCCATTCGCGGTTGGCGCGCGATCCAGGAATCGGACATGACGGTTTTGCCGGACCCTAAAACGGCGAAAATAGATCCTTTCATGGAAGTCCCGACACTCTCATTGCTTTGTGATGTGGTCCACCCTGACACGCATGAACCCTATGAGCGTGACCCCCGGCAAATCGCCAAGAAGGCGATCGCTTACCTCCGCTCCACCGGGATCGCCGATACGGCCTATTTTGGACCTGAAGCTGAGTTCTTTATTTTTGATAACGTTCGTTATGATCAAACGCCCTACGCCGGCTTTTACCAAGTCGATTCGGATGAAGCGATCTGGAATTCCGGCCGCGATGAGAACGGTCGCAACCTCGGCTACAAACCTCGCTTGAAAGAAGGTTATTTTCCGGCTCTTCCGTCAGACACTCTTCACGACCTGCGCACCGAAATCTGCCTTGAGATGGAAAAACTCGGGATAGAGGTTGAACGCCAGCACCACGAAGTGGCCACCGCCGGTCAGGGTGAGATCAATTTCCGTTTCGACACCATGGTGGAAGTCGCCGACAAACTGATGTGGTTCAAGTACATCGTGAAGAACGTGGCCCGACGCCACGGCAAAACCGCCACGTTCATGCCGAAGCCCATCTTCGGCGACAACGGTTCCGGAATGCATACGCATATGTCCTTGTGGAAGAACGGCGAACCGCTCTTCGCCGGAGATCGTTATGCGGGATTGAGCGAAACCGCGCTTTACTTCATCGGCGGTATTCTCAAGCACGCGCCCGCCATCTGCGCGCTCACCAATCCGTCGACGAACTCCTACAAGCGCCTGGTGCCCGGATTTGAAGCGCCGATTCGATTGGCCTATTCCTATCGCAACCGCTCGGCGGCGATGCGGATTCCCAATACCGGCTCGAGTCCCAAGGCCAAACGCATCGAGTTCCGCACTCCGGATCCGAGCGCCAATCCCTATCTCGCCTTCTCGGCCATGTTGATGGCGGGCCTCGATGGGGTCATGAACAGAATTCATCCGGGCGACCCGCTGGACAAAGACATCTACGGTCTGCCGCCGGAAGAGGCGCAAAAAGTTCGCTCGGTGCCGAGATCGTTGGATGAGGCGCTGGCGAATTTACGTGAGAACAACGAGTTCTTACTGCGCGGGGATGTCTTCACGGAGGATTTATTATCCACTTGGCTGGACTATAAGTACGAAAGGGAAATTATCCCGTTGCAACAACGTCCATCTCCGTACGAATTCTACTTGTATTACGACCTGTAAGATTTTATTCCGGTGCGCGCCTTAGGGGCGCGCACCCTAACCGCGAAAGATCCCATAACGGTCATTATTATCAAGGGGGCCTGAATGAGATTTATCGTATTGTTGGCTTTGATTTGGGGACCAGCCAGCGCTTGGTCCATTTACAGCCTGCAACCTTATCGCAAGCCCGGCTTTTATAACCCGGTGCCCCCTTGGCTCTCACAGCGAATCGTCCGGACTTGTTAACTTAACACCTTTGACTTTTAAATAACCCATAAAGTAGCTTCCCATGGCATGAAAGACCTTATTCCGTACATGGGCTACCAATGGTTAATGATTGATGATGGTGTTTTGACCATCGGCATCAGCGACCAAGGTCTGGAAGAGTTCACTGAAATTTCGGCGGCGAATCTTCCCGCCGAGAACGAGGAAGTCGCACCTGATGAAGTCTGTGGCGAACTCGACACCGACCAAGGTCCCATGAACATCTATTGCCCCATTGAAGGCAACGTGATCGAAATCAACGAAGCCGTCATCGAGAATCCGTCGTTGATCATGGAAGACTGCACGGGCGATGGCTGGTTGTTCAAAGTCGAACCGAAAAACAGCTCGGATCTCGACGAATTGGCCTCGGCCACCACTAACGACGAAGACTAAGACGGCGGCGGGGTAACCGGCTTCAGGCATCCCAAGCCACGATAGCTATGCCGTCTCCCATGTGCGGGACGAGGGCGCGCGCCTGGCCTGAAAGCTTCCAATCTATTTCTAGTTTAGGCTCATCCTTAACCACCCATCACGAGCGAGCCATGATCTGGGTTTACAAAGGTAATCAGGCAATTCGGAAGGTCCCGCTCGAATTTCCCTCAGAAGTGGTCCCGTTCGGCATCCAAAAAGGGTTCTCCACTGCCTAAAAAACGGAGCCGAGGAATATTGATCGACATGCGTGAGGAGATTTGCATGCCTCGCGAAGTTCTGAAGCACATAAGCCAGCACGTTTCGCATCTGAGTGGGACTTTTAATCACACTGAGGTGATAGCGACCTTGAAAGACAGGACCTTTACCGCCGGCCATTCTTCGAATCGCTTTGCCCATCCGCGATCCAAAGCTCCGCATCCCTCACGTAAAATGGCGTAATGAAGGACTCGCAAACCAAACTTTTTTGCTCCACACGCGCTCAATTTAAAATCGTCGCTGATTTTGCGACAGCGCAAATTCCAATTCTTGTGACTTAATTTCAACGTCAGATGGAGTGGCTTTTTGAAATCCACTCTGGCGCGCTTCATATGGTTTACCTGCCCGGTCAGATTCTTTCTTCCAGCACCGCGACGCTTTCCGCCCCAGCCGGTGATCTTTTTGAATTGGAGTTGAGTGGATTTCCTCTTCACTGTCTTCTCTCTAGTCGAAAATGTCTATGGGTGGCGAAGAGTTGGAAGATCGATGCCAAGGATTCATTAAAATATAAAATCGGCACAAAAAATATTAAATGAACACAAATCATCGGGAAACACTTAAATCACCGCCAGTTTCGCGCAACCGCGCCAGAAGGCCTCGTATTCGGGAAAGGTTTTGAGAAAATCCGTTCCGCGGCGACGGTCGTATTCGGTGAACATCTTATAGAAGTCGCGCTTCAGAATGATTTTTTCCAGCCAATTGAAACTGCTGTTTTCAATGAGCTTTCGGATCCGCGCCACGCGCTGGATTTCAGTGTCGTAGAACCCCACGCGACCGCTTTGGGCGCGGTTATCACTCATGTATTCAATCACGTCGTCGATGAATTTTGTGAACTCCATCGGCAGCAGTTCCACGCTCATATGCCGTGGGTGACGTAAGTAGGGCGTATCAAGTCCGATGTGATGTTGGGGAAACGATCGCCGCAGTTCCAGAATATAGGCCATCAGGTCACGCAGGCCTGGCAAACAGAGGTTGTTTACGGTGATCATGAAACTCAAAGTCAGGCGGCCTTCGCTATTTTCGAGAATGGCGCGGATATTTTCGCGAAAGCGGGCAAAATCCAGTCCGAACCGGATGTACTCGGCCTGCGGTCCCACGGAATCCAGGCTGGTGTAAAGGGTCACGCTCGCCACCGACTTCTGTAAGGCTTTAATTCTCGAATTCAGTAAATCCATTTGCCCTGAGTTCAACCCCATGTTGGTGTTGATGGCGAAAGCCAGATGTGGTCGCGGCCGGGCGATCAACTCGTCAATCAAGCGGAAGGTCTCGGGCGAAAGAAGTGGCTCGCCACCGGTCACGCGCAAATGCCGCAACTGCGGGGCCAGATCCGGCCACCACTTCCAAAACGTGTTCACGTATTTTTCCCTTTCACTCGCGGGAAGCGGAAGCGCCTTTTGCCGGGCGAGAATGCGAAGCGAGTTGAATCCGGTGGAAGTGGGATAATGACCGAATTCTTCAATTTCCTTTAACCATTTGGACGAATAAGCGGGACTGCAATACATGCATTTGAACTGGCAATGCGAATCGAAGGAAAGCTCGACATAGCTGGGGTAGGTGCGCCGACCCTCTTTTTCTTGAACCGCCTGTTCCAAACTCGGCCATGCCCATTCCTCGGAGCTTTTATAAATGCGGTCACTGATCTCGCCCCGCTTTTCAATTCTCCAGCAGTAATTGCATTCGAAAATCTTTTTGCCCGCGAGCAGCCGCCGGCGAGCCTTTTGCTTTTTCTTGGTGTTATGAAGCCGAAACGGATCGTCTAAAGTTTTCGGGTCGATCTTGTGGCTTTTGACATGGTGGCAGCTTTGCGTGTTGCCATTATGCAAATGAAGCGTGACCTGCTTCCATTTGGCGAGGCAAAAACTGGGTGAGATCGAATTGAGTTTGGCGCGGTTCTCGATCAATTGATCGATCGCGCTTTTATTCGCCATTCAATTCCTCCTACTGCCACTCCCAACATATGAATCAAAAGCCATGGTTTTTCCGAAAAACTCGAACTCCATAATGTATGGGGCGCCCTTGTCTTCAAAGGGTTTTTTTCACGCGCGGCGCGGCCCTGGCGCCGGGCCCGCTGAAAAAACTCCGCGCTTGTTGTTTGCGAATCATGTTCAGGACAAAATCCCGGGCAGAATTCAATTCTCCCAACGCATTTCTGCCAGCGCTCCGCGAACCGCTCTTCTTCGCCGCCGTAATCCGTGATTCCCTTGAATAAATCGTCATCATGAGGCGCGCGCCAAAGCGCAAAGGCGCCACCTAAAAATCGACGGCTCGGCGCGCTCAGAACCCAGGTCCGGCAAAGATGATTGTAAGCCCTTCCGGACGCATTAAGACCCGAAGGATTTGAGTAAGCGCCGCTGATGAGCAGGCTTCCCTGCCGGCTGCGCGTGAATTCCAACAACGCTTCGTAATCGGATGAACGCATTGTCACGTCTTCATCCAAGAAGACCACCAATTCGGCCTTCGATCGTTGAAATCCCGCACCCCGCTTTTCCATGGGCGCAAGCCGGGGATCAGTGACTAAAATCACCCGCCCTCTCGCATCGAATTTACGCAATAGTCTCTGGTGAGAATCGATCGGAATGGGTTTCCTGGCGATGATCACCAAATCGACCGTCATATCAACGCGCCAACATCCGCCACACGACTCGGAAAAAAATAAATCCGTCTTTCAAGGCGTTCAGTTTGGACTCACCGACCCGCTGCGTGTATCGGATCGGCGTCTGACCGATCGACCATCTTTTCTTTAAGGTCCAGATCGTGAATGAAAAACCGAAATCAAATTTCTTCTCGCCGAGTTGAAGCACTTCGGGCAAACGTTCCCGCCGGAACACGCGAAAACCGGTGGCGATATCATCCACACCGGCGCCGAACAAGGCGCGCACCAATTTCGAAAAACAAAAATTACCAAGGGCTCTGATCAAAGGCATGCCGGACTGACCCCAAAACGGGCGAACACCATAAACAATGTCGAAGCGGCCCCGCTCCGCCAGAACCAAGCAGGATTCCAAATCGCGCGGGTCATAGGTGGAGTCCATATCGAAAAACGCGATATGTTCGCCTCTGGCTTTTTTGAATCCGCTTTTTAATGCGGCCCCATAACCCATCGTCTTTTCATGTCTGATGATCTCCACCCAAGGGAAAGCCGCCAGCTTCTGTACGGTTTGATCACTGGACCCATCGTCAACGGCTATGACTTGCAAATCGAGATTCGGCCGAAAACGCAATTCATTGAGTCGCGACAAAACGAAAGCCACCGAGTCTTCCTCGTTGTAGCAAGGAATGACGACCGACAAAGACGAGCGTTCCATTCAACTCCCCCTCCAGCGAATTGCAGGTGACTAACCCTTCCACTCTTGAATATGGTCTAAACGTGAGCCACAAAACAGCATTGGCCGTAGGCGTTATAATCCACAATGAAAAGCACCGGCTCGGCCGATGTCTCTCCAGTCTTAAAGTTCAAGCCATAAATAAAATCATTATCGTGGATAACTGCTCCAGTGACGGTTCAGCGGACGAGGCGGAGCGTATTCTCGCGCGATTCAATGTTCGATTTGAAGTTATCCGGAGAAACACCAATCACGTGGCCCAAGCGCGAAACGAGGCTTTGATGTCGGCGGAGACCGAATGGTTGGCCTTTATCGATGCGGATTGCGAGGTTCCAGAGAATTGGTCGCGGGAATGGCTGGAAGTTTTGAATTCTCTCGATCGTCCGGTCGCCGCGATCGGCGGTGGGAATCAGCCACCTGAAAAACATCCGTTCCGTCGCGGCTGGGAGATTTTGAACCGGCAAAAAATTCTGCACACGGGGTCCATTCAGGTCCAAAGCGACCCCCGAAGCCGCCGACTGATTCCGGTCAATCATGTGAGCACGACGCATGCGGTTTATCATATCCCCACGATCCTGAAGGCCGGTGGCTTTAACGAACACCGTTATCGAACCGGCGAAGATTTGGAACTGAGCCTTAGGCTTCGCAAAATGGGGCACAAACTCTACCGGGCGCCCGTGACGCCGGTTTGCCACCACCTTCCGGAATCGATGAGCGAATGGCTTCGCAAGTGTTTTCGCTATGGCACCGATCAATGGCCGCTGCTTTGGAAAAACGGCCTTCGCTCGGACGGCCGGCGAGCCTTCACCCTGGCTCTGGCCAATGTTTTTATCATTCTCGCCTTATGGAAACCGCTGATTCTGATTCCGGCGTTGCTCGCTCAGGCCGCGCTTTTGATGATTTCCGCGCATCCCCGCAACTGGTCGGGACTCACATGGGCCATGAGCACCCAGTGGATTTATGCGGCCGGGAGTTTTTTCTCATTCTTTCTCGGGCTTCGTTTCCTTTTCGCTGGGAAGCGCTGAGATCGTTTGGTGTTTAAAGTCCGTTCCGTCAAAGGTCACGATCTTGGGTTCTCCGTCGAGCACGGTGGCGACGGACACGGGGCGGGTCCAAATGGCGTAAATGTTCCGCATGGTGTCCTGCATGTAATCCGGTTGCATTTCAACGCCTTCATATAAGTGGCTCAGCAGTAGCTCTCCACGGTTATTATGATTGGAGTCCACCACCGAAATGATCGGCTGACCCAGGTTGGTCAATTGAAACAAGAGTTTCTTTTTAATGGATTTAAAATCACGCGTATCAACTTCAAACTGGCCGGTGCGCTTATTGAATTTGTAGACGAACATTTTGTGGCGAACGCAAAATTCTTCGGTGAGAAATTCGTCGATGAACGTCACGTCGTTATAATGTTTGCGCACTTCGAAAATCTTCTCGCGGCCTAATCCCGTCTGCCGATCCCAGTTCTTTTTGAATTCGAAGTCATCGCAGGTTTCCCATTCGCGCCCGAATTGGCCCTTGTTCCAGCGCTCTTCAATATCGCGAAAGAGTTCAATACCGACTTTGTAGGGATTGAATCCGACCGGAGACATGGCCATCGTGCCGCTGTGACGGTCGGCGAAGTCAATGATCTCCGAATCGTTCATGATCTTCTCTGTGAGAATCTTTGAATGCCAGTACGACGCCCAACCCTCGTTCATAATTTTCGTCATCCCTTGTGGGGCGTAGTAGTACGCCTCTTCGCGGATGATCGAAAGGACATCCTGCTGCCAGGGCTTGAGTGGAGCGTAATGCATGAGAAATCCGATCACGTCCCTTTCCGGCTTTTCCGGAAATATGGCGTTTCGCTGCTCTTCCTGACGTTTACGTTCCTGTTCCGCCAAAAACTCCGGCGGGTTGATGTACTTTTCCATGTACTGCCGATGCACCGGCAGCCGTCCTTCCCTGGGAGCGGGCGCCACGGTCTCTTCGTCGTAATCGGGCCTTTGCTGAATTTCCGGCATTCGGCCGCCCTTGGAATAGGGGGCGTAGCGATCGATCAGATTTTCGAGACTCAAACACAAATCAATGAAGTTTTCGACCGTTTCCACACCGAACCGATCCATGTAGCGGCGCACACGCGTGGCGTGATTGGCCATGGCATCCATCATTTTGCGGTTGGTGGGCGAAAACCAGTAGTTGTTCTTGAAGAAGTCACAATGACCAAAAACATGCGCCATCACGAGTTTCTGATCCAGAAACTCGTTTCCTTCCATAAGGTAGGCGTAGCAGGGGTCATTGTTGATCACCAATTCGTAAATCTTCGAAAGCCCGTACTCATAGGATTTGGAGAGGGATTCGTACTCCATCCCAAAGCGCCAATGCGGATACCTCACCGGGAAGCCGCCATAGGCCGCGATCTGGTTCAGCTGATCATAAGTGACGAGCTCAAATACGGTCTCAAAGAAATCCAATCCTACGGAGCGCGCCGCTTTCTCGATCTTGGCTCTTTCTCTTTCCAGTTCCAAAGTCAAATTGGCCAACTCAACGCCCCTTCCCCAGGAAATCTTTAATGCTCTGGACGATCTTGTCCCGGTTTTCGACCCTGGAAATCACCAGCCGATCATCGTCAGGAAACGCCTTTTCCAAATCCTTCAGAAACTGCCCGCTGCCGTATTTGCTCTCCACCTGTCCATAACCAAACATGTTCACGTTGGGCAGAAAATATTCCTTGAGCAGCTTCACGCAAAGGCGGGTGTCTTCGCCGCTCCAATTATCACCGTCACTGAAGTGGAAGGGATAAATGTTCCATTCGTTAAGCGGATACTCCTCATCAATGATCTTCTTACAAAGCTTGTAAGCCGAACTGATCAGCGTTCCGCCCGATTCACTGGTGGAAAAGAAGGTTTTCTCGTCGACTTCTTTGGCGGCCGCATCGTGGATAATGAACCGGGTCTCAAGGCCCTTGTAATTACGGCGCAGCCACGTGTTGATCCAAAAGCTTTCCAGGCGCACGATCTCTTTTTGCTCGTCCCCCATCGAACCTGACACGTCCATCATGTAGATCACGACGGCATTGGCTTGCGGTTTCACGGAATTGCGAAACGAGCGGAATCTCATATCGCGTTTGATGGGGACCACGATCGGATCTTCGGGATTGTAAGTTCCCGCCGCGATATTGCGTTTGAGAGCTTCTTTGTAGCTGGCTTTAAAGTGCCTCAAGGAATCGGGACCCACATGGGCGCGGCCGGTGTATTTGGTTGAGCGCGACTCGATGGATTTATGGCCTTTCGGTTGGATCCGCGGAAGTTCCAACTCCTCGCCGAGGATATCCGCCAGCTCTTCAAGCGTGACGTCGGCCTCGAGCATGTGTTCGCCCGGCATGTCGCCGGCTTGGCCTTGACCCGGCTGCTGATCGCCCTCAACGGCGTCACCCGATTGGCCTTGGCCCTGGCCGACACCGCCGGATTGCTTGGGTCCATATTTGAATTTGGGAACATCGATGGAGGGAATGGGAATTTTCACGTAGTCATTTTCACGCTTACCGATCATCTCGCCATGCGTGACGTACTTTTTGAAATTCTGTTTGATCCGTCCGCGAACTATGTCGCGGAAGCGGCTATGGTCTTCACGTATTCCCATTTACTTCTTATCTTTCACGTCCCCCCGGGCAAAGATGCTTGCCACATAGTGAAGCACATCCGTGGCCGAGATTTCGTCATAGCCGAATTCTTTGATGAGCCGGGTTTTAACGATCTCGATTTTTTCTTGCGTGTCCTTGTCCACCACACTGGACACAAGACTGGTCAGCTTGATCGAATCTTTTTGATCTTCGAACAGCTTCAATTCCAGAGCCTTATGCAACCGCTCATTGGTTTTGTAATCGAACTTCTTGCCGTCGAGCGAAAGCGCGCCGATGTAGTTCATGATCTCACGGCGGAAATCATCTTTGCGTGACTCGGGAATCTCGATCTTCTCCTCGATCGAACGCATCAGCCGCTCATCGGGCTCCTCATCAACCCCGGTGAACTGATTGCGCACGCGTTCTTTTTGCGTGTAGGCCTTCACGTTGTCGATATAGTTCGCGCAGAGGCGATGGAGCGCGCTTTCATCCGCCGAAATCGCGCGTTGAACCTCGGACTTGATGATCTCTTCGTACTCCTGCTTCACCACGCTCAGCAGTTCGCGATAGTCCTGCTTCACTTCCTCGCTGGCCAGAAGCGAGTGATGCTTAAGACCCGCCTCAAGCTCATTCAGCACCATGAAGGGATTCACCGAACCCCGGTTCATCTGCTGGGCCATGACGATACTGTTGGACAGTTTATCCTGAATATAGCGCGGGGAAATTCCGTCAAGACCTTCTCTTTTGGTCTCTTTCCGCAATTCCTTCACGTTATCTTCAGTGAAGTTGGGTAGTGATTTACCGTCATAGAGTTTTAATTTCTGTAACCGGGTCAGATTGGCTTTCTTAGGTTTTTCCAATCGGGTTAACACGGCCCACATGGCCGCCATTTCAATGGTGTGAGGCGCGATGCTCACGCCACGGAGGATTTTGCTGTTGAAATCCTTCTGATAAATCTTCTTCTCATCACGAAGCTTGGTAATGTACGGGATGTCGATCTTCACCGTCCGGTCGCGCAAAGCTTCCATGAACTCATTGTCCTGAAGTTTGCGATACTCCGGTTCGTTGGTGTGACCGATAATCACTTCGTCGATGTGAGTCTGGGCGAATTTCTTCGGCTTGATCCGGTGCTCTTGCGAGGCGCCCAAGAGATCGTACAAGAACGCCACATCCAGCTTGAGCACCTCGACGAATTCGATCATTCCGCGATTGGCGACGTTAAACTCACCGTCGAAGTTGAAAGCGCGGGGATCCGAATCGGATCCGTATTCGGCAATTTTTCGATAATTCAAATCACCGGTCAGTTCGGTGCTGTCCTGGTTCTTTTCATCTTTGGGCTGAAACGTTCCGATACCGATCCGATCGGCTTCGGACAAGATCAATCGCTTGACCCGCACATGTTGCAACACCTTGGTGATGTCGCCGTGATAACGCTCCATCAGCTGACGGAAGATGAAACGGCTCGGCGGACAAAGTTCGCCGGTGACATTCACGCGGAAATCGCCCTTTGCGCCGCGATTCAGTTCATCAAACAACGGCTGGCGCATTTCGGGCGGAATGATCAAGAGGGGCTCTTCATGCATCGGGCTCGGAAACACGCGGCAGTCTTTACCGAAAATGTCCGCATGCTCGCCGGCTTCATCCACCCATTCGAAGGTGTACATGGCGCCGCTCGGGCTTTTTGAGTAGCGCTCAACTCCTTGTTTCAGCAAACGGCAAATGGTTGATTTCGCCGAACCCACCGGTCCGTGAAGAAGGATCACCCGCTTTTCCGTTCCATATCCGAGCGCCGCCGAGCGGAGCACGTTGACGAGTTTCATCAACGGAATGTCGCAACCGTAAACCGCGTCTTTTCCGTCGTTGTCTTCGTCGTCAAAGAATTTGTAGTGGATGATTTGTTTTTTTACGTCGATGTATTCGGTGGTGCCCTTCTCCATGATCATGTCGTACATGCGCTGGAAGGCATTTCGGGTCACCTTCGGATTTTCACGAACCAGGTTCAGATAATCGTTGAAGCTTCCCGACCAACTCAGATCTTGATACCGGTTTTCGTTCTGAAGGTTCCGGATCAAATCTGTAAAGTCAGTTCGGCCAGAATCCATAGCCATTGCGCCTCCCAGGACTGAAGGACCATTCCTTACTAAATTATCTTTGAAAACCGCCGTTTCAGCAATGAGCAATCCGGTTAATCTGACTCATTGATAGACGTCTCAGTCTGAATCTGCTGGACGGCCCTTCTGAGAAGCGAATTACGCCGGGTTGAAGTTATCGCACTCGAAGCTTTTGATATCCAGCCGGAGCTTCTAACACGAATAAATTTTTTCTATCCTCGACCTTGGCCTTGAAAGACTGGATGTTGATCTGAACCGAACCCTTGGGATGCTCCAGGTTTATGGTCTTCTTGGGGCCCAGACGCTGGCTCCACTCGATCTTGAGTCCCGTCACGCTGTCGGAGCAGTTCTTCATCAAACCATTCGCGTCCGCGGTGCAGGTCCACGATTTGTCGGTCAGCGGCATGTCGAACAGGATATTTTGGATCCAGCGCGGGTCGAAGGGGACCGCTAAAATGGGCCGCATGACGTCGACCTGCGGCTTACCAAAGTAAAACCGTTTGGAATCAAACAAGATATATCGAACCTCATCGCTGTCGGCCAAAAGGGACGCCACTCCGGTACCAAGCGCATTCGTCACGTCCATACGTGATTTGGTGCCCTTCACCAAATTGAAGTTGATGTTCACGATGTACGATCGGGATTGTTCTTTGTCGCGAATCAACGCCCGCGCGCGCCAATTGCCCTCTTGAACGGAGTCCATTTTCATCGGTTTACTGGCGCATCCGACGAGACCCACCACTGCTGCCAAAACAAGTAGACGTGTTTTCATGTAACTACGATTTAATCGAGGATTTGGGGACCAGTCAAAACCTACTGCGCCGGAGTGGGCCCGGGAATTGAGGCCGGGCTGCGTGCGGGAATCTGAACCTGGCGTTCCACATTGGCGATTTTTTCGAGAATTTTCTGATTGCGTGTGCTGTCGTCTTCGAGTTCAGCGGCTTTTCGATACATTTCTTGGGCTTTTTTCCACATTTGGTGACGGAGATAGGCGTCGCCCAGATGCTCGGCAATCACGGCCTCGTCGGACTTGGCTTTGTAGGCCGCCTCCAAATACTTGATCGCATCTTCGATCGCACCCCGTTTGAAGTGGATCCAGCCCACTGTATCGAGAATATAACCATCATTGGGCTGCATATCGAGAGCGCGCACCGCCAGAGCATAGGCTTCATCAAGGTTCTTGCCGGCTTCCGCATAGGTGTAGGCCAGGTAGTTGAGGGCTTGAACATGGTCTTTATCCAGCTCCAGCACCTTGATCATCTGTGCGATGGTGTTATCCGCATTTCCCGTACGGTCGTACATGGTTCCTAAGAAAAAGTGCAGTTGCGTGTTGTTGGGGAATTTGGCGACCGCATCACTCAACATGGCCAACGCCCGTTTGTATTCTTTTTGCTCATCGAGCAATGTGGCGAAGTAAGCGTATAATTGCGGATTGCTATCGTCCTTCTTAATCGCGTCTTCAACCAGAGCGATGGCTTTATCCATTTGCCCCTTGGTTTTAAGAATGTGCGCCGCATGAACCACGGCTTCGGCGAAATAAGAGCTTCCCTGGGTGATGGCCTGATAATTCATGAGCGCGAGGTCGGGTTTGTTGATCTCTTCATAAACCGCGCCCAAATAATATCGGACCTTATCGGATTCCGGGGCCTGCAAGAGAACATCCTCGAGACGGGCGGCCGCCGCTTCAAACCGTTTCAGCTCAATCAAAATCAGTGAAATCTGAATTTTCACGTTCAGGTTGTCGCGCTCGAAACCGTCAACCAGCTCAAGTTGCTCAAGAGCGTTGGGCCAGTCTTCCCGTTCCAGATAATAATGGCTCAGAATTCTCGACATTTCGCGCTCCGGCCCGAACTTCTCCTGATAAGTGCGGAGCAATTTCTCCATTTGATAGTCCTTGCCTTCGGCGCGCAAAAGCATGGCCAGGGCCAACGCGGCCTCGGAAAACTGGGGTTTGATTTTCAGGGCTTTATTGAGAGCCTTTTCAGCTTCGGCATATTTCGATTGGCCCTGCTCGGCCAACACACGGCCGATGTAGTAGTGGGCGCGCTCCGGCTCCTTAAAATTCGGATTCTTCGTGAGGCGCTCGAAATAAGTGATCGACTCATCGTATTTTCGTTCTTCGGCCAGAAGCGCGCCTAGAAAAATGGCCGCTTCCGCATTGGTCTCATCAATCTTGAGAATTTCCTCGAACTGCTTTCGCGCGGGTTCGAACATTTTCAACCCGGCATAGAGGCCTCCCAAAAGGCGGCGCGACTCGACATTTTCCGGCGCCATTTCTACGGCGATTTCCGCTTGCTCAATGGCCTCCGTCACCATTCCCGCCCGCACGTATTCTTGCGCCAAACGCTGACGGACCAGAATCGACTTGGGATCGTAGATCAGAGTGAGCTTGAACTCTTCGATGGCTTTCGTGGTCTGACCCGCGAAGCTCAAGGTTTCACCCATGGTGAAGTGAAAGTCCGCCTGACTTGCCAGATGCGTGTTGTCTAACACCGGATTTCCGGAACTATCGTAGTTGGGGGGCGATAGAATTTTGGGAGCCGGGTTAAGGTTGGATAACGTGGAATCACGCACGGTGGATAAGCCAGCCCGTTGCCCAATGCTTGCGCACGCCGTGAGAGCCAAAACAGCCCCCATTCCCCCGAGCTGAGGGAGTATTTTTTTCCATAACGGTGCTTTAGGCATAAGCCGCCATCCCATGTATGAAAATCGGATTAATTGCGCCGAAGCTTGATTAAATCGGGGGGTAAAATGGTCTAGTTTCGGCCCGCTCGAGAGAGGTCGCCTGTTTTCAATAACCTGTGTGATTATAATAACTTATAATTGATATTAGGTGAAATTTGGTGAAATCTGGACTGAGTCATCAATCCCGATTAATCCGACGCGTTAACCAGATTCCGAAGGGCATTGTGTCTTCACATGGTGGAGTCCAATGGCACAAGGTGTCTTAGTTCTTGAATTTATTGAAAGAGTGCCCGTGGTCCGCTTGACAAGCTGTGGCGGGCGAGAATACGTTGGCCCCAGTTTCCAGAGGGAGTCATTTTCTAGAGGGAGGCTTTGGTGAACCAAGAAATGATGACAAACAGGCCTAACGCGAAGACCAAAATCATTAAACGTTATCAAAACCGCAAACTTTATGACACACAACAGAGCTGCTACGTCACGTTGGACGACATCGCGAAAATGATTCGCTCCAGCGAAGATGTGATGGTGATCGACAATAAGACGAAAAACGACATCACCGCCGCGACGTTGACGCAGATTATTTTTGAGTCGGAAAAGAAAGCATCCCAATATGCTCCTCTCTTCACGCTCAGAGAAATCATTCAGAATGGTAACGGAAGCATTTCAAGCTACCTCGCTAAATTAGGCGCGTTCCCGCTTGATTATGCTGAGAAACAAGCTCAAGCGCAGATGGAAGCCGCGCAAAAGCTCGAGAGCGGTAAAACATCTTATGACGATATGAAAAAATCGCTCGATGAGCGTGTTGCTTCCGCCGCCAGTGCCGCCACGGCCGCTAAGGATTTGGAACGTGGATTTGGCAATGATTTGCCGGATCTTCCCAACTCCAATCGTAGTCTCGGTAACTAATTGATCGCGAGGGCGTACGTTCCGTACGCCTCAGCGCACCTACTGAAAAGATCTCCAGTTAATAAAAGTTTTTTTGCGGGCTTTGACCTCAATGCTTTGCCATTCGCTTTCCTCGCCCGATGGACTCCCTTGAGCCGTTAATCCCACCATGCGCACGCGATAGGTCCCAGGTTTCAATCGCACCTTGGCCACTTGGAAACTCGAAGGAAGGCTGCTCCACTGCCGCAAATCCGCCTGGTCCGCGATATTCATCCCGATCCACGCTAAATCGCCCAAGAGCTGATTTCGTTGGCGAATCTGATCCGCCGCCACGGCTTTCGCCACCAAACCCGCCATGCGTGAGGCAATCAGACCGGCGTATTGATCATCCAGAGTTTTGATCGCCACTTCGGTGACGTCGGAAACCAATTGAGTTGTCTCACTCGGACCGCTTTCAACTTCAAGGCGGGCGGCGGTCGTTAAATTGAACGTTCGATAAAGCTTCGGCACCCGAGGGAAGTCCGGGTGAGGCCGCTTCACCGGCCCCCATCCCTGTTGATAAACCAAAATCACTTCGCCCAACTCTTTGAGATTGGCCGGCTCGATGCCAGGAAATTGTTTGCGCCATTTTTTAAGCTCGTCTTCACGACGGGCGTTGCGTGCGGCGCGGATCAAATCTTCCTTCAAATAGGAAACATTGGGATTCAAATCATAGGCTCTCTTGAAATCAATATACGCGCTATCCCAGTTGCGGTTGGCTTCCCAGATCAAGGCCGACAGGTAAAACGCGAAGGGATTTTGTTCGTAATTCTTTTTCCCTTCGAAGCGGAATTTATAAAGTTTGTCGTTCAACTTTCGCGTTTCAACCTGCGCGGCTTCGAGGTTTCCTTCGGAGAGAAAGTTGATTGCGAGCATGGCGTTGATCAATACTTTCTCGAAATCATCGCCTTTGTATTGAACCATTCCCTGACTGAGTAAAAGGGCGCCGGTTTCACGGGAAAGCGAAGTGTAATCTTTGATATCCGTCAGTTCTTCGGCTTTGAGAAAGGCCTTGGTACTCTCGTCGTAATTCTTGGCGAGCTGCTGGGCGGTGGCGTACTCCAGAAGGTAGACCACCTGATCGTCGCCCTCGGTATAAGCTTTTTGCTGCACTTTCTCCGCGGCGGCGACCGCCTGTCCCCGCTTGAGGAGCCCGCGGTATTCGTAGGTTTTACTCTGGTAAGAGGCGCAGCCGCAAAGAAAGATCAATACGCCTGCGACCGAAAATAGACGCAGGCTCATTGATTAAAGACCTACTCTTCTCTTCTTATAGATTTTTCGGATCTGCTTTTGGTCGGTCCACTGAATCAGACCGGTTTTCAGATTCGTCAGGTTCATCGTCAGTTTGTAATAAACCGTTTTATCTTTGCCGGCCTCTTGCACGATGGAATCCAAGCGGCCGTTCATGATGAAATCGGCGCCGACCTGGCCACCTTTGGTCTTTTTGGTTTCACGGGAAACCATACCGGAATCCTGGTAGTCATATTCCTCGGCGATATCTTCCCGTGCCGCTTTATCGACAAAGGTGACTTTTCCCGTGCGCATCAGCTCCACCGTGAACATGTCGGTCACGCTTTGGGTGTCGATGTGTTCGCTGGTTTTATTCTGCAAGCGAGTCACCATCACAATCGGTGGGCGGTTGGCGTTGGCGATCGCCGGATGGCTAACCGCGCTTTGCACAAGATCCCTTACCGCTTGCTGCATGTCTGTTTCAGACCATTTGTCGGTTAACAGATTCGTGCTTTCAACATTCTCGTCGTATTCACCTTTGACGAATTGGCGAGGACCGCACCCGATCATAGTAATAAGCAAAGTGAGTCCCAATAAATGAATCATATGCTTCATGAGATGCCTCCCGAGCCGTTATATTAGGGGGAGAGGAGGCGATGGCGCAACAGAACGCCTCGGGGCACGGCGGCGCTGATTAATCGCCCTGGCGGGCGAGCCGTTCCAAGACCTTATCGATGTCTATTTTGCGATTTTGATTAATGCGGCGAACGCCGGTGACGACCAGGTTTTGATCCAATTCAACCTCGTAGCCACGCTCATAGGCGTCCCGAATAAACGTTTTTACGAAATGAAGACGCTCCGCCCTCTCCTGCTCATTGAGCCACTTACGATTGGCGAGACGGGCGTTGATTTTCTCTTCAGGAAAGAAATCCGAGTATCCTGACTTTTCCCCATTCAATTCTTCGTAGATGCGTTCGATGGTGGTGTCCTGATCGAGTTGAACACCGTAGGAGCGACCGCTTCTATCATCCCATGAGGGGACAGGGGTCAACTGCGTCAATTTCGTTTCGGAAAGACGCAGGTTTTCAATTTCGCGCTGCCGCCGCATCATCTCTTCGCGGAGATGGGAGTCTTGGATGTGCTGACTGATCGCCGCGCCGATGGCGGCGTTAGTCCGTGACGGATCCGCCGGCTGCGAAGGGCGCCAGTTTTCCACGAGCGCGAGCGCGCCGATCAGCACACTCACCGAGAGCAAGGCCACACCCCAAAGGCGGCCGAAAGATTTACGACGAGGTTGGACCTCTTTCTTGGCCGGAGGTTTCTCTCCGGTCCTCGGCAATGTTCTAATTTGATAATTTGACTGCGAAGCCATACCTCACCTGCGCTTTTATTAAGCAAGTCAAAGGCCAACCATGGCCCGGTGGCGACTTGAAAGCATCGAAAAGAGAGCGGGTTCTCGAAATGAGACGTTTAATGTTTTTACACGTGCAAACAGGCTATTTTTAAAATCCGGCTTGGCAATTTTTCACAACGTATCCCGTTTTTGACTCCCCCACCGTTTGAATCTCAAATCGAGCAACAAACCGAACCAAAAGGGGGATTGCTATGCGATTTTTCGCAATGCTGGCTTTCATGTTTTCAACGGTGGCTTATGCGAACTGTCCTGAATTGTCCGGGACTTACCAATGTACCTACGCGAATTCACCGGGCGTCACTGAAGTGATTACGGTCGGCCAAGAAATTAAAGACGGCATCACCATTTACAATTACAACGGGCAGGAATTTCCGGCGGACAACATCGATTATTCGATTCCCGACGACGATTATCATTTAACCGGCGGCAAGTTCCGTGCTTGGTGCGAAGAATTAACCGTCAAAGGCAAGCTGACGGGTCAAGCCATGCACGACGGGGATCACATCGGCGATTTGGATCTGAACATGACGATTTCCAAGACGGACAACGTTCTTAAATCCATCATCGAAGGCACAATGACCACTCGCGAGGGTGGCGTCATTCCTCTTCGAGAGGAAATTACTTGCACCATTCAATAATTCGTTAATGAATCAGTTCACCAAACAAAAAAAGCCCACCTCAAGAGGTGGGCCTTTTGTTTAGAGGGCCACGAATCCCGAAAGGATCATCCCCTGGTTGTAACCATCGGCGCCGGCGGACTTGATGACGTTGAGCATGCCCCGATGGAATGTCAGCTCCGCGCCCATTTTCATGCCATTATAGGATTGGGGCAGCTCAAATCCGGCGCCCACTTCGGCAAGAAGATCAAGATCCCGAATGTCAGTCAGTTTTTCGACATGCCTGCCCGACTTTCCATCGCTCGCCCAACGGACCTCCATTTCCGATCGGGTATTCAACATCGGTGAAACCCCGCCTTTAAGATAAACGTCATTTTTGTAAACGAACTTCTTAACCGCGGCATGGGCCACCAAGTATTCCATCCGCACATTGGCATTACTCAAACGAATTTGGTTGTCGCCTTCAACCGGCATCTTGCCACCCGCTTGCAAATAGGTGAGCCCGGTTTGGAAAATCATTCCATTGAAATCAAAATCAGCCAAAACACCCACATGAAGGCCTTGATCCGCGCGAACCACATCGGCTTCAGCCAAGGTGAAATGAGCGATTCCGACCGTAGGAATCAGCTTGAACGGCAGTTTGAACTTCTGTTTCTGAACTTGAGTTTTCGACATTTTACTGCGAGCCGCTGAGGCCTTTTTTCTCTGCTGAGCCATCGCTGGAAGCGTAAAAACCATCAACGCCACGATGAGAATGCGCGACATATGTATCCCCTTTGTTGTAGATCTGCGTTTACGCCCGTATTTTTATCGTTCAGCGAGGAGAGTCAACTGGAAACGGCCGCTTTCTTGCTTTCTGACGGGCCGTTGACGGGAAGAATTATTTTAAATTCCGTGCCCTGACCGGGTTCGGATGTGACAAGTATTTCGCCCCCATGTTTTTGCACGACCCCATAGGAAATGCTCAATCCCAAGCCCGTACCCGAACCAAGCGATTTAGTGGTGAAAAAGGGATCGAAAATCTTTTCCAAAGTGGCCTTGGGCATGCCCTTTCCATTGTCGCGAATGGCGACCTCCACCTTATCGTCCGGCAACGTTCGCGTGGTGATCGTGATCTCGCCATCACCCTCGATCGCCTGCGCGGCATTGCTTAAAACATTCATGAAGACCTGATTGAGCTGACTGGGATAACAGTTCACTTTGGGCAGCCGTCCGAAGTTCTTTATCACCTTAATCCGGTTTTTGAGTTCTCCGGTCAGAAGCTGAAGAGTGTTTTCGAGCCCTTCATGCAAATCCACCTGCTTGATTTGCGCTTCTTCAAGACGCGAGAAATTTCGCAGACCCAAAACGATGTCACGGGTCCGGCGTGCGCCGTCTTCGCACGAGGCGATCAACTTGGGAAGGTCTTTGGTGATGTAATCCAAATCCGCTTTTTCTTTTTCATCGCCCAGTTTGGCGGGCTCTTTTTCAGCCACCTGAATCAGATGCAGAAGCTTTTGCGAATAATCCCGCAAGTGCGACATGTTCGAATAGATAAAGCCGATGGGGTTGTTCAATTCATGCGCGATGCCGGCCACCAATTGACCGAGACTCGCCATTTTCGCGGTATGAACAAGTTTGGCTTGAGTGTCGCGGATTTCATTATTGGCCTTTTCCAATTCCTGAATTTTGACCTTCAGATTCTTTTGCGATTCGAAGGTGCGGCGGGAGAGGTCATTGAAAGCATCCGCGAGAAGCCCGAGTTCAGTTTGATTATTACTTGGAACCTGAAGAAGCTCTTTATCGAAGTCAGCCCGTTCAATCGCGTTGAGCACGTCGTAGATGGGAGTCAGCATGATTCGCGAAGCGATCAAGCTGAGTCCGATGAGAAGTAAAATGATAAAGCCAACGACGGTGAAAAAGGCCACGTTCACATTCTTTAAAACCGCTTTGGCCGCGCTCTTCGAGGCCGCAAGACCCATCACGAACTCGCTGTCGCCCCATTTCAACTCGCGCAACATGAAATGGTAAGGCACGCCCCGAATGTTGCGTTCAAAATAAGAGCTGTCTTTCACATAGGGCAGAAAATCTTCCACGCGGTAAAGGCTTAAATCCTCGTGGGTGGCGACAATGGTTCCGCCGCCGTTTTGAAAGAAGAAAATTTCCGCATTAAGGCGCTTTTTGATGTTCTCAAGCACTTCTTCATCCATGGTCAGCGCGACTTCCACATAGCCGACCAGGCGACCCGCCGAATTCGTGATTCGGTTGAAAACTGAAAGTTCGAGGTAATTGTGTGGAGTCTTCGACCCGGCCGGGGCCGGATCACTGGCCACTTTCATGAGAAGCAGGTCTTTTTTGTTCTCCAAGGCTTGCAAGAGCGGCTCATTGAGTTCCACCATACCGGACTCAAGACTTTCGCGCCTTTGCACCTGTCCTTTTTCGTCTTTGTAGAGAGCGATTTCCAACCCGCCGTCGCGGTTGAAGATCCAAAGTCTTTGGCTGACAACGGTGCCGCGAAACCACCGGCGCACATTCTCGCGAAGCTTCTCGATGTTGTTGGCCGCGAGAAAGTACCCAACCGCATTGTCATTCGAAACGATTTGCGCTTCTTCGACGAGGCGGCTTTGGAAATCGTCCAGTATCACGCTGATCTCGCGCGCGTTGCCGAGCAACCGCGTGGAAAGCTCCATGTCGATGGCTTTTTCGTACTTAACCAGTGAATAGCCCGTGATCGATGCCAACGGCACGATGGAGAAAATCAGCAACCAAAAAATAAGGAGTGTGCGTAAAGACTTACGGGGCCTCTGTCGAACCTTCATTTTCCGTCATGCCATCCTTCACAGTAAGAATAATGCGGATTTCACCTTCTGGCATCACCCGCGGATGGCGGTCCTTGGAGAACCGGACTGGACTAAAGGTATTGAGGAAGATTTGCAGTTCGTTGTAGTTGGACTCAGGTAGAGTGAAGTGGAAGTACGCTTCATTCGGACGGCGCAACCAACCCAGCTCCACGTTACCCGCGATGCGCCCGCCGAGCGCTACGATCTTGTCGCGAATCGCGGGCCACGAATTATGAAAATCGGTGACTTGCATTTCGGCGCGATAAAGAAATCCCCGTCCGATCTGTTCCGCGCTTGAAGCCTGAGCGCGCGCCACTTCCGTGGACTCGGTGGACGCCGGCGTCGCGGCGGGAGTCGGGAGAGGAGCGGGCATCGGCGCGATCGACGGTAACAATATGGAACTTTTCTTCGGTGGTTCCCGTTGCGCCAGAAAATGAGGCACATCCGTCTCCTCTATGGCCGGCTCCGGAATCATATCGGTCATTATCAGTTCCATGGGATCATATTGGATATCCGTATTGACGGGCGCGCTCGGCAAAGGATCAACTTCCGGATTGAATTTTGACATCTCGGTCAGAAGAATGTCCTTGTCCTCACCGTGCTTCCAGGGTTTGGTCAGAAAAAGTCCCAGGCCTATGGCAATGACGGCAAAGGCGTAGGGCAACATTTTCCAACCGCGCTCCGAGGACCAGAGCGTCCAAGCGCGCAAACGTTTTTTCCACTGGGGCTCGAATTTTTCCAACGCCTCGTAGAGTTCAGAAGAAATCTCCACTTTGGCGGCAATTTGGACGTAACGAAGCCCTTTATTCAGGTTTTCAAACTCGCGCGCGGATTCCCGGTCTTCGCGCAGGAACTCGGCGATCTGCTTTTCCTTTTGTTTGTCCAGGCGATGAGTCGCGTACTCATACAGCAGTTCCTGGCACAAAAAAGGTGTCATCTTGGTTTTTACAAAATCAAACTCAAGGCTCAAGAAAACCACCTAATTGTCTTAAACCGCGGCCAACCCGATACCGAACCGTGCCGACACTGACTCCCAATCCCTTCGCGATTTCCTCATCCGTGAAATTCAAGATTTGCGACAGCACAACCGCTTCAACTTCGAGATGATCGGCGTGGTTAAGGAAATTCATCCAGGCGATGCGGTTGAAGTTTTTGGGCTCGATAAACCCGTCGTGATCTTCCGAGGGATTCCATTCACGTCGGGGAATACGGTGCATGCGACCGCGCCATTTATTGAGCACATGAATCCAGCGATCCTTATGGGCGGTATCGATCCAGCCGTTGGATTTTAAATCCCCCAACACGCGAAAGCTGGCTGAGAATGTAATTCGATCTTCCAGGCTGAAAAAATAAAAGTACTTCGCCACCGTTTCGATGACCGAAGTTTCCATTTCGCCTCAGTCCACTGTGAGTTGTTTGAGCAGGTCCACGTCCTCGAGGACCTTACCCGATCCCAAAACGACGCACGAAAGCGGATCTTCAGCAATGGTCACCGGCAATCCCGTGCGCTCACGCAAGAGCACGTCCAGATTGGACAGCAACGCTCCACCACCGGTCAGAACAATCCCGTTATCCACGATATCCGAAGCCAATTCCGGCGGAGTCTTTTCAAGGGCCGTCCGGACCGCGTCCACCACCTCACTCAACGGATCCATCAACGCGTCATTTACCTGAGAGCTGGTGATTTCGATCGTCTTCGGCGCGCCGGCCACCAAGTCACGACCTTTGATCTCCATGCTCTTTTCTTCATCAAAGGGATAAGCGTTACCAATTTGTATCTTGATCTGTTCAGCGGAGCGCTCACCGATCAAAAGATTAAATTGGCGGCGGACATAATTGACGATGGCTTCATCAAATTTATCACCCGCGACCTTAATCGATTTACAATAAACGATACCGCCCAAAGAGATCACCGCGACACCGGTGGTTCCGCCACCCATGTCAACGACCATGCTTCCCGTAGGATCGGTGATGGGCAAACCGGCACCGATCGCCGCTGCCATGGGCTCTTCGATCAGGTAAACTTCGCGGGCCCCGGCCGAATGGGCGCTTTCTTTAACCGCCCGTTTTTCAACCTGAGTGATTCCGTAGGGAACACAGATGATAATCCGAGGACGAATGAAGCTTTTCTTTTGCCCGGTGGATTTGCCGATGAAGTAGCGAAGCATGGATTGCGTGACTTCGAAATCCGCGATCACGCCGTCTTTAATCGGCCGGATGGCCACGATGCTACCGGGCGTTCTCCCAAGCATCTCTTTGGCTTCCTTGCCGACCGCCAAGACTCGGTTTTGTCCGCCGCGCACATTCTTTTGCACGGCCACGACGGACGGTTCATCCAAGATAATCCCACGTCCTTTGGCGAAAACCAGTGTATTGGCCGTACCTAAGTCTATGGCGATATCATTCGAGAAATACTCAGTGAATTTATTCATTATGGACATATGATCTGATCACTTTAGGTGAGCGCGACCACACGGTCAACTTGAGCTTGCGGCCGCCAGCTCCCACGATAACTGATTTTGCAGGGCATTAATTTCGTCTTGTTGACGACTTGGAGTCCAACCCAATCGATCACCCATAACCCTCGCGATCGATTTAACGAAATTTAATCCATGATCAGGTCGTGAAAGTACCAGGGGTGATCGGCGGAAATAAAAATCAACGAGGTGAAGACAGAGGGTATGTTCAACAGCATGGATCGCTTCCGCGCACCATAGCCATTCAGTCTCACTTGAACAAAGTCGGCGTTCGTCGATCGCGGTTTCGATTAATTTATAAGCTTCCATTCCATGGCGTTCCGCCAGGAGTTGGGTGGTTTTAGAATCTAAATCAAACTCCTTGGCCCAGTGAACATGGTCCTGTTGCGCCTTAGCCCACATGGATTCACTCACCAGAGGATTGAGCGGCCGTAAGGTCATCGAGTGGCCGAGCTTGATCCGATCAGTGATTTCCAATCTGCCCAGCATATGCTCAACCGCTTGCTCGGCCATTCGCCTGTAGGTCGTGTACTTACCGCCGGCGACAAAAGTTACGCCGTGCGGTTCCGTCCAAATGGCATGTTCACGGCTGGTTTGGCTTTCAGTTTGGGCGCCATCATCGATCAGCGGCCTGACACCCGCGTAACAGCCAATGATATCCTTCGCCGTAATCTTGGCTCCCGGAAAATAATTTTCGATGACCTTGAGCAGGTAATCGACATCATCCGCCTCGGTTCTCACTTTGGCCGGATCCATGGAGAAGTCGGTATCCGTGGTGCCGACGATCACCATTTCATGCCGAGGTATCGCGAAGACGATTCTTTTTTCCGCGCCCATGACCACGGCTTCTTTTAGGGGAAAGCGTTCTTTTAAAAAGGTCAGGTGAACACCTTTCGAGGGCCGCATGGTGGGTTTCCATTGGCGAAAAAGAGTTTGCCCGATCCTGTCCGTCCACGGGCCCACGCAACTAACGAACTGCCGCGCGGAGAGTACGAAGGTGCGGTTGGAAACGAAGTCGGTGCATTCAATGCCCCGGACCTGACCGCCGTCCATGACCGCGCCGACCGCCTTGGTATAATTGGCAAGCTCAGCGCCATACGACCTGGCGGATCGTAAAGTTTCAAGCACTAATCGGTCATCGTCCATGTACGCATCATAGTAACGAAAGCCACCGACAAGGTTTTTATCTTGAAGAAGCGGAAACTCGCTCAACAATTCATCACGTCTTAGGAATTGATGCAGCTCCGGCGCTTCAAACAAACTTAAAGCATCATAAGCCAGCATACCGAGCGCCATCTTCCAGGCTGGTACGCGACCGGATTTATATACGGGAATCAAAAAAGGAAGCGGGTGTACCAAATGCGGCGCCAATTCGAATAATTTCTGACGTTCCGAAAGCGCTTCGAACACCAGAGAAAATTCGAAGTTTTCCAAGTAGCGGATTCCGCCATGGATCAATTTGCTTGAGCGCGAACTGGTTCCTGAAGCGAAGTCGTTGGCCTCGATCAACGCCACTTTCAGACCGCGGCTCGCGGCATCGCGGGCGATACCGGCACCGGTGATGCCGCCGCCGATAATCGCCAGGTCAAAGTATTCCACTTGCATTTTCTGCAAGGAACTTTGCCGGTCACGGAAGGAAAGGGACATCGATGCTCCTAAAATCGACTGCTGCGAATTTCAATCATAGGCTCGTCGGACTGATGGGCTTGATTCCAGTCTTCAACAAGCCGCGCCCGAATTTGATTACCCTCGATTAACACACATTGAAGATGTTTGTCTTTCGCCCATTTATAAGCCGTGTCCAATAAAAGGCGACCGATTTCGTCATCCGTGAATACCAGCTCTTCAATCCAATAGGTTTGCGTCAGCCCGCGAAAAAACAAGAGTGGTTGACCTAAAAGAAATCCGCACAGCTTGCCGTTTTGGAAAGCGCCGAAGCACCAGCCTTGCGGCAAGTAGTACGCCAGCGCCTCCGGCCGCCAACGCGCCACCCACGTTTGCATTTCAACATCCATTTCATCCGAAATGGCTTGATGCAAAAGTTCGCGCGCGAACTTCGTGATCGCATCTTCATCGGTGGGCAGCAAAATGCGGATTTCGAGGTTGGACACCATCCACACCTGAATATATGATGCTCGCGTGCTGAACAACAAAAAGGCATTTCCACCCGAAAAACTGAAAAGGTTGCTGGATGACCTTGAGAAAAAGCGGCCGCGCGGCCGTGCGGTCGCGGCATTTGACGCTGATGGCACCCTCTGGGACACGGATTTGGGCGAGATGCTCTTTGGTTACCAGGTCAAAAATCGCTTGGTGCCGCTGCCCGAGGATCCCTGGGGCCATTACAATTACCTGAAAGAAAACGTTTCCCATCCCGCCGCCTATCTTTGGCTCGCGCAAATCAACAATGGCGTTCCGCTCGCGCAAGTGCGCCATTGGGCGGAAATGGCGGTCGCTGAACATCAGCCGATTCCCGTGTTCGAAGCGCAAATGGCGATTCTCGACAAACTGGATTCACTGGATGTGGAAGTGTACATCGTGACCGCATCCATCACCTGGGCGGTGGAGCCGGGGGCGAAGATCATCGGACTTCGGCCGGATCAGGTGATCGGCATCGAAACCCACGTTGTGGATGGCATTATCACCGATAAGCAAAAAGGGGTGATCACCTACCGTGAAGGCAAAGCCGAAGCTTTGCTGGCGCGGACGGGAGGCGTACGCCCTTATTTCGCCGCCGGAAACACGGAAGGCGACAAATGGCTTCTTGAAAGCGCCACGGACCTGCGGCTCGTGATGTCGGCCGCACCCGTCGGTTCAGAAAACTGGCCGACCGAATCGAAAATGCTGGCCCTGGCTTCTGAACAAGGCTGGTATTCCCACCGGTACGAGTAACTGATTATCGACATTGGGCGCCAAAACGATTAAGGTGCGGGCATGGATAAAGTGTATTCGATGATCAAAGGCCTGCTTATATTCGTGTTCGTGAGCATTATTGCTGTTGTTGTGGGCGTCTTCATGACAATCACCGGCCTTATCTTTTTGTTGGCCCGGCTGATCACCGGTCGTCCTGCACGGCCGCACTTTCGTGTTTACACCCACCACATGCGCTTCAAGGATGTTTATGAGCCGCGGCCGGAGCCACGTGATGTGACCCCAAGACCGCAGCGAATGCTGAACTCAACTCCGACTGAAACACCTTAACGGACATTTGGAGCGTCCTGACAGATGGGCCGGTAACTGAGTTCGTGCAGTTCTTGCGCATCCGCCCCCATGAAGAATTTCAAGGTCATTTGCTTTAAGCACTCGCCTTTTCCGCTGATCCCGTGACCGAGGAAGTTATCGATGTAAAGGAAGTTGTTTGGAATTTCATTGGCCATGCGGAACATGGCTCGCGCGGGCGTCACGTGATCGAAAGCACCACCCCAGATGAATGTGGGCACTTCAATTTGTCGCAACAACGGCGTGTAATTGAAGAGTTCCTGATGGCCCTCATACTCTTTGCAAGCGGCGCTAAAGCCCATCTCCACCCAGGAAAATTCTCCCTCATATTTTGCCCGGCCAGAGAAAATTTCCAGACAATCCAACGATCGAGTCATCCACGGCATCACGTCGAGCTGGGAGTAGCTCAAATTCTTCAAAACTTCGTCTCTTCGACCATCATTTAACTTAAGCAGTATTTCTTGGGCCTTTTCGGGAATCCGCTTCGTGCGCCCCACGTATTCGTAAAGTGGGTACATCGACCACATAAAGAAGTTGTTCTTTAATTCCGGATCCCCTTGAAGGTGATGTAAAAGCTCGTCTTTTAATTTAGGTTCCATCGCGCTCGTGATCAGCGACTCGAGCTGAAGTCCCGCTAAATTAAATTCATCCGCGGACGAGACAGCTCCGCCCAACCAAAGCCGCTCAATGTGATCCGGATAAAGAAGCGCATAGGTTTGCGCGAGGATCGACCCATAGGAGTAACCCCAAACATTGATTTTACCTCGATCGCCAACCAGCTCCCTGCGAATCATTTCTATGTCACTGGCCGCCTGTCGCATCATCAAGGATTGAGGCGGTTCATGCCCGGGAAAGAGCGGTCGCGAACAGCCCAGACCTCGGTGATCCATGACGATGACATTGAAGTGTTTGAATATCTCTTCGCCCAGCAAAGGCTCCAGAGCGTGCATATCCGCATGGGTTTGGCCGGGTCCGCCAGGAATAAGAATGAGAAGCTTTTTCGCCCGATCGAAGGGGCGAAAGATTTCATAATAAAGACGAATCTTTTTTCCCAGGTGTTGCGCCTGAAGATCCTTAAAAACATTGAGACCCGGGATCCGATCCACCCGCGCCATGGACTCTAAATCATGAAAGAGCGGAACATCGATGTACCGGTTGGTCCAATCGAGCTTTGGACATTCAAAATCTCCATTTTTCCAATCCGGTGCCTCGATGGCGAAGGCCACGGCCGGAAATAGGACGAAAGCGATCAACCAACAGAGTCCTCGAATGAACATATTTCCCCCCTTTGTTGGCCGCAGGTTCCGTTAAGGCGACAACGTCGTCAAAAATGAAGCAAGAAATGTAGAAATTTAATTTTAGCTACTAAGACCGACATAGATTTTTTTCACTTCAGAATCCTGAAAGCTGCAGCGACGCATCCTGGTGCGGCGGCCGCTGCAGCGATGCATCCTGAAAAGGAACGGCCTACATTTTACCGACGATGGATTCGATTTCGGCGATGTCTTTGGGGACTCCCGCGGTGAGAACTTCGCAACCGGTGTCGGTCACGAGCACGTCGTCCTCGATGCGGATACCGATGCCGCGCAAGTCCTGAGGCACGTTGGGGTCGTTCTCAGGGAAATACAACCCCGGTTCCACCGTCAGGCACCAGCCGGACTCGATCAATCGCGGTTCGCCATTGACCAAAAGTTGTCCGACATCGTGGGTGTCCAAGCCTAGAAGGTGACTCACGCCATGAGGATAGTAGCGAACATAAGCTTGAGACTTGATGAGGTCATCCACATTGCCGCGAAGGACTCCCTCTTCCACCAAAATCTCCGTCAAATTTCGAATCGTGTAAGCTTGCAGATCAAAAGGAACCAAGCCGGGTTTGATCATGTCGATCACACCCTTTTGCACCCGCAGAATCTTTTCATAAATCCGTTTTTGCGCGGGCGAATACTTGCCGTTCACCGGCCATGTTCGAGTGATATCGCCTGAGTAGTATTCGTACTCGGCGCCGCAATCGACCAACACCAACTGACCGTCCCGAAGCGTATCCGAATTGAAGCGGTAATGGAGTGTGGTGGCATTGTTACCCGTGGCCACAATGCCGGTATAGGCTTCACCCATCGCTCCGCGTTCCATCACTTCTTTTAAAAACAAACCATGCAAGGCGCGCTCAGTGATTCCGGGTTTAGTGGCTTTCATCATCGCCACGTGCGCTTCGGCACTGATCGAAGCGGCCTTTCTCATGAGTTCCACTTCGTCTGGCCCTTTGCGAATCCGAAGTTCGCTGACAACGGAGTAAGCGTCCTCGACCGGCAAATTGCCTTTTCCGTACTTGGGACGCCAGCCGCCGATCGCCTCAAGCATCACCCGGCCGAAAATTTGGTCGAACCCCGGATTGCGAAATAACGTGTAATAAACTTTTCTGCAGTTACCCAGAAGTTCGGGCGCGATTTTCTCGAATTCATGAATGTCATAGGTTTGGTCGAAACCGAATTCGGTCTTGGCGCCTTCAACGCCAAAACGAAATCCTTCCCAAGTCTCCCGCTCGATATTTTTGGGTCGAACGAACATAGTTGTTTCGGGATTTTTTCCCGGACGGAAAATCAAACAACATTCCGGCTCGTCAAAACCCGTCAAATAATAAAGGCTCGATTCGCAACGATAATTAAATTGCATATCACCATTGCGAAACTGTTCCGGCCAAGCCGGCAACACGACGGCTGAGTCCGGCGGTAAAAGCGCGGCCAACTTTTGGCGTCTGGCTTTTGCGATTTCAATACTAAAAGGAGCTTTTCGCGACATATTTACCTCAGAATCTATACTTTACGATCAATTGCGCGGCCGCTTCTCCGCCAGCCCGCTCACCCATCGCGATCAAATCCTTTTTGGAATTAAACTTCACGATCGGATGAGCGCTTGTGTCGATATTGATCAAATCAATATTGTACTTAGCCGCATCGGCCAAAGAACGTTTCACTTCCTGCCATAAAACCACATGGTTCAAATGATCCGACAACGAGTCCTGGGCCACGGGCATGGCCGACCCTAACACGTTGACGAATATAATGACATTGTAACCTTCCTTAACCAGGCGTTCGATGGCTTCAGTGGCTTGCGAAGCGCCCGCCAGGAATGTCCCTTGAGCTTTAAAAACCGGGGGATAGACCAAACAGCGCTTGATCGCGTCGTTAAACGCGCCTTTGAACTGCCAGGTGACAACGCCCGTCCAAATCGAACGTGTGGGGCATTCGAATTTGACCTTGGACTGACTGATATCCCCATTACCGAAGGATTCTTTTAAAAACGCGTTCATAACGTTGACGCTTTCCTCGCCAACACCTTTACTGCCGAAAAATCCTTTCGGATGGGGAAGATTCCGCTGCTCCATTTTGTACAGCTTCCACTCCACGTCATGCACTTGGCCGTTCAACGCGTACAATCCCCCGACCAAAGCGCCCCATTCAAGCCCAACCACCTTGTGAATGGGCACGCGCCGCTGCTGGAGCGCCTTTAACACTCCCACATGGGCGAACGCTTTGGCTCCACCCGGCCCCAAAATCAAAGCCACTTTTCTTGGTTCATCGTCGGCCAACACTTCGGGCCCGGAGAAATCATCTTCCTTTTGGTCCGTCAGAACCGGTTTGGCGGGTTGCGGCCGTTTGGGAATTCCGGCTCGTTTCGGTTTGGTCGTTTGGCAGGCCGTTAAGAAAAGCAAATTAACCGCGAACAGCCCACACAAAATATTCCTGAGTGCCATCTTGCCCCTTTACCCCGGACGGAAAGTAATCTTTCAAAGTGAAACCACAATTTGCCAAGGCGTGCAAGGTTCGGTTGCGGACACCTTCAATCATTTCGGGGCGAAGTTTTTGACGACCAACTTCGAACTGCGGTTTCACTAAAGCCAAAAGCTCACCGCCGACCGGTAAAAGCGCTCCCAGAATGGGGAGCACCGCTTGTAAAGAAATAAAAGAGACATCAATGACACAAAGATCGACACCTTGATTCAACCACTCTTTAACTCGCGGGTCTTTTCCCATGTCCTTCACATTAAGTTCTTCAATCGCGGTTAAACGCGGCTCGGATCGAAGCCGTTCGTGCAACTGGCCGCGCCCCACATCGATTCCCAAAACCGCCGATGCGCCGGATTGTAAAAGAAAATCGGAAAATCCCCCGGTCGAAATGCCGATGTCCAAACATCGGCGCCCACGCACTTGTAGTCCAATACGCTCGGCGGCCGCTTCCAGCTTCAATCCGCCGCGTGAAACGTAACGAAGGACCGGCGTGCCCTCTTTAACGCGTACGTCTTCTGACCGAAGTCCCTCGGCATTGAATGAACGATCAGTGATCAACTGCCATTGGCCCGCCCGTTTCACTTCCACTTCACCGGCTGAAATCATGGCTTGCGCCTTGGTCCGCGAAGGCGCCATTCCCCATTCCACGAGAGCCGAATCCAGGCGTTTCATTCACTCAAACCCGTTGCAGGTTTAATCGCACCATTTCACGCAAATCATCCGCGCTGTTTGGAAACCGGCCAAGGCATTCGATGGCCTGTTCACTGACCTCTTCGAGCTTGCGGCGGGTGCCATCAAGCCCAAGTCGGCTGACGTAATTCACTTTTTCGGGTCGATCCGGCGAGTGATCCTGAATGTCGTCAGCCAGTTGAAAAGCCAAGCCAAGCCTTTCGCCGAACTTTTCCAATGACGTTTGGCTATCCGCCGGGGCACCGAGCAGAACCGCCGTGCCCGAGACCGCGACCGCGATCAGCGCGCCGGTTTTACGTTTATGAATTTCATTCAACAAATTTTCCGAAGGATCATTGGCGGCGATGTCCAACGCCTGGCCACCCACCATGCCAATGGGTCCCGCGGCACGTGAAAGCCTTCGAACGGCCTCGCCGATATTCTCGGATTTAGCCCCCGCCAGAACGCCAAAAGCACAAGTCAGCAAGGCATCTCCGGCCAACAGCGCCTGAGCCTCACCGTAGACTTTGTGATTGGTCGGCCGGCCGCGCCGAAAATCATCGTTATCCATACAGGGAAGGTCATCATGAATCAGGCTATAGGTGTGAATCAGCTCGACCGCTAAAGCCATCGGCAAGGCCTGATCCATCGGCTTATCGAGCGCCTTCGCCGTCAAAAGAGAAAGCAGCGGCCGAAAGCGCTTTCCGCCCGAAAGCAGACTGTAGTTCAGACTCTCCCAAAATTTATTCAGCTCGGGCAAAGGGGCGGGAGTATCGTGAACGAACAATCGATCGAGGTGGCGCTCGATCAACGTGAGTTCACTTTTGAATCGTTCTTCAAGTTTCATTTTTGATTTTAAAATCTTCGGTCACCGAGTTTCCATCGGCATCAACGGAAAGCAGGGTTTTCACTTTCTGCTCGGCCTGGGAAAGCTGGGCGTTGCATTCGCGTGAAAGCTTGACGCCTTCTTCGAAAAACTTCAGGGAATCTTCAAGCGACAATTCGCCGGATTCCATTTTCGCAACGATTTCTTCCAAACGCGAAAGCTTCTTCTCGAAATCCATATTTACTCCTTAGACTCCACAATTTTATCCACACGGGCGCTGACTTGGCCCTTTGCGAAAGCAATATTCACTTGATCACCGACCACAAGCTGGCGCGCCGATTTGACCAGAGCTTCACCTTTGCGGACGATGGCATAGCCGCGTTCCAAAACCTTAAGCGGTGAGACGGCATCAAGCAAAGAACTAAACCGCGCCAATTGCGCCCGCTTTGATTCGAGGATGCGCTGGCAATGTCCTTCCAGTCGGGTTCGCGCCATGTCGACATCCTGGCGAAGACGCACAATCAGTTCTTGCGGCGAAGGCAGATGCGCCATCTGGAAAGCCACGGCACGGTGACGGTCGGCGAAGTAGCGAGTGATCGCCGCTTCCATACGCTGAGTCAGCTCATCACAACGAAGACTTAAATCTTGCAGCCGACGTTTGGGATCCACCAGTCGCTTGCCGGCGCTAAACACCCGATGGCGAAGCAATTGAATCGTGTGTGAAAGACTTTTCGCTAAACGCTTATCAAGAGTAAGTATGCGATCACAAATTTCGGCCGCGTTTCGGCACACCAACTCGGCCGCGGCACTGGGGGTCGGAGCGCGAAGGTCGGCCACGAAGTCGGCGATCGTAAAATCAATTTCATGCCCCACCGCTGAAATCACCGGGACACGGCAACTGGCGATCGCGCGGGCCACGCGCTCATCATTGAAGCACCACATGTCCTCAATCGATCCGCCGCCACGGCCGACGATCAGTACGTCAACGTCATTCATTTTTTGCGCGAGCTGAATGCCTTTGACGATTGAAGCCGCCGCTCCATCCCCCTGCACCAGCGCCGGTACAACAGTCACTCTCAAACCTCGAAAGCGCCGACCAAGCACATTCAAAATGTCACGAATCGCGGCGCCCGTTGGTGAAGTCACGACCGCCACGTGTTTGGGCAAGCTGGGAATGGGCCGTTTGCGGGCCCGATCAAACAAACCTTCTTTTTCAAGTTTTTGTTTCAGCTGTTCGAAGGCGAGCTGCATGGCGCCCGCCCCTACGGGTTCCATCAGTTCGCAAAAAATCTGGTAGTTGCCACGCGGTTCATAAACCGTGATCTTCCCTCGGACAATGACCTCCATGCCATCGCGAGGCTTGAACTTGAGAGCTTGATTGAACCCGCGAAACATGACCGCGTTGATCTGGGCTTTAGTGTCTTTCAAGCTGAAATAAAAGTGACCTGAGGTGTGGGCTTTGAAATTCGAGATTTCGCCCTTGATCCACAGGATCTTAAATTTGCCTTCGAGGGTCGAGCGTATCGCCCGGTTGACGTCGGAAACCGACAAAACCTGAGGCTCATTCGCTTCGGGCTTTTGCTCATCGCTGTCTATGGGGCGGCTCAGCGGCTTTTGACGTTCTGCAGCCTCAAAATCCAGACGCATCTGCTCCATAACCCGTAGAACTTAGTCGAACGGAGCCAAAACGCAAATGCTTACCGATTCCGCCGAGGCGCACTAGAGCCAAAGATTTTGCACGGACCACAATCCGCCGACCACCAGACAAAGCAGCCCCAATCCACGGTGGGCTTTAAGCTGTTGTCCGAGAGCCGGAGGAAGCCGGGTTTCGGCCAGTTCGGATAACGGCCGAAGATGCAGGACCAGAGTCATTATGGCGCCATAGGCGAAGACCAGAAAAGGAAAGAACAAGTCAAGTTTCTCGGGCGACATTCTCTCTTTTCGGCGCCGTTTCTCAGGTTGTTACAGGACGTAGTTCTATTTTTAAGGAAATCCGCTTCGGCACGCCTTTTGATGCCTGTGCCGGAACCCGGGCAATTGCTATTCTGGCCTCAGTTCTGTGGGCTGATGACAAAAGTAAACCCTACAAGAACAAAACAGGGGGCTGTCCCTGGCAATGGTGTGCAAGCTCACCTCTCGTAGTGAGAAGCCTGAAGTTGTCAACACGGTCACCCACCTTGAAGAAAACGGGTTTACTTGGATCACTCAGTCCCACAGTTTTTTTCACAGGCACTTGGTCGGGCCGCCTTTTCCCAGCTTGATCTCTAGTCTATCCGCCAGTGGTCGCGCCGAACTTTTCTCCGCTACAATATAGAATAATTAATGGCACCCCGGTTGCTCTTTATCTGACTTGAACGGCTCTCTTGAAGGAGGGTGGCTCGACAATGTTTAAATTTGAGACACTTGTTAAGTGGGTTGTTTGCAGCTTGGTCTTGGTATCGTTTTCCGTGATCGCGGCCGATCGTGATGACGACGATGATCGCCGCAGCCGCAAAAGTGAAGTCAAAGAACGATTGGAAGGCGCCAAGGCCTATAAGGCGGAATGTGGTACACCGGACCTTAGAAAGAAGAACGGCGAAGAATATTGCAACATGATCAAATCCGTTATTTACGACGGACGAGATGTGGGGGGTTGCGATTCCGCGAAAAAAGATTATATGGCGGCCGAAGGGGAATTCCGGAGTTCCTGTCTCGGCGGTATCCCAACTAGCGGCCCCGCGGGGAATATCGCCTGCGGTTACGCGATTGAGCGCTGTAAATGTAGCGGAATGTCGACCAGCGATCCCCAGTACGCAAAATTAAATTGTAACGAAGCCCCCACCGAAGTGGGCGGTTCTACTCCAATAGGACACTATGATATCCCCGCCGCTAAGCGACTCTTTAAATTCTGCCCGGATTACGCCGCCGCCGATCTTAAAGAACTTGAGAAGGAATTTCGGGAAGCCAAAAAAGACCTGCGAGAGTTGGAAAAAAAGAGACCGGAACTCCTGAGAAAGATCCAGCAAGCCAAGGAGCAGGGGCTTGAGAAAATGAACCAAGCCAAGAAGGCCATGGCCGAGGCCGCCAAACAGCGCCGGGAAAAAATCACCGAGGCTAAACGTCAGCACCGTCAAGCGCAGAATCAATTGATGGATCGATTGGCGCAACTGCAAGAAGAATTGCTGAAAAACGACGAAGGCCGCACTGAAGTTGCATTGAGCCGCCATGAAGCCAAAATCGTCCGCGATCAAGACATCACCGCGGTGAGAATGAACTGTCACGCGACGGCCACGGCTCAAGTCACGAAGCTGCAAGCGGAACGACTCGAGTTGGAACGCAATCGCAGTTACAATCGCGGCGGGTTCACCGCCATGCTCAAGGAAATCGGAGTTTCGGACCGGGAAGCTTGGCAGAAAGTGGCCAAGAAATATTACGACTGGTGCTTACAAAGCACACCGACGCGGGAGTCGATCAAAGCCGCGAATCAGAAATACAAACAGACTTTAAAAAGGGCCGACGAATCCGAACGCAAAATCGACAATCGTCGTAAGGAGATTTTGGCCCAGATGAACCGGATTAAAAATAACCAAGCCTGTAACACGGCGGCCTCAGGTACGTCTCCCACCGGTGAAAGCGCCGAGACCGAATTGTGCCAAGCCTTCCGCGAAGCGATGGAAACCGGCAAACAAGCCGAAGCCGATTATCAAATCGATGTTGAAAACGCCCGAGGAGAATACATCGCGGGGATGAATAGCGCGGCCGCAAGTGAGGCCATCAGTCAGCAAGAATTGCAAATGTTGACCAATGAAATCGCTGAAGAGAAGGCCCGGCTCGACAACCTCAGGGAGTACCTCGCTTTGAAAAAACAAAATGCCCCGGGCGGTTCCATGGAAGGAAAAGATGTGCAGGAAGCCCGAGTCAAACATGGACTAATGGTCGGCAAAGCCAAAGCGCTCTTTGCGTGTAACACCAGGGACGAATGTTCGGCGGATGGGGTTTGCCGACAGGCCTGGAATTATGTTGAAAAGGTTATTGGTCACGAGGTCTCATTCAAGAATGAGACCTCTTCCGACGTCCGTCCGGCAAGTCGTGGCGGATCCGATGGAACCGGAGGCGACTCCAGTCCTCCCACAATGCCCAGGTATCCTCGCAACCATTCCGGTGGCGGAATGAAATAAAACTTTAGCGGCACCAACGCGCGGTGCCGCATCCCTCGTGTGACTACCCTCACAAACACATCTTCAATATAATTAAATGTTCGTTACGGACGACCTCTTTAATCCGCCTCTAGGGAGTGCTTGTGAAACGCAAACTACTGCTCATTTCGGGAATCTTAATGTTGGTCATGGCCGCCGGCGTGACCGCATTGGTGGCCAAATACAACTCCGAATTGCCCGACATGATCGAACTCGCCCAATACAAGCCGCTGCTCGTGACCGAGGTGTTCGATCGTAACAATAAAAAATTCGGCGAGTTCTTTCGTGAAAAAAGAATTCTTACTCCTTACGAGAAAATTCCTGAGCACCTGATTCAAGCCTTCATCGCCGCCGAGGACGACACTTTCTTTAAGCACGAAGGGATTAATTTTCTGGCGATCGCCCGCGCGTTCTGGGCCAATCTCCGCTCCGGTAAAAAAGCGCAAGGCGGATCGACCATCACCCAACAGGTGGCGCGATCTCTTCTTTTGAGTAGCGAAAAAACCTACACACGGAAAATCAAAGAAATCATGCTCGCGCGAAAGATGGAACAGAGTCTTCGCAAAGAGGATATTTTATACCTCTACTTGAACCAGATTTATCTTGGCCAAGGGGCGCACGGGGTGGGTGCAGCCGCGCAGGTTTATTTTCGTAAAGATGTATCCGAGCTGACGATTCCTGAAGCCGCGATTCTCGCCGGATTACCCCAGGCTCCGAGTCGTTACTCCCCGATTCACAATCCTTCGGCGGCTAAGGAACGGCAAAAGTACGTGATCCGCCGAATGGCGGAAGTTGGATTTATCACTCAGGAACAGGCCGAGCAGTTCATTAATGAACCCGTCAAGCTCTATGTCTGGCAAAACTTCAAGGAGATCGCCCCTTATTACCTGGAAACCGTACGCCAGCTTTTGGTTGCGGAAGTGGGTGAGGAAAATGTCCTGGATAAAGGAATCAAAGTTTATACCGGAATGGATCTGGAGCAGCAGCTCAAGGCACAGGCCGAAGTGCAGCAAGGCCTTCGTAATTTGGACAAGCGCCAAGGTTATAGGGGCCCGCTCAGGAATTTGACTGAGCCGGAAAAGGTGGCGGAGTTCCTCCTTGAGTCGCGCAACAAAATGATGGACGACGCTTCACCCGAGCGGATCTTGAAGCCCGATGGAACTTTTGATCCACGAGGCCCGCTCAATCTGACGGGCAAAGATGAGAGCGGGGAAAAGCTGCCCGTCTTACCGGACTACATCAAGCCGGGACAAATCGTTGAAGGTGTGGTCACCCGGGTCGATGATGAAGCCGGTTTAACCTATGTCCGCTTCGGTGAGCACAAGGGTCTTATCGATATCGACACCATGAGATGGGCGCGTAAGCCCGATCCCAATGTTCGACCGGAACACGCCGAGATTAAAAAACCGTCGGAAGCCCTGAAGGTGGGTGATGTCATTCAAGTGAAAATCGTCGGGACGGAATCCAAATCCGAAAGGATCAAGGACCTCATTAACGGTGAGATCGCCGACAAAAACGATCCGAAAAAGAAAATTAAACTTAAAAAGAAACCCAAGCTGGAACTTCCCAATTTTGAAGAGTTCGCCGCGGTCGAACTTGAACAGGATCCCTTGGTGGAAGGCGCGTTGATCGCCATGGATCAATCCAATCAGGATCTCTTGGCGCTCGTCGGAGGATACGATTTCGTTCGTTCAAAATTCAATCGGGCGTTGCAGGCCGCGCGCCAAACCGGTTCCGCCTTCAAGGCCCTCGTCTATCTGGCGGCCCTTGATAAAGGCTATACACCAGCGACCCCCATCATCGACGCTCCCATTGTCTATGACGAAGTGGTCGAAGAGGGACAAGATGTTGAGGTCAAAACATGGCGGCCGAAAAATCACTCCAACAAGTTCGCGGGCGATATTTTATTCCGAAATGCTTTGATCAAGTCTCTGAACGTCCCCACTGTGAAAATCATCGAAAAAATCGGTGTGGATTATGCCGCAACCTATGCGCGCCGGCTGGGCATCTTTAGCCCATTGAACATGGATTTCACCCTGGCCCTGGGTTCAAGCGGTGTCACGCTTTATGAGATGACCCGTGCCTTCGGAATTATCGGGCGAAACGGCAAACGGTTATCGCCGGTCGTGATTCGCAAAGTGCTCGATGCCAATGGCGTGGAAATCGCCAAAAACATCACCATTGATCACCGGTTCAAGACTGAGCTTTCCCGAATTGAAGAGGATTTCGAACAACGCCGGCAAGCTTATTTGAAATCTTCGGATGAATCATCCAAAGAGCCACCCATATTTTTCCCGGAACAAGACCAGCTGATCCGGCCCGCCACCGCCTATGTGCTCACCACGATCTTGCAAGGCGTGATTGATGAAGCCGGCGGCACGGGGGGAGCGGCTCGCGCTTTGGGCCGGCCCGTGGCCGGTAAAACGGGCTCCACCAATGGTTATTACGATGCCTGGTTTGTGGGGTACACACCCGATATCGTGGCCGGCGTCTGGGTGGGATTTGACGAAGAGAAGTCGATTGGGCGCGGCGAGGTCGGCGGTAAAGCCGCTCTACCAATTTGGTTGGAGTACATGAAGTTCGCCCACGAGAAGATCGTCCCTCGCGGTTTTCCCGTTCCTGACGGTATTGTCTTCGCAAACATTGACAACGAGACCGGTCGTTTGGTCTCCTCGCGCTCTAAGGCTGTCGTGCGTCAGGCGTTCCTGGATGGAACCGAGCCAGGTTCTCAAGGATCCGCTGAAGCATCCAAGGACGAGGACAGCAGCTTCTTGAAAGAGGAAATGAGCGAATGAAGTCGATCCACGCTTGGGGGATCAAACAAAACAACCTGAAAAACGTAGAAATCAACATCCCGATGGGCTCTTTAACGGTGATTTGCGGCCCAAGCGGTTCGGGTAAAAGTTCACTGGCCTTCGAAACACTCTATGCGGAAGGACAACGGCGATACATCGAAAGCTTGTCCAGCTACTCCCGCCAATTCCTGAACAAGGCGCCAAAACCCGATCTGGAAGGAATTGAGAATATTCCGCCCGCGATTTCACTGGAGCAAAAAAATTCGGTGAAGTCGTCGCGGTCGACCGTGGGCACGGCCACCGAACTTATCGACTATTTGCGTTTAATTTTCGAGAAAATCGGAAAGGCTTACTGTCCTGACCACGAAATTCAACTAAGGGTGGATTCTCCGTCGAGCGCGGCGGAAAAAGTGTTGGAGCTTTTTGAAGGCGAACGCGGATACATTTTGATTCGAGTGCCTTCGGGCGGAAGGGCCTACGATGAAAAGAAAATGCTCGAGGTCTTAAAGGCCGAGGGATACCGCCGCATTTACGTTCCCAAAAAAGGCGCCAAAACAAAATGGAATAAAGGCGAAGAATTCGCGCGCGTGACCGTGGGAGCGGTCCATGAGCTGGAAGACCCGGCGTTCGCCAAGAAAGGTCTTCCCAAAACTGAATTTTACATTGTCATCGACCGCGCTCAATTCAGCCGCGCCGATCAGGGGCGCCTTGTGGATTCCATGGCGCAGGCGTTTGCCGCATCCATCAGGTATTCGAAAAAAATTATTACTCACCAGGCCGAAGTGCTGACAGTGGATGGAAAGCGCCTGCTGGTGAGCGAAGAAAACTCCTGCACGGTTTGCGGATTTCGCTTTCCCGCCATTACCGCGGCATTGTTTTCATTTAATTCCCCCGTGGGAGCCTGCCCCGATTGTAATGGATTCGGCAACAAGCTGGATTTGGATCCTGAAAAAATCATTCCCAATCCGGAGCTTTCTCTCGCCCAGGGCGCCATCAGTCCGTTCGCCATGCCGAGCGCCGGTTATGATCGCCGCCAGCTCAAGGCCTTCGCCAAGAAGATGAAAATCGACCTGAATACGCCGTGGAACAAACTTCCCGAAAAAGCCCGTAAGCTCATTTGGAACGGGACTAAAGATTTTTACGGCGTTAAGGGCTTGTTCGACTATCTCGAAACTAAAAAATACAAAATGCACGTTCGGGTTTTTATTTCCCGCTTCAAAAGCCCGTTCACCTGCCCGACGTGTAACGGGTCACGTTTGAAACCCGAATCACTTCAGGTTTACGTCCGGGGCAAGAACATCGCCGAGCTTTCTTCGATGACGATCGAAGATCTGTACAATTTCGTGCGGACAATCGAACTCAGTGAGTACGAGGCCACGGTCTGCGCCGAACCCTTGCGCCAGCTCCGTGAGCGATTGCGCTTTTTGAACGAAGTCGGGGTTGGCTATTTAACCATTGACCGATCAACCAAAACCCTTTCGGGCGGAGAATTCCAGCGGCTTCAACTGGCCAACCAATTGGGCATGGGATTATCGCGAACACTTTATGTTTTGGATGAACCCACGGTCGGCCTTCATCCCCGTGACACCGACCGCTTGATCAAGGTTCTAAAGAACTTGCGATCGCTCGGCAACACGCTGGTGGTGGTGGAACATGATCACGATGTGATTCGTAACGCCACCCATGTCATCGAAATGGGCCCGGGTTCGGGACATTTGGGCGGTGAGATTATATACACCGGTGATTCCAATTCATTCCTCAGTTCCTCGAAGTCGCTGACCGCGAGTTATTTGCGCAGTGGAGAAAATTGGGTGCCGCTCAGAACACCGCGCCCGGTTTCCATGGAAGATTACCGCTATTTCGTCTCCTTCAAGGGATGCTCCGGTCATAACTTGAAAAAGGTGAACGTGGACATTCCGCTCAATCGCCTCGTTACGGTCACGGGCGTCAGCGGCTCGGGAAAATCCAGTCTCGTCACCAAAACGATTTACCCGGCGGTGGCCCGGCACCTGGGCGTGGAGTTCATTCCGGGATTACCTTATGAGTCGGTCGAGGGTCTTGATCAGGTGAAGGGCGTGGTCTTAATCGACCAGTCCCCGATCGGTAAAACCGCTCGAAGTAATCCTCTCACCTATTTGAAAGTCTTCGATGCCATCCGGGGGATCATGGCCTCAACGCCCGAGGCGAAGGCGCTTGGGTATAGCGCGGGAAGCTTCAGCTTGAACGTGGATGGTGGCCGCTGCCCGGTTTGTAAGGGGTTGGGATACGAACTCGTCGATATGCTTTTTATGGATGACATCGAGATCAAGTGCGATGCCTGCGACGGTAAACGCTATCGGCCCGAACTTCTTGAGATCAAATACAAGGGTAAAAACATCGATGACATTCTGAATATGACCGTGGCCGAGGCGATGGACTTCTTCATCTCCTATCCCAACATCCGGCGGCCGCTCTCTGTCTTAAGAGAAGTGGGTCTTGAGTACCTTAAGCTTGGGCAGAGCGCGAACACGTTAAGCGGCGGCGAATCGCAGCGCATGAAACTGGCCCGCGAGTTGGCCGGCGCTCACCAGCAACAATGCCTATACATTTTGGACGAGCCGACCACGGGCTTGCATTTCCGCGAAGTTCACCTGCTTTTAAAAGTGCTAAACCGCCTGGTTGAGGCTGGTAACAGCGTAATACTGGTGGAGCACAACCTTGAAATCATTAAAAACTCTGATTATGTGATTGATCTTGGGCCCGAAGCAGGAGAGCGTGGCGGCTACATTATGGAGCAAGGCACACCGGAACAATTGATTAAAGCCGCGTCCAAGTCGCACACCGGACGGTTTCTGAAAGCCTACGTTGAAGATTTCTCGCCAAGAGGTTCTGTTCAATGAAGGTGATCTGGAAACTGCTATGGCCCGAATTGCGTGCCCACAGCCGGCGAATGTTGCTGGTGGTGCTCCTGGGGATCGCAATCAGCGCCATGAAGGCCGTCACTCCGGAACTTCTTCGCCAATTGTCCGAAGCCTGGGCGGCCGGTGACACGGAAAAAACCTATCAGATTCCATTGATGATCAGCGGCGCCTGGATCCTCGCCGCCGCCCTTCGCTATTACCACCTCTATTGGATGCTGTTCATCTCGGAACTGGTGGCGGTGAATCTTCGCCGGAAGTTAATGAATAAATATTTGAATTTAAATCTGGGATTTTTTCAGTCCTTCGTCCGCGGATCCGGAGGATTGATCTCACGCATGCTGAATGACATCACGGTGATTCAGGGCGGATTTCAAAAAATCGCGGATATCGTGCGTGAACCGTTCATGGTGGTCTTCTCCTTCGCGTACCTTCTTTATATCGATTGGCGTCTGACGATTTTCATTCTGACGGGAATGCCGCTGATCACATCCGTTTTGCGCAAGTTCGCCAAAAGCGTGCGCAAGTACTCACGTCTCAATCAGGAGACCATGGAGGATCTGACCCAAACACTGAAAGAAAGTTTGGACGGAACACGCATTGTTCAATCCTTCAACTTGCAAGGTGAGATGCGCCAGAAGTTCGAGGATCAGGCGAATAAATTTCTGCGCTCCAAAGGAAAGATCATTTCGCGCGAAGAAGCCTCGGGCCCGGTTTCGGAAAGCTTGGCTTCCATCTTCGTGGCCCTGCTTTTGATGTACATCGGTCATCAAGCCTTGCAGTCCCAGGCGACCATCGGCGATTTCATGAGTTTCATCTTCGCGATTGGATTGCTTTCGGACGCGGCCAAAAAGGTTCAAGGCGGATATATTAAAATGCAGCAGTCCGCGGTGGCGCTTGAGCGTTTAAACGCCATATTGGATGAGCAAAGCGTGGTCCCCGAAATTCCCAATCCAAAACCGTTCCCGAAGGATTGGGAAGAAATCGAATTCCGCAATGTCAGCTTCCGTTACGATGACGATTATGTTCTGCGCGGAATCAATCTGAAAATCCGACGCGGTGAACAGGTGGCTTTGGTGGGTTCCAGTGGAGCCGGTAAGTCGACACTGATTAACCTTTTGCCACGGTTTTTCGACCCGACTTCAGGCGAGATTCTGATCGGCGGCATCCCCATTCGAGAGATGAGCTTAACGGATTTACGTGCCCATATCGCGTTAGTCACCCAAGACGTTTTCCTTTTCTCTGATTCGGTGGAACGGAACATCTGGTCCGGTGATTTCAGCAAATCACCCGAAGGGATTGAGCAGGCCGCCAAGCTGGCCAATGCCCACGAATTTGTCAGGCGCAACCCGGAAGGCTACGGATCCCGCGTGGGCGAGCGAGGTGCCCGTTTTTCAGGCGGAGAAAAACAACGAATCAGTATCGCCCGGGCCATTTTTAAGGATGCTCCCATACTTATTATGGATGAGGCCACGAGCGCTCTCGATTCTGAGAGCGAACTTGAAGTTCAGAAGGGCTTGGATTCCTTGATGAAAGGCCGAACGGCTCTCGTCATCGCCCATCGTCTATCGACCATCGCCAAATGCGACCGAATTATCGTCATGGACAAAGGTCGTATCATCGAAGAAGGCAACCATAACGAGCTCATGGTCCAGCAGGGCTCCTACTACAAATTCTTCCAACTCCAACGCTAAATGTAGGCCGTTCCTTTTCAGGATGTAGTGCACAACAGAGCGGCCTCTGAGTGCCGCACTCTGACCTAAGGTCTAGGTTTTTATGCAGCACATCCTGAAAAGGAACGGCCTACTTTTCGCGCTCAAGTTGTCCAAAGTTTTGACGATAAGGTTTTAGGCAGTTTTTAGAGGGAGTGTAAACCAATGATCAATTGGGACGAGTTTGAACATATACATGTCATCAAGAAACTCAAACAGATCCTGAACTCTTGGTGGAGCATTGACGTCGTATTTACGGACGAGCGCGGTCAACTTCGCGGCACCGATCCAAAAACCGCGAATCTGTGTAATCCGGCCGTTATGACCTTCTTGAGCAAAGAAACTTCGCTCGCGAGTCTGGCCGAAAGCGTGCAAAAAGCCCTCGAAGACGTGCGCACTTCCGGCAACCGCTACAGCATCCGAAAATGGGAAACCGCGGGCTTCGATATGGCCATCATTCCGATCACCATCGAAAACGATTTCATGGGTTGCGTGGTGGCCCTCGGATTCTTGAAAGACCGCTCACAAGTTTCTAGAATCTCCGAAATCCGCGAACGCATGGCCATCTTCGGCGCCAGTGGCGAAACTATCGACAAAGCCATCTCCAAAATCTGTTTTATTGATGATCAGGACCGCGAACACTTTCTCGAGTTGGTCGAGTTGGTTGCCCAAGAAGTTGTCACTTTGCACCTGGAAATCACCACTCGTGAAAACCGCATTAAAGAACTGAACAAGGAACTCGGCAGCCGTTACAAGTACGACAATATGATCGGTAAATCAAAGCCGATGCAAACCCTTTACGCCTTGCTCGACAAGATCAAAACCGCCGACAGTACGGTCTTGATCCAGGGTGAAAACGGTACCGGTAAGGAATTGATCGCCAAAGCGATCCATTACAATTCGCTTCGCAAAGACAAGCCGTTCGTGATCCAGAACTGTTCGGCGTTCAACGACAACCTTCTCGAATCCGAACTCTTCGGTCACGTGAAAGGATCCTTCACCGGTGCCATTCGCGATAAAAAAGGTCTCTTCGAAATGGCCGACAAGGGAACGTTCTTCCTCGACGAGATCGGCGACACCTCGCCCACCATGCAAGTGAAGCTCTTGCGTGTTCTTCAGGAAGGAACTTTCATTCCTGTCGGTGCGGTTGAACCCAAGCGCGTGGATGTACGGATCGTGGCCGCGACCAACCGGAACCTCAAGGAAATGGTTGAAGCCGGCACGTTCCGTGAAGACTTGTACTACCGTTTGAATGTGATCAACATTACCGTGCCCGCGCTTCGCGACCGCAAAGAGGATATTCCGCTGCTCGCTGAATTCTTCCTGAACAAGGCGCAAGCGGGAACTCCGGGCGCCACCAAGAAGATTCTCACCAAGCGCGCCCTGGAAAAGCTTTATGATTACTCGTGGCCGGGTAACGTCCGTGAGCTGCAGAATGAAATGGAACGTTTGATCGTTCTCGCCGGCAGCGAAAACAAAATCACCGCCGATATGCTCTCGCCCAAGATTCTTGAAGTCGGCGACAAAACCAAAGTTCAAGGCGCCAGACTTCACGGCAAGCTCAAGGACGCCCTTGAGGATCTTGAGCGCGAGATGATCCGCGAGGGTCTCCGCCGCACCGGTTGGAACAAATCCAAGCTGGCGAAAGAACTCGGCATCAGCCGCGCCGGGCTTATCATGAAGGTCGAAAAGTACGGCCTCGATAAGCGTAAAATGTTGAAATAAATTCCACTGTGTTCAAATCCTAATAGCTCTCCCGCCCTCGGGAGAGCCTTTTTTATCGCCCGGCCGGGCATGCGCTTTGAATATCGCTAAGGCCATAGGTTGGTAATCAAGCATGGCAAATTGGATTCGGGCGCAACAGCGGCTGTATAAATCAGCCCATGTCCTGAAGGCTTACTATGAATCAAAGCTGAAGGTGAGTTTACAGCTTCTCACCGACCGCCCGGACTGTGTCCTCGAAGGCGACGTGCTTTTTAACGAGGCCATCAATGTCTACGGATTATGGGGCTTTCGCCCGACCCGTCCGCTCGCCCGCGAAGCGGCCGATGAAATGGCCAAGATGTGCGACGCTATTTTAGGCGGGCTTGATCGATTGGATAGAAACAGCGAGGGATTGGCTCAGCTTGAGAGACAGCTTGAACGCTCGCTTTCGGAAATTCCGTCCAATGTGATCTCGTTGCAAAGTCGGCTGGCTTCACGAAAAGCTGGAAACCCGGCGAAAGATTTTTCACGCCGGCTGATCCTCAAAAGAGATTGTCTGATCGAATCACCGTCAAGCGCTGATATTCATAAGATGGCGATGGAACTTCATTCGCACAGTTCTCGAGTCGCGTTCGTCGATTTCCGCGATCTCGATATGGAAATTCGACGAAGCTTAGCTGAGTTATTGGGTCTTGGCGCGATTACGATTTTCGTGCCGGATGTATTGGCACTGAGTTCAAGCGAACAAGAAATTTTAAAAGCGCTGGTTTTCACGCGTTCGACAACAAGACCTTTGGTGATGGCTGGAACACTCGTTGGATTTTCAGAATTGCGTGAAACTCCCGGCGTTGATCTTGAATTCATTACGGTATTGTCGAACGCGTACATCAAACTCGGCCGGCCCTTTAGCGAGTACAAAGAGCAGGGACTGATACACTATTTTCTCGACAGCTTATCTGAATCCCCGTCATAATCCCCTATGTGGGAGAGACGGCGTTAACTCCGAAGATCAACGAATTCATCGCGCGCGAAATCAAAACTCCGGATTTCGAATGTCTACAGCTCGCCGGTGATGCTTCAACCCGCAAATATTACCGCATAGTTTTTGAAAATCAGTCCCGCGTCTTGATGAGCTGGGAGCCGTTCACCGACCCCGACTCTTATCCGTTTTTGAATGTGGTCCGGCACTTCGCCAAAGTGGATGTGCGCGTGCCCAAAGTCGAGGCGTTTTCTGCCGAACTGGGCGTTGTACTCCTTGAAGATCTGGGCGATCTGACTCTTGAGCGGAAGTTTTGGGAAAATCAGAATCAGTCGTTGGTCTTGCCGTTTTATCAACAAGCGATAGATGAACTGATCAAAATACATTTTCTGGCATCACAGCCGGTTCAGCCGCCGAGCACCTGCCAGATCACGAAGTTCGACACGGCCAAATTTTTATGGGAAATGAATTACGCCCGGGAACATTTTCTCGAAAAAGTCGGCGGCATTAAACTTTCCAATGGCGACCAAAAAACCCTTCAATCTGAATTCCGAAACATTTGCCAAATTTTGGATGAGCAACCAAAGTACGTTTGTCATCGCGACTTTCATTCACGTAATTTGATGCTGAAACTTGGGCGCGTGTATGTGATTGATTTTCAGGACGCGCGATTGGGACCGATTCAATATGATTTGGTGTCACTGGTTCATGATTCCTACGTGCATCTCAGTCAGGAGTCGATCGAATTCATTCTTAATGACTACATTGAGAAAGCGAAAGCGCACGGTCCGAAAGGCGTCATTCGTCCCGATTTTCAAGACATATTCAAAGTGCAGTTGATCCAGCGATGTTTTAAAGCCTGTGGCAGCTTCACCAGTTTCTTTAATGATCGCGGAGACACCAGATACCTCAAATATATCAAACATACCGCCGCGCTGGTGACGGCGACTCTCGGCACGGAATCCCGATTTCCGACATTTCGCCGGATTATGATTGACTCCGGGCTGGCTGATCGTGATTACGAAGTTTTATGCGCGCATTGATACTTTCCGCGGGGTTCGGTGAACGACTCCGCCCTCTCACATTAAAGCGGGCCAAGCCGGCGATCGAGTTCCTCAATATTCCGATGCTTGGCTACCCCTATTTTTGGCTGAGCACGCTGGGTTTGACGGATGTTGTATTCAACACTCATTATCTTCCGGAAACCGTTCGCCAAGCCGCCATGAAGATCGTGACCTCTGACGTGAATCTTCATTTTTCCCATGAGGATCAAATTCTCGGCAGCGGGGGCGGAATCTGGAATTCCAGATTCGACCTTATGGGTGAAAAAACCTTCGCCGTGGCGAACGCGGACGGCGTGGTCATTGATCCCGATCTTGATCTTTTTAAAAAGATGCTGAGCGCTCACGAAGACGCCGACGCGTTAGCCTCACTGCTCGTTTGCCCGCTTGAAGGCGTGGGTCAAAAAATCCCCGGTGTCTGGGTTCGGCGAGACGGCTTCGTGGCCGGGTTCGGTCTCACGCGCCCTGAGCCTGAGACCTACTGTTACCATTTTGCTTCTTATATGCTGCTTTCGGATCGGATCTGGCCCTTTTTGCCCGAGGGAAGTTCAAATATCTTGTACGATGTCCTGCAGCCGCGGATCGCCCAAGGTGAGCGTGTCCTCGCCTTTCTTGCCGATCAATTGACTTGGTTTGAGACGGGAAATCAAAACGATCTCTTAGCGGCCACTCAATCCTGCTTGGACCATTTAAGCCGCCCTGGAAGCCCTTACTGTGGCGTTATCCGCGAGATCCTTCACCGGGTGGGCCCACCCTACCACATGCGGTCTTCGCTTCCTAAAAAGCGTTTAATCGCCGATAGCGCGCTATTAGACGCCAATGTAAAGTTAGATGGATTTGTGGTCGTGGGAGAACGGGCGAAAATCGAGGCGAATGCCCGTTTAACGGATAGTGTGGTGCAATCGGATGTTACGGTCCCGGCGAGCGCGGATCTCACTCGCCAGGTCGTTATTTAATGTTTATCGGCCGCCCGAACGGGACATAGGTCTTCGGACCGATGCTGGAGCGCGGATGTTTTCACTCTCGATGAACTGATTTCCGGAACGCTTCTTCTGATAAGCCGCGTGGACCATTTCAAAAATGTTATTGCCGGCGACACCGATGGGTTCTCCGTCGAGATTCACTGTCTTACCTGCCATCAGCGCTTTTCTCTGATCAGGGCCCATGGCGAAGGGATTGTAACTTTGATAGCTGGAATCGTCGTTCGCGGAGAATGCCGCCGCGCTATTACCGCTTCCGCCACCACCGTCAACGGCGAGACTGGTCACCGTCGCACCGTTGATATTGCCATATTCCGCCATGACAGCGGCATTCACCTTTTCCAATTCTTTAAGTACGCTATCATCGAACCCCGCCGCTTGCAGAGCCGCTGGTGATGAAAACGCGCTTAAAGGCGTCACGGTCCCATCCGGATGATGAAAGCCCTTCGCATCCAAATCATAGCCCGCGTTTTTCAACGCGGCTTCGGCCTCTTTCATTTTTTGAAGGTACTGCGCGCTTCCAGGCTCGGGCAACGCTCCCGGAGGCGGATCGATTTTGGGATCACGGTAAACGCTCGCGGCGGCCGTCCGGCCTGAGGCTCCCGCGGCATTACTGTCATGGGATCCTTGTTTCAAAGCCAAGATTCCCAAGGCGACAAGCGCCGCCCCCTGGGGCACGGTCGGCGGATTCGCCATGAGCGCCACGCCTGTGCCGATCAACATCGCGCCAGCGGCGTTATTGGCTCCCGCACCGCTCTTTTGCGATTGTTGTCCAACATTCGCGCCCCGATTGATGGTGTTTTGATTGGGCGCCACGATTCCCGCGTTGGGATTGGGATTCTGATTGTTTTGATTTTGATTCTGCTCAAAAACCGATCTCGCTAAATCAGCCGAGTCTTGTACATAGTCCGCATTGGCCGTCACGGTAAAAAAACCGGCAATGACTAGAGCTATAAGTTTTTGTTTCATAAACAATCCCCTTGCCGCTATCGGCACTGCCAAAGCACGCCGAGCCGGCATTTCTCATCCATCTTCCTGGATATTCTAAGAAAAATATTCTCCTCTTTCGCGTTAATTTCCTTGGGTCGGATTCCACGTCCCGCGGCGCGACTTCCGCCGGGAAGAAACTGCCTGAGATCAATTCCCGGATCAAATTGGTTGCCAGCGCCCGTAATGCTGGCGAAGTGGCGACCACCTGCTCCCGGGTCTTCGACTTGAGTGTTCTGTACGGGCGGACTATATCCGCCACCCGCCTGAAAACCGCGTTCAATGTTGGTGATTGAGTCAGCGGATGCTGGCTGTATTTTTGGTTGACCGGCCTGCTGAGTCGCGGCTTGCGCCCTTGGATCCGCACCAGTGCCCGGGATCGCTCCACCCGTATTGTTCGGAACCGTGGCTTGCGCTCTTGGCGCCTGGGTTTGAGGTTCCTCCACGTTGACTTGATTTTGGTAACCTTTGAATCCGCTACTCGCATCGACCAGATTGAATTCCCGATTCTTTCTCGCGGTTAAAGAATCTTGAAAGCCCACCTGACCCTTGCGAACCTGAGCGGTATCGTTAAGCTCTTGCGCTTTGGAATTGCCCAAGGGAAGTCCACGCCCCGAGTTCATTGAACCCGGAGGGCCCCCCGCCATCGCTGAAGCTTGTGCTCTGCACGCGTCGGCGAGACCTTGATCGCTCGCCATACCCAATCCGGTCATTGCCAATTGATTCGCGCGACCGGTGAGGCCTTGGCAGCTTCCTTCCGCTGATCTGAGCGAGGCCAGGGCCGATTCAAAGATCGCCTTTGAAGCACAACCACCGCAAGCGGCCAATTTGCCGGCGTACTTTTGCGCGAGATTGCCGCAAACATTGGTGCAGGACAGCTGCTCCCCCGTACAGACCGCGGCCAAGGCTGAATTCACATTACCGGCGTTATAGGTCAATGAGCTCAACTGCCGGCAGTAATCGGCAAGTCCACCCGACGATGAACTGGCTTGCATCAAATTCCGCAAACTTTGTTGATCACTTGAATTCATGAGGTGACTGCAGGACATCGGATCTCCACAGCACCGATTGGCCGACGACTGCGCGTTCCTGCAGGCCGCAATATCCTTCTGTGCTTCGATTTCATCGCCCACCGTGGAAAAGCTTGGGCTTGGAGACGGTGATGGCGACGGCGTCTCTACCGCTCTTGGTTTGGTTTCTTCGTCTTTTTTCCCGTCCCCCGAAGGCTTTTCCGGTACTTTCGGTCCCGCGACTTTATCATCTGGATCTTTCGTGCCGCCTCCAACGGATTCCTTTCCTTCATCTTTTTCTTTACCCGCGCCGCCAGCTATCCCCGTGCCGCAGTCCGTGCCAGGGGGGCAGATTAGGGACGGTGAGCCTATAAACTTTGGATCGTTCATTTTTTTTACTGGTTCGGTTGCCTGCTGCGCCTCTGCTTTACATTCAGCAATGGCCGATTCATGGACTCTCGCATTTCGCCAACGAGAAACACATGCATCGTATTCCGCTGGCGACAGATTTCCCGCGTCCGCAGCTTGAGTGCAGGCTTCGTACACAATGGCACGGCGAGCCTCCCGCTTGCGATCCATACATTCACCATAAATGATGCTATAATCCTCCGCGAAGCACGGCTTCGCGTAACTCACGACAATTAAAGAACTCAGTAGGATTAGGAGACTTCCCCGCACCCTTTAATTATGACCAATTCTTATTTATATATCTAATTTTACGTGAGGAATTGCAGTTTGTGTCTCAATTTGGGACACGCGCCGAATCGGAAGCCGCGATTTTGGCCTCACCATTCGCTACTGCCTTAATATCCACTAAGTGAATAGGATCATATCCAACAATTCTTGTATAGGCCACGTTTGGAGTGTATTCCGTATAGTTCTGGTCGTCATCACTACCTCCCACTAGCGTACCTACCGCCTCAAGCTTTCCATTCCGGCGCACTAAAGCAAGTCCACCTGAACCCCCACTGCCAGCGTCACAATCGGTGTAATATACAGTGCCACTAATATTGTCGGGTGGGAACATGTGCATCGTCGTACAAACCTGACCGACTGGTTCCGTCGAATCAACCTTTCGCACCATATTCTCTTGACCAACTGATGATAAGATCATCTCAGTACCAGGGAGCATTCGGCGGTCACTAACGGGAAAGGGTTTTGCCCCTTTTATTTTCCTTTTTATTCTGACGATGGCCCTGTCATTACTGGAATCTTGATACGGAGTGGCCGAGTAAAACTTGTAACTCCCCGGAGAAAAATCAAGTTCCACTTTTTGCCACTTCTTCTCAAGATTCTGAAAAAAGCATCCCTCCAATGGCTCACGTCTTCGCCCTCGCTCATCTATGAAGCAATGAGCCGCCGTCACTATTGTCTGGTCAGTACCAACCAGTGCGCCGGAACAGGTGGACTGATTGTTGTACTTGGTTCCCGGACAATAAACATATCCAGTTGATTTCCGAATCTGCGACAATTCCGCTTTCGTGATCTTCGGATTGTCACCCTCAGCCAGTTCCTTCATTGCCTTACGGCCATCTTCCTTGCCGATGATCGTAACTTTTTGGACCAGCTCTGAAAATCCGCGATCGTAACTGCTGCTGTTGCAATCCGAACCTTTTAAACCGGAAAATGACGGAATCGCCACGGCCGTGACCGGCATAATTAAAAAACTTATGATCGCGAATTTCGTGGCATTCATGGTCGGCCTTTATATCCTTTTAAAACCAAAGTTGTCTATGGAGCCGTAAAAAGCACATCCCATGCCTAGCTGGCCGCCTTCCTACATCCAGTTGCCTCTCTCTGTTGTCTAAAAATTTTACACCTGGCCGCCTACTAGGGCGCTAAAACGCTAGCGGGCCTCACCATTCGCTACTGCCTTAATATCTACCAAGTGCATCGGATCATATCCGACGATTCTTGTATAGACCGCGTTTGGAGTGTATTCCTTATAGTTCTGGTCGTCATCACTACCAGCAGACACTATGGTACCTACCGCCTCAAGTCTTCCGTTCCGGCGTACTAAAGCGAGCGAACCCGAACCGCCCCCTCCAGCATCACAATCGGTGAAATATACGGTGCCACTATCATTGTCGGGCAGGAATGTGTACATATTCGTACATACTTGGCCGACTGGTTCCGTCGAATCAACTTTTCGAACCATATTCACTTGAATGATAGAAGAATTAATCATCTCAGTTCCAGGGAGCATTCGGCGGTCACTAACGGGAAAGGGTTTTGCCCCTTTTATTTTCCTTTTTATTCTGACGATGGCCAAATCATTACTCGGATCTTCTGCTGGAATTAATGAGTAAAACTTGTAACTCCCCGGAGAAAAGTCAAGTTCCACCTTTTGCCACTTCTTCTCGAGATTCTGAAAAAAGCATCCCTCTAATTGCTCACGTCTTCGGCCCTGCCCATCAATAAAACAATGAGCCGCAGTTACTATAGTTTGATCTGTGCCAACCAATGCACCAGAACAAGCACTTTTAGTAGCTGGGCAATACACATAACCCGTCGATTTCCGAATCTGTGCCAACTCCGCTTTCGTAATTTTCGGATTGTCACCCTCAGCCAACTCCTTCATCGCGACTCGGCCGTCTTCTTTGCCAATGATGGAAACTTTTTGGACCAGTTCGGAAAATCCGCGCTCGTAACTGCTGCTGTTGCAATCCGAGCTCTTCAAACCGGAAAATGACGGAATCGCCACGGCCGTGACCGGCATAATTACAAAACTTAAGATCGCGATTTTCGTGGCATTCATGGTCGGCCTTTATATCCTTTTAAAACCAAAGTTGTCTATGGTGACGTAAAAAGCACTTCCCATGCCCAGCTGGCCGTCTTCCTACATCCAGTTGCCTCTCTCTGTTGTCTTAAAGTTTTACACCTAGCCGCCTACTAGGGCGCTAAAACGCTAGCGGGCCTCACCATTCGCTACTGCCTTAATATCTACCAAGTGCATCGGATCATATCCGACGATTCTTGTACGGGCCATGTCTGGATTGTATTCCTTATAGTTCTGGTCGTCACCACTACCAGACACTATGGTACCTACCGCCTCAAGTCTTCCGTTCCGGCGTACTAAAGCGAGCGAACCCGAACCGCCCCCTCCAGCATCACAATCGGTGAAATATACGGTGCCACTATCATTGTCGGGCAGGAATGTGTACATATTCGTACATACTTGGCCGACTGGTTCCGTCGAATCAACTTTTCGAACCATATTCACTTGAATGATAGAAGAATTAATCATCTCAGTTCCAGGGAGCATTCGGCGGTCACTAACGGGAAAGGGTTTTGCCCCTTTTATTTTCCTTTTTATTCTGACGATGGCCAAATCATTACTCGGATCTTCTGCTGGAATTAATGAGTAAAACTTGTAACTCCCCGGAGAAAAGTCAAGTTCCACCTTTTGCCACTTCTTCTCGAGATTCTGAAAAAAGCATCCCTCTAATTGCTCACGTCTTCGGCCCTGCCCATCAATAAAACAATGAGCCGCAGTTACTATAGTTTGATCTGTGCCAACCAATGCACCAGAACAAGCACTTTTAGTAGCTGGGCAATACACATAACCCGTCGATTTCCGAATCTGTGCCAACTCCGCTTTCGTAATTTTCGGATTGTCACCCTCAGCCAACTCCTTCATCGCGACTCGGCCGTCTTCTTTGCCAATGATGGAAACTTTTTGGACCAGTTCGGAAAATCCGCGCTCGTAACTGCTGCTGTTGCAATCCGAGCTCTTCAAACCGGAAAATGACGGAATCGCCACGGCCGTGACCGGTACAATTAAAAAACTTATGATCGCGAATTTCGTGGCATTCATGGTCGGCCTTTATATCCTTTTAAAACCAAAGTTGTCTATGGTGACGTAAAAAGCACTTCCCATGCCCAACTGATCGCCCTCCCTTTGATCCAGGTGCTTCTCTTTGTTGTCTAAAAATTTTACGCCTGGCCGCCTGCTAGGGCGCTTAACTGAACCCGCTATCTTGAGTCCAACAAGTCCCGGGACCAGTATTGGCCTTCTCTATTCGATAAGCGGGCCTATTCGAATGGAAAATCCTTTAAACGTCTATCCAGAGCAATCGCGCTTATTGGCTCATTTTTGAGAAGCGCTCGCCTCTCCATCTGCTACCGCCTTGATGTCAGCTAAAACGATCGGACCGAATCCGAGCGCCAATGAATAGGTTGATTTGCGGTTATATGGAGTATAATTATCCGAGTCCGGATCACTAGCGACATGAGTGCCAACTGCCACTAAACGATCACCTTTCCGAGTCAACAGAACCGCACCCGATGCACCCGAACCCGCGTCGCAATCCGTGAATAAAACCGTCCCTCTCCTCTCCCTGGCTTTGCAAATCTGCCCAACCGGCTCAGTCGAAGGTACCTTGTTCTCCATGTTCACTTGAATAACCGAAGCCATTATAACTTCTTGGTTCTCGTCAGCCGATAAGGAAATCTCGAACGGACGCGCGCCCTTTATCTTTTTCTTTAAGCGTACGATTGCGGGCCGCGTCCCGCGGCTGGTGGGAATTAGGAATTGAAAAAAGAGGGGAAGTCTCCAGGATGGGAGTTACCAGACAACCCGTCCAAAAAAGGAGGACA
>JAWLHR010000017.1:0-67811 GCA_041690295.1 Bdellovibrionales bacterium
AGAACCCCGACCACTCCCCAGAAACGCATTAATCGCCATCTGTTTAACATCGCGACAACTCCATCCAACGTTCAAAGAACACTCGAATTGAACGCGTATGGAATTCATCGGAAGATTAAGCACTTAGCCAAAGGCCGCGTCTCAAAATAGGTCGGAAAAAAAGTGCATTAAATTGAGACTAAACGTCAATTTTCTTCGGACATTCTTTAATTCAAAATTTCGTGAACTTTAAAAAATCGGCAGATCTGCAAATGACTTGAGCAGTTTATTAAAAGGTAGGCCGTTCCCTTTCAGGATGCGTCTCGCCATTAAACAAGTAGGCCGTTCCTTTTCGCGGCGGACCCAATATTCGTCTCAAAAGCAACCAAATCGTATCACTTACAGCAAACAAGGATCGCTGACGTGACGGACGAGGTTGAATTAATACCGCTTCCACCGGCAATCGTACACCCTCCGTCTCTGGCTGTGGTTGACACAAATTTCGCAGGTTCGGCCCCGGCTACGGGAATGGAATTACCGTTACCGTCATAGGGAAAACCGCCGCCACCACCGCCGCCCGCCATTCCGATACAAGTTAAAAGCTTTTCACCGCTTACGCACTGGCAATTAAAATTTCCATTCTGATTCCGATTGCACGTGGCCCCAAAAGCGCGAGTACCGGAAATTGTCACAACCCGGGTCACGCAATTGCCTTCGGGCAGACTTCCCCCTCCCATTCCTAAAGACGAACACGATTGAATAATGGCTTGGCTGGGATTGGCGTCATCGGCACTAATGCTTAAGTCGATCGTCGGTGGACGCAGTGCCATTCGCAAAGTCGCCGGATCAACCCTCAAAACCAGTTGTGCCCGATAGGCGCCCTGGATTCCTGGAGTGGCGGTGAAGTTTTGCAAATAGATATTTTCGATTCTTATGCCCGCGGTCATCCCCGGCAGATATTGACCCGTGCTGATCAACGGGTTCACCCCACGCGGCGGATTGCCGTTATCACAACCTGAAAAAACTGAATTCATAGGAACCGTGGCCGATGGATTTCCCGAATCAAATCGCAATCCGCGAAGATTACAGCCACAAACTTGTGAGTTGGTGAACAGATCGCGAACCATGTTCTCGGCGTTCAACAACTCCATTTTCTGGGAAAGTTTAGCCATGTTGTCGCTGAAATTACTCAGTGTAGCCGCGAGCACCATGGCGACCGTGCCAGCAACTCCCGCTCCAACCAGAACACTGACCAAAGAAAATCCAGCGGAAGCTTTTTTGTGCATAAGCAAAATTATGCACAGTCCGGAGACGGATGAAAAGCCAATCTGATTGAATACTTAAGTTTAAGTGTTGTTGAACACCGGCCTGAGTAGAGCCACTCCACTCAGGTCACACTACATGGTTTTTTTCGATCCGGTTTCACACTTGGTCAGCGAATATTCCGTGTCGGCCAACGCCTCGCCAAGTTCTTTTTCATTGATGACGTCATCAGATTTTTTAGTCTTGAGGTGCACCAAACCGAATTTCTCTTTCTTTTCTTCCTGAATCGTGACTTCGCAAGTTGAGAACTTGTCATTGCACAGGCGATCCTTGACCATCTCCACACAACCACCACAGTGCATGCCTTTGATCTTGCACGTCTTCTCACCCGCATTGGACACGCCCGCCGCCAGGAGCAGAGTCAAAAACACAAAACACTTCGCCATTTGATGTCTCCTCGTAAAGATTAGAGCGAAAATATCACTCCGCCCGCAGCGCTTCAATCACTTGTAGTTTTTCGGCCTTAACCGCGGGTCCCAGTCCGCTGAGTATCCCCGTCACCACGATGGCCACGAAGGCGAATCCAAACGCCAAAGGATCAAAAACCCATTCAAAACGAAGGTTTTCGATGAATCGCGAGCCGGCATAAATCAGGCCATGGTAAACAATAAACCCGCCGATCAGGCCGATAAGCCCCGCGGTAAAGCACAGAAACAAAGACTCAGCGAAAAAGAGTTGCCGAATGGCCGTATGACTCGCACCGACCGCCTTTCGTAGGCCGATTTCGCGGAGCCGTTCATTGACCGAGACCAACATCATATTGGTGATCCCCATCCCGCCTACAATCAAAGTGACCGCCGCAATGCAACCTAAAAGCACCGTAAATAGATTTAAAAATCTGTTCATCTGCGCGATTAAAACCGTATTGCTCGAAGCACCGAACCGACCGGTATTTCCATAGCGCTTTTCAAAATAAGCTTGAAGCTTGCGACCGGTTTCCGCGACATCCACCGAGGGATTTACTTCCACGTGAATTTCCCGCAAACGCCGAGTCCAATGATGGAAGGGAAGCACCATAAAATAGGTGTAAGGCAAAGTGACTTCGAGATCCGGTCGAAACCGGCGCTCCTTGGTATAGGTGGGAGCCGCGACGCCGATCACCTTACAGCTGAACGTGTTCTCGTCAATGGCCACCTGTAACGGTTCTCCGATCGGATTTTGTCTTTGAAATAATCGTTCCGCGATTTCAAATCCGATCACGCAAACGGAACTGTTGTTTTCGATATGAAATTTCTGAATCGGAGAACCAAAGGCCATTTGCCGGCGAGTGATCGCGAAAGAATGTTCGTTCACTCCGCTGATCAAAATCTCATTCTCAATGCTTCGACCGGCATAAATGGCCGTATGGGAGGTACTGGTGAACGACGGCGCGATTCTTTGAATCTCAGGAAAGATCTTACGCAAGGGATTTAAATCCCGTTCAACATCCAAGGCGTAAAACACCTGGCCTTTGATATCCTTGGCTTTAAGCCGCCAGTTGGGAGTGGCGTTGAACACCAAAGTGTTGACCCCGAGCATGGCATAAGACTGAAGAATTTTGTCCTTAGTGAACTTCCCCAGTGTCAGCATGGACAGAACCGACGCCACACCCACCACCACGCCCATCATCGTCAAAAAGGTTCGCGCGCGATTACGGAACAAATTATCCAAGGCCTGTGGCAGCGACTCTCGGACTAAAGTGACTAAACCCAAATGGGTTAAACGGGGGTACTGGAAATCAATGGACGTTTCGTCGTTCGCTTCGTCCTTAATATCCGAGGGCTTTTCAATCACCCTCCCGTCACGAATCCAAATCGTGCGTTGGCATTGTTCCGCCACTTCCCGATCATGGGTGATGATGACGACGGTTTTGCCATCGGCGTTCAATTCTTTAAGCAAAGTCATGATTTCTTGTGACGATTTGGAATCCAAATTGCCGGTTGGCTCATCGGCGAGAATAATCGGCGCATCACGAATCAAAGCGCGCGCGATCGCCACCCTTTGTTGTTGTCCGCCTGACAACTGGTGCGGTTTATGATCGAGCCGGCTTTCTAAACCAAGTCGCTCCGCCAATTGCTTGGCCCGCGTGATCAAATTCCCGTCCGCCCCCGGTGCCTCCAAGGGGTACGCGGCGGGAAGCATTATGTTTCCTAAAACATCCCGGGACGGTAGTAGATGGAATTGCTGAAAAACAAAACCCAGGTGACGGTTGCGAAAATAAGCTTTTTCCGTATCGCTCAGTCGCTCAACGTCTTGACCGAGAATCCTGATCGAGCCGCTGTCCGGCTTGAGCATGCACCCGAGCAAATAAAGTAAGGTGGATTTCCCCGATCCGGACGGCCCTTGGATGGCCACCATCTCACCCTCCCGGATCACGAGATCGATGCCTCTCAGCGCCGGAACGTCATGACCATCCAGGCGATAGGCGTAATGAACCGAGTTCAACCTAAAGGCGATTCGCTTCACGTGCCGCTCTCTAGAAGTTTCAAGAAGTCGACCTGCTCCACCCGCTCACCTTCACGGAGCCCTTCCGTAATCTCAACGGCCATATCGGATTGATTGCCGATTTTGATGTCACGGCGTCGTCCTCGGGCATCGATAACGAAGTGCTGGTTGCCATCGCGATTCACGAATTCATGGCCAAGATAAAGGACGTCGGTGAATCTCTCAGTGACAATGTCGATGATCGCGCTTTGTCCCGATCGGATATCGGGCGGCGGATCAAGGATTTCCACCTGCACTTTGAATGTGGATTGCTGGGACCTCCACCCATCGGCATCCTCAGCGGCCAGCTCGATGTTTCGCACCACACCTTTTAATGATCCCTGTTTGATGGCGTTGACCTTGATGTCCACTTCCATTTCTTTTTTGATGCGGGCGGCGTCCGTTTCCGGCGCTTTAGCCACCACGAAGAAGCGCTCCAAATCATCGATACGGGCGATGATGTCCTTTGAGTCTTTATCGGAGACGTACTCACCTTCTTTTTTATTAATGGCCACCACGGTTCCCGAAAACGGGGCGCGAATCGGATAAACGGTTTCGGGACTTTGCAAAGACGTCGCAATGGAGATCACAGGAGCTCCACGCGGAACTTTCTGCCCGATTTCCACGAAAATCTTTTGTATATAGCCGGAATAGGGGGCCAGAAAAACCGTGCGTCTGGCCGGTTCAATCATTCCCGAAATCGTCACCCGGCTAACCAGGTCACCACGCTTCACCACCCCAAACCGGCCACGGTGCGAACTTCTCCCTGATCCCAACCCCGGAGAGTAAACCTGCCAAACCACGCCCGCGCCTAAAAAAAATAGAATCACCAGGATCCACTTACTTTTGGCGAAGGACTTCATAGAGATTTCCCTTGTGAAAAGCGTAAAGTAGCTGCTGCTTTTTCAAACCGAAATAGGAACTGGCGAACCTGGAGCGCGCTTCAAACAATGAGTTCAGGTTGGTGATCATGTCGAGGTAGGTGGCGCGGCCGCTGCGATGTTCAGCTTCGAGCACATTGTAGCTCTGCTCCTCGATATTCAACAGTTCTTTGGTGAGCTTTAATGTCTCGGAAAGTTCCTTAAGCTTCAAAAAAACTTCCCGAAGCTCATTGCCTAAGTTCAACAGTGCTTCGTGGCTTTGGGACTGAATGGTTTTCTCTTTTATGCGGGAAATTTGCAGATTACGGTGACGGGTCCCGAAGTCCCAGAGATTGTAGTTTAACTTCAGCAACACCGAGCCCGTCCAGACTTCGGTATTCGCGAAACGGCGTCCGGTGTCCACATAGTTTTCATGCACGTTCGCGACTTCACCTTCGAGTAAGAGTTGAGGCCAGTACTCCCTCTCGACCAACCGGGTTTCAAGTTCGGCTTCTTTGTGCTGATATTTAAAGATTTTAGCCCTGCGGTGTTCCTCCGTCGTCAATTCGGACCAGGGGCCCGAGTCAATCGGGGAATTCAATTTCGCTTCTTCGACCTCGGCACCGATCTTATTCAGCTCGGCCAAACTCACACCGATTTGACTCGCAAGCCGCCGTTTAAGCATCTCCAATTCATTATCAGAGCGAAGCAAATCGATTTCGATCTTCCGCACTTCCGTCTCGATCCGCAAAACATCGCGCTTGGTTTTCAACCCTTGCTTGTAATAGGTTTCCATCGCGTGAAACTGGCGCAATAGTACCTTTTGCTTTAAATCCGCGATTCGTCGCGCCTGGGTGGCCGACGACCAGTCATAAAATGTGTTTGCGATCTTAAGTAACTGCTCATCGCGGGCGAGCTCATATTCAATGCGCGCGCGCTCCAAGCGCCGGTTCGCCAGCTTGTAATTGGTGATGCTTTTCCCGTTATCGTAAAGATTTTCTTTGGCGGTCAGGGCCACCTTTGATTTTATGGTCGACAACCGATCATCCGGCGGCGGGTTCTTGTCGACCCAGCCATGTTCGGATTCGAGGTTCAACGTCGGTAAAAACGCGGCCCGGGCCGTGCGCAGTTCAAGCTGCGATTGTTCCAGCGCCAATCTCGAGCGCTGAATGACCGGCGAGTTTTTTTCGGCCAACTCGATGAGCCGCACGAGATCCGATTTGGGGGGAGCGGCAATCGCCGTCCCGAGCACAAAGAACAAGAAAAATAGATTCACCGGCTTGGCTCCATTCTCTTCAATGTGTTAGCGTAACGTAAATGTCATCAAAACAAAACCCGGAAAACTTCTCGCGTGATTTGATATTTCTGATCCTCAGCGGGATTTTCATCGCCAATGCACTCTTGGCCGAAATTATTGGATCTAAACTTTTTCAGGTCGGCCCTTTCACGTTGAGCATGGGTGTCATCATTTGGCCGGTGGTTTTTATCACGACGGATTTGATTAATGAATATTTCGGCCGCCAAGGTGTTAAAAGACTTTCATTATTCACCGCGGTCCTGGTCGTGTACGCATTCGCGGTCTTCTTCGTGGGCATGCAGATTCCGGCGGTCCATTTTTCGCCCGTGCAAGATGAACCATTTCGCACCGTATTCGGGCAGTCCATGTGGATTATCGCCGGCAGCATTTTGGCTTTTCTCTTCAGCCAGTTGGTGGATGTTGTGGTTTTCTGGATCATCCGGGCCCGCACCCAAGGAAAGATGCTCTGGCTCAGAGCCACCGGTTCCACGATCGTCTCTCAATTCATTGACACTTTTATCGTGGGGACCATCGGTCTTTACTTACCTGGCCTTTTAAATTTGCTCCCGCCCGGACAACAGCCCATGACATTCGAACAACTGACGGTCACGAGCCTATCGGGATATTCGTTTAAGCTCTGTGTGGCGATCGGCATGACTCCTTTTATTTATCTGGGCCATGCCCTTATCGATCGGGCGCTGGGTAAAAAGACCGCTAACCAATTGATAGATGAGGCGGCCCGTATAAGTCTTGGACGGTAAAATTCAAAATTTGGCTCATATTGATACACGTCAAGGCGCCTCGTTTACTCCGGTATCTTAATGCGGTATGTTAGTAATGTCGCTACTGGTGTAGCCAGCGCAATCATCACGTTTCACGGACGTGCGCCACGAACACACAAGATCACTTTTTGAGGGGGTTTTTAGTGGTCGCAGGTTCCGTGAGGATACTTATCGTTCTGGTGTCATTTTCTCTTGCCACAGTCGGTTGTACCGCCGCGAAGTTCACAACTAAAGATGCCGCTCTTTCTAAATCCGTCATGGATGCGGAAGGATCCATTTTTCAAGGGGATGACGCTGGTAACGGAATCCAGCAGGTCGATAACGGCAATGCCACGGGGAACCTGAATCAAGGCAATGATGATGACGATGACGCTAATGGTTCTCTAAACCAGCTCGACGACCTGCTGAACGGCGGGGCCCGCGGACAGTTGAATCAACCCGACGGCACCAACGATGAAGTGGACATCCGCTTGATCTGTTCCGACAGCCGCTCAAAGGACAACATGAATTTCAAGCGCGCCCTCGCCACCGGCGGAACCATCGTTCTCGCGCTTGATGGAAAGATCTGTACGAACAACGTCAACGAAATCAAAGCCCTCGTTGAGAAAAAGAATATCACCATCGCGGACGCCCAACGGCTTTGCCCGGAATTGGTGCCGCCCATGGGTGAATGGGCCAGCGTTGAGATCATTATCAACGGCGAGAGCAATCCCTCCCGCCGGGGCGTGATTGAACTTCTTTACGCGCGCAATGATGACACAAGCGTGCCCAGCGAAGCCGCGGACGAAAACTGTGACAAGCGCAAATCGCCGCTCGTTATCAATATCGCCTCCGATGTTAACAACCCGAAACCCATCTCGCTGTCTTCACCCACTGACGGCGTGTTCTTCGACATTCTCGGCTCCGTCGGTAATTATGTTCCGGTTCGAATTTCATGGTTCACCAATACGGACTACCGCCTGCTCACTTTGCCCAATGAGGACGGCGACGTTCTTTCGATCGATGAGCTTTTCGGCGACAACACCCTTGGTCCAGATGGCAAATACGCCGACGACGGGTACGCGGCTTTGGCCAAGTATGATGGAAAATCAGCCGATGGTGTGTTTCACATCGCCGAGCCGGACGGTTATATCACCCCGGCCGACGGCGTGTTCGAACATCTCCGCCTCTGGTTGGATGAAAACTTCAATGGCCGGGCCGAGCCGCACGAACTGGTCAGCCTGGCAAGCGTGGGAATCAGCTACATCGATCTGAATTACTCCACCGATTATGCCGAAGAGGATGTGTACGGGAACCAGACCAAAATGAAATCCGTGGTTGGTTATACGGACGGCACTTTGGATCTGATATTTGATTTGTGGTTTAATGTGAATCTTGGAGATACAAAATGAAAAAACCAATCAAGCTACTGGTGACATTGGTCGGGGCCATCGGGTTTGCACTGGCCTTTCAAAACTGCTCCGACGTGAACTTCGGCCAAAGCTCCAGCAGTCCTAACCAATCCGCCAATGGCGGCGCGGGCGGCCCTGGTGGCGCGGGCGGAGATGCCGGCGGCGTTATCGGTCAAGATGGCGGCGGAGGTGGCGGTAACGGCGGCAATGGTGGTCCTGGCGACCCTAATAATCCGGGTGGCGGTGGTAACGGCGGCAATGGTCCCGGTGATCCCAACAATCCAGGCGGCGGTGGTAACGGCGGTACCGGTCCGGTGAACAATCCTCCGGGAGGAACCACTCCTCCGGGCGGAACGGCTCCTCCGGGAACTCCCTTAGCTCCGGTCTCGATCATTCCACGGGTCGTGTTTATTGGACCGCCCTGTGTTCGCGGAACGAACTGCTTGGTGGCCTTTGAACTGGATCAACCCTACGCGAACCGGGTCGACTTTGACTGGCGCACGAATGACACGATTTGGACAACACCCAGTACGCCGATTTACGGTAAACCGAATTATCACTATGTTCCGACCAGCGGACATATCACCTTCATGCCCGGCGAAATCCGTAAAGAGGTTTACGTGCAGAACATCAATCCCGACAACGTTTCCATTTTGATCGGGATTATCATGTCCAACTGTAATTACGGCGGTGCCGCGCACGGCTGTACACAGTTCTTTAGATAACCATTTCATGAGCGTCGCTTATCGAAAGTGAATTTGATAAGCGACGAATCGCAAAAACCTTAGTAACTCCGCACGCAGCGAACATATGCGGAGGTAGACTTGGCTCCGCCGAATGTTCCACCATTGGTAAAGGATTGCATCCGTGCGTTCGAGGAACTTTGCTCCGAAGATGACCAATATTGCGCCGATCGGAATCCAGTGATCAGGGATTGCTTACCACCAAATGGAACGCAATTGCGAAATTCGTCAGGAAAGTTGGTATCGTGCGATGTGCCGCCGTCAGAGATACAGTATAAATACCCCAGCTCGGATTTGGACGGCAGATACCAATCCGTATACCCGCCGTAATTCATATTACTGCAATAATGAGCCGCTGAATCGTTGGAAATCGAACCATCGGCCACGATGATCGGCGTTTCATCATCCCCAAGTCGCGGGCTCGGTGAAGAGTCGTTCTGGATGTTGATCAGACCGGAAATGTCGGAGTTCCCTCCGCTGCTCCCTCGCCAACTTTTTTGCACGGAGTCTGGTCCTCCTGAACAAGTGGGAGTCGCACTATTCGTACATCCGCCGGGAGTGACCATATAGCGGCGTCCTCGGTATGTACCGGCATAGATGGCTGTCGTTCCCGAGCACGTCTCGCCAATTTGCTTACCTGCGCATGGATCTGAACTTGTGGGCGCCGGGCCGAAATACTTGATGACGATTTGACCACCGCCGCCAGGACCTGAGACGTCACTGTTTTGGCTGCTATTAAGATTCGCGCCTGGACCGCCGGCGCCACCACCCGGAAATCCGCCGACTCCGCCGGACGCTCCAGGGCCACCACTTGCATTCGTATTGGCACCGCCGGCGCCGCCGCCACCGCCACCTTGCGCATGGACTCCACCCATTGCACCCGCATCGGGCCACGTGGCATCAGCAAATCCACCACTTCCACCCGCGCCCGCACTGGGCGACGAACCGCCGTTCCGACCATTGTTATTCGTACTTGCAAGTCCATTCCCGCCGTTTCCAGAAGGAGATGCCGCGGCACCACCACTCCCACCGCCATAACTGTCGGCCGCTCCTCCGGAACCGCCGCTGAATTTCACTGTGCCCACACTCGAAGCGGCGGATCCACCAGAACCACCGTTATAGTTCCCGCTTAGACAAAAACCGCCGCCACCGCCCTTGGCTAATAGGGTGGACGTGTTAACAAACCAAGTGTCACCACCCGCGTCGCCATTCGCATGCGAGTAAGAAAGTCCGCCCGCCCCGACGGAATAATTGATTGTTTGGCCTGGCGTGACCGCGAGGTTCTCGACTCTTGCATAGGCGCCACCACCACCGCCGCCACAGCTATATCCCTGATTCCTGCCACCAGCGCCACCGCCACCGCCCCATGCTTCCACGGATATCAATGTCGTCACACCACTTGGAACCTTCCATGACGAACCGGACGTGAGTGTGACCGTGTGCAAAGCCAGGGGCTGAGGACGCATACGAGACATGAAAGCGATCCGAGCCTCGGCGCTCGGTTGATAAAATAACATCAAGAACGCGAAGGCCAGCAGCGTCGTTTGTCGTCGCACTGAACGAGTACGACTATGGGCATTGCTTCCAAACTTGGGCGCCATACCAAGTACTGTCTCCGTTCATTTTGATGAATTGATAAATTGTTTTTTCTCCAGCACCAGTACAGACATTTGGGGTTATGTTTTGATTCCAAAGGATGGAACCGCCGCCTGGTGCGACCCATGTCAACGTGCGCGAGCCGGTGCCGTCCTGAGTGATGACAATCACAACCTGTGCCATTCCATTAGTGATTCCAGGGTCATTGGGTAAAGTGATCGTGGCATTTCCAGTTAGTGTCACTCTGTAGATGCTTCCATTGGTGAGCGCGCCGAGGCTCAACGATGTTCCGGAGTTCACACTGGCCTGCATTTTTTCCGCGAGAGAGTAGAACGCGCCGTTAACGCGCAGATTGCCGTTCACATCCAATCGCTCGCCCGGAGTGGTCGTTCCGATACCCACTGGACCACCATCCGGATTCAATGCCAGCGCCCGAGTCGACGTAAAATTCTCCGAGGACTCGATCCAACCGTAAGGAGGACTGGCCGTCGTGTTCACACCTAAGGTCAAACGTTTGTTGGAGTCTGATGAACCACGGATTTGCAGTTGACCGGTTTCATCATGGTACGGACTGGGATTGGAATTTCCCGCAATGACCACTTGAAACGGAGAAGCTGGTGCGGTGGCAATACCAACACGTCCGGAATTATCAATTCGTATACCTTCACTGCCCCCGTCATTACTCAGCCAGTTTCCATTCAACTGAATATTCGTCGTGGCCGTGTGATTTCCCAAATTATCCGCACCGCCACCAACCATGTCCTTCCAAATGTTGTTCTCGTACACTTCGAACTTATTGCTGGTCGTGTTGTAACGGATCATACCGTTCAAGCCGGTCGGGCGGTTGGCTTGTGTGTCGCGGGGAACGAGCATGGCGCTACGAGAGCCGGTGGCAAAGACATCTAATATCACTCCGGAGTTCGGTGTTGCGGTGCCGATCGACATGGTTCCTGCATCGGTGATTCTGACCCGTTCAATGCCATCTGAATTGGCAATCACCAAATCCGGATTGTCACCCATCGCGCGGATCAGGCCCGCGGTATCGGTTGTTCCATTGGCCATGTATCCCAAGGCCACGCCAGAAGAATTTCCGCCGTCACGATACGCGCCCAACAAGCTGTGAGTGCCGGCGGCCGCGCCATCCTCCATGTTAACTCTTGTCGAACCTTTGAAGTACGTGGTCCCGCCCGTATTTTGAATATAGAGATCACTATTCGCGCCGTTGTTGCGCGCTAAAATTTCGTTGTCGTCGATCGTCAAGTTCAATCCGGAGACATCACCAATGACCAGATTCCCGCCGGTGCCTAGTGAAGCATCTATATCTCCAGGTAAATACACCCGGCCGTCGTTATCAATTCGGAGACCTTCATTGCCGCCATCATTACTAAGGTAATTGCCGTTGAGTTTGATGTTCGCCGTGGCCGTATGATCACCCAGATTATCCGCGCCGCTGCCAACCATGTCGACCCAAGCGCTGTTTTGATAGACTTCGAATTTATTCGAATCCGTATTGTAACGGATCATACCGTTCACACCACTCGGGCGGTTGGCTTGTGTGTCGCGGGGGATGATGATTGAACTCGTTGATCCAGTCGCATAGATGTCGAGGATTGATCCGGAATTCGGCGTTGCCGTTCCAATTCCGACGCGGCCTCCGGCCTTGATGACCATTTGTCGTGTCGAATCGTTTTCAGAGAAGTAAATATCGCCACCCGTAACCCGGTTGATATTCAAACTCGTACCATCACTCAGGAAGGAAGCGTTCTCATAGGTGGGTGAATTATTGAAGTAAAACGCGGACCAAGTGGGATCCGAGACTTGGGCGCCGATCGAGATGTTAGGCCCAGAACCTCCCGAAGCGATAGTCAAACGACGATTCGCAGTTGAAGTTCCAATGGCCACATTGCCTGAGTTATCAACGCGGATCCCCTCATTACCACCATCATTGCTCAGCCAATTGTCATTGAGTTTAATGTTCGCCGTGGCCGTGTGATCACCAAGATTGTCCGCGCCGCTACTGACCATGTTGGTCCATTGTCCGTCTTCGTAAACTTCAAACTTCGCCAAAGACGTGTTGTAACGGATCATACCGTCAACCGCATTGGTTGGGCGGCTTGAGGTGTCCGCGCGGGGAACGAGAAGTGAACTGGTGTCCGATGTCGTGCCCCAAAGGTCAAGCAAGGCACCGGGAGTCACACTTGATGTTCCCAAAGCGAGGGTTCCGTTGGCGCCAAGTTGAGGAATCTTATTGGCGGTGATACCGACATCAACGGAAATTGTCTTCTCGCTTCCCGCGCCGTCAATGATGATTCCCGTACCGGCGACAAGGTCGAGAGACGCATCATTCGCGGGTAACCAAGCACTGCCATTCCACTTGAGCACTTGTTGATTAGTCGCACCGGTTTGAGTAAGCGCTGTTGTCGGAATCGCAATCGTTTCTTCACTGGCCGCGGTTAAGCGACCTTGAGCATCGACCGTGAATTTAGCGACAGCCGTAGCGGAACCATACGACTGAGCGGTCACACCTGTGTCGTCTAGATCAATTGTGACAGCACCGGAAGTGCCGCCACCGGTAAGACCTGTACCGGCCGCGACTTCAGTGATCGTGCCTCCGCCGTTATCGTCATCGGCGCAAAGCCACGCGGAGCCATTCCATTTTAAGATTTGTTGATTGCTACAAGCCACGTTGTTCGGAGCATAAGTGAAGTACTTGCCAGCGGCTGAGCCAATATCACCCACATCCAAGGTCACAGCACCGGTTTTACCCGCAACTGAGGACACTGGAGCTGAAGGAACCGGGCGAGGTTCCCAAGCATTCGCTGATTGATTCCACATCAAAACTTCGGTGTCATTCGGAGCCGTCGAGGCAATGTCACGACCTTGGAGTTTGGTCGCATCGGTTGAGTCATTGTCGTCGGCCGGCAACCAGGCACTGCCATTCCACTTGAGCACTTGTTGATTAGTCGCACCGGTTTGAGTAAGCGCTGTTGTCGGAATGGCAATCGTTTCTTCACTGGCTGCGGTTAAACGACCTTGAGCATCCACCGTGAACTTCGCAACAGCCGTGGCGGAGCCGTACGACTGCGCGGTCACACCTGTGTCGTCTAGATCAATTGTGACAGCACCGGAAGTGCCGCCACCGGTAAGACCTGTGCCGGCTGCGACTTCAGTGATCGTACCACCGCCGTTATCGTCATCGGCGCAAAGCCAGGCGGAGCCATTCCACTTTAAGATTTGTTGATTGCTACAGGCCACGTTGTTCGGGGCATAAGTGAAGTACTTGCCAGCGGCTGAACCAATATCACTTACATCCAAGGTCACAGCGCCGGTTCGGCCTGCGACTGAAGTCACCGGAGCTGAAGGCACTGGTCTTGGTTCCCAAGCATTCGCTGATTGATTCCACATTAAAACTTCGGTGTCGTTCGGAGCTGTTGAGGCAATGTCACGACCTTGGATTTTGGTCGCATCAGTCGAATCATTATCGTCAGCGGGCAACCAAGCACTGCCATTCCATTTGAGCACTTGTTGATTAGTCGCACCGGTTTGCGTGATCGCTGTCGAGGGAATGGAGATCGCCACCGACTCAGCATCAATCAATCGGCCTTGAGCATCGACTTCGAAAGTGGCCACTTCAGATGAAGAACCATAGGTGCCAGCCGTCACGGTTGTATCATCCAGATCAATTGTGACAGCACCGGAAGTGCCGCCACCAGTAAGTCCTGTACCCGCCGCCACTTCTGTAATATCGCCACCGGCATTATCGTCGTCGGCGCAAAGCCAGGCGGAGCCATTCCACTTCAATATTTGTTGATTGCCGCAAGCCACATTGTTCGGAGCGTAAGTGAAGTACTTTCCAGCGGCTGAACCAATATCACCCACATCCAAAGTCACCGCACCGGTTCGGCCTGCAACGGAAGTGACCGGAGCTGAAGGAACCGGGCGAGGTTCCCAAGCATTCGATGATTGATTCCACATCAAAACTTCAGTGTCATTCGGAGCCGTCGAGGCAATGTCACGACCTTGGAGTTTGGTCGCATCGGTTGAGTCATTGTCGTCAGCCGGCAACCAGGCACTGCCATTCCACTTGAGCACTTGTTGATTAGTCGCACCGGTTTGAGTAAGCGCTGTTGTCGGAATGGCAATCGTTTCTTCACTGGCTGCGGTTAAACGACCTTGAGCATCCACCGTGAACTTCGCAACAGCCGTGGCGGAGCCGTACGACTGCGCTGTCACACCTGTATCGTCCAGGTCGACGGTCACAACGCCCGAAGTTCCACCACCAGAAAGTCCTGTTCCGGCGACCACTTCGGTAATGTCGCCGCCGGCATTATCGTCGTCGGCGCAAAGCCAGGCGGAGCCATTCCACTTCAATATTTGTTGATTGCCGCAGGCCACGTTGTTCGGAGCATAAGTGAAATACTTGCCAGCGGCTGAGCCAATATCACCCACATCCAAGGTCACAGCGCCAGTCTTACCTGCGACTGATGACACCGGCGCTGACGGAACCGGTTGCGGCTCCCAAGCATTCGATGATTGATTCCACATTAAGACTTCGGTGTCGTTCGGAGCTGTTGAGGCAATGTCACGACCTTGAAGCTTGGTCGCATCGGTTGAGTCATTATCATCGGCGGGCAACCAGGCACTGCCATTCCACTTGAGCACTTGTTGATTAGTCGCACCGGTTTGAGTAAGCGCTGTTGTCGGAATGGCAATCGTTTCTTCACTGGCCGCAGTTAAACGACCTTGAGCATCTACGGTGAATTTCGCCACAGCCGTGGCGGAACCATAGGATTGTGCTGTAACACCTGTGTCGTCCAGGTCTACGGTCACAACGCCCGAAGTTCCACCACCAGAAAGTCCTGTTCCGGCGACCACTTCGGTGATCGTACCACCGCCGTTATCGTCATCGGCGCAAAGCCAGGCGGAGCCATTCCACTTTAAGATTTGTTGATTGCCGCAAGCCACGTTGTTCGGAGCGTAAGTGAAATACTTGCCAGCGGCTGAACCAATATCACCCACATCCAAAGTCACCGCACCGGTTTTTCCTGCAACTGATGTAACAGGAAAATTAATCGCCACGTCTTGAGCAAAGGTCACAACCCCTTGCGCATCCACACCGAACTGACCCACACTTGTGGTGCTTCCGTAAACTCCGGCGGTGACGCCAGATGCGCCCATCGCCGTGGGAACTGTCACACATTCCCAACCATCCGCGCCCCAACGAAGAATCTCGTTCAAGGCGCAGGTCTTAAATTTCAAAGTCTCACCCGTCGAACTGTCGCTGATGACCAGACGATTTTTGCCCATACCAGCTTGGTCCACGGTGCGGGCACTGATCGCATTGTCCGCGATCTTTGGCTCAGTGACCGCTTCATCATCAATCTTTGCCGTGGTCACGGCCTCATTGGCGATCGTGGGATTGGGATAAGTACCGGTTAAATCACCACCTGCGGCCCCACCGGCGTCAAAGCCCACGTAAGCCGAACCGTTCCACAAACGAACCGTGTTCAAATCCGTATTATAAAAAATCGATCCCGCATGGGCTGCGCCCAAGCCACCTTCTTGAGCCGTCGTGAATCGACCAAGGGTCAAGTAGCGCTGATTATCCATGGTGATATGGCCAGCTAACTCGATGTTGTTTCCGCCCATGGTGATCGGACCCTGCATCGTACCGCCGGCGAGAGGAAGTTTGGTGTTATCGACCGCTGAAGGCACTCCAGTGGTCCACTTGTTATTGGCCGCATCCCAGATGAGCGTGTGGCCATCGTTCGTATTAGCGCCCACACCGGATAAATCGGCCGACTTATCACCCACATGGGAATCCACCCAACCTCGGTTCACCGCATCAGTCGCCGATGTGGGGCTTCCCACATTCGAGATCACTTGGCCGTTAAATGAATAAGGCGCGTTGAAGGTGTTATTCAGTAAGTTTTGTAATTTGGGATAATTGGTCGCCGAGAATACGTCTTCCACATTAGCTTGGTTCAGATCCGTTCCCGCATCGTCTTTGACCTGAATGAAATCCGAAGCGGATTTTCCTTGCAACGTATCGGCGTAGAGGGCGTACGCGGAAGAAGTCAGGGGAACATTGGGTGTCAATGCGGTCATGCCGGAGCCTAAGTCGTAGGACACGCGAATCTTTCGCAACGATCCGCTGGCCAGAGTCACACCAGCCGTGCAACCGGTAAAACCACCTGTCGCCACTCCGGAGTTTTCGAAAATTTTCCAACTCAGATCGTTCGGGCTGCCGGCATCCAGATGATTCTGGCGCGGATTGCCCTCACCAATGACCAAGGAGAATCCGCCCTTTGAGCCGGACAAATCCGCCGTGTGCGTCTCACTATAGAGAACACAGGTCTCGTTCTCATCGAGAATTTCGAGTTTGAAATCAACGCTGTTCTGAATAATGGGGGCGCCGCTCGAGTTGTAGAGAACACCACTCACGTTCAGCTTAACCGGAGCGCTTTGCGCATGAACCACGAAAGACCCAATCAGGATCAGCGTATATAAAGTACCGGTGCAAACGTTCAAACAACCCCCTCAGCCAACGTACTATTGAAGTAACGTAACTTGGAAGTTACGCACTATATGGTTATATCGGATTAAACTCACACTGGCTTAATGGTCAGTCTTAGGCTGAAACGCCTTACTTGTCCCAGTTTGACATGAAATCAGAGCGCATTTTGATACTTCAAGAAACTTTGAAATCTCATTTTGAAACGATAAACCGAATTTATTAACGTTCACAAGCGAACTGGTTCGCAACATTCTAGACCATTCACAAAGCGAATAAGAGCCCAAGCATCCACTCAACTTTTCGTACAGAGAGTTGACAAAAACCGGCTTTCTCAAAATGAGAAAGTGTAAAATGTTTCGTAAGTCTTATGATTTACTAAATAATTTTTGTCAATTTCGCTGACAGGGTGGCGACCACTAACTGTACATTTACCAGACAGTTTGAGTGCCGTATTATGGACTTATCCACTGAAATTCCGGGACGTGAAGGCCAACCATCAATGGAGGTATTTAGTGAATTTCAATAATACGCTCCCGGTGATGCTCGCGACTCTGGCACTTTCATTATCGGCTTGTTCTAAAACCACATTCTCCACGCAGAAGGCGGAAAAACTCAGTGGCACCAGCGTATTCGGCGATGAAGCGAATGGAAATATTCCGCAAGGTGATGACGCCAACGGAAACATCAATCAACCAAATGGCGGCGGTGATGCCTATGGCGGTATCGGTCAACCGAACGGTCCCGGTGGCCCCGCCAATGGAAACATCGGTCAGCCCAATGGTTCCGGCGGCCCCGCGAATGGTGGTCTCGTTCAACCCACGATCCCTGGAATGGGCGGTGGCACCGGTTCAGGAAACGGTAGCAGCAACGGTTCGAACATGCCCGGCGGTATGAATCCTTACATCCCGGGCTTGCCCGGAAATACCGGTTCAGCGCCTTTGATGGGCGATACAAGCAAGCCAGCCTATTTAGTGACTCCAGGTCAATCCACCGAAAAAGTTTGGCTCTACTGCTCGGATGAAAATGTGAACATCCAAGGTCGTTCGAACTTCAAAAAAGCGTACAACCTCAACGAACCGATTCAGCTCGCGGTCAATGGTTATCTTTGCTCCACCGATAAAGTCGCGATCCGTGCTCTTATCACGCAAGACACTTTCTCGCTCGACCAACTTCGAGCGCTTTGTCCAAGCGTGGTGCCCAGCCACGGATTGGTCAGACCCGAGGTGTACGTCAACAATCGCACACTGACTTACTATCAACCCAATTACTCCCGCCTTGAAGTGCACTGGGCGGCGAACAATAATCCCACCGCTGGCGACCAAAAAGACCAATTTTGCGATCGAGTGGAGTCTCCTCTTGTTGTTCATCTGACATCAAACGTGAATGACCCCAAACCCATCACGCTGACGGATAAAGCGAGAGGCATTTTCTTCGATCTGTTGGGTGCTTTGAACAACTATGTTCCCGTTCGAATCTCCTGGTTCACCAATGATGATTACGCCTTCATCACGCTCCCCGATCGTGACGGCGAAGTTAAAGGAATTGACCAACTCTTCGGTAGCCGCACGCTGGGTCCTGATGGCCGATTCGCCGAAAATGGTTATGAGGCGCTGGCCAAGTATGACGACAACAACGACGGCTTCATCACCCGTGACGATCGCGTGTTCCACCGTCTCCGTCTCTGGACCGACTACAATAAAAACGGCCACTCGGAACCCGATGAGCTTCGCACTTTAAACTCCTACCGGATTCAGTTCATCGATTTGAACTACTCCACGGATTACGCGGAAACCGACAACTGGGGTAACGAGACAAAAATGAAATCCGTGATCGGGTACGAAGACGGCTCGCTGGATCTGCTCTTCGATCTTTGGTTCGCGTACCGGCTGAGCTACTAGCCAAAGCCAAGGGCCGAAAGGCCCTGGTAGACCACAACGGCCGCGCCATAGGCCGCCAAATTCAGAGTTACGAGTTGCACTAAAGCAAACCGCCATGACGACATTTCCCGCCAAGTCACGCCGGTCGTTGAAAGGCATTGAAGCGCGAGCATGAAGTAAATAATCAACGCGGACACGCTGGCGATCGTGAACAGCGGAGTTCCGTCCGGCCCCACCGCTTCGCGCATTTTGGTCAAAAGTCCCGCACGAAGGGAATCCTCGCTCTCATCAGCGATACTGAAAATCACCGCCAGCGAGGAAACAAAAACCTCGCGGGCCACAAAGGCCGAGACCATACCCAGCCCCGCCCGCCAATCCAATCCCATCGGGGTGAAGACAGGTTCGATCACTTGTCCGACCCGACCGATCACACTTTGTTCCAGTTGTTCGGTGGGCGTGGCCCCATCGATATGGGGAAAGTGCGTTCCAACCCAAAGCACCATGACAAATGCAAAAATCGTCGGCCCCGCTTTTCGCACATACGAGGTCGTTCGGCGGGCCGCTTGACGTAAGACAAACGCCATTTTCGGTCGGCGATAAAACGGGAGTTCCATGAGAAAATGTGAACCGCCGCTTGTGCGCACGATCCGATTCAGGATGCCGGCCGCGACACCACCTGAAATCAAACCGCCGATATAAAGCCCCGCCATCGCCAATCCGCCCTTCCAACTGGCCGATCCGGCGAAAAGAAAGGTCAGCAAGAGCGCATAGACAGGAAGCCGGGCGGAACAAGTCATGAAAGGCAAAATAAAGACCGTGATCCATCGCTCGCGGGGTGAACGAATGTTCCTAGTGGCCATGACCGCCGGCACGGCACACGCGAAGCCCGACAAGATGGGCACGAAGGATCGCCCGCTAAGCCCTATTTTTTGCAACGGCCGATCCACGATGGTGGCGGCGCGAGCGAGATAGCCTGAGTCTTCAAGCAAAATCAATCCGACAAAGAGAATGAATATTTGGGGAACAAAAACCAAAACCGCGCCGACGCCGGAAATAATTCCGTTGGCGACGAAATCCGCCAGCCACCCCTGTCCCAGGGCCTCAAATGAAAAGTTTGAAGCCGTTGAGAAAATCTCGTCGACCAAATCCATGAGAGGCGCCGCGAGCCAAAAAATCGACGAAAAGAGCGCGCCCATGATGACAACAAATGCCACCAATCCCCAAACGGGATGTAAAAACCACTGATCCCAACGGCGCAATCGATCGAAGGATTTCTCTTTGTTCGTGGATTGAAGAACTTCGTTGGTCCACGCTTCACTGATGGCGATTTCCTTTTCAATGCGGTCCGCATCCCAATCCAAAACTCGGCCGTTCGCGCGAGGAGTCCCGTTGAACCTGGCCATCTCCCGAGCGCAGGCCAAAACCTCCTTCACACCGCCACCGAGACGGCCGTCGATTTCGATCACCGGCGCGCCAATGAGCTCACTTAATCTTTGAACGTTGATCGTGCGGCCCGACCCGCGAACCAGATCGACCATGGTCAACGCCACAATGAAGGGAATTTTTAATTCGAGGATTTGCCGAATGAGATAAAGCTGGCGATTCAATTGCGTGCCATCGATGACCACGATCACCGATTTCACATCCTGACGCTCGGTCAGCGCCTTGAATGTGACTTCTTCATCGGGACCATGGGGCTGAAGGCTGTAAATGCCGGGTGTATCAAGGATTTTTAGAGGATCACCATACACGGGAAGGCTTCGCCCCTGGTGGCATTCAACCGTGCTCCCCGCATAGTTCACAGTCTTGGCACGGGACCCAGTGAGCCAGTTAAAAAGCGTTGTTTTACCCGAGTTCGGGGAGCCTACGAGTGCGAGAGTTTCCGGCATGTCTAACGAATCTGAAGACATTCGGCCTCAGCGCTGCGCAAGGCCAGAACGCTATCATGCAACTGCACGATCAGCGGTCCATTGAATGGAGCACGCCCCAAAAGACGTACGGTGCAATCGATATGAAACCCCATCTCCCGCAAGCGCCTGGCCAGGCCCGGCTCCCCAACAATGTTGGCGATCCGGTAACTCTCAAATAAAGGGGCATGGATAAGGGATTTCACTGATGCTAAATTAAGCCCAAAACCGCCTTTCTTGAAGCCTTTTGTCGAAGACATCTCATTGTGAAACCCAATTGAAACCGAGTTCGGGCTCTAGTTAATAATGACAATAAGCGTGTTCGATGGCACTACCTGTAGCGGACAAGGAGCGGGAATGAAATACAACAATATATTGGAAGTGATCGGCCATACCCCATTGGTCCGCATCAATACTATGGCCCAGGGTCTGAAATGTAACCTGTACGCCAAGTGCGAATTTCTAAACCCGGGCGGCTCCGTTAAAGACCGGATCGGCTACAACATGGTTAAGGAAGCGGAGAGAACCGGCCGCATCAAACGGGGTGACACGCTGATTGAACCCACCAGCGGCAATACGGGTATCGGAATCGCTCTCGCCGGCGCCGTTTTCGGCTACCGGGTGATCATCACACTTCCTGAAAAGATGAGCCGCGAAAAGCAGGTCATCCTTGAAGCGCTCGGCGCGGAAATCATCCGCACACCCACCGAGGCCGCCTGGGATTCGCCGGAAAGTCACATCGGCGTGGCCAAACGGCTTCAAAAGGAAATCCCCCGGGCCCACATTCTCGACCAGTATTCCAATCCCGCGAACCCCGATGCCCACTACCACGGCACGGGAGCGGAAATCATCGAGGATCTCGACGGTAAAGTGGACATGGTGGTGGTCTCGGCGGGAACCGGTGGAACGATCACCGGCATCGCTCGACGTTTGAAAGAGCATAATCCGAAATGCAAGATCGTCGGCGTCGACCCGGTGGGTTCGATTCTGGCTGGCGGAGACCAAGTGGGCACTTACCTCGTTGAGGGTATCGGCTATGATTTCATTCCTGAAGTCTTGGATCGCTCGCTGATCGACCAGTGGGTGAAAACTGAAGATAAAGAGTCTTTCCAAACCGCTCGCCGCTTGATCCGCGAAGAGGGCCTTTTGGTGGGTGGATCCAGTGGGGCCACCATGTGGGGTGCTTTACAAGTGGCTAAAGACCTCGACGCCGGTCAAAATTGCGTGGTCGTTCTCGCCGATGGCGTGCGCAATTATATGACCAAATTCCTCGACAACGAGTGGATGAAAAAGCACGGATTCGTATGATTCTGCGGCCGTCCGGCGGTCTTTATTATCACTGGCGTGCGCTTCGCCATCGCCATCTCTGGCGGCCTTTTCAAACCGCTCTGGAAGGCTGGCTCGCCAACTGGCCATGCCCGAAGAACGAGCTGGTTTTACTGGGTCCTAGCGCTGGATATACGCTCCCCACCGCCTGGCTGAGAGGTTTTTCGAAGATCACGGCCTATGATCTTGATCCGCTCGCCAGCCGGCTTTTCAACTGGCGCCATTCACCGCTTGAGGTGAATTTCGTGCGGCGGAATTTGTTTTGGGAAAATCGAAGGCTGTCCCTTATGCCTTTGAAATCAGTGGCACTGAGCCATCCGGACGCCGTTTTCTTATTTTGCAATGTCCTGGGGCAGGTCCTCTTGGAAGGCCAAGCGAGCGAAGAGGAATGGCGCGAGTATCTTTTTGAACTCCGCCGTCTCCTGCGCGACAGGTACTGGGCGAGCTACCACGACGAGTTCAGCACCCATGGCAACACCCGCATCGATCACCTGACCAACGGCGAATGGTGCGCCGGTTTACCGATTGAGCGTTTCCATTGGCAACTGGATAAAAAACGGCGGCACGAAGTGGCCGCCGTCTTTCACAATCCGAAAATGTCAGATTAGTTGGATTTCGGTTTGGCTTTCTTAGGAACGCGCTTTTCCAATGAGGCCGCTTTGCGTTTGGCCGCGGCGGCACGGGCCGCCTTTTCTTTCGCCCGCTCGCGAGCGTCCTCAGCTTCGATTTCAGCTTCGCGGATCCGGTCTTGAAGCCGCGCGACTTCCTGCTCTTGCGCGATCACCTTGCGCTCATATTCGTCCGCTTTCAATTTGGCGGCGTTGTAATTGGCCTTCAGTTCTTCAAGCTTGCGAAGATTGGCGGCTTTGCGTTTAGCCGTATCGGCTTCCACCTTCTTCAAGCGTGCGGTGGCTTCTTTGAGCTGCCCTTCTTTAAATTTATAATCCTTGCGTGCGTTTTCCACCTCGAGGGTGAGCTTATCGTCTTCGACTTTCAAATCACCCATTTTGGTGGAAGCTTCGGACAGTTTTTTCTTCTGCTCCTCACGCATTTGCTTGAGTGTTTCATTTTGTGAACGCAGTTTTTCAACCTTGGTGGTGAGATTTTTCACCTTGTTATCAAGTGTGGCGATCTCTTTGAGCGCGGCCGCACTTTCTTTTTTATAACGGGCTTGGTCTTTCGTGAGCTGAGCGATTTCCGCTTCAAGGGCTTTGATTTCTTTGGTCGCTTGAGCTTTTCGGGCGATCGCGGCGGCTTTGTCCTTCGCGGCTTGAGCTTTCAATGCATCTCGCTCGGCGCGCTCGCGGGCGGCCCGGTCTCGCAAAGCTTTCGCTTGCTCGGAGGTGGCGTCCGCTTCGCCCATTATTTCTTCAGCTTGTACGTCAAAATCATCATCCGCTGTCGCCGCCGGCGAAAGCAAAACGCAGCCGATGACAAGAACTAAGTAAACAACGTGTCGCATGGCCTCTCCTCTAAAAGTCTTGTCGGAGGCTGAAGCTCGAGTCTTAACGCCGCACTTAGGGCTGCACAAATTTCCTCATCAACCCATTTTAGAACCGCTATTAAACCATACTTGTGCACTGCGTTACATGACAAGTGCTCTAAATTCTTCATGAAGCGTAAAACGTTTTGGCACCCCACTTGCTTAAGCGAAAGGTTCCCCCCTTGGCGACCTGGTCCCCCTCCTTACCCTCCAGGTCGCTTTTTTTTTGCTCTTCGAAGGCCAAGAGAAGGTCCGGCAAGACTCCGTTACGCTCGTGCAAAAACTTAAAATTAAGGGTCTATGCTCATTAAATCCGTCATTCTTCTCGCCTTTGCCCATTCTTGTGAAGTTATGGCGGCGACACCGATGACCGTGATGATCGATCCCGGTCATGGCGGACGAGACAAAGGCGCCACCCGCCGTCATGTACATGAGTCAAATATCACCTTGAAAGTGGGGTTAATGCTCCACGCGATGTTAAAAAATGACCGGTCATTTCGTCCGATTTTGACCCGTTCGACGGATCGAACAGTTTCTCTGACCGAGCGGGCCCGCGCCGCCAAAGAGCATAATGCCGACGTTTTACTCAGCATCCACGTGAACGCATCCCCGGATCCTCGAGCCAAAGGAGCGGAGTTTTATTTTCAGAATCAACTTCATGCCGACGACGAATCCCTCTACTTGGCGCACCAGGAAAATTTTCTCGAGTCCGGCAACTCCTCGGATGTTCCCACCTACCCGTTTCTGGATCAGAACTCCTATCCGCCGGATGTGTCCTCGATCGTGTTCGATCTCTTGAGCGGCCACCGTGTCTGGCGCAGCTCCAAGCTGGCCAAGTCCTTGAAGATGCGCTGGCGCGGAACCCGCAAAGGCCGCAACAACAGTGTTCGTCAGGCTCCGTTTTTCGTGCTCTCGCAAGTGACCACGCCCTCCTCTCTAGTTGAACTCGGCTTTCTTTCAAACAGTGAGGACTTCGTGGACCTGACCGATGACCAAAAACTTCTTAAGATGGCCCAGGATCTCCACCAGGGGTTGATTGCTTACAAAGAATCGGTGGACAAAGCCATCGTGAGCCCTTAAGACAGCAGTCCATGCGTTTAGACAATCGAAAAACCAATGAGTTACGTCCGCTTCGTTTGCGCGGCGAAGTGATTCGCTATGCCGAAGGAAGCGTGGAAATCGAGATTGGACACACGCGGGTCATCTGCACGGCTTCCGTCGATCCGTCGGTGCCGAAGTGGTTGAGTGGGACCGGAAGTGGCTGGGTGACCGCCGAGTATGGGATGCTTCCCCGCTCCACCCACACCCGGATTTCGCGCGAGCGCGCCATGAGCAGCGGACGCACCCAGGAAATCTCGCGCCTGATCGGACGAAGTTTAAGAGCGGCCGTGGATCTTAAAGCCCTTGGCGAACGGCAGATCCAGGTGGATTGCGATGTGATCCAAGCCGATGGCGGAACCCGCACAGCGGCCATCAACGGTGGCTTCGTGGCCTTGGCGCTGGCCTTGAATTTTCTGAAAAACCAAGGACAAATCACAACCGTTCCGTTGAAGCATTATGTTTCAGCGATCAGCGTGGGATTATTAAATGACCAGGTTTTGTTGGATCTGAATTATGACGAAGATTCCGCCTGTCAGACGGATATGAACTTTGTGATGACCAACTCCGGCGACTTCGTTGAGGTGCAAGGCACGGCGGAAAGCGGCGCCTTCAGCAAGAACCAGATGGATGAAATGGCGATGGTCGCGGCCGCCGGTTGCCGCGAGATTTTCATGCGGCAGGCGGAAATCGTCGGCCCGATTTTTCCCCTCAAAATGTCATGAGCACCGCGCTTTGGATCGCCACCACGAGCACAGGTAAATTGAACGAATTTAAAAGTCTGATGGGTGACCGCGTGGAGATCCATTCCGCCGGCGAGCTGAGCTATTACTCCAGCCCACCGGAAACCGGGCAGAGCTTCGAAGAAAACGCCCGAATCAAAGCCCGCGCCTTGAAAGCCCTTAAACCCGGCACGTGGGTTGTGGCCGATGACAGCGGGCTCGAAGTTGAAGGGCTTGGTGGATTACCTGGCATCCATTCCGCGCGCTATGCGGGAGATAAGGCCTCGGATCGCGAGAACGTCGCGAAACTCCTGAAAATGGTGCAGATCCGAACACCGCAGAACCGAAAAGCTCAATTTCGCTGCGTTTTGGTGGCTTATGATCCGGATGGAAACGAGCACACGCTTGAAGGGATCGTGACGGGTCAGATCGCGACCCAAGCGCGGGGGACGTCAGGATTCGGTTATGATCCCGTGTTCATCCCCGATGGACATGATCAAACTTTCAGCGAATTGGGCCCAGCGGTAAAAAATCAGCTCTCCCACCGGGCACAAGCGATACGCCAATTAATCGCCTTGATGCGGGTTTAATACTGGGATAAGTTTCTCAGTCCCATGACTCGAATGAAGATCTTCTCAGGCAATTCAAATATTGAGTTCGCGCGCAAAGTCGCCGAATGCGCGGGCGTGGAACTCGGTCACTGCGACATCGGACGTTTCGCCGATGGCGAAGTGCAAGTGGAAATTCATGAGAGTGTACGTGGTTGCAATGTCTTCTTGATTCAAAGCACGAATCCGCCGGTCAATGAAAATTATATGGAGTGCTTTATGATACTGGATGCCCTCAAACGGGCGTCCGCGGCGGAAATCACCCTGGTCATGCCCTACTACGGTTACGCCCGCCAGGATCGCAAAGTGGCGCCCCGGGCCCCGATTTCGGCCAAATGCGTGGCGGAACTCGTGGCCACGGCTGGAGCGGACCGGCTGGTTGTGGTGGACCTCCACGCTTCGCAGATCCAGGGGTTCTTTAACGGCCCGGTGGACCACCTTTTCGCCATCCCCACGCTGGCTCGCGCCTGGCGCGAGGAAATGGGCTATGGCGATGAGTATGTCTGCGTCAGTCCGGACGCGGGCGGGGTAGAGCGGGTCCGGGCTTTTGCCAAGCGCATTGAATCGTCCATTGCCATTATCGATAAGCGCCGGACCGGCCCCAATGAGGCGAAAGCGTATCACCTGATCGGTGATGTGAAGGGCAAAACGGCGGTTATATTAGACGATATGATCGATACCGCCGGAACCCTGGTCCAGGCGGTTGACAGCCTGCTTAACAATGGGGCAAAACGGGTTTTTGCCGTCGCCACCCACCCTGTTCTTTCTGGTCCCGCCCTCACTCGTTTGCAAGAGAGCGGTGTTGAGAAAGTTTGGGTGACGGACACCATCCCGCTTAAGGAAGCGGCTCGAAATTCACCTAAATTCAAGGTGGTTTCGGTGGCCCCGGTGGTCGCGGAAGCGATTCGCCGGATTTACACGTACGATTCGGTCAGCGCATTGTTTGATAACTAGTTTGAGGAAGACGAGAAAGAGGAGCGATTCCCATGGCAAGCACGCAAGAAATCAAAATTAAAGCCAACACTCGGGTGGCCGGAAAAGGCGTCGCCCGCGGACTGCGTAAGGGTCGCTACGTTCCCGCGATCGTTTATGGACCGAAAACCAAACCTTTGACGATTTCGATTCCTGAAACCGACGCCGTGAAATATGCCAAGACAGGATTTGAAAACTCGATCTTCACATTTGAATCGACCGACGGTGAATTAAACGGCATGCGCGTTTTGCGTAAGTCGATGGATATTCACCCCGTTTCCCGCCGGCCCGTTCACATGGACTTCTTCGCGCCCGATATGACTCAGAAAGTGCGCGTGAATGTTGAAGTTCGTATTACCGGAAAAGCTCGCGGAACGGCCGACGGCGGTCTCGTCACCGTGGTTCGCCGTGAAGTTGAAATCGAATGTTTGCCTTTGGAAATTCCACCCTTCTTCGAATTGGACGTGACCGACTTGGGATTGAACGACTCGATGCACGTTTCTGATATTAAGTTCCCCGAGAACTTGAAGGTCGTCACCAGCATGGATGAGACCATAGTCACTTGTGCGGAAGTTAAAGAAGAAGAAATCGCGCCCACTTCGGAAGCGGCCGCCACGCCCGAAGCTGGTGCCGCCGCGGCTCCCGCCGCTGGAGCTGCTCCGGCTGCGGACGCCGGCGCTGCCGAAAAGAAAAAATAATCTTCCGAGGGCTGGATGAAGCTCATTGTGGGATTGGGCAATCCCGGCCCCAAGTATGCACTCACCCGTCACAATATCGGGTTCATGTTAGTGGATGTTCTGGCGGGCCATTTTGGCGACTCACCCCGCTTCAAATCGGAATTCAAATCCGAAACCATGAAGGTGCGCATCGGCTCCCACCAAGTGTTGCTCTGTAAGCCGCAAACTTACATGAACCTTTCGGGCGAGGCGGTCCAAGCCATAGTGAATATGTATAAGATTCCGCTCGAAGATGTTCTGGTGGCTCACGATGAAATTGATTTACCCTTCGGCCAGCTGCGGTTTCAAAGTCGGCGGGGGCCGGGCGGACATAACGGGGTGAAGAGCATTCATCAAATGCTGGGTTCGGACGCTTACGCCCGCTTGCGCATCGGCGTGGGTCGGCCGCCCGTTTTCGTGGACGATGAGGGACAAAAAGTCCGTGCCACGCTTCCGGTGAGTGATTACGTTTTGCAGAATTTTACGCAAGAAGAGATGAACGTATTGTCCGAGCGCTTGTTTGGAGAATTGGTCGAAGCGGTGGAAACCTGGGTGGAAGGCGGCTTGGAGCGCGCCGCCACCGTGTACAACCGCGCCGAACGCAATTGAGGAGTTCAAAATGGGATTGAAATGCGGAATCGTCGGATTACCTAACGTCGGAAAAAGTACTTTGTTCAACGCACTCACGTCGAACAAAGCCGAGGCCGCGAACTATCCGTTTTGCACCATTGATCCGAACGTCGGCGTTGTGACCGTTCCCGATGATCGCATGGAGAAAATCTCCAAGTACGTGAAGCCGCAAAAACAAGTGCCCACCGTGATCGAGTTCGTGGATATCGCGGGCCTTGTGGCCGGCGCGTCCCAAGGCGAAGGCTTGGGCAATAAATTTTTGTCCAATATCCGTGAGACCGATGCCATCCTTCATGTGGTGAGATGCTTCGATGATCCCAATGTCGTTCATGTAAGCGGTAGCGTGGATCCTCTTCGGGATATCGACGTGATTAACACCGAGTTGATGCTGGCCGACTTGGAATCGGTGGAAAAGCGCTACAAGAAAATCGAAAAAGTCGCGCAATCCACCAAAAACGCGAAAATCAAATCCGAGTTCAGCGCTTGTAAGAAACTTTATGAAGCTTTGCAGGCCGGCCGCCCCGCCCGCTCTGTGGAATTGACGGAAGACGAGCTTCCCACTTTGAAGGAACTGCATCTTTTGACCAGCAAACCGGTGCTTTACGTCTGCAATGTTTCTGAAGACGAATTCCTGGCCGGAAAAAGTGTGTTGGCGGATAAAGTGGCTGAGTGCGCGCGTTCCGAAAACAACTTAAGCCTGATGATCTGCAGTCAAATGGAAGCGGAGATCGCACAGCTTGATCCATCCGAGCGCGGCGAGTTTTTGGTCTCAATGGGCATCAAGGAACCGGGCCTTCACCGTCTGATCCGCGAAAGTTACAAGCTCTTGGATCTGATCACTTACTTCACTGCCGGTGAAAAAGAAGTCCGCGCCTGGACCATTAAAAAAGGCACCAAAGCTCCTCAAGCCGCCGGTGTGATCCACAGCGATTTTGAGCGCGGATTCATTCGCGCCGAAACCTACCACTGCGAGGATTTGTTCCAACTGAAATCCGAAGCCGCGGTCAAAGAAGCGGGCAAGTACCGCTCCGAAGGCAAAGACTACGTCGTGCAAGACGGCGACATTATGCTTTTCCGGTTTAATGTATAGAGCCGCTACCGATTGACTGGCTTACCCTTCCATCTCCCGTTTTTTTGTGACTGCAAGGTGTAACATGCGACCGGGCCTCGCGTGTTCGTGAATGCAATGTCTCCGGCCCAGCCACGAAGCACCGCTCAGGATCCAGGCCCTTCGTTTCGGCATGCGGTGTCTCTTGGAACATTCGCTCATACAAGTTGTGAACACGCCTCACGGTCGCAAGTTTTCCAAACCTTGTGAGGCAATTTTTGAACACATGAGCCTATTTGATGGAATCGGTGCCTGAAATCACCTCGTCAGACTGTGTGCAAAAGCGATACAGCCAGAGTCCGTCCCAGACGCCGCCCTACCGGTGGCTTAGTCAGCCGCCGGAGGTGGCCTCTGCGACTTGAAATTACGGACTCCCTTTTACCGGCCGCGCATTTGTGGGTCGAAGGCGTCGCGGAGTCCGTCGCCCAACAGGTTGAAGGCGAGCATTGTGATGAAGATCGCCACACCCGGCGAGATCATTAAGTGCGGATATGAAGTCAAGCTTCTCCAACCGTCGTTGGCCAACACACCCCAACTGGAATACGGCGGTTGCAAACCAAGCCCAAGGAAGCTCAAGAAGCTTTCGTACAAAATGTTCGAAGGAATCTGAAACGTCAGAAGAACGATCACCGGGCCAAGAATATTCGGCAAGATATGCTGGCCGACCATTCGTAAGGCCGATGCCCCCATGGCCCGGGCCGACTCCACATAGGCCATCTGCTTCACTTGCAAAACCTGGCCGCGGACCACGCGCGCGAGTGAAACCCAGCTGGTGAACGAGAGCGCCAATAACATCCCCGTCAGCGCCTTAAGCTCGGGATTTCCAATAATATCGAAGGAGTCGAACACCAATTTGACCAAAATTAAAAGCACGATGGAGGGAATGGAATCCAAAATATCCACCGAGCGCATCAGCAAGCTGTCCACCCAACCGCCGAACCATCCGGAAATCGCGCCATAGATGGTGCCGATGATCAGCGAAATCACCGCTGTGATCACACCCACGGCCATTGAAATCCGCGCGCCGTAGATCAAACGTGAGAGCATGTCGCGACCCAAGCTGTCAGTCCCCAGCCAAAACTGGGAGCTCGGCGCCTCAAGAACATGATCCAAATATTGTTCATCAAATGCATGAGGAGCGATCCACGGCGCCAGAACACCAATCATAGATATAACGATGATGGCAAACAACGACCCGAGCGCGGCTCGGTTTTTCTTAAGCCGCTCGAAAGCTTCCCGTTGTAAACTCTTACCTTCCCGTCGACTCATGTCATTTTCACCCGCGGATCAACGATGGCGGTTAACAAATCTGTAATGAGATTCGCAATCACCAGAATGTAAGAGAAGATCAAAGTGGATCCCAAAATCATGGGATAATCCCGGTTGGTTACGCCTAAAATCAAATGTTTGGCCACTCCAGGCACCGCGAAGATCAGTTCGATCACGAAGGATCCAGTCAAAATCCCCGCCGCCAACGGTCCGGAGAGCGAAAGAACCGGAATCAATGAGTTGCGTAGCACATGTTTAAAAAGAATCTTCCTTGCGCTCAATCCCTTGGCCTTCGCGGTCCTGATGTAATCCGAGTGAATCACTTCGAGGACGCTGGCGCGCATGAGGCGCGCGATCACCGCCGCCGGCCGAATTCCCAAGATCACCGACGGCAAAACGTAATAGGCTGGCCCATCCCAAAGCGCCGGTTCAAACCAACCCAGATATTGCACGAAGATCAAAATAAAAATCGGCGCCATCAAGAAGCTCGGCAAAGCCACCCCGCTGATGGCGAAGGTCATGCACGCGAAGTCCAAAAAGGAATTGGGTTTCCAGCCCGCCAAAATGCCCATGGGAATCCCGATCAGATAGGACACGATCAAGGCGTAAACGCCCAACTGAACGGAAACCGGAAGACTTTCCATTAAGATCGAACTGACATCCCGGCTGATATATTTATATGACTGCCCCAGATCGCCTTGGACCAAACCGACCATGTAATCCGCATACTGTTTGAGAAGCGGCTCATCGAGTTTGTATTTCTTGGCAAGGTTCGCCATCACTTCAGGCGCCAGCGCCTTCTCGCTATCAAACGGGCCACCCGGAAGCACCCGCAACAACGCGAAGGTCAACGTGGCGATGATGAAGACGGTGAAAATCGCCTCCAAAATCCGGCGCAGAACATAAAAGGTTAAACCTTTAGTAAAAACATAGACCGCGGCACCGCCCAAAGTGGACAGACCAAAGGCCCACCACAAGACCGTGGGAATCTCATAGTTGAAAAAACTCAGCAGGACCACATTCGCGAACAAGATCGCGACGATGGCACCCCAAACCCGGGCGATCACTTAAATGTGACCCCTTTAAATTGATAATACTCGATGGAATTCACCGGGAAATTGTCCACCCGATCCGAAAGCAAAATGTGTGAAACCGACGAATAAATCGGGATCACCGGCACTTCGATTTCAGTGAGAAGCTTTTGCGCCTCGTAATAAATCTTGCGCCGTTTTTCCTTATCCAATTCGGAAGCACCTTTCGACACTAACTCGTCGTACTTTTGGTTCTTCCATCCGGTGTAGTTGTTTTCCGAATAACTCGTCATCAATTCCATGAATGTGGCCGGATCCGGATAATCACCGAGCCAACCCATGCGGTACATGTTGGGTGTATCGTTGCGCAGACGATTCAAGTAAACCTTCCATTCTTCATTCGCGATCTGAATATCCACGCCGAGGTTCTTTTTGATTTGCGCTTGAACATTCTCGGCGATCCGCTGGTGATTCTCATTCGTGTTGAACGCCAGGGTCACTCGGGGAAATTTGCTTCGATCCTTATATCCGGCTTCATCGAGAAGTTTCGCCGCCGCTTCGGGATCGAATTTGGTGCCGACATCATTTTCATAACCAAACATTCCCGCCGGAACCCAACCCGACAAGGGTGCGTGTCCCGCCGCGAGCAAGTCGGTGATCTGTTTTCGATCGACCGCCATCGCGAAGGCTTTGCGGACCTTCAAATTGTCAAACGGCGGTTTGCGAATATTCAAACCGTAATAGTACATGGAAATCAAAGGCGTTTGCCGATAGCCGGGATTTTGCCGGTAAAGCGGAAGTTCCTTGTACGGCAAGCTCTGTTGAAAATCCAAACGGCCGTTCTGCATCAGATTCAAAGCCGTCGAATATTCGTTAATCATATAACCGATGATGTACTTAATCTTGGCCTTTTCACCGTAGTAATCATCGTACCGTTCCATCACCAGGGCGCGATCGTGGTCCCAAATCTTTAATTTATACGGTCCCAAGGTGACGATGTTGGCCGGATCCGTCCACCGATCACCATGTTTCTCGACCACGTCTTTGCGAATGGGAAAGGTCGCGTGATGGGTGAGCATGAGCGGGAAAAAGGCCAGCGGCTTTTCCAACTCCACTTCAAGATCACCGTCGCCGACGATGCGGATACCGACTTGATTGAAATCTTTGATTTTACCGGCGTTATAATCCCGAGCGTTCTTCACCGGAAAAAGAAAGTAGGCGTACTCCGCGCCGGTTTTGGGATTGAGCAGTCGCTCCCAGCCGTCGATCACGTGTTGAGCGGTGAATTCCACTCCATCCGTCCACTTAACACCTTTACGAATCTTGAACGTCCAGACCTTTCCCTTTTTGGAAGGTTTCCATTCAGTGGCCAGGGCCGGGGCCGGTGAAAGATCACGATCAGCCAAATTATAGGTGATCAGCCCCTCCATGATGTTCATTTCAACCATGCTGGATGTGGTGTCCGAGGATTTGCTCCAATCCAAACTGGGTGGTTCCGTATTCAGATTGATCCGCAGGGTTTCTTTGACGTCGAGGCCGTATTCAAGGCTGCCGGATTTCTTTTTGGTGCAGGCGGTAACGGCAAATACCACCGCGAATAACACGCTGATAAAACGAAGCTTCCCCATACCAACTCCTGATGAAAACCAAACACGGTTTTCACCGAGTTGACGCGCTTTAGTCAATCCCAGTTTTCACGTGTGGGAGCACGGGAGGGAATTGCTACGCCGTGGGTCTTCGCCAAGTACGCCACCGGCTGGTGATCCTTCGCGTAAAGGCGGCGGTAGAAGGTATGGTATCGGACAACCTTTTTGACGTAATTGCGAGTTTCCAAAAACGGAATGTGCTCGATGAACTCGTCGGTCTCCAGGTGCCCGAAGTTCACAAGCCAACTATCCACCCGATGGGGCCCCGCATTGTACGCCGCCGCCGACAGGGGAAGGGAACCACCGAATTTTTGATGAAGCCGGGCCAGATATTGCGCACCTAGCCTAATATTGAATTCCGGATCGATCAGCGAAGGCATCTCTTCTGAATCGCCCGCCAAACGGACCAAATTGCGTGCGGTGTACGGCATGAGCTGCAAGAGACCTTTGGCCCCGACGGGAGAAATCACGTCAGGCTTGTACAAACTCTCGGCACGCATGATGGCCCAGATCCACTCCTGCGGAGTGCCGAATTGAGCCGCATACTTGCTGACAAACGGCAGGTAAGCCTGTGGATAGGTGGACGTCCAAATGGCGCGACCGGCTTCCATTCCTTGCACTTCCCGCTCTCGGCCAAAACTGAGTTCCGCGATCCGCGCCGAGCGATGATAGGAATTGATCTTTTCGTACGCGCTGATGAGCATGCGAAGGTAACTGACGTTACGCGTGCGCTTTTCCACTTCAATCAATTCCCAACGGGCAAGCTCATGGAGCCCCAGTGCGATCAAGTTGTTGGCGATATCAATTCGCGCGCGCAGAGCCGGATCTTTAAAGTTGGACGCCACGAGACCCTCGACGTCACCGCCCTCTTCGGTCGCCACCGGCATGGGCTCATCGGTCGATGGTTCGACCAAGTCTTCTTCACTCTCACGCGCTTCCGCTTCTTCACTGCTCGTCGACGCCCCATCGGTCGTGGCCGGCTTGATTGATGCTACTACACGGTCTTTTTTCTGCGTGAGTTTCGGTTTGATCGATTCCAGGCGCGCTTGCGCGGCCAATCCGTAGTAAGAATAGGCATTTTTATTGATGATGGACTCGAAGGTCGTGCGCGCTTCTTCCAATTGATTCAAGCGAACATGGGACATGGCGGTCCAATAAAGCAGACGCTCTTCAAGCACATCCGAATGCTTGCGCTTTTTTAAACTTTTGCGCACATCCTGGAACTTTTGCAGCGAGCCCTTGAAGTCGTTGCGAAGATACTGAAGCCAGGCCAAGTGCCACTGGGCATCTTTCGCCAAACCCGATTTGGGATTGGCTTTGATGAATTTTTGGAATTTTCGAACGGCGCCGTCGTAATCCTGGAATTGATAGCTCAGGTAAGCCGCTTGATATAGAGCGGCGCGACCCTGCTTGGATCGCGGCGAAAGCGAGTACGCGCGTTCATAGGCTCCCACCGCTGTCTGGTATTCACCCGATCGGGCGGCCGCCTTTCCCAAGAGCATCAAATATCCCAAATTGCCCTTTTGCTTGGGGTAATGGCGAATGAGGTTATTTAAAGCATCATCCACGGAACCTTCATTCACCAGAAAGTTGGCGAGAATCATGTCAAGGGAGAGACGGTCGCCTTCGGATTTTCCAATCAGCTGGGCGATTTCCTGATGGGCTTTTCCCGACTCGCCCGCCCATTGCAAGGAACGGATACGGCTGGAAAAATCCTCGCGCGTCGCCGTGCAGGGGAGTTTCTTGCCTTCGATTTCGACTTTGCTGAGATCCGCCCCCCAGCCGACGACGAGGAAATTGGCCGGGTGGTTGGCGTAAAGTTGGCGCGCGCGTTTACAAGCCTGGGCGTTTCGCTTGAGCTTCAAATCAGCGATCATGAGACGATACAAAACTTCCGGCAGGCGGTAAGAGCGGCGCCATTTTTTTTCAAGCGGAGCGAGTCTCTCAATCGCTTCTTTATACTTTTTTTGCCGTATCGCCGTTTCACCCAAGAGAAACTGCGCCTGCAGTTGAAGCTCGGTGGAGGCCTGCTTGCTTAAGAGCTTGAGAAATTCCGACTCGGCTTCCTGAAAATTCCCCAGCTCCAGATGGGCTTGGCCTTGGAACCAATGTTTATAAAGGGACAAGTAGCCGCCCAATTCAGGAACTTTAATGAACCACTCCACCGCGGTGTCGTATTTTTTTTGCTGGAAGGCGGCGACGCCCTTTTTAAAATTTTCTTTGGCATCCTCGTCAGCGATCGGCGGTGGCGGAGCCGGATACAAAACATACTCCGATTGCGCGGACGAAACCAACGACGCTGTGAGCAGAATAAGAATGGAAAAACACTTGTTTAATTGCATGATGCCGGAACTCATATTGTAATCCGGGACTTGGAATGATTACGAGGCCAGAAAGCTTGGCCGCGACTTTGAATAGGAAGCTGGAATGGCGAAAGCAAAAACTCTTTTTGTCTGTCAAAACTGTGGCGCCAAGCGGGCCAAATGGGAAGGTCGTTGCACGGATTGCGGACAGTGGAACACTTTGGTCGAGGAGCAATCCGTCAGCGAACGAAAGGGTTGGGTGAAATCCGGCTCCTCGAGCGGACGTAACGCGCGAATGGACGTTTACAATTTGATCGACTCGCCTAGCCTCGACTCGGGCGAACGCACGACCATTGGCATCGGCGAGGTGGATCGCGTTCTAGGCGGAGGCCTAGTGAAAGGCAGTTACATTCTGCTGGGCGGAGATCCGGGAATCGGAAAAAGCACTTTGGTGATGCAAATCGCCGGACATTTGGGGCGCCGGAAGATGCCGGTGTTGTATGTCAGCGCCGAGGAGAGTGTCCAACAGACGGCCTTGCGCGCGCGCCGCTTGGGTTTAGGTGGCGAATCCGTCGAACTGGCCAGTGAAAGTTCGATCGACGCGATTATTGAAACGACGCTGGCGCGCCAGCCGGCCCTTTTGATCGTGGATTCCATTCAAACGGTTTTCACTTCTGATGTGGAATCAGCGCCTGGTTCCGTCTCGCAAGTGCGCGAGTGTGCCGCCCGATTGTTGAGTTTGGCGAAAAATAAAAATGTCACAGTGGTACTGATCGGCCACGTCACGAAGGATGGGTCGCTCGCGGGACCACGAGTGCTTGAGCACATGGTGGACACGGTTTTGTCGTTTGAAGGTGATCATCATCAGCAGTTCCGTTTGCTTCGCGCATTGAAGAACCGCTTCGGCGCCACCAATGAACTGGGCGTTTTCCAAATGGCCAACGAAGGTTTGCAGGAAGTGCCCAATCCTTCGGAATTTTTTCTCGAACAACGCGCGGAGAATCGATTCGGCTCTTCGGTTTTCGCGGCGATGGAAGGTTCTCGGCCCATGTTGTGCGAGATCCAAGCTTTGAGCCATTCGACACCTTTACCTTCTCCGCGGCGGACCGCGATCGGTATCGATATCAACCGCGTGCACATGCTGGCGGCGGTTCTTGAAAAGCACACCTCGATTTCACTCACCCATCGCGACGTTTACGCCAACGTGGTGGGCGGTTTGCGTATCACCGAGCCAGCTGCAGATTTGGCGCTGGTGGCGGCGATTATTTCCTCGGAGTTGCAGGTCCCGCTCCCGGCCGGTTCCTGTTTCTTCGGTGAGATTGGTTTAACCGGTGAAATCCGCGGCGCGCACATGGCTTTGGAACGTGTCAAAGAAGCCGCCAAGCTGGGTTTCACCAAGATTTTCCTGCCGGCGAGCAACCAGAAATACCTTTTCGCGGGTGGAGGAAGTGGTGACGCCGGCGCACGCGGTAGCGGCGTCAAAGCTTTCCCCGGCGTGGAGTTCATCTGGCTACGCGAGGTCTCGGAGCTTGAGACCAAACTTGCCGGCGGCGTTGGTCGTCGGGGACGTTCTCGTACACGGGCGTCTCGCTACGAATTGGACTTTGACGTTTGATGGTTTCGGTCCGGCGCCACTCGTCGGCGGCGATCTGAATCGCACTCTCCCGGCTTGCGATGGAAAGATCCTGAAATCGTGCGGTGGACGTGCGCGCCCGTGATTAGTTCGCATGCCTGGGCGCGTTTTGTTCACAATCCACTCGCGTTTTTTGCCTCCGCTATCGATTCTTGATGAGCGAACCACGCATTATCCGCACAAAAGGTAGCGGTATGTTCTTTGGATTTCCTCCGCACGTGAATTACCGAATTGCGACTGCACTCGCCATCAAAAAGTAGCGGTATGTCTTCTTTTTGACTTCAAGAGAATTCCTTCCACCTTTTACAATACCTGAACCGCTCCCCACGCGGAAACAAGCTCGGTTTTTTCCTACTCGAGTTAAGCATTGCCTCATATTAGTTGCACAAGCAGGAATCATTACAACACACATAACGAGAATCAATAATCGCATACCAGTTCCTATCAAAGTTCATCTTACATTCGGCGATTCGTGTTTAGTTTTACATAACAGGCAATCGTCCACCTTTACGCGGCAAAACGGCGATGCCCGACATACGGAACGTCACATCTTTCGGTGAGCGCAAAAGTAGCGATATCAATGCGTCACGCACGCACGCGCTTAAGAAGAGTTCTCCATAACAAAACTCATGACCGAAGAACGCGCTTAAGAAGAACTCTCCATAACAAAACTCATGACCGAAGAACGCGCTTAAGAAGAACTCTATGTTAACAATTTCCTGACTGAAGACCCAATTTCGGGAACAAGAATAGATTAACAAAAACAATTTACATAAAGCATTAATATGGAAAACAATTTTGACTTACAAATGCCGATTAGATAGAAAACCCGCAGATGGCTAAGCAGCTTGCCCTTTTTAAAGATCCGCGACGAAATACGAAGCTTTGGTGGATCACAAAGCGGTCAGTTTATGGTGGATCACTGAATTACCGGAAAGTTAAGCGGCCGTTCGATTCGAGAAAACTGACTCATATTGTTTTGAAGGCTTCGCTCGGCCGGACGATTTGGTTCACGCGATTTCAATCGCGGATTCACAAGGTGATCGATCAAGCGGCGCTGAGGTATGGAGTTAAAATCAAGGATCTCGCAATCAATCACGATCACATTCATCTGCTCACCTACACCAAGTGCCGAGAGAGTCAGATTCGCTTTCTTCGTCTAGTCAGCGCGCAAATCGGCCGAAAATATAAGAAGATCAGGGGTCACGGAAAGCTTTGGGCGGCTCGGCCGTTTACCCGGCTGGTTTCCTGGGGACGGAAGAGCGTTTTTCATGTTCAGAACTACCTTCATCAAAACCGCGCCGAGGCGACCGGGTTCGTTGAATACCGTCCGCGTCGCCACGCGATCACAAAATTCTTAGCGCAATGGAGCGCCCAGTCCTTCAGCTCAAGCTGACGGAACACGTCTCGGGAATCCGCCTCGAGCTGACGGAACACATGCCGGACCACAGATCAAGTTGAATGCAAACGCACGTCGGGAATCAATAATACAAATCGCTTGTTCAAAGACGCAGCTTAAGAAGCAAAACCAAAAGCCACGTCGAGAAACAATTTTGGCAAGAGTAAAAGACGTGCCTGGATCAAATTACGCCATCGAGTCGAGGCCCGGGAAGAAACTGAGCCGGGCCGTCGATATGAACAATCTGATATTCGTTGAATCATGCCGCCTAAAGCGCCAAAGCGTGACGCGAAACCGGCGAAGCGGGGTGACTGTGGCAAGCGATGGCGCCCCCCGGAGATCAGTCGCTCACGCCGCGGATGATTTCGATCAAGGCGTTCAAGGCGTCGGTGGCGGTGAAGATGCCGTAGAGTTCGTCGTTCTCGTCCAGGACGATGGCGCTGCCGATTTTCTTTTCGGACATTTCATAGGCCACGTTGTCCATGGGTGTGTCCGCGCTCACCGTGAAAGGTTCTTTTTTCATGATGTCGGAGGCGCGAATCATGGACTTTTCTTCAAAGCTTAGTCCTTGAATCACCCGCACGTCGCGATCACTGACGATGCCCGTGACTTTACTTCCCTTCGTGATCGGAATGTGCCGAACACCATGTTCCTGCATGAGTGCAATCAATTGTTCCATGGTGGCGTTCTCATCCGCCGTAACCGGATTCGGTGTCGTAAATTCTTCAACCGGCAACTTGTGTCTGACCTTTGGCATAAATGCTCCTCCGAGCGGGTTTACCACGACTCTTATACACTCTCTTATCCCCCCGAACACCAGAAACTTCTTCTGAGCTCATCGCGCCATTTAGGGTGAGCGATCTCAATCAAGGCTTTAGCACGCTCGCCGACGGTTTTCCCGGTTAAGTCGGCGATTCCATATTCCGTAACGACGAATCGAATGTGCGCACGGGTGGTCACCACGCCGGCCCCTTCGCGCAGCGTGCCGACAATCTTGGACTCGCCGGATTTAGTTGTGCTGGTCATCGCGATAATGGGCTTTCCTCCGGCGGACATCGCGGCTCCCCGCATGAAATCCATCTGCCCGCCCACCCCGGAAATAATCCGGGGCCCAATTGAATCGGCGCACACTTGACCGCTCAAATCCACTTCCACCGCCGAGTTGATCGCCACCACTTTCGGATTCCTCGCGATCACGGCCGGATTGTTAACGTAATCCACTTCCAGCTGAATGACCTCGGGATTGTCATGGATAAAGTCATAAACATCCCGACTGCCGAGAATAAAAGTTGAAACCGTTTTACCCGCATGAACCTTCTTTCGCGAGTTATCCACGGCGCCGCTTTTGATCAGCTTCAATACGCCGTCGGACCACATCTCGGTATGAATTCCCAGGTTTTTATGATGAATCAACTCACCCGCCACCGCATTCGGAATCGCGCCGATTCCCATTTGTAAAGTGGAACCGTCTTCAATTAACGAGGCCACATTCCTGGCGATCGCCAACTCTTCCTCGGTCGGCGGCTTTGGTTTTTGTTCCGGCAAGGGGTCGTCCACCTCAACCGCGCGATCAATGTCCTTAATGGAAACGAACCCATCACCATGCACTTTCGGCATTCGCGGATTCACTTGGGCGATAACCTTTTTGGCCGCGCGAACCGCGGCGCGCGCCACGTCCACACTGACTCCCAAGTTGCAATGCCCGAATCTATCCGGAGGAGACACATGGATGATCGCCACATCCAGAGGACGGGTTCCCGATTCAAACAGCCACGGAATTTCCGACAAAAAACACGGCAGGTAGTCCACCCGATCGTAATCGATCAAACGTCTGACATTCGCGCCGAGAAATAAATTGGTGACTTTGAAACTTTTCGCGAACTCTGGCTGAGCATAACGTGCCGGTCCCTCGGTATGAAGGTGGATCATCTCCACGTCGGTGAGCCGGCCCGCTTCATCTTCCAACGAGCGCAAAAGCCGGTTGGGAGTGGCCGCGGCGCCATGAACGAACACCGAATCACCTGACTCAATCAGCGAAAGTGCCTCGGAAGGCGAAGAAAATTGCAAACTCATCTGAGTCTAAACCTGAACCCATTCCCCGGGATCTTGTCGTATCGAAGACTCCGGACCCGTGAGGAGTTCCTGCAAATCACTCGGCAATTGTCGCCAAGTGTGGCGAAGCTGCTCCCGATCCCCATATTTCATCATCAGTTCCCATAATTTTCGGGTTTCCAGTTGGACACCCTCTGGTGGAATTTGCAGCTTTTCCGCCGCCTCACGGATCACACTCTGCGCGGTGATCGATCGGTCCGGGCCGGTGGCGAAATCAAACAACTGCACCTGAAAGTCATAAGGAAGCTGCAGTATAAATTGTACAGCCGCTGAGTAATTTAGTCTCCGGGCGATCGAGAGAAAGACAAAATGGGCGAATTCCTCGGCCGCCTCCTCCGTGGTGTTCAGTTTGTTGGCGAGTTCCTTCACGAATTGAATGGACGCTTCACTGGATTCGGTTGATTTCGTGCGACCGTAACGCCTTGAAACCTGTCCCCTGACAATGGCCTTCAGTTTTTCCGGGCTGATCTCCCCCGCCATTATGAGATCGTCCAACGAAACCAATCCCACACAGCGCTCACGTCCCGCCTTGATCGGACGCAATACCGGAATCCGGCGGATCCCATATTCGGCCATTAATTCAATCACTTCGTCGATATTGGAATTTTCCAGCACGGAAGCCAGTTCCGAGGTCATAATTTCCCGCAAAGGAGTGACTGGCGACAAACCGCCCGCGACAAGCCGAAGGGCGATGTCCCGATCCGTCACTATTCCCGTCATACGGCCATCGGCATCCGACACAACCACACAGCCGATCCCATGATTGGCCATCGCTTTTGTGGCCTGAAAGGCGCTATCGGTTTCGTGGAGGACAACAATTTTTCTATTGATAAAAGGTTCAAGTGATCTCATGCCCATCACAATCTGCAATGGACAGGCCGTTCCCTTTCAGGATGCATTGCATCCTGAAAGGGAACGGCCTACCTTTTACCGGACACGGGAGATGGCGCGGTGCCATTCGTTGAGTTTAACTTTGCGGGCGGCGGAACTCAGGGATGGTTTAAACTGCTGATCCAAGGCCCAAATCTTTCTTAGCTCCTTTAGATCGTTCCAATACCCGACGCCAAGTCCGGCCAAAAATGCCGCGCCCATCACGGTGGATTCTGTTTGAGATGGGCGCTCAACCGGAGTGCCCAGAAAGTCCGCTTGCATCTGCATGAGGAGATTATTGTGAACGGCGCCGCCATCCACCCGCACGCCCGCCAACCGACGCCCCAAATCCTTTTCCATAGCCAAGAGTATGTCCACGTTCTGCAAAGCCATGGCCTCCAAAGTGGCTCGCGCGATATGGGCGCGACCCGAACCGCGGGTCAGCCCCACGATCGCACCACGGGCCTCGGGATCCCAGTAAGGCGCGCCCAATCCCACAAAGGCTGGAATTAAGTAAACACCATCGGTGCTCGGGACTTGATTGGCCAACTCCTCGATGTCGCGGCTATTGGCGAAAAATTTCATTTCATCGCGCAACCATTGCACGGCCGCGCCGCAAATGAACGCGCCCCCTTCTAGGGCATAGGTGAGTTTCTTATCCCCTTCAAGCTGCCAAGCCACCGTCGTCAGCAAGCCCGACTTGGAAGAAACCATTTTATTCCCGGTATTCATCAACAAAAATGAGCCCGTGCCAAACGTGCACTTGGACATGCCGGTCTCAAAGCAAGCCTGACCGAACAATGCCGCCTGTTGGTCGCCCGCGATCCCCGCGATGGGAGTTCCATCCGGTATTCCCGGAACGCCTAATGTGGCACCAAATATCCCGCTCGATGGCGCGATTTCGGGTAAAATTGTCTCAGGCACGTCAAAAACGCGCAAAAGCTCCGGATCCCATTGACCGGTTTTTATGTTCATCAACTGGGTTCTTGAGGCGTTCGACACATCGGTTTTGTGCACGACCCCGCCCGAAAGGCGCCAAAGCAGGTAAGCGTCTATGGTTCCCGTCTTCAATTCACCGGCCTTGGCCCGCGCCCTCGCTCCTTTCACATTGTCCAGCAACCATCGGATCTTTGATCCTGAGAAGTAGGGATCGATCACCAATCCCGTTTTTTTGCGAATGACCTTGGCCTTCGCGCTTTTTTTGAGTTTGTTGCAAAACTCAGTGGTGCGACGGCACTGCCACACGATCGCGTTGTAAACCGGTTTGGCGTCCCGCTTGTCCCACAACACCACCGTCTCACGCTGATTGGTGATCCCGATCGCGGCGACTTGCGGCCCTTGAATTCCCGCTTTTTGCAAACACTCGGAGATGCCTTCAATCACTGATTTCCAAATCGCTTCGGGATCATGTTCCACCCAACCCGCCTGCGGATAAATTTGCGGATGCTCCTTATTGACGGAGGCCAGCATTCGCGCTTGGTGGTTGAGAACGCACACCGTGGTACCCGTGGTTCCTTGATCGATCGCGAGAATAAACTTTTCCATACTTGACCCTTAGCTTTGGCGAACTTGTAAAATAAACTCTATGGACATACTTTCAAACAAAAAAACCGTGTATGGTCCACAGAGTATGCGAAAGCTCTTTCAGATCAAGTCCGAAGAAATTTTGGATCACCTGCTAAGCGCCGATCGGGACACGGTGCTCTACAAAATCCTGCCGCATTTTTTTATGGAGCTGATGAAAACCTATTTTCGCGTGCAGGTGGAAGGCGCTGACAATCTTCCGCGCCGGGGCCGCGCGCTGATCGTGCCCAATCACTCGGGTGTTTCCGGATTTGACGCCATGGTTTTGCATCATGAAATCACCCGCGCGATCGGCCGGTATCCTCGCGTGCTCACCCATCACTTGTGGTTTTTAACCAAGACCACGGCGATTCCCGCGCAACGGCTCGGCTTCATCGAAGCCAGTCTGGAGAATGGAGTTCGTTGCCTCGAAAAGAATCAGCTTGTGGTGCTGTTTCCCGAGGGCGAATACGGCAACTTCAAACCTTCATCAAAGGCTTATCAACTTCAAGAATTCAAACGCGGTTTCATTCGCATGGCTCTATTGACTCAATCCCCGATCATTCCCACCCTCATTATCGGGGCCGAAGAAACCCATGTGAATCTCAGCCGGCTCAAGCTCACGAAATTCCTGCGTGGAGTGGTCCTGCCGCTTCCGCTCAATGTGATCCCGCTGCCGTCCAAATGGAAGATCATTTTCATGGATCCCATTCGTCTTCCCTATGCGAAAAGCGCCGCCAAAGACCGGGATCTGGTGCGCGAACTCGCCGCCGATCTGCAAGATAAAATGCAAGAGCGCTTGAATGCCGAGTTGTCACGCAGGGACTCGGTTTTTATCTGAGTTTATTGTGTGCCGTCGACGGGCATCAGGTCATCCGCCGTATCTTCTCCGATGAGTTTGATCATATCGACCCATTTTTGCACCAAAAAACCGGGGCTGTCGGGATTCCGGCTGACAACAGTGGTCGTGATCAGCGCGGCTATACTCACGCCGACCACCAACAAAAGGACGTACTCCACCACAATTTGACCGCGCGATGCGCCCGAGCTAATGTTTTTTGATGAGCACCCGTAAGCCATCTAAGGAATTATCCCCCCAAAAAACTCGAAAAGTCATGATGGTGTTCGCCTTCGCCATCGCCGGCCTGCTTGGCTTGGCGATCTTCAGTTTATCAAAACTCAATGTGTCGCCGTGGTCAGCCTCTCTGGACAGCGTCACCATCACTGAATCTGATCGGAAGAATCTGCCTGAATTTGAACACGAGGAGCTCACCCGCCTTCTGAATTCGGCCACAGGCGAAAATAAATGGGTTTTACTGAGCTTTTGGTCGTACACCTGCGGGCCATGCCTGGTGGAATTGCCCACCTTGAACGCCCTGGCCCAGGCCTGGCAGGGCCCCCCTTTCCAGATCCTCACAATCAACGTGGATCCGGAAGGCTCGGATGAAATGGAAGCGGCCAAGAATTGGATTCTTGAGGAGCAAATCGCGTTGCCCACGATTTTTGACCCGCAACACACCGTCAAAACCGCGTTCAAGGTGGACGCTTACCCGACCCATTTTCTGATTTCTCCGGCCAAGGAAATCCATTGGCAAACGGTCGGCGCTTTCAATTGGAATGAGTCCGAATCACGTGATCAGCTTATCCGAGTGATGGAGCGGCAAACTCCTGAATCACAGGCAGATCCTGAAGAATAGCCTTCACTTTATCAAAGACCCGATCAAACTGATCTTCCTGGATCGGCCCCCGAATACCCACCACATGGTCATCGCCTAACTTAGCAGTCACCACATCATCCGGATTGCCGCCGGCAAAAGAAGATTCGAAGGCTTCCAGAGTGGGATAAAGCATTAAAAAGATGGTTTGCCCGTGTTGTTTAAAGGTCTGGCGAACCGCGGAGTATCGTTCCTTGAGAAACTGCTGCAGCATGAAGTAAAACTTCAGCGCGCTTGGCTCTTGATGTTGGGCGAAATAAATTCGGATCGGTCCATCAAAGACAGCGGCGTTAAACGCCGGCGAATAGAACTTGGACTGCGTCAAATGCAAGACCGAATGAGCCATGGTGTTGTCTCCTCATGCTTCGTGCAAAGTTGTAACATCCGTGTATGGCACCTAGGTAAAGAGTAGAGACGGTTTCTCGGAAAAATCAAAATGTTTTTTGCATTTATTTCGCTTTAGACGATTTTCTCTCCGCCTTTGTATACGGAATGAACGGGATGTTCGCCAACGGAGTAAAAAAGATCCTGCCAACGCCCCTCAAAAGCACTGAAATCACAAAATTTTCCGACTGTTAGACTGCCCACTTCGTGAGCGCGGCCCAAAGCCCATGCGCCACCCAAAGTGAACGCTGTGAGCACTTCCGCAAGTTTCATCTTCATTTCAACCCGAGCCAATACACCAACCAAGCTTAAATCCTGGGTGGGGCTGGTTCCCGGGTTAAAATCCGTACTCAACGCCACTCGCACACCGCGATCCAACATCTCGCGGGCGGGTGGGTATTTCATTTTCAGGTAAAAGTCCGAAGCGGGAAGCAAAACGGCTGTTGTTTGCGAGCGCGAGAGCTTCGCGATGGTCTCTTCGGTGACATAGACGACATGGTCGACCGAGAGCGGTTCAAATTGCATGGCCAGCTCGGTTCCGCCGAAATCACTGAGTTGTTCCACGTGGGCGGCGATGGGAAGTCCCAATTCCCGCGCCTTGGTGAAGAATTTATGTGCGGATTCCAAATCAAAAAAGCCTTTTTCAATGTAAATATCCACCCGATCGGCCAGTTTAGCCTTGGCGATTTCAGGTAAATCCCGCTCCAGGATTTCATTCATGTATGAGGAAAGATCGGGATGGTCGGGGGAGCGCGAATGCGGTCCAAGATAGGTTTTGACAATTCGTGGGCCGCTTAAGCGCGATGCGACCTCAAGAATTTTTCGCTCGCTTTCCAGGTTCAACCCGTAACCGCTTTTGACCTCAAGAGTGGTCACACCCTGGCGGGCGAAACGATCAGCGCGCGCTTGCGCCAAACGTTGCAATTCGTGCGCACTGGCCTCGCGGGTGGCGCGCACGGTGGAAAGAATGCCGCCACCTTTGGCGGCGATCTCCTGGTATGTTTGCCCCTGCATCCGCCATTCAAACTCTTCGCTTCGGTTACCGGCGAAAACCAGATGAGTGTGGCATTCAACGAAACCGGGGAGGACGGTGGCGTTCCCCAAAGAGACTGTCTTGTGATTCCCCAGCGCCCGAATTTGATCGGCTTTAAATTTCGACTTCTCCCCAACCCATTCGATGCGGCCGTTCCGGCACACCATCAAAGCGTCACGAATAATGCCTAAATCTTCATCTGTGACATTCCGTGCGCCACCTTTTTCAGCACCAGACATGCTGAGCAACTCAGCGATTTCCTCAAAGACATAGGCGGATTCTTGCATAAATTTCCGGTTACCTTCGCGTCACACAATAGAACTTTTTTAATTTTATGCCCATCATTTCAAGTTTCAGGCTCGCCCTGTATACACTTCGCGTTAGGGGGGAATACCTATGAAATCAATTCGATCCACATTAGGCGCGATCATCGCGTTTTTCACCATGTCTCAAGCGTTGGCGCAAACACCGGCGGTGCCGCTGACCCAACCGGTGCAGTGTCCCAGCATTGGCGACGAGTTCAATAAACTTTTGGGCCGTCTGGAATCCATCAAAACAAAAATCAAAAAAACCGCCAATTGTGAAAACGTCGATTTAACCGTGAAAAGCCTTGAGGACCTGCTCGTCAAGGATCGCGAGAAGTTTCTGGAAATCATTGAAATCGGCCGCACACAGCCTTTGAATGAAGAACAAACCAACCAAGTTCGTAAATACGCCGAAAACATCACTCTTAAAGTCACTTCGATCTACGATCTTTTCACTCAAGCCAACAGCTGCTTTAACGACGGCGGATCCATCACTGATATTCAGCAACTTTCCGGATTCGTCAGCGAGGTTTCCCGCCTGGTGGCCGCCGTCAGTGGCCCGTGGGCGACACCCATTGCTTTGACCGGAACCGTGGTGGCCGGATTTTTGACCGGCATGGATAAGGCGCTCAAAGCCCGCGCCGGATTTGATTTCAGCACCCCGAGCGATTGGAAAAGCTATGTGCAAAACCTTTGCTCCTTCCACAACTACCGGGAGCAAATCGAACACCTTCTTGATCCGGACAGGCGTATCCGCCAACTTTCCGACTTAAAAGCTCTTCTGAATGATCGGTTGAAACAAATGACCGGCGACTGCCCTGATTGCCGCCAGATTCAGGAGAACTTCAATTCCGAAATGCAGGTCACCGATCCCATGGTTCAAAGCGCCGACCGCAATCATGCGAAACCGCTCGGGACCTACACGCTTTATATGATGGGTCTGCGCGACTGGGCCGACTCCGAGATCAAGCGCGTCCAGTCGGAAGCTAAATCCTTTTGGGCTGACGTGACCGGCCGCCACTTGCTCTTTACCGCGCGCGATGAGCTGGAGCGATTCCTGGTGGATCGTGAAAGCCCGCGGTTTTTGAATCACCAAACAAAAGTCACACTTGAATCGTTCAAACAGCTCAATCTCATGGCTCATGCCGAGGGCCGTAACCTTTACTATCAAATTCGCGCTTTGAACCCTCAGGCCGTTGGCGAGGTGGGATACTTTCCGCAGTATCTTGATTACTTCAACGTGCTAGTTCTTCAACCCATCCGCTGGGAACTCTTGCCTAAGTCAGCGGACATTACGGACCTGCAATACGCTTGGACGCACTATCGTGACCGCAATGTGAACCGGATCCGCGCGACGGAAAGTTCGGTCTTCGTCAGCCAGGCATTTTGCGAGTTCTTCCGTCACGCGGGTTATTACACCTCGGCGATTCGCAGCGCCTGCACGTCGACGGCTTTGAGAAACCAAGCCAGCCAGATCGCCGACTTGGGTGAACAGTTGTTGGCGGCGGGTGTCGTGGGTCAGCCTTCGCCGATTGATCCGAATGTGTTCAATCCCGGAGCGGGTTCCGACGAGAAAATCCCCCGAACCAAGCTGGAAAGCCTCAACCTTTTAGTTGAGCAAATGACAGCGCGATAATCTGCGAAGCGATCTGTCCGAACTGATCGACGTAGTACAGTTCTTTGGCGTCCCGCTCTTTCATACGAAGACTGGTGACGCCAAAGAATTTTCCCGTCAGAAAAATCGGAAACACCGCGATCGTCTCGAATTTCTTATTTGATATGAGATCCCTAACCGGAGCCATCAGTTTTGACGTCGGCACATGCGGAACGATGACTGCTTTCAAACTGCGCATGGCTTCAATGACTTCCGGATACTGTTTTAACTGGATTTTAAGATTGCGGACCTTCGGATCGTCATTGGACGCCAGAACCACGCCTGTGTTCTCATCCTTACACTGAATGAATGAGCAACGTTCCGCTTTGGTTTTTAAACTGACCATTCTCATCAGATTGAAGAGGTTGTCTTCCGGCTTGCGGTGATCCATCGCCTGCTTCAGGAACAAGTTCATCAGGTGCAGTTCTTTGATCATGACTCTTGTGGTCGGATCCAGTTCCCGGGGGTTGAACTTTTCCGGGATGAACAATTCGCCGTTACGCAAAAAGGTGGGCTTGTCCTCAGGAGTTTCCTCGGCCTTCTTTGTTCCCGCTTTCGGCTTGGGAGCGGCCACCACCGGTTGAGGCTTCAAGGCCCGAAGGGCGTCTTCCAGTGAAAATGGTTTGATGATGAACGGACACGAAACCGACTTCGCCAGCTGCTCGGCTCCTTGCGCGTTCGATTGACGTGCCATCAGAATCACTTTGGGTTTGATCAATCGGGTGGCGACGAATTTAAGCAAAGACGCGGCGTAAGACGGTGGAAGACTTAAATCCACGAAAATCGCATCCGGATGCCAATAATCGATGGCTTCCTTCGCTTGGGATACGTTCTGCGCGGTCTTAACCTCATAACCATGTTTGAGCAGGTAATCGCCCAAGCGACGACACATGTGCGCGTCGTCGTCGGCCACAAGTATCCGTTCTTTGACAACGCTTTTTGGAGCCCCCTTCGGCGCCAGGTCCTTGAGCTTGAACTTTGTTTTTTGGCTCACGTTAATAGACTAGTGCACAAATCACCGATTGGATACTGGACCATTGAGCTGTTCATGGCGGATCAAGAATTCTTTATTGCGAACTCCACCACCAAAACCGCTCAAAGCACCGGACGTGGCGATAACTCGATGACAAGGCACAACGATGGCGATTGGGTTTTTTGAATTCGCTGTTCCCACGGCACGAGCGGACTGAGGGCAACCGATACGCCGAGCCTGCTCTTTGTAGCTGATGGTTGTTCCAAACGGAATACCCCGCAGTGCTTCCCATACTTTCATCTGAAACTGGGTTCCGCTGGGCGAAAGGGGAAGAGAAAATTCTTTGCGGCGGCCACTGAAGTACTCTTTCAGTTGTTGAACAGCCATTTTCAGCACGGGGTGATTGGGATTCTTGCGTAAAGAGTTATAACTTTTTTTATCCAGTTCGCGCGGCCATTGGACGGCGTGCAACCCAGCATCCGATGCCACCAGCACCAGTTTCCCTACGGGTGTTTCGATTTCGGTCCATTGAGAATCGGCTGGGAATTTGTCCATTCGCTACTCCTGCCTTCGCCATTTACCACGTCGACAAGGGCAAGACCAGACGATCACAAAATAAAAAAAGCCGGGTTTTCACCCGGCTTTTTCAAGCTTCAGCCTTGGAATTATTTTTTCACTTCGATCAATTCAACGTCGAAGACCAAAACAGAGAACGGGGGAATACCCGGTTGGGCCTGCGCGCCATATCCGAGTTCCGGCGGAATGTACAAACGATAAACTGAGCCCTCTTTCATGAGCTGCAAAGCTTCCTGCCATCCCTTGATGATACCGTTGAGCGGGAATTCAGCGGGCTGTCCACGGTCATGCGAAGAATCAAACTTCGCACCGGTGATCAAGGTACCGGTGTAATGCACTTTCACCTTGTCCTTGAGCGTGGGCTTTTTACCCTTACCTTCCTTCATCACTTCATATTGGAGTCCGGAAGCCGTTGTTTTCACGGTGGGCTTGGCTTTGTTGCGCGCGAGAAATTCGGCGCCGATGGCTTTGTTCTTTTCCGCTTCCGCCATCATTTTCTGATTTGCGGCTTGTTGAAACGCCTGAATGGCTTTTTGTTGATCTTCAATCGAGATATCAGGTTTATCGCCTTTCAGTCCCTGCGTGACGGAGTAACCCACCACACGCGGGTCCAAGTCGATTCCCTGCGCTTTGATGTTTTTCGCGATGTTTTGGCCGATGGCGTAACTGACCTTTGCTTTGTCATCCTTGAGAGCGGGCTTGCGCTCACAACCAAGTTGCATAACGATCGTTACGGCCAAGGCGCCAATAAATACATGCTGCAATTTCATGAGAAGTCCTCCGTTTTTAACCCCAACTTAATTAGGAAACCGCATCAATATGGACCTGTCCATACTTTTCTCGCGGAAAGTCCAGTTAGGGTCCGGCGGGAAGATTATGGCGAATCACGCCTCGCTCTTTGGCCGTACGCCAAGCCGCCTCGTAACCCGCGTCACAGTGCCTGAACAAACCCATCGCCGGATCGGCGGTCAGCACTCGTTCCAATCGGCGATCGGCTTCGACACTTCCGTCGGCCACGATCACCTGTCCGGCATGGAGCGAATAGCCGATTCCCACTCCACCACCATGATGAAAGCTCACCCAGCTCGCACCGCACGCCGTATTCACCAAGGCGTTCAGAATCGGCCAATCGGCGACCATATCAGTGCCGTCCTTCATCCCTTCGGTTTCCCGATTGGGCGAGGCCACCGAACCGCAGTCTAAATGATCGCGTCCAATGACAATCGGAGCTTTGACCTTTCCTTCCCGAACCAGACGGTTGAAGGCGAGGCCGGCCTTCGCCCGTTCGCCGTACTCCAACCAACAAATGCGGGCCGGCAGACCTTGAAACGCAATTCGTTGTTCCGCCATATCAAGCCACCGCATCAGTGCGGTCTTTTCAGGAAACAGTTCGCGAATCGCATCGTCGGTGATTTTAATGTCCGCCGGGTCACCGCTTAAAGCCACCCAACGGAACGGACCGCTACCCAAACAAAAGAGGGGTCGGATGTATTCAGGTACGAATCCCGGAATATCAAACGCGTTCTCCACACCCGCATCTTTAGCCATGGCGCGAATATTGTTCCCGTAATCAAACGTCACCGCCCCTTTTTTCTGCATGCTCAACATACCTTGTACATGCTTGGCCATACTGGCTTTGGCGCGACGGATATGTTCATTCGGATTTTTCTCGCGAAGAGCCGCCGCTTCTTCAAGCGACAATCCTTCGGGGATATATCCGCGCAGCGGATCGTGAGCCGATGTCTGATCGGTCAGAAGATCGGGAACAAATCCTTTTTCCAAAAGCTGATGAATCACGGTCGCCATATTGCCTAAGAGCGCCACCGAACGAGCCGTTCCCTCTTTTTTGTACTTCTGGACTCTCTGAATGGCGTCATCCAGATCGTTGGCCACCTCGTCCACGTATTTGGTTTCGAGACGACGCTGAATGCGCGTGGGATCGACTTCGACCGCCAACACACAAGCGCCCGCGAAGACACCCGCGAGCGGCTGAGCGCCGCCCATTCCACCAAGTCCAGCCGTCAAAATCACTTTGCCCTTGAGGCTGCCGCCAAAATGTCTGCGGCCCGCCTCCGCGAACGTTTCATAAGTGCCTTGAATGATTCCTTGGGTGCCGATGTAAATCCATGAACCAGCCGTCATTTGGCCGTACATCATCAAACCGCGCCGCTCAAGATCGTCAAAGACTTCCCAATTCGCCCAGTTTCCAACCAAATTCGAGTTGGCGATCAGCACTCTCGGCGCATCGGGGTGAGTTGTGACAACACCCACCGGCTTTCCCGATTGAACGAGAAGCGTTTCATCACTTTCCAGTTGTTTGAGGGCGTTCAGGATTCGATCAAAGCTCGGCCAATCGCGGGCCGCCTTCCCTCGGCCGCCATAAACCACCAGCTCTTCAGGTCGTTCGGCCACGGCCGGATCAAGGTTATTTTGAATCATGCGGTAAGCGGCTTCCTGTAACCAACCTTTGCAGGTGAGTTTTGAACCTGTCGGGGCCTTGATCATTCTTAACATTCCAGTTCTCCTGCGGTCGTTTGAATCACACGCGTCAGTTCACCGGCGCGAATCAGATCACGAATCATCGCGACATCCTTCGCGAAAACCCGGTCTTCACGGGCGAAAGGAACTCTTTCACGCACAAGCTGGTAAGCGGCTTCGACCGTTCCAGCGGCGCTTAAGGGTTTTAACAAATCCAAAGCTTGAGTGGCGGCCAGGATTTCCATGGCCACGATGTTTTCAGCGTTTTTCGTGACCGATTGAAACTTCCTCGCCGCGATCAATCCCATGCTCACATGATCTTCCTTGTCGGCGGAGGTGGGGATACTGTCCACCGACGCGGGATGGGCGAGGATTTTGTTTTCACTCACCAAAGCCGCCGCCGCCACTTGCACGATCATGTGTCCGCTATTCAAACCGCCGTTGGGCGCCAAAAACGCCGGCAGTTCGGACATCGCCGGATTGATGAGCTTTTCAATTCGGCATTCGGAAATACTCGCCACCGCACTCATCGCGATCGCGGCGAAATCCAACGCGAACGCCACGGGTTCGCCGTGAAAATTGCCACAGCTTAAGACTTTATCTTCTTCCGCGAAGACCAGTGGGTTATCGGTGCTGGCATTGGCTTCGGTTTCGAGCACATTCACCACGTATTGAAGCGCATCTTTGGCGGCGCCGTGAACCGCGGGGATACAGCGGAGCGAGTAAGCGTCCTGCACTTTACTGCAGTCGGCATGGCTTTCAGCGATGGGCGAGGTGGGTCCAAGCATCTTGAGCATGTTGCGCGCGGTTTTAGCCTCGCCCGGGTGCGGGCGCGTGGCGGAAATCAGCGGATCAAAAGCTTTTCGTGAACCGCGCAAAGCTTCAAGCGACATGCAACCGGCCAAATCCATCACGGCCAAAAGACGGCGAGCCTCGTATGCCGCCAGCATTCCTACCGCCGTCATCACCTGACAGCCGTTAATGAGCGAAAGCCCTTCTTTCGCCTGAAGTTCAAGCGGCTGAATGTTTTTTTCTTTCAATACGGTTTTTGTGTCGACGATTTGTCCGTTCCGCCAAACTTCACCTTCACCGATGAGCGCCAATGCCAGATGCGCTAACGGCGCCAGATCTCCCGAGGCGCCCACACTTCCCTGCTGGGGAATCACCGGAATGACGTCGGCATTTAAAAATTCCAAGATCTTGTCGATGACGATCTCGCGAACACCGCTATGTCCGCGAGCCAGAGCATTGGCCCGAAGGGCCATGATGGCCCGAGTTTGCTCCACGGAAAATGGCTCCCCCACGCCGGCGGAATGAGAACGAATCAAATTCTTTTGCAGTTGGATTAAATCCGCGTCCGAGATTCGCACATTGCTGAAGGCGCCAAATCCCGTATTCACGCCGTAAATGACTTCACCTTCATTGATTTTTTTCTCGATGAAGGAACGCGATCGGCGAACATTTTCTCGGGCCGAATCAGCAAGTTCAATTCGAACATCGCCGCGACTGATCCGCCACACATCATTCAAATTTAAATCCGCGCCAGTCAGTTTCATTGTTTCGCCCCTTTCAGCTGGGCAATGGCTTTGGCGTAATCATTGGTAAAAACAAAATTGCCCGCCACCAGCACATCCGCGTTTTGAACCTGTTTGGCGGTCTCGGCATTGATCCCGCCATCCACTTCGATCAATGCTTTGGATCCCAGACGATCCAGCTCTTCGCGCAAAAAATCCACCTTAGCCACTTGATCGTGCATGAAGGATTGCCCGCCGAAGCCCGGCTCCACCGTCATCACCAGCACCAGATCCACCAGAGGTAAAAACGGGACCAAATCCGTGACCGGAGTCTTCGGACGCAAAGTGATTCCCGGCTTAACTCCCGCGGAACGAATTTGCTTTAAAACAGCTTCGGGGGATTCCGTGGCTTCCACGTGTATGGTCAGATAATCCGAGCCGGCCTTAGCGAAATCCTCAACGTAGCGTTCGGGTTTATCGATCATCAAATGCACATCGAGAGGAATTTTGGTGACCCGGCGTAAAGACTTCACCACCGGCGCGCCGATGGTCAAGTTGGGCACGAAGTGCCCGTCCATCACATCCACATGCACCCAATCGGCACCGGCTTCCTCCACGGCTTTGATCTCTTCTCCAAGGCGCGCGAAATCAGCGGATAAAATACTGGGTGCGACGAGAAAGCGCTTTTCAGACGGATAAGGATTCGGATTTCGATTGGCCAAAGATATCTCCCTCGCGCGCCGGATATCCGCGCAGATACTCCGCGATGGGCATTTTCGCCCGCGATTCCGGCTGCACTTCCAGGAGTTCTAAACTGCCCTCAGAACAATTGATAATCAATGATTTGTCAGTCACTTCGCTGACCTGCCCCGGGGCCATCGCCGCGGAGTGGCTCGAATGCACGCGTGTGCGATGAATTTTCAATATTTTTCCATTGCGCTCGGTTTGCGCCACAGGCGCCATGGCCAAGCCGCGAACCAGGTTGTGTATACGCGTGGCCGACCAAGTCCAATCGATGATGGCTTCCCGTTTATCGATCTTCGGCGCCAGCGTCACCTGGCTCTCATCCTGTGGCACGGGAGTCAGGTTTCCGCGCAGGTAATCCATCAAATCCACCGCGATCAGTTCGGCCCCTTTGATCCGGCATTGTTCATATACATCAAACGCGTTCATTTCCGGCTCGATCGGGAACTTGCGAACGCCGAGAATGGGACCCGCATCAAGTTTTTTCACCATGATCTGCAGGGAAACACCCGTCTCCTTATCGCCGGCCATTATGGCGCGTTGTATGGGCGCGGCGCCCCGCCAGCGCGGCAAGAGGGAGGCATGCACATTCACAACTTTTTGCGGAAACAGATTAAGAAACTCCTGTTTCACGATCTGACCATAAGCCACCACAACCGCCACTTCAGCCCGCAAAGAATGAACCGCTTCCAAAGCCTCGGGCGCATTGATCGAGTCCGGCGTCAACACCGGTATTCCGAGCGGCTTCGCCAACGCCTTCACCGGCGAGGGTTGAAATTCAAGTTTTCGACCGGCGGGACGATCGGGCTGAGTCACCACACCCACCACTTCAAAATGGGGGTCCTTGATCATGGCCTCTAGGCAGTATCTGGCGATATCAGGAGTACCGAGGAAAACAGTGCGTATGCGGCTCACAGACGATGTTCTTCTTTTTCCAGCAATTCGGCGACCTCTTCGTCATCCTGCGGATGACTGGGATCGGGATAACCGAATTTTTTAATTTTGTTTTTGATTCGAATGGATTTGATCGGGCTCAGCCGGTCAATGAACAGTTTCCCGTCCAAGTGATCAATCTCGTGTTGCACACAGATCGCCAACAATCCATCCACCGTGTACTGAATGGGCTTTCCGTCGATATCCAAACCCTTGAATTCGATGAGCTGATAACGCTCCACCGTTTCAAAATAGGTGGGGACGGATAAACAACCTTCGTCGTACGTGGTTTTGCCTTCTTTACGAATAATTTCCGGATTGAAAATCACCAGCGGCTGCGGCACGGCCTGTTCGAGCTCGGTCATTTCTTCGATCTTGTAACGGCCGTTTTCGCGCGGACGGGTGTCCATCACCAAAAGACGGACTTGACGGTCCACTTGGGCCGCGGCCAAACCAATACCCTTGAATGAGTACATGGTTTCGAGCATGTTTTGCGCCAATTCCCGCAATTCCGGCGTTATTTCCTTAACGGGTGCGCATTTCTTGCGCAAACGCGGATCGGGGAATTTAAGAATTTCAAGCACTGCCATACCGCTTCAATTATACATTTAAAGTCAACTTTTAGCCAACGATATAAAACCTGAAAACGTTACCGTTTCAAGCGTTTAAGTAGGATTAGGGCGGCGGCGGCCATAGTGAGATTAGGGCCCCAGGCCGCAAGCCAGGGCGGCAGCACCGCGTGTTCACCGAGAGTCAGCCCCGAACTGTAAGCCACCCAATACAGGAACGCCAATGCCAAACAGATCCCCAAATTCACGAATATTCCACCTGATCGCGCGCGGGAGACACTGAACGGCAGACCCACCATGGACATCACAAGGGCCGCGAACGCGAAGCCGAACTTGGCATGATAGGCGACCTCATACGGAAGCGTATTGAGTCCCGCCTCTTTATTGCGCTGAATGAAGCGGCCGAGTTCCTTGAAACTCATGATGTCCGTGGAATTCACGGTCGATTGAATGTCACGGAGATCCTCGTTCATGGAAACGGACTTCTCATCGAAGGAACGGGTCAAAGGGAAACTGCTTTCCGCCGCGAACAGAGTCACAAGACCGTTTTTCAAATTCCATAAATTGCCATTCATCTCCACTTCATTGGCGGCGATCAACTGGGTTAAATTCCAATCGGGATCAAAATAATAAAGGGTGATCCCCTGAGCTTTTTGTGTCTCCGGATTCAGGGTTTTGATGTTGAATAAAATGTTTTCCGTACGGAACCAGATTTTATTGGTTTTCACCGTGGAATAAAGGCCCGGCTTTTTCTTGATTTCGACGTACTCAACGTAGTTTTTCTTTTGCATGAGACGGGGTAAGACCTGATCCCCCACCGCGAACGCACCCACGGAAACAACAAAGACCGCGACCAAGATCGGGGCTGAAATCCGAAGAAGACTCATGCCGACCGAAAAGAGCGCGGTCAGCTCATTGTTTCGATTCAATGTCGCCAAGGTGAACAAGGTGGCCATCAAACAGGCGACCGGAATCAAGCGATACACCACCCAAGGCGTGTGATAGGCGAAGTACTTTAAAAGCGAACTTGGATCCGCGTCGCTATTCCGCATGGCAAACGACATCGCGTCCACGGTCAGGTAAAGGGTGGCGAAAACCGCGATACCTGCCACGAGATAAAGCACGAAAAGCTTTAGGATATATCGATCAATCAGCTGCATATCGCTAGGCCACTTTACTTGCTTGACGATTAATCACAAAACGATTTCAATGAGTCTATGGCTTTGCGCGTCTTGCTCGCCGATGAGAGCTCCACGATCAAAAAAGTTTTCCAATTGGCCCTTCAGGATTTTGCCGCCGAAGTGAAACCCGTGAATTTGGGAGTGGACGTGTTGCCCGTCGCGCAGTCGTTCAAGCCCGACATTATTTTCGCCGACGTGCTTTTACAAAAGCGCAACGGGTATGAAGTCTCGGCCGAATTGAAACAAGATCCCGCGCTCAAGTCGATTCCCGTGGTCCTGATGTGGAGCGGCTTCATGGAACTGGACGAAGACAAATACCAGGCGTCCATGGCAAACGCCCAACTTGAAAAGCCCTTTGACGTCGCCGCCCTTCGCAAGCTGGTGACGGAATTAGTTCCCAAAACTCAAAGCCAGCGCTTATCGCAATTCCTGAGTTTTCCAAAGATGCCTGAGATTGAAGAAAAAGGCGCGCCCGAGCAACAAGCCAGTGCGGAACCGCCGCCCGCGCCAAAAGCCGCCGTCAAGGAAAGCCAGGAAGATTTCGCTCAAGTTCCCCTGCCCAAAATCAAAGGTGGTGAAAAATACCGTCTTGATTTAAAGCCCGAGGAATTGGAGCCCGAACACGTTCCCGTTGAATACGAGCTTCCTTCGGAAAAAATCAGCATGGAAGATGTGCTGGGGAACGACGATGAACCCTTCTCCATCCGGGAAACCAAAGTGGGTGCGAAAGCCGCGCCACCTTTGCCGATCGTTGATGATGACCCTCCCGATGAAGACATCCGGATCGGAGAAAAAACAGCGGCGGAGCCGGCGCCTCAGGCGTCTTTACCTCAAGCCGCTATGCCCAGTTTAAGTCCCGCCCAACTTGAGAAAATCATTCGTGAGCAAAGCGCGGAAGTGATTGAATCTGTGGTCTGGAAAGTGGTGCCCGATCTTGCGGCACAAATCATTGAACGCGAACTCAATAAATTGCTCAAAGAACGTGAAACTCAAACTTTCTGAGCTGATCGCTCACGCCTTTCAAGAAGACCTGCCCAACGGGGATCTGACGACCGATAGTTTACAGCTGGATAAGGTACCGGGAAAAGCACGGCTCCTGGCCAAAGAAGATTTCGTCCTCGCCGGCACCGAAGTGTTCACCTCCTGCATGCGTTACTTTGATCCTTCGGTGGATGTCCACTGGCAATTTAAAGACGGCGATTTCGTCCTCGACAAACAAGTCGTGGCCTGGTTGAGGGGTGATCTGATTTCCATTTTGAAATCCGAGCGCGTGGCCTTGAATTTCTTAGGGAGAATGTGCGGGATCGCCACCCTCACGCGTTGCTTCGTCAAGGAGACCGAGGGCACCAAATGTAAGATCCTTGACACGCGCAAGACCACTCCCCTGCTCAGGGAACTTGAGAAACAAGCGGTGCGCGCCGGCGGCGGCCACAACCACCGAATGAATCTTTCCTCCGCGATCATGATCAAAGATAATCACATTCGTGCGGCCGGTGGAATTGAAACGGCGATCCGGCGGATTCGCGCCAATTGCGATTCTCCGATCGAAGTGGAATGCCGCACGCTCGATGAAGTCCGGACAGCCGTGAAGGAGCGGGTTCAGCGCATCCTCCTCGACAATATGACGCTGGATCAAATCCGGGAGGCCCGCGAATTGATTCCCGCGGTCATCGAAGTCGAGGTGAGCGGAAATGTCACCTTGGAGCGAGTCCGTGAAATTGCAACACTTGACGTGGATTATATCAGCGTCGGCGCCTTGACACATTCGGCCCCGATCGCGGATTTGTCGTTAATGTTCGAATGGCCGGCCGTGGATTCCGTGGAGCAGGTATGAACAAAGTCAATTCGATCACCGAAGCAACCTTGAACTGGGCCTCGCAACGTGACGTGACCGTGCGCTACAAACCCGAAACCGAATCCACCAACGACGATGCCAAAGCCAACGCTTTAGACGATCGTGAAGATGTGGTTCTCTATCTGACGAATCACCAAACCAAGGGCCGCGGCCGAGGCGCTCATTCCTGGCTCGATACCGGTGCCGGAGAAAGTTTGCTCTGCACATGGTCTCTTTGGATGCCCGCTCCGCCGCAAGCGATCACAGCGCCACGAATCGGCTTGATTCTCTTTGAAGCGGTTCGGCTCGCCTGGCCGTCACTGAAGTGGAGCCTCAAAGCTCCCAACGATTTGCTTTTGAATGGAAAAAAATGCGGCGGACTTCTGGTTGAAGCCGTCACCGACGGGACAAAGCATCGCTTGCTCGTTGGAATCGGATTCAATGTCTTTAATCATCCCCGCCGCTTTGAAGACGCCACCCATTTGACGGAAGGATTGAACCAATCCGTTGAAGAGGGCGAGTGGTTCCGGTTTATCGATCAATTGCATGGCGATTTGCTGGCTAAACGCGATGAAATGATCCAACCCACGTTAACCGAGCCCGCTTGCCGTGAACTGATGAACGCCCTGAATGCCAATCCGAACCGTCCGTTTCAAGTGCAAAAGATCAGTCCGCAGGGTGATATCGTTCATGCCGATGGCGTGGTGTCCTGGATGGAGTTGTAATATGGCTTTGACCTACACGCCGCCTGGAGAACTCGGCTCACCGTGTCCCGATTTCACTCTTCCCGGTGTCGACGGAAAAACCTACTCTTTGAAAGATTTCGCCGACGCCAAAGCTCTCGTGGTGGCTTTTATTTGCAATCATTGTCCTTACGTTCAAGCCATTGAAGATCGATTCATCGCGCTCGCTAAAGAATTGACGCCGAAAGGTGTCCAGTTCGTCGGCATTTGCGCCAACGATCCCACCGATTACCCCGAAGATCGGCCCGAGGAATTGAAAAAACGATGGCTTGAAAAGCGGTACGGCTTTCCCTATTTGATCGATGAAGAGCAAGAAATCGCACGCAAATTCGGAGCGGTCTGTACCCCGGATTTTTACGTTTTTAACAGCGCGCGAGACCTTGTTTACCGCGGGCGACTGGACGATTCTTGGCGAAACCCGGAGCGGGTAAAGCGTCAGGAGCTTAAAGAAGCCGTCTTGCGCGTTTTGGCCGGCCAGCCCCCGGATCCAGCGCAAAATCCCTCCATGGGATGCTCCATTAAATGGAAAAAGGGTGACTGATCCCGCCCTCTTTGTTAACCGCTCCATGTGCTCAATTTAGTTTTATCAGCGACCGCGTTCTGGTGGTGCACTCTTGATGTGAAGATTCACGGCCAGGCGGATCACTATCTTTATTTCGGCCGCGACTCGTGGCATGGCGAGGCACCGATGCATTGTTCCTTCGATCGGGAATCGCGGACCTATAAGGTGCGGTTTGAATTCAAATCCCTTTTGTCAGGTTTCGGCGCCAATAACACTTCCCAATTGGAAGTCAAATTAACACTATGGACTCGCTCACCGGTGGCTGATTTTTACTTTTACGGCGCGGCGAGCGGTCAGCATTTCGGCTCGCAAGTGAATTTGCAAGGCCGGGATGCCAGCTCCGAATTTTCCGCGCAAATTTCACCGGTGGCGTTCCCCTCAGTGGCCAGATCACTCAGCATGGGAATCGTGCGTATTCAGAAGGTGGAATCAGAATGGTGAAGTGGTTGTTTTTGGGATTGGCCGCGGCCCTGATCACCTTCGCGTTTTATCTTTATTTCCATTTGGGTTTGAATAAACCCGTTGAAATTACAGTCACCGAAGCCGGGCCCTTTGTTTTGATTTACAAGGAACACATGGGCGCCTATCACGAGATCGGCCCCGTGATTCGCGAAGTGGAAAACTGGGCGATAAAAAATAACGTGCCGTGCCCTCGCACCTTTGGCGAGTATCTGGATGATCCGTCAACGGTGGATCAAGATCGTCTGCGAAGTTTAGGCGGATGCCAAACTTTAACTGTTCCTGGCGAATTACCGGAAGGTTTTAAAACCAAGGAAATCCCTCGCAAAAATTATGTTATGGCGCGCTTTTCCGGCTCGCCCGCGATCGGTCCTTACGCCGTGTATCCTAAGGTTAAAGATTTCTTCCATGAAAAACGCATGAAAATGCCCGCTTCGGTGATTGAGTTTTATTTGGTGAGCGGGCGGAATGTGGAAACCGAATTTTTATTTGAAATTCCCTAAGTCCGTATCAATAATTTCCTTTAGAGATCGAACTTTCATTGGGAGTGGGGGAAATTATGTCTCGAATTCAATTCGGTTTGGTCATAACTTTGTTTTTTAGCGCCATTCAAGCCCAAGCGATCGTCGATCTTCGATTTCACTACGGCCCATGGAGCGGAAAACCGAAAAAATTCAATCAATCGTGGCAGGAAGACCCGGCAGTTTCGCATCCGGAGATTTCCGGCCCCAACGTCATGGGAGCCGATCTTATTCTTGATCCGCCGATGGTTCCTTTTGTTCTGGGCGCGCGCTACGAAATTTTTGACGTGAAAGAAAACTTCACCGCCGCTGGTGTCCCGGGAACTTCAAAAATCGAAGCCAACCGGTTGTCGGCGCTTTTCGGGTTTCGCTTCATCAATACAAAGATCGCCTACATCGGTTTGCTGGGCCACTACGGTTTGAAGAACGAGTTGAATTACACCGTGACCAGCGGAATCGCGGTTGAGTACAAAGAAAAAATGGAACCCAGTTATGGTGTAGGCATCGAAGCCGGCACCAAACTGCTTGGTGTGATGATCGGTCTTGAAGCCGGATACACCCAGTTCAAAGCCAAATCAGCCACCGATCCCAATGGAGACGTGTTTACCAACAGCGCCGGTGAAATCGTCCCGCTGGATTTCAGTGGACCTTATTTCAAAGCCCTCTTGGGCATTTCCATATAGGAGAATAGCCAATGTCGAATTTTCTTCGAGCCGTCTTAGTTTTCGCGATCCTTCCTTTTATGGCCGCGCCGGCCCAAGCGGACATTCTTCTTGAGCCTTATGGGGGCTACTACACCGGCGATTGGGAACAAGGCACGACATCACATGACCTGAAAGGTCTGGCCTTCGGTGGCCGCCTTGGTTTTCAACACATGGGTTTCATGGCCGGATTGGATTACATGACCGGAATGTGGAAGGACGATGACAATCCCAGCCGCGATGTCACCCCCACCGATTTATCCATTTTCGTGGGTTACAACTTTCCCGCGATGGTGCGGATTTATGGTGCCTACGGACTGGATTCGGAATTGAAATTCAAAGCCAACAACACCGTGGCCAAGTGGACCGGAAACACATTGAAGTTTGGCATCGGATTCACCTTCTTCCCCATGGTCAGCCTGAACCTTGAGACCATCCGCGGGGACTACGACGAGGTGAACGGCCAATCCGCCACGACAAAACGCGAAACCGTCCTTTACGGCTTCAGCGTGAGCGTACCGTTGACGTTTTAATTAAACGTACGATCCTTTTTTGATCTTTTCGACGATCACTTTTTCAAGGATCTGAGGATCTTTGGGATCCACGCTGAAGACCGCCTGTTGTTCGCAACGTTTCTTTTCTTTGACCAGCCAGCGGAGAATGTCAGCGAGAGGCTTGTTCTTTTTGTCCTGGAAAAAGGGATCGTTCTCCAAAGCATCCTTGGCTTTTTTAAGCGAACGCGCTTCCGCCGGATCCCGGTCATTCACCGAGTAGCAGAACAAGCCGTACTTCTTCACATCTTCGGGCAACACACCCAAAAACCGAACTTGGGGCGCGGAGAAATCGGAATTCCGAATCAGTGACGCCGCCGATCCGGCCTTGAGAGTTCGGAAAATGTTCTGAAGCGTGTAAGCATCCAAGTCTCCGTAGAAATACATCGGGATCTTCAACTGATCCTGAATGGTTTTACACCAGCCCCGCACGCCGTTGGACGGAACCCCCTGCGCACCGATGATGATGCAGTTATGTCGCGTGTGCATGCCGTTGGCGACCAGAGTGTTGGCCGTACCTTCCGACTCAACGATCAGGCAGAAGTCGATTTTCCCTTTTTTGGGCTTCAGTCTGAACGTTTGTGGTTTGTTTTTCGGTTGGAATGGCGTGGTTCCCAAACTGCCCAGATCAACCACCGCGGTCGAACCGTCGGAGAGCGTTTCAGTAACGATCAAATTCTTTGAGTACGTTTGACCGCCCCGGTCGTTAGCGAAGCAATTCATTTCTTCGCGATAAACTTCGAGCATATCGCAAATGAAATCGATGATCGCGTCGCTTTCCGGTTGGTCCTCGAAATCCAGAGGCTTTAAATGGGTGTTCCCCTTCACCAAACCTTTGGAAATATAGTAAAGTTCACGCTTCGTATTGACGGCGCCGCTGCGCAAGTTTCCAAGTAAAATCTCCAACATGAAAATCGTCCGCGCCATCTTTTGCACCGACGAAACATTCAACTCGGTCTTAACGACTTTTTCCCCCGGAGTCAGAAAACCGACCTTGGGATTATAAAAAGAGTTGTCGAGCGAACACTTCACGGCTTCAAGCACTGGCCGCTTCGCCTTTTCAAGATCCGACAGCATTTGTTCGCAAAGGACCTTGGCTTCCTTGAGGATGTCTTTGTTCAATACGCGAATTTGAGCTTTAGCCATGATCTAACTCCTACTTCTGTTTCCGGGCGGGCGCGGATTTTTTGGTTCCCCGTTTTTTCTGGACAACAACATCGTCCCCGGACGCGGCGGCCATTTCCGGTTGCTCAGCAGTCCCCGCTTCTTCCGCTGGGGCTTCCGCGGCCGCGTTGGACTCCTCGGGTTCATCCGCGAGCCCCAACTTCTTGCGCTCACGCGCTTTGAGCGCCTGCAGTTTGCTGTGGGCCTCGACCACTTCCTGCTCCGCCGAGCTCGTGTCGCGGCCGAGGATTTTTCGCAATCCCTCTTCCGCCTTCGTGATCCTGGCTTTGGGCGCGCTCACGATGCGAGCCAATCCTTCCACCAGAATCGGACCGAATTTTTCGATGTGAGAAATTTTCCGCTCCAGATCGGCGGCTTTGTACTCCGCCCGAATGTGGCGCGAAAGTTTCTGCCCGGCTTGCATCAAAGCGCGGCGGATCTCTTCGATCAGCTCGTCACCGCCGTCGATCGTCTCTTTGGACGCGTTCTTAAACTTAATGAACGGTGAAGTGACGCTCACCGCGAAAACGAACGGTCCGATGGGGATGCTGTCTTTCGGTTGATTCAGACCATAGGTCCGCCAATTCACCGATTCCACCGCGCGGGTGATCGCGCATGCGCCTTTGTCGAACTGCAAGGGAACGCGATTGGCGAAGCGCAAGAGCTGCACCGGCTGCTCACCGTCACCGCGATTGGTGAATCGCGCGATCGCGACTTCCACCACCACGGGTTTGAAATCACAAATGGTGGGACGTCGGGTGACCACGCTGAAAAAGTCGACCTCTCCCAAGCGTTGAATGCTCTTGGAAAGACCTTCCTCACCCACGGTCAGCACCGACTTCGTGCTGGGCGCGATCAAATCAATGTCGTGAATGGCCTGGTAGATTTTTTTGAATTCTTCTTCGGTGATCGCCGTCAGGTTTTTGGTGATCAACCCCTTGGACAGCTTTCTGGAAATTTCCTTAATTGTCGCGTCCGAAACCCGTGAGAATCCCTTCTTCAGAAAATTCTCAAGTGTGACTTTGCCGAACAGACCGGCGTGGGTCATGAACTCACCCAATTTCATGGTGTGCGGGTGAGGCAAAGTGGCCGCGGGCACCTGGGGCACATCGTTGGATACGCGCTCCACACGGACAACTTCCTGATCGTTCAGCTTATAAGAAAGTGTGAGATGGGGGTTCACCAGAGTGGTGCCCTCCAAGTAGGTCAACAAGCCCCCGTCACCGTTGAGCACCACGCGGCCGTCGATTCGAAAATCCACTCGCAGCCCGTGCGGTTTGTCCCAATCCAGGGTTTCTTTTTTCTTGATCAGACCGCGATTGCCTTTGATGTCGACGTCGATCACCGCGGACACGGCTTTGCGCATGTTTTTGGTCTTGCTGATCACACGAACGCCGGAAGCGTTGGTCAATTGCGCCCATGTGGTCGCGGCCGAAATACCAATCCCCTGCTGTCCGCGGGAACAGCGCCCGCGGCCGAATTTGCTGGAGGCCAAATACTCACCGAACACTTTGGCCAGATCATCGGCGTCCAGACCGGGACCGTTATCTTCCACGATAATTTGCACGAGATCGGTGTTGCGGGACGCACCCGGGCCCAGTTTCGAAATTTCCACGTAAAGTTCCGGCAGAATTCCCGCGTCCTCACACGCGTCCAAAGAGTTGTCGACGGCTTCCTTTAAGGTCGTCAGAACCGCCTTACTGGGAGATGAAAAGCCGACTTGCTGCAAATTCTTGGCAAAATATTCGGCTGTGCTACTCGATGTAATCTTAGACACTTAGGCGCTCCTCAAGTTGTCTGTGAAGCTGCGACCGCCATCGGTGATGCGATGGTCAGCCGCCTGTCGGCGGCTTCCGCAGCGAAAATTATTTTTTGAGTTCGCTGAGACGAAGTTCAGCCACAGTTCGATTTTTCTTGAGAGAATTACACTGTTTGCAGGAGACCACAATATTTTTCTTGGTGCTGCGTCCGCCCCGCGAAAGTGGAATCAAATGATCCATGGTCAATTCCTCGACAGGAAACTTCTTTTCGCAGTGGTAACAAATGCCGCGACCGACTTGCTGTCGCCACCAACTGGACGCGCGCAGTTCGCGAGCCTTAGCGCGTTCCCGGGCCACCCACTCTGGGCCCATGGTTTCAATGTATTCGTATCTAGAATCATAATTCATTGGGCTGGCACTTTAACGCATTTAGTCAATTAGGTCAATGTTGTGAGACGCTATGGGTCATAGAGTGAAATCGTGGCGGAATTCGCTATTTACAGGGCATGTCACCCGAACAAATGAAGCTCCGGCTTGAGGCGGCTTTTCCTCGGGCGAAAATAGAAGTCGTCGACTTGACCGGAACGGAAGATCACTACGAAGTCTTTGTCGCATCACCCGTCTTTTCCGGCCTGAGCCGAATTGAGCAACACCAAAAAGTGATGGCCGCATTCGCCGACGAGCTGAAATCGGGTGAAGTGCACGCGCTTTCTATCCGCACACAAGTTCCTTAGGAGGAATCATGGACAGCCAATTAAAAGAAAGAATCGAAAAAATTCTGAACGAAAAACGGGTGGTTTTGTTCATGAAGGGATCACCGCAGTTCCCGCAATGTGGCTTCTCCGCCCGCGCGGTGGCCATTCTTAATGAAATCGGCGCGGATTTCGCTTCCTGTGACGTGCTCGAAGACGAGGGTATCCGCCAAGGCATCAAAGAATACGGCAACTGGCCGACCATTCCGCAGCTCTATGTGGATAAAAAGTTGATCGGCGGCAGCGACATCATGATGGAGATGTTCGAGGCCGGCGAACTTCAGCAATTGGTTAAATCTTAGTTGTTGGCGACCGCGACCCACTGACCGCCGGGATAAGTTCCGACGATGCTGGGGGATGTGGGATCCAAAGTGGTGTAATAGAAAGTTCCAAGATAAATCTCACCGGTTGATAACTGGAACTGAATCGAATTGCCGCTGCAAACTCCAGTTAAGCTGCGAGCACTTGATCCTTGGTATTGGAGCGTTCCCGTGAATTGCCCGTTACCCGCGGGCTGAATGAACAATGTGCCCACCCGTCCCGGTTGCGCATTGACCGAATAATAACCGCTGCATGAAACCGCCTGAATCACCTGCACGGTGCCCGAGACCGATTTTCCGGTGGAATCCGTCAGAGTGACCGTCACGTAACCCAGAGCCTGTCCATAAAGCGTAACGGAGGCGCCGGAATTCGCGCTCAGCGAGGCGCCCGCGCTCACCTGCCAGGTGTAGGGAGCCGCGCCACCCACGGCGGACAACGTGATGCTACCGCCCAGGGCCACCGAACTGCTGTTGGCGAAAATCTGAAGTGTGGACGAGTTGGAATCACCGATCTGGATGTTCACACTGGCGAGCGCATTGCTTGAGTCGATCACTGAAATGGTGACGAATCCGGACGGCGGAACGACCGAAGGAGCGATGAAGTTGTAAGTGCCGTTTCCGGTTTGTTGAAGGGTGCCCGAGGACGTGATGGCATTAATGTACTGGCCTGTGCCGCCCGTCGCGGTGATCGTCGCGGTTCCATTCGGAGGAAGTGAAGTGGCACTGGCCGTGACCGACAGCACGCTTTGTGACTTCGCCGTATGGTGTGTCACCTTGGCACGATCGCAGCCAAGGCCAATGAATGCCGTAACGAATGTTGTTAACAGAGTAAGTGTACGTAAGTTGCCCATCATACATATGTATAAATGCAAGCGCGAGACCCCGTTTTTCGCCATTTCACGCCGCCATTTTGTCTGAATTCTTGCCCGGCGAATGATTTCTAAGCACTGGTTTGCTGTCGGTTGGATGCCGCCGTCTCAAAATGAGAAAGTAAATGTATCTCTGAGTGTGAACTGTGCCCAAAGGATCACGAACGACACGAAGTGACTCGTCACCAACCGGGCCTATGGAATGGACCCGCCCCTTGTCTGACATACATTAATGTCAATTTGCGGTATCTAGGTACCAAATAAGTTATCGCACTTATTAGCAAGGGGAGGA
>JAWLHR010000018.1:0-66326 GCA_041690295.1 Bdellovibrionales bacterium
AGGAAGCGGATCGGGTGGAGCCAGGGCAAAACCCGTTTACCGTAAAACTGTAAACCATGTGATCGGAACAATCTGTAAACTATGTGTCCGGAATGGACCTAGCGAAGATTGGTAGCGGGAGAGGGAATCGAACCCCCGACACGCGGATTATGATTCCGCTGCTCTAACCGACTGAGCTACCCCGCCACAGCAATGATAAGAGGCGTCAAGCTAGTCCAACCGAGTCATATAGTCAACATCTTGACCTTTGTCCCGCCCCTATCATCCAATTTTAGAGTCACAGTTCTATCAATGGAATGAGGGGGGAGAACTATGAAAGGATTATTGAAATTGACCGCAGTTTTCGCGGTGGCGGCCGCCAGCTGGATGGCCCAGGCCGCGGAGCGCCTAACCGTTCTGGACACGGATAACAATCCGGTTCCGTTCGCCAAAATATTACTGGGCTATGAGGCCGGGAACCCATTTCCGGGGAATCTCCTGAGCACGAATGAAAACGGCGAGGCCGCGATCCCCGCCGATTGGAAAGCCGCATTGCCGGTCACTGTCCGCGCCGCGGGCTACATCACGGTCACGATTCCGGTCCTGATGCCCGGAGAGCACCAGATCCGCATCGAACGCCAAGAGAGCCAGGGACAATATGAGGTGCAAGGCACCACAACCAATTTCGGCCGGCTCCCCACCGACGGACGGGTCGATTTCGGCCTGGTCGTGCCCGCTTTGAGCCGCCGCAACATGCTCTCCTTTGATCTTTCATCAGTTCTGAGCCCCCACAACGACACGCTCGATATCATCGGCAATCGGGTTGAGGTTCCGAGCAACATCACTCTGCCCGATCAGACGGAAAACTACATTTTCCCGATCCGGCTGAACAAACCGGATTACCGCGTTTATGTGCGTGAACCCGGCGCCTACCGCATGTATGTGACCCATGGACAATTCCCGCTGCAACGGGTGGTCAACGAAATCCGCGGCGGCAAATCGATTTTCGAGGTCATCAATCACTTCACCTTTATCGAAGCCGGTGAAGTGGCCGTGCAAGTCGATGGCAACTTGAGCGGCGTGAACCTGCCCGTGAACCAGATCCGGTTCACCGACACGGTCAGCGTGAAAGCTCCGGCGTTCAACTCGACTCAAACCATGATCAGCTTGAGCCTCGCGGAAAGACACGGACTCATGGTTCCCACCGACCTCAAACGTCTGGTCCCGAATCAAAGCCTGAATCTAAGAACCAACACCACCATGGGGGACATGTCGGTTCTTTCGTTGCTGGTGGACCTGCCCAAAAAGAACTCCACACTGGGTGACCAGGTTCTGCTGGATCTCATCAACCCATTGGTTCAGATGCAAAAGCCTTTGAATCAAGAACCGCCGCTTGAAGATTCCGAACCATGGAACGCGGGCTACGATTTCAACAAGCTGACGTTCGCCATGCATCCGGCCAATGGCACCGTCACACCGCGCTTTTTGCCCAACATCGATCGACCTATCGTGAACGGCAATGTGATCACCTTGTCCGTACCGGCACTGATCCCGGGATTGGTTGAGGCGGGGGCGTATATGGTGCTCTCCGAAATCGAGGAGTTGGGCTCGGGTAAAGTTAAGAATGAACGCCGCACGCGCCTCTGGGAGGTTTGGTCGGAAGCTTGGGTGCAACAGATCGAATTGCCGCGAATCAGTTTTGAGCGCCGGCCCGATCGCAAATACCGTTGGGAAGTTTTATTCCTGGCACGGCCTGAGAACGCCATCCACTCGACCACTCAAGGGCCGGACTTGAACACCATCACGCATGTCACGAGAAATGCGCTGGAGATTTAGTCTTTTATTCTTCTTGTTTCTTACGGGCTGCGCGCTCTTTGAAGAGCGCCGTGGCCCTGAGATGATGTACGGACCGCGCGAACAGGTCTTTTACGCGACTTACGAAGAAGTCTGGCGCGCGGTCAATTTCGTGCTGCAACCTTACCCGCTTCGAATCAGCAATATGGATCAAGGTGTTCTGGAAACCGACACCATCAAGGGTTACAGAATCTGGGCGCCGCCATACAAATCGGAAAACGCTTCATCGAATGAAAACTATCGTCTCACGATCCGCGTGATTAAAGGTGAAATTCAACGGCGACCGGCCACGAAAGTGACCATCGTGAAAGACGCCTATATTCAAACGGATTTTTTTTCTGATCCGCGCTCAATTCCCAGCGATGGATTGGAAGAAAAGACCATTCTCTACCGGATCAGCCGGGAAATTCAGATCGAGCGCGCCATCACCAAAGCGCAAAAACGTCAAAGCGCGAAAAGTCGCTGAAATTAAATCGCTTCCACACCCAATCGCGACAGCCATTTCTGTCGCTGCACATCGATCGGCTCATGGCCATGACTGAGTTTAAGTCCGGTGGATTTTTCCAGTCCCATGACCGCCCAGCGATGAAGGCGATCATCCGGATCCATGATCAATCGCTGAAACTTCCTCGCCCGGCCGGGACCGGCGGAAAGCCGCGCCAACGCTTCGGCCATATGCGCTCTCACCCAAAGACTCTCGTTCTTATGAAAATTGCGTTTGTCCCAAAGCTGTTGCCACAGCAGATCTTCGGCCTCATGGGCGTTGAGCCCCACCAGATTGCGAACGGCTTGAGTGCGCACCATTAAAGAAGGGTCTTTCACCAGCTTCATCGACCACATCAAGGCGAATTCCCTCGGCTGATTTAAAATCGCGATCAACGCGGAGTTGCGCATGAACCACTCACGGCTTTTCAAGGCCCGCTCCAAAGTGGGTTTGAATTGAACCGGGTCAAGGCGACCCATCGTGGTCACCGCACGCCAACGCAGCTGAATGCTTTTCGTCTGATCAAACGCGGTTTTCAGAAGGAATGAGTAGGACTTTTGAGGCTCACGGCGAAACTCGGGCAAGCGCTGTTCCATGGGTTGCATCAAAAGCGCGATGAGAGTGCCCGTCATCCTTGTTTTTGACCCAACAGACTGGCTTCGGACGCCATTTTTTCCGTGTCGATGTTTTCTTCAAGAGCGTTGTCCGCCGTGGGTTCAATATTCACCAGCGCCGCCATTTCGGCCATCATCTTATCGGTGTCCAAAGTGCTATCGTCGCCGGTGGGTTCGGTGAACTCAGCGAACAAATCGTTGGCCTCGCCCGGTGTGCCCGATGAAGCCGCGCCAGCGGAGGACGCCGGCGCTTTCTCATCCAGCATTTTCCGTTCAATCTCAACCGCCGCTTCAAAATCCTGCATGGGATTACCGGTGTCCGGAACTTCCATTTTCACGTTCGGGGTTGGCGCCACGGGTACGGGTTCTTCAGCCGCGGCGATTCCCGTTTCGCTGCTCACCGCCTGCGCGAACTCGGCCACTATGTCCTCACCGGAAATTTCAGGGGTAGGTTCACTTGTGGCGGCGGGCGCGGGCGCAGGGGCTTCTTCAGCTTGAGGTTCGCTGGCCGCTTCCGCCGGTGGAGCTTCTTCCGATGCGGGCTCCGCGGACGCCCCTCCTCGGCCTTTAAGCTTGTCGAGTTCCTGGCGCAGACGAACGTTTTCTTCCTTATATAAAGACAAGTCGGCGATATCGTCCTCGAGGATTTCGTATTCGGCCAACTTGGCCTCAAGCTCCTTCAGCCGGGAAGTCAGCTTGGAGATTTCTTCCGGTGAAGCCGCGGAACTGGCCGCTTCTTTCGCGGTTTTTAATTCTTCCTCGCGTTCCGCCAGTTCTTTTTTAAGCGATTGAATTTGAGCTTCCACTTGGGCCACCGCTTCCGGCGACGCCGATTCTGGGACCGTCATGGTTTCCAACTTACTTGTGCGCTCCAGGATCTGTTGCAAAGTGCCCTGAATTTCCTCGGGAACCGGAGCGGGCGCCACCGCTTGAGCCTCGCCATCACCCGATTTTTTCTTTGAGATCCCACGCGAAATCAGAAAGGCCGATAGCCCGAGAATAAAGAGAAAAAGCCATTGGATGATGGATTCCACATTACGGGTGAAAGATTGCAGGAAGGTCTCGAGGTTCACTCTCTTATCTTCAAAGTCTTTGACGGGGGGGTCAACAGGACCAGTCTATAGACCAGATATCGCAGGAGGGGCCAACTTCTGCGCGAGAACCGAGCAGCTGCTCTTCTCGAGCACCGCATGAAAGGTGACGATGTGATCGCGATAGCAGACCTGGACACAAGAGCTGTTCACGCCCTCTGCGGGAACAAATTCAATCGAACATTGGGTGCCCGGAGGACTTTGTGCCGGGGGAAACGCGGGCTCGCTCACCAATGGTTGGCACCGCTTGGTCAAGCGGGCCGTGGCGACAGCGCCCCAGGAACCTTCCACCACGAGACGATGGGGAACTCCACAAACCATGTTTTCAAGTCCGGTGAGGGGCAATGAAAACTGGCCTGATTGGCAAGCCGACTCACCATAAAGCAAAGGTTGCGAAGAATCATGGTCCGCCCACAGGGCCCACCGGAGTGAGCGGCCGTTGAACTCGCGACTGCAAAGTCCAGACGGCTTGGCGACGGCCGCGTCATCCTGCACCTGCACATCATCGGTGGCGAACTGCAACTGCGCCTTATTCCACTCATCAATGATGCGCACTTCATCACTCGCCGCTTGGGCCGTGACCTGACCCGGCGCGGGCGCACAATTTTGAAAGGATAGTAAAACGACAAAGGGAAGGGCTGCGAAACTGAAAGTTAAAACGTACCGGCGGTTGAGCATTCCTGTTTAGTTTACTCAAAAATGTCGAACTACCTGTACTTAAATCTAGGTGGTGTCTCAAAACAAGTCGAGCACGGCGATGAAAAATCCGTCGCCGCCACCGTCTTCCGGAAAAAGTGTTTCAGAAGAAACCAGCTTCCATCGATCCTTTTCTTCGGTCAGGAATTTTTCGATCTGCCGTTCGTTCTCCGAGGGGAGAATGGAGCAAGTGGAATAAACCAAGCGGCCGCCCGGGCGAACCATTCGGGAGTAATTTCTCAGTATCTCAGATTGAAGCGCGCGCACCCGATCCAGGTCCTCGCGCTTAAGTTTCCACTTGGAGTCCGGATTACGTCGAAGCACTCCTAAGCCGGAGCAAGGCACATCCAGCAACACACGGTCCGCCGATTCATGAAGCCGTTTAATCACCTTGGTTCCGTTGATCAACCGGGTGTCGATGCAGGTCGCACCCGCGCGGTTCGACCGGGTCCTCAGCTCTTCGAGTTTCTTCTCGGAAACATCCAGGGCGATGACTTGACCTTTGTTTTTCATCAAAGCCGAGATATGAAGCGTTTTTCCGCCCGCCCCCGCGCAGGCATCGATCACCCGTTCGCCCGGTCGCGGCTCAAGCCTCTGAACAACTTTTTGCGAGTTCAGATCCTGCACTTCGAAAAGGCCTTGCTTGAACGCCCGGGTTAAAAAAACATTGGCCCGCTTCACCAGTCGTAAAGCGTTCTCGTCCACAATTTCGGTTTGAATGTTTTCTTCGGCGAGCCGTGCTCGTACCAATTCGGGATCGGCCTTTAAGCGATTCACCCGCAAGAAAACTGGCGCCACGGAGTTTAATGCTTCTAAAGCCTTTGGCCATCGTTCACCCAATTCACTTTGGCCGACTTCATCCAGCCAGTCGGGAATGGACTGGCGGATGGCCCGTGGCACCTCCGGGTCGTTCCAGCGGGCTTCGAACTTTTTCCAATTGAGACTGGGTTTGGTGATGCGCCTGTCGAGCTCGATGTCGTGCAATCGCACCCACGCGGCGGCCACAACCTCGTAATCGTCGGTGCCCGCGGCATCGGTCAGCCGCCGCCACCAGCGCACGATATCGTAGACACATTCCGAAAACAGCCGGCGGTCCTGACTTCCCCATTTTTTGTTTTCTTTAAGCCGCCGCCGGATCACCTGGTCCGCCGGCCAACCCCCATCAAAGATATCGTGCAGGGCTTTAAGTACCCCGTCCCAAACCGGGGCGTGAAGAACTCGCATATTAGAATGCGAAGACAGTCCCGACGTTAAAATAAACGCCGTTAAACTGGCCGTCACTTAAGAGATGCAGATGATTTTTTAAACCCGCTTCGACCATGAATCCCACGGCGTCGATCACATCAAAAAAGCGGGCGCCACCGAAAAGGGCGTAATCCAGGGTGATGGGGGATTCATCTTCAAGTTGCTTGATGAAAAATCCCATTCCGAGACCGCCACCGAAATAAAGCGGAAAGCGGCTGTTCGCATCGGGAAAGGAGAGGATGGCGCCAAAGGAGAGTTTCCGCGCCAGGCCGTCGTCCAATTCAAAACTGGTGAAATCAATCCGCAAGGACCAATCCGCCGAGTTCACCCACTCGCCCATGCGATAAGTGACACCCGCGTTTAAACGCCCGATGTCTTCTTGATTCCCTTTACCCCACTTATAACCCTGGTCGGAAAAATAACTGCCCAAGTGCAAGGCGAGAAATCGGGGGGCGGCACCTGCCGAAGGGCTCGCCACGGCCGAGGATTCCCTTTTTCTTTCCTTGAAATATTCACGGGCCTTCTCCGTCCCCACCTCAGTGGTGGACTCTTCAGGCACCTCAACCAATTGCGCCATAGCGGGTGAAGCCACAATTGTGCAGGCAAGTAAAAGCGACCAAGCGCGCATGGATTACCTCCGGGAGAAGCGAAGGCTATAACATTGGTTTTGCGTCGTGACAATGTCCGCGATTTATCATAACAAATATCCTTTATGAAATGCCCCCAATGCGGCCACCTGGAACATCGTGTGCTCGAAACCCGATTGCACCGTGAGGAAGAAATTCGTCGCCGTAGAGAGTGTTCGAACTGCAAACTGCGGTTCACCACGGTTGAATCGGTGTTGGTCAATTATCCGCAGGTGGTCAAAAAGGATGGGCGTCGCGAGCCGTTTTCCAAGGAGAAGCTGCGCCGAGGGATTCAGATCGCCTGCAAGAAACGGCCGGTCAGCGTGGGGCAAATTGAAAGTATGGTGAACCGTATTTCCCGTCATGTTCAAAGCTCTCCTGAAAAGGAACTTTCCGCCCAGAAGATCGGTCAGGCGGTGGTGGCGGAATTGAAAAACCTCGATGATGTGGCCTATGTGCGCTTCGCCAGCGTGTACCGCTCGTTCCGTGATGTGAACGAATTCATGCAGACGCTGGAGCAGGAAAACGCGGCCAAACCCAAGGCGGAGATATGAGCTCCCCCAGACGATTAAGCCGGGAACTGGCTCTTCAGATTTTGTTCCAACAGGAATTCACGCCGACGAAGGATCCCGCTTCAAGTTTAAATCAATTCCGACAGAACTTTTCCGCCTCGGAAGAAGTTTGGGATTACACCCAAACCTTGGTTTCAGGCGTCATGGAGAACGCCGCCGAGATTGATGCTTTGATTCAGAAAAACAGCGCCCATTGGGCCCTGCAACGTATGGCGCTGGTCGATCGCAACATTATGCGTATCGCGGTTTATGAAACGAAGTTCGCGAAGGACCCCGTCCCGCCCGCCGTGGCCATTAATGAAGCGGTGGAAATCAGCAAAAAATTCGGCACCAGTGACTCCGCCGCATTTGTGAATGGAATCCTGGACCAAATCGTGAAACAATAACTCCCATGGACCCGTTCGCATCTCCTTGTGATCTGTGGGTGCTCCCGCCGCCGCGCGCGTCTGCGTGGTTCGCCCATGTGGATTGGTATTTGAACTGGCAACTGAGCAAGGGACTCGCCTACTCCGGGCTTAACTTGCCCCATGAAGTGGGTCGAATGGCCGAAATTTTGGAAGTCGAAGTTCCTACGATTCAAATCTCCGAGCAGCCAAACCTTTTGGTTTTGAGCCAGGGCCGAATCCCCAGCAAAAAATGCGTGGTGATCGATGACACGAAAAACTTCGACAGGGACTGGGTTCGGCAAGTTGTCGAGGTGGCCAAGGAACTCGACGCCAAACGGGTTCATGTGTTTCTTCCCGCCAAGCTTTCGGTGAATGAGGCGAAAAAAGCTGTTTCATTTGATGGTGAAATTTTATTTTCCGCCGACGAGGAGGCTAATCCCGCATGAGTTGGACCGTGGACCGCTTGCGATTCCTGCTTGGACACATCGAAGGTTTCATCGACACCGAAGCGGATCAAATTCGCGAAAGAGCCAAGGAGTTTTCACCGGAAACGGGTTTGGAAAACATCGAAACCATCGCCGAACCGCAAGCTCCGCCGGAATTCGTCCTTGAGCGCCTGTCACCGTTTTACGATTGCGGTCTGTTGATCCGAAACTTGAATGGTCCATGGATCGTGACCGGACTTTTCTGGCGGGGCACGGTGTTCCCGCTGACCGCCGCCGATCAACGCCGGGCCGATCATTTGATGGATATCTTTGGCCCCACCAAGGTGGGACGGGCCCCGGCCGAAAAAATTCTTAAGTCCGTGCAGTTGGAATTTTTGCTGGGAACCGAAAAAGATCACTTCGGCTATTTGCTTCAGCCGGCGCAAGATTGTGCCTATGTACTCTTTAGCCGACTGGCCGATCCGTGGGCGAAAGATCATGTTCTTCACACCCAGCGATTACTCAATAAGGCGTTCTTGTATTGATGGGCACTGAACGGCAGGGGACGATTTATATCCTTTCCGACGGCACGGGCGAAACCGCGAGCACGATGATCCGCGCCGCCCTCGTTCAATACGCCGATGAAAACATCAACATCGTTCGCTGTAAGAATGTGCGAACGGTCGAGCAAATCGATTCACTGGTGGACGAAGTGAGTTCACGAAAAGGCATGATCGTGTTCACCATGGTGAGCCCGCAAATGAGCCGGAAGGTGATTGAGGCCTGCGCGCAAAAAGGAATTCCCGCGGTGGATTTGATGGGACCACTGCTCAAAGCTCTCGATCAGTATTTCGGGCGCAGTGAAGGCGGTCACACGGCGGGCTTATTGAGGGCCGTCGACGAGCAATACTTCAAACGCATCGAAGCCATCGAATACACGGTCAAACACGACGACGGCAAAACTCTTTCCGATCTGGATCAAGCTGATATCGTCCTCGTCGGTATTTCCCGCACGTCCAAAACCCCGCTTTCGATTTTTTTAAGCCACAAAGGTTGGAAGGTCGCCAATGTCCCGCTGGTCTTGAACCGGCCGCCACCGGAAGAGTTATTTAAAATCGATCAACGACGGATCGTGGGTTTAACCATCGATCCGGACTCCCTGATCCGCATTCGTAAAAAACGTCTGGAAAAATTCGGTCAGGATCCGGGCGGTGAATACGCCACCATGGCTCACATTCAAGCCGAGATCGATTACGCCAAAGAGATTTTCAAAGCCAACCGGCGATGGCCGGTTTTCGACGTTACGGATAGAGCCTTGGAGGAAACCGCCGCGGAAATCGTACGGGTCGTGGCTTCCCGCCTGGATATCCCGTACTCTTCGATCTTGTAGCCAAACGGCGGGATTTCCTAACCACCAAGCGCCTGCTGCTGAAGAGCTTTGTAGAAGGTCTCATAGAGCTCACCGTTCTTTTGATCTTTGCGGAAATACATATTCACGTTGGTCATGTACTTCAAATCTTCCACTTGCACCTGAACCATGCGGCCGGCGCGCACCTGCTTTTTGATCGCATGTGACGGAAGGAAGCCCCACCCCAATCCGGATTCAATCACCCGTTTCATCGTGCCGACGTTATCAGTTTCGAAAGCCGGTGTGTGGTCAATCTTCAGCTCCTGGAATTTGCGCTCGATCGCCGCGCGAAATCCCGGATACCGGTCGTTGAAGGAAATGATGGGCTTGGAGTTGTAGTACTTCATTTCGATCGACTGGGGCAAAGTCGTGTCACGGCCCGAGCCCACCAGCCACATTTCATCGCGGAACAAAAATTTCTTCTCGAAATCCTGGAATTCGATGCCGTACTCGGTTTTCAGATCCGGAAGAATAACCACATCAACCAGGTTGTTGCGCATGTCACTGATGATTTTCTCACCCGTGCCATACACGAGTTTAATTTGTAACTTCGAGTTGTGTTTCAAGAACATGCCGATAATGGGCGACACCAGGTAAAGACCGATGGAGTTCATGGTGCCAAGCCGCAGATGTCCCTGCACTTCCTGGGACATGGTTTGAATGGCCACTTGCGCCTGTTGGGTCAGGTGCAAAATCCGCTTGGCATAATCGTAAAGGATTTGTCCCTGAAGCGAGGCTTTAACTTGCCGGACGCCGCGAACCAAAAGCTCAACGCCCAACTCTTCTTCGAGATTTCGTATCTGCTGGCTCACCGCGGGCTGGGTCAAAAAGAGTTTTTCCGCGGCGGCCGTCATGCTGCCTTCGGATAGCACTGTGCAGAATGTCGTGAGCTGTTGCAAGTTCACTCGAGCTAGCTCCTCTTTTTGATTTGCCTGGTTTTTAGCAAAACCAGCTTAAAAAATCACGGCCAATATAAAGATTTCTTATAAGTGTCTTGTTTTGAAACGACATGGGGGCGCTAGACCACAGTCCTGAGCATTTCGTCTTTTCACTTTCCCTTGCCGCACGATTCCATCTTATAATTGAACCCAGGCAGCGGCGAGTTAGCCGCCGTGGGTGGCACTTGCGGCAAAACATCCGATTTTTCCGGAGTTTAGAATGAGTTTTCGCACCTGGTTGATGTTGGCGCTATTGGTGTTCGGTCAAAGCGCGAACGCCAAGCGCTTCCGCAATGCCTACGTCAGTTTTGAGCTTCCACCCAACTGGAACTGTAAGCTGGAAGGCTCGGAGTGGGTCTGCGAAAACGATTTTTCCCAAAAAACCAAGGAAGCCATCATTATTTTGACCGCCAAGGAAGTTGGCCCCAGTGACACACTGCCCGCTTACCTGGCCCACCTGCAAACGCCCCGCACTTTGACTGGTAAAGGCGGTGCGACAACCAAGTCGCAAGTGGTTCACGTGAAGGAGCGCATGATCAGCAACCAGCTCTGGGTGGATGGCATGCACCTGGGAAGCGAAGTCGGCCCTTACTTCACGCGCTATCTGGCCACGATCAAAGAACGCATCGCCATTTTGGTCACCTTCAGCGCCCATAAGCAGCATTACACCAAATACAGCGCTGACTTCATCAAAGCCGTGGAAAGTTTGAAAGTGGTCGCCACCAAAGACACTCTCGGACCTCGTGTCGGCGCCGACATGGTTCGCGCCGGTGAAACTTACGGAACCGCCACGGATCGCAACTTCATCCCCATGGACGCGGAATTTCCGCCGGAATCCGGCGCCGGCCGTCGCGGTCGCAAATATTCATGGCTCATTTGGTTGGCCGTGATTCTAGGCGCGGTGGGCGCTTACATGTACTACCGCGCGGGTGAAACCAGTCCAAAACGCAAGAAGAGATCGAAATGAAAACCGGCCTTTTGATAATCGCATCTTTCATTTCGATGACCGCTTCGGCGAAACCGTTTCAGAATTCCTACATTGCCTTCGAAGTGCCGGATGATTGGGCCTGCTTGCAAGAAGGTGTGGCTTGGACTTGCACTCCACAGGGACGGATCGAATCCAAGCAAGCGGTGATTGTCATGGCCGCCAAAGTGGCCGGCCCCGAGGACAATCTCTTTAACTTCCACACATATCTGAAATCACCGAAAAAGATCACCACTCGCGTCGGCACGCCCATGCCCTCGCAAGTCATGTACTCCCAGGAGCGGATGCTCGCCGGAACCAAATGGATTCAGGCGCAACACCTGGGTAGCGAGATCGTGGATTTTTACACGCTCTATCTAGCCACAGTGAAAGACCAACTCGCGATCCTGGTCAGCTTTTCCGCCGAACGAAGCCTTTATCAGAAATACAATCCGATCTTTGACCGCGCGATGAAGTCGCTGAAGATCGTGGCCAATCAAAAGTTGCTTTTCCCGAAAGGTCAGGTCAATCCTCAGACCGATGTCATCGGTATCGCGCCCGCTGGCATGGCCGGCGGTGAGGATTATCTGCCGCCACCGCCGACGCGCCGAAAACCGATGGGCCAATGGCTCATCATCGGGGCGGGCCTCATCGTGGCGATCGGATTTTTACTCATGGCGGTTCGCAAGAAAAACCGGAAGAGGTGATCTATGGATATCAACTGGGTGGCCCTACTCGATTCCATACAGGATTTGCGCGGACAACTCGAAGTCTGGGGCGTGACTTACGAAGGCTTGATCGTTATCGGATTGATCGCCCTGGGAGTGCTGCTGCTTTCGTTCCGTGAAGTGATTGTTTGGTACTTACGCATTTCCAAACTGCAATCACAGGTGAACGCGATGAATGAGCAGCTCGCGGAAATGCGTAAACTTCTGGAAACTTCACGCCGGGACGGCGTTCGCATTCGCGAAGCCGGGGATGACGACGAGGACGACGAGAGTGAACCCGCCGTCACCCCGAACCGAAGATTTCATCTCGATCACTGAAGAAACTCTTTATAGCCCTTCACTTGTAAACGGCCCAATTTTTTAAGCGGCTCTTCCGCTTTGGAGCGTGGCGCATAGACCAGGATTCTCAAATTCTCCGGATCGAAATAGCGGCGGATGGTCGCGTTGATTTTATCGCGATTGATGGTTTCAAGGTCCGCCAGATAGTTCGTGAGGTAGGAATTCGGAATTCCATAACGGTTTAAGATCAAAAGCTGCTGCGCCAGAGCTTCGGGTGTTTCCATCATTCGCGGAAACTGACCCCGCATCAATGATTTCACCATGGCCACTTCTTTATCGGTGACACCTTCTTTGATGAACTGCCTGTAAGTCTTCAAAGTTTCCTCGACGGTTTCGCCCACTTTATCCACGCGTGTGAACGTGTAAATGCCCATTGGGCCCGGCTTTAAGCGCGGATCGAACCAGGCGTGAATGTGGTAAGTGAGTCCGCGTTGCACGCGGATGGCTTCGAACAACCGGCTGCCGAAGGATTCGCCAAGCACCTTCAAAGCCGCGCGCAGCTCCATATACTCAGGAATGTCGCGGGGCACGCCTTTAAAGCCGATCTGAATTTGCGCCTGATTCAAGTCATCGCGATCAACCAACAAGAACTCAAGACCGTTCCACTTGGGGAAGTCCGGAATCTCAATGCCTGGATTGGGTTTGGCTTTCCAACTTTCAAAGGCTTCAATGACATTTTTGCGCCAGGCCTCATCATACTGGCCGACCACCGCCAACACGGAATTTCCCGGAGTGTAATGAGTGCCGTAGAATCGTTGCAGATCAACTCGCGAAATTTTGCGCACCGATCGCGGAGTTCCCGCCGCTTCATGCCCATAGGGGTGCGCGCCGTAAAGGAAACGCGGGAGCAGATAATCCGTGAATCCATTGGGTTGATCAGCGAGCTTTTGTAGGCTCGCCAAAACCAATTGTCGCTGCCGATTGATTTCCTTGGCCGGAAAACTCGGTTGCAGCGTCAGTTCCCGGTAAAGGTCCAGTGCGCTGTCGCGATTAAATGAGAGACTGGAGAGTTTTAAAATCGTGTAATCCGGCTCAACGCTCACGCTGAAATCCGCGCCGATCTGCTCCAGATCCTCGGCGATTTGCTCGGCGGAGCGCGAGACGGTTCCCTTTTCCAGCATCGACGCCGTGAATCCCGCCAATCCCTCTTTGCCCGGCAAATCCTGCCCGCTACCGGTTTTCACCAACATTTGCATTGAGACATAGGGCAATGTGTTGTCGGGGATCCACATCACGATCAGGCCGTTTTTCAAAGTTTGCGTCTCAAACGAGCGGATGCGGAAGTTTTCCGCCGACGACGGAGAGCGCATCCAGCTTGTGGACGAGCAGGAAATCGTCAAAAAGAACGCGAACAAGATTAAAAGTGACTTTCTCATATCGATCCCCCCGCCGGTTTTTTAGGATTCACCACGACAATATTGCGAAGCTGCGGTTGCAAATAGGTTTTCGCCACCCGCTGAATGTCCTGCGTGGTGACCTTTTGGTACTCCTTCAGATCGGTGAATATGCGCGTGTAATCACCGTAAAGGACTTCGTACTGAGCCAGCATTCGGGCGCGGCCCGAAAGCTTCTTCAAGACATCAACGTAATCTTTCATCAGCTGGTTACGCGCTTTATCCAATTCTTTTTGTGTGATCCGCCGGTTGCGCAAATTAGCGATCTCCTGCTCCACGGCTGAAATGGCTTGTTCCGCGCTCTTACCCGGCTTGAGTCCCACTTGCACCACGAACTGACCAGCCAAAAGCCGCGCCCATGAATAAGAGTTGGCGTAAATCGCCATCTCCTGCCTTCGCACAAGCGATCGGTAAAGCCGGCTCGATTGCCCGGTACCAAGCACATTGGACAAAAGATCCAGGGCGTAATTGTCCGCATGATTTAAATCGGGAAGACGATAGCCCACGGCCACGGAAGGAGCTTGCGCCTCGCGCTCGATCTCGGCGCGGCGAACTTTGGTTTGCGGCGGCTCCGCTTGGATCGCCGGACGTGTGACTTCCTCACGGGGAAGAGAGCCATGGCTTTTTTCAATTAATTTTTTGACCGCGCCGGGTTCGAAGGCTCCCGCCACGACCAACACCGCGTTGTTCGGGCTGTAGAATCGCTTGTAGAAGGCTTTCATGTCGTCCAACGTCGCGGCGTTCAGATCGTCCATGGAACCGATCGTCAACCATCGGTACGGCAAAGAGGTGAATATCGTGGCGTTCATTTTTTCGAACATTCCGCCTTCGATGCTGTCGTCATAGCGCATGCGGCGCTCCTCTTTGACTACCTCGCGCTCACTTTGAATCGCCTTGGGGTCGAACAAAAGATTACGCATGCGATCGGCTTCGATTTCGAGGAGCAACGGCAAATGTTCAATGGGCGCATTGATGTAATAGCCGGTGTAATCACCCGACGTGAAGGCATTGGTTTCCGCCCCTTTACCTTTAAGAAAATTCCCCCAGGTGTCTTCGGGGAATTTGGCGGTGCCTTTGAACATCATGTGTTCAAAGAAGTGGGCCAAGCCGGTGCGGCCCGGAACTTCATCTTTGGATCCGACCCGAAACCAGGTCTGCAGACTGACCGCGGGTATGCTCGAATCGGAGTGCAGCACAACGGTCAATCCGTTTTTCAGTTGATATTTTTCAACGGGAAACTGGATGGCCTTCTCCAGCGGGACCGGAGCCGCGAAAAGCGGCGATACCGGCATCAGCGCGAAAAGCGCGATCAGAACACGCAACACCATAACACCTCCAGAAAGTAAGAATTCTCCTTTCTGAAGGAGTCAGGGTCAATGATTACTGAACCACAAGTTCGGAGAAGTAGACGTTTTTGACCACGCCCTTCTTGAGAGCGCTGTTCAACTCGGCCACGATTTGATTTTTGAGATGTAATTTGCCTTGAACAGTCTCGACGTCGTTGAAGGTCTTGCTGTTGAGGATGCGCATGATGGTGTCACGCGCTTGAGGGCTGATGCCGATGACCTCTTCATATCCTTCCGCATCCATCATTTCCAAACTCAATTCGAGCCGGATCAAACGTCGCGGAACACCATCGAGATTGGTGTTGAACGGCGCCATCGTGTACAGCACCGGATCGCCGCGCAATGTTTGTTCGAAGGCGGCGATTTCGCGCTCGGCTTGCTCGTTACTCAGGGTTTTCGGCTTCAAGCCCAAGGTTGAGACATAGACGAGGTAGGCGCCAAGCCCCAGTACAATTACGTTTACGCCCATGAAGGCGTATGTCACAATCTTCTTGATATCCCTGGGGGGAGCTGTGTTTTCTTCTTCAGCCATAGCGGTTCCTTATATGGCTTATCGGACGATTGACCATGGCCTTAAGTCCTGGCTAATGTGAGGAACCCTATGCGATTCACAGTCTTCAGAATGCAACTGGCCGTGGTTGCGGGACTTGTATTGACTCAATTTGCGACACCACTTCGCAGCTTCGCGTCAGATTCCGCGAATTCTGTCGAAACCGCTGACCCCGTCGCCCAAGTTCCGCCAAGCGGACTTTTGCCAAGTCCCTTACTCTCTTTGTCCTCACAAAACGGCGTGTTCTCGCAGTACGCGTTCCTGGTCGATAAAAAGCTTCGCACATTGACCGTTTGGCAAAACGTCGACGGCAAACTGAAACTGGTCAGCGCATCACCCGCCGACATCGGTCAAAAAGACGGCGACAAGCTGGTCGAGGGCGACAAGCGCACGCCCGAGGGCGTTTATTTCTTCCAAACCACGATGGATGGAAAAAAGCTCAATTACGACAATTACGGAAATCGCATTTTCACTTTGGATTATCCCAACTATTTCGACCGGCTGGAAAAGAAAACGGGAACAGGAATTTGGTTTCACGCGATCCCCGATCATAAATCGCTGCTTCGCGGTTCCCGCGGATGTGTGGTGGTTCGCAATGCGGTCATTGACCATTTGAGCCAATACATCGAACTCAAGCGCACACCGATGGTGATCGTGGATCACGTCGAATACGTGGATGAAAAGCAATGGGACACGCTTCGTAAAACGTATTTCGAGTGGCTGGAGACCTGGCGTAAGAGCTGGATGGGCAAGGATCTGGAAGCTTATTTGGCCTACTACTCGGACCGTTTTCGCGCCAATGGCATGAACAAGTCCCGCTGGCGGAAGTACAAACAGCGTTTAGCCGAGCAGTACAAGTTCATCGATGTCACACTGAAAGATATTCAGATTTATCAGCAGGGGCCGAAAGTGGTTTTCCGATTCCTGCAAAATTACAAATCGGATGTTAAGGAAGATTTCGGTTCGAAGATTCTTTATGTTTTAAGAAACGGCGAAGGGCGGCACGAAATCATTGGTGAATCCTGGGAGCCGCTGAATGAAACCTCGCTCACCTCCGCCGGTCCTATAGAAAATAATCCGTAGAAATTCGGTTACGCCCAGTCTTCGCGGTCTTCAAGAGTGACGGGCTCGGAAGCGGAAGAACTGTCTGTCAAAGACTTGAGATAAGAATCCCAATCTTCGTTTTTGATCAAACCTTGTTTGAGGTTCCAATCGCGCATGCGAATGTCGAACTTCAAATTTTCCAATGCTTGATTCAAATCCATGGTTTTCCTCCGTTAGTTCCAATACTTCGGGCCCTTTTTATCATCCGAAGGGCGCTCATTATTTACCACCAATTTCAGGTTTCGTCCACGGCGTGACACCGTGGTGGAACCCGAGCGGCGCGAGCGCCAGCGGGCGACCAACATCAGGTACACGAAGCCGACGACCAAGCCGCCCAAATGGGCCAAATTGGCGGTCTGAGAGCCCATACCGGTATCGAGCAAGGTCACAAGCTCGATCAACCCGATCAGCCCGACGAAATATTTGGCCTTCATCGGGAATAACATCATGAAATAAATTTCACGCTCCCCGAATAAAATTCCGTAGGCCAGAAGGATTCCGTAAATCGCCCCCGAGGCGCCGATCAGAGGCGCCAGAACGGTCAGCACCTGACCGGTGATCAGGGCATAAATGAAAGCTCCAACAAGGTAGATCGCGCCCGCGCCGACCCCGCAAACCAGATAGTAGGTCAGGAAAAACCGCGAGCCCCAACGCTGCTCCAACTCCGAGCCGAACATCCAAAGGACCAGCATGTTGAAAAACACATGGAAGACACCGGTCGCGTGCAAAAACATATAGGTGAAAATCTGCCAGATCCAGAAGTCATGGATCATGCGAAACGGCGTCAGGCCAAACAGATCCACCAGTATGGAGTTGCGCAGGATCAGATTCTGCAAAATCAAAATGCCGCCGATCCAAATGACCATATTGGCGATAATTAATCGCTTCACCACCGTGGTCATGGGAATGGACATCTGCAGCTGCGGCCTCATGGCGAATCCTCACGCGGTTGACTGAGTTCAATCAGGGTTCCGCCGGCCGATTTGGGATGAATGAACGCCACCCAACAGTTATGCGCCCCCGGTGTCGGCTCCTCATTGATCAATCGAAAGCCTTTTTCTTTCAGCTGCTTCATCACCGCCCGAATGTCTTTCACCTTAAAGCAAATATGATGAATTCCCGGGCCGCGGCTTTGGAGAAACTTCGCCACGGGACTGGATTCATCCGTGGGTTCCAGCAACTCGATTCTGGCCTCGTTGGCCAGATTGAAAAAACCGACTTTCACTTTTTCCGTCGGTACGAGTTCTTCCGTCATCGGGCCAAGGCCCAAGGCCTCATAGATGGGTTTGCCTTTGGCCAGGCTCTCGACCGCGACGGCGATATGATCCAAAACAAAATCAGTTTTCATTTCAGCTTCACCTTCGCGAATGCGGGCCTGAGCTGTTTATAAGTTTGTTCAAGTGTTTGGGGCAACGCCTTGGTCTCGGCGATCAGCGGAAAGAAGTTGGTGTCTCCGCCCCAACGGGGGACCACATGCCAATGCAGATGATCCGGAATCCCCGCGCCCGCCACGGCGCCATGATTCAGGCCCAAGTTAAACCCCTGACAATTTAATTCGTCTTTCAAAATTTTCGTGCAGATTTTCATCCAATCGGCCATTTCGCGCGTCACTTCATCGTCCAATTTCCAAAGCTCACCGATATGGGCCTGGGGCATGATCAATAAATGCCCGGTGTTATACGGGTATTTATTCATGACCACCAAACTCCGTTGAGCCTTGGCCAGCACCAGCGACTGCGCGTTGATTTCACCTTTGGCCGCCGCGCAAAAAACGCATTCTCCTGTTTCCGGCAAGAGTTTGCGGACGTAGCGATACCGGTCCGGGCGTTCCAAGAAATCCCGCTCCTGCGGCCATACGTGACGTACCAGCTTCAAAGCCCAATCTTTTTTCGAGCTTTTTCGCGTCTTCTTTCGGGTCAAAATTGAATCGCTCCCGGCATTAAGAATAACGGCTTGGCGTTCAACTCAAATTTCAAAAATTCAGTACTCAGGCGGCTTTCGGAGGCTTCCTCGAGCACTTCGAAAAATGATCGCCGCTTTTGCGCTTTAAACACTTCGGGATCAGAACCCAAACCCGTCATTTCCCCCAGAAGTTTACGGGCATCCTCCCAAGTGCCGATCGAATCAGCGAATCCCAGCTTCACCGCCTGCGCTCCGGTGAAAATCCGACCGTCGGCGTATTGATCGACGACCTCGGATTTCATATTGCGCCCTTCAACGATGGCGATTTTGAACTGCGCGAGAACATCATCCAGCATTTCCTGAAAGAGCGCCCGTGCTTCCGGACTTAAGGGCTTGTATTCCGCACCGGCATTTTTGAAACGCCCGGTGGTGATGGCGTACCTTTCCACCTTCGCCCAGGCATAAAGTTTTTCCAGATTGATAAACTCCATCATCGCGCCGATCGAGCCCATCATACAGCCGGGAGTGGTCACGATTTTATCGGCACCGGCCGCCGCATAATAGGCACCTGACGCGGCCACCGTCGCGCAAAACGCCACCACCGGTTTTTTGAATTCGTCACGTGTGCGGCGCAGTTCTTCATAAAGCTCTTGGCTGGGCCCCACGACTCCACCTGGTGAACTGATCCGCAAAAGCACGCCTTTTACACGGTTGTCTTTGCGGTGCTTGCGCAGTTGTTCCAAAATGAACTTGTTGTCGATAATGATCCCGTCCAGATCCAGCGCGAGAAGGGACGCTTTGGAGATCCTCTCCTCCGGCGGCCTGAAAATACTGATCACCCCGCCGACTCCAACCAGAAATCCGGCCAAAAAGAGGATCACCACAACGATCAATAGGAATTGTAAAAAACGTTTCATAAGCCGCTAGAATACTTCAGGACTTATGAAAATGGGCCTTTGAATTCGAGGGCTTTGGCCTTGCGTCAAGTACCGAGATTCCACACTGATCTCAAACTGAGACATTGAAGCCGCCAATTTGGATTCCTTTCAAAATGTGAGCCTTCACTCTCCCGCCCAAGCGTAAAGTGGAAGATGTGGGAAGTCATTAAAGGGGGGAAAATGTTGACAGGTCATTTCAAATGGATGGTGGTGACATCGTGGTTCATCAGCCAGATCGCCAGCGCCGCCAGCACCACGATCACAGCGGTTGAAGACGCCCTTGTGTCCGCTAAGAAGCCATCATCGAATTTTGGCTCTTCGTCCACTTTGGAGTCCGACACTTCGCCGATGACGGAAAGCTACATCAAATTCCGTATTCCCGAGCTTAAGGGGAAAATCACCGGCGCCAAGCTTCGCCTTTACGTGACAAACAAGTCCAAACAGGGGCCCACAATCGCCGTTGCGGCCTCCAACTGGTCAGAAAGCACTGTGACCTACAATTCGCGCCCGTCGATTTTGAAATCGGCGATCGCCACCAGCAAGGACCTGAAAAAGAAAACTTATGTGGAGTACGATGTTCTCGCCGGAATTACCAACCCCGGCCTCATCACCTTCGCGCTTTTACCAACATCCAGTGACGGTGCCGATTTCTCATCCCGAGAATCCAAGCAACCGCCGCAACTGATTTTAACCTTTGATTCGAATATGCCGGCCCCTGCGCCAGCGCCAGCGCCAGCACCTGCACCGGCTCCAGCACCCGCTCCGGCACCCGCACCCGCTCCGGCACCCGCACCCGCTCCGGCACCCGCACCCGCTCCGGCACCCGCACCTGCACCGGCACCCGCGCCCGCACCAGCACCCGCGCCCGCACCGGCTCCATCACCGGTCTCGGCCGCATGCATGGTGCAGCCCAATACCCAAGTCACCACTTTGAATGGAGTCTACACTTCATCCATTAAAATTCCCAAACCGCCGTCTCCCGCGATCGTGGATGCACGCGGAGCCTATTCTCTCACCATCGGCGGCAAGGCTTTGGAAATCGGCGATAAAACGCCGGCCAACAACATGTGCATCATGGGATTGACCGTGATCGGCCAACAGTCGCGCACGCTGAGTTGGCGAACCATGCATGACGACATCGGAGGATCCGCATTGCGAGTTTACGGATCCAACTATGTGGTGGACGGTCTCCGGGCGGAGAACGTGCAGGACGGATTCGATCCGCGCGGCGGCGACAAATTTGAACTCCGTAACGCCTGGATGAGCTACGTTCGCGACGACTGTATCGAGAACGATGAAAGAGGAGAACTCTACGTAAGGGACAGCTTGTTCGACGGCTGCTACACATTCTTGAGCGAACAAGAGGACGGGTCCGTGGAAGGTGAGTCGCTCGTCCTCGAGAACGTCCTCGTGCGGCTCGCACCGCTGCCCGCTCCCCGCGGCACGGAGGATCCGAAAATTCTCGGCCATGGCTCCTTCTTTAAAAAGTTCGATAAAGGCGGCCGACATCAACCGGTCATCCGCGACTCGATCTTCTTCTTGGACGGCGACTGCTACAGCGGCTGTAAAGACTGGCCGCCCGGCACGAAAGCTTCAAACGTGACCGTGATTTGGACTGGTCCTGGAAAGTTCCCGATGAGTGTCCTGCCGGGAATGACTCTGATCAACGATCGAAGCGTCTGGGACCAGGCCGTGCAACGATGGAAATCCCGGCACGGCTGTACAACCATGGATAAGGTTTGCACGAAATTGCATACGCCCGATCCGCTCTAAAACCATCTAACCATCCTACCATCCTACCATCATACTGTGGGGGTGGGGCGAGCGTGCCCCGCCCCCTCTCCCAAACCAAAAGTGATGCGCCCGGATCTCGTTCTTCGCGTCTGATCCATCTCCAAATAAAAAAGCCACCCTTTCGGATGGCTTTTTAAATTCACGGGATATTGCTAGCGATTAGCTTTTCTTCTCGCCCTCGCCCAGCGAAGCTTTCAACGTGTCGCCGAAGAGATCGCCCAAGCTGGTCTTGGATGTGGCGGTGGCTTTCTTCACATAGTCATCCACATCGGCTTTTTGTTCACGCAGCTTCACGAGCTTCGCGCTCAAGCCGATTTTACGCGAATCGCGGTCGATGGTGATGATCTCAGCGCGAATCACGTCGCCGACATTCACCGCTTCTTCCGTTTTCTCAATGCGCTTAGTGGAAAGTTCAGAGATGTGGATCAAGCCTTCGATATCGCTTTCGAGTTCAACGAAAGCACCGAAATCAGCGATCTTAACGACTTTCACATCGTACTGAGAGCCGATTTTGTACTTGTCTTCGATGTTGGCCCACGGATCCGCTTCAAGCTGCTTAATGCCGAGGCTGAAGCGCTCGTTTTCAATGTCCACGCCGAGAACCACGGCACGGACCTTGTCTCCCTTCTTCAACATTTCAGAAGGATGGTTGATCCGCTTGGTCCATGAGAAATCGGAAATGTGAACCATACCGTCGATGCCTTCATCCACACCGATGAACGCACCGAAATCCGTGATGGATTTGACTTCGCCCTCGATAATGGTGCCCGGAGGATAGGATTCCTTGAGCTCAACCCACGGATTCGGCTCAAGCTGTTTCATGCCCAAGCTGATACGGCGGTTGGCGGAATCGATTTCCAGAACCTGCACATCGACTTCGTCGCCGACTTTGAGAATCTGCGACGGGTGCTTCACGCGCTTCGTCCAGCTCATTTCGCTGACGTGGATCAAACCTTCCACGCCCTCAGCCAGTTCGACGAAGGCACCGTAGTCGGTCAAGCTGACCACTTTACCGCGGACTTTTTTGCCCACGGTGAACTCGTTGGCCACGCTATCCCACGGATCGGGCTTGAGTTGCTTAAGACCAAGAGAAACACGCTCTTTTTCGTTGTCGAATTTCAAGACTTTGACTTCGATCTCATCGCCCACATTGAGTATTTCCGAAGGATGCTTCACGCGTCCCCAGCTCATGTCGGTGATGTGCAACAGACCATCCATTCCGCCCAAATCAATGAAGGCGCCGTAATCGGTGATGTTCTTCACAATACCTTTCACGACCGAGCCCTCTTTCATGGCGTCGAGAGTCTGTGTGCGCAGGCTTTCACGCTCTTCTTCAAGCAAAGCCCGGCGGGAAAGAACGATGTTTCCGCGCTTCTTATTGAATTTGATAACTTTGAATTTATAGCGCTTACCGATGTAGGCATCGATGTTGCGCACCGGACGAAGATCAATCTGGCTGCCCGGGAGAAACGCTTTGACGCCGATATCGACGCTCAAGCCGCCTTTAACCTTAGCGATGATCGTACCTTCGATGACCTCTTCGTTTTCCGCCGCGCGGGAAATGTCATTCCAGGCGCGAAGCATGTCGGCTTTGTCTTTGCTCAAAACCACCATGCCATTCTCGTTTTCGATGCGGTCGATATAAACCTCGACTTCGGAGCCGACCTGAATGTCGCGCGCGCCATCAACCACACGGAATTCGGAGATGGGAATCAACCCTTCACTCTTATAGTTGATGTCGACGAGAACGTAATCTTCCTGCACTTCCACCACGCGGCCGGTGACGATGTCGCCCACCTTGTGGTCCCGTTCTCCTAATGATTTTTCGAAAAGATCGGCGAAGCTTTCGCCTGTTTTGATGGGTGTATTGAAAAGACCCGGGTTCTGGGGAACCTCTTTATCGGCGGCGTCGAGTTGAGCCAGAATTTTCTCCCTTTCGATCTGTGCTCGACTCTTTCCTTTTCCACCGCCAGTCGTAACCATACGCAAACATGCCTCCTCTTGGGAAAAGACCACCGAAACAGGGGTCCCCCCGTTAATTAAATTTCTCGAGCATATGATTTTTGAGCTCTGAGATAAACGTGGTTATAGAGGGTAACCTAGCAAAGTCAAAAGGATTTTACACTTTGAGCCAAAGCCTCAAGCGCCCAGCCGTGAATTCGTTCCACCACCTGGGAGATGTCCATGCCATTGGAATCCACGATTTTCGCCTCTGGTGGCACCTGCAACGGCGCAGCGCTACGTTGGCTGTCCTGATGATCCCGTTTTTCCTGAGCAGTTAAAGTGGTTTGCACGTCCAACCCCTGCTCCCGGGCTCGGCGCAGGGCACGCTCCTGCTGACTGGCGGTCAAATAGACCTTCAACACGGCCTGAGGGAACACGACGGTCCCGCAATCCCGGCCCTCCGCGACCAATCCTGCTCCGCTGGTGGCGGCATCCCGCTGATTTTTCAGCAATGCCTTGCGGACCTCAGGAATCTGGCTCACCTGACTGGCTCGAAGCGCATTTTCCTCGGCGTGGATCTCGGTGGTCACGTCCTGGTCCCGGTAAAACACGCGGGTTTGATCCGGATCCATCCGCACCTTCCAAATCGGCGAGTGGGACAATTCAACGAGCTTCTCCACATCGGTTAAGGAAATGCCTTCACGAAAGGCCACAAAGGCCAGGCCCCGGTAAAAAGCCCCGGTTGAGACCCAGTTCCACCCAAGTCGTCGGGCTAATTCTCGGCTCACGGTGGATTTGCCCGAAGCGGAAGGGCCGTCAATTGTAATCACTGGAACATTTTGATCCCGGGTCATGAGGTTTTCATTCACAAACTTTCATCTGACTTCGTCAAGGGGAAAGATCCCGCGTCACGTTTGCCAAACACCACAAAACTTCTACAACGGCACGGAGATCGCAAACGTAAGTCATGGGAGTGAGTGAAAAAATGTGGAGATGGATTGTTGGAGTGAGCATGTCACTCCTACTCAGCATCGAAACGATTTGGGCGGTCGAACCGCCTGAAGTTGACTTCACGGTTTTCGAAGAAGTGACCGGAAGAATCTTAACCGAACTGGAACTCGAACAAATTCACCGCACGATGGAAGAGGCCGAGGCTCTGAACAATCAGGTGCAGGAAAGTCCCGATGGTTCGATTCAAAGTCTGAGATGGGGATTGGGATTTTCGAACTACGAATTCACGGTCCTCGTCTGCGGTCAGTTTAAAGTTCAAGCCGATGTACTGATCCCCGATCGCGTGAAACAAATCCTCGGCAAAATCCCGCCGCAACTGAGTGGTAAAGCCTATCAGTTCGTGAACCGGTTTTCCGGTGAGATCATGCCCTGTCTGGATCCCCATACCGGCATCTCCTACCTGATGGCCGGCGGCGCGCACACTTTCACGGCGCCGACACTCTTAACATCGGGATTCAGCGTGGGTCTTTTCTTCACTCCCAGTACGGAAAAAATGGCCGTGGGCGAATACATGTTCGGCCGCTTTTCTTGGAATATCTCGCCCATCGGAAAGTGGGATCTGACCGGAGGCGCGGATCTCAGGTGCCTCAACGACGTGCGCCACTTGCAGTTCAAGGATTGCTCCAAATTTTTCCTGCAAACCGGATTCGGCTTCGACATCAGCGGCGCGGTCCTCGGAAAATTGCGCGGCTTACGACAGGCGGAGCCTCCACCCGAAGGCGGAGGTTTCGAGTTCGGCGCTTGGAACTTCACTTACGGTGTGATCGTGAATATTTTCGAATTCCCCTGGTATGAACGAATCAAACGGGGCTTGACCATGGAAGAGTCCTTTAAAGACATCGACCATTATGTTCCAGCGACGAATTCCTGATCAAAGCCGCAAAACTTTTTTCAAGGTTTGGATCGCGATCTTGTTTTCCTCAGGCAGACCCACGCTCATGCGAAGATGCCGAGGAAATCCATAGCTCGTCACCGGACGTAAAATCACACCTTCACGCAACATGGCCTGGAACACTTCCTCGCCGTTTCGTCCTGTATCGAACAGCACGAAGTTGCCCTGCGAGGGCAGAAAACTCAGGCCCATCTCCGTGAGCGCCGAGGTGTAGTAATCCAAACCCGTCCATGTGAGCCGCTTCACCTTTTCAAGATGTTCTTTATCCTTGATCGCGGCGATCACGGCGGCTTGCGCGACGGAGTTCACGTTGAAGGGCTTTCGGATCCGGTTCATCAGATCCACCACTTCCGGCGGCGCCATTAAAATTCCCACCCGTAATCCCGCGAGGCCGAAAACCTTACTCATCGTTCTGAGGAGCAAAAGGTTCTTGTATCGCTTGCGGGCGGCCAGGCTGTCCGGATAGTCCGTGGCGCGCACGAACTCCGCATAGGCTTCATCGAGCACGACGAAGATGTCCTTTTGGCCCGCCACACTCATGAAGTCTTCAAATTCTTTGGCGGTGAAGTAAGTCCCGGTGGGATTATTGGGGTTCGGCAAAAACACCAGACGAATGCGATTGTCTTTTTCCAGTTCCGCCGCCATCGCCTTGAGATCAAATCGGTGATCCGGCGTCATCGGAGCGTAAATCGTCCGCGCGCGAACGCTTTGCGCGGAAATCTGATAGGCGGAAAACGCGCCCTTCGAAGTCAAAATGGCGTCGCCCGGCTCGCAATAAACCTGCGTGAGAATATCAACCAGCTCGTCGGAACCGTTGCCGAAGATCAATTCCTCGCCCGAAACGCCGTAGTACTCCATCAGGCAGCGCCGCATTTCAAAACAAGCGCCGTCCGGATAGCGGTGAATCTCATTGAGCGCTTCCTTCATGGCCTTTAAGACCGATTCACTCGGACCGATCGGACATTCGTTGCTGGCCAATTTGATGACTCGTTCGAGCCCCAGTTCACGTTGTGTTTCCGAAATCGGCTTACCCGGTTGATAGGGACGAAGTGATAAAATTTCGGGCGAGACTTTCACGAAAACTCCTTTAAAGAATATGCCCGCCGAGCGAGCGGAAGGCTTCTTTTAATTCATTAGCGTGATCTTGGCTTCGCGTTTCCAACAGGAATTCAATGATCGTTTCAGAAAGTTTCACGCCCTGGCGAACCCGGTCATGTTTCACATCGATGATGTTGGCGCCTTTTTCAGCAATGGCGTTGGTCAACTTCATTAATGACCCCGGGCGATCGGGCATGATCACACTGATTCGCACCAAACGTCCCCGTTGGCTCAACCCACGCTCAATCACTTTTGATATCAAATTGAGATCGATGTTTCCGCCGGAAAGAAGCAGACAACATTTTTTTCCCAAATCCCAACCGGACTTCTCCGCACCGGCCAAAACCACGGCCCCGGAGCCCTCGACAACGGTTTTCGCTCGTTCCAGGAAGTACACGATGCTTTCCGCGATTTCCTCATCACTCACGTCGATAATGTCGTCGACCAGACGGGAAATGTAATCCTTGTACATGGTTTCGCTCGGTCGCTTAACCGAGATGCCGTCCGCGATGGTCATGGCGGTGGGCGAGACGTCCAATTTTTCGTGATTGAATAACTGTTTCATTCCCGGTGAGGCTTGTGAAACCACGCCGTAGATGCGCGCGCTCGGCCGCTGCGATTTGATCGCGGTCGCCACACCGCTGATCAGGCCGCCGCCGCCGATGGGAACAACCACCGAATCCACTTCGGGAATTTGCTCGAGAATCTCAAGACCACAAGTCCCCTGCCCCGCGATCACCAACGGATCCTCATAGGGATGAATGAACGTGTATCCGTGCTGTTTTTCCAGAGCGCGCGCATGTTGATAGGATTCGTCGTAAACGCGGCCATGAAGAATCACTTCGGCGCCGTACTTTTGCGTGGCCATGATCTTCACCAACGGCGAAGTTTCAGGCATCACCACATGCGCTTTCGCTCCCACGGAGGAGGCGGCGTAGGCCACGCCTTGGGCGTGATTGCCCGCGCTTGAAGCCACAAGGCCCTTCGCCAGTTCCTCTTTCGGGAGAGAAAGCATTTTATTCAGCGAACCGCGGACTTTAAAACTACCCGTGGTCTGCTGGTTTTCCATTTTGAGATAAACTTCGGTTTTCAGACGTTCAGAAACAGAGCGGCTGCGATTCACTGGAGTGGTTTGAATCAAATGACCCAGGCGGCGGCGCGCGGCGATGACATCCTCAAGGCGAATCGGCATTCGCCGACTTAATCACTTGACCAATAGGCCGTCAACCCTTGCACCGGTCGCCATTGTCCGTCCAGATCGGGTGGTCTTAATCCACCTTCGGCAAGTATGGGTTTAAATTGATCGTTGAAATAATAAAATGGGGCGAACGGCTTGCCACATTTGGCGCAACGCCGAACCTGGTTCGGCGCCTCACCTATGTGACCGCACACGTGACATCGGCGGTAAGCGCGAGTCTTTGACATCTTCGTCGCTCTCTTCCCACAGACTGTCTTCTTAATCTTGATCCCTTGAATCACTCCCCGCCTGGACGGCGGATCCCACGGAACAAATTCAGGATCGCATATCGACGTTCAATTGTCCATAGATCAAAACGATAAATATCTGATTTTACGTGTCTTTTTGTGACAAAGCCCGGCGCGTCAGTTCTGCGGTGTGCCGGAACTGATCCAAATGTCGACAACCGCACGATCATTCGCGGGCAGCAATCCGGTGGGCGGCATCGGGTTGGCCGCGTTGTACATCCGGCTTTGGATCAATAAGGCACTCTGCTGAGCTTGCTGATACGACTGCAAATTCAATCCACCTTGCGGGTTGTTGTTGCTATGGCAGTTGATGCAAGCGCGACTGAAAACACCGAGCGTTTGGTTGCCGGAAACTAAGTCCGAGAAGGTGATACGGTCTGGCAGTGTGCCACCGCCACCGCCACCGCCGCCACCACCGGATCCGGTGATCGCTTTGCCGGATCCATCAAGAATCTTGCCGAATCGAAGCGCGAAGGTGTCCGTATTTTCCACGGTTCCGACCGCGATGGCGAAATTGCCACCTGGCTGCATCAATGTCTCAGTTCCGGAATTCACGACCACATCGACGTTATCGAAGAAGGTGAAGTCCTTAAGGAGCTCGCCATTCTTGAGGATTTTAATTCCTTGAATTTGATAAGCCGGCAATGGAGCGCTTCCTGTCACCGCCACACGGGGATTTTTGAACTCGTAACCAACGGTTTGGTTGTTGATCACGCCCCGACGAATCTCCACACTCACGGTCAGCCGGATTTGTCCCGCCAAACTTGGATCAGCCAACTCGGATGTGAGATCGAAAGTCAGGCGCGGCCAATTGGCCGTCGGGTTTGGTGGGTTACCGGTGTAAACGTTGGCCGGCGCGGGCTTGCTGATAGTCTCAATATTCGTCGCGGAAGTACACTTCGCGGCGATGGCTTCGGCTTCCTTGAATTTATCTTGGGCGCTATCGATCAGAGCCTGGTGCTGCGGACCCGTCCGCGGCGGCTGGTGACCGGGATTTACGGCCATACGCTCGACGTTGTTACGGGTGACGCTGATAAAAGAGTTGAACGCTTCATTGAAATTGGCGGACGCGAACGGTCTTCCCGATGTCCCGCCGGTATCGTGACAGCTCGTACAAGCAGTTCTGAAGGCGGGATAATAGGTTTGCCTGTAGACCGCGGCCACCGCGGCTTCACATGATTTGGAAGAGAAATCTTCGTAGCCGCTTTGATGCGTGGCCGTCATCGAGCAATTTTGAAACCCGAAGAAGAGCGCAAGCAATCCGACGATTGTGATTTGAAACGTTCTGCTCACATCAACCCTCTTTTGCTTCTTAACCGACTTTAATTACACTATCCAAAATCGGTCCACTCAGTGTCCCGCTCGGAATCACTTTCGTGAACAATCCCATGTTGCCGCTGAACTTCGCCCAGTTCGCGAAGACCGCCTGCGCCGCGACCTCCGGACTGTTGCCCACGGGCGTGCGGTCATTGGCCACCTGTCCCGTGGTGTAGTTTCCGATTTGGAAACCAGAAGTCGCCGGGCGTCCCGCGGGATCATACAAGAAGATCAGCGCCAGTCCCGCGCCACCGCGGTCCGAAGTCCAAGGCGCGCCGGGCGCCGCGGATTCACTGGAAACCACCGAGCCGTCAGAGGTCACATAGAGCATGACTTTGCGGCCGAGAATTCGTGCCGTATCGAGAATGCGGCCGATCACCTGGCCAGCCGCCCGGTCGGCGTTGTCGCCTGTCGTGCGTGAACCGTCATGATAGTCGTAACCGCCGCGCTCAAGATTAATGGTTCCCGCATTGCCAAGAATTCCGTTGTAAACCATGGAAGCGAAAACGCGGTTTTCGTTGTTCGCGGCGGTGTTGGCGTTAATTCCCCAGCGTTGAGCCACCTGCTGGTTGGCCACCGGATCCAGGTTCGCACCGCTTGCGATTTCCACGTTTTTGATTCCCGCACACTCGATCAGCTCGGCGAATTTCGCCATGTTGTTCACTTGCGTGAGCTTTTTCGCCTGAGATGTACTCAGGTCGCCCACCAGCTTAACCAGCTTCTGTCTTTGCGTCGCGTTTAATCCCTGAGCCAGGGCGCGGGTGTAACCGATCGAGTTTTGAATATCCGCGAAACTTCGCACCACAAGGGGCGGAGGCGGAGCAATCAAAGCGGCCTGTTGATTGAGTCCGGTCGCGCTCGCCCGCCGGCCGAGGTTCGGCAGCAGTGAGCCCACGAGACCGGCTTTGAAAACAAGGCCGGACGCATCGAATTTATTGTTACCGGTATCATCTTGCGATTGCACGCAAACCGCGATCACCGCGGAATTGGCCAAAGTCGCCGGATCGGACTGCGCGCGAATTCCCGCGAGCAATTGGCCGATGGCGTTGCCGTTGGGTGTGGCCCAGCTTTGTACGCCGAACTCGGTTTCCAAAGTCAAAGCATTGGCGCCCGAATTGTTCCCCATTCCCATTTTCGTGTATGAGGGAAGGAGGTTTCCACCCGCATCCCGAGGAAGGAAATTCGCGGAAAGTCCGGCACCGCCGGCTAAATTCAAAGTAATGAATGGAACAAGACTCGATCCCGAACCGGCGGAGTCCGCGCATTCGACGGCGGCCGCCGAAGGTGAAAACAGACTCAAAGCTCCGGGAAACAGCGCCGAAGCCGCGAACGGGATCATTCCGTACCCCAGGAATTCCCTTCGGGTTACGGGTTTTCTATGTCCTAATTGAGCCCAGATCGGAATTTCTTTTTTCTTCACTTTACCCATCACATCCCCCAATTAGTACGTAATCGTATCGAATGACGATAACATCGCGGCACAGGTCGCGAGATACAAGGCCCTCGTTTGCGCGGCCTGATTACCCGCCGTGGACACGAAATCGTTATAGTAAGCTTCCAGAATACTGGATTCTTCCGGTTTCAAGTCCCGCCCCCAGAAATTCTGTGCCATGGTTTGAATCACCGCTCTGTAGGTATCGGCGCTGTTCGAGCTCAGATTCGCGCCGAAATTCACATTGGTGAAAAATCGGCGTTCGGCGCCGGCCGCTGACTCTTTCGCGATCAAGCCGTTGCAGAATTCACCGGCCAGAGAGGTGGCCGCCATCTGCAAAGGCGCGTTCACGTCTGAGATTTTATCGGTTTGCGAAAGCGCGCCGGTTCTCGCATCATACTCGGCCCGTTGTGCCGCCGTGATCTCCAGTTCCTGCCCCGTCAAATTCGCGTAGGAAGCGAAGACCTGATAGGTGTTCATTAATGCGTAAGGTGATGTTTTCGGCGCATCGAAAATATCGATCGCCACACCGCTCGCTCCAGGTCCTCCTGTCGAAGAGAAATTGGCCGCCTTGAACAAGCTCGGACCGCAGTTGAAGTTCAACACCGCGATTCCAGCCATTCCCACCAGCACCACCGAGATTTTTTTCCATTTCGAATCCATGATTTTCTTCAACATCATTTTCATAACCCCACTTAAATCCTGCACTTCGGATGAGTCGCCACGATTTCGAACAATTCACGCAAATCGTATTTTTGCATTTCGAATTGCAGGCCGAGACTCACGAGCACGGTTTCCATTTCGGTCGGGCTGAGTTCGATCCGGCACACCTGATTCCAAACTCTCTTGGCCATGCACTGGCTGAATCTTTGGGAGTTCGCGACCAAGCGACCGAAAGCGTGCACACCAGTCGTCCGTGAGGCCAGATCCGAAGTGTCTGGGGCCATTCCCCGCCATCCGAATCGGGTGGCGTTGGCGCCGCGGTTGGCGTTATTCACGAAGGAGTCATCAGTGGAAATGTAACCTCCCGGGTATTGTACGAAGTCGTTGCGGTTCATCTTTGCCATGACCCCGCGCTGGTCGGTATTGGGTCTCAGGTTACCGTTGGTCGCGCCGTTATCGGCGTGAACCGCGCCCACGTTTTCAACGAAGTCCCACTTCGCGAAGGCACCGCGGAATCCATCCATGACCGTGTGACAAGTCTTACAAGTCGAGAGGAACTTCTCGTGGTCGCCTCCGGGGAAGCGATCCACGTCACGGCCGATGCGCAAGTCAGAAGCTTGGCCGTCCGCCCACTCCTGGATGGACACGCACATGAACTGACGGAAGGTGTATTCCACTAACCGCCGGTTGGTTCCGGCGAGCGCATGAGCTCCAAGAAACGCGCGCGACGTGAGTACGCCGGCGGGATCAGGGTTCGGAATCGAAGTGGTGTTCGAGTTGAGAATCTGTTGCCCGTTCACGCGCACTAGCGCGGCACCGATATCGACATTGTTATTTTCCAGATCCACGTAGTGGTTGTTCGAGCGAAGAAGGTCGGCCACCAAATCCGAACGGATCGTCACCCCGGCCGGAATTCTCGAAGCGTCCGTGGCGGCGTAATAGAAGTTACCGTAGAGAAGTTCCCGGGCATCCGATCGGTCTCGGGCCACTCCCATGAAGGCCGCCGCGAAATCATTGAAGGGTTCGCGAATGGTCTCGTCCCTGGTGGACATTTGCAGCGCCATCTGTTTGACATTCACATTCAGGAACGCGGGTTGGCTGGTCGCGATCTCAGCCGCGCCCAGTTTATCGCCGGCGGCGATCTTCTCAGCCATCTGAGTGATCAGAGGACTGGTCGCCGGATATTTCACCCCGGTGAGTCGCTCCAACATCCAGTGAGCTTCACCGCGCGGAGTTCGATCCTGTGCGAATGCTTGTGATGTTAAAATTGTCAGTATTGATAAAAAAGAGATCGTAAGTTTGGAACGCGTGAAACGCGAGAACATCTAGTACCCTCCCCATCTCTATTCCCACAACAGTCTCACGTCCCACAGAATAAATTGTAACCTATGACTCAAATCATAACCACAGACTTGCGAATTTCGAAATGATTTTTTAACCGAACTCTCTCTGTTTCAAATTACTGCGGCCTCAACCACCGAACTGTCTCAAAATGAGTTCGAACTTCTTCACCAGATCTCTATATTTGGAGTTTACCGGTCGAAATGTATTAATATCAGGAGTGGACCGGTCGTGAATCGGTTTGTCCCTGAAGTGTGAGGTCGGCGTATCAAAACGATACTGACTTTTTTATTTGTTTTTGGCTCCTTCGAAACCGCCTGGGCGGGAATATCCCGTTGCACGTCGCAGTCCAATGCGGCGAAGAATGAATGTCAGCAGGCCGCCAATCAGGTGAACGCCAACGACGCCGCCCGCTCGGCCGCCACCGCCGCCGGATCAGGTAATGACATTAATCAGAACTGCGACAAGCTCGGACAAGATATCGGTAAACAGCAGGGCGATGTGAGTCAGGCCAAGGCCCGTTGTTCCGCGGCCTTGCAGAAGTGCCAGGACGCGTGCAATCCCAGCGACACCGACGAGAAGACCGAACCCGGGAGATCACAGGAGTCGGCGCAAATCTCGCAAAAGCTGAATGAATGTAAGTCGGATATCAGTTCCAAGATCGCCCAGCTCTCGGCGGCTTTGGCGGGACTGGCGAAAAACGCTCCGCAAGCGGCCGCCTGTAAGGCCCAATCCGATTCCGGGCAGCCACAGCAAATGCAACCGCCGCAAAATGCTCAGCCGCAGGACCAGCAACAAAGTGGCAATGAACAAAAACAAGCTTTGAATTGTTACGGCGAGGAAGGCGCTCGCTACTCGGACTGCAATGCCGCTTACTTGGCGCGCTGCCAATCCGATATGTCGAGTCTTGGATGTGAGGCGTTCGCCAGCCGTTATTGTGGAACGGCGAAGCCGGGCACGTCCGCCAACGTGGGCGGATCGGCCCATCTGGTGGTTGATAAATCCGGCGAAGGCTTGGGCTCGGCATTTTGCAAAATGGTCACCGCTTACAACTTTTGTAAAGCCGGTGGTCGAGGGGAATGCCCGAGTTGCCGTGGCATGTATGCTTACTCTTCACCGGCTTGCCAAAATGATCCGTCGAAGTGTCTGCCCTTTGGCGTGAAGGACTTGAAAGAGGCGAAGATCAAATGTCCATCGGATCCGGTGTTTTTGGATCCCAACGTTTTAAAGCTGGCGGAACAAAAGGAATCTGGTGCCGGCGAGCAAGGGGACTATCCTTCGGAAAGGACCGCGGGTTCCGCCGGTGGCGGAAGCGGTGGCAGCGGCATTATTTACGGCCCCGGTGGTAGCGGCCAAGGTGCCGTCATCGGTGGCGCGGGAGGCACAGGTAGCGGTGTTGGCGGCGCGCTCGATGGCGCCACACCGGAAAGCCGGCCCATCGGCAGTGCTACGGCGATGACCACCGGTTCCGGCGGCGGCTACTCGAGCCAGGCCGCGCGAAGTGAATCGTCCGAGGATGATTCTTCTTATCGAGCGCCGGGGTCCGCGGGCCGCGGCCAGACCGTTCTTCCCGCAGGCCCGGTGGCGGGCCTGTCCGCCGACGTGTCCAATCAGTTCGGCCCGAATTTGTTCTCTATCGCCTCCACAATTTACCGCGACATGTGCGCGAAGGAAAAATTCACGACTTGCGTGAGGAAAAAGAAGTAAGCGTTGCCGGTGGCGGTGGCCTTTTCAGACGAGTGGCGCAAAAATCACCGGCGCTGCAGTCGAACGCGAATAACTTTCTCGCCTTGCAAGATGAACACAAAATCCTTTGCGCTGAAGACGAACGTAAAAAGTCCGGGCCCAGAGACCTTTCACGACGAGCACAAATTCACCCGCGCCGGCCAAGAAACGTTGCACAATCTTTTTCGGCTTCGGTCCAAAACATTGCGCAAAGTTTTTCGGCTTCGGTCCAAAACATTGTCCGAAAATGCCCTCTCAAAAACATCACAAAGAAGTTCACTTCTCACTTTCAAAAACTCATAGATAAGTTCACTTTTCTCACTTTCAAAAACCTCACAGACAAGTTTATTTTTTCACTCTCAAAAGGCTCACAGATAAGCTTTTTCCTGACTCTCAAATCACCATAAATAATTTTATTTATATCATTTTTTTGTTGACGTGGTTTTTGGTTCAATAGAATCGCCCGCAAGCCGCGAATTAAGGTCGATCATCAAGGATCGTGTTCGTGCTCGATAGCTCGCCGCCCGATGCGGATGACGTGATCTAAATGGCAATCAAACATGAGGTCAATCGCCTGGCCACGATTAGAAAAACCAAGAAAATCGACCCGCAAAAATCAGTGGTAATCTCCCTTTGACTTGAAAAAGGAGCGTTCATGAATCTAAAAAATATTTCGGATCAAACGCTTTTGGAAAACACCGAAAAGCTCGTGCGCGAGGAAAGGGAACTACTCGCGAAAGTACTTCATCACTTGCGTGAAATCGATCGCCGCAAACTGTTTTCCGCACTCGGGTTTAAGTCTCTTTTTGAATACGCGGTCAAGAAATTGGGTTACAGCGAAGATCAAGCGGGGCGCCGGATCGCGGCCATGCGATTGCTTGAAGAAATCCCCGAAATCGAAGAAAAGATCGAAACGGGCGCGCTCACGTTAACAAATGTGGGACTGGCTCAGACGCTCTTTCGAGCCGAGCAGAAGGCTGGAACGCCTCTGCCCAAAGAGAAGAAACTGGAAGTTCTGGCGCAACTTGAAAACAAATCCAAAAGGGATGCGGAAAAACTCGTTCTAACCCAGAGTGGAGAGCCGACGCGACTGATCGCCGATCGCGTACGGCCCGTAACCGCTGACAAAGTCGAGATTAAATTCATCGCTGATCAAAACCTCCACAACAAACTTGAACGCTTACGCGGTCTCCTGGCGCATAAGCATCCCAACTTGTCATTGGCGGAACTGGTCGATCATCTTGCGGAAATCGCCTTGCGCAAGCTGGACCCACTCCAACAAGGAGCCGAGCGATCAAATCCACCCGCGCCGGCCAAGAAACAGGATGTCAAGCCTCGATTGGAGAAATCTCAGATTGGCCACTCGGACGAAATTCGAGGGCAACAGCACATCAATGTTCAACCCAACAAATCACGCGGGTACATTTCAATCGCGATTCGACGAGAAGTTTGGAAACGTGCCGGCGGAAAATGCGAGCACTGCGGTTCAGAGTACGCCGTGCAGATCGATCATCGAAAGCCCATCGCGAAAGGCGGTTCAAACAATCTCGAAAATCTTCGTCTCCTCTGCCGACCATGCAATCTTCGATCAGCTATCGAGACTCTCGGATTCAAATCGATGGAGCGATATCTAAGTTAATGCGCCAGTAACCTTAGACAAAAAAGCCATACCGCTACCCAATATATCCATTACCTGTTGTACCTGCACCTGTCTGTCTGTACCTGTAGCTGTACCCGCGCCGGCCAAGAAACGGCACGTCACAAGGCAAGCTTTCCAAGAATCAAAGCAAGCAATACGCCTAAGCCCGGACCGGACGTGCGTCTTTAGCGGCGCGAAGGATACGGAGAAGTTCCGCCGGATCCAGTGAGGCGCCGCCGATCAAAAAGCCGTTCACGTTATTGAGTGAAGCCAATGAAGCGGCATTTTCGGATTTTACGCTGCCGCCGTAAAGGATTGGAATTTTGGGTGCGGCGGCCGCGCTCCATTCCACCAAGAATGTCCGTAAAATTTGATGGGCTTCTTCCACCTGCACGGGTGTGGCGACTTCGCCCGTCCCGATGGCCCACACCGGCTCGTAAGCCAGCCAAACCGGCAAAGTCGGATCACAATGCTGCAAGCCCAAACGCGCCTGACGCAAAACCACTTCCGGTGTGCGGTTCCAGCGCCGGTCATCGATCGTCTCACCCACACAAAGAATCGGTGTGATACCCGTTTTTTGCAAAAACTGAACTTTCTTGGCGAGAAGCTCATCGGGTTCACCGAAAATGTGACGGCGCTCACTATGCCCAACTATGCAAAAGCTCGCTCCCATGTCTTTAAGAGTTTGGGGAGAATTTTCGCCGGTGAACGCGCCACTGGGCGCAGGATAACAATTTTGACCGCCCCAGCGAAGCGCACAGCCCTTCGCGGTCTCCGCCACCGCCTGCGCGGCCAGCGCCTGCGGGAACAAAACGATTCGCGCCAGCTCTTCTTCTTGTGCGGCCTCACGCAACGATTTCACGAATTCCGCCGCTTCGTGCGGCGTCTTGTTCATCTTCCAATTACCGGCGCAAATAAAATCCACTTACCCCTCCCCTGTTCCGCCCTCGAACGGTGTAACCACATTTTCCGAACGCTTCGGCGCCCGGAGCGCTTCAACTCCCGGAAGTTTATCCCCTTGCAGAAACTCCAAACTGGCTCCGCCACCGGTTGAGATGTGCGTGAACTTATCCGCCAAACCCGAAGCGTGCGCGGCCGCGGCGGAATCGCCTCCGCCCACCACACTCAGTGCGGATGTTTCAGTGATCGCCCGCGCGATCGCGAACGTACCCTCACTGAATTCCGGCGTTTCAAACACGCCCATCGGTCCATTCCAGAAAATCGTGCGCGCGCGCTGAAGTTCTGCCGCGTAAAGTTTAGTTGTCTGTGGGCCGATATCGACACCCATCCAGTCATCCGGGATGTTCACACCTTCAGTGACTTTCACGGAAGCGGTGTCCTTGATGTCGCGAGTGATCTTGTGATCCACCGGCAGGAGAATCTTTTTATTGCGGGCCGCGGCCCGATCCAGCAAGTCCGAAGCGAAACGGATTTTGTCTTTTTCGACCCGGCTTTTGCCAACCGATTTGTTTTGCGCGGCCAAAAACGTATAAGCCATCGCGCCGCCGATGATCAGCGTGTTCACCTTATCCAACAAAACTTCGATGACTTCGATCTTGTCGCTCACCTTCGCGCCACCCAGAACAGTGATGAACGGTGGTTCGGGGTTCAGGCGGATCCGGTCGAGCATCTCGATTTCTTTTTTCATCAAGAAGCCGAGTCCACGCTTTTCCATCAGCTCCGGCAGCGCGACGATACTGGCGTGCGCGCGATGGGAAGCTCCGAAAGCATCATTGATATAAATGTCGCTGAAACTCGCCAAAGCCTGGGCGAACTCCCGGTCGTTCTTTTCCTCGCCCGGATCAAAGCGCAGGTTTTCAAGCAGAATGATCTGCGAGGGCTTCAAACCGGCCAACAAAGCTTTGGTGGCCTCACTCCGGGGCTCTTCAACCAGGATGATTTCTTTTTTAAGAATTTCATTCAGAGCCGCGGCCACCGGCTCCAGTGAAAATTTTCGATCCTTGGAACTCTTAGGGCGGCCAAGGTGGGAAGCCAGAATGATCTTGGCTCCCTTGTCGATGGCGTACTTGATCGTCGGAAGCGCCGCCTGAATCCTGGTGTCATCGGTGATGCGGCCGTTCTCGTCCATGGGGACATTCAGATCCAAACGCAAGAACAGGCGTTTGTCTTCCAACTGGAAATTTTCGATGGATTTAATGCCCTCGAGAGTTTTTGATTGCATGGCTTACAAACCTTTTTCACCCATGTAACGGACAAAATCGATCATGCGGCTCGAAAATCCCATTTCATTGTCGTACCACGAGAACACTTTGGCCATGTGAGAACCCATCACCATCGTGTTGGTGGCGTCGACGATCGAACTGTAGGTGCTGCCGTTGAAATCCACGCTGACCAGCGGATCTTTCTCAACCGCCATGATTCCTTTCAGCGGACCGTTGGCCGCTTGCACGAAAGCATTGTTGATTTCATCGATGGACACCGGTCGCTTCGAACGGAAGACGAAATCCACCAGTGAAACGTTAGGTGTGGGCACACGAACCGAAATGCCGTCGATCTTTCCTTTAAGTTCAGGAAGCACCAGCCCCACCGCCTTCGCCGCGCCTGTCGTGGTCGGAATCATTGAAAGACCGGCCGCACGCGCACGGCGGAGATCCTTGTGGGGAGCATCCAACACTTTCTGGTCGTTGGTGTAAGCATGGATGGTGCTCATCAATCCGTGCTCGATTTCAAAGGTTTCATGCATGACCTTGGCTACCGGGGCCAGACAGTTGGTGGTGCAAGACGCGTTACTGACCACATCGTGCTGAGAGGGATTGTAGCTGGTGTGATTGATTCCGTAGACCACGGTTAAATCCGCGCCGTCGGCGGGCGCCGAAACCAAAACCTTCTTGGCGCCGGCTTGAATGTGCTTAGTGAAATCGTCCTTGCTCTTGAAAGCTCCGGTGCATTCAAGAACCACATCGCAACCCCAGTCCTTCCACGGAATCTCGGCCGGATTTTTCACCGAGCACATGGGAATTTTGCGGCCGTCAACGATCAGGTTTTTCTCATCGTGGCTTACCGATTTGGCGTACCGGCCATGGGTGCTGTCGTACTTCAAAAGGTGCGCGGCACCCTTAACGTCTCCCAAGTTATTGATTCCAACAATTTCAACTTGATCAAATCCCGCGCGAAAAACCAAACGGCCGATCCGGCCGAAACCATTGATGCCTACGCGCACCTTTTTCACCGCTTTACTCCTTAAATAGGGTTGTAATTCGGGCCCACCTTAAGGCGCGCGACTTCAATTGTCCAGTTTGAGCTTGGGAAACAAGGTTTTCGCGTTGCGAATGGTGTGCTCGGCCAATTCCTCAACCGTAACGCCTTTGAGGTCGGCCACGAACTTGCCGGTCACCGAAACCCATGCCGGCTGGTTCTTTTTTCCACGATGGGGAACCGGCGCCAAAAAGGGCGCATCCGTTTCCACGTGCAGAGCCTCAAGCGGAATTTTGCGCACGACTTCGCGCAGGGCCTCGGCGTTTTTAAAGGTCACCACCCCGCTGATGGAAATGTGATAGCCGTGATCCAGCCCAAATTTCGCCATTTCCCAGGTTCCAGTGAAACAATGCAAAAGCCCGCGCACCCGTCCCTTGAATTCGGCCAGAATCCGCATCGTGTCAGGTTCCGCGTCGCGGGTGTGAATTTCCACCGGGAGCCCCAGTTCTTCGGCCAATCGCATTTGCGCGCGGAACACGTCCTGTTGCACCTCTTTGGGTGCGTTTTCGTAATAGTAGTCGAGCCCGGTCTCGCCGATGGCCACCACCTCGTCACGCCCGCCGTTTGAGCGAATGAATTCCTCAATTTCAGGGGAATAAAGCTCGGCTTCGTGGGGATGGACACCCAAGGTGCAGTGAACCCGGGGATGAAATTTTTCCGCCAAGTTCAAGACCACCGGCAAATCATCCGGACAGGTGCCGATGGTGATGACTCGACTCACACCATGGTTGGCCGCCTCAGCCAAAGCTTGATCGGCCGGTATTTCCAGCATGTTCAAATGGGTGTGCACATCAATCCAAGCCATGAGTCGAAATCCGGTAAAAAAGGTTTTCAAAAACCAGGTTGCGATCCACGTGGCCGTTCAAATCCACTTCCGCCTGATGGGCCCAGCGCCAAAATTCCACCTTGGTCCGCGGTTCAAGTTCCGGCCAGTTCTCATAAGCTGTTTCGCCCATGCTCCAGTCACGCAAAATCCACGCGAGCGCGCGGGCGAATTCCAGGGCGGATTCCCGGTCTTTGCGGTTTTCCAAAACTTGGCTCATGGCCGCGCGATCGCGGGACCAACAGGCGGATAAAAACGCCTCTCCGTCTTCGCGCACCGTCTCATCCTCGGCGGTCCACTGGTGGGGCGCCCGCGGCAGACGAATCACTTGCAAACGCGATCGCAACGTGGGTGTGAACAGATTCACGTCGGGAGTTAAGAACATGAAGTAGGTCGACGGCGGAGGTTCTTCCACCGCTTTCAACAAAGCGTTGGTGGCCTGCGGATTCAACGCTTGAGCCTCATTCACAATCACCACACGGGCCCGGCGCACCCGGGTCAACGATAAGAAATCACGAATCTTGTGGGCGGCTTCGAGTTTAATCATGCCGCCGCTTTCCGGCTCCACCCATAAAACCGCTTCACTATTGCGGTTGTCGACCCGCACGCATGATCCGCAAGTTCCACAAGGCGCGCTTTTCTCTTCGCAAAGAAGTGCTTTCGCCAAAGACAACGCCTCGGTGACCGCCGACTCCTGAGAGCCGACCAAAGCCACGGCATGGGGAAAACGGTCACGATCCTTCACGCCAACCATTGCCTCTTTTCTAATTCACTCACAACCCGCGAGAGAAGCTGTTTCGGTGACTCCATGGCATTCAAAACGAGCCATCGCTCCGGATGGGCCTTGGCCAATTGCAAATAAGTGGAACGAACGCGCTCGTGAAACTCGCGGTTTTCCAACTCGAACCGGTCCTTGTCTTGGGCGCGCGCACTCAACCGGCGCAGACTTTCATCCACCGGTAGATCCAGCAGGATATAAAGCGACGGTTCCAATCCGCCGGTCGAAAAACGGTTCAACCAGTTGATTTCCTCGGCGCTGATATCACGCCCTCCGCTTTGAAAGGCCAATGAACTGGCGGCGAAGCGATCACTTAAGACCCATCGACCGGCGGCGAGAGAAGGCTTGATCAAAACCTCCACGTGTTGCGCGCGGATGGCTTGATAAAGCAAAGCTTCGGCGCGGGGAACCGGAGTCTCACCATCAACCCGAAGCAAAAGTTCGCGGATGGCGTCACCTAGCGCGGTTCCGCCCGGCTCCCGAGTCATAATCGAGGTGTATCCGCGGCCGTCGAGTTCGCGTTTAAGTCCTTGAATCAAAGTTGATTTGCCGGCCCCATCGAGACCTTCAAAGGCCAAAAAATGCATACTAATGATCTCGCCCACAGGTCCGTCACTGGCAATCCTTATTCTGATTATGCAATCCGTCAACGCCCATTTGATTCGCCGGCCTGAGACGATATAAAAAGCCGTCACCAATTTAGGGGGAGTTCATGACAAATCTCAAAGTGTTCCTTGTCACGTTATTAGGCGCGATTTCGCTTTCGGCTTGGGCCGAAGATCCTGAGCAAGACCTTTCCCAACTCGGAAAGACGATCATTCAATTGGTCGAAATGGATAGGCACTCGTACAACATTGACGAGCTGGAACTGAAAGATATCGAGCGCGATGACGTGAAAATCACCGCCCTGGTCTACACCACTACCGAGTATCGCAAAGTGGACAACTGCAATAAGAGCTGGGAAGAGGAAAGCTGTGAGCTGAACATCTGCGAAGCGGACATCAAGGTCACACTGACTCCGTTTCATCGCGCACGGGTGACCCACGAAGACATCCGTCATTGCGAGTTCTCAAAGTACGTCCGGCCGTAAGTATTGCGCGTATAGTCAAATCCCGACTTTGATCGGGGCTATCCAGTTGCGAAGTGCTTTTTCCGAAAAGTCCTTCGGGATGGAGCAAGTTGAAAAGATCAAGGTCTTGATCGCCGACGATGATTACCAGCTGGCGCGCCGGCTCGCCAGTTACATAGAGGACCGCGGATTTTTGGCCAAGGTCGCTATTAATGGCAAAGAGGCGCGCGCCGCGATGATCGAGTGGAAGCCCCGCTTCGTGCTCGCCGACCTCATGTTGCCCGAAGGCAATGCTCTGACTCTGATCGACTTTACCAAGACGGAACCCTCACTCAGACACAACTTCATCCACGTGATTGTGATGTCGGGCCACAACATTGAAACCAATGTGCGTGACTCACTCGCCCGAGGCGCGAAAGATTACATCGTCAAGCCATTTCGGCACGAGGACATTGTCAAACGCCTGGTTTTCCATTCCCGCGCTTACCGGCAGCTTAAAGAAATGTCGAACAAGGATTTCACCAAGGTGGATGAGGCCAGTCTCATGCTCCATCTCACAGACCTCGTGCTTCGCCAGGCGATCAGTACCAAATCCTTACCCGACAATCTTTTCAATCTGACCCGAATGGTGAGTTTGAAAATGGATGGCGTCCGTTGTTCCATCATCCATTGCTTGGACCAACACACCGGCTACGTCGTCACCAGTAATGATGACCGCGCCGCGACCGGGATTCAACTCGACCTCTACAAATACCCCGAGGTGATTCACGTCATGAACACCCAGACTCTCGTGGCGATCGAAAACCTTCGCGAGAGTTCGGAGCTTCGGCACGTCTTGGACAAGGTGAAAGACATCATGTTCAACTCCATGGTGGTCTGCCCGGTTACGCGCCATGGGAAGCCATTCGGCGTTTTGTCCCTGCGAATGCCCCCTGAAAAACCCACGATTTCGGACAACGAAATCCGCTTCGTGGAGATCGTCTCCCACGTGGCCTCGCTCGTGTTATCCAACGAATTGCATAAGGATACCGAGGACTTCTGGCTCACCAACGCCACCCGGAAAACCCTGCCGTTCAAGGCCCGCGCCGCCAAAAACTCGTAGACTTGACCCGCCTTTTCCTTTATCTCATTAGGGTTCAGCTCATTGAGGAGATTTCATGTTAACCCTGCTCACCGTAATTCATATTTTGTTCGGATTGGGATTGATTCTGTTCGTTTTACTGCAAGATCCGAAAGGCGGAGCTATGGGCGTATTCTCGGGCGGTTCGAGCTCGACTTCCTTTTTCGGCGCCAGTGGAGCCTCCAACTTCTTGACCACGACGACCAAATGGCTCGCCATTCTTTTCGCCCTGACCAGTCTGACTCTGACTTACATGACCACACGAAAAGGCAACAGCGTGATGGACACGTACACTCCGCCAGCGGCCACCCAAGAACAACCGCAAAGCGAGCCCGCTGAGTCCACACCGACCGAGGGCGCTGAATCCACGCCGGCCGAAAAGTAAGAATGCCGAAATCACTGACCCCTTACATCATCGTCGCGGTCATCGCCGTATTGGGGCTAATACTCAGTGAGCCCGCCGCCAACTGGATCAGTCGAAAATTAGCGCCGCAAAAAATCCAGGGCGGTGTCGTGGGCAAAATCAATCAAATCCAAGGTGAAGTGAAAATTCTCCGCGAAGGTCAGGTGCTGGAACTGCCCACTCCCCTCGAACAACCGGTCTCGATCCACTCCGGTGATCGCGTCGAAGTGGACGATAAAGGGCAGGCGATTCTGACTTTGAACTCACAGGATGAATTTGAACTTCTCCCGCGAACGGCCGCGGTTTTTACCTTTTGGGACGAACGAAACCCCGCATCCCCGATCTACGTGACTTTGCTCAGCGGTGATGCGGAACTACGCAAGGCCGGGGTTAAGGAAAAAGCCTATTTGGTGCGCGACGGACGCCTTTATCTGCCGGGACAAAAAGCCGCCCACCGGCCCATGGCTTTAACCGTGCTTCGCTCGGCTCCTCTCGACATGCATTTAGCGCAGGATGCCCGCCCGGAAGACTTTGAAATCGAGACGGAACCGACCAGCGTGGGAACCGAGCCCAAGGAATTCGGTGCGGAGCCGGTGACTCTATCCAATGAGTACATCGATGAGATTATCTCCTCGCGCCAGCATCTGCTGCAAAAGTGTTGGTTGGCGCGCATCAAGGAAGCGCCTGAAGAAAAAGCCCGGCTCGCCGTACAGTTCGAAATCACACGAAGAGGAAAAGTCAAAGACGTGAAGATCGCCGATTCCACGGTTCACGATGAAACTTTCAAGAATTGCGTTTCGGCCGTGTTCGAACGGCTGACTTTCCGTTCATTCAGCGGTCCGGAAATTTCGCTTTCTTATCCGTTGCAATTCGAGTGATAACTCAGCGATCGTCGCGCAGGTAATCCACGCGCTCCTGCACCCACGGCTCGGTCACACCTTCCAACTCGAAAATCCTTGGTCCCACGCTGGACACGATCGACTTGGGCGTTACCGTGGGTTCGAAATCCTCGCGGATCAAGCGATGCTCCTTTAATACGGGAACAATGGAAGCCACGGTTTTATCCGCCAGCACCGGACGGCGGATCAATTCGTCCAAGCTTCGTTCCAATTCCTCGACACCGAAACTGAAGTTTTGCACCAAATCTTTAGCCACTTTCACCACATGGGCGGCGCCCAGGCGATTATCCTGGTGAAGATCCAGCGCCAGTTGAAACGTGTTATAGGTGGGCAAAGTGCGGCGTCCAAATTTCAAATAATAATCCGCGTCCGTGTCGGCCGCGAGATTGATATAAATCTTTTCGACCGGGTCCTGCTCCGGAATGTCCTCACGTAAACGCAAGATCGTATCTTCCTGCTGACCGATCACGCGAAAATGGCGCAGTATCTGCCGAGCTTCTTTTTCATCCAAGCGGCGCGCGCAAAGATCGGAATAAAGGGAATACACCACCGCGTCCGCTTCAGAATCATCTCCCCAAAGAATTTGGCGAACGTCAGGCGCCAAGTGAAGCCTTAGCTGCAAAAGCGCCTGCAGTTTGTAACCGAGCTGCTGAGTGAGCCTCCACCAGCGTTTGGGTACGAGATTTTGCAAATTGTCCTTACAAAAAAGCCCGAACGGATAAATCCCGTCGAACGCCAGCTTGTCGTGGATCTTTCGTTCAAGTTGAGGCGGAGATGCGGTGATGAAGTAGATGGGAAAGTCTTTACGGCCCTGATGTTTTTCCTGCCAATAGTCACGAAGGGCGCGAACCAGGGTGGCGGTCCCCGGCACATTTTTCTTTTGAAAAGCTTTTTCGCGAACGGTCCTCAGCAAGCCACGAAGGGTCTCAAACGTGGTGTCCAGGTAAGTTTTATCCAGATCCCAAATGTAAACTTCCGGCGTTTCCTGTTCCACAGGATCCGTGACATACCGAAACAGCACCACGTCGGCGGTGATTTCCGCGCGCTCTCGCCAATCTGACATCTTATCGCACAATGATAGACAGCCTTGGCCCCTTATGGTAGTTCGCGTCCATGCAACTCACCCCCATATTGCGTTGCGGCAGCGAGCTGAACTTCGAGCCGCGACAAGCTTGGCCCGAAGTGCTTCCCCCGGTTTCTTGGCGTGGCCAATTGCTCTGCGGGTTTGGCCGCATGGGCGGCGACGCTTTGGACCTCGGCGATAAACTGTTTTTGGATGTTTGGAGAGCCTGTCACCCCCATTTGGGATTGGCCGAATTGGCCCGGGCTCGTCAGCGACTGGAGTCGGTTTGGCCCGAGTTGTATCTGGAAGTGAGGTATTCGTTTTTCTCATCTTACAACCTTCGTTGGTGCGATCGCCTCGATCAGGTGTTAGAGGCGCTAAACCATGCCCCATTTGAATTTCAAAATTTGGTGGATGAAAAATCGGTTTCGGTTCGGGAACTGGCGCCACTACTCTCGGTCAATTCGGTCGATGAAATTGAACCACTGCTTAAAGCGCTAACCACCTTAACACTCAGCCGCTTTGAATTAAGTCGGGCTTTGGAATTGGCCGTTGAACTTTATTTGATGGGCCGACCGCTCAACGATCTGCTTCCGACGGTCAATAACGGCGGCTTGTATGTCCGGCGGCTTGAACAATGGCGAAAACCTGAAAGCTCGCAAGCCGACGAAGAGTGGCGGCGCACGGTTAGAAATTGGCCGTGGCCCGCTCAGGTGAAAGCCGAGTGGCAAAGGTTCGGTGATCAGGCTGGACTTGAAGTTAAAATCCGAACCACTTCTCCGGCGGATTTCCAAAAGAAGTTGGAAAACCTTTTGGCCATTCCGGATTCTTGGTCATGCAAGAGCTGATCGGAAAATTCGAACACGTTTACATTGATCGAAAATCAAAGGACTCCAAGTTGGCGGAGCGCATTCAGTCGCTTTTTCCCGCCGATAAAATCTCGTTCGTGAACGAAAGGCCCTGGCAAGAGGGCGAACTTTCCCCCAGGGAATTCGACCGCAGCAAAAGGAATCTTTTCGTCACCCCCTTTAAAGGACGGTTCTTCAAGCGTTGTCCCGGGTCGCGTCCGGGTCTCGCCTGTTGCAATTACTTTGTTCTTAACTGGGGCCTCCAGTGCGACATGAACTGTTCCTATTGCTATTTACAGAGTTTCATTAATTCGCCGATTCTCACTCTATACTCAAATTTGGATGACGCCTTGGGTGAGCTGCGAGAGATGAACTTAAGCGAACAGACGCTGCGAATTGGAACCGGTGAAACCGTCGATTCCTTAAGTTTGGATCCGATCACGCTTTATTCGCGCGACTTAATTACGTTCTTCCGTGAATTTTCCAAATGGACATTGGAGTTTAAAACCAAGTCCGACAAAGTGGATCAGTTTCTTGATCTCGGGCCGGCGGAAAACGTGATCGTGAGTTGGTCGATCAACCCCGCTCACATCGTGGAGCATGAAGAGCATGGAACGGCCTCATTGGCCGCCCGCCTTTCCGCGGCGGAACGATGTTTGGCGAAGGGATTTAAAATCGCCTTTCACATCGACCCGATGATTTATCACCCCGACTGGCGGGAAAACTACGGCGAGTTGGTCGATGAAATCTGCCGCCGCTTTTCGCCTTCCGACGTTCCTTACTTGTCGGTGGGGGCGTTAAGGTTTCAAGGTGAACAACGCGCGATAATGCGCGAAAGGTTCGGCATGAAGTCCTACGTGGTCCGCGCCGAAACTTTCCCGAGCCCCGACGGCAAATTCCGCTATGATGCCCGCATCCGGCAAGAGATGTTCCGTTTCGTGAATGAGCGTTTTGCTTCCCATGACCGGGCTTGGCGCCTTTTCATGTGCATGGAAACACCGGAGACTTGGCTCCGGGTCGAAGGCGTATCGCCGTTTAAGTCCGAATCGCTCCAACCGCTGTTTGACCGCGCGCCTCTTCGTGCGGTCGCGCGGGCGAGCCAGGGCGATATAGGTTAAGTCGAGGTTTTGGAATCACCGCCTTTGATGCCTGGGCGGATCGCCCGTTCGCAATTACCCGTCGTCAGTTGATTGGCCTTGCGCAAGTGTTCCGAAATGATGCCGCACTCTTCGCAATGGGCCTTCATCGCGGTGAGGTCTTCCGTGCAAAGCTTGTTGAAGGTTTCCGCGAACTCATCCCATGCGGCGAGAGTCCCGATCGGACCGTTGAGACCAGATTCACCTATGTCCGGGTGCAGTCAAAAAAAGAATTTCGCTCCGATTCCGAAACCTTCGCGTTCTTCCGAAGATGTGGTGAGACCGGACTGCTTGAATGCCAAAGGCTCACGGAAGTATTCGCCGAAAATTCGAAGAAATCCGGATTCGATGAACAATCCCGTGGTGGCCCGGTGACCCGAAAGCTCCGCCCCCAAGTTGGATTTTTGCGCGAAATAGTGACGGTACTCACCATTCAGACCTAAAAATCTAAACAGATAAAGCTGAATGGACGATTCCACGAACTGATTCTCCCAAACTTCGCGATCGGCGAAATGGTTTCGCTTCCGCCAACCATAGCGAACCACCCAATTGGTCGTCTGCGCCGAAGTTCCGAAAATCCGAAGGCCCGCGCCCCCGCCAAAGGACTCGCGCCGGTTGTCGGCGGCTTCGAACTCACCAAAGAAATTAAAGAGCGTGAGGTAAATATCGGCCTTATAAATTTGCGAAGTGATCTCCGATGTCCCGGTGGTTCCGGTCAATTCATCCGTGACTTTCAATTTTTCGTCTTGATAGGCCCCACTCAAAATCAATTCCATCACGGTGGCGGATCGATTCATCGCCAGCCAGTGATCCATCAACGCCACTCGTTTTTTCTGCGCCAGCCAATCCGCCAGAGTCCATTGGGATGATTCGATCTTGGCCCGTTTTTGCTTCATCATTTCCAATTGAAAATAAGGCCAGGCGGGATAAGAACCAAAAATCCCCGTCAAAAGAATCAGCCAAAGTGATCGGCGCGCCATTTCGCCCTCCCCTCAGAAGGCCAATAAAAGGAAGACGGCGATATTCGCCACGAAGGTCAAAGCGGCGATCAACGGTTTGAATTCAGCCTCCTGCTGTTTGGCGCTGGTCATCCCTGGCGAGAAAAACTCGGGGTCAATCTTGCTCTTTAACGAGTCGTGAATGGCATAAAGTTGTTGCAAGCGCTTGAGCTCTTTGGGAACTCGAACCAGCGTACCTTCCTGAATTAAATTCGAGCGGTTCAAACGATCCAGTTCAATCACGATATTCATTCCGGCCTGTTCCACGACCCGGCCTTCAGCGAAAACTTCCACTGAAGCCCCATGGGTAAAAAGCGGTTTGATGTGATCGCTGTACACGCGCACCAAATGAACCGTGTCGCCCAAATCGACTTCCGTGGATTCGCCGATTTCGGCTTTCACCAAAAGTCTGCGCCCTTCCTGGTAAACCGGCCGCCCACGCAACGGATCGATGACCACGAATCCATGATAAGGAACCGACGCGATGAAGTTATTGGCCAGCTTCACCACCGCGGGCTTCAATTGCTCCGCCACAGGAATCGAAGGCTGCAACATCACTTGATGTTCCCAAAGCGGACGACCGTACTCGCCCTCATAAACATGCATGTGCAAAATGCGGTCATCCAGCCAGGTGGTCACCAGCGCGTTGGCATCAAGCAGCTTTCCCAAAATGATGGCGTCCGCCGGCGAGAGTTGCGCCCGCGCCTGGTAAACGTCCTTTTGCATCAGAAAATTTTTGCTCGCGACCAAAAACCGTTTGTCCTTGGTCATCGTTTCACGAAGCTCCCACCAGGCGTCTTCGGCCACGCTTGATAATTCCTGCGGCGCTTTAATGGGAAAAACCGAGATCCTGCGCACGAGCGTGTGATCCGTTTGGGCCCAGGCGAAACCAGAGAGCAGCACGAGTAAATGAATCATCTTTCACAGCTTATCTGAAGATCTCCGCCCCATGTACAGATCTCCGCCCCATGTACCGACTTACGGCCAGGGAAATACTTTTTTCGGAATCTCGATCCAGCTCTCACGGCGCGGGAAACCGCGCGGGCGGGGTTCACAATGGCCCAAATAGGATAAAAGGCCCGTCAGAGCGCAAATAAACGAATCAAACGCCTGCGGAGATTCGATGAGCGTGCGAACATCCTGGTCATAAATAAACGCGACATTTTTATCCATCATACGCTGCAGTATCACCTCGCGGCCGCCTCGCCCCGCTTCCCAGTGGCGGTGAAAGCGAAGATTCGACTTTCCGATGTGCAGGATGTTCCCTATCCGCCAAAGACTCAGCTTCGGATAAACCTCCAGCGCGGGGACCTTGAGCCTCCGGTGAATGAACCTCGCCCTCGCCGTCAAAGGCGCGAGATTCGCACCCAGTGAATGCGGTAAGTGAAACGGCTCTTCCAATTGGTTTTGCAGATACTGCTCCACGCATCGCTCAGTGTACGGCGTAAATAACTTATGTTTTGGCTTATCCTTTTTGACCTGGCGATAGTGCTTCCACATCCAGGTGATCTCGGGCTCACGGCAAACCTCGTAGCCTGGACATTTGAGTTCGCACATCACGCATTTGGGCATTTGCAAAGGAACGTCGAAGGACACGTTGACCAGTGGCGGAGGACATTTGGTGATGAGCTTATGAATCTGCCAATCGGCGGAAATATCGTCTTCGGTTTTTATTTTATCGAAAAGCCGGCTTAGGAAAATTTTCTTCTGAAGAGGATAGTACTCGACAACGGAAAGGCAGGTTTTGTCGGTTTTACCGCCGCCAAGAGAAAGACCGATGAATCGTTTAACTGTTAAACGACGACTTTGGCGTTGAGAACTTCGAACTTTTCCGCGCGACATCCAGCTTCAACCTCGGCCTTTCGATTCGGTTCGGACCAAACCAACACGCATCCACCCCCGCCCGCTCCGCATATTTTAACAGCCGAGGCACCCGAGCTCAAAGCCACCTTACGCAACCTTTCGATTTCCGGACTGGTGAATGAAGACGCCAAACGCACTCGCGCCTCGAATTCCCGTTCAAAAAGACCTGGAAAGCCTTTCAGGTCACGGGCTTTGATCGCCTGGTACATATCCGCGGCCACATCGCGGATATCTTTCAAAGCGCGCAAGGTCCCCGGGTCCCTATCCAAAGAAGCTTTGATCACCTGCCAGTTATTGAGCCCCGAGTGGTGGGGCTGTCCCGTATAAACAAGACTGAGATGCTGATTCCAGAAGTCGGCTCCGGTTTCTATGGTTTCGAGGCGGGGCCCTCGCGGCGTGTAGTGGATGGCGTTCAGTCCCGGCACGAGCGCGGGAAAGTAATCCTGCGTTCCCGTCATCTTATGTAAAACCTGGGCTTCCAGATTATGGGAAAGGATCACCGCCTGATAAACATCGAGCTCCTCTTTCAGCCAGGTGGAAAAAGCTTTGATCAAGCTGATACTGAGCGAGGAGCTTCCACCCAACCCGCCGCCCACGGGACTTTCCGACCAGGTTTCCAGTGAAAACCCCTGGCGCGGACGCCAGTGGGCCAAATGCCGCCGAACCAGCGCCATCTCCTCGTCCTCACACGCGATGGCCTCATCCAGATTCGCGAAGGCCTTTCTATAATTCAGATCCCGGCTATGGAAATGGACCTCTTTGTCCTCGCGAGGCTCGATCACCGCATGAGTGCGGATGGAGATCGAAAGGTTGATTGTCACACAGCTATCCACCAGCAGGTAAAGCGGCCAGCAGTCGAGCGTTCCACCCGAGAGATCGACTCGGGTGTGGGATGATTTTTCAATTTTCACTTAGTCTCCGAGGTGCTGGCGGTCTTATTCTCCGCTTTGGGTTTAGCGCGGACCAGATCAGAATCAATGAGTCGGTCCAACCTATCCTTCGACACACCCATCAGTTCCGAAGTGTTCAAAGCCTTGGTGAACCGAAAGGTCTGATCCTTATTATATTTCTCTTTGCCCTTGTACTCCGCGCCCCATTGAAGAGCGAAGATCACCTTGCCATCCGCATCCTTGATTTGAACTTGCGGTTGCGCGGGCAGCTTGGCGCCGCTGGTCTTAGCCGGCAGGAATTCGCGCGCCTCCAATGAACTCAAACTTTGCATTAACGAAATCAACTTGTCCGCATCCAGCTCCTTTTCCGCGGATTCCTCTTTCAACTTCCAGCCCACGTCTTGTTTCACGAAAGTTTGTTTGAGCTTGTCCGTATTGATCTCCACACTTCTCGCGAGTTCCAGATCAAAGCGAAAAGGCGCCTTACCGTCCCTGAAGTACCGAACCGGCGCGCGAAGTGTTCCGACCAAGTTTCTGGCCATGCGATAAACCGTGGGGCGCTTATTGGTGAAGATGTATACGTCTTCATCCTTGTCCTGCCCCAACGTGATTTCCCAGTCGTCGACCTTTAAAACCAGTGAAGGTTTGCGCAAGAGCCATTGGTTTTTGTCCTCATCCTTCATTTCATCGGCCACCACTTCGCTGGCCGTGAAACTTTTTATCTTATCGACCCAGCCTTCAATTTTCTCCTGATCCAATTCGAATGACGGCTTCGGCGTGATCGCCCATTTGTCATTATCCTTGGCCACCTCGAAAGAGGCGGAGTCGCCTTCGTAATCCAGCTTCACGCTAACCTTTTTGAAATCTTCCGGCCCGCGATAGATTTTTCGCGAGCGAAGTGACTTGGGTTCACGGCTGACAAGATGGGACAGCCCCCGGTCGCCCAACAGCAAGTCGTCACCGAGCCGCACGTAATAACTTCCATCAAAGGCGTTTTTGCTGCTGATTTCCAGCTTTTCGGTTTTCCCTTTGCCGCGGATTTCAATCGTACTCCCCGCGGGTTGCAAACCGAATTCGGCCCAATCGGTCTTCTTTGACTCGTCGTCGGCCTGAAACGTCCGGCCTTTTTGCGAAAGCAAGGTATAAAGCAATCCTTCCACCGCCGATGAATCCGCTTGATCCTCGACCGGTTTGGTCATCTTCCAGCCATCGCCGTCACGGACAATCTGAATCTCACCTTCGCTGTTCTTCAGATTGATTTCACTCAGGTCGTCGCGCAGAAGATGAAAAATCCGGCGCTCACCTTGCGCGGTGTTTATGGAATCATCGGAATTCTTGTACTCGTAGAATGTATAAGCGGCGAGCACCGCCACCACCGCCGCCGTAATCGCCGTGTTCCGAAACGCGCTCATGCACCTCTCCTACGGAACCACAACACGCCGCCGGTCACCAATAGCGCCAACGGTAAAGCCATCAGCGTAATAATGATGGCCAAACGCGAGTAATGGGTCAGGACCACCATCGTGCCTTTGGGCAGTTTGGGGCGGATGCTTAAGAGATCTTTTTGATCCGTCAAACCCGCCAGGGCGTTCATCGCCAGATCGCGATTCACGCCAAGAAAAATGGCTCGGTTCGAAAAGAAGTCGCTGTCGCCGAAGATCACCGCTTTGAAACTCTTGCCATCGGACTTCAGTTTGCCCTTCACATCGACGCCCACAGTGACTGACTTGGTGTCAGGCTGTCTTGATGGCGCGCTTTTCAAATCGTTCATGGTGAAACTGCGGGCGTCCGACTTTACGATTTCCCGAACTTCGATATCCGAAGACTTATCCGGAGCGGGAGTGACTTCACTTACGATCGGAAACACGGCGAAATGATCGTCATTGCGGAAACTTTTGGTCACATCCGAAGTGGCGTCAAAAGTCCGACCGATCACGGTCACCGGTCCCTGCCCCACGATCTGCAGCATGGAGAGCACGTAATTGTTCGCGAACTGAACGCCCATGGTTTTGGTCAGGTTGGCGAGATTATGGCGCACTCCCGGATCGAGCGCCAAGAAAAGTCGCCCGCCACGCTCAAGATACTCGCGAAGCGTCTGCAATTCATTTTCAAGATAAGGCACGGTCGGACCAATGATCGCCACCGCCGCCGCATCTTCAGGAATCTCTTTTTTATCCAAGAGATTGATGGGCTCCGTTTGAAAAGACGCGTCTCCCAGCGCCTTGCTGAACTCACGAAGTCCCGAATCGTCATCGGAGTGAATGTCTTTTTCGCCGTGCCCTTGAACGAAATAAATTTTAGTGGCGCCCTCGCGGGTGGCTTTAATCATGGCCGAGGTCCATCCCGCTTCCGTGAACGGATCGTCCACCGCGATTTTTTTGCCGCTATATTCGATGAACGAGATCACACCAGCCGTATCACGTTCGGTGTAATCTTTCAGATATTGAATGGCCAGCTGCTGATCCACATAAGCATTAATATAGCGGACTTTCACCTTACCCGAAGCATCCTGAAAAAGTGAAAGCGCTTGTTTGACCTTTTGTCGGTCGTCTTGCGCCTGGGGACCTTTATAGAAAACTTTGATCTCAAGATCGTCTTTCAATTCTTTCAGAAGATTCACGCTCTGCTCGGAGAGCGAGTTGAGTTTTTCTTGAGTCAGATCCCAAGTTTTATTGTGTTTGTTGGCCAAATAATTGATGCAGACCAGGAAGGTCACGACCAAAAGGATCATCAACCCCATGTTCATTCCATGCTTGGTCGTCCGCATGGTGAGAAATTCCCAATAAAGTTTATAGTCGAAGATGATCGCCAGCACCACACAGCCGGCGGCCACGCCCAACAGCACGGAGTTGAGATTCAGCCACATTCCGGTCATGAACTGGACCATGAAGGTGGCGACCAAGAGCAAAAACGCGATAAGAAATGAAATTTTTGACTTCTTACTCACGACCTACCTCCACCGCGAGGATTCAACAACCCGCTGAGTGAGAAATACAAAAAATCCAACCACGCTGGCCAAAAAGACCACCGACGCGACCTTGACCGCGCCCATAATGAAGTTCAAGAAGTGCTGCCCCAAGGACATGTACTCAAGAATGGACGACACCAGCGGAAGATTATCCGTTCCCGCCCCTTGCGAAATAAACCAGAGCAAAATGTTGAAGATCAGCCCCAGCACAACCGCCAACATCGTGGATTCGGTCAGCGACGACGCGAAAATGCCGACGGCCACGTAAGCGGCCGAAACCATGATGACGCCAGCATAAGCGGAAAGCAGAGGAGCCATCGGGTACTCGGCCACGAAGCGGGTGATCAGCGGATAAAGAAAGGAAATCCCCGTCAACACCGTCACCACGCCAAGGCCGGCCAGGAATTTTCCAATGGCGATTTGTGTGGCGCTGATCGGCGCGGTCAATAAAAGGTCATAGGTTCGCATGCGCTTTTCATCGGCCAAAAGCCGCATGGTCAGCGCGGGAACCACGAACACGAACAAAAGATTGATTTGTGAAATGTGAAGAAGAAAGACTTCGCGTTGAAGGTTCATCCCGCCTTCCATGCCCGGTTGCATGTAGCGGGATCGTTCCGCGAATAAAAGCAACGCGCGAAGATACGAGTACGTCCAAAGCACCGAACACAATCCGGAAATGACGTAAAACATCGGGCTGGTCAGCAAATTGCGAAAATCCTTGGAAGCAATGGTCATTATCGCTCGCATAACCGCTCTCCTAATGAGTGATCATTTCTTTGGATGTTAACTTAATGAAAATGTCTTCGAGGGCGAGCGCCTGAACCTGCAGTTCGATCAGACCCGCGCCAGCGCCCACGACATGGGAGGCCACGCGCTCCACGGTGGCTTCATCACCGTCACATTCGACTTCGATCATCCGACCCGAACTCCGCGCCTGCACCACACCTTGAATCGAAGTCAGGCTTCTGACGACTTCGTCCTGGTTACGACGCACTTTCAGCGTGATCGAGTGACCGCCGCCGGACATGCGCTTGGTGAGTCCGGTCAAGGAATCTTCAGCCACGATGCGACCGGCGTTGATGATAATAACTTTGTCACAGCTGGCCTGCACTTCCGGCAAAATATGGGTCGAGAGAATGATCGTGTGCTGACCGCGCAACTGACGGATCAGCTGTCTCATTTCCGCCACTTGTTTGGGATCCAATCCCACCGTCGGCTCATCGAGAATCAAAACCTCCGGGTCGGAAACCAAAGCCTGCGCCAGCCCGACCCGCTGTTTGTAACCTTTGGAGAGATTGCCGATCATGCGCTTTTGCACGTCACCCAATCCGGTTTTGTCCAGCGCCGACTTCACCAAGGATTCGATCCGGTCTTTGCTGACGCCTTTGAGTTTGGCGACGAAACGCAGGTAATCCCGCACATACATGTCATTATATACGGGAGGCGTTTCCGGCAGATACCCGATCCGACGCTTCACTTCGATAGGATCTTCGAACACGTCGAATCCGGCGACTTTCACTTCACCCGAGCTGGGCGCCATGTATCCCGTGATGATTTTCATCGTGGTGGATTTTCCAGCGCCGTTCGGTCCCAAAAAGCCGACCACCTCACCGCGGTTCACCGAAAAATTCAAGGATCGAATGGCCGGTCTGTCCCCATAATTCTTGGAGAGATCTTTGACTTCGATCATGAATGCCCACCTTTGGTTGTAGTTTTAAAAGATGGTTTTTCTTGGCTCACGAGTCAAGTTGGAACCTGATAGATTAAGATCCGTTCATTTTGGTAGTGCACGCGTCCCAAGCGGTCACCCTTGATCGGGCGGACATACCGGCACTCGGTCACGATCACTCGCATTTTTTCTCCGGCATACCGGTCCAATTTAGCGCCCAACTGCAAGCGAACAAACCACCCGATCACCTGTCTGAACACAGCGTCACTCACGCGAGTCGATTTGTTGCGAAAAAGGATCACATGACTGCCGGGCCGATCCTGAAGATGCAGCCAGTAATCCCAGGCTCGTGCTTTGCGTAAAATTTTAAGATTATCGGCCGCGTTCCGGCCCGAAACCGCGGTGAGTTCCTCATTGATCCGCAAGGTCCGGCCTTCCGCGCCACTGGACTTCAACGGTTCAAATTTAGGTCGCGGCGGAGGGATCGCCGCAGGATTCTTCAGTCGCTCCTCGAGTTGCGCGATCTCCGCGCGCAAGGTCCGATGTCGCTCCTCGGTCCCAGAGATTTTTCCTTCGACCTCACGGGCTTTGCGAAAACATTCATCAATATTCCATGCGAGCTTGCGGCGTTTATCCACGAACGGCTCCCATTCGGCGGGAACATCGAGGCTCTGATGGGTCTTCAACCACTGCCCCACCTCACGGAAGGGAAGGTCTTTTTTGCGCAGCAACTCCTCTTCGACCTTCTTTAGCGCCTTTTGCTTTCGCTCCAATTGACGCTGAATCTCCAAAGCCGGATCATGCTTGCGTGATTTTTTGCCTTTGCCCATTCGGCTCTCGCGCCATTGCTCGCGCAGCAGATCCAAATCACGAACTTCGGACGGCGCCGCCGGGACTTCGGGCGCGGGTGGAAGCGGCTCCACTTTGTGGAGGGACACCGATTTACCCTCGGCCATGGCGATCAGATTCGTGCCATGGGGGAAAAGGCGCGCCTCGATGACTCTTTCAGGCCCGAAGTGGAAACGGACCACCCGCCCCAAGGTCGCATCGAATTCGATTCTCTCCAGCGGCCGATCAACGAAATGCGCCCGCAAAAACAAATGAAGTGGTGTTTTTCGCGCGGGAACCGTCATCGGCAAGTCGGTCCAGGGTAAAAGCGACGGCCGCAAAGAATTAAAATCAAACCATAACCATAAAAGACCGGAGCCATGTTTATAGAATCCGAGAACGAGATCCGAAGGTCCGGTGCGCACCTCTTGCAGGCGCGCGCCGATTAAGACCTTTATCGAGGCGAGGACGTTAGCGAATTCTTGAATGTTCCAGGCTTTCATTTTTCCCCTCGCGGCCCGAAAAGATTATAGAAAGGACCTTAAATTGTCCATATCGCCCGATGATACTTTATACCGGATCTTCGAAGAGCATCTTCATAGCGGACTTTACGACGATCAACCGCCCGAAGTCTTCGTGAACGATGTGGTCGATTATTATCTCAAAAAACTGAATACGAGCGGGCATATTCCCTACCGGATGAGAAAAGTGCTGCAAATCGATTTGATTCAAGACGTCTTGGACATGCTTCGCACGAAGATCTACGGCCATTACGGCATCGCCGAGTATAACAGAATCCGTAAAGCGCGGAACAGTTAATCCGGCTTGTATTGCAGGTACATGTTATAGAACAAAGCGGCCTTATCGTGTTGTCCAAGCCGCTGATAAGCCGCGGCCAAATTGCGGTACGAATAGTAAAAACGGGGATTGATTTCAACCGCGCGATGTAAGTGAACCAAAGCGGTTTGGTATTCTCCCCGTTTCATATAGAGCTCCGCCAGATTGTGGTGAGCGTGGGGAACATTGTCCCTGATGGCGATCGCCTTTAGGTATTGCTCGATCGCCTTGTCATCCTGACCGGCGTCACTGTAGGCCATTCCCAAATTATTGTGCACCCGTTGCGTACCCCGGGTGTGCGATAGAATGTGTTCGTAAAATGTAATGGGATCGGCCCACACGCGGTTTTGTTGGAATGTCAAAACCGCAAGGTTCGCCGCGATCACACCCACAAGAACCGGTGACCAACGCGGGACCTTCTTGAGCGAACTCAACCGCCGAGCCCCTCCCAGAAAAAAACCGATCGACGGAAAGTAAAGCCAGTGTTCCAAAAACAACGAGTTCACCGGCAAAAGCACTCCCGTGTGGGGAATGTGAGCGGCGAAAAACCAAAGTCCCATCAGCGAGTAAGGACGGATTGGATTTTTCCGTTCACGAAACCATCCCCAAAACGCCAGGAGAAGGATGATCGTCCCCAAAACGGTGGGCCAGGTCAGCCAGGAGGTAAATACCGGAAAGTTCCGTTCCATGTGCAGGCCCGTCGGCCAGAACAACAGCGATAAATAAGCCGGCAAAGTGGCCAAAAAGGTGAGAAAGCGAAACCACATGCTCTCGGTATAAATATTTGGCTCGGCATAAAAGCTGAACGTGTCATCAAAGTCCAAAACGGTTTTTCGTAAAATCAGATAAATGATCGCGATCAACCACAGCGGCCAGGTTTTAAGATAGGCGCGCCAATCCAGGGGTTTTTCCGCTTCAATCGCGATCATAACCATGCACATGACCGGAAAAACAATCGCCGATTCCTTACTTAAAAGGCCCGCGATAAAATAAAGACTCGCCAACCACATCCGCGGGAATGCCAACAAGCCAAGAAGCATGAATGCCGAATGAAGCGGATCGGCCGTGGCGCTCAAGTAGGTGACGGCTTCCGTGTGAACCGGGTGAAGCGCCCAAAGCAAGGTCGCGGCGAAAATAAAGGGCGCGGAAACTTTCAACCGTTCCGTGCCGAGTTTGAAAATCAAAAACGCATTTAAAACATGAAGCAAAACGTTCAGAGCATGAAAGGCCCAAGGTCTCAGTCCAAAAATTTGATGAACGATAAAATAAGCCAAGGTCTGCATCGGCCGGTAAAAGGAGTCCTGGCCGCCGGCTCCCATGGTCGATGAGCTGGTAAAAATCCGGCCGAAGTATTCCCAGTCGGTGATAAACCGGTTTTTTTGTAAAAGAAATTCGTCGTCCAGGAGAAAACCATTGCCGTAGACATTCGCGTACGCGCCGATCACCGCCAGCGCGAGAGCCATCAAGTATCGCGGAGCCATGCTATGATGTTCAAGCTTGGCTCCGCAAAAGGCAAGTTAGAGAAACTTACGGAAGCGGAATGGCGGCGTGGTCGGCGGCCTGTTTCGCGGACTCGGCATTTTTGCGCGCGCTTTCAGCCAATTGCGCGGCTTGATTGGCCAGTTGTTCCGCTTGTTCGATCACGGCCTTTTTATCCGCCTGGCTGGATGCCACGCGAACCACGTCTTCTTTATAGAGCACCGCCATATCCGCGGTGTCTTGAGCGGACTTGGCCGCGGCTTCGGCTTTTTGCAAAGCCTGAAGGGCGGCTTCCTGGTTGGCGACCGCCTTGGCGGCTTCAGCTTCCTTCAGCGCTTCTTCGGATTTCACCACGTCCTTTTCGATTTCCGCGATGAAGAGTTTGATCGATTCAATCATCTGCTCATCGCTGACATTGGCCAATTCATCTTTGCTTCCGTCGTCACTAATGGGTGAGCTAGCGTTGGTGTTATTGGCCGGCTCGTCCACCACCTGGCTTTGCTCGGCGGGTTGGGACGCGCCATCTTCGGTGGTGGCGGGTTGATTGCCACCATTTCCACCATCCGTCACGACCTGGGGAAGTTGCGGAGTGGCCATGTTGTTCTGGGCTTCCTGATAACTCACCTGATGGTTCAAATTGCTGCCCACGATCTTATCACCGGTATTCACCAAGAAAGCGGCGATCCTATAAATGACTTTGTCGTTTCCGGACTCATCTTTCACGGTCTGCTTGAACTGGAACATCAGCCCGATCTGTTTACAATCGGAATTGATACAAGTCGCCGCGCCAAGGACTTCGTCCTGTGCCGCCACGGGTCCGTTACCCTTATTGATCATCACCGTAGTGGATTCAAAAGCTTTGATGGTCTCGGTGAAGCTCACCGGCTGTTTACTCACATGCAAAGTGGCTTCTTTTTTATCAGCGCCGGTCAAGATCACCGCTTCAACCGAAAGCTTCACCTGCTCCTGCTCCACTCCGGATAAAACGGAGATTCCTTTGACCAACTCGGAAACAACCGGATCCGGAGCGCTCATCGCCACATTGAAAGCTTCCATCCAAGCGGCGCGGGCGATTCCATCGTTATCGGTCGCGGAGTTATTATTATTAGAGTTGCTGTTGGAATCGTTGGTCGTATTGTTGTTATTCGAGGCCTGCGAATCTCCGGCGGGATTTTGTGTGGTGCCGGGATTGCCGGTCGTATCGCCGCCAACCACTTCGGCCGGTAAAGGCTTGGATCCGGCGTTCTCACCGGTACCACCCGTAACCGTTCCCGTGTTACCGGGATTCGCCGGAGTTCCGGAGCCGTCATTCGGCTGCAGGAATGGCGGTTGTTGCGTGGGGGTGACTTCCGGATTCACGTCCGAACGCTCTCTGTCCGGATTCTTTTTAGCCAATTCACCTTGGCCGCCGCCGCAAATCTGGGTCGACTTATTATTTTTCTTCGCCCATTGGTGACATTGTTCAATCGTGTATTTGCGCGATTTCATCGAACGCATGCGGTCTCCGCACGCGGTTAAAACCGCGACGGACAAGACGCCGGCCAAACCAAAACGAATTGCATTCCACGGACGAACCATAAACTTTCTCCCTCGATTTGAAGTCAGAGTTGACTTCAATCCGCTACGCAATGCGAGCAAGGCCAATGCCATTTAATTAATCAGCGATGCCGAAATAAATGCCGTTTCAGCATAAATTTCATGGTCGGTTTGCCGAATTACGTCACTTTCGCCTGTGGAAAGTCCGGAAACTTGTCATGAATCCAACTTGCCGACTGGGCCCGCGTCGAATATTCATTGGGACCTATGAATCAATACAATCGACGTGAGTTCTTGCTCTTCCTTGGGCGTTCGGCCGCAGTGGCTGGAATTTCCCCTTTACTTGTGAACTGCCAATCGATCGGCGGGTCGAAGGGGCCGCGGCTCCCGTTTCACCCCCTTGAACCAAGCTTTGACGATGATTTGAAATTGGCCAAGGGTTTTAGCTACCAAATCGTGGCCCGCTGGCGGCAACCCCTGAATCAGCGTGGAGATCGATTCGGATTCAATAATGACTATATAGCCTACCTGCCGTTCAAAAAAGAAAACCCGGATGAAGGCTTAATGTGGGTGAACCACGAATATCATGATCCTTATTATTGTAGCGGCTGGAAGCCGGGCGAAAAGAGAACCGCCAAACAAATGGAAATCGAACGCAAAGAGGTGGGCGGAAGCATTCTCCATATTCGCAAAACCGATGGCCGCTGGACGGTGGTGGAAAATTCCTCGTTTAACCGCCGGCTGGATGCCTACACCCCCATTCCCTTGATCTCCGACCGCCCCATACTCGGGCACAAGAAAGCCATCGGCACCTTCGCCAACTGCGCCGGTGGGGTGACTCCCTGGGGGACGGTCCTTACCTGTGAGGAAAACTACGACAATTTCGTTGGCGAAGCGGTTTTCGAGAACGGCCGACGCCAGGTGAAGATGGGATCCAAGTATGGCTCGTGGCTGCCGTTCACCAAACTCCCGCCGGAACACTATGGCTGGGTGGTGGAAGTCGATTTGCGCACGGGCAAGGCTAAAAAACTCTGCGCCCTGGGACGATTCGCCCATGAATGCGCGACTTGTGTGCAAGCCCCGGACGGGCGCACGGTGGTTTACTCCGGCGATGATACGGAAGGCGAGCACATCTATAAATTTATCTCGCTCAAGCCCGGCTCCCTTGAAGTCGGTGACCTCTATGTGGCGGATACGGTGAACGGCCGGTGGATTCCGTTAGCCCGCCGAACCGATGAAAGGCTTCGTAAAGCGTTTAAAGACCATACCGAGTTGCTGATCCGCACCCGCGAGGCGGCCAAAATCGTGGGCGCCACGCCGCTGGATCGTCCCGAGGACATAGAATTTGATCCCATATCCAAAAATATCTTCGTTGCCCTCACCAATGGGAGGAAATCGGGCAATCACTTTGGATCCATCATGAAAATCGCGGAAAAAGGCGATAATCCGTTGAGCCTGGAGTTCACCGCGACAACCTTCGCGGCCGGTGGGCCGTCGACGGGCTTTTCCTGCCCTGATAACCTGGCTTTCGACCGCGCCGGCAATCTTTGGATGACAACCGATATGTCGGGCTCGTCCATGGGCAAGGAACCTTATAAGCGATTCGGCAATAACGGACTTTTCTTTTTCCCGATGAGCGGACCTCACGCAGGTCAGGCGTTTCAAGTGGCTTCGGCTCCCAATGGCGCCGAACTGACCGGTCCCTATTTCTCTCCCGACGGCCGAACCTTATTCTTATCCGTTCAGCATCCCGGTGAGTGGGCCCAATCCCGCCCGGAGATGGTGAGCCACTGGCCCGATGGCGGCGATGCCACCCCCGCACCCTGCGTGGTCGCCATTTCAGGCTCTGCTTTGGATGAGATCATCGGCGCCACTGTATAAAAGGTGGACAGCTGTGCGACCGACTTTGGCGCTCTCCTTTCGGCATGAAGATAGGCTGCAATTAAATTAGGCCCTACAGGGGCCAACCCTTGCACTTCTCCCCGATGAACGGAATTCAAAGGGAGAAGCAATGTTACGTCACATACTTTTTATCGCGCTTTTAGGAAGCCAAGCTGTTTACGCCAATGGTTTTGCTATCGCAGTAGACGAAGAAGAGACGACGACCTCGGCCGCAAAAGCCGTCAGCGCGGTACGTACCTCGCAAGAATCACCCGTCAGCCTCACGGTCTGCGGACGGGGATTTGACGAATCCTCTTCGAAATTGATTGATGTTCTTCGCAACAATTTGAAGGTCACCGAAGCCAAATCTCCCCTCAACATATTGGTTCGGAACAACGCCCAAGCTGATACATATCAAATTTTCGAGGCCAGAGGAAAACTGATCATCAAAAGTTCGATGGGCTCCGCGCCCGTGAAAGCTTGCCAGGACTCAAAAGGCAATGTGCAAATTCATATTGATAATGCCTGGACCAGAAACTTCTATTTCGCCATCACACCGGTCGCCAAGAACTCCGCGGGTCGTTCGCGCCTTCGTCTGAACCAGATTTACACCGACGGCAACGCTCCGGTAAGACTTGGTATTTACGAAGTTCAAACGGCTCGATAGGGGAAGGCTAGATGAAACGCTTGATCTTGTCAGGTACGCTCGCGCTAGCCCTTTTGAATCCGATCACCAGCTTCGCCGACCTCGAGTTAAGCAATGTGGGACCTTGGACCATCGTAATCTCACCAGGCAACAAGCCGCGACCCGAGTTCGGTAACGCCACGACCGTCTTGAATCTTTACGACAAACAGGGCGAGGTCCAAGCCACGATTATCGTCAAACGGTTGAAGTCTTTGGCGCAAGCGCCTTCAACCCTGGCCGATTGGAATCGTGAAGCGCTTTCCGGAATGGCTTATAAGCCGATCGTTCAAACCGAAAGTCTGTTGAAATCCGAAGCGGGTGAACGATACATCGCCGAATTTCAAATGGATGTGGGCACCCAAAACATGATGAACGGCGCCATCATGGCGACCGTGGCTGACGGCGAACTTTGGGCGTTGTCCTATGTGCAGCATCGCCCGATTTACCAAACCCACCGCCAGGCGGTTTTGGAGCTACTGCGGACGATCCGACTCAAAGGAACCAACTAGCCTCGTTTACGAGCCTTCAGGCATTCTTTGAGAGTTTGGAATTCCTCATAGAAGAGCACGTGCGGGTATTCCTTATCACCTTTCTCCACGCACTGATTGCCCCCGGATAAATCCATTTTTACCGGTGGACCATAGACCTGCGCCAATTCCATTTGCCGCGCGTTTTTCTTTTTATCGACTTTTTTATCGTGAACGGCGAAGGCCGCCGCCTGCATTGAAATTGTCAAAGTCGCGATCAAACCCATCCATGTCTTCACATTATGCTCCCTGGTTGCCCGTTGGCCCTTTGAAGCGCAGGCAAACCGTGCGCCGAACGAGCCCCGCTTAGATGCGTCGCTGCCGGCCCACTGACAAAAATCGCCTGATCAGCCAAGAAAAGATTGCAAAGCTTGACCGTGCGTAGGGGGCCTAAGTAGCAATGATGAACGGGACCACGTAGCTCAGTAGGATAGAGCAACAGTTTCCTAAACTGTAGGTCGCAGGTTCGATTCCTGCCGTGGTCGCCAGTGCCTGCCAAAATCCACTTTTCAGAATTAATTGAGCAAACTCAAATCGACCGGCACATTCAAAGCGTTTGAAATGATGCAGTATTTTTTTGCCTTCAACAGAAGCTCTTCCGCTTTCTCCTGATTTTCGCTTTTTATCGAAACCGCGACCTCGATTCTCGTGAAGCGAATTCCCTCTTTCGTCTTTTCAAGGATCCCCAAAGCTTCACTCTCGTACGAGTCAATGGTCACGTCCGCCTTGGTCAGCAGGGCCAGATAAGTCGTCATGAGGCAAAGTTGAAGAGAAGAAAGAAGCAATTCCTCGGGACTCCAATAAGTGTCACTGCCGTCGAACTGCGGCGGCGGCCCCCCAAGAATTTCTGGCTGCCGGGCGGCGCTTATTCTACCTTCCCGATTTTGCAACCAGGTCACGCGGCTTCGGTATTCATGAGGAAAAGCGGCCGTCATATTGAACCTACCCTTCTTCGAGACAGCTTTCGCCTGAATTGAGAAAAAATGTCCCGATGACGCTTGTTAAATAAATTTATTTTAAACTTAAGCATGAAATATGCCCCTATTCCCACGCCACGGCAGAGATATTGCTAAAACTTGCCGGTTGGAGTAGCCCTTGAGGCATCTGAGCGAGCCTGTTGGAGGAGATTTGCCATGACAGCGAAGTCGGATTCTCGCCAGCCGAACACTGGTTTACCGAACGCTGATTTTTCCGAAACCCAGTTCCGACTCGGACGCCTGCTAACGCGGATCAACCGAAAACTCAGCGAAGGTCGTGACCTCGAAAAAATTCTCGATTTCATTTTTGAGAGTTTGAATGTGATTTTTCCTTTTGATCGGATCAGTATCGCATTGATCGAGGAAGAGGGCTCTGAAAAAAAGATTCGCGCTCAATGGGTGAAATCAAAAACGCCGGTACGTTACTTGAAACAAGGTTATTGTGTTCCCCTTAAAGGCAGCAGCCTTGAAAAAATATTAATGACGGGCAAGCCAAGAATCATAAACGATCTCACTCAGTATTTGGCCGAACACCCAAATTCAAGGTCAACCGAACTGATCTACAAGGATGGAATGCGCTCCAGTTTGACGTGCCCGCTGCGCGCCGCAGGCGAAAACATCGGTGTCGTCTTTTTTTCAAGCACTCAACCCGGCACTTACAAGGACGAGCACGTCCAGACCTGTTTGGAGATCGCCGAGGAGTTATCTGTTTTGATTGAATTCGTGCGTTTGCGCCAGAATTCAAACAACGGCGGCAATCCGCAAAATCTAAGAATGATCTTACACGATCTCAGAAACCCGCTGAGCGTGATCAAAGGGTTCATCGAAGTCGCGGACGAACTTGTGGAAGCGGACGCCGACGGTGAAGTGAAGAAAATCTTTTCCGTCCTCAAGCGCAACACCGACTACATGTTGGAGCTTCTCAATGAAATTTCGGAACTCAACAAACTCAATGGCCGGGAAAATCACCTTGAACTTCGGGATGTTGATCTTCGGGTTTTTATCTCCGAGCTCTCAATAAGGGGGCGCGAGCTGGCCGACCATAAGGAAATCGGGGTCGTGGTCGAAACGGATTCAGGACTTCCACAAATCGTCCGCCTGGATCCGGTGGGAATCAGCAGGGTCTTGGACAATCTCCTTTCCAACGCCATTAAATTTTCAGAACGTGGGACAAAAATTCAGGTCGCCATCCGCTATCAGGCTCCTTATCTCAGGTTCGAAGTGACGGACGAGGGGCCGGGAATTCCCAACAGCGAAATGCCCCAGCTCTTTCGCGAATTCGGCCGGACCAGCGTGCGTCCAACGGAAGGCGAATCCAGCACCGGTCTGGGCTTGGTCATCGCCAAAAAAATCGTCGAACAACACGGCGGCGGAATTTCCGTCAAAAGCCAAGTCGGCGTCGGCTCCACCTTCTATTTCTGGATCCCCACATAGATGGTGCAAGGACCCGAAGCTCGTTTTTGTCCAAATTATCCGAGTATTCTGGATTTTGTTGGCACGATTTAGGCACGATTGGCACGGATTTCTTAGAATCACCCACTAGTTCACGCACAACTTTGCCCGGCGCACGGCACAATTAGCCTCGCCGAATCACCGGATAATTCGGCACCAAGGCGTTTTGGTGTCTGAGACTGTGGAAAAACGAAGGGACAGATATTGGGACGGCACAGATCCCTACGGCAAGTTAAATTCAATCAGATCCCAATTCATCGCTGGTACCCAGTTAGTGGGATTTGCGCGTGCTGGATTTCTAATTCCTTTGAATCGCTTTAACAAGGCATTGAAGAGAGGCTGGGGACCGCGCCGTACTTCTGGAGTGCGGTTGTTTGACTGGACAGAAGTTGCCTAGAGTTTGACAATCGGCCGGGGCTTTCCGTTTTTCTTTTTTTCTTCGTTTTCTACTTCAAAC
>JAWLHR010000019.1:0-62797 GCA_041690295.1 Bdellovibrionales bacterium
CGCTACACTCCCTCCAGGGCATAGACCTTCCTCCTATGCCCAAAAAGTGTAAACTATGTGTCCGGTACAAAATGTAAGCTATGTGTCGGAACGTTCACTCTATCTAAACCTTTTTTCCTCTCGGCCACAGGTTGGGTGGAAAGCCGGGGTTGCCCGAAAAATTGAATCTCAAGCTGATTGTTGGACCGCAGTATGATCCGTTGAACTAGTTTGCTCATGATACTTCGGCGCTCGGTTCCGGTAAGGCCATCAAACTTCTTCAGAAAGTCCATAGATAGCTTTCTCAAATCTGAGAGGCCCGCGCTCTCCACAAGTGTCGCCTTCGATTGCCTAAGCAGCTCAAGCTCCGTATTCGCCTGTTCACGCCGGCGTGACAGCTCCTTAACCTCGCCCTCAAGCCATTCCATAAATCCAGTCTGACCGCGCTTCTGCTGGTCCAAGAGTTGTTCGCGCAGGTGGAGAGACGCACCCTCGAGATCCGCAACCACTTTTTCCTGGTCGCGAATCTTTTCCTCCAGCGCGGGGAGGTTTGCCTGGCGGCGTTTGGTGGCATCTTTGACCATTTCGCGAAACTGCGAATCGTCCAAAATTGTAGCTTTAATTTTGTTCACCACTACCTTATCCAACTCTTCACAATGGACCCGCAGCTTGTGCTTATCGTTGTAATAGTAGCGGTAACATTTGTTTCGTCCGTTGCCCGGCTGGCCGTAAAATCGTGAACCATCTTCTTGGTATAACAAGTGCGACAAGAGGTAGACATAATTGTCCTTTCCAGCGCGCATCTTGTGTTTAAAAGTTGCCGTAAGTTTTTCTTCCACTGAGTCGAGCAAAACTTTGTCTCTGATAAGCGGTCCATGTGGCAGCTTGATTACTTGATAGCGTTTTGATTCAGGCAACAGATCTTGATCGAGGTCTCTGTTGTCGCCATTGGCGTACCAGAGCCCTCGGTAGCGCCACTTTACATTCTCGAGCATGATGTCCAACATGTGCGCGGTGAATTCGCGACCATTTTTCCCGGTAAGTCCCAGTTCATTGGCCACGGCGAGGACTTTTTTCTTACTAGAAAGGCGGATGAAGAGGTGAAGGATCTTTTCCACTTTGACCATCTCCTCATGGTTGATGAGAAAGTGGCCCTTTTTCTCCGGGTCACGGTCCAATCCCAGGATCTCTGCCGCGCCGTTAATCTTTCCGTCCTTCAGCAGGCGAGCGAGCGCATTCTCCCGAACACGGACTGCAGTCATCTCTCTTTCAAACTGGCCAAGGGCGACCAAAATTATTACGATCACTCGGCCGAACGGATTCGAGGTGTCGAGATCAAGGCCGATAATCACGAGATCGACTTTATGATGTTCGCAGTGGGAGACGAGGTGGAGGAAGTCGATTACCGAACGGCTCAAACGCGAAAGGTCTGTTGCCATCACAGCATGTATTTTTGATGAACCAATCAGATCCCAGAGCTCTTGATAGCCAGGTCTGTTGGTGTTCTTGCCGGAGTAGGCAAGGTCAGAGATATGCTTGTACAGAACCCATCTCTGGCCCGTCTTTTGGGACATGAACTTCATGTGACTTAGGCAGCGGTGGCGTTGCGCTTCGGGCGATGCGTCTGTGCGAACAGTTCCATCACCGTTATATGCCTGATCGATCGTGCTGACTCGATCATAGGTCGCTACCAATTTAACCTTCTCCTCTTTCACACAAAACTCCCGACAGCACCCGCTCAATCAATTCCTTATAGCCAGCCATGTAGTTATTGCGGCCATCCGACCCTCCAATCTCGATGATGATCAGATCGGAAACATTGAGCACGTGGCCACTGGGGCGCTGAGTGCGTTGCCGCGTGCTTTTCTGTTTCTTATACCTGGCAGAGCGTTGATTAGAACGGCATTCCTTGCACCAGCAATCTCGTTTGCCCCACGCTTGCCAGAATGGCCCCTCGACGCCCTTTACCTTCCAATCAAATTGGTCAGAAGGCTTTTCGCGTTTGCATTTGGAGCAAATTTTCTTTCGATAACAATTCTTAAACCACTTGCGCCCATCCTTGATCGGACCGTCGCCGATCCGATAGTGCGTGAATACGCCAGCGGTTTTTATTAGCTCAACATCCCCTCCGAGCCAGTGAAGAAAGCCTAGGTCCGGCGGGTAGGCTAGAGTTGAAATTACCCTCAGTACGTGAGCAACAACGCAATCGACTTCGGTTGACCCTGCATTCACTGCAGCGTCCCTTCCCTTACGTCGGCAGCACCATTGCCAATAGATTGAGACGACTGAGCATCTGACGAATTTAACGAATTAGACGAATTACCCTCATTGTTGGGCGGTTGCTCAGGGACCACGGCGTTAGTCGAATTAGTCAAATTCGTAACTTGATTGAGGTCCCGCGCACGATAGAGAAATTTCTTAGGGCCGTTGTCCTGAACCTCCTTAATTTCGATGAGGCGCGCTTCAAAGAGTATCTTGATCGCCTTGTTAATTTCTTCAGCGGTTTTGTTATTGTCGAAGTGATTGATGATCGCTGTTTTAGTACGTTCCTTTTTGCTGGAGCGTAAAAATTTGAGTAGCTCGTCAGCAATCGGATCGCCCAATGAGTCGCCATAAACGAAACGCCAGGAGTCCTCGGCGTATTTCCAGACGTGATTAGCCGCAATAAGGTGTGCTTCATCGATCTTTTCAACGCCATCATAAAACGCGAAGATCATGGCAATCCTGACAATCATAGGTTCAGTGCGAGCAGTGAGAGATCCTAGCATCCCTTGTAGCTCGTTGGCGGCGTAGTGGCGATAGAGCGAGTCCCAGTATTTTCCCGCCGCCTCAGTGAATTTAAATTGTGGTTTTGTCTTGGCGATTTCAAAGGACTTCAAGCGCATTTTAGAGACCTCTTTTGCGAGCACATCGAGATGGTTGTCGTCGATTTCACCGCCCATCGGCTCGATGCGCGTGCGCTGCGAAAGGGCCGGGAGAAAGCGATTCGCGTAGCCATTCGCAATCTCAACTGCATTCATGGTCTTCAGCAACTCGTCAATCGTGATGTTGGTAAAGACAGAAACCAGAGGACGTGTTGACCGTATCGGAGAATTTTTGTTCTCCACGGCGACATCCTGAGCATCCCACAAATCTCTCAGCACCGGCGACACCGTGTTGCCCATCCGCTCCATAACCTTGAATAGCCGTCCGCCCTCCGATTCGTTAATGACTATGATTTTTTCCTCTTCTGTCCGGGTGACAAGATCGACGCCGGGCCCTTTTTTCTGCTTCTTTTCGTAGACGTCACTCACCATTGAGACAAGTCCCTCGCCGGACGTGATGCCCGTTCTCATTCTCTTTTTGACGTTAGGATCAATGAGTTTGAAGAACTCCACGGCCAAATTTTTTGCGAAGCCTTTGCGTCCTTTTGCTGATTTGCCGATAACTTTGAGAAACAAAATGGGGTAATGGATATCCTTCGCGATCTTGAAATACCTCATGCCGTTCATAAAACAGCCGGCCAAAACCAAGAGGCAGCCCAGAACCGCCGCTTGACTAGCCTCTGTATGATCGGTGAGTGCCCTAGTTACGCGACCCCAGACGCCATAGAGGGCGCCTTGGTTTAATTGCGGCAATTTGTTGTTCGCATCTTTTGGGTCGAAAACCTTCCACTCACCCACGGCGTCCTCCTTTGCCGTAACGGGAAGCATTCTTGATGAAGGTCATCAGCTCGGCCTCGGACCACGGCGGCTGACATTTCGGATTGAAGACATCGCGGAGAATCGTGAAAGCAGACGATTCGCTAAGTCCAAAGTCCTTCACGAGACGGCAAGCGACCACGTAGGTGCTCTTATTGCCTTTGTTGCCCGACACAGCCCCCGGCACCTTTTCAATGTATTTTTCCGCGCGCACGTACTGTTCCTCTCCAGTCGAACCAAAATTCGACAGGACCAAAACGCGCTTCGGTTTGGGTGGATCAAACCAATTTAAGTCGAAAGCAGGAGCCTTGTTAATATCAGACCAATCACCAATGGGCTCGTACCAAATTCCGCAGCTCTCGGCCCACGCGGTTTTTTCATCGAACGACAAAGCCTCATATTCTATTTCATCCATCAGGTGTTTTGCAGGATGAAGTGAATAGGGACCGACGGCGTATCCTCCCTCGCCAAGTTGGTCGACGGCGATCTCGTGGCCATCAAGCTCAACACGAATTCGCCGTGGAACTTCCTGACCTGGTCTGATCTGGTAATACCAGTGCTCCATCTTCCCGGTTTTGACTCTAAGCGGTGTGGCCGGCAGGCGTTGTTCAAGGAGTTCTTTTGACGCCAAGTCCTCAATGTCTACGATGACAAAGCCGGAAGTGCGACCGGTAACGATCCCGAAGTTTTTCTTCGGAACCGACAAAGCTCTGCGGATAACTTCGGCCGGTGCACGAGTGGATTTGTAGCTGCCCCATAATCCCCTCGGTGTTTTGAATGGGTACATTAGCAAGATCACGTTGAAGCCATGAGCGAGGAGCATTTCATAAAACTCCAAGCGCATTCTTAACCAATAAGACGAAAAAACCGAACGCTCGCCCTCTGCGGACATGTCGCCTCCTTACGGCTGAAAATGCCATTGCCGCAGTTGCAGCTAAGGCATCGAATTAGTTGTTTGGGTTTTGCCGGAGGGCTCGGTTTTTATCGGTTAACAATCACTTTTCGGATTGCCGCTCTCGGTACGATGAGAATCTGCCCAGGGTTTTCGAGACTTTGCTCAAAAAGATAGGCGATTGCACTCGAAGAGGGTGCTACAAAATGGCGGGAAAGTTAAAGCTAAAAAATAAATCCCATGAAATGGGACTGCATCGGATTGAAGAAAAGCCAATGAAATCAAAAGGGATATTGTCGCCCAATACTTTCAATGAGCGCTGCGTAAACGATGAAAGCGAGGTCCTCTTCCCTGAAGACCCGGATTCAATCAAACGACTTTGCGGTCACGGATAGGAACAATGTTCCCATCGTCGACGTTCTTTCTGGATGGATGTGATCCAACGGCATAGTTCACCGCATGACCTGCGAGTGCCGAACCGAGACCCATCGCCATTGCGACCGCCACTTTGAACCCGAGTTCGCGCCAATCGATGTCGTACATCGTGCGTTTTGACGAACCTCTCTTAGTTGTTTGATCATGGTCTGACATGTTTGCTCCTTGCCCGTTCAGGGCGGTTATGCCGTGACGATCACGGCTGGTTACTTTTTACGATTCGATAAAAACTGCTCTTCGCAATTTTCAGACTGCGACAGATGCTTGCAACCGAGTTGCGCGGATCTTCTAGCAGCCGTCTCGCAGTCGCAATTTGTTCATCCGTGATCGCGCGCGGCCGTCCACCTACGCGACCCCGAAGTCTAGCGGCTTCAATTCCGGCCTTGGTCCGCTCGATCAAAATTTCTCTCTCCATGCTGGCCATGGCTCCGAGCACAGTAAGTAGGAAGCGCCCCGATGGCGTTCGTGAATCGACAGCTTCCGTTAATGACCGGAAGCCGATTCCCCGATCTTGAAGAGAGAGTACAGTATTGAGTAAGTGGGAGACGCTGCGGCCGAGCCGGTCGATTTTCCACACCACTAAAACATCGCCATCAGATAGGCGCTGAAGAAGCGAATTCAGTCCGGGGCGATCGTCGCGAACGCCCGACATTTGATCGGTAATGATTTCGTCGCAACCCGCGGATCGCAAAGCATCAAGTTGAAGTGAAAGTGATTGTCGGCCGTCCGAAGACGACACGCGCGCGTATCCCCATTGCATCTTGCCTCCTATGGGACAGTTTGTTTGAAACGGGATTTGTGGGACAGGTTCTGATATTAATTGGTAGAGGTTATGTACGGGCTCGACTGCGGTCTCAAAACGAAGGTTTTGAAACCGTGCTCATACTCGATCGTGAATATTAAAAAGTGACTGCAGATTTGGTCTATTTGAAAATTCGGCTTGGTACATCGGCATTCGACCGTTCTCTGCAAGTTCGAGCAAGCCCGCGATCGTAAGGCAAGCGCCGCCCATTATCCCCAGGAAATGTCCAAAAAGCGCCCACTTTTGAGCAGTGCTCAAATGATGCATCGTCATGATGTTCTCCTTGATTTTGAGTGGCGTTGCGCCACCTATGTACTTATACCTCCTTTAGAAATGGAAATATCAGCACACGCCTTTGGTGCTAGTGGACGTAGGTCGAGACCGTGTAGCGAGGATTGAAAAATTCCGATCAGTTTGAATATATGGACGACACATGGTTTGCCGATGGGCCAGTACACTTGTTTATAGATACGTCATGCCTTGTTTCAATGGGCTTCAATTTTTCACACAAGGGTTTTGTAACCATTGAGAACGGTGTTTCGGCCGGCGACTTAAAGGTCATCTCGACTCAAATTTTAAAAGGCGAATTTTTGAAGCATGCTGCTGCCGCGATTGGATCGGACCTTGAAAAGCTCGGCCATCTTCACGCAATTCGAAGTCTATCAGCCGACAAAATTACAGAGATAGAGCGGGTCGCGAAGGAAGCAACTGGACAGACCATCTGGGGCAAATTTGAAGCAATGTTTGCGCCAGAAGACATCTCTCGCAATGTAAACTGGCAAGGCGTTTTCGAGGATTACTTTGCGCTGAGACCACCGTTCACGCTCAAAAAGAAAGACGAGTTCCCTGACGCTTTCAATTTGAAAATGATTGAAGGGCTAAATCCGGCGCGTTTGATTCTGATTTCCTCTGATGGTGACTTTGAGCGATGGATTGCGGGTCGACAAAACATCGTCCTTTATAAAAAACTAAATGAATTTACAGATGCCTACTTGAAAATTCGGGATCCAGCATTTGCTGCTGCAGCCATTACCGGTTTTAGAACTCTAAAAGACCAAATCCTTGAACGCCTAAAAGATGAATACAGCGCGGATCACCATTACTCGGTGAACTGTTACCACTCGACAGTGCAATCGGGGGAAGTTACTGATTTGTCCGTCGTCTCCCATACATTAACCGCGACAGATCATGAACAAGAGTTTGCGGTATTCCAAGTCAGGGCACGAGGAACTGCAAACCTGGAACTTGATTGCCCGGTGGTTTCTTGGGATTCGATCGACAAAGAAGAAATTTTCCACGGCTCGAATCAAAAAACAACGGACGTCGACATCGACATTGAGGCGACCGTGACAATATTTGTAAATCAACAAGATCCGACTGATTCGGATTTCGAAATCAGTGATTCGACTATTCACGCCGCGGAATTTGATGTCCCCGATGCTTGGGTTTCGTTCTTAGACGATGCAGGCGATGAACACGAGCAAGGTTAAATTTTTCCGACTTCCCCCACTGATTGCTGGGCGACGTTGACTGAGAACAGCCCGCGCCGAACTAAAACGTCCATCCAAAAGTTGCCCACCTCCAAAAAGTGGTGATGTAGTTTCTGCGCGTCTGAGACCTGAGCGAAGGCTTGGAAGATGGGCACGAAATCAAGAATGATTTGACCGAAGTTCCAACCCTTTTCATCCATTGCAATTTGACCGCGGTGGTACGTGAGATGCGCCACTTCTTTGCCGACGCGCTTTTGCACTCTGCGCAACGCCGGACTCAAATTGGGCCTCACTACTGCCCATATGATGTCAGACTTCATGAAGTGCTGCGCGAACGCATCGTCGGGTTGCACGGCGCCGGGATAAAAAAAGAAAAGAAGCGATCGTGCGTGAACGAGAAACGATTCCAAGAGCGCGTTTTTGACGTTGCCGCTCATTTTTCCATCGGGGAACATCTGTTCTACGGCAGTCGCAAAGAACATCTCCAGTTCATAGGCGAGATGTTCGCCGCTGAATTCCATCAGCGCCTTATCAGCCGGCGTTTTTATGTCTCACCTCCAGCGTCGCAGATTCTCACGGCAGACGTTGCCAAGCAAACGTGGAGACGGTAAAAAGCCGACATGTCGCTGGTGTTCTTGTTCCCGGGCCGCGCTCGCTGAGCGATGGTGCCGTGGCGCTGAATGAACGCCCTGGCCGCTTGAATGAAAGCGCCAGGTTGGCAGGTGATGAAAGTCGCAGGCCATCAGGACACCTGACCGCCTCAATCAGTCTGCAATTGGTCATAATCCAGGGAACTCACCGGGTGGCCGCAGATATTAAAGCCCGGGGCGGCTGGGGCTCCGCGTCGTTGACAAAAACCCCAAAAAGCTAAGCTGGATGGGGGGTCGATCATCATGCGAGCGATAGGTTCCGTTCGAGTTGGCGCGATGTCCCGAGCGCTGACGCAGCTTGTAGGGCTGTTGGGTTTGGTTGCGCTCATTGTTCCCGGGCCGCGCTCGCTGAGCGATGGTGCCGTGGCGCTGAATGAACGCCCTGGCCGCTTGAATCAAAGCGCCAGGTTGGCAGGTGATGAAAGTCGCAGGCCATAGCGAACACGGGGCTTCAGGGGGGATTGAGGCTGGGTGAATCGGTGAGCTCGAGCCGCCAGAAAGTTTGATGTGGCTGGAGAATTTAAGCGGCTGACAGGTACAAATCATCTCGAGCGCGCCTTCCGCATCGTGGAAGCTAACTCACTTCAATCGTCATCCGAATTGACGAAAGAACAAGTTCGCAAATTCAAGTCTAAACAAGGCCATTACATCAAGAGCATCAGTCAGCAACTCAACCGCGGAACCTTCGAGTTCGATCAGTCGGTGGGATACCCGAAGAAAAAATCCAGTGGGTCTTCACGCGGAATTGTCTCGACGACGCCCAAAAACAAAGTTGTGCAACGTGCGCTGCTTGAGGTCCTTCAAGGCACTCAAAAACTCCGGCCATTCTTCGACACGCCAAACAGCTTCGGCGCAGTTGAGGGCCGGAGCGTGCCGGAGGCTGTCACGGCCGCCCAGAAGGCAATTCGCAATGGCGCGACGTTTTTCTACAAATCAGACATTCGAGATTTTTTTCCCACGGTGGGCCGACAGTCGGGCCTCGACCGCGTGGCCTCTGTGATCGATGATGCTCGCTTCATGAATGTTCTTCGCGAAGCGCTCATCACGGAGTTATCAAACCTTGAGGAACTCGGCGAGGATCGCAATCTATTTCCCCTCGGCGAAGACGGCGTCGCGCAAGGCAACTGTCTCTCAGCGCTATTCGGTAACATCTACCTTTTTGATTTTGACCAGATCACGAACACTGCGGACGTAGTCTGCATACGGTTCTTGGACGACTTCATCATCTTTGGCCCGACCGCTGCCGCGGTTCAGGCCGTGGCACGGAAGGCGCACAAGGAGCTTAAACGCCTTGGCCTCAAAGCACATGAACCGAAAGATAAAACTGACAAAGCCAAGTTTGGATCGACGAAAGAGGGAGTTGAGTTCTTGGGATGCTTCATACATTCCGACTTCGCGAAGCCGGCAAATAAATCGATCGGCAGATTGAAGGAGAGCATCGAAGGCATTCTTGAACAGAGTTTGGCGCTTGCGCGACGGGGCGGCAGCGACATTCAGTTTCAGCGAGCGACCGAGGCCCAAGTGAAATCAAAGGTTGCAAACAAGTGCATCGGCTGGTGGGGCCAGTACCAGTTTTGCGAGATGCCGGACTTACGTGCATCGATTTCGCGGGACATCTCTGAAATGCTCGATCACTATGATGGTGAACTGGCCAAAATCAAAGCGCGTCTGCCGGTGCTAGAACGGGCCAGAATTCAGGGAATCTTGCCGAATCAGGGGTGGTAGAATGATCTCAATATTTTTGGCTCTCGCATTCAATTCCGCCATGGCCATGGGACCGGACGGTTTTACAGAAGTTGATCCTTATCCTCCCGGATCAAATGAAATGTCATGCGCTAATTACAGCAACGACGAATGGAAAGTTGGTCTTGAACAAGGAAAACTTAAAATTGGCAAATCTGCTTATAATCATACGGTTTCTGTGGAGGTCGCAGATGGGACCATGTTTGGCCGCAATAAAGGTGAATTTGGTGGAGAGCTCGAGTTCGTAAGGGCGAAGGAATCTCAGAAGATCTTTAAGAAAAATATTTCGGCACTATTTCTCCTTCCCGAGCAGAAAGTCGCGGCATTTGGTGGTATGGCTCACATGGGAATCGATGAAGGTTATATGCTTGTGCTGGGCGGGCCGCCGGCCGTGTCGAAATGGAAGATTGAGAAGAACGTGAGACTTCCAGCGAACCCCTATGCGGTCGTCCCCAAAGATGAGGAAAAGTTTTTCTTTGTCACTGGAGATGGGCTGCACTCAGTGGATTGGAAAACAGGAAGTGTCGACAAGCTCATCGCATCTTCAATCACGGGCCTGTATCCCAACAGCATTGTTGTTGCCGATGGTGGACATGTCTACGTTGGAATGAGGCACGCGGTCGCGCATTACATTCCTGAAAAGAACGGATATAAGGTGAAGTGGCTCGTTAAGAAGAAGTGCACCGGTATCAAATTGTTTGATGGTGTGCCTCATTAGAGCATGACCGTGATCGGCTGGCTTCTCAAGAATATCGTGCCTTCGTTTGTAACGGACTGGTTACTTCATCGACACACTGAGAATGTAATTCGCCGCTATCCGAACCTCGGAAAAATCATTCCGGCAAAATGGCCGAGGGGCAATGAGTACGGCATTACCAACAGGAAAATGCACGAGTTTCAGGCGCAGCGATTGGTTGACGACAACTCAATCGATGGGATGAATCTTCCTCTGCTGATCCACAATATCGACTCTCGACTCACAGACGAAAAATCCAGACAGGTGTGGACCTCGATTATGGATCACTTTGACTGGTTTGCGCGTGAATTTGCAGATACTCCTGGTTTTCGGCGAGTCTTGGAACCTCTTTGGGATGATTCATGGAGCCCAATGCGACTGTGGGCGGTAGCCGCGGAAATCTACTTGAGTCGTTTTTTGAAAGAGAATGGCTTCCAAATCGACGGTTTTGATAGAACAATTTCAGGCGCCAAAAAAACTGCGGACATAGCAACCATCTGGAAGGGCACCCGCACGTGGATTGATGTGGAAACTCATCGCCTTACAAAACCAGTAGAAGGAGGCCCCGACGACTTTAGAAAGCTCGTAGAGGGGCGGGCGCTTAAGAAAATTGACGCCAAGTTCAAAACCCTAGCAGCTAATGAAATTGGCATCGTTGCATCGGTTTACTTGGTGAATAAGCGGGCGTTGCTACCAAGATTTTCCTATATGAACGATGAGACAAAGCCAGTGCCCGGAAGATCTGCCAACGTTTTCTCGTCAGTTTACTGGCTCATCATAGGCACTCCGTTGGAAGGGCCACATCGATTCGGCCTCCATCTCATTGACCGAACATTAAAAACTGAGCGAGTTACGAGCTGATCAATCTTCCTTGAGGATCGCACCGCCGGTGAGCCAAACCAATGCCTGCCCGCAGGAGGGGCAGGCGTCTTCCATTCTGGTTGCGTCCTTAAGGCATGCGGGACACAAGTCTCCTGAGACTTCTCGCTGAAACACTCGTCGCCAGTTGTACTGGAAGTTGCGCCACATCGGTGTTTTTGCCCAGACGCGAATTCCATCTTCAATGGGCCATATCGCAACTACTTCAAGTTCGAACCGCGATACTAATCGGTTTAGCTGCCAAACATCTGATGCTTGCTTCAAGGATAGTCGGCTTAACAATGCCGTACTGAGGTCCACCGATGGATCCTCGAATTGGTGTTTAGTGAACTCTTCCATCGAAATACCCAGCGGGGCCAGGAAAAACCGAACCTCCGAAACCAGATCAAAACTTACGAAGTGCCTCTCCATACGTTGCTCCTTTATTACTTTTAGGTTGAATCAGTGGTCTGAAGACGGTGGCTGCTCCATCACCTTCTGAACGCTCCTCGCGTGCCATTTCCCGCGGCGGGTCTTGGTGGGCACACCCATTGTGTTCAAGACATCGGCGATCTTCCAAAAGCTGAAGCCTTGGCTTCTTAGGCTTTTGATTCGCTCAATGGCTTCCAGCTCTCGTTTATGGTTCACGATTTGGCGCTGGCGGTACGCCTCACCGAAACGAAGTTGTGATCGATTCCGCGGTAGGTCTTCCTGAGTCTTTATTGGAATGCCGAAGCGCTTCAATCCATTGCGAACCGCGCATCGGGTGGAAAAAATCTGCCGTGCGATTTCAGCAATTGTGAGCCCTTCAACAACATATTTCTGGTGGAGGAAACTCTTGTCTTTGTAGAGCGGAAAGGGCGAATATATAGCGATTGCAATGGGTTGCAGGGGTGGAAAAAGTGGTTCAGATACCGACCCCGATGGCGCCCCAATTTTTCGAAGTGATCGAACCTGATCGCGTGAAATTTGGGATTCATTCTGCTACCGCGTGTAGCAAGTCTTCGGCGCAATTCTCTAGAGTAAACCGACCCTCACCGCCCAATCCGACACTTCAGCTGAATTTGAGAAACCAAATTTACGCATGAGATTCGCCTTGTTCCTCGGATCGGCTAGTCTTGGATTCGTACCCATCTGCGGTCGCTTGCTTTTGGCCGAATAGGTTGTGTCCTTGATTAACCCGGCTTTCGTAGATCAAGGCGATGTACTAAGTCTGACTGTGTGTAAATGCGATACAGTTTATCTTCTACTTCCGCTTCGGAAGTTGCACTGCATTCACTATGTACTGGGGAGAGTTCGGCGTTCTCTTACTAGGCGGAAGCCGGTGAATCGGTAATCTGGTTTTGGGTAGGCGCCGTGTCTTCTGGCGCCTCGGCTTAGGTCACCGCCTCGGTGGAAGCTGCCGCCTCTTAGGATAAAGTAGTTTGCGCCGAAAACTTCGTACAAGTCGTCCTTGATCAGTTCGCCGCCGGGATAGACCCAGTATCGGGTGTCCACCCACTCTTCTACGTTTCCGGCCAAATCCAGATGTCCGAATGGGCCCGGAGCGTGGGCGTACTCAAGGACTGGCGTTGTGGTTCCAATATTTGATTCAACGGTGTTGGCCTTGCTTGGATCAAATGTAGGGCCGTATGGATATTCGAGTCGCTCGGGTCCTCGTGCGGCCGCTTCCCATTCGACTTCTTTGGGCAAGCGGTAACGATAAACCGGATCGTTTGCGGACATCCAGGCGCAAAAAGATTTGGCCTCTGAAATATCTAAACCCCAAGCCGGATGATCGGCGGGCTCTCCCTCGACGAGCGACTCGCAAAGGGCGGCACCGGTGGCTGCGGCAAACCGGAGATAGTTCGCATTGGTCACCAAGGTGCGAGACATTTCAAATCCCTCAACCCAAATTTTTAATGACGGGAATTCTTTGCGAAACCAACATTCAATGTCTTGGCGAGTGAAATTTTCTAATAATCGATTTTGCCAAAATTCGATCGCCCGGTCCATTTCAGCGGCATCGGTGCCGATTGTGTAATGGCCGGCGGGGACGGAAAGAAACTGGTTCATCAGGGACTCCTGATCGGATAAACGCCTCCATCGTAGGAAGCCGCATAGAATGTTTGATCTTCTGGCCGATAAGCGATCGAACTGATCCCTGACCGAGTCGGGCGCTCATTGTAAGTCCACTTTTTCGCTTCGGTGTCGAAAACCGCGACCTGCCCCCCGTAGGACCCAACCGCGATACGCTTTCCATCGGTCGCAACGCACTTCGCTGAATGATTGACTGGAGTTGGAATGACTTCGACCCGGTCCGATCCGAAAGTGAAAATTCTCAAAAGTCGATCCCGGCTGACGGATACGAAAGTCTTTTCCCGAAGAAATGCACACCCGTTGGCGATTTTAGCGTGAGCCTCTTCCACGTATTGAATCGGTTCTCCCGTTTCCGGGTTAAACCAGCAAAGATCCCGTGCGGCTCCCACCGCAAGACCCAGATGATCCGATAGGGCGATCGACTTGATGGCATTCTTTAAAATTCTATTTTGAAATAGAATGGCTCCGGTTTCAGTGGACAAGATAAAAATCTCACCGGTGTATCCGCCGACGATAAGATTTTTTCCATTGGTGACGCCGCAGTTCAGCGGCTGCATCAGATCGGCGAAAAGACTTCCGGAGGGATAGGTGTAAATCCGCCCCGTTTGTCCGCCGACAAAAAACCGGTCATGAAAAGGAACGATGAAATTGCAAAGTTCGTTGAAGTTAAAAAGCTGTTTTGCGGCGCCGGCATTGTGAATCTTCAAACAGCCGGCATCGCCAACCGTGATCAATCCGTCGGGCGAGTTTTGAATCGTGTTGATTCCAAAGGTCTCACCGATGTGATCGGTTTGAAATTTTCCGGTTGGTAAATCCAATTTGGCATAGGTGTCGCCGAAGGATCCAAAAATAACCGTATGCGGGTCCATAAAGGAGGCGGATCGGGCCCATATCGATGTGGGATAGGGGAGCCGATGCGTTTGAGCCAGCCGACCTTCGTCCACGTCGAACACGCAGAGATGCCGATCGTAGCTGAGGCTTAGCAGTTGGCGTTCGTCGCTCGATAAAACGAGTCGTTTGATGCCGGCCGAATGGGCTTTGACTCTCGTGAGAGTTCCGTCTTTTAAAACACAAATTTCACCGTTGTCATTGCCGGCAACAACTGTTCGGTCTCCCGTTATCGCCACAGTGTCGGTCTCCACACCATCCAATTGAATTCGTTCAAGTTCGCTGAACTCCGTGACGCTCCAGAGGCGAACGGTTCCGTCATCGCTGCTGGAGATGATACTCTTTCCATCAGCCGACCAGGCCAACGACGTGACGTCCGCGGTGTGCCCCTTTAACGTCGCAAGCAAACTCCCTTTTTGGTCGAAGACGCGCACGCAGCCATCGCGGCTGGCGGTGGCGATCATGGATCCATCGGGAGAGAAGTTCGCCATTTCAACGTCATCTTCGTGGCCGTGGAGCGTGGCAACCAGTTCGAGAAACGGAACGCGCCAAACACGCGCGGTTCGGTCGCTGCTGGCGGTCACTAAAAGCTCTCCGGAAGGATGAAAATGACAAGCGTTCACCAAATGATCGTGGTAATTTACGGCGACGCTGTTGCCTTCATCCCAAAGAATCACGCGATTGTCGTAGCCGGCGGTAGCAATCCAGCGACGGCCGAACGCGGCAACACCGCTAATCGGACTTTTATGCGTTGGCACTTTTGATCTCCATTAGTAAGAAGTGTCCTTTTTCCTGTTTGGATTTCAAATAGTTGTAATTTTCTTTACAAACATTGGCGGAATGCTGAACCACGCCGCTCACTGTAATGCCGGCGGCTTCGATCTGTTTGATCTTATCTGGATTGTTAGTAACCAATCGGATCGTGCTGAGCTTCATGGCTTTTAGAATTTCGGCCGCCACGCTGAACGTCCGTTCGTCGTCATTGAACCCAAGCATGCGGTTGGCTTCAAAGGTGTCGATATTTTTTTCCTGTAATCTGTAGGCCGCGATTTTATTGTAAAGGCCGATTCCCCGCCCTTCTTGGCGAAGATAAAGGAGGACCCCACCTTCGGCGACGGCCTGTTTCATAAAGCGATCAAGCTGTGCGCCGCAATCGCACCGAAGTGAGCCGAAAGCGTCTCCCGTCAAGCATTCCGAGTGAATGCGGACGAGTGGAGTTTGGAGTTTTTCTTGATCTCCAAAAACAACCGCCACATGTTCCTTGCCGTCACTCAAGTTGTTGAAGGTCAATAATTTGGCCGCGCCGTATTTGGTGGGAAGCTGGACTTCGTCTCGAATGGTCACCATTGGATCTCCTAACCCTTTGCCTGCCGATGGAGATTTCAAGATTTGTGCCTAAAGAACCTGTATTAAACGGCGAGACGGCAGCTTATGATCCAAGCGTTGAGACAGTCTCGTCTGGGGATTTGGACTTAGTTCTTTGATTGAACAGCGGCACGGTAATGAGGACGCCACCCACCAAAGTGACCAGGGTTAGGATGCCGAACAATTGGGCCAATCCGTTGTGGTCGACCATTTTCCCGGCAAGAGGCGCCGCCACGACAAAGATAGAACGGGAGCCCATGCTCACAACTGAGTTTCCGAAGGCACGATTGGCCGGAGGCAATTGGCTATTTAACTCGGCGTTAATCCGTCCGTTGATCAAACCTCTTTCCGCTTCAAAAAGGAGCATGAAAAGCGCTCCCATGATGCCAATTTTAAGTGCGAATGCGGAGCCCAAAAATCCGATTACCGGAATCAAAATCACGCTGCCGAACAAAACTGAGAACGAAATCCTGGAGTCCCACTTCACGGACATGCGGCTGAAGATAATGCTGAGCACGCTGTGGCCGGCCCAGAGTACGCCAAACCAACCGATCGGAATTTTCAGTGCGGACCAAAAAATTTGAATCTGAGCGACCTGTAAAAGCAGGATCGCCGAGAAAAATATACGATGCGGAATTAAGTAACGAATAAATCGATTTTGCCAGCAGATTTTTTTAAGTGTCTGCCCAAAATGCACCAAATGATTGATTCGCGGTGGCGATTGAGTCGGCGTTTCCTTCAGAGTAAGAGCGAGAAAAAAGGACGACCATGCCACCACGGCATTCACCGCAATCGCCAAGTCAAGGGAGTGTTGGGCCAAAAGACCGCCGATAACAGCCGAGCTGGCGGCTCCCCATTGGGACCACTGAAAGCGGGACGCGTGTGTGGCTGTCCAATTCGTCCTCTTGTCGGCGCCGTCATAGAGAAGGGCGACATCAGTTCCCGAGAACAAACTGTTTCCGACTCCAATGAAAACAAACGCCCAAATAAAGCCGTGGAATGATGGCCAGTAGTAAAGAAGCGTGCCACCGATGCCCTTGAACAGTCCGGCGAGAATAATGGCGCGCCTTCGCCCGAAGGTGTCGGCGATATATCCGGTCGGCAAATCGAGAAGAAGAAGACAGGCGGAGAAAATGGAGCCGATCAGGCCGATTTGTTCGTACGACAGGCCCTTTGACCGATAATAGGGAACCATGATGGCCTGAACCACCAAGAAGGACCAGGCGAAATTGAGATACAAAATTTTTTTTATGTTAGACATGATTCCTCATGGTAAATGGGCTGGAGCTTCTGGAAGATGAAATCTAAACGCCGTCTGGCCTGGTCCGCGTCACATCCCCACACCACGATGTAACCATGCCGCTGTTCATTGTTCAAAGGCCGCGGAAGCTTTTGTCCCATGCGTGCCCAAATGTTCATTTTGATAACATAGGGATGCTGTTTAATTTCATCTAAATTCTCTATGGCTTCCAGGATTCGGCCGCTTTCAAATTTGACAATGCCAAGGATCGCAACTCCGTTTTTGTAAGGACGGTAGGTGTCGCGCTTCCCAGCCAAGTATTCCAAGTAAAACTCATTGACATCGACTCCATGTGCCCCCTCGATGAGAAACGGAATCAGCCCCCCCACGCGCGCGTTGCTTTCGACGATTTTGACTCCCGAAGAAGTCGCGATGACTTCGGTATGCGTGGCGCCGTTTTGAAAACCAGCCCGATTCAGAAAGCGGGTTACGGTCGAGATGATTTCTCCCGCGAGTTCCTCTGAAATCTGAGCTGGAAAGACGCCGCCATTTTCAATATAGGTGGGCGGTAAGACCGGAAATTTTTCGGTGATGCCGAGGATCGCATGGCGCCCGTCTTTCGAAATCGCTTCGACGCTGAACTGCGGCCCCTCAAAACACTCTTCAAGTACCAAACCAAACGGTTCCGGCGACTCACTCCATTTTTCATAGACGGACCGAAGATCGTCGGCTGATTCGATAAATGAGATATTTTTACTTCCGGATGAGCAGGCGGGCTTCAATATAGACGGAGGCAGAGGGTTTTGCATCAGCGCAACGAAATCAGCCTTGGTTTCGACTGAAGTGTATCTCACGCCTAGTTCGGGATCGTCTTGAAGAAGATGACGGAGCTGCAACTTACTTTTGAAGAACTCATAAGTCGAAAGTGGATTGGGCAGGCGATTCAGTTCACTCGCCGTTTTTAAAAATGCGGGTAAAAATTCATCTGGAACTCCGGGGATTAAGATTGTTTCCGGATATCGGTTAAAAATCGCCTTCAGTCGATCGATCCAGCCGGACCCGCTCAGAAGATCATCTTGGATAAATTCGTCGGAAAGGCGTTTGACGTCTTGAATGATGGCTTCAAAAAAATTGGGACCCTCAAAACGGTGCCATACGGAAGTGACGTGATAGCCGAGGCGCTTGGCCGCTTCGACTTGGATCGTAATGGGCGTAAAAAGGACGATGCGCATGGTTAGGTTTTTTCCGCCAGAGCAATGAGATAGGTGCCGCCATGGGTGGAACTGACCACGCGTTCGGAGTACAAAATGCGAAAATCGGCGAGAGTGGCTTTCAGTTGATCGAGCCTGTAGGCCGTTGCATGGCGGCCGTCGGCCATTTTCATCGAGACTCCTTCTCTACTGGGGTCATTCGGAGAGTAAACGTTGAGACACAAGAGGCCCCGCGGCCGCAGCAGTGTCCATATTTTGTTAAGATAGGATGGTTGCTCGTCGGGGGGTTGGTGGTGAAAGCACCCATTGTCCAAAACGGCGTCAAAAGATTCCAGTGGAAGATGGAGGGACTGAAAATCGCCAGCCTTAAAAGAGGCTCTCTCCCCGTGAACATGACTTATGTGGTCCCAATTGGAATGTTTCACTAGGTCGAGGCCGTAAACCGAATGCCCTTTTTTTAAAAGAGCGAGGCTGTCGATTCCGGAGCCGCAGCCGATATCCAGCACTAACGATGGCTTAGTTAAATGATCATGCAGAATATCAACGGAGCGCCTTAATCCCAGGTCCTTTGACCACACATCGCGGCTCTGATCGTAGTAACGGGAGAAAATTTCTGTCATAAGATTCAAGTACGTTTTCATAGGGACGAAATAAGGTGTCGCCCGGCCGAAGCCGTACGACACCCTTCCTCATTTACTGACCGGTGTTCATGTGTGACCTCCTTGTTTGTTTTCAGCCAAACGCTCTCCTCATCACTTGGCTTCGACGGGAAGACCGTGGCCAGTTGCTCATGGCCGAATTCGGCGGCGGCTTTGATGCAACCAAGAAGATTGGCGGCGGCCGAGCTGCCGATCTTGAGACCGGTTTGAAGGTAAAAGTCGAGCATCATCTGCCGGCACTGATCATATGAAAAATGAAAGTGGGTGGCCTTGGGGTCGATGGCCGTGACGAACTTCTGTTTTTTCCCATAACCCAATCCTCCGGCGCCAATGAACTTCGGTTTGGAATTGGGGCCGCTTTCAGTTCCGAACGGCATCTCCGCCGGCGTCACGATGTAGCCTTTCAATTTAGGGAAGCGTCGTCTCAATGCCGATAAAACCCCGCAATAGGTGCCACCCGTTCCAACCGCGGCGACCCAGCCGTCGATGTCGGCGCCATCAAGTTGGCTTAAAACTTCGGTTCCGGTAAATTCTCGATGCATGTTCAAGTTAGCGGCATTCTCGTGTTGAAAGAGGAAGGAATATTCGGGATGGGCGCGACTTAACTCAAACGCCTTGTTCATTACGCCCCAGAAGCCTTGTTCTTTATCGACAATGTGGAGTTCACAGTCGAGGAGCCGAAGTCTTCCCACCACGGAAGCCGGAGTGGATTCGCTCAAGACCAGGGACATCGGAATGCGCAGTTGATGGCAAATTGAGGCGAGCGCGAGTCCAAGACTTCCGCCCGTGTATTCGAGAATTCGTTTTGGCCGCTGGTGTCCGCGCAATAACAAGTCATGAAGCATGCCCAAAACAGCGCGATCTTTTACCGTGCCTGAAGAATTCTCCCACTCCAACTTGGCGAAGATACGGGCACGGTTGACGCGCAATTCGAGAATCGAAGTGCAACCGACCGTCTCGGCATACTCGGAAAGTTTCGGCCATTGTGCCCGAATTTCGGGATGGCAAACGAAGCGAAGCCGGCGGGGGGCCGCGACGTATTGAATCAGTTCAATTTTTGTAGACATTGGCCCTCCACAGAGGTGGGCAAATATCAATTAAGGTGCCAGGACAAATGGCGGTTGAATAAGTTTAAAGAGGGGATCGAGATGGATTTTCGCATGAAAGTCTAAAATTCCGGACAAGAAATTAGGACTGTGGCTTGAACCAGGTATTTTCGACGGTAGATAAAAAATCATGAATTTGCATATCGTCACCGGTGGTTCACGGGGGCTTGGAGCGGCGCTGGCGGAGTATTTTGACGGACTTGGTGATGATGTTGAGTCTTCGGTGGCTCGGAACATTGCGGTCAACCTTATCGCGCCTATTGTTCTTACAGCCGCGTTTTTAAAATACACCTTCGAATTTAAAGGAACTCGAGTGCAACCTCTGACACAGGCTTCGGTTTACGACCTCATTAATTGAATATCGTAGGTCCTTTGCGACTATCTGTGGAAATAGGTGCAAAGGCCTTTTTTATCACGTAGATCCGGCCAAATTTTTTTCATCATCCAAGGCGAAAGTCGAGAGTGAGATTTCACGTTAAGCGCTCGCTTGTTATGCTGAAACGGTAATCCTAGTTTGTGTAGCGAGGGTGGGGATGCGTTTTGTCTCGTTGATTCTTTTTACGATTTTCCTTTCAAACCTTCATGCCGAAACCATCGCTCCGGGCGGCGGATATGGCGGGATGTCGTCGAACAGTGATCCCGCGGTGAACCAGGGATGCGACATCGCCTACGGCGCGCGACTTCTGCTGGCTTCGATCTATGGCGACTGTGATGCGCCGGCGGCGGCCAAGGGTGGTGGAGTGCCGGCGGATTCAATGTGTCAGTCCATGCCCAAGGAGAACCCGGGCTCATTGGCCCAAGTATGGGCGGGGCCAAAAGATTGTCCGAGTCCGTATAAATCCAAACCGAAATACTCGCAGGCGGGTGCGAGAATGAAAGTCGATGGAAATCAAATTGATCCAGCGCCCGGAGGTTCAACTGATTGCTCGGGATTTTTTTCGGGAGTGGCGGCTCGCCTTGGAATGCGGTTGGAGCCGGGAAAAGACATTACGGCTCCGACCACCACAGCCCAGCTCATTCAACTTTTAAAAAGCGGAAATTCCTGTTGGGATTTGGTGAACGACGGCCTTCTTCCCGGAGACATGGTGGTGTGGAACGACGGAACAAAGGGCCACGTTTATTTGATTGATCGAATTTCCTCGGGTGGGCCCGGCAGTTGCGAATTTTCCATTATAGAATCCAGTGGAGGCAGTGATGCGCAGTACGGCGGGCCTCGCGTGGTGGTGAAAGGTGGCGAGCGCGGCGGCAGCGTGGTGAGTGATGCCATGGGAACCGCTATGAATAGGATGTCCAAGTCTTGCGTGGCCAAAGACGGCAAGGACGTTAAGACCGCGCGATTCAACCCGAACAAGCCCGGCTGCAAGGGAACTCCAAAAAAATTCAAAAACGAGGAGTGCGTGAGAAAATGCGACAATCTCGGAAAAACCAGTTCACTGTTCATATAACCGGTTGGTTGGCGGCCACGATTTTTCTGATGGGCTCCGCGTTGGCCGCGGGCGAGTTTAATCCCGATTTGCATCAAACTCGGTGCAAAAACATTAGGGCGGTCGCGCAGGAGGCCGTTCAGTATTCGCTTTTGGGTGCGTGGGAACCGTACACCACCAAAGCCTGTTTCAAGGGAAAGCGTTACCGCTACTTCAATCCCCACGCGGCTTACCCGGAAGGCGATTTACTGAACGCCGATGGAATTTTATTTTTCAAACAGGGCCGTGATTCATTCAAGATCAAAAACGTCCGGAAAATCGAAGACGAATACTCCATAGACGTGGAGTTCAAGATCAAAGGAAAGTCACTTAAAACAGTTTACAACTACGTGCCCGATCCCAAGTACACCGGCCGCACCGGCATTTGCGGGTTCGTGACGAATTCCCAACATAAGATCGTCCGGTCGGATTGTGTGGATCAGAAGAAGTTGAAAATTCCAGCCGCGAAACTTTAAATGCTTAACTCAGTGAGTTGGGACCGTGAGAGAAACCGTGGTCCCAACTTGTTCCTTGGACTCAATTGCCCATTTTCCGTGAAGAGTACTCGCTAGATCTCTGACTTGTTTTAAACCGAGCCCGTTTCCCGAGGGTTTTCCAAAAGAACCCCCCTCAGTTCTAAGCTTGGACAAAACCTCACTCGGAATGCCTCGCCCATGATCCTTGCAATTCATTCTAATACTCGAGGCATCAATCTCAAGTGTAAGGATTATTGGCTGACTGGGGGTGGACGCCTCAACTGCATTCGTCAATAAGTTCGAGATCATTCGGCACCACTCGTCTTTGTCGATACTAACGGGGGTTGTCTCATCAATGGTGTTCTTTATCTCAAGTTCGAAAATGTAATCGGGTTCACTTATATTTTTTTCGTCGATGGCCTGTTTAGTGTGTTTGACAATTTCTCCAATGGTGGAATGTGGAATATGATAGCTTCTGGATTTTTCCAAAAGATCATCGGCAATCGTTAGAATTCGTTCTGAGACTTGCTTTATTAGGGTGAGTTCGGATTGAGGCAAAGATTCTGCCTTTCGTTGGACAAACATTCTCAAAGCTGAAATAGGCGATCGAATATCATGAGCAACCTGGCGAGCAAGGTCTGAAGTTGCCTTTTGTTTTTCCAGCGCTATTAGTCGCTCCCTTCGAGCCTTCATTTGTTCGAATTCAACAATCTTCATAGACTCCAGGCTATCGAAATCTGTGGAAATCGGTGTGACAAGCTCGGTCTCAAATCGCCGATCCAGCCGCCGAATCAAGATAATTGCGATTCCTGATACAAGAGAAGTGAGTAGAAACGTTAAGACTATTGGAAAATTTAATTTAATCAACGGGCTTTGAATGATTAATTTATACTCCTGAAAACCAGGAATTATTTGAGTATCACTCATTTTGAAAAAATTTTTATCGTTTAATCCACAAATCTCCAGATTAGCCGGAAAGCTCATTATTGCGGTGTTATTCTTGCAAATACCAATTCCACTAAGAAGGACATTGTCGGCTGCATTATGAACTAAAGCTTCCAGCATGATCCGATTTTTCTGCAGGAGTGCAACTTGGATAACCTTAATCATTGAATCCACGGAGGAGCGATATTTTTGATGATTTTCAGAGAGAACTAAAAAAATATAAAAAAGCTGAATCAAAAGAATGGAAAGCACAAAAAGCACTAGAGGGCGTTTTCCAAATTTTGAGTACCATTCTTTCAGAGACATATTAAATCACAGTGGCGAAAACATAGTAAATTGATTGGATTCTCTTTCCTTAACTGAGTCCACCAGTCTGACTCGATTTCGGTTGTATGCGTGCATTCCACGCACAAATCCAACATGTACGTAAGGGACCTCTTCAAGAAACTTGATCGACACTTTTTGATAGTGTGAATCAAGATCATTGAGGTTAAGAATTGATCGACCTTCGTCTAATAGATTTGATACTTCTTCACGAAAGAACATAGGCGAGTGAATCGCGCCATCCTTCGCTAGAGAGTGAAACAATCCATCTGGATCACCGGATGCAATTGATGATCCGCCGACTAGAATGTCAGGTTCAAAGGTTTTATAAAACATTTTGTATTCGTTGCCGTGTCTCAATCCAACCTGAATTACTGGTGAATTTGACTCCTAGTTTTTCCATCAAATCTTGAACCCAATTGTTCATTTCCGACGTGACAATGAGTAAAGGATTCTTTTGGGTGGCTCTCACGAAAGCGGGTACAAACGGTTTCCCTTTTGCAACAAGTTCTTGAACCAAAGAGTCATCTAGGCGACCTGCTTGGAGTGGCAAATATGGTTGAGGGTCCAGAGTAAGATTTTGCTGATAGTTTGGCGGAAGCTTTTCAAGCTTGATGTGTTTATGAATTAAATATTGGAAAGCAAGTCGATGTTCGCGATTGGAAAAAAAACGATTTTTGAGTCCGTTTAGTGTCAGTGTTAAATGGCCAGATTCCATGCCGGAAACACATGAAATTGAAGTCACTTTTCCAGGTCCACAAGCCGGAATATTGGCGCGGTCTGCAAAAGCATACACGTCGATTTCCCCGGATTCAAGGGCGTGCATTGCTGATTGTGGATCAACAATCGTAACTTCAACCTTTGAGTATCCCGCTTGGTCTTTAAAATATAAATTGCGTCGGAAGGTCAGTTTCGAGTCATTGGATGAATCAATAATGTACGGCCCAGTTCCTATTTGTAAATTGTTAGAAATTTTAAATATCGCCATTCGGCCCGTAGCAAATTCGGAGAGCGCGGTGCGAAACGGCTTTTTAAACCGAATCTGAATCGTTGCCTTGTCGATTACTTTAATTCCGCGCAGTGATTTGGTGTGAGTGAACTCTTCGAATCCTTCGACTAAATAAAGAACATCTTGCAAACTGCTATTGGCGGATTGTGGCGTTAAGCTTAATCCATGCTCCCATGCTTTTTTTACATCCTGTGCGCTCAATGAGGTTCCATCTGAAAATTTGCGAGAAGTATCGAGAGTAAACGTGAAGGTTGTCAGGTCCTCAGAAACTGTCCAACTCTTCGCGAGTCCAGGCAGTATAGTGCCACCACGACCTTCGCGCACCAAGCTTTCGAACTGATTTGAGAGCAGTGCATCCGCGTAAGCTGTGTGTTGCAATGCGGGGACTAGATTACCCCAATAGGTGGGGCAGCCTACGCGAAGTGTTGCTTCCATATCGGATCCTTTTTTAAAGGCCAAATGATTTTCACAATTCCCATAAATCCAAGCTGAAGCTAGTAGCGTTACGAATAGTATTAATACTTTCGCCATTACCATACACTTCGAGTGGCGTCCGAGCCTGCCATAATGGCTTTGTCTTCTTTGTACATCTCAATCAGTTGATTCTTTAATTGTTGATCAGCGAAGACAAGTTCATCAATGCTTGTTATTCCGTGGGAAGCCAGGAATTCATAGTAGAATGCCGGCATTCTGTTATTTGCAAGTTTGTGGAGTACCTCTTCCCAGCTGGATTCAACTAATCTGCCAGGAGGTTCATTTGTACTTTGTACGGCTGCAAATACCGTTGATGTGGGAAGTAGTAAGCAAAGTGAAACCAGAATTTTTCTTAATGGCATGGTAGCATCCCTTCGTTCAGTTGTTAGACTTTACCCAGCAACCGTTATCAAATCCCAAAAAATCGCCTGTAGTGGAGTACGCAAAGCTCCGATCTCCTCCACACTTTCCTAGATATTTGCATCCTGAACAGCCTTTTATTTTTCGATTCCGCAAATCAGAAAATAATCGACTTGAAAAATAGAACTTAGAAAGTTCTGTCGTCCGTATTTCTCCAAGCTTAAGATCTGTGCGACTTGAAGCTTTAATTTGTCCGTCATATCCGATAACAAGTCCCTGAAGACCGGGGTGACCCGAAGAGCCCAATTGTTCATCAATCAAACAGTAGAGCGGTTTATCGGTATTCGTTGGCAGTTGTGTTTCTCGAGACCATTTCACCACCGCAATCATTGCTTCCTTTAGGTCGGCTCCTGTTAATGTGGAGTCCGCACTGTTGAAATGATGTTTGCCCGCGCCACTTGGAATAGCTCTGGTGTAATTTAGGCTGTCGACGCCTAGCTCCTTTGCAAACCGAAACATTTGCGGAATTTCATCTTTGGTTCGAGTAGAGAGAATCACCAAAACGTGAACGTCGAAGCCGTTTTCTTTTAGAGCCTTAATCCCATCTATGGCCTTTTTAAAACTGCCCTTTCCGCGAATGGCATCGTGCGCGGTTTCGTTTGGACTTTCTAATGAAACCTGAAAGAACAGAGGATAATCAACAAGCTTATGGATCAGTCGCGGAACTAGAGTGCCATTGGTGGTAATGTGTACAAAGGTGCGATTCCATTTCTGGGTGATGTAATCGAGGAGTGGAAATAAGTACGGCGAGGCTAGCGGCTCACCGCCACAGATCATAATGTTCGGGCGCGCACGGACTAGGTTTAGCAAACGTGCGTAGTTATCGATTGTTGACTTCCAGTCCTCAAGGCTCATCGCCCTGTCGTTCTTGTGGTGTGGATGGTAGCAATGAGCACAAGAGAGGTTACATGCGTTGGTGATGTCGAACTGAATTGAAATTGAGTTTAATCCAAGGCCTTGAATAATGGTTTTTTCGATAACGGAGGTTGCGGCCACAAACGTCTCCTAGGGAGTAATGAGGCAATCCTTATAGCAATTTATAGACCCAGGGTTAGCCAAGTAGATTTAATCTGATTACGTTTAGTCCTGTAATTTTTGCATGAGGATCTGGACTGTGCGCACTTGTGGACAGGTAGAGGCACTTCCTGGCTCTTTATAGAGCGATTCGAGGGTGTAGCCCTAGAAGCCTCGACTGAGGTTGTGTGCTTACGACTTAGTCGCTAAAGGTGTCTCGTTTTGAGCCAATAGCGCCCAATTTGTTGAGGTATTTTGAGTCGCCGTCTCCGGTCATCCCCACTTAATTAGGAACTTCATTTGCACATAGGATAGTATAAAAATTAGTGACCAAAATTGTAGATGACATGCGATTCTTCATTCCGCTTTCTTTGATGGCCTTGCTTTGTGGACAGTGGTCGTATGCCAATGAAACCACACCGGTAAATGGAATTGTTATATCGGATCCCGACACCAGTATTACAGTTCCAGACTCTCTACTTGGGACACGCCGTCGGATCTTTCGGAATGTTTGGCCAAAGTACAATCCGCGAGCTCAAAGGACTCGGCTTATTTCCTTTGTTACTCATGTACCTTGTCTCAACCCATGTGTAACGAGATGGCGGAATCCTGGTGCAATTCTAAGCCGAATAAATGCTCAATCCCTGGATGCGCAGATAGTAGTTGTAGCGGGGATGATGGGTATGGCGATGAACGTTTTTGTCAGCCGGGACTGGCGAGAAATTCATCCGGAGACTGTATCTGTCCAGGTACAAACAAGGTAGCCGGACGAGTTGAAGAGTGCACAACTGCTGGCGGCAGCCCATCCACGGGCAGTCCTCCAGGCAGTTCCGCGCCGCCTCCCGGTGATCCCGCCCAAAAGCAAAAGGACATTCAGGCCTGTTTTCAGCAGGAGCAACAGGCGAGCGATTGCTGTGCAAACCCGGTTGCTTGTATTGGAGGAAGTATTTCTGGTGCCATCAGACTGAGGCCGGGCGAAGGTATAGCGGAAACCTGTCGGCGAATGCAGGAGGCGAGTCTGAGAGACGCGCAGATTCGCAATCAAGCGGCCAATGCCTGCACGCAGCGCCAGTCCGCTTGTAAATCGTCCTGTCAGTCGGCACTGAGTAAATGGGGCACCGATAGTTCGGCAAAGTCGCTTCTTGAACAGCGGCTTCAATCCTGCGAATCGTTTACAACCAGCCGTGTGCTTCTGGGTATGGCGGGTACGAATTCAGCGGAGAATTCGGCGCTTGCGGAGCGCTGTAATCAAGTCACAAGATCAGATCTTCAGAGTACGGGAGGATCTCCCACGAACCGAGATGGAACTTCACCCGGTGCGGGTGGTGGGTTTCCGTCACTTGGCGGATCCCCTGGCAGTCCGGGATCGGACCCCTACAATTCGCCCTATCAACAGGCCATGCAATACTGTGAGTTCAACCCCAACGACCCACGTTGCCGGGCTTTGCAAGAGACACCTGAAACGCCAAAGGGCAAGGTGGGATTTGAAACCGGAGGTGTTGGAGGAGCGCCCAACTTTGATCTTAGAGGCGGAGATGGACCTAAAACACAATTCAATATGGCCGAAAGCTACGATGCCAAAAATCACGCTCAAGTGAATCCGGTTGCCAATAATGCGGGCGGTGGAATTCCCGGGCAAGGGAGTCAGGGCATGGGGGCCCGTATGGATCAGCCTCATCGGGGTGGTGCGCCCCCGCCCAGCTACACAACGGATGTCTTGAAAGGCTTCCAAGGTGGTGGCGGCGGCAGTGCTCCAGCCAACGCGATGAATGCGAACGCCGAAGGCGGTTGGTCATCCTACGGCAGAGGCGGGCCCCGGCGAGGACCGGCCAGCATGGACAAAGGCATCGATTTACGCCAGTTTCTTCCGGGCGGTTCCCGCGATCCTCGTATGGTCGGCGGACGCGTTCGTCATGCGGGACTTGGAAAAGGTATTCATCCTCGCTCCGTGAACTTGTTCCATCGCATTTCGACAAAGTTTCGCGAAAAATGCCGTTTAGGGATTCTCGCCGACTGCCGGTGAATCATTTTTGATTCAGTTTTTCGTATATGGCTTCGAGGAAGTCGCCTTCAACGCCTCGGCTGACATTGAAGTGGACATAGGGATCATAATCTTTGCCGGGTTTTTTGTTATTACTATCACTATCGCCGACGTGAATGGCAGCTAACACGAGATTGCCTTTATCATCTTCAATAAATTGTCCAGCGCCGGAGGCCCATCCTCCCGAGTCGCAGTCAGTTTTTAGATGTAGTTGTTTTGTGTGGTTCTTATGTCGTACAGTACATCTATTCAAGTTGAAGGGATACTCGCCGTTAACCTGGAAATTGATTGTGCTGGCGGCAGCCTGCAGAACGACAGTGCCCTCCTTAATGACGAAGTTGCGATTAGGTACTTTATAGGGCTTTACATTAGGCACGGCTTCCTGGAGTTCCGCGATTGCCCAATCGTTGATGAAGTTTCGATCTTGCCGATTGCACGCGGCAGTTACCAATGAGCCGCGCTTTATCTTATAAACTTTTTTGGGACGACTAGAGAAAGGGAACTCAATTTCGCAGTCGTTTTCAGAAATTCGGTCGCAATTAGCCAAATGAAATGCGTGTCCGGATGTTGTAATAATATTCCGTTTTCCAGTTAACTGGACGGTACTTTGGCCTGTCCTGCAATACATTATTCCTGTTGCCGCAAACTTCTTTTTTGCTTGCGAGATAGATATTCTGTTCTTTTGTGCATACTGTTCGATCGTGAGGCGATTTTCATCGCCAATAATAGCGATTTGGTGAAGAAGTTCAGCATTCCGAGTAAATGCCGTGCTGTTGCAGTCGGGAACTGGTAGGGGCGGTGCTGCATAACTAACTGATGTTGCGATTAGGGAAGCGAGAAAGAGCAGGAGAGATTTCATTTAAAAACTCACTTTCGCTCCAGCTTTTCATAAATGGCATCGAGGAATTCGCCTTCAACGCCTCGGCTGACATTGAAGTGGACATAGGGATCATAATCTTTGCCGGGTTTTTTGTTATTACTATCACTATCGCCGACGTGAATGGCAGCTAACACGAGATTGCCTTTATCATCTTCAATAAATTGTCCAGCGCCGGAGGCCCATCCTCCCGAGTCGCAGTCAGTTTTTAGATGTAGTTGTTTTGTGTGGTTCTTATGTCGTACAGTACATCTATTCAAGTTGAAGGGATACTCGCCGTTAACCTGGAAATTGATTGTGCTGGCGGCAGCCTGCAGAACGACAGTGCCCTCCTTAATGACGAAGTTGCGATTAGGTACTTTATAGGGCTTTACATTAGGCACGGCTTCCTGGAGTTCCGCGATTGCCCAATCGTTGATGAAGTTTCGATCTTGCCGATTGCACGCGGCAGTTACCAATGAGCCGCGCTTTATCTTATAAACTTTTTTGGGACGACTAGAGAAAGGGAACTCAATTTCGCATTCCTCTTCAGATATTTTCTCACAATTCGCTAGATGGAATGCATGACCAGAGGTAGTAATAATATTTTGTTTACCGGTGAGTTGAGCAGTTCCTAGGCCCGTCGTGCAATAAATTAGTCCAGTGGCAGCGAATTTCTTTTTTGCCTTCGCAACTGAAATTTTGTGCTCCCGCGCGTACTGTTCAATTGTGAGTCTGCTTTCGTTTCCGATGATGGCAATTTGGTGAAGTAATTCAGCGTTGCGTATGAATGCAGTGCTGTTGCAATCGGGGATGATTATGGGGGCCGCCTGAACAGCTATTGGAGCCCCGGACAATACGAAGGAAAAGACAAAGAGCACAAGATTTCTCATACGACCAACTAGTATCTCATTTTGAGATAGGCCAGTCCACTCTCTGTGGTCAACTGAGACATCTTTTTGGAAGTTTTCCATTTGATGATGTTTATGAGCTAAATCGGTATATTATAGTAACTAGTGGCAAATCGTTTGATCTGGACCTATGTTCCGCGAATTTTACTTCTTGTACTTTTGACAACAGGTCATCTTGCCTTTTCGCTTGAAGGTACGAATAATGTCGATGGCTGTCTCAATCAATCATACTCAGGGACTCATAAAGAAGAAATTATTGGGAAATGTTTGCTCTGCTTAAACGAAGCGGGGGCGATGAACCAAAATCGGGCAATGATGTGTGAGCAGGCAGGGATTTCCTGGTGCAATGCTAGAGCGGATAAATGCACCAATCCAGGGATTGGCTGTAGAGATAAGAGTTGTGGAGCCGTCGATTACAATGATGAATGTCCGCCGGGTTCGGCTCTGAACTCCGCAGGCGATTGCGTTTGCTCAGGTACAAACAAAATTGCTCTTCGACCCGAGGACTGCGCGACCGCCGGAGGCGGCGGTGGCCCAGGCTCGGATCCGAAACCCCCAGGGAGCACTCCGCCCGCGGACGATCCGGCGCAGAAACAGAAAGATATTCAAGCCTGTCTTCAGCAGCAGCAACAGGCCAGTGATTGCTGTTCAAATCCGATTGCCTGTATTGGGGGGAGCCTTTCAGGTGAAATCCGCCCGAAGCCCGGTGAGGGCATAGCGGAGACCTGTCGGAGGATGCAGGAGGCGAGTCTCAGGGACTCGCAGATTCGCAATCAGGCGGCCAACGCCTGCACTCAGCGCCAATCCGCTTGTAAGTCATCCTGCCAGTCGGCCCTAAGTAAATGGGGATCCGACGCTTCGGCCAGATCGCTCATCGATCAACAGATTCAGGCCTGTGACTCGCTGACGAGTAGCCGGGTGCTCCTTGGCATGTCTGGGATGAGCTCGACGAAAAATTCCGCCCTGGCGGACCAGTGTAACGAAGTGGCTCGCTCGGATCCGCAGAGCACGGGTCCAGGGGGATCCTCCCCATCTAATCAAAACGGCCAGCCGGGTGGCGGGACTTCGCCGGGAGCCGGTGGAGGCTTTCCCACTCTGGGTGGCTCACCGAGTACGCCAGGAATGGGCTACAACTCGCCCTCGCCCTATCAGCAGGCCATGCAGTACTGTGAATTCAACCCCAATGATCCGCGCTGTCGGGCCTTACAAGAAAAGACGGAAACTCCTAAAGGCAAAGCGGGATTTGAGACAGGCGTCAGTGATGTGGATCCCACGTTCAATTTCGAAGGGGATGATGGGCCCCGTACGCAATTCAATATGGCCGAAAGCTATGATGCCAAGAACCATGCGCAAGTGAGCCCCATCACCAATAATTCGGGTGGTGGGATTCCCGGGCAAGGCGGCCAGGGAATGGGGGCCCGCATGGATCAGCCACGTCGAGGAGGCGCGCCTCCGCCCAGTTACACCACGGATGTGCTTAAAGGCTTTCAGGGTGCGGGCGGCGGGAGCGCTCCGCCTGGTGCGATGAATCCCAACAGTGAAGGTGGGTGGTCGTCCTACGGAGGAGGAGGGCAGCGCCGTCGAGGGCCGGCCAGTTTAAATGGCAGTATTGATTTACGCCAGTTTCTCCCGGGTGGAGCGCGGGATCCGCGCATGGTGGGCGGACGCTATCGCCATGCCGGCCTCGAGAAAGGGATTCACCCGCGCTCGGTGAACCTGTTCCATCGCATTTCAATTAAGCTCCACGAGAAATGCCGCTTAGGCGTTCTCTCCGACTGCTGGTGAATCATTTTTGATTCAGTTTCTCGTAGATGGCTTCGAGGAATTCGCCCTCAACACCTCGACTGACATTGTAATGGTAATTCGGGTTGTAATCCAGCCCGGGGCGCCCATCGTTCTTATCCGCACTACCGATGTGAATGGCGGCTAAAGTTAGATTTCCATTTTTGTCCTCGATAAATTGGCCGGCCCCTGAAGCCCATCCTCCAGAATCACAATCCGTTTTAATAGGAATTCGAACGGTATGATTTTTATCTCGCACCGTACATGTGTTTATATTGAATGGATATTTATCATTAATTTTAAAGTTATTTGTGCTTGCGGCCACTTGAACAATGTTCGTGCCCTCTTCGATGACAAAGTCACGGCCTGGAACTTTGTAAGGTTTCACGTTAGGAACAGCTTCTTGAAGTTCCGCGACAGCCCAATCATCATGAGCATTTCGACTTTTGCGGGTACAGTTTCCAGTCACCAGTGAGCCGGGCTTTATTTTATACATTTTTTTCGGACGATTGGAGTAAGGGAACTCAAGATAGCAGTCTTGGTCTGAAATTTGGTCACAATTATTTAAAAAGAAAGTATGTCCAGCGGTTGTGATCACATTATTTTTTCCCGTGAGCTGAGTGGTGCCTGTGCCAGTCCTACAATGAATAAAACCAGTCGCCGCAAATTTCTTTTTAGCCTGCTTGATGGTCATTTTGTGCTTGCGTGCGTACTGTTCGATCGTGAGGCGGTTTTCGTCGCCAATGATGGCGATTTGGTGGAGGAGTTCAGCGTTACGAGAGAAAGCCGTGCTGTTACAATTAGGAGGCGATATAGGGGCCGCGTGGGCCGTTAAAGCGCCGAACTGGAAGACGATGAAGAGCAAGCTGGGGATCAATGCGTTTTTCATTGGTAAAGAAATTATCTCATCTGAAAATCGGTCAGTCCACTGGATGTCACCGGCGGTTGGGGAATTAGCGGAGTACATACATTTTGTACCAGTTGATCGTTTCGATGGGAACGTAGGTCGAGGCTTTGGGGTCCAAGGCAATGTAAGCGCCTAATTCCGCAAAAGTTTCCAATGGGCCGCCAAGGACACTATAAATTGTGGGATAGCCGGATTTGATGATTTTGGAGCGGGCGCGGAGGAAAATTTCCCACGGGCCAAGTTTTTGTAAGAGTGGGCTAAGTTCATTTTTGATTTGGTCCAGTTCGAAAGTTTTGATCCGTGAATTTACAAATTGGGGATAATTGGGGGCTTTTACCGTCTTGTTGGTCTTGATTCGTTTTAAAAAAGATTTCAATTTGTTCAGAATACTTTTTAGGCTGATCAATAAACCCAAAATGACCGGCATTTTCAATAAAAATTGTTTTTGTTTGGTTTTTGCGATTTTTACATAGGTCATTGAAGTATTCAGGATAGATCACCTGGTCATTCAGGCCTCCAATGACAAGAAAGGGAGCCTTTGAACACTCAAAAAAGCTTTTTAGCGTAAGGCCGCTATTTAATTCATATTCTATTGCGGAGCTGACTTGGGGATAATAATTGATTTTGTTGAGGATCAGTCGCCCTCTTTCCCGACCCGCAGGTGGAAAATATTGATTAAGATATTTCAACATACGTGCACGAAGCGCCTCGACCGAATCTGTCATTTTTTGAGGGTCTTCTAACTCGTGTGTCTGAGTCGTGCGCACCGAAGTATTTTTGTTCCTATAAATTTCAAGCCAGTTCATATCCGCCACGGCAGATATGAATACTGTAGGAGAAGCACCAAATCGAGCGAAGTAATCGAGGAGAATTAGAGCGCCCCCGGAGTGGGCTACGAAACCAATACGCTTCGTAGCATGGACTTCAACCAATTGCCGAAGCTCGTCGGAAAGCTTCCGAAGGGAAATATTTTTGAATCCCGAGCTGTAGCCTGGCGTATAGTAGATCAAACGGAAATCTCTTTCCAGGCTGTGAAATGCCCCGGGTAGATATTCATGACCTAATCCTGGTCCCCCTGGCAAAAACACAATTGTGTCAATTATATTATCAGGGCCTCGAACATCAACATACCCGATTAGTTTACCTTTTTGGCTAGAAGACTTGATTGTCATGAGCCCTTTCGCAGTAATCCGGCGTATTGGGCCAAGCTATCCTCGGTATGAATATCAAAATAAAAGCGAACACAATACGCACTCCAAGCGGATAAGCAAAAACTATTCCGGCTACGTGCGGGGGGCTACGTAACCCAGTGGTTCCAAACGGATCTTGATGATCTTGAGACTGCAACGATGGAAAGATTGAAAGGGCGCAGATGGCAAGGAATTTTACTCAGGGCATTTTTGCATCAAAAGAAATTCTAGCTTCAGCCGGTTCATCTAAAACCGACCCGCGCCAGTAATCTTTTACGTGCAGTTCGAATACGGTCTTTTGGGTTCCCGTGTAATCGTAAGGCCCGAGTTTAAAATAATTGGTGCAATCCTCGTAGCCGAGGGGGCCTTTGTAATCCCCAATGAGTCGGCCATTCATATGAACACGGGCCGCGCCGTCAACGCCCGCCTTCGCGTGAATGGTGAACTCGTGCCATTCGCCGGGTTGAAAATAAACCCGTGACAGGATCACCTCATGACCGTTGTCCTGAGTTCCGTTCTTATTGAATAAGTGGCGAGCAGTAACGACCAAATGACTGTCTTTCTTAAAGCGAAGGGCGAGAGTCGGGCTCATGGCGTTGGTGGCGTGCCATTGAGCCAACACGATGGAACCATTATCCGTGGTCAGGCGAACCCAGAGAGGAATTCGCAAGCTGAATCGAAACGTCGTCCAATCGTCGATCGGGGCCTCATACGGATCGCGGACCTCGGCGCGGATTTCGTTGGGCCAAAGGCGAAAGATCATTCGTGATTGACTCATGTAACACGAACGAAGACCTGAGCATCGTTTGAAACTGAGCGCGCCGGGGTCATTGCGGGAGAAATCGGGAAGGCAATCATCCGAACGGTGAGCGCAATATTTCAGGATCGGCTCATAATAGTATGTCGTGCATTTGGGTCCGCCGTGAAGCAGAACGCACCTTTGATAAAGACTGATTTCCGGCTGCGGTCCCGTGGCTTGGGTATTCCCGTCGGATGAAAAACCAAAGACAAAAATCGATATGAGCAGGCATTTCCACGTTATCAGTGGGCGCCGCGTACGACATTCAGGCATTCTTGGTGACCCCCCTATTGATCCCTACCAATAAGCCTTTGCCCGGAACCTGTACCTGACAAATCAAGAGCTTTCCAATTCTTTGTTGAGATTTAGTAAAGAACCGGTTTCGCTTCGCGATGAAATTTAAAAATCGTTAGCATTCGGCCCGGGAAGCACTAGGTCGCTCGCTTGACAAATTCCTGATTTATCGACTTTGGGGGCGCCTTTCCAATTGGGCAGGGTTCTCGCGTTGGGCCCAGGGGACCGATTCGCTCAATATCCTCGGTCGCGCTCAAGAGCCCTCAATCCTATCCATGGATCATGGCCACGGCGATTAAAGCCGTTTCGTTTGTCGATTGTGGGATAAATTTCATTTGTCTTTCATGCTGGATATCGAAGGCCACTCCGGAGTCGGATCATCGGAAGGAACTTACGTCTTGGCGTTTCATAAAAGCGGTAAAGGAGTCACGGTGCCAATAAACTCTGTTTAGGTTGCTATGTCGGCAGATCATGTGTAGGACGGGTGCTCCAGCTAAATTCTGGAGTGTGGGAGGTGCGCTGAGTGAGCATGAAGCGGCTTTTTTTCAAGCTGTTTTTGCTTTCCACGGCACTGACGCTTGCGACAGTCTTCGCTCTGATTATCTTCATGTCACGGATGGACGACAGTTTGGCGACAATGTTCGACGCCATGAAGGCGGTGCGTGCGGCGGAGCGGGTGCAGATCCAGCTCTATAAAATGAGTCGCGAGAACCTCCTCGAATATTCGACCTACAACAAACCCGGAGTTTCAAAAGCCAAGCGCGAGCTTCGGGAGGCCATTGAGAAACTACGCCCGTACATTGTTTCCAAAGAAGAGCGCAACATCCTCCATCACCTGAGCGAGGCCGCGCGGGAATACGAAGAGACCTCGACGGATTTGCTCAATAAAAATGTTCCACCGGTTCACACCGAGCCGGTGCTAAAGCCTTCGTTAACGGAAGTTTATCGAATGGCGGAACGCCTGGCCATGATGAAACTGGAGCAGGCGAAGACGGTGGGAGAAGCCTCTCATCAGGATATCAAAGGCGCGGCCATCGTGGCCGGGTTTATCGGTTTGCTCTCGTTTATCGGTGTATTGGTCACGTGGTTTGTCGTGCGGCAGTTGTACGAGGCGCCCATTCGAAAACTCGCCAATCAGATCCGCTCTGTTTCGGGAATTTGGTGGCAGGGCGGGTTTCCCAAACAAGGCGCCGCGGAAATTCAGGCGATCGCCACCGCGTTTGAAGACTTGCTCAATAAACTCAATCACCAGCGGAATGAAGGCCTGAAGTTCATTTCTTCCGTCGCCCATGATTTGCGAAATCCGCTGAGCGCGATTCAGATGTCCGTGCAGTTGCTCTTGGAACAGAAACACCTGTCTCGCGCGGACCAGGAGATCATCGAAATCATTTCCCGGCAGGTTTCCCATCTGGACCGAATGGTTGGGGACTTTTTGGATGCGGGACGAATTGAATCCGGCCGTCTCGAGTTTAAAAAATCCAACGAGGACTTGCGCGTGATCGTGGAGCAAAGTGTCCGCTTGCATCAGTCGGTTTCGGACAAGCATGAGATCCATTTTGAGGCCCCGAATTTTCCAGTGGTTTGCGAGTGCGATTCGCTTCGTATCGGGCAGGTCTTGAATAATCTCATCAGCAACGCGATCAAGTATTCGCCCAACGGCGGCCGCATCGCCGTCAAAGTGTCCGCTGAACCAAGATTCTGCCGCTTGACGGTGGAAGATCAAGGCATCGGCATTAACGAGAAAGATCTGGACAAAATTTTCGAGCCGTTCTCGCGATCCGGATTGGGAGATTCAGATATTCCGGGATTGGGGCTTGGACTTTCTGTCACGAAGAAGATCATTGAAGCGCATCATGGACAAATCGACGTGAAGAGCCGGCCCGGAGAGGGTTCTGAATTCATCGTGAAATTACCGAAGAAGCAATCCTTCGATTCTTTAAGTCCGGCCGTCGTCTAGGTCTCGGTCTTGCAACAAATTTAAAGTTATGATGAAGCTGATCGTTTCCATACTCCTTGTGACGCAATCAGCCTGGGGAAGTAATTATATCGACAAGCTCGGCCGGGAGTGGATGCGCTTGGATCAAACCTTTCAGATTTCCAAGCAAGTTCCCGCGCTTTGTCGTCCGCAGTGTAGTGGCAAGGTCGGAGACGTGAGTTTGGACGGTTGGATCTGGGCGGACCGCGCTGAAGTTCAATCGCTCTTTGATGAATTAAGGCAAACCTTCCTGATTTTCTTCGGTACGTCCTACCAAGTGCTGAAAGGCCGAACGCTTGTGGCGGGAGCCTACGGTTCCACTTCGTCGATTCACCCGACGAACGGACTTCGATTTTACGGCGTTTATCACGAAACCCAGCAAGCGGATTTATTTCATTTCAGCACGGCCTTTGTGGTCGGCCCCGACTCTTGGCCCGAAGAAGCGCAAATCGGGGCCTTTCTTTATCGGCCGATGGTGCGTTGAATTCGTGAACGGTCAGCAGTGCGGGTGAAGCGGCGAGGGGTCCGGTCCGGTCCACAACGCCGGACGTTCCGAAAGCCCAAGTGTAATCCTCAACACATCCTCGATGCGATCCACGAATTCAAATTTGATCTCCGACTTCACTTCCTCGGGGATGTCGGCGAGATCGCGTTCATTGCGAGAGCAAAGAATGATGCGTTCAATTCCCGCCCGGTGAGCGGCGATCACTTTTTCTTTAATGCCGCCCACGGGTGTCACCGCTCCACGCAAAGTGATCTCGCCCGTCATGGCCAGTTTCGGATCGACGGCGCGTCCAGAGACGACCGACGCCAGACTCGTTAACATGGCGATACCCGCTGAAGGCCCATCCTTGGGGATCGCACCCGCCGGTACGTGCAGGTGAACATCCTGTTTGTCGAAATCAAAACCGGGCAAATACGGCGCCAATCGCGAGCGCACCAGAGACAAAGCGATTCGAGCCGACTCCTTCATCACATCGCCCAGTTGACCGGTTAAGGTCAGATTTCCTTTACCTGGCATAAGAGTCGATTCAATGAATAGAATCTCGCCGCCCTGGGGAGTCCAAGCCAGACCCGTCACCACACCGGGAATCACGGATTTTTCGGCGACTTCATGCTGAAATCGCTCGGGCCCCAGCGCTTCATATAGATCCTTTTCATCAATCACCACCGGACCTTCGGATTCCAAAACTTTTTCCGCATTGGCCCGGGCCAAGGTGGCCAACTGGCGTTGCAAATCCCGCACGCCCGCTTCGCGCGTGTAGTTGTTGATGATCTTGTTGAGCGCGGCATCAGTGATTTGCAGACGATCCGGCTCAATTCCATTCTCCGGGAAAACCCGAGGGATCAAATGGTTTCTCGCAATGTGGACCTTTTCAGCCGTCGTGTAGCCTGAAAGTTCGATCACTTCCATCCGATCCAGCAACGGCCCCGGGATTCCCTCGAAACTGTTCGCCGTGGCGATAAAGAACACGCGCGAAAGGTCAAAGGGCACATCCAGATAATGATCCATGAACGTGGCGTTTTGCTCCGGATCCAGAACTTCCAATAAAGCGGCGGCCGGATCACCGGTGAAGCCGCGGCCGAGCTTGTCGATCTCGTCCAGCATGAACACCGGATTGTTTTCGCCAGCGCGGCGAATACCTTGAATAATCCGTCCCGGCATGGCGCCGATATAGGTGCGGCGATGACCGCGGATTTCGGCATCGTCGCGCACGCCACCCAGACTGCCGCGGACGAATTTTCGGCCCAGCGCTTTGGCGACACTTTGTCCCAGAGAAGTTTTACCGACACCGGGCGGCCCGATCAGAAGCAAGATGGAGCCTTTCTCGCTTTTCTTGAGTTTCATGACGGCCAAGTGTTGCAAGATGCGCTTTTTCACTTTTTCCAGGCCGTAGTGGTCCTCATCTAATATGCGGCGGGCCTCATTGAGATCCAGTTTGGATAAATCGAATTCCGCGGACTTGTTCCACGGCATGGCGCAGAGCAAATCCAAATAATTGCGAATGACGTGACCTTCAGGCGAGGTGTTGCCGATGTTTTCCAGACGCTTCAGTTCATCTTCAGCCACCTTGCGCACTTCATCCGGCATTCCCGCTGATTCGATTTTTTTGCGGTAAGTTTCTCCGGTTTGAGTGGTGGACTCGGTTTCACCCAACTCTTCGCGGATGGTCTTCAGCTGCTCACGCAAAATGGCTTCGCGTTGGCCTTTGCCCAGTTTTTGCGAAAGACGGCTTTGGATTTCGCTTCGCACCTGCAATTCGTCCTTCTTCTTGGATAACAAATCCAACAGTCGCAGCGTGCGGTTTTTCAGCGAAGTCATTTCGAGAATTTCTTGCTTCTCATTCAACGGTAAATCCAAGTGAGCGCTCGCGAGATGAGTCATCAACGTCAGGTCATCGATTCCGCGAATAATTTCTTTCAGCTGCGTGACGTTGACCGGGAGATAATCGACCAACTCCTCGGAGACCTGCTTCAAGCTATCCAGAAGCGCCTGTTCGGTGCGTTCATTGATGTCTTTTACATCGGGAAGAGGGGCCGCCATCGCCGTGATAAAACGGTTTTCAGCCGATTCGAATTGGATCACTTGAACGCGCTCTTCGGGCTGAACCAGAATTTGGTAGCCTTGTGCATCGGATCCTTCAATGGATTTCAGCTCCGCTAACACGCCCACTTTCGGAAGTGTCTCGGGGCTGGGCGGTGTATCGGAGAGCTGTGTGACGATGATCACCCAGTTGTCCGTCTCCTGCCGGGCGTGATTCATCGCCGCGATGCTTATCGGTCTCCCAACGATGATGGGAAGATTTATGCCGGGAAACACGTGAGTGTTTCGCAGCGGTAATACGGGTAATGGTTTTTGATAATCCGGTTTCACATGTCTCAAGATGAGGTCGAATCCGCCGTAGTCAATGTGGCAGTGTTTAGATCGTATTCAGCCAGATCCAATTTGTACCGGGTACACTCGGCACGTATTGTGATGAAGCTGCACGTGACTGGGGGCGCTATATGAAAATCATCGTTTTGATACTGGCGGCCGTCATGGCTCAAACCGCCACGGCCAAAACCAAAGTGGATGTTCCAGTGTTCGCGAATAAAACAGTGGCGCATTCATGTTCGGCGGTGGAGCCCTGGAAAAAAGACATCGACGTGGCCTTCCAGTATCAATTGATTAACAGCCTCAAAGAAACCGGCCAATTTGAGATTTTGCAGCCCGAGCTTTTGAGACGCGAAAAACGGGCGGCGCTTTTTGATTCCGGCGTGTCCACCATACACAAGAAGAGCTCATTCAGGGTGACTCATTATTCGATCCTGGGGGCGTTGAAGACCTTTAATCTCTGCGATGGACAGGCTGTGGTGGAAGTGGAGATCAAAGTGGTTGATGCCAAAACGGGACAGGTGACACAAACCTTTGTGAGTCGGGGAGTCGCTCCCAACAAATCGCCGGATCGTTCCTACATGGGAGCGACCTTTAACACGGGTGTTTTCCGTGATTCTCCGATCGGACGCGCGACCGTCGCGGCGATCGGAGACGCCACTGATCGTTTGAAGAAAGCTTTTCCCAATAACGAGGTGGCTTCGTCGGATCTTCGTGTGAAAACCATCCGTCGCGGTCGCCGCTGATGTCTCGAACTGAGACGCTGTCGTCTAGCTAATATATTGATGCTTAAAAGTTGGTCGTCCAGATCGAAATTGAGGGCTCTCAGCGGGAACAGAGCTTGCTCAATCTACGGGTAAGGGGAGGACTGTCATGGACAAGCTAATGGTGGGCCTTTTGGTCATTGCCATGCTGCCAATGGTAGGATGTAGCAAAAAGAAAAAGAACAAAATCAGCCAACAGGCGGCGATCAACGCCTGTCTTTGGGACCCAACCGGCAATTGCCCCCGTCAAGCGGCGGCTTTGGCCGCGGCGAATGCTCCAGCCGTGCTTCCGTACCTGGGTCAGTATAACAATTTGGCTCAACCGCAACCTCCGGCCGCGATTCCTCCGACTCCCGCCGTGGTGACCACGCAATCCATTGAACAACAGATCCGCCAGCAGGCGGCCATGGTTCAACAGAAGATCAAAGAGGACTCTTTGAATCCGAATTCCATTCATTATGATCCGCCTCAACCCATCACTCGAGCCTCGGCTTCGGTGTCGGCGCCTCCGCCAGTGGCTCGCACGGCGTCCGCGCCAACAATGTCTTTGGAAGAACAATTCGAGGCGATCATTCCGGATTACGGTCCACCCACGCCAGGCGGGGCGGACTCGGTTCGGTAAAAAATTAATTCAGCAGAAGCTTTTCCGCCTGTCTCCGTAAGGAGCGGTTTTTAAACTGCTCGAGAACGGGGCGGCGGTCGCCCACGCGCTCATCCAGGCGCGCCTTCAAAATTTTAATCATTTCGAGCTTCGCGCTTTCCCGGGAAAGTTCGGCGATCACCAGTCCTAACTGATCCACGGCGATGGTTTTATCATTCTTGATCATTTCTTTCTCGATGCCGCGGAAGTACGTGAACAGCGCCTGCATGACCTTTTCGCTGTACGCTTTTCCGTGCTTGTCATCCTTGGTGTAGGCCTCGTAATAGCGGGTGACCGCGACGAACTGGCCAAGAGCCACGGGGCCGATCATCTTGGGATAATCAAGGCGGTGCTCGGGTCCAATGGGACCGAGATCTTGCAATTGCGGATTTTCATCGTTGGAGTTGTCGCTCTTGGTGCCGCTGTTATTGTTGTTGTTCGAAATGGTCTGAGCCAGTTGAGAGGACGAAGAGGAGCCGCTGGTTGCCAAGGGATTGGTGCCCGGACGGATCTGTCGGACGATTTGCAACAGTTGGCGCGATTCCAAGTATCTTTCGAATCGATTTCCATTCAAGCAAACATAGCCGCGAACCGCGAGCTGGCGGCCTGTTTCCGCCGCGATTTCAATTTGCCCGGTTTGGCGATTACGCAATGTATGGATATAGGAGAGACAGTCGCGACCATCTTTATGTTTGTAAATCGCCTCCAGTTCGAACGTGCCTTTGTAGCGATCATTCATCCAATGGAAAGCTTGAACATCTTTGCTCAGATCCTGATTTAAAACCCGGTAACGGGCTTTACCCATTTCGATTTGCCCTTGTTGACCTAATGAAGCGTAAACATCTTTGGGGATCAACGATCCTTCAAGAGCACTCACATCAAAATTCGTGGTCTGCGCTCCGGCGTTCAGCGCGAAAAATAAGGCCAGAGCCAACATGGGTCGACGTGCGATTAACACGGAATCCTCCTCAATAAATTTTCGATCTGCCCCTGAACATACAATTTCAATACCAAGGTCGCGGCGTACGTATTGGTCGGAGGGCTGTCAGGCACCGAAAGCGAGTGACAAAAATAGGCACTTTTCTAAAGCGACCGGAATTTGCTGCCGATTAGACGGCATGAGCTCACTTCTAAGATATAAAAAAGCCGGTGGCTTTTCCCAGCTATTATCCTTGGTTGAAACTTTTGGTCCGCAAAAGAAAGAAAAGTTCCTTGAAATTATCGAAGCGGAAAGCCCGGTGTGGGCGAAGGCGATCCGCGAGAAAATGATCACGTTTGAACGTCTCTTCTCATGGCCTGAGCAGGTCGTGGTCGAGGTTTTCCGGCAGCTTCAGCCGAAAACCATGGCCTTCGCCCTTCAGGGTTTAAAAGAAGATCAACGCGCGAAAATCCTGGCTTACTTCTCCCATGCGGAAAAGCGCCGGATGGATGATATCTTGCTCGAAAGTCAGCCCAAACCTGACGAAATCGCCGCCACTTTGGTGAAAGTGGTCGAGCAAACCCGCAAGATGTTGAAGAACAGGGAACTCCACGCTGAAAAATTCGATGAGGCGTTGATCATTCCGGAAGATTTTGAAGTCAAACTCGAAGAAATGGCCGCCGCCGAACAATTCAAACACTTGGCCGGCGAAGGGGATGACGTGATTCCCGCCAACACGGCGCAACCCGAAGCCACCGCCGCTCAGCCGGCCGCCCAAGCCGCGGCTCAAGAAGCGACCAGCGCGGATATCATTCAGTTACAAAAGAAGGTCGCTCAGATTTTGAAGGAGAACAAGCAACTCAAAGATGAGGTCGCTCTCCTTCGCGGCAAACTCGAACAAATCAAAAAAATCGCTTAATCACCACTTGGTGTCTTTGCCCGTGGCCTCGACCGGGGTGACCCGGACTTGGATCTTGTCGTTGGCGTGCTTTTCCCAGTCGATTTTTTGCGCGTAGATGATGATCTTTTCGGATTGCACGTCGTGATCCCAGTGAACACCTTTGGTCAGTTCGGTTTCGCCAAGCACCACTTTCAGTTTTTGTTTCGGGTCCTGGCTGATTTGGGCGAGCCCCGGCAAGACATACTCGATGTCCTTAAGCGCGTCTTGTTGAATTTGCGTTCCGAACTTCGCCAGCATGTCGCCGTAATCGCCACAGATGTTCAAAAGGTGGCCTTCAGGAACCGACGAATGGTCTTCCGTTAAAGAGGCCAGTGTGGCGAGCGGGTTGTCGCCGGGTTTGATTTCGTAGTTCCGTGGCCACTGGTAACGGGTTTGACCGTAAACCGTGCGTTTGGACTCGGCGAACGCCGGGTCCGGTTTGCAATCGGCGAACCCGGGAACATCCGTTCCGATTTTCATCTTCGGGATAAAACCGACGGTGAAGATCCGGACTTTTTTGTCTTCGCCGATCGCGGCTTTGATTCTCGATAAAGTTTGTTCGGGCGTGAGGTTGGACGCGTCTTTGGCGTCACTTAAGAGAATCGCCACGAAGAGAGCGCCTTTACGGCGAAAACCTTTGTTGGTGCCATTCACGACGACCGGATTTTCAACCGAACCCAAAAGCGGAGTGAAAAGTTCTTCTTCTTCCGGGCCCGAGGCGCAAGGATTCTGGGCATTTTTATCAACCAAGAGTTTGATCAGGACTTCGCGGTTCTTCACCGGATCCAACGAGTTTTTCAGGATTTGCGTGAAGTCGTCGTCCCGGGTCACATAGCGGCGGCCATCGGCGGGGAGATTTTCACCCTTTAACGGTTGCAGCGTTCCAGGTTCATCAAAGTGAATTTTGCCGCCGCATTCCCGTTGAACAATGGAACCATAACGGGAGCTATCATGCACGACCGTGTAACCGATATGAAAGTCGATGGCCTTGATCTTCGCCAAAGCGTCGACAAAGCGGTTGATATTGGCGCTTAATTTCTGCTGATGTTTTTCCATGGAGCCGGAATTGTCGATCACGAACAAAATGTCGACCCGGGGATCCATGTCGATGGTCAGGCCTTGGATCGGTCGGTCCACGGGAGCCCGCTCGATCTTGGAGATCGGCGCGCGGGGCGGCCCCGAAAGTGGCGGACTGTCGTTTTGGCACGCGACCATCGCGAAAAGCGCGATCGCCGCTAAGACAATCTTTGAGTTCATAAACTCGCCTCCTTGATACTCGGGCAATCCTTGACCCGGGCCTTATAGTTGTCGAGTTCATCAAACCAAACTTCGTCGGACGTGTAGGGAAAAACCAGGACATCTTTGTCTTTGACTTCGGTTTTCGCCAGATTCGGACGTTTTCCTTTTAAGTTTTCATCCACGTGGAGACGATGAATCACTTCGGCTTCCACGATATGCATTTTGTTTAAGATGTCGCGAAACTCTTTGACCTCTTTACGGGCCAGGACGCGAAGTCGTGAGATGGCTGTTTGGCGGGCGTTATCCGCTTTCACCGTGGCTTCGCCCATGCTTTTCGACAACAAGGTGGACTCGCCGAGGATTCGGGTGAAATCCCGCACTTCGCTGGCGGTTTTTAACTCGCGCAAAACGTGGCGGCGCAGGTCCATGGCCTTGATGAATTCTCGATCCCTGAAAGCGGCGCGGGGAATGGAATCCACCGTGGCGCCGACCGCTTCAAGGTTCACACCCTTGGTTTCCATTTGGCCGATGGCCTTTAAAAGTTTATCGTTGTTGCCCGTGTTGGCCAGCTTCTGGATTTCAGTCAAACGCTGACGCTGGTGTTTTTTGAAGTTCTCGCTGTTCTTGAAAACGCGCGGATAATCGCAGGCTTTCAACGCCATTAGGTGAACGAAAAAGTAACTTTCGGGTCCGACGAGCGCGGCCAAGGCCGGAGAGACCAAAGTGATGGAATCACCTAAAGCGCTATCGAAATCATCGGAGCGTAAATGGGTCCAGGCGCGTTCTTCGAGAGCATCGGTCCAAAGGATCGAGGATTTGGGCACCTCGTTATAAGCCTTGATGGCCGCCTGTAAATCGCCTTTTTGATAAAGCACGCGGCCACGCGCCAGCGCGATCTGGTCCTGGCCGATCACACTTTGACCGGACTCACTTAGAAGCTTAAGGGCGCGAAGCGCATCATCGAGCTGATTGATTTGCGGCGCCATGGTGGCGATCTGCCACCAAATTCGCGCTTTGTAGTTCACTTGATCCTTGGGCGCGCGATTGGCGCGCAAGAAAGCCGCGTTGATGTCGCGTTTGTTTTTGATCCGAACCGTGGCGGACTCGTTGTTGACGATCGATCGCCAGCCGCCGGCGAGCGGAATATATCCCTTTTGGATCAAGGGCGAATTTTTCAGCGAGACCTCAAGGACTTTGACCAAAGAAGGTTTAATTTGTTTCGGCTTCGTCTGATGCACCAGCAGGTTGAACCCGAGATAGGGTAATCCGTTTTGAATCAACAAATAGGAATAGGTCGCGATTCCGGACGGTGACGTTCCAAAATCGGACTTCTCATGGGCGGATCCCCAGGTCATGAGCGCCTGACGATAGTTTCCGGCTCTCATCAAGTCGCGGAATTCTTTCTCAGCCCCGTTCGACTGGGGTAGAAAATCAAACGGCGATGCCGTTTCGGCCGAGGCGAACGAGCCGCTCAATAAAATCAAGAGCGCGAGAAGCGATCGGGCTATCACAGCAACACTCCAATCGTGAGTCCAAGCACGGTTTGGTTGATGTTCCGATTATGGCTTTGAAAGCCGTCATAGATCTTATCGCCGTAGCCTTGCCAGCGCGCTTCAAGTCGGGTGGAAAAATGTTGAGTGAGCCAAAGACCGACACCGCCACCCGCGGTATAAAGCGGCACGGCTCCGCTGGAAGCGAGATTGATCTGACCGGCGCCGCCCAGTACGTAAATGTCAAACTGGGAGATTCCCGCATTAAAGAGATTCATTTTCCCGTAAATGGGATACCAGTTCACCACGGCCAGCCAGCTTTCCTTGGCCCAGTCGATTCCGGGCTGGCGAAAACCGGTTTCACCCGCGGCCCGGCGGGCTTCAGCATCGTCAAAGACTTTGCGGCCTTCGGAGTTCAAATTGTTGCTGGAGTTGTAATAGCGCGCGCCGACCGACCAGCGGGGCGTGATGTGAAAGTCAATATGTCCGCCGAGCAAAGTGGTGTTCACATAGGGGTCGCCACCCGCGACGCCAGCTCCGTTCAGGCCGATTTCCAACCGAAGCCGCCGGTCCACTTCGCGATTCTGAACCACTTGAACGCGATTTTTCGGATCAATGGCTTTGGCTTTTTTCAAAAGGTCTTTGTTCGCGCCAAGGGCGTCCATTTCCTTGGTCAAATCCGCGGACCAAGCGTTCAAAGACAAAAGCGTGAGGGTGAGTATGGCGAGCGTTTTCATATTTCTACTCCTTCAACCGACGCAGGCGCGGCCGGCTTGAATTCCACCATGATGTGGACGGGGATCGGATCCGAGTATTGCTTGTTGGAATCGCTTATGGCCGTCAGGAAGAAGACGGCGGTGATTTTTCGGCCGGAGTTGATCAGTTCCGAACTGGGATCCATGTTGGATATATGAAAACGGCACTGGAACTGCCATTTGTTATCCCCGAGGTGCATGGGAGTGTTCCAGACGCAGGTGACCAGCTTGGATCCGTCGTAAACATCGCGCTCGGCGTTCTGCGCCGAGCGGCGGAACTCGGCTGGCAATAATTTGGGGGCGAGAGGCGCGGTGGGCGATCCGGCGCGATCATGTACGACAACCGTGAAGTAAACGTCGTTGGCTTTGTTGTAAACCACGGGAACCTGGGGCACTCCGATCGCTTCCACGGTGGGTTTTTCCTTGTTGTTTTCAACGATCAAATTGAGTCTCTCGGTGGCGATGGCGTTGTCACATGTCTTTTTAAGATCATCCGAGTCGAATTTTAAAACCAAGACGTATCTGCCGTTGGCCGGGCTTTCCGGTTTCCACGTTAATTGATAAACCGCGACCGCCTGATCCTTGGCTTTCAAGGCGAATTTCGCACCGGCGGGCAATGGGTTCGCGGTGACGGTGAAATCGGTGTTTCTCGCCATGTTGTTGCGGATCTTGATCTCGTAAACACTTTCTGCTCCCGCGGTGAATGACATCAATCGATCGCCTTCTCCGCCTTCAACAAATACCGAAAACGGGAACGAACAGACCTTTTGAGAGTTGTCGGCATCTTCGACCGGATCGAACTTGGTGCCGTAGGGAACCAAGTTCTTCTTTTCTTCGATGGATTTGTTCACGTTGGGGTAATTCCGCACGGGATTGCTTTGACGCTTGAACGGGTTTTGCCCTTGGCAGGCAGCCAGCACTAAAGCGGCCCCGATCAAAATCAGATTTTTCATTAAAGACTCCTTGGAATTAACCATGATTCACCCGCTTTAAAACGAATGGATAGGTGACCTTCACGTTGACGCCGCCCACGGGTTTGGGAAAGGACCACTTGCGTAAGCGGTTCAAAATGCAACCTTCCACGCTGGGGTCACCCAAAGAACTTGATCCGACACCGGCCGCGCTCACCCGGCCCTGACCGTTGATCGTGAAATTCACTCCAACCCGTCCGCTCAACTTGGGTTTGACCTGCAAACCTTTTTCGTAACAGTAAATCACTTCACCGATGTGCCGGTTGATCACGCCGGCGATTTGATCTTTGGTCAGACCGCCTTCCACGAGAGCTTCTTCGGTCACCGGCTCGAAGTAAGCGGCCGCGGTTCCGCCGAGATTCATGTCCCCATATCCGGGGCGACCGCCACCGGCCTGGCCGCGGGTTCCATATCCGCCGCCGCCCTCGACTTTTCCGCCCTGACCGGACGCCGCGACGATCAGACCTTTTCCATGAACGGCGCGTTCCATTCCGCCGGCGCCACCGGCTCCAGCTCCCGACCAGGAAGTGCCGCGAGAATTGTTTCGCGCGTTCAAATAAAATCCAGCGGAATTTTTCGATCCCGTTTTCATTCCTCCGAGAGCCCCCAAAGCCCCCACTTTATCGACCTTGATCTTCGTGCGAAGGGGAGCGTTGGCTTTCACCGGAGACTTGGCTTTGGCCGTCAATGTTTTCGAGACGGGCGTTTTGGGCTTAACAACTCTTTTGTTGGCGAATTTCTTGGGCACGACTTTTTTATCGGAAGGGCTGACGGTCACGCGCTCCACTTTGGGGATGTATTGTTGCGGAATCACCGTGACGACTTCTTCGACATCTTTTTTAACGAACAAAGGTTCGATCAAAAGTCCCAGGATCAAGATGAGCGCCATAACGCCCAACTGAACATAAGCGGTGTACTTGTAGATGGTTTTTTCCTGATCGTCGGAGTCGGTTTCCAGATGGGTGAGCGATACGGTTTTGGCGATGTGATCCGTATAGCGGAAACGGCCGCCGTTCGCGAGCGACACGGAGCGGTTCATGGCGGTCTTGGCGGATGTCTTTTTGAGCACGTCAAAGGAAACGCCGTTTTCCTTGAGTTGATTAATGTCGGAAGTCACCTCGACCCGGCGGGTGTCGTGCCGGTAAATCACGTAAAACTCTTCCGAGTCGATGGCGAAGGTTCGTACGACTTCGCCTTTTTCATTTTCGAGTACAAAGCGTCCTGCCATCATACTCATTTCCTCACTCTTGTTCCGCCGCTTTTAACAAGCGGTCTTTAAAGTGCTTGCGAATCCCGATGAGATCCTTGAGCACTTTTTCGTTTTCCACTTTGGCCATGGCTTCGGTGGGCGTTTGATAGCGGCCGTGGAGAACGGAGTCGTTAAATCGCACGTCCGTTTGCAATTCACTTTTGCGAACTTCGATCTTTTTGACGGACGACTCCGAGGCCCAGGCCCCTGCAACATGCAATCCAATTAGAAAAATTACCAAAAACGACCTCATAACTTCTGCCCCTTGCGCATTTGCGCGATTCTCTCGTCGAGATAGACCACCATCGCCGATCGTCCGGCCATCGCTTCAAGCTCCCGCAAACGCTTTGCTTTTGAGGGATCAAAGGGATTGGATTGAAGCTCACGTCGGGCCACGAGAATGTCTTTTTGCGAAGGCCGGCGGTAAGGGGTGTTCAACAAATCACGTAGACGTTTTTGGTCACTTTCAGGCGCAACTTTGGCCAGTTCTTTAATCTCGGCGCGATATATTTTTTGCAACTCACTGGTCGAAGACATCATCGCCGTCTGTAAGTTTTGAAAGGAGCGGGTATCACGCCATAAGCGGCCGAGGTCCGTCTCGATGGCGGCGGCGCGATTCAGATAGGATTGGCTTTTTTCTTTGAGCAAGCGCGTGTATTCGGATTTTTGTTGCGCGTTCAGGTTGCGTGGAACGGGAAGAGCGAGAACATCATTGTACATGCGGCGGTTTTCGCGCGCGACGATCGAAAGTGTATAAAGCTGTAAGGTCCAGTCCGCTTGCTTGATCGCTTGAGCCGCCAGTCGCTCACTTTCACCCAGCAGTCGCAGTCGCTCGCGGATGGAGTTCTGCATGACTTTTTCGTTGTAAGCGTACAAACGATGCCCGCTGATCTTCGCGTTGAACTGAGCCAGTGATTTCAGTTCAATGTGCCGGTGGAGCGTTTGCCCGGCGGGATGGGATTTAACGCCCGCTATTTTTAAAATCGCCTTGGCGCGGGCGAGATCGGCTTTGCGGGCGAAGGTCTCGAGTGTAATGCCGGCGAGAAGATCGGGAGTTTTTCGCAGTTGATCGCGGTGACGATCGAGTTCCTTCCAGGGATTTCCCGAGCTTCGGATCAAGCTCACGCGGACAAGGTTCTTGGCCCGTGTGTTTTTGGAAAGCTTTAAGATCGCTTCGTTATGTTTACGGGCGTCGAGTCCCGCCAGCTCGGCGAGCAGGGCGAGCCGAAGTTCCCGATCCGCTTTGGACAAGTGCGGAAAGCTCATTTTCAAGCTGAGGCGGTAGGCGTCGGCGAAGTTCAGTTTCAGTTCGGAGACCCAGACTTTTTGCGACATCGCCCATTCGCGGTCGGTGTCCGAGAGTCCGGGGACTTTCAAAAGTTGATCGGCGGTGGCGAATACGGCATCCAGTTCCAAGGCTTTTTGCGCCACAATGATTTTGTTGCGGTAAAATTTGATTTTTTCCTTGTCGTCCGCGCCGTCAAGATTGACCTGATTGAGCGTGGCCAGGTTTTCCTTATAAACCGAGCGATTTAGATTTTCGCGGTTCAAATTCGCCGCCACGATATTGAGCGTGGCCGTGCGCGAAATTTTCAAATACTCTTTCTTTCGTTGAGGAAAAAGGCGGGCGTATTCGAGGGCCCGCAGCTGAATGGCGGGATCGTCTTTTTGCGCGACGAGCGCGTCCAGTGCCAAGTCGGCGGATTTCACTTTCAAGTCCGAGCTGTCTTTACCCGGTCGATTGGCGATTTCGTGAAACTCGGAATAGGCTTCCTTATGGCGTTTACTCTTATAGTAAACATTCGCGCGCAGAAATTTGATTTCCAGGGCGCGCGGGCCGTTCGGGTTCACCGTCAGATAATTCGTGTAGGCGGATTCTTTGGCCTTTTCGTCCTTGGCGCTTTCGGCCATTTCGATTTCGCCCAGGAGAGAACCTTCGAAGATGTTCTTCAGTGATTTATTGCTTGGATCCTTGCCAAGCTCGAGACGGGCTTGGTCGGACGCCTGGCGGAAGAGCTGACCGGCGATTTTATACTTCTTAAGTTCACTGGCCACCTGGGCGGCCCAGTGAACCATGTCGGTTTCGGGAAAAACTTTGATGTACGCCTGGTAGGACCGGAGAAGGGCAGTGGTGGGCTTGCGGCTTTGTGCCTTATGCCAGCCGGTCACGAAACGACGTAAAGCGGATTTGAGCTCATTGCACTTGTCCGCGTCCGAACAGCCGTTTTTAGTCCAGATTTGCAGTGCCTGTTCATACTCATTGGTGGCGGCTTCCAGTTGATTGAGATCATAGTGGATCAGCGCCAGTCGGACTTTAATTTCAAGTTTTTCAATCGGCGAGACTTCGCCTTCTTCCGCGTAGGCGGCCCAGGCTTGGATCGCGACTTTTTTCTTTCCCAGCCGGTCACATTCTTCCGCGAGAACTTTAAGATTGTTTTTACGGACCGGCTCCGGACTTAATTCCTTGAGCCGTTCAATTTGACGGCGGTCGACGGAAACGCGGGCCATGAATCGCGCCAGATCCGCGGAAATGTCCTGGGCGAATGTGGAGTCGATTTGGTCTTGCGAGCCGCTGTAGGTGGACAGGATTTTGGGGTTTTGCAAGAGATGACTCAGGGTTTTCACGGCCGTTTGGAATTGGCCCAGGTTAAATTGGCACCAAGCCAGGCGGAATTCATTGAGCGCGCGATTACGGAGATTTTCACGGCCGGCTTGTTCGAAATAGGACTTGGCCTTTTTGAAATCGCCTTTTTGAAACTCGATTTCGCCGAGACTGGCGAGCGCGACCGCTCTCACTTCGGACGAGTAAGTTCGACCGGCGGCGAGTTTTCGGTAAATGGCGATGGATTTTTCGGGTTGGCCCTGCAGTTGGTGAAGGTGGGCCAATTGCACAAGCACCTCACCATGACGTGACTTTTCGATTCTAGGCAGGGCCAGATTGTAAAGCTCGATAGCGCGGAGGCGATCGGCCCGGGAGGCCTTGCAGTTGTCTTTGCATTCACCCGAAAGCTCATTCATGGCTTTCAGGCGGGCGCGGTCGGCATAGAGATCCGCCAAGCGAAGAAGAACACCGGGGCGCTCTTCGGCCTTCGGGTCCATGGACTCAAGACTGATCTCCAGACGCTGGATCACCAGATCATGAGTCGCTTCATCCATTTTGACGGCCCAGGCGCTATCCAGGGAAATGGTAAAAATTAGAATCACCCACGCCGCGCGGCACACGTTCATCAGACACCCCACGAATTTTGCTCCAATTCGCAAGGTCTGTGCCGCAAACAAAAACCGCCAGGTGTCGATTTCCTGGCGGTTCGCGAACTCCCGTTGCCAATTCTTGTCACTCACTGTCGCTTTTGGTTACGGGGTAAATTTTTTAAAATGATTTCCGTTACTTTGTGTCGTTCTCTTTCGTCTTGTTGAGCTTTTCCCGGAGTTGTTCTTTCGCTTTCTCGATATCTTCGCGGCTTATCTTCACGACCTCGATTTCATGATTGGCGCCTAAAACCACGTTACTTACGCAATTGATGTAAAGAGGAATGGTTTCGGTCACCCGGCAGTCTTCTTCGGCCGGCTGATTGAGTAGAAACTCCATGGCCCGCTTCTTATACATAAACCGACGAGCTCGGCATATCTCCGAGTTGTCCAGGTAGTCGTAACGGGTGGCAAGAATGGCGGCGTTCTCAGTTGAAATTTCATGGTGAATCAAAAAGTCATAAAACTTTTGATCCAGGCGCGATTGATCTGTCCATCGGCTGGCGCACTCTTTATCGGATTTCTTCTGGATTTCTTCCATGGAAGATTTTCCGAAGTCCATGTTATATTCGTCGAGAAAGCCTAACTCAAAATCGCTAAGCTGATAGGTTTTCTGACCTTGTTGGCTGTTCTGAAATTGTTCAGGAACGGGTGGAACGGGTCTGCTTGCTCCGCCGTCATTGATGCGCACGTACTCCAAAGTGGCTGGTTTGGGTTGGCTCACCTTGATGGTGAAGCCCTCGTCGGTAGGAATGAGATCACCGCTCAATGGACCGTCTTCGTCAGTGCCTTTGATTTTGATTTTATTCTTGGTGCAAATCGCGGTGGCGTGGAACTGCCCATCTTTTGAAGTTTGGGTTTTGCCGTTCACAACGATGGGTTCGCCGGAGTCAATTTGTATCACCAACTCACCCGCCTCGTTCAGAGTGATTTCCGCAAGGAAGTCAATGCTGTCCGATAAGTGATACCGGCCGACGACATCCGGGCACTCCGAGGGCTTATGGGTGAAATCCTCGTTTGATTTCCCTTTTTTTGAACAGCCGGCGATCAGCAAGCCGACCAATAAGCACGAAATAACCTTATTCATGCAATGCACCTCTTTTTGTTTAGCCAATATAATTTTTATCAGAGCGTCGGCTGAATTGGCACATCCGCCGCCTTAAGCTACGGTCCAATCGTTCCGGACTCAAGTGAGGTGGAACGGAAATCAATGTTCGTGCCGGGGATGAAGGTGACGGAAACCTGAATAAGTGATTCAATGTTATATCGGTATGACTCATCGGAAGCGGACTCTTTTTATTGGCGTTAGACCGAGCGGATTGGAAGAGAACCGCGCGCTGAGAACGTTGATTTCCAAGATGAAACGCACATTGAATCAGCGCGAGGTGGAAAGTCGGTGGATTCCGCCGGAACTTTGGCACATGACTCTCCTTTTTCTCGGACCCGTCGGTGACGAGCGGGAGATTCTAGAAAAATTCGGTCAGTGGTCTCCACCTGCCGAAGAATTCGACATGATTATCGAAGGCGTGGGCGCTTTTCCCGAGCCGCGATCCGGACGGGTGTTATGGCTCGGCGTCCGTCGCACTCAAGCGTTACTGAATCTTCAGACCCACTTGGAGGAGCATTTTCAAATCGAGGATCGGGAGTTCGTGCCGCATATTACCTTGGCGCGATTCCGCAATCTGAATTCTTTGGAAGATTTGGTCCAGCTTGGCGGTAGAAAATCCATGGGGGCCTACCCGGTGAGCGAGGTTGTGCTTTTTGAATCCGTTCTTGAAGGCGCAATGGTCAAGTACGTTCCTCTTTCTCGTCGGCCCATAAAGGCATGATGGGTTCATATCCGCCAAAACACTTGTAAGCGCCTCGGGCTCTCGGGTACGATTGGTGTCATCGCTGCTGCGATTCATGGGGAGTGGGCCATGTCGGTTTTCAAAAGGAAATTTGCGTTTTTAAAAATGGCGGCCGTGCTCTTGCCGGCGCTTGCGTTAATCACCGGCTGCAATCCCAAGCCGAAAGATTTGGATGAACGGGGAGCTTACGCCTATGGCGTGCAGTTCGGGCGGAATATGAAGCGGCAGGAAGTTCAATTGGATCCCCGGTTTCTGGCGAAAGGCGTGGTCGATGGTTACACCGACAATCTGGTGATGACGGATCAGGAAATTCAAGACGCGCTCGCCGACATGTCGGATGAGCGGCGCAAAATTCAAAGAGAAAAGGCCGACGTCAATCTTAAAATCGCCGACGATTTTATCGAAAAGAACAAGACCGCCGAGGATGTTCAAGAAACCGCCAGCGGTTTGCAATACAAAATCATCGAGCCGGGTTCGGGGCCTTCACCGAATGAAAATTCCATTGCCGTGGTGAATTACAAGGTCAAATTGATCGACGGCACTGAGGTGGAGTCGACGGAAAAACGAGGTCGTCCGGCGGAACTGCCGCTTCGAGCCATACCGAAAGGATTGGCGGAAGGATTGCAATTGTTGAAGAAAGACGGGAAAGCGGTGTTTTGGATTCACCCGAAAATCGGCTACGGCGATCGCCAACGTATTCGCATGCCGCCCAATTCACTTTTGATTTATGATGTGGAATTGGTGGACGTAAAATCCGCGCCCCCGGCGAAGCGGGCTCAGGCACCCGGGGCGAAGCGGCCTCAGCCGCGGACCAGGAATTAAGCGTTCTTTTCAAAGAAGTTGTTGAAGGTCGCCACCACCGGATAATGATCGGACGGCAGGTAAAGCCGTTGCTCCAAAGTGGTTGGCAGTGGTAGCGGCAGATTGAGTTCACTTCGGTAGCGAAAGATCTCGCATTCGTCGGCGATCAGGTGATCTTTCAGTTCAGGTGAAACGAAAATATAATCAATTTGCAAAGGTTGAATGGTCCCGTTTCTTTGGAACTGCAATTGCGTCCCGGTTTGCTCGCCGCCGCGGCCGAGGATATCCATCACGCTATCCAGATCCGTCGTGGTTAAAGCCTGAAATTCAGGAGCGAGATTGCTGCGAGTGGCGCAACCATTGAAGTCACCGGCCAAGATCACCGGAACGGGCGGCGAAAACTCGGCCCGAAGTTGCTGGTAGATCTCGATCACGGCATCCACTTCCGCTTTGCGGCGGTCCTTTCCTTCCGGATCGATCCCGTCGGGATCCAATTTGGATTTGAAATGAACCGAAAGACAAATCAGGTCCGGCCGTGACGAGCCTGGCCGGTGGATTCTCAGTTCCGCGCAGTCGCGCGAAAAATAATGGGTCCGTGGCGCGTCGACTTCGTGCGGGTACACGAGTTTCAACGGCCGGTCCTTGTAACTGCGCAATTCACACTGAAAGGGAAAGTCTTGGCGAACAAGGTATCCGACATCGATTCCCCGGTCGGAATTGCCTTCCACCAGGTACGGCTTGTACTTGTCTTGCAAAAAATGGTGGGCGAAATTGCGTAAGGATTCTTCGCCGCCGACCTCGCAAATAAAGACGAGATCGGCGTTTATGGCCAGCAGGCTGTCCGCCAACCACAACGTTTTCACCAACGATTTGTTGGGAACCGTCGCATGCGAAAGCTTCTGCCACTCTTTTTCGGATAACCGGCGCCAATCCCGTGGGGTGTTGTCGTCGAGAAACAGAAATAGATTTTCGGCGTTGAGCTGCGCGATTTTAAAAGTGTTTGGCCAGACCCCGCCCATATGACTATGATAGCCGCAATCCCAGGGGAAAGGAAATTATGGCTTCGAAAAAGTATTGGGGATTGGAACGCGGACCTTTGCTCGCGCGCTGTTTGTCGCAAGCGGGCGGAAAATCACGAAGGCAGGCCGTCGTCAAAGTATTGCCCGGAGTCAAGAAGGGAGCGCTCCTCGGCGTGACCGGGGACGAACAGCGGCTGAATGTGACCATTGTGCCGGCGGGAAATGGGGAAATCGAAAAGGAGGCGGCGCTTAAGTCGCCTTTGGAGGTCAGAATCCGCGATGCCATGGGATCATTGGTTGGAGTGTTGGAGAAGTACGAAGTGGACTTCGCCACGATCGATCTCGACGGCTCGGTCAAATTGGTCGACGCCATGGCTCTCGGGCTGGAGTTGGCCCTTTACCGATACCTTCGGGTTTTGAAAGGCGAGGAGCCCAAGTTCAAACTTGAAATCAAGTGCAAAGGACGCTCACTGCCCTTAAAAGCGCTTCAGCCGGGAATGAATTTGGGCTGGGCCACGAACATCGCGCGGCACCTGACCAATCTTCCGCCCAATGTTTTGAATCCGGTCACTTATGCCGACTTCGCCGTCTCATTCATGAAGAACATGAAGGGTGTCAAAGTCGAAGTTTGGGATGAGAAGCGCTTGGCGGCGGAAAATATGAATCTCCATTTGGGCGCGGGCCGAGGTGGCGCGGCGGCTCCGCGCTTGGTCCGAATCCGTTATTCGGGAGCCGCGAAAAAACCGCATATCGCTCTCGTTGGGAAGGGTGTGACCTTTGATTCCGGCGGCCTGGATATCAAGCCCGCGAACGGGATGCGGTTGATGAAAAAGGACATGGGTGGGTCGGCGGCGGTTTTCGCCACCTTATATTGGGCCGCGCACACCAAGGCTAAATGCAACCTCGACGGCTATTTGGCTCTTGCTGAAAACGCGATCGACTCCGGAAGTTTTCGTCCCAGTGACGTGCTGGTCGCGCGCAACGGGCTGAGCGTGGAAATTCATAACACCGACGCCGAAGGGCGATTGGTTTTGGCCGACGCACTGGATGTGGCTGTCAGTCAGAAACCCCGTTGCGTGATCGATGTGGCCACATTGACGGGCGCGATCAAGGCGGGGCTTGGCTCGCAAATCGCCGGGCTCTTTGGCAATGACCGGCGGCTCACATCGGCTTTACAAAAAGCCGGGCAACAAAGTGGGGATTTGAATTGGCCTATGCCCTTATTCCAGCGCTACATGTCTCAGCTCAAATCCAACTTCGCCGATTTGGTGAACTGTTCGGATGGTTTTGGTGGTGCTGTCACCGCGGCGTTGTTTTTGGAAAGATTCACCGGCGATGTGCCTTGGGCCCACTTGGATATTTACGCCTGGAAAGATGCGCCGGAAGGGGCGTGGCTTGAATCCGGCGGAAGCGGCCAAGGGGTGTTGTGTTTATCCCAGTGGTTGCGCGATCACGGGCGGTAACCGAAGAGCTGCCGCTCTTCAATCAGTTGCCGCGCCTTATCGGGCACAAGCTTTCGCCAATTGGGATCGCGTTTTTCGAGAAGTTCCCGCACATATGATGAATGAACCGAGGTGTCCAGATCATCGCAGTTCAAAACATCGGTGATCCATTCATTCGCCATCAAATATTTGTAGAGGTGGTGCAATTTCTCGGGCGGATTGAAACTACCCGCGGTCAGGCAAAGGTTTTGTTCTTTGTACGGATAAACAAACATCCGCGTTCGCTCATCGAATAACCGGCTCATGCCTTCGAGAATCCCGCCTGGGAGTTCGCGGTAATATTGTTCGTCGAACATGCGCTCTAAAAGATGGGCGCCGACGACAATGCCGATCGCTTGGTCCGTGCATTGCCGTAAGAAGCTTTTCATCTGGTAAAACAACCGGAAGTTCGACACCAAAACTTCGTAGTTGAGAGCGGAAAGAGTGTCCACGCGGTGGAGAAAATCCTCATCATCCACATGTCCCGATTTCCCCTCAAGTGAGGACATCGTGATTTCAAGGAGCACTTTGGGGCCGGCGTCTTTGAGCAGAGGATGCTTATTGAACTGCTCTTCCACCTTGCGCAAAACTTCAAGGTTGGAGTTCGTCACCGGCCGGTAGGTTCCACGCATGATCAAAATCGGTTGGCGGTATAGATCATCACCGGCATGAAGGATTTCGCTTTTGGTGCCGAATAAAACCGCTTCGGTGAGATGCTGTTTCACCAGTTCGAGATTCATCAACCGGTTATCCAGATGTTGGAGATCCGGTCCGGTGAAGCGGATCATGTTCACTTCAATCCGTCGCGTATTCAAGCTATCGAGCAGACAGGTGATTCTTTCCTCGGGCTGATCGGGCGGGAAAAACGCCATGTGGATCAAATTCACGCCGAGGATGCCCAGAGCCTCTTGTTGCTGAAGACGGAATCGATCCCAGAGCTTCACATGAAGAACAATGTCGTTATAAGGGCCCTCGGGTTTGGTTTGGAAACGAATGCCCAACCAACCATGGGAGCGGCCCTGGCCATCATCTTGGGATGCGGTGGCCACCGTGTTGGCGAAGGCGAAAAAGCGGGTTGTGGAACCGCGTTTCTGGCGCAGACGTTCTTGCAGCAACGAGAACTCGTGATCGAGCATTTTCAAGAGCCGGGGTTCGCAAACATACCGGTTCTCCTTGCCGTAGATCTCGTCACTAAAGGTCATGTCGTAGGCTGAGATGGTTTTGGCGATCGTCTGTGAGGCGCGTCCCGCTTGGAAAAAGTGTCGGGCCGTTTCCTGGCCCGCGCCGATTTCCGCGAAAGTGCCGTAGATGGATTCTTCAAGGTTGATTTGAAGGGCTTTTTTAAATGGGCTTTCGTCACGATGTGTGGTCATTAGCCCACTCCGGATTGGCGCAGTTCCCGCCTGAGAATTTTACCCACATTGGATTTCGGAAGATCCTCGCGAAACTCCACATGGCGGGGAACTTTGTAGCCGGTGAGACTGTTCTTGCAGTGCTGGATCACTTCTTCCTTGGTGAGAGATTTGTCCTTGGGCACGATGAACACTTTCACCGCTTCCGTTGAGTGGGGATCGGGGACACCGACCGCCGCGACTTCAAGAACTTTCGGATGGGACGAGACGACTTCCTCGATTTCATTGGGATAGACATTGAATCCCGAAACCAGGATCATGTCCTTGATCCGATCGACGATGCGAATGAATCCATCCTCGTCCATGATTCCCACGTCACCGGTTCTCAGCCATCCGTCCTCGCTTAAGACTTTCGCGGTCTCATCCGGACGCTGCCAGTAACCCTTCATCACTTGCGGGCCGCGAATACAGATTTCGCCGGGTTCGCCGAATTTAACTTCGTTACCGTCGGAATCGACCAACTTAATATCGGTTGAAGGAACGGGAATACCGATGGTGCCGGCGCGATCCGTGCCGTCGATGGGATTCACGCAAGCCACGGGCGACGTCTCAGTCAGACCGTAACCTTCAACCAGCGGTGATTTGGTGAGTTGCAGCCACTTTTCAGCAACCGTTCGCTGTAAAGCCATCCCGCCGGCCACGCTGATTTTAAGACCGGAAAAATCAATTTTCGTGAAATCCGGATGATTCATCAGCGCGTTGTAGAGCGTGTTCAGGCCGACGAACAAAGTGAACGGGTTTTTACGAAGTGTTTTGATGAATCCCGGAATATCGCGCGGATTCGTGATCATGAGGTTGGTCGCCCCATAGGCCATCATGGCGAGCGCGTTCACTGACAGCGAAAAGATATGATAAAGCGGCAAAGCGCAAACCGCGGTTTCATTTCCTTCAATCAAACGCGGGCGCATCCATTCGAAGATCTGCAAGGCGTTGGCGATGATGTTTCGATGGGTGAGCATCGCGCCCTTGGCCACGCCGGTCGTGCCGCCTGTGTATTGCAAGAACGCCAAATCCTCGGGTTCCACTTTGACCGGTTGAAAACTGGAATCCGCGCCGTAGTCCATGGCTTCAAACCAGGAGTACGCGTTGGGAAGGTCGTAAGCCGGCACCATTTTTTTGACGTATTTGACCATTGAGTTCACAACCAGGCTTTTGGGAAAGCCGAGCATGTCGCCGACTTCAGTCACAACCACCGTTTCAATCGGCGTGTCTTTGATGATCTGCTCAAGCAAATGGGCGCTATTGGCCAAAATCACGATGGCCTTCACGCCGGCGTCGCAGAACTGGTGTTTCATCTCGCGGGCGGTGTAAAGCGGATTGGTGTTCACCACCACCAACCCGGCCCGAAGCGCGGCGAAGAGCACGATCGGATATTGCAGTAAATTCGGCATTTGAATGGCGATGCGGTCGCCTTTTTGAAGGCCGGCGATGTTTTGCAAAAACGCGGCGAAATCGGCGGAGAGATAATTCAATTCATCGTAAGTGAGCGAAGCCCCCATATTGATGAAAGCGGTGCGATCGCGGAACTTCTGCACGGATTCATCGTAGAGGTCGATGATCGAGGGGTAGCGATTGGTGTCGATTTCGTGAGCGACTTTGCTGGGATAACTCTTAAGCCATGGCCTCTGCATATGTCCTACCTTTGATGTGCATATCAAAATAATGCGCAATTTTCCTTGCTCATGGCAAGTGCGGTTGGGCATATAGGCCGCATGCGTGTCAGTGTGGCGTACCGCTACTGGAATAACTTGTGGAGTCATTCGCGAAATGCCGAAATGTACGGCCGTTTCGCCTCGGAATCGGGATTGGGCGGTAATTTGGGAGTGGATATCACGGGTGAAGGCGACCTTTTGCCACTTCAGCAAAAAGCCAAAGCACTTTTGGATCATCGCTGCCTCTTCACCGATGTGCCTGACTTTGTTTACCGGCCGTCCACATTGGAGGCCATGACGGTTTTTATTTTTGATCGTCTCTCAGAGGACGGCGAAGGTTTAAAATCGGTCATGCTCACCGAAAACGGCCAGTGGCGATGCCGCAAAGTCAGGGGAGACGACCAACTGGAGCTATCCCTTTCCTATCGGAATCTGGAATTGACCGTCAGAGGCCCGCTTGATCCGGAAAGCGCGCTGGTCGCACGACGTGAGGATTTGATCTCGGCGGTGGATGGCGTTTTTTCGCGTCAACCGATTATGCGGGAGAACGAGATCACTTGGGCGCGGGAACTCTTCTCGGAGCTGAAAAAAAGAATCGAAATTTTGCATTACCTCATGATTGACTTGGGTCGTCATAAGATCCGTGTGGACGAATACGAGGCGTCTTTTGGATAATGCCCTTTCTTTACCATTACGGGGGAGAAATATGACTTTGAAACTGATTTTGGCCGCTTCGATTTTGGCTGTTCTAGGTGGATGCAGATCAAATCCGCACAAAGCCCGTAGCATCGAAACCAAAATGGACAACGTTCAAGCCGTATCGGCCGGTGAAAATCTGGGAATTAAAGACGGCAATATGGTGGTGCAAAAGAAAGTGGCCATGAACGAAGAACTTCGCAAACTGCAATACGAAGTCTTCGAGCTCGAAGATCGGGTTTACGGTAACCGAAAATACGGTTCCAAGGGTCTTTACGGAGCGCTCAAAGCCTGCCGTGAGGAGTTGGTTTCCAAAAAGCTTGGCGGAACCGGAAAACTCATGTGGACCGAACCGGCGGATCGCGTGACGGACAAAGAAACGGAATTCAACATTGGCGTGGATGAAACCGACAAAATCGTGGCGGTCAGCGAGGAATTTTTGAAAGACCGCATCGCCCGTTTCTTGAAGTACCGCTCGACTTTGCAAAAACGGCAGGATGAATACGAAGAGAAACTGGAAATTTGTGACGCCGAACTGAAAGCCAAGAAGGAAGGGATGTCCAGTGCGATGGAGTAGTCTCCTCGTTCTCGCCGTGATTTTGACGGGAGAAAGCCTGTGGGCGGCTCCCGTTCTTGAAGCCAGCAGCCATTGTGTGGCGTACAAAGCCAGAAAAACCATGCTTTTTGTCCGCAAATTGTCCGTGGTCGGGCGCAATTGCGATGTTTCGGCTCAGGTTTTGCCCGAGGTGGGCGGTCTTTATAACATCGAAGTGAACGTTCCCATTCGCAGTTTCAATAGCGGAGACAGTGAACGCGACAGGGATGTTATGAAGATTCTTAAGGCGGACGTGCGGCCGGAACTGACGTTTAAAACCGCTGCGAAAACGGCCGACCAGTGGCGTGAACTCTTCGCGAAAAAGGATTTTGAGTTGGAAGGCGAGTTGTTCATCGGTGACAAGTCCTACCCACTCCGTATGAAATCCTCGTACATCCAGGGTGATGAGGCCGATGAAATTTCCGGTTGGGCCCAGGTGCGCTTTCAGGATTTCGGCTTGAAACCGCCCAAAGTGGTGGCGGGAATTCTGGTCAGCGTGAAACCGGAGCTGGAATTGTATTTTAATTTCGTCAGCACGCGGATTCTCGGTGCTGACTCGATTCGATTGCAAAAAGAGGGAAAACAATAGTGCCGCGACTAGTTTTGATTCGTCATGGGGAAAGTCTTTGGAACAAGGAAAACCGTTTCACCGGATGGGTTGATGTTGATCTGAGTGAAAAAGGCCGTCAGGAAGCCGCCCAAGCCGGCCGGCTGATCAAAGAGGAAGGACTTGATTTCGATGTCGTGTTCACCTCGGTCTTAAGACGCGCGGTTCGGACCTTGTGGATCGCCCTTGATGAAATGCAGTGCTTTCACTTGCCGATTCAAACCTCGTGGCGGCTTAACGAGCGCCACTACGGCGCGCTTCAGGGATTAAATAAATCCGAAACCGCCGCGAAATACGGTGAAGAGCAGGTGAAAATCTGGCGCCGAAGCTACGATACGCCGCCACCGCCGCTCGGTGACGCCGAGAGGGAAGAACAGCGGCGCTTGCCTCCGTTCAAATCCATTCCCGAGGCCGATTTCCCGCGCGGTGAAACTTTGAAAACCACGCTGGATCGCCTTTTGCCGCTGTGGAATGGAGAAATCGCGCCGCGGATCCGAAAGGGAGAAAAAGTTTTGATCGTGGCCCACGGCAATTCGATTCGCGCGCTCGTTCAGCACCTTGAAAAGCTCACGCCCGAACAAATCATGGAAGTGAATATTCCGACGGGAACACCGCTGGTGTATGAACTCGGCGACGATCTGACATTCAAAAGCAAACGCTACCTTGGCGATCCGGAAGCCATCGCCCGGGCGCAAGCCGCCGTCGCCGCCCAAGGGAAAAAGTAAAAAACTGCCCCACTAGCCTGCAGCTAATGGCCCAGCCCGAATCATATTATTGTGATAAACCGCATAGATGGCGAGGTGAAGGCGCAATCTATTAGGAATTTTCGTTGTGCACCAAGTCTTCCGCACTAGCCTATTGATATTGGCTCGAAGCATCGCACACGTGTGATTCAAACTA
>JAWLHR010000020.1:0-61641 GCA_041690295.1 Bdellovibrionales bacterium
GCAAAAACCATGAGAGCCGAATATACGATCGATTGCGCGACTCACTTGGCCAGGAAACTTTTTGTTGCACCGGGGCGGGTCCATATACGGGCACAGTTCTTATAACCCCACGCGCACGCTTTGAGCGCGGGCAAATCCCACAGAGTCACGCGAAACACTTTCATCCGCAATGGCCCCACGAGCTGGGGCCAGTCGATGACGTCCTCACCGCGTGCATAATGAGCGAACGGCCGGGTTCTTGATGCGTCGACGGATGAACCCCAATACGCACACCACGATAGAAAACCGTCAGCACCGGAATCGGAGCGCCACCGCTTTCACGTTCTTTGAATCGTTCTTCCCACCACGCCCTAAAGGCCTCGGCTTGGCCCTTCTCTGGCTTTCTCATTCCGATCCCGTTCAGGAACTCAGGCGAGGATTCAAAGAAATACTTAATATAATCGTCCAAATCTTCGCGTTGAACTTCACGCACTCTAACGTCAGATACCTTGATCTTTCCCATGGTCGGGATTCTACAGGATTTGTAAGTCTCGCACAAAGGCCGCCCTTGTCTTCACAAGAGACTATTTGCAACAGGTTAAAAAAGCGTACGTCCAGCTCGTCCCATTTGGTTGGCAGATGCCGTTGGAAACCGTAGCGCCTCCAACATTCGCCGTTGAGTTCCCGGCGTCCGTGCGAAAGGTAAAACAACTGAGAAGCTGCTCGTCCGATTCACACAGACAATTCTGACCAGGTGATCCCGCCATGCAACCGCCCGAAGATCCGTCGCTGGAGTTTTGAGTGTATCCACGGGTTATGCATTGAGCGAACGGTAAACCCGAGCTGGCCGCGCCCGCCGTTGAACAGGATATCACCCGAGCCGCGGAAGGATCCGTTATGTCGGCGGTGAGTTGAACGTGCGCTTGCGGCGACCGGCGAGCCATTTTGAGCGAAGCTGGGTTTAGGTTGGCCACCAATCGCGCACTGAACGCGCCCTGAACGCCCGGCGTGGGCGTGATGTCTTCAAGCACAATGGAGTCCACCATCAATCCCGTTGTGCTGGCTCCGACCGGTGAGTTCGCATTTATCAAAGGTTCAACACCTTTGGGCGGGTTCGAGCTGTCGCAACCCGAGTAAATGGCGCTCAACTGAACCGATCCCGGGTTCGCGGAATTAAAGCGGACTTCGCTAAAATTACAAGCGCAGACCTGATTGTTCGCGAGAACGCCCCGGATGATATTTTCAATATCCAGAATTTCCATTTTTTGCGAAAGCTTGCCGGTTTCGGAATTCAGATTGGTGAGAAAAGTGGCCAGTGTAAGAGTTAATACGCCCATCAAAGCCGTGGCCACGAGAACATTGATCAGAGAAAAGCCCGCGTCCGAACGAATCAACCAAACCTCAAATAGAAATGCTATGAATACAGTATCAAGAGCGAGTGACTTAAGAATCAAGAGCGGACCCGAATCCGTCTCATATTGAAACTTGCGCGATCCGAGGCTTCCGCGTAATGATAGGCCTGCTATGAATCTGGAATTGATCAGCTTCGAACTTTGTCCCTTTGTTCAAAGATCCGTAATCACATTGAAGTATAAAAACGTTGATTTTAAGCTCACGAATATCGATCTAAAGAATAAACCTGAGTGGTTTTTAAAAATCTCTCCCATGGGAAAAGTTCCGGTTCTTAAAGTGAATGGAACTGTTTTATTTGAATCCGCGATCATCAATGAATACATCGATGAAACCGTGGGCGAACCGCTGATGCCAAAAGACCCGTTACAAAAAGCCCTCGAGCGCGGCTGGATTGAGTTTGGATCGCAGCTCATCAACGCTTTGTACATGGTCACGCTCGAACGTGACCGGGCCAAGCTTGAACCCATGATTACAAAATTTTTCCAAGACTTGGCGAAAGTCGAATCCATCTTACAGAATGGTCCGTATTTCCGTGGTTCCGATTTCTCGCTGGTCGACGCCGCTTGGGCGCCGCTTTTCATGCGAATTTATCTTTCGCAAAGATTGAAAGATCACCCACTCTGGTCGGAAATGCCGAAAACCCGAAAATGGGCGGACGAGTTACTTAAAGTTCCCGCCGTAAAAAATTCGGTCATTGAAAACTTCGCTGAAGAGTATTCACGCTACGCTCAACAAATCGGCAGCGCGCTTTTCAACTCATGACCGGCGGCTGAGACCCGCCCCAACAAAATTAAAAAAACCAGCCGACCCGGCTGGTTTTTTTAATTTGGCGGAGAGGGGGGGATTTGAACCCCCGGTACGGGTTTAAGCCCGTACGACAGTTTAGCAAACTGCTGGTTTAAGCCACTCACCCACCTCTCCGGAGTCGCTTAAATTGCTATTTAGGGTCAAACTGCCATAGCGAACATTTGATTTCAAGCAAGGCCAATCCCGCTTGAAACCTGATTAAACAGCGCATCACTACCTTTTGGCTTCGTGGTTGCAGGCAACCTTAACAGTATCTCGAGGGCGATGTGAACTTTAGGCGGAATTGGAAAGCGGCTTTGCTGATTTTCTGTATCTTGTTCCTTAGTGAGCGCGCTCGGAGCGATCTCAGTAAGGAAGAGTTTGAAAAATGCCAGGGGATCTTAACCGTGTTTCGGCATTCATGGTTGAAGACCGCCATCGATGACACTCTCAAGCCTTTGGATAATCGTGCTCTGGAATTTCAATCCGTCCGGGATCTCATGACGGCAAAACAGCTCGTGGGGGAATTCTCAGGGGCTCCCGATTTAACGATCAAGATCCGCACGAAAAAGAAAGTGGAGTTGATCTTCTCCAGCAAAGCTCAGCGCAAAATGAAACGACTCAGATTCGGCCCCGTGGATTTGATCAGCCACACCCAAGGAAGAAATGTTTCCTTTCAGCTGGTGCCGATTCAAGGGTTGGAGGTTTTCTCGCTTCTTGCCTTTCCGCTGGAGTCGAACGAGTTCAACTCCCTCTATCTGCTCATCCCCGCCGATCCCCACGCCGGACTCAAAAACATATTTCTCTCTCGACTGCGTGAGCAAAAGTGCGAGGGCCCGACCATGCCGGAGCTGTACTTCGATGCTCAGGGCCGGAAGTATTGCCTGGAACAGGTGTTTACCTTTTGGGTGGAGCCCCGAAAAAAAGACGAACAAATCAAAGGCCGCCGGTTTTTTGGCCCGATACGCGCGATCTCCCGTTCCTGGAAGGTCCGGAAATAGTAAAATTTCGCTGGAAATCCCCTATGTTGGCCATTTCACACCCAAAGCGCTTGCCTTCCTAAACACGGTTGTCTAAACCTAGGACTCCCTTTAAATCATGGGATGGGCGCCCGTAGCTCAGCTGGATAGAGTACTTGACTACGAATCAAGTGGTCGGAGGTTCGACTCCTTCCGGGCGCGCCAATTTTTTTCCTCGAGGGGTCAGGCATGAAGATCGGATTCTACTACTGGCTTCGCGTGGCCATCATGGCCGTCGGATTCGTGGTGGTTGTGCTCATGATCCGAAAGTTCGACCAAACCCAATCCTTATCCGCTGACAACATAAACCTCTGTGTGACTCGCATAAAAGCTTTAACAATGGTCGATGGCTTCGCCGTGGTCCAGGACGGCTTGGATTGGTATCGGCGGGCCGGCCAACATATGGAAGAATTGGATCCGATCGCCGTTGAAAAATGGTTCGGCGCCAACTGCCGCATTAAAGTGAAACCGGCTGAAGCCACCGAAGCTTCGCAAGCCTTCCTGACCGTTTCATTTGTAAGCGGTGAACCACAAACGCTGGCGAAAGTCGGCCCCGGGGTTTACTCCTGGATGGGCCAAGTATTTACGTCGCCGGAGTTTGAAGCGGCCATTAAAAGCCTCGCTGAATTGCCGATTCGGGTCCGCCCTGGACGATAGTCTTATCAGTTAAGGCATATAGTACCGCAAAATTCCTTCCGATAACGGATGACCACTATCTGAACGGAAAAAGGAATTCGCCATGATTAGACTCTTGTTTCTCGGGCTCGCGCTGGTGCTGACGGTTGGTTTTAGCTCTCACACCGCTGAGGCCAAACCCAAATGTCCGAAGATGCGAAAGGCGTGTGCTAAAGCCGGTAAGAAAGGCAAAGCTATCACCAAATGCGTCGAAGACCTCACCAAAGGCAAAAAGGTTAAAGGTGTTGTCGCCAAAGCTTCGGATATCAAGATCTGCAAAAAGGTCCTAGCCAAGGCTTCTCCTAAAAAAGCTAAAAAGAAGAAAAAGGTCGCCAAAAAACTTCCACCTAAGAAAAAGGTGATTGAGGTATCGCCCCCAGCGGAAGACATCTCGGAGCCGATCCCGATGTCACATGAACCGGCGATGGATCCAGCCGATATGGCAGGTCCGGCATTGGATTTGCCCGCTGATTCTCACTCAAATGAAGCCCGCGAACCCTCAGCCGCAGGTGGTTCGGGCGATCTGGAAGATCAGTTGATGAATATGCAAAACACCCCGACGGACTCACACTCCAGTTCAGGCGGTGGCGAAGATTTTGACCTTGAAGGACTCCCCCCAGAGTGACCCGGAGTGGCGAAAGCCTAGTGTTTGACAAGGTGTTCGGGCTTCTTTAATCATGGGGTCCATCTACCAATATGTTCAGGCGTAGCTCAGTCGGTAGAGCAGTTGGCTGTTAACCAATTGGTCGGGGGTTCGAGTCCCTCCGCCTGAGCCATTTTAACCGGCGCACAAGATTCCGTTCCCATTTTGATACGTTAAGAAATTTTACGAATTGCAGAAGTTCGACGAGCGAATTGTATCTCGTCAATTAAAACACTCCATTACAGGGACCAGCACTTGCACAATTTGATCTGGGGGGTATTGCCTATGTTGAATGTTAGAGCAGTGGCAACTGCTGTGATCCTGTTTTCACTCACAATTTCATTTCAGAATTGTTCCGATGTGGGGTTCTCGACTGGAAAAGGCAATAAAGATGTTAAGGGAGCCGCTGGAGAATCATTTGGTACAATCAATCAGCCTGGAGCCTTTCCTGGAATGAATGGAGTCAATGGAATTTCTGGTGGGCACTTTGATCTGGATACGTCGACAAAAATCTACGCCGCGAGTGCCGGAACGACCAATCATCACGAACATGAATACGACAAAAAACATAAAACAACGATCATTGATTTCTTCAACCTGATTGATCCTGGCTACGACAACATTCAAAGCGCAATTCCTACGGGTCGAAGATTCGTTCTAAATGTCGTCAATGCTTCACTTTCACCTGGTGGAGTGCTCGATATCAATGGCTCTCTCGTCGGCGTAACCGGCTTCAAACGAGGGCAGGTGTTCACCATCGGACCCGCATCGGTTGCGGGAGATGTTTCTCTGAACCAATTTCGCCTCGGCTTCTCGCCTGATGTTTTGGCTAACAATGGCTTGGTTCCAACCGCAACATCATGTGTGCGAGCCAACGATCCCGGTAAACTGGGTGAGTACCGAAACGGAGCGCTAACGATCCAGGCCTTAGACGCTGATAATTTTACCTTAGATCCAGCAACCGGAGCGGCGAGTTCCGGTCTTCTATGGGAAGCCAACGTTTTCTGGCATTGGAACGGAGGCTGTTACAAGTGATGAAATCACTCACTACCTCACTGAGATTTTTGAGCCACTACAAAACGAAAATACCGCTGACCTTAATGAGACCAGCGGCATTTTTGCTTTAAAAGGATAAAAATTTTAGTCAGAAATCTTGGACTCGCGTCCTAGTTTTTGCACACCGATTCGAGTCGAATGATTTGCAAAGGCTTGCGAGTGTAGGTCATCTTCATGGCGCACTCGCTCTCTTTAGGGATTGCCGAGAAACCAGTGTTTCCAGCTTCATTTATTAATTCAGTCGGTTCCAATTGCCCCAAGGTCGCAAAAAGGACGTCAAAGTCTTCTTTGGAGATTTCGGCGGGCAACGGATCCTGGTCGGCTGCGGACATATCCACACGCTTACCGTTCGCATTGAAGATTTCAATAATCTGGTGGGACGGGGTCAAGCCTCTACTTACGCCTCGCCAGAAAGCTCTGAATCGCATTTTACCGTTCTTATCGAAGGCCCGAACCTCTTTATAGTCCGAATCAATATCCGTACCTTCAGCGACAACAACACTTTCAAGCACAACGACGCCCTCATTGGGAGTTATGACCTCAAACGAGGCCGGGTAGGCGTTAAAACCAAACACCACAGCCAACATCAACACCATTACTTTCATACGACTTCCTCCTTAGGAAAAATTTATCTACTGCTACAAATTAAGGCGTTGCGATGAGAATTATATGAGTTCCCATTTCACCCGACCTAACGAGCGAGTGGGCAATGCAATCACTGGGCCCAACGCAATTGGCCTGAGAAGGCGACAAGTTCAATTAAACTTAAACAATAAACTTGCATCCCGAATTGGCCACCGTGCCCGGGCACGGTTCGTGTCCGGCGGCGAACTGCGTTCGCCCATGATTGGAACTGGTCCCGGGACCAGTTCCATTTGATGAACGGGGTGATCACTCGATGATCACGTATCGGCTTCCATTGATGCCTACCATACCATAAGCAATGAGAACGGTTTCATCGCTCCCTTTGGCTAAGCCAAGGTTGTACGGTTGAACATCGGAGAAAACTTTCGGACCAAGCACCACGTTGCCGTCACCATCAATGATCATGAATTTTCCCTTCTCGTCATCTTCGTCGGGATAAGCGAGAAGCACATAATTCTCCCCAAGATGGATCGATCCCAATCCGCCCAAATTATTATCGACGTAGACCACGGGATTGGTCATGGACCAATCATTTGGATCGACAAATCTCGCTTTCACTTTATTGTTTTCGGTATAGGCCAGGAACACCTTTCCGTTTTCGAGAACGGACGTTGTGAGAGGAAAGCGTAACGTATTTGTCACTTGATCGCTGGAGAATGTGGTCAGCGGTTTTTTTATAGCCCCCGTTTGGTCAACAACCAAAAACTTACCTTTGTAATTATCCGGGTAATCCGTTGCCGCGATAAAAGCTTCATCATTCGGAAGAATGGCGATGCTGCCGGCCTGTTCGCCTATATTATCAAAAAGTTGGATTTCAGGTACGTCCGTCGAACCGTCAGCGTTATGAATCACGATTCCGGATTTGTCGTCTGTTATATTAACGAAATAGGTGATAAATTTCCCACTCGCAAAGCGTGCAAAACCTTCCAAGGGTATACTTATGTTGTCGGTCGTATACACGGTTGGCGCACTCACGGACCAATCGTTGCTCCCATCCAATGAAATCAATGTTCCCTTCGAGAAGTCCGCGGAGTCCCCGAAAGAGATAAAGACATCATCACTCCCCTCGGCTTTGGCTTGAGCGGAAAATTGCATCTGCGTGTTGGAATCGAAATTGGTTAACGCCTTGATTACGTTACCCTCTGAATCGATCACCGTGAACTTTGCCGGTCCGCCGAAATAGTCCGCCGCGATGAAATATTTAGCCTCTGATAAGGCCACAACGGAATGGCTCCGCGCGGCTTTGTCGTGAATTTCCCCGTCCTTGCGAATGTCACCCTTGATCAAAGTGCTAAAGGAGACCCGCTTATAAAGCGCCTTATAACCATCCGGGCCCTTTACGATCACATTGCAATAATATGTTGTAAGCAGCGCCAATCCGGTCACAACCTTGCTTGTCGTGTTTATTTCAAAGTCACCATAGCCAGTGCCGTTGGCCTCGGTTGAAGCCACGGTATCAAGATTGTCATCGGTGGAACAATAGACCTTGTATGCGAGCTCGGCCGGATCGCCAGCGGAATAGCTGGCCGCAGTCCACGATAGCGTGACATTTGGTCCTTTTTTGGTAGTGACCTCGATCGTGTCGGTCTCCACGAGAATCGGCGATTCACCACTGCTGATTTCGGTTTTGTTGTCATCGTTTTGGCAACCAAGAAAAAGACCGAACATGACTAAAAATGGAATGGCGATCAGCTTTTTATTCATAAACCACCTCACACATGAAAAATAATGATCATCTATTTACTTCGAGGCGCCCTATTGAAAGGATCGCAATCTTTACGGTACGAACACGGCTGAGATCAGTCAGTCCCCAAGACATCTAGCAAAAAAAATTGGAACATTCGGCACAATCACTTGGCCGAAAGTAATAAAAAAGGGCGACGCGATGAAACAGTCATTTGCGAATCCCACCTGCGGCTCCGAAGCTAAAAAGAGCAGCAATGTAATGAAGAATGAGTGCAACATCCGCGACGCCCTTGAATGGATCGTCATCTTACGTTAAGGGCGTTGAACCGATTCCGTTAGTCCAGAGGGATGTTTGGCAAAGGAAAATGGGACACTCAGCACAGTCACTTGGCCGAAAGTTGAGATGAATCAATGTGGCGAAGGGAAAGCGATCGATGAAGTCATAGACCTCGTTGACCCAGCTCGATCTCAGTGGATTTCACAAGTTCACGAAGCTGATCAATCGTGGTGGCGCTGGCGATGGCCGAAGTCACCGTCGGTTGGTTGATCAACCAAGCCAGGGCCACGACCGCGGGCGTGGTGGCGCAGTCCTTAGCCACCTCATCAAGAACCGCCAAGACACGATGACCGCGCTCGTTCATATACCTTCTCGCGACCGTGTCGCCACGCTCGCTTCCCACAAGATCTTCGGCCTTGCGATACTTCCCGGTCAGAAATCCCGCGGCGAGCGCGTAATAAGGAGTGACGCCCAAATTGTATTCTTCGCAAACCGGCCGCAGTTCCTTTTCAAACTGTTCCCGGTCATACAAATTATAAAGTGGCTGCAGCGATTGATAGCGGGGGAAGTCCCGCTTAATACTTGTTTCAATGGCTTCGCGCAGTTCTTGGCCGGAATAATTGGACGCGCCACAAACCCGAACTTTCCCCTGCTTGACCAATAAAGCGTAGGCTTCCATGGTTTCTTCGATCGGCGTCGAGGGATCGGGCTTGTGGGAAATATAAAGGTCGATATAATCGGTTTGCAGCCGAACCAGAGACTCTTCCACTTCTCGAAGGATGTAGGCTTTAGCCAGACCGCTTTGACCCCGCATTTCCATTCCGACCTTGGTGGCCACAACGACCTTTTCGCGATTTTTTCTCGCCTTCATCCACTCGCCGATAATCATCTCGGACTCGCCGCCCTGATTCCCCGGAACCCATGAGCCGTACATATTCGCGGTATCAATAAAATTACCACCGGCTTCAACGAACGCGTCGAGTAATTCGAACGAGCGCTTTTTATCAACGGTCCAGCCAAAAACATTGCCGCCAAAACAAAGAACAGAAACATTTAAAGGCGAATCACCCAGTCTTCGTGTTTTCATAACGGCCCCAATTTATTTCCAAATCGACAAACGATCCAGCTAATAAATCACGTTGTAATCAATCACGCTTCAATTAAGCTGTATGGTGATGGATGTAGTCGCGATCGAACACCATAATAAGCTCCACGATCGTATATTCGTGGTGAATTGGTGCCTGGGGAACACCTGCAATTACTCGTGCAGCTACTGTCTGAAGGGATTGCACGACGGCTCCATTCCCTGGCCTGACATCGATAAAATCAAACGGTTTTGTGACCGGGTCATTAATCATTACGATCGCCACCTCGGTCAGCGCGTTTTCTTCGAATTCACCGGTGGAGAAGTCACACTTTTTAAAGGATTGCGGTCCGTGCTGGCACACCTCAAAAGCCAGGGTGCCGAGACCGGGATCATCTCCAATGGAAGCCGGCGTTTGGAATACTGGGAGAACCTGAAACCCGTTCTGGATCAGGTTTGCCTGAGCTTCCACTCGGAATCCGCGGAACCTGAGCATTTTAAGAAGGTCGTATTGCTGCTGAAGGATTCCCTCACCGTGCACGTGAACGTCATGATGCATCCGGCTCACTTCGATAGGTGCGCGGAATTGGCCAACTGGTTCGCGAAAAACGTGACCGATATCACTCTCGCCGTTCAGCCTCTTTTGGTCGATTTCAAAGATAAGCTCTACGACTACACGCCAGAGCAACTGGAATACATTCAGAAAGGTCGGGAGATTCCCAAAACCACGCGGCCGCGCCGGAATTACCGGGGCGCCTTATATGAAGTCTATCAAGATGGATCGAAAAAACTCACCAGACCATCCGACATCGTGGCCGGTCGTCAGAACAATTGGTTTGGTTGGGAGTGTTGGATCGGACTCAGTCAACTTGTAGTGAATACCAACGGAGATGTTTATAGAGGCTGGTGCTATGTCGGTGGAAAACTCGGAAACGTTCAAGAACCGGATCTGGTCGAATTGCCTCGACGTCCGATCATCTGCGATAAAACATTTTGCCACTGCAATCTGGACATTATGAACAAGCGCCGGAAGCGCCACAAAGTTAAAATACCATTTTTAAACCGGCGACCCAGCCCTCAGCGCGAAACTTAAGATCGATTTCATCCTTTTTCTTGAAGCGCACCAGATTGTTCCGGTATCCGGCACCCAAGTGCAGTCTCTTGGAAATCGGCAGGTAACCCAGAGCAATGACATCCATGTACTCCCGCCCTTTACCGGTTGAGCCCCAGGCTTCAACATCCAAAGTCAGCCATTTGAGAAGATCATAGTTCCAGCTGGCGAAAGCCATTGGTACAAAGAGCAAATATCGGCTTGAGTTTTTAACGGTGATAAAATCTTCTTCAGCATAAAGGTCGATCACACGGAGAGCCGCTCCGAGCGCGATTCTCTTTGTGAACTGACCGAAAAAGGCGAGATCATAGCTATCAAATCGGTAAGTTTTTAAGGGGACGTCATCTTCGCTTTCAAATCTCTGCGGCGTGCCCATCACCTTAAAGTTCTTCCCCCGGTAAGAAGCGAAGCCGAAAGGTTGCTCCGGAAATTCCCCATATCCACCGACCAAATTTTCTCCACTGGCTTCTTGATCACTTAACATTTGATGCCAGTACATGAGATTGAGTTCGCCACTGTGACCCAATGGGGCCCAAAACAAAAAACCAACCAAAAGAAGCTTCTTAAAACACCGCATGTAGTTCAACGATCGGCCCCTCCATCCGAATATGTGTGTCCAACCCGGTTCGATCCAACTTCATTGAGATGGTGCGATAGCCCAAAGCAAAGTGAATGTTCTGGCTGAATTCCCATTGGGCCTTGGCGGACACGTCCGAGGATTGTGAGTGCTTGCCATTGCCCGAAAGCCGTCCCGTCACGTCCAGAAAAATGTTTCCGTACATGCTGACGTGCACTCGCGAAAAAGCCATCGGCATGAAATAACGATATCGAAGTGAATTGGCCGAGGTTTTAAAATCCTCTTCCACTTCCATGTTCACAAAACGCGCGCCCGCGCCCAGATCAAACCAATCCGAAAGCCGCCAAAATAAATTGAGGTCATAGCTATCCGCCACGATGGTGTGCACGGGAACCGTGTCCTCGCTTTCCATTAACAACGGCGTCCACTGAAACTCCACATTGTATGGAATTGAACCGAAGCTATGACCCATCGTGCGGATGAACAGGTAGTAATTGGTTTTGGCGTGAAGCTCGTCACTGGCACCGATCATGTCATATCCCGACACTTCACCGGACATGGCTTGGGCGAACCAATAGGCGGCACCAATACGGATGCTCCCGCCTTCGGTCGTAGGCTGCTGCGCCCATGCGAAGGGCGCAAGCGCCATCATGATCAATGCCGAAGTTAATGTCTTCATTGCAATCTCGCCCCATAGAGACTTTCAACCAGCCCGATCACGGGAAGCAATGAGGCGCGCACGACTGGTTTCAGTCCGGGGTTGTCCTCTATGAACTGCGCGATCGCGGGTGAGATCGAGTAATAAGTTTTTACCAACCAACGCCCGATCACCGACTGATTCAAGACGCGGTCGCGAAAGCGTCTCAGCATCATCACCTTTGGTTGAAGCGAACTGCCATAAGCCGCCGTCGCGATAAAACAGCCGGCCGCGACGACCTCGTTGGACTGGGATTCTGGAACCACCGAAGTTTTGAAAGAGGCGACCACGGGAACCATATTATTGATGGACCGGGCGTTGTCCGCGGAATTCGGATCGGTATGCAACACACCGGTTGGACGCCCGTTATAATTCACGTTCGGATTGGAGTAATAACCGATCTTGGTCGTGCCGTTATAGGACATGATCGTTCCGAAATCGGCGACATTATCATAGTAACCGTGCGAGTAAGTGAAGGCTCCCGGATCGGTTGTGGTGGCGCGGTCATGGTGGCTCCCGAGAATATGACCGGCTTCGTGAGCGAACACGTGCAGAGTTTCCATCAAGTAAGTTTGCACAACACCGAAGGCGGCGGAACCATCCGCCGAGGTGTCGCTCAGGAAGGCGAGACCCAACACATTCGACCTGTTGCCGTTGATCATGAGAATGACGAAGTCAGCGCCGTACTTTTCGCGCTCGGCATGAAGATCATCCATGTACCCGTCATTGGGAAAATAAAGCCGGTTCAAGTCGGTCTGCAAATCATTTCCGACTTCACTGTAATCCGTTTTAACAAGACGAACGAGACGTACCCGGGAGCCAATGCCGCTCACTGTGAACGCCAGATTCATTTGGTCTATCACTTGTTGAGCCGTGTTGACGATGTTGGATCGCGAGGCTCCGGCGCTTTCGGTATAAGCGATCATCGCGTCGATCACCGAACCGTCATCGGGAGGAGCGGCTTTAGGCCTCATCCTCGCCGGACCTTTCGGCGCGCGAATCACACCATCGTGAAAGCGGATCGCCGGTTGAATTTCCTGGATGAGATAATTGCCATCGCCAAGGGGTGATAATTGAAAATGCCGCCCGTCGATTTGGAAATGGCCGCCGAACGTATTCGCCTCGCGCGTAAGGATGATATGACTGTAAGTCACTGAGCCTAACGCCTGACCCAACCAAGAGTAGCGGTCCTCTCCACGCCATTCCAGACGTTCCTTGACCGCTTGCACCCGAAAATCGTCAAAGAAGTTGAACGTGATTCCGCTGGCTCCCTGATAAGCATCCGAGCCGAGCGGCACGAAATCCCGGACTTTTACGATCCGGCTCCTGACCACGGAAGGATCTTCCGAAGACGGCGGCGGAATGTTTACGGGAACAAAAATTTCCTCGTATTCGGGTTCAAAAAAACCTAAAGACAATACGGCCAATACGATAATCAGGAGCACTGCCCGAACGCGCACTCGTAACCTCCATCCTTTGCGTAAAGTATATAAGGACTGGGATTCCGTGACCGGGCCAGGATCTCATTTTTAGACATATGTCGGTGTGAACCGCCGTAACACTCGACAAGCGAACAAAGCCGGATGAAAATAGGGGTATGAACAAAGCTGGACTTAAAGTCGTCGTCATGTCCCTTTTCGCTTTACTTGGGTCGGTCGTTCTCTACCAAAGTTGCGATCAGGGGGGCGAATTGAAGATGACGAAAAACCCCGCGAGTTTAGGCGAAAGATCCTATTATCTGATCGAGCAAGGCTACACCTGCCTTTCTCCGGCCACCAACACGCAAGTGCAGAGTTATAAGGCCCGAATCACGCTTTTTTCGGGTTCACAAGTGGTGCATTTAAGCGGTGATGGATGTGATGACACCGTTACTCAAGCGGCGTACGATCCCGCGCAATTCGTGTTGTCAGCGGATCAAAACACCCTGACCTATCAGGGTGAAACTTACGTTTACTATAAAAGTCCGCCGTTCTAAGTGCGTTCAACCGAATGCACGATGAACTTATTCTGTTGATATCGGAACTTTACGTTGAGACCCGCCACCCAGACCGCGAACTCCGCGGGCTCGCGTTTCAAATAGGCGGGCGGCCTGGGATCGTTTGATATCATCTCGTAAATTAAATTCTGAATCCGCTCCGGGTCCGAAACATTCGCGCGAAGTTCTTTTCGAGCCTCTTCGGTGAACTCACATTCGGTGATCAGATCGCAAGCCTGATCGAGCCAGCCCGAGGAATATGTTTCCGGCCTGTCCGCTTCCGCCACATACGGCTTGATATCGAGTATCGGCGTTCCGTCCACAAGGTCCACTTCGCCAAGAATCAATCTGTCCCCTTCACAGGCGAGGACTCGCGCCAAAGTTAAGCCGATATTGTTAGGACGGTGCGGACTTCGCGACGCCAAAATCCCGGTCTTCGTTCCTCTCAATCTCGGAGGATGAATTTTGCCGCGAATCCGCGTGTTTTGGCTGAGATGCAGAAAACTCAAGATCCACGCATGGCTGAAGCCTTCGAGGCCGCTGAAAATCCCGCGACCTTTCCATTCAGGCGACAATTCAACGGTCGCACGACTGTTTTTCGCTAAAAATCCCTGGCGAGGCGTTCCGAATTTCTGCTGAAAATCGGAGCGAAGCCAACCGAGGGGCTTAAGTGTGATGGGCTCGTGCATCAACGTCCTATTAGCCTACCGGTGGGCTGAGCGACAAGGCAAAGTTTTTGCACCTCTTTTCTAAGACCATGAGGTACCTGGAGCTTCTCGTCCAACGACCGCCTGTGCCCCCGCCCGTGGCACCACCGCCCACAGAGCCGAATCCGTTTACGCAAACCGTTTTGGCTTTGGGATTGAGTCTCACAATGCTCACCGGCTTTGTGTTTTTGGTCATTACGTTCGCGATTGCCTTTTACTACCTCGTGCAACAGGGCAGAAAAAAACGGCAACAGCAAATGCGCTGAAACTCAAACAATCGGGGTTAGGAGAGGTTGACACGATTTGAAATAGTCGCTGATTACATACGCCGAAACACAAATTCGATTTGCCAGAATTGGGAACAGGAAGTTCGCGCCAATCTGGACGCCGCACAAGAGCGCTCGACCCTCACACTCATCGACTCCCTGCCAAAGTATCTGGAAAAACTCAGTCTCGCGCTCACCAGTGGCTCCGAAAGTCATATTCACGAAGGAAAACAGGTCACCGAGGAGTACGCCGAGAAAAGAGCTGAAATGGAAGAGTACAATCTTGAGCAAATCATCGATGAATTCCGCATCCTACGCAGGGTGACCTTTCGGGAATTGAATAACAATGTTTACATCGATAATGAATCCGCCGAACGGATCAATAATTTCATCGATCAGGGAATCTCACACGCCGCCCAACGATTCGTGGAAGTCAGTAACGGAAAGCTGATCGAAGCCACGCGCGCCGCCGAGGCCGCCAATCACGCCAAAAGCGCGTTTTTGGCCAACATGAGTCACGAAATCAGGACTCCACTCGGCGCCATCGTGGGTTTCATCGACTTAATGAAACGACGCGATCTCTCCCGCGAAGAATTGGACGGATACATCGCCATCATCGAACGGAATTCAGGACAATTGATCCGAATTATCGACGATATCCTCGATCTTTCAAAAGTTGAGGCTGGAATGCTTCTGATTGAAAAGGTCCAAGTGCCATTGCTTGATTGTCTTTCTGAAATCGGAGATATCATGGGGTTTCGCGCCCGCGAAAACGCCATTGATTTTAAAATCGTAACCAAAACACCGATTCCGGATCTGATTGTGTCGGATCCAATCCGCTTAAAACAAATCCTCACGAATATCGTCGGCAATGCGATTAAGTTCACTGACAAGGGATCGGTGATTGTCAGTGTCACTTACGAGGATGGATTCATTGAATTTGAAGTCAGCGACACCGGCCCGGGAATCACTCCAGAACAGTTGGCCAGAATTTTCAAACCCTTCGAACAGGCCGAAACCTCAACGACGCGAAAGTTCGGCGGAACCGGATTGGGGCTCATCTTAACCAAAAGGTTATGTGAGAAAATGGGCGGCGATTTGGTTCTTAAATCCACCGAGGTCGGTAAGGGCAGCGTCTTCACTGCCCGCATCCGAGTACAAGTTCCAACTGACGCCAAGATGATCCCCGCCCGTGAATTCGCCTACTCGTCCAGGCCCATGCCCGCTAAATTTTCTTATCCAAATGAGAATACCGTTTTTTCCAGAATGCGTGTCTTGCTGGTCGATGATTCACCGGACAATCAGTCGCTGATCAAAATTCTGCTTAACAAAATGGGCATTGAAGTTGATTTGGCCGGTGATGGTGAGGACGGCGTTAAAAAGGCGCAACGATCGAACTATCATTTGATCCTGATGGATGTCCGAATGCCTAAGATGGACGGCTTTGAGGCCACTCGGGTCCTCAGACAATCAGGCTACAAAGGCCCGATCGTGGCACTAACCGCTCACGCCATGAAAGAGGAGCGGGAAAAGTGTTTTGAGTCCGGATGCACGGCATTTCTGTCAAAGCCCTTGCACCGTGAATCTCTGGTGGCGATCTTACGTAAATATCAACCCGCGGACTGAACCGGCCAGGCTTCCCAAAACCGGCCGATTCAATTCTTCTGGTATTTAGCGTGACCTTGCCGCTCGGGCCCAGGTGCTTTGCGATCCACCCGTCGACGCCGATCGTGAACTGCCTCGACCACGGCGGGAAGTTGATGTACTTCTCCGGCGCGTTGTTGTTCCCCGACCTCGTGACGACGTTGCGCTTGCGGTCCGCCGACGTGAAGTGGAACGCTTGCGCCGACCGTTCGAAGCCGAGCTTTTGCGGGAACGGGAACTCTTACGTCTTCCGTTTGACGCTGATCTTCCTCTTCGAGCTGCTGGCATATTTTCCTCCATTGTGAGGGTTTGTTAGTAACAAATCGATTAATCTGTCAGTGCTTGTTTCGAACTTTTCACCATCCACTATTTCATCTGGATCATCATCACCATCGATTCCCGCGCCACTCACCCTAGGATTCTTCATCTTCGCTGTTCGCATTTTCTTCGTTGCCGGATCTCCGCCCGCCATGACTCGCGCGACCACCCATCGAAGCGATACGGCGGACCTGTTCGCGAGGCATCGCCGCGAATCCGCGACGGCTTCGTCCGGAATTACGCGATTTTTTCTCAGCCATAAACACCTCCTATGAAGCGCGAATGTGCAACTGAGGTGCCACATTTCGAATTGCACCGCGTGTTGTGTGTCGTATCTGGATAATCGGTGAAGAAGTGTGCCCCATTTCCGCGTTCGCAATTTCCTCTAATTCAATGATGGCGCGCTGACATGGACAAGTTGCGGAGGTTTAACCGGCGGCTTGCGAAAACATTGTTTGATATCAGGACGAAGCTCTCGATCACGCGACCGAACCGGACAGGCGCGACCCGTTCGCGCCGATTCGTTAATGGCTTCAATCACACGAATATCCGCCAATCCTTCTTCTCCACTGGGCTCGATCGGTTTGTCATGCGCGATGCAATCCGAAAAATAAACCAGTTCCGCCGCGAACTGATCGCGCTTGGCAAATGTTTTGGTCGTTGTTTTTCCACCGAGAGTGAGTTTGTGTTTCAATTCCTCGGTGTAGCTGAACGCCGGCTCCACCCGGAGTTTTCCTTTGGTTCCGACGATTTCATAATAACTCGCTCGCGAAGCGCCGAAGCTGCTCGTAAAGTTCGCGATCATTCCGCCCGGAAATCGCATGAGAGCGGCCACCATTTCGTCGACCTCCTTGAAACGAGGATCCCGGCCGCGAACGGACATGGCCATGACCGTTTCCGGTTCCGACCGGAATATGTAACGGGCGGCGTTTATGCAGTAGATCCCAATGTCAAATAACGGCCCTCCGCCGAGTTTCTTTTGCAGACGGATGTTTCCCTCTTTGATCTGCATGCTGTAATCCGAGGTGAAGTATCTCAACTCACCCAATCGGCCCGACTTGGCGATTTCAATGGCCTCAAGGTTGGCGGCGTCGAAATGAAGCCGATACGCGGTCATCAATTTCACATTGTACTTTCGCGCCGACTCGATCATGGCTTCGCAATCGCGCACCGTTGTGGCCAGCGGCTTTTCGCACAATGAATGTACCCCCATCCTCGACGCGCGAATGACAAATTCCTTGTGGCGGGTGTTGGGTGTGGCGATGTAAACGGCATCCGCCGCCGCTTCATCAAGACATTGTTCGAGATCGTCATAGTTTCCAACGCATTCAACTTTATATTTTCGGCTGAGCCTTTTTAATTTTTCCGGATCCGAGGATATCAAGGCCACCAGTTCGGAATTTTCGGCGTTCTTAAATGCGGGAAGAACAGCGACCTGGGCAATATGTCCCAAACCTATGACAGCGTAACGAATCTTAGTGGAATTCTTTCCCATGGGTTCGTCTCCTGGTCTTTGATTCTGCAAACACTGCATTAAATGATCCATGAAGTGGACAGAATTGAACCGTCGGCAATAAGATCAACGCCAATGTCATTCGAAACTTATAAGGTCTTGCACATCACGGGGATTCTGTTGATCTTCACCGGGCTCGCCGGTCTTTGGGGCGTCAGCACTTTTTATCCCGTACAGAAGTTTCCCAGCCCGAGAATCCCGCTCGCGCTCATTCATGGAATCGGTATGAGCCTGGCTTTGGTCACAGGGTTTGGGCTCTTGGCCCGCCTGGGCTTAACTGAAAGCCCGCCCCTTTGGGTATGGCTGAAGATTTTGGTTTGGTTCAGTTTGGGGATGAGCCTTATGCTCGCGAAGCGAAGGGCTCACAAGTGGGGGGCGAAGCTGATCGTCCTTTGGGTGATACTCGGCTCGTTCGCCGCGTGGCTGGCGTTGACCAAACCGTTTTAAAACGGCGTGTCGCCGATGTAGACCCGTTCGTTCTCGTTTTTCGGCGGATTGAACGTGGGTCCGTTGATTTCTTCAAAATTGTTCAGTGAATCTTGAAACGCATCGGCGGCCATTTTCCGCGAGCGAATCTTATTCATGTGAGTGACGTAAATACCACGACGGGAATCAATCTCGATGACTTTGCTGATCAAGGTGCCGTATTGCGCGAGTTTTTCTTTAGCCGCTTGTCGTTCCTCCAATGAGAGGCGGCGCCAATTATAGTTCTGGCCCAGCTTTTCCGGCTCGATTTTTTGGGTTCCGCTTTTTAACGGGTAATCCAAGATGATGATTCGAAACTCTTGCGAAAGTTCCTGGCGAATGGTTTCGGATTTGGTTAACGCCTCGGTGCCCTCTTTCAGCGCCGCTTGCGCCCGCTCCCGCCGGGCGGCCTCTTCCAATTCGCGATCATTCTTATTCGTGCAACCCGCCGCTAAAGCCAAAGTGGCTAGGATTGCGACAGAAGTGACAAAAATGCGCCGTAAAAGCATGAATTACCTCATTCTGATCTCTCAACACGGTAATTTAGCAAAAGTCCGGCCTAGAGTGTCTTTAAATAGGTAGGGAACCGCATCCGGCCACGCTGCGCGAAGACCGCCGCATCCGTTAAATCTAAACGAAATTTTTTTATACGCTCCGATGAGTCAGGACTTGACCTCAAAAACCCGGAATTCGGGAAAGCGAAAAAATTGGGCACATGAAGGGGTTGAGGATAGATTGAAGGACCATGTGCGAGCGAATGTGTTTTAGCGGTTGCTGTCGGGTGCTGGGTCTAATCACTATTTTTCTGATCGCCCTACCCGTTTCCGCGAACATTCAACGTCAACACGAACTTGAAAAATCCCGTGGCCTCACGTTGAACTCTTTGGATTGCGAATATTTACTGCATAACCATAATGAATTCGAACGACCGCCGATGGACGGCCTTAACGGATTCGTCACCAACCGCGTGCTGGTGACGCCAGAGGCGTTGCTGGGCGCCTATTCGCGAGGCGTGTTTCCTTGGGGTGCCGACGAATTGGGATATGGACGGTGGCATCGTCCACCCTTGAGAGGCGTTCTCTTTTTCAATGAATTGTCCATCAGCCGGTCGGATCGAAAATTTCTGCGAAAACAGTTTGAGTCCGGCGAACTTCGCGTGACCTTTGATCAGGCGTTCGAACAGGTCATTGAACTTTGTTCGACGGTTCCCCGAACCCGTTATGATCCGGTGAGCGATCGGAAAGTGCCGGAATCCACCTGGATCACCGATCAAATCAAAAAAGCTTACACCGCTTTACACCGGCAAGGATTGGCCCATAGTGTGGAAGTCTGGCGCGGCGATCGTTTGGTGGGCGGACTTTACGGCGTGTTCATCAACGGTGTGTTCACCGGTGAGAGCATGTTTTTTCTTGAACCAAATGCCACCAAGCTCGCCTTTTATGCGTTGATCTCACGGCTCCAAGAGAACGGTCACACATTCATGGACACGCAAATGGCGATCGGTCTCGCCCGTAAGTGGGGAGCCAAATACATTCCCCGCGGTGAGTTTGAAATGTTACTGGCGAAGGCGAGGCACAAGCGTCTGGAGTTTTAAGAACCTTCGGGCGGCGGCTCGATCAAACTTCGATTGGACTTGGCCCCCAGAGCTTCGAACCTTCTCGCTTGAACCAAGACCCGGCTTTCAAGCCGCGCACGGCCTTTATCAAATTCCTCTTTGGCTTTATCGATGTGCTTTCCGACGGCGATGTAAGTGTCCACGAAATCGCAAAGCCGTTTATGAAGCTCTTGCCCCAATTCCGAGATCCGCTGCGCATTTTCAGCCATGCGCTGTTCGCTCCAGCCGTAGCGAATCACTTTGAGCAGTCCGATTAAAGTGGGCGGCGTCGCAATTAAAACTTTTTTCTGAAGCGCGAATTCCACGATGTCCGGCTCCGCTTCCAGCGCGGCATAGAGGAAGCTTTCATTGGGCAAAAACAACACCGTAAAATCGGCGCTTTCCTTGATCACTTGAGAGTAAGCGCGAGTGGAGAGTTTCTTAACATGTTCTTTGACATGCTTACCATGGCGGAGCATCTCCGCCCGCCGTTCCTCTTCGCTCACGGCCTCCAGCGAATTTAAAAACGCATCGATCGGCGTTTTCGCATCAACCACCACGCAACGGCCGCCCGGCATGCGGACGATCATGTCAGGAATGTGGCGCCCGCCCTCCTCGTCGGATTGAAAATCCTGAAAGACCACATCGGCGTGCTCCGACATCCCCGCGAGTTCAATGCAATTGCGAAGCTGCACTTCACCCCACCGGCCGCGCACATGCGGTTTCTTTAACGCGTCTTTCAAGGCTCCGGTCTCGCGGGCGAGAAGAACTTGGCCCTCGATCACTTTTTTCAATTCACTATCGAGCATCTGAAAGGAGCGAACCCGGTCTTTCTCAAGCAACGACAGTTGCTGTTGATACTGAGCGAGAGCCTCGTTCATCGGCTTAAAGGTGCTTTGAGCCAGGGTCAGGAGCTGTCCCATGGACGATTCGAGCGCGGTGGCCGCGAGCCCCTTGAAGGTTTCATTCATCTGCTCGCGGGTGGCTTGCTGGGATCTGAGGAGCTCGGTCTCTTTTTGTTCTACGGCCAGTAAGCGCAGGGCCTTTTCCCTGGATGTCCATAGGTAACCGGAAAGCAAAATCAAACCGAAGACGGCGATAGACAGGATAGCGATCAACATCGACTCAACCTAGAGGGCTTGCGAAATTTTTGCAAGGTTTGGGCGCCGAAAATGGGCGCGGATTTTCGATGAAATCCAATGAGTTGGCCCGTTTGCCTGGCACACACTTTGGATCTAGGCGGGGCAGGAGGAAGGGTCAGCCATGATGATCGTTTCCATTTTGTCAGCCATTCTGCTTTCGCTGACCGGTTTCGCCCAACCGGCGGAAGTCTCCGAAGACCATGCGCCCCCCTACACATTCGCCGTCTGGAAAGACCAGCAGGTCGAAGTCGCCACCAACGGGCTGTTTAAAGCCACCGCCCGGATGAATCAGCTTAAAGCCGGTAAACTTCCTTTAACCAAGGATACGGCGGGAAAGGACCCGCTTGAGCTGGCGGAAAAGGAATTACGGCGAGCCAAAGAAAGTCTTGAAACCGCCCACAAGTTGCAGATGATTGATTATGTAAACATTTATTTACCATCTCTCGAAGCCGACCCCGAAAATGTGCAGAAGTTGGTGGATAAGTGGAGTAAAGAGGAGTTAAGCGAGGTCGCGAAACTCCTTCTCCTCAAGGGGAACACGACTGACGCGCGGCGTAATCCACCTGTGGTGAGCGGGCTTCCTCGGTTCGCTCCTTCACGTAACTAAATTTTTTTGGCCTCCGCCTTGACACCCGTTCAGCGCCGTCCATATTGGCGATGATCATTGTCCATTTAATTGGGTTATTTTGCCTATTTTTGTCGACAGGAGGTATTTTTATGGCAAGAGCAGAGATTGGAGTACGTCCTCTGCACGATCGTGTTCTGGTTCGCCGCATGCCGGAAGAAGAAAAAACAGCCGGCGGGATCATCATCCCTGACACCGCAAAAGAAAAGCCCCAGCGTGGAGAAATCGTGGCCACCGGTAAGGGCCGTGTTTCTGAAGACGGAAAAGTCACTCCGTTGGACGTGAAAGTGGGCGACAAAGTGCTCTTTGGCAAATACGCCGGCACCGAGCTTAAGCTCAACGGCGACGAGTACTTGATGATGCGCGAAGAAGATATTCTCGGAATCATGAACTAAGAAAGAGGTAAATAAAAATGAGTAAAGAATTGCGATTCAGCGAAGACGCTCGTAACTCCATCCTCCGCGGAGTTAACATCCTTGCTAATGCCGTTAAAGTGACCCTCGGCCCCAAAGGCCGCAACGTCGTTATCGAAAAATCTTTTGGCGCTCCCCTCATCACCAAAGACGGTGTGACGGTCGCTAAAGAAATCGAACTCGAAAACAAATTCGAAAACATGGGCGCCCAGTTGGTGAAAGACGTCGCCAGCAAAACCAACGATGACGCCGGTGACGGAACCACCACCGCCACTGTGTTGGCGCAAGCTGTTTTCCGTGAAGGCGCCAAAATCGTGGCCGCCGGTCACAACCCCACCGAAGTGAAGCGCGGTATCGATAAAGCCGTCGCCACGGTCGTTGAAGAACTCAAGAAAATCGCCAAGCCGGTTAAGGGCGAAAAAGAAATCGCTCAAGTCGGCGCCATCTCCGCGAACAACGACAAAGAAATCGGTGAAATGCTCGCTCAAGCCATGGAAAAAGTCGGCCGTGAAGGCGTGATCACCGTGGAAGAAAGCAAAACCGCTTTGACCGAGCTTGAAGTCGTTGAAGGTATGCAGTTCGACCGCGGATATCTCTCTCCGTACTTCGTGACCAACGCCGAGAGAATGGAAGCGATCCTCGAGAACGCCTACGTTCTGATCTACGACAAGAAAATCAGCTCGATGAAAGACATGATCGGAATTTTGGAAGGCGTTGCGAAATCCGGTCGTCCGCTCTTGATCATCGCTGAGGATGTTGAAGGCGAAGCTCTCGCCACTCTCGTGGTGAACAAGTTGCGCGGCACGCTCCACGTCTGCGCGGTCAAAGCTCCTGGCTTCGGCGATCGCCGCAAAGCCATGTTGGAAGACATCGCCGTGTTGACCGGTGGAACCCTCATCTCCGAGGAAGTCGGTCAAAAGCTCGAGCAAGCTAACATCAACAGCCTCGGTACCGCTAAGCGCATCGTGGTCGACAAAGACAACACCACGATCATCGACGGCGCCGGCGACAAAAAGTCTATCCAGGCTCGCGTTAATCAAATCAAGGCTCAAATCGAAGAAAGCACCAGCGACTACGACAAAGAGAAGCTCAAAGAGCGTCTCGCGAAGTTGGCCGGTGGTGTCGCCGTCATCCATGTCGGTGCTCCGAGCGAAGTTGAAATGAAAGAGAAGAAAGCTCGCGTTGAGGACGCTTTGAACGCCACTCGCGCCGCTGTTGAAGAAGGTATCGTGGCTGGTGGTGGTACCGCCATCCTCCGCGCTTCCCGCGCTCTCGAGAACCTCAAAGTGGATTCCGATGAGCAACGCGCCGGCGTGAACATCATCCGTCGCGCTTGCGAAGAGCCGATCCGTCAAATCGCTTTCAACGCCGGATTGGATGGAGCCATCGTTCTTGACCGCGTTCTCTCCGATAAGAACGCTTCCTGGGGCTTCAACGCTCTCACTGAAGAATACACCGACCTTATCAAGGACGGCGTGATCGATCCGGTGAAAGTCGTTCGCTGCGCCTTGGAAAACGCCGCTTCCGTGGCTTCTTTGATGCTCACCACTGAAACCATGATCGCCGAAGCGCCGAAGAAAGAAGAAAAAGGCGCTGGAATGCCGGGCGCTCCCGGAATGGGCGGAATGGACATGATGTAATTCCGAGTTAGGAACCGGGGCGGGCGCCCAAGGCGTCCTTCGCGGCGAACTCGTTAAAGATAAAAACCCGAACCTCGTGTTCGGGTTTTTTTTTATTTATGTGATCTTAGGTGCTGGTCCAGTTGGGCATCGATGATTGAAACCGCGATGTGGGACAGAAGGTGCTTTTGCAAGTTGGTGACTTGTCGTTGCGTGATTCAAGTTTGGGAAGTTTTTTGGATTTAACCTTGCCTTTACCCTTGGCGATATTCTCGGTGCTGATCGAGGAATCGAGTTTGCGATAAAAACCCTGATAGTTCCGTAAAACCTTGCTGGGATAAACCACGGGTTCGATGTTGGCCGCGGTAAGCTTGCGCACATTCGCCGGACCCATATTGTAGGCGGCGATATAGCGTGAGCCATAACCGTTAAAAGCGCGGCGCAAGGAGGCGAAATAAGTGGCGCCGAGGCGGATGTTGGTCGCGGGATCTTCCAAATCGATGTGATTGGGCTCCATGCCGGCTTGAGCGGCGATCCAGCGAGCGGTTTGCGGCATAATCTGCATCAATCCCACTTCACCATGACGGCCGCGGGCCTTCACACGGAAGCTGCTCTCAGTTTTGATCACGGCGAGAAGGAAAAACGGATCCATCATGTGGTGATTGGCTTCGATAATAACGGCGCGAGCGATTTCAAAAGCCCGGTTTTTGTATTGTTTCGGGATTTCAGCTTTAACGGTCGCTAAAACCTGTTTAGCGATTTCTTTTTGGTGGGCACTGGTCGCGTCAGCCGCGGGACCACGAGTCACCGACAGCTCTAGCGCTTGGGCCTGAAGGCCCAAAACATTCACCTTAGGCAACTCCGTGGGGGCGCTTGCGGTCTTGAGAGGAGCGTTGGTGCGAACACCCGCGATCATCAGCAAGCCCAGGAGAACCGCCGGTAAGGATTGAATGGTGTTTTCTTTTAAGATGCCCATGCTGGTCTATAGAGCAAGGGAGCGACCAATAGGTAAGTCTTGGAAATTATTCGGTTATTATAATAAGACACTGGTTTATTGGAGCTGGTCTGACTAGAGGAATGACAATTGTCTAGGAATTCCTATACGTCTCGAAGAGGGAGTGTCTCAAAGTGAGACAAATTCATTTTTTGAGACGGGTCAGAACATGAAAATAACGCCGCCCAGGAGCGTGGTATGGCGGTGGCTGGCGCTGGTCGCGGGATTGTGATTGCCGCCTAAACCTGAGAAATTCGCCGAGAACATCTCGAATTCCAGATCCACCTGAATCTTGAGCCGTTCGCCGATGCGTTTGAATCCGAAAATCCCGAATTGAGTCACGCTTCCTTCGCTACTATCGCCCGAAGGATGGGGTGATTCTTTGATTCCCGGCTTCCATGCCATCGAAAAATTCCCACCCACGCCGTAGGCGCCTCGCACTCCGATTGGACTTGAACCGCGAACACCGAATTTAAAGCCGGTGAATTGAATCGTGGTGAATACCGTGGGCGTGGAATCGTCCACGAACAACCGGTAATAAAAATACCCCATATACGGCTCAAGATGGGGCGACCAGATGTAAGGCCCGAAACGAAAACTGTAACCGATTCCCGCTTCATAGTAAGAAAGCGACTGGTTCAATTCCGTCGGCGCGGAACCGGAAACCGGATTATCCACGGGAATGATGGCTTGGCGGAGTTTGGCGTGAAACGTCCACTCTTGGGTCAACCACAGCTCACCGATCAGATTCACGCTGGGTACGAAATTGTTGGTGGCTTCAGGCGATCCCACACCGACGGCCTCCCGGTTTCCACTGAAACGGCCCAAGCCCAACTGGCCGCCGACAAGCCCGAATGTGGGTGGTGCCGTGGGTTTCCAGGGTTTGGCGTCTTTGCCAAAAACAAGCGCGCTGTCGTCTCGCTGAGTGAGTTCCTCCTCGGGGCTGGGAATCAAAGACAATCCGGCGTTCGCGTCATAAGTCACAAAATCAATCGATCCGATTTTGGAATTTTTCTGAATCGCGCCGCGCTCTTTTTCGCTAACGACGATACCGAAGCTGAGGGTGTCGTCGACTTTGAGAAGTTTTATTTTTCCAAAGATTTCTTTTTCGGTTTTGATTAAGAAGTTAAATTTCGGGTGCCGTTGTGCCTGAATGATCTGAACGACACTCAGCATTTGATTCGGATTCAGACCGTCCTTTTTACCCAGATTGACCGTGACTCGCTGGCCCTCACGGCTGAGCACCCGACCCGAATAAGGCAATCGGGCAACGATTTCGGTGAGCAACTTTTCTATTTGTGAAGTCAAAGATTCAATGTCGAACTGCTTGAAATCTTTGAGGACCGCTTGAGATAAGAGCTTTCCATCTTTGGTTAAAAACAAGGACAGATGAATGATTATTCCTTTGGGACCTTTTGAAATACGCGCGGCAAAGGCGGCATCCACGCCGAGCCCTTGCGTGGCTTGAATGGTTTTTTCCGGCGAAGCTTCCAGTTCTTCCGGCGCCAGAATCGGTCCCGTTGGAGTGGCCGGAATGTAGTTCCAGCGATGCATTTTTTGAACGAGCTGAATGAAATGCGCTTCCAGCGGTCGCGCGTAAATGCCTTGAAGATTATCGGTGAACGGAAGAACCGTGATCTTTTCGATAGTCAAAAGGTCATCGACTTCGCTTCGAAATGAGGCTCGAACCGGATTTGATGACTCCTGGCCAAAGGTCCTGTTTCCGAGCGAGACCATCGCGATGGCGATGAGAGTCAAAAAGCTAAAACGTAAAACATTTTGGCAACCCAATGGAGAATTCCCCTCAGTTCAGTGTATGCGCCTTAGCAATGAGGTCAAGTCAGCGAATCTCCGTTAAGTCCGTCCGGTCAAAAGCCGAATAGCCTTTCGTCATGGTTCGATGGTTACTGTTCTTTAGTCTAATGGCTCCGGCGATGGTGAACGCGCAAAGTGACTCCACGTCGACCATTTTATTGAAGCGCGGGGGCACTGCGCCCAAGGCGCCGAAACTGGACAGTTCACGCTATCGGGTCCGCCAACCGGAATCACGCAAAACCGATCCGGATGACCTCGAGGAAAAACCAGGAACCTACATTCCTTCGCCGGTTCCACCGCGAAAAAACGCGCAACCGGTGACACCTTTGCCGGCTCCCGTGCCGGTCACTTCAGCGCCGGCGGAGACAACTCAACCCAAACCTGAAACCAAACCGCAAACGCCGGTCACCGTGCAAGTTAAGGAACTGATTCTGGGTGGATCCAACGAAGAAATCGACCAGTTCAAAAAGACCATTCATCCCGAAGATCCCCGCGCCAATGTCATAACGATCAGCATGGCGCCGGCTTACTATTATAACGATTCGCGCTCGGATTATTCATTTCGCCGGTATCATTCCAACGGCCTTGGGATCGGTTTGGGAATGAACGTTTGGATCACGCCGTTCTTTGGATTGCAATCCAAGTTTTTCTCAAGCGTATCCGCGAGCCAGAGAAGCGGTGGCGTGAATTCCGTGCCCGTCGACATTCAAGCGTTCGAAGCCGGAGTTCGCTTCAGAAAATACTTCGGCGTCAGTTTGAAAGCTCCGCACCTGCGATGGGGTCTCGATTATCACGATTCCATGAATAAAATCTCCAAAGCATCAACCACCTCGATCGGCAGAAAATCCTCGGGCCTCAGCTTGGTTCTCGAGGGTGAAATGCCTTCGAGCAACACTTACGCTCACACTTTTCAATTGGATGTCAGGCCCCGCTTGAAACATTCGGAGATGACCACCGGCGTGGAAGCGCGCACCGGAACTAAAAATGAAACCAATGCCATCGGCCTGTCCGTCGGCGGACAATGGACCATGGATCGAAGCAATCAAGTCTTTTGGCGCGGACAATATCTGATTGAAAAGAATCTTTTCGATGGACCCGCGACACTCAAAGATCCACACACGGATCAAACACCGTCAGGCGTGAGCGTCAACAACACCCTGGTGATTTTTTACTTCGGATTCAAGTGGGGATCTTGAGCGGGGGCTTGCGCCATATGGTGAATCAAACGCTGCGCCCTTCGGCGTTTGCGCTGGCGCCGGTAAATCATGTAACCGGCGAGTAAGATCGCGACCGCCAAGAAAAGCCAAAGCTGCACTTTTTTCGCGACCAAGAGAGCATCGTCCAGACTTTCCCCCACCCAATGACCGATGTAAACCCAAACGGGAACGCTGATTAACGCCGCGAAGCCATCCAAGCCATAAAAGACAATCGGGCGAACGCCCATGATTCCCGACATTAGAAAAATCGGCGCGCGAAGACCGGGCAAAAACCGAGCGGTGAAACAAATGAAATAGGAATTTCGCATGATCTTACGCTCAGCGATCGCAATTCGTCGTGGAGTCATCACGCGACGGATGATTGGGAGATTAAAAGCCCGGCGGCCGTAAACCCGACCAATCGTGAACAAAAACGCATCTCCCGCCAATACGCCAAAAAATCCCGCCAACATGGCTCCAGGCAATGAAATCGAACCCAAGGCGGACAAAATACCGGCCGCGATCAGAGTGATGTCTTCGGGGAGAGGTACACCCAGACCACAGATCAATAGCAACCCGACGATGGCAGAGTACGCCGTAAAGCCGTGAAGCTGGGACAGGCTTAAAATCAACGTTTCTTTGATCGAAGTCATTCGCGCTCAGAAACCCTTTGGGACTCGAGATGCATCGAACTATAATATCTCCATGGGTATAAAACTAGTGATAGTCGATGACGCCCCGTTCATCCAAGAAGTGCTTAAGCATATATTTTTAACCACCGAGATCGAGGTCGTCGGCGAAGCCCGCGACGGTTCAGAGGCCATAGAGGTGATCACGGCCACCCAACCGGATGTGGTGCTGATGGACATCGTCATGCCTAAATTGAGCGGGATTGAAGCCACACGTGAAGTCCTCAAACGAAACCCCGACCTTAAAATCATTGCCTGCTCGACGGTTGATCAAAACAATATGGTTATGAACGCGCTTGAAGCCGGCTGCTGCAACTACATCACCAAGCCATTCAAAGCCGATGAAGTTCTGGCCGCGGTTCGTTCGGCGGCTGGGGGTAAACAAGAGGAGGTGCAACAATGAGAGACCTGATTTTCCTAGTCAAAGCCATCCTGTTGACCACCATTATTGTTTTAATTTTGCAGATTCAAGTGGGCCAGCGCACCTTGGAAACTCATGCCTTGATTTGGATTCACACTTCGCCCTTGATCGCGCCCTTGAACACTGTGGCTCAAGGCGCGGCTAAGCTTTATCGGGACAATTTTGAAAGGAAGAAATCCGAAGAAAAATCTACCGTTGAGCGGTAGATTTACCGGATGTGGTGGCCGGGCGATCAGCGGGCTTGCCAAACACCGTTTGCACCTGGCGCATGGCGCGGACCTGACTGCACTCACCATTCACGTTGCAATTCAATTGGGCCTGGCAATTCACGGATCGGCTGCTAGATGAATTGGCTGAGGCCACTGTTGAGAACCCAGCGATAAAGCCCAATAAAACCATCAAACTCGTCAGTTTCATCTCTCACCCTTGGTTGGAGTCGAAACTCATTAGAGCGAAACCCGTGCCCGTCACCAAAGCCGATTTAGCGCCCCTTGGCCCCCTATAACGTATAACAGCTGATCAAGCGTCGGCATAAAACGGCACCGTACCATTTTGAGACAGTTACTTCGTCGACTTCGATTTAAGTACGTCCAATGAGGGCGCGGCCCCTTCCTCGCTTAATATACGCCCCACGAGATCCTGAATCGCGCGGACATTCTCGGTGCGGGGTAAATTAGTGGTCGAGTTGCCGCAGGCGCCGCCTGTACATCTGTCGACCTCGGTGCTTCCCGCCTCGGTCGCCGCATCCTCGAGCACGCTTGACGGCGGTCCATCCACGGACGTGGCCCAGCCAAGCGGCGAAAGAGTGACGAATAACACCAAAATTAAGCGCTTCATAACGGGGCCTCACTTGTGGCGGGCGCGATAATATCGAGCAGATTATTGAATATGCTGGCCACCTGCACGGCGACGGTCGAACCCTCTTTGCTTTCCACTTTCGCGATTTCGCCATCCGGTCGATAGGTGACTTGAATCGTTCCGAGGCCCGGCCGAGTCACTATAGCCGGTTTTCCAAAACGACTTTCATATTTTATCCGCACCAGTTTCTTGGATTGATCTTCGATTTGGGAAATCCGTCCCTGATTGTCATAACGGAGTTTCACCGTTTGACCGTCCGAGCTGTTCGCCGCCAGCAAATTGCATTTCTTGGAATCATAAGTGAATTTCGTTCGAACAGTTTTGATGGGTTTTTCGACTTTCGCGCTCGGTCTTCTCTCGGTTTCATTAAACAACTGCACCGTGACCTGTGAAACTTTATTGCATTCGTTCTTATACTCGAAGGTCGTTAGACGGCCGGTTTCCCTCTTGGTTTTGACAAAACCGTTATCATGATAGGTGTAATCCACCTTCTCGTTGTCCCGTAAAATTGAAATCGGTTTGCCGAAAACCTCGTGATAGACGATGTCCGTCACGGCATTATTCACTTCGGTGCGAACGCGATAAAGGTAAACACCGGTGCCGTCGGGTCGAGGCCGGTGAAAGAACTCGTATTTACTGCGGTTGGTAATCTTGCTGCCGCATTTTTTCACCACATTCGACCAAAAGTGGTTTTTGGGATCATCAGGGCTTTCCTTGTATTCGTAAGTTTCCACGCAACCTTTGGTGTTACGGAAGGAAGTCACCCAATCCTTGTCTTTGTTATAGGTCAATGCCTTGTACTTCCCATCGGGCATCGTAATTCGGGTGAGATTATGAACATCGTCGTAGGTGTATTTATAAGTCTGCTTTTTGGCGTCGGTGACCTCGACAAGGTCCTCACCCTTCACCGTGTATCGCGCCACGAGATTGTTGGGACCGACGATTTCGGAAACTTTTTTGGTTATCGGGTTATACTTAAATGTCAATTTGCGGGCTTGGTTGTCGGTTACCGATTTCAATTGGTCTTTTTCCCACACCAACTTGAGATGATTCCCGTTGCGATCATACATGTGGGTCATTCGCCCCGTTTTCTGATCGAACAACTGATAAGTCCCATCCGCGAGGGCGCGCTTGTATGAACCCTTTGTGATCGTGATGTTTTCAGCTTCTCTTCCGTTGGCGAGGTAAGCCACGTTGTTATCGACTTTACCTCGGATGTTCAATCGACGGCCGAACTCTTCGCGCATGAAATCGTTCGTCCTCAATTCTTTTTCAAGATTTTCGATGTAGTCAGGCTTGAGATCAGGACGGCGGCGCTTCACCTCAGCGATGATCTGCGTGGCGGTCGCGGCGATCTTTTGTGAGCTGAAGTTTTTAGGCGTATAGGTGATCTCCATTCCGCCGCCGCATTCCGTAAGGCGAAGATTCCCCTCTGTGGTGACGTCGATCTTGGTTTCATAATCCGAGCACCATCCGAATCCAAAAAGTCCGTTGAAAAGAGAGCGGCTGTTATACGTCCGGTTGATCCGTAAGTCGTATCCCACCCCGGGAACGATCAAATCCGTCCAACTTTCCGAATAATTCGCGCTCTTCATGTCGACAATGGCAGACGCGCCCGTGGCGTACAGGAATACGGCAATAAACGTGATCTTTGTTCTCATACCTTAATGGTAACAATTTTTTTCATGACGACCAGACCAATTATTTGCAACGTCGCGACGATCATCAAACAAACCCATCCTAAAGGCTTGGTGAAAAGTGGCATCACATAACTGGGATCGAGCACCAAGAAAACGCCAAGCAAGATCAGGGGCACCATTGTCACGACGATGGCCTGCATATTACCTTGGGCCGTCATCGCTTCGATTTTCTTCTCGACTTTTTGCCGTTCACGGACCGTGCTCACGATCGTGGTAAAGGTTTCGGCCATATTTCCGCCTGTTTCCTTCAAAATCACCACCGCCGTGACGAACATTTGCACATCCTGCCGGGGTATGCGGTCGCCGAATTCGTTCAAGGCATCCTCCACGGACATCCCCAGGCGAACTTTATTCAGAATCAAGCCGAACTCCTGAGGAAGCGGGCCCGACATGTTTTCCACCACTCTCTCCATGGACTGGGTCAAACTCTGACCGGCCTTGATCCCGTTCGCCATAATGGTCATCCCATCCACCATTTGATCCACGAGGCGAGAACAGCGTTTTTCCCAAAGTGAGTTGATGAGGGCTTTGGGCGCGAGCCAACCGAGATAAGTAACAATTCCGCCAATCAAGCTGCCGAGCAGGACATGGGGCCAGAATAAAATAAAAATCAACGCGCCCGGACCGAAGCTCGCGGCGATCATGGCGTAAGTGACCTTTTTATGATCGGTCTCCACGAACATTTTATCCATGAGCGCCAGAACTTCCTCACGGCTGCCCAATGTTTTGCGGTGGAGGAAGTCGATGATTCGATCGGAAGTAAAATACGAGAAGATGAAAATCGTGACTCCAAACAGCGGAATGAAAATAAATTCGTTACCGATGATGAAACTCATGTGGATGAGCCTCCCGTTCCCGTTTTCTTCTGTCCCAAAGTTCCCACGCGCGGGATATTGGGACCACGAAGTCCCGGACCCGAATGAGTCGGCTTGCGCGCCGATTGCTCGGCGGTCATGAACAAGCCGCGGGGAATGTTGACTCCTTTTTGCTCGAATTCTTCAATGAACGTGGGAATGAGACCAAGCGCCTGGAACTGTCCGACCACTTTGCGATTTTTGTCGAAACCTTCTTCCTTGAATCGGAAAATTTCCTGCAGGGTCACGGTATCGCCCTGCATGCCCACCACCTCGGTGATACTCATCACTTTACGTGAACCGTCGCTCAAGCGTGAAATCTGAATGATCAGATCCACCGCACCCGCGATTTGTTCGCGGATCGCTTTGGCCGGTAAATCCATGCCGGCCATTAAACACAAAGTTTCAAGGCGCGCGATGGCTTCTCTGGGAGTGTTGGCGTGCACGGTGGTCATGGAGCCGTCGTGACCGGTGTTCATCGCGGCGAGCATGTCGAGCGCGGCGCCGTCACGACACTCACCGACCACGATACGATCGGGACGCATACGAAGCGAGTTTTTGATCAAATCACGAATCGAAACTTCTCCCGTACCCTCGAGATTGGCGGGCCGGGTTTCAAGACGGACCACATGATCCTGTTTTAATTGCAATTCCGCCGCGTCCTCGACCGTGACGATCCTCTCGTTGGCGGGAATGAAACTCGATAGCACATTCAACAGTGTTGTTTTACCGGAACCGGTACCGCCGGAGATCACGATATTTAAACCCTGCTCGACGCAGATTCTTAAGAAATCCATCATCGGCCGGGTCATTGATCCGAACCGTTCCACATAATCCCGGTCGGTGATGCGTTCCTGCGGGAATTTACGAATCGTCAGCGCGGGACCGTCGATCGCCAACGGTTCGATGATGGCGTTCACCCGGCTGCCGTCGGGAAGGCGCGCGTCCACATATGGCGTGCGCTCGTCGATGCGGCGGCCGAGAGGAGAAACGATACGTTCGATCACGTTCCTCAGCTGCTGATTACTGGTGAACGTCACGTTGGACAGCGTGAGTTTTCCGTTCTTTTCGATGTAAATCATGTCGCAACCATTCACCATGATTTCAGTCACCGTGGGATCGACCAGCAATTCTTCGAGAGGACCAAGGCCCAAAGCCTCATCCAGCGTTTCTTTAATCACGCGCGCGCGGTCATCCCGCGAAAGACCCGGTGACAGTCGATCCGTCAATTGCGAGATCACCCGTTGCGTGCGGTTCTTTAAGTCACGCGCTTTCACGGGGTCGCCATCGATGTTCATGATGTCCTTTTTCAGGTCCATTTCCTTGATGAGACCGCTATGGACTTGCATCTTCAGCAATGTGAGCGGGCTGATCTCGCGTTTTCGTCCCGCGTTTTTGCGCGCCTTGGGATCGAGCATGCTCGGCATGCCCGCGTCCTTGGCCGCGGCACCAGTTAACGCCGCCTGGGCACCCGGTTTTTGCACCATCGAGATCTTGGGTTTTGACGCCGCTTTAAGCTTTTGAAGAATCCCACCGGTGAGCCGGCGAACAGTTTCATGGTACGAAGCGGTCATCGCCGATGACGGCGCCGTCAGTACAAAGGGTGAAGATCGCTGCAAAGCCATGGTCGCCGTCAAATCATCTTGTGGGATCGTGGCCAGGATCGGCCGGCGCAAACTTTGGCTGATGGCGTTTTGATCCAGGCCCGAACGACTCACCTTGTTCAAAACGATCTGGATAAAATCCGCCGGCACCGAAGCGGAAAGCATGTCATTGATGAGGCGCCGGGTTTGATTGACGACAAGAACTTCGGGTGTCGTCACCACGAGAATCACCGTGGCGTCCTCGATCAGACCCATTTGCAAAGCGTCCAATTCGCTTCCTAAATCCACGATGATGTACTTGTAAAACTGGCTGATCGCGAAGATCTGCTTACGCAAAAGGTCCACTTGCACATTGAAGATCTGATCAGGGCCCATGACCGCGCCGATGTAACTCAATCCGCTGGGATGGCTCGTCACCAGACTTCCCGCCGACTGGGCGGTGATCGCTCCGGTGAAATTGGCCAAGTCCATGACGGTTTTGGTCGGTCGAATGCCCGTAATGAAATTCTGGTCGCCGCAGCTTTTGGGATCGCTGTCGATTAGAAGAGTCTTGGCTTTCATTTCTTTAAGGAATGCGTGGGCCAGATTGGCGGCGAACACGGACTTACCGACGCCGCCTTTGCCACCGATCACCGCGATTAAATGTGAGCTTTCATGTACGCCCAAAACCAAGATCCTCCGGTTTCCTATCGGATTTATCGGCGCGTGACATGACGTCCAACTGGACCAAGGGCGGACTTAATTTTGGTTCAAACGAAACTTCTTTTTGATTTTCTCCGAGCCGGCGCTCGCCGAGCTCTTGATGATCGGGGTCACGAAAACCACGAATTGACTCTGGTTCCGGCGAAAGTCCTTGGAAGCATAAAGCGAGATGATCGGATTCTTGGACGCACCCGCCGGCAACTTGTTGAAATTCGTTCCGCTGTCGTTGGTGATTAAACCGCCCACCGCGGCACTTTGTCCACTTCGCACGTGCAATACCGTCTGTATTTCACGACTCGCGGTCAACGGACCTTGGTCGGAATAACTCAATAAGCTCTTCACCGCGAAATTAAGCGCGAGCTTCACGGAATCGGAACGCGCGCCCATGATCTGCGGCGTGATATTGGTTCGGATTCCAGTCTCCTCGAAGTTCGTCGACGGTTGGCCTTGAGCATTGACCACCTGATAAGGCAATCTTGTGATCGAGTTGATCACTCCCTGACGGCCGTCTTCCACGGTCACACTTGAACTCTGCAGCACCCGAGCGAAACCATGCTGTTTGGCCCAATTCAATTTGGGAAGAAGATTGGACACCGTTCCCGTAATGGTGGCGGTTAATCCACCCGGACTCCGTCCGCCCGTGGCGAACTCGAGGGTGGAGCCATCGCCGATATCCGGCAACCACTGGAAGCGGAAAGATCGCGTGTAGTCTTTTTGCAGTTCCACGTAGTGCACCACCATTTGCACGATCTTGGGCGGCTCGGCCTCAGGTGGCGGACGAACCACGATCATATTGATGACCACGTCCACTTTTCTTTCAAGAACCTTTTTGTCGGCCACCGCTTCGTCCACGACCACGTCGGGGACATACATTTTGGCGATGATCTCGGCTTTATCCTTTTCTTCGCGGCTGTTGGCGAAACCTTCGAGAATGAATTTACCGTTAACCGAGTTCACCCGGATTTCGGGGTTACCGATCTTGCGCTCGATGAACTGCGCGATTTTATTGGTGGCGATCGGACTTAAAACCACGAGTGAAGTGGCCTGCGGGCCATATTGCTTAACCACGGAGTGAATGCGTTTCATATCCGCGGGAAGCAGGATCTGACCGTCCACGATCACCTTATTATTGAGAATCTTAACTTGAATGCCTTCAATCCCTTGCAGCAACGCCTGAATTTCACGCGCGACTTTCTGAAGATCGGTTTTGCGCACGTCAACGGTGTACTCGGCGAGCACCTTTCCAGTTTTTGGGTCCTTAATAATCAAAGTTCCCACACCCGGAGAGCGTGGATTGAAACGCAAGGTCCGGGTGTCCGGATTCCATTGCATGCGGGTGAATTTACGGAAAGTTCCGTCGATTTCGATGTTGCGCGGAAAATTTTCGAGCTTTTCATCATGATAAACGCCGACTGAAAGATTGATATAACCCCTCGTCAAGGCTTTGCGTGAGCTCTCTAAAACGTCATCTTCGGTGACTGGATTTGGTTCCACCTGCGCGAACACGTAGTACGGCCCCACGAGAATCGCGATCAGCGCCGGTAAAAGTTTTTTGCTCAATACATTCATCCTAAATCACCTACAAATCTATGAACGGGCCCTTTTTCTTTTTGGGAGCCGGCTTCGGCGGTGGCGGCGGTGGAGCCGCGGCGGCCGGCTGCCTTGTATTCAAAAGATCCTGACTAACCTTTCCAAGTAACGATTCGATCGTGGATTCGGGCATGCGTTTTTTCGTGTGATCCGACGGGTGCCTTAACGTAATGAAGATCGAGCCGGGAGATGTGGACAGAAGATAAATCAAGTCCTGGCTCTCCTCGGGAGAGGCCTCGATCGTGATCGTGTTGAACCCTAAGTCCCCGCGCAAAGTTTTAATGAAGTCCTCACGGCCCAAACGCTCATGCATGATCGGCAGTTCGTTCACCACACGTGCTCCGGTCGCGAGAATCACAACATCTTGCATGAGAGTTTTCACTTCGCGGCGCTGGTTCACGCCTTTACCCACGTCAAGCGCGGTGATGATGTCGATGCGGTCCCCGGGATTGAGAAGTTTCGCGACCGCGTTCGTTTCGTTCACCGGAATCGAGATCGCGCGTTTGCTGGGTGAGACCTGCAAGGAAAGTCCCGTGACCGGTCCCGGCGCGATCACCTTGCTCTGTAAAACCTGCTCGCCTTTTTTGATCGGCGCCAATGAAACCAAACCCACCGCCTGCTCGGGATCCGAAATCGCCAGGGGTTCAATAAAGTCCACTGGCTTTTCCTCGATTTGCAGCATGGTCTCATCGATCGTTTCCAACTCTTTGATGTCTTGCGCGGCCACAACGACGCGTTGTTTGGCGCCAAACTTCTTCGTCAGCTCAGCGCTTTTTTCCTGCGTATAGCTATAAAGCAAGAACACGGCGAAGAGCGCCGACCCTACGCTGATCCATAATGTTCTGGTTTCATTGTTGTTCACAGCTCACGCTCCTCATCTTCCACAATTCGCATTCAAACAAATGCCATATCCGACCATGACCCAAGCCGGATTCACCGAAATACGTTCATTTCGCGGCAATAGATTGTAAATTTGCTGGTTATGCGCTTCGAGTCCCGGATCTTCGGCCGCCAAATTCCGCCCAATCGAGATCGGACGCGCGGTGGCCACGAACCGATCCCTTTGATCGCTTTCATGTTGGATCGCATGGTACCGCCAACCTTTGCGCGTGAAATTAAAAGGCTGTTGAATACCCGATCCGTCTTCCCGGAAGTAATACAAATTCGTGCGCTGGCGGAAAGTTTCAAAGGCGTATGCCCGCGCGCCGATCGAGTGCAGAGTCGCCGTGTGCACGATTCCGAAAAACCCGATGCCGAAGCTGAACAGCATGACGAAGACAACGATCAAAGGCACGGTCTCCAGGATCGCGAGACCCCTTTGATTGGCTATGGCTGATTTTTTCAGTCGGTTCACCATCTCAGCACCCGTTGTCTGTCATTGGGGCATAGCCCCCCGCACCCGTCCCTGTGCTGTAACTGGCTCCTCCTGAAACCGGTAAGTTACGAATGGCCGTCCATCTGGCCGCGGTAAACTGAAGACATTCTTCCGTCGTGGGTTCCCGGCCCAAATAGCTGCCTAAGTAAGTTCTGAAATTATCGCCCGAATCATCCGCATCATCCGGCACCGTGGATCCAAAGAACGGAATCTGAAAGGCGAGAACCTTGGCGGTGAACGTCGTGCCCGCGCCCCAGAATTTGTTCACGCCTTGAACGGCGGCTTGGAAGCCCGGAATGATTTGGGTGTGATCGCCGATACCCGGTTGGGCATCGACCGTATACCATCCATTATTATATAGAGGCCTCAATACCGGATGATTGATGAGTTCCTGATATTTTAAGTTGCCTCGTGTGGTCTGAGTTTCTTGATCCACATGCGCCACACCGAAATTGCGCGCGGTCGCGAAAGTCACGTATTGAGTCACCGACGCCACGGAAAGCGTGAAGGTCAGCACAAAAAGCAATCCCGACAGCCCCAGGATCAGGACCATCGAGAAGAGAAAATCAACCGTGAGGATACCGCGCTCATTCATCATCGTGCGCGCTCCCCTTGAATGGAGATGTGCCGTGAGTGTCCGTTAGGATGGCTCTCGGCACCTCTGTCGATCGGCTGCCAAACCCCATTTTGCAGCATTCCCGCGAGGTTCACCCAGGGTCCGGTCACCAGCTTTCTTAGAACTTCGTCATTGCGAAAAAAGGTCGATACGGCGAACGTGAACGCCATGAACACGACCATGATCAGGACGGCTTCGGTCACCTGTTGCCCGGATTGGCTGCGGAGGACATGCATCGCCGTCACAGGAGCACCCCCGCGCGCAAAAATGTTAACTGTGTGAACCAACCCAAGAGCATGGCGAAACTATAGGGAATCTTATAAACTTCCTGGACTTGAGCGCGCTGCCGAACAGCGATTCGATAGGTGTTCTTCACCAAAGCGATGAGGTTCTTTTGCAAGGCGGCCCGAGTGAGTCCGAACACTCCACCCCATATAAAAGAGTAAATTAAAGTCCAAAACATACTGACGGGCTCGAGGGCGAAAGCGAAGATCGCGAAGAGCTTTACGTCACCACCGCCCCAGATACCGGCCATGAACAGGGGAATCGTCACGATTAGCGCCAGTAACATGGCGCCCATTCCGATGGCGGTGCCTTCAAAACCACGAAAATAGAGATTGCCGACGGCCACGATGACGAAAAGGCAAATGACCAATGGGTTGTGAATCTTACGCGAACGAAGATCGTCGATGAGGCCGGCCACGAGGCTGGCTGTCGCAATCGCCCACATTTCCATTAGTTGCCTCCCGAAGGGCCTTCGGGCTTGATCCACGTCACGCCCTGCCCATCGCTCGATTCACGAAAGCCATCCCCAACGGAAATGTTTCGTTCCACGCGGGCGCCAAGGCGCGGGGCTGATTTTTTGAAAGTCTCAATCGGCCCCAACTCCCCTAAGAACGCACCCATCACGATAAATACGTATATGCCCAACAAGAGCACCAGCTCTGTGGTCATTTTTCATTCTCCCCACGTTCACGTTATGACGTGAACTTAATTGCCGCCTTGGAACCCGATAATGTCTTGGGCCAAAGTTCCGAGTTTCTCAGAAAGCGCATCGTAAATTCGAGTGCGAAACAGCATCACGAGCGCCACCACAACCACGACTAAAAGCACGTATTCCGTGGCTCCCTGGCCGGATTCGTCTTTCCAAAGTTTTTTCATCAGAGATGCGACGTTTTTCATAGTCTTCCCCCTAAAGCTCATATCGGAATCAAGCTTTACCGACATAAGGATTGTTGTTGATAAAAAGGAGAGAATACGGGCGGATACGTAACAGGGTACCAGATCAAATGCCGGCGATAAACGCCCTTGATGAATTCTGTTTCAAACTGAAACGAAAGATTCAGTTGAAACCGTCCGATAAGAATTGATGGATTTCTCATTTCGAGACGCCAGATCTTTAAAGTCCCAATCGGGTCAAGGCACCATCGAGTATGTCCTAATATTGGTGGTGGCGGTGGCGATCATTCTCGGTCTCATGTATCAATTGAATACGGCGTTTCGAAGCTGGGCCAACAGCTACTTCGGTGATTACCTGGCTTGCTTGCTCGAGACCGGAGAACTCCCGACCATTGGCGGAAGCCCCGGCGATAGCGGAATTTGCGATCAACTATTTAAGACTTTTTCATTGGCTGAAGGTCGGCCGCTTAAAGATTTTTCCCAGCCGGGCCCCAGAAGTGAGGCCGGCGGCGGACCCAGCGGGGGAACAAGGGAGCAAGCGGGCGGCGGATCCAATTACCGGCCGGCGGGGTCTTCCGGTGGAAGGTTTAGCTCGGGTTCGGGTGGTGGCGTTCGTGCCGGTGTTCAGCGGCGGCGAATCAACACCGCTGAAATTGGAACAGGAAATATGAGTGCCGTCAGTTACGTGAACGGCTACAGTTATTATCAACCGCCTCTCGCCCGGCGCAGTAAAATCAAGTTGGACAATCGGTTCGCGCTTGAGCAGGAGCGGGAAATCACGCAACGGCGCCGGAGTGTCGCTTCGTCTAAAAAGGAGGCCGAAACGCGCCGTCCGTCAATTAAGCTTAAAAAAACAGCATTTCGACGAACCCAATCCGCTCCCGCAGACAGCGGCTTCACCGTCGGCAATTTCATCAAAATTCTTCTCATTATCGCGATCATCATCGCGCTGGTGGTGTTCATCGGCAGCCAGGTCCTCAGCATCTCCAAATCCATGGAATAGCCTTAATACATGACGCGGGGGAGAAAGTCGGCCTCTTCGTTTGTAGGAATTACGTTCGCTGGACAATGTTGGACAGCGCTTCGGGTTTGGGGGATACCTATAGAGTCAAAAGAGGAAGCTATACCGGGGTAATAAAGGGGGGGTAAATGGATGATCGTGCCGTGATCACGATCAACCGCCGCGGTTTTTTTAGCTTGGAAGAGGCGTGCCGAATTCTGCCGGTTGTACGTAGGATCACCGCTGAATTCAGCACCAAGGTGGAACTTTTGATCGCACGCCTGGAAACTCTTCAGCTCAATCAAACCGAGACTATCTGCGCGCTGGAAAATCAGGTCAATGAACTGATTCAGACTTGGAATGAAAAGATCCGAAAGCTTGGCGCTGAACCGCGTGGGTTATGGGTAGTCGACTTTGACTCCGGCCACGGGTATTATTGCTGGAAGCATCCGGAGGCGGAGATCCTTTACTGGCACAGCTATGAGGATGGCTATTCCGGACGAAAACCCCTGAGCTTGCAGGTCTAAGTTGCGCATCGCCCTTGCACAAATCAACTCGTTCCTTGGCGATTTTTCCGGAAATCGGGAAAAGATCTTGGAGTACATTCATCGGGCACTTGATCGCCGTTGCGATCTTGTTGTCTTCCCCGAAGCTTCACTATTCGGTTACCACCCCGTCGATTTACTTGAACGCCCGTCCATCGTGGCCGCTCAAGAAGATGAATTAAAGAAGTTAGTGAAACAAGTCCCAAAGGGCGTGGGTGTGCTCATCGGGGCCATCGTGAAGAACCGCTCTGGGGAAGGGAAGAGTTACTGGAATGCCGCGGTTTTCATCGAGCGTGGCAAGAAACCGGTTATCATTCCAAAGACTTTGTTGCCGGCTTATGACGTTTTCGACGAGAGCCGGCACATCGAACCCGGTCAGGTGAAAGACAACCTCTTGAATTTCAAAGGGCATAAAATTCTCGTCACGATTTGTGAGGACATCTGGGGATGGCAAAGGAAAGGTAACCCCGCTTACTCAAGTTATGGACATAATCCTCTCGCCAAGGTTCGACGCAAAGGGATCGATGTCGTTATCAATCTCAGCGCATCGCCTTTCACGCTCAAGAAATTCGCCAGCCGTCTCGTGGTCACCAAGAAAACCGCGGCTCATTTCAATTGCCCACTCGTTTATGTGAACATGGTCGGCGCTCAAGATGAGTTGATTTTCGACGGCGGGTCCTTCGCGGTGGATCAGAAAGGAAAAATTCGGGCTCAGTGTATACGCTTTGACGAAGATTTAAATGTTTTTGATCTGGAGACGATGGAGGGCGGCACTCGCGAATTGCCTGAAGATCCCAATGAACTCACACGGCGCGCTTTGGTTTTGGGACTCCGGGATTTCATTCGCAAAACCGGATTCAGCAAAATTCACCTGGGCTTAAGCGGTGGTGTTGATTCCGCACTCGTCGCTTGTCTGGCGGCCGATGCGATCGGCCCCATGAATGTCACGGGAATTTCCATGCCGGGTCCCTTTACTTCGAAAGAAAGTGAAACGCTGGCTCGGCAATTGGCGACGAATCTCGGCATTCGCCTTTTGGAAATGCCCATTCAGACCATGTATGAATCGGCCGTTCAGGTTGTGAATCAAGCGATGGGCGAAGCCCCATTCAGCTTGATGAACGAAAATTTGCAATCGCGAATGCGGGGTTTATTGTTGATGGCTTTTTCCAACCGCGAAGGCAGCCTTTTACTCGGCACGACGAATAAAAGCGAACTGGCCGTCGGTTATGGAACGCTTTATGGAGATATGATCGGCGGATTGATGCCGATCGCGGATCTTTTAAAAACCGAAGTCTACGCGCTCGCGCGGCACTATAACTCGGAAACTGAAATCATCCCGCGCGAAATCATCGATCGTGCACCGAGTGCCGAGCTGCGCGCCAATCAAACCGATCAGGATTCACTTCCGCCCTATGATGAACTGGATCAAACGGTCAGACGCCTGGTTGAAGGCTTTGGGACTGCCAAATCCGAAACTGAAAAACAAGTTCTCCATATGCTCATGAAGAGCGAGTTCAAGCGCTGGCAAGCTCCGCCGGTTTTAAAGATTAGTGAACACGCATTTGGCCGCGGTCGCCGCTTCCCCATCGCCCATAACGCAGAAATGTAGGCCGTTCCTTTTCAGGATGCATGGCATCCTGAAAAGGAACGGCCTACCTTTTACAGCATGTCGAGAAGATTCAGTTGTTTGGGTTGCGGTTCCACGATGGGGAATCGCACTTCGGGTTTGCCGGTCAGGGCGACAAGGTTTTCCAGCGGAGGCCACGCTGTGGGTGATCCGGTCATCCGCTCAACCATTTTCAAAAAGACTTTCGCACAATAAGTCGCGTCTTCTTCCGCTCGGTGAAATCCGCTGCTTTCTATTTGCAGGTGTTGCACCAAAGTTGAAAGCTTGTAATTAGCTAAGCCCGGGAAAACCTTTTTAGCCATCGGATACGAGTCAAGAATCACGCCCCGAGGTGTTCGCACCTCATGCTTGACGTAATCCGCGGTCAAAAACTGCGTATCGAAGGCGGCGTTATGCGCGATCAGCACGTCGTCGCCGACGAATTCCGCGAACGGCTGAAGAAGCTCCTCGATTTTCGGTTTCCCTTTAACCATATCATCGGTGATGCCGTTCACTTTTGAAGCTTCCACGGGAATCGAAATTAATGGATCCACCAATGTTGAAAAAACCGCGTCCAATTCGCCATCCACGTAGCGAACGGCGCCGATTTCGACAATTCGATCGACTCCCGGGAGAATTCCCGTCGTTTCAAGGTCAAAGGCGATAAATCTCATGACAAGAGTATAGGCATCCCTTTAACCTGCCATCAAGTTATGACAACCAAGGGAATCCTTTTCCGTCCTTTGGACATCGTTTGCGAAATCGGCCAAGACGACTCAGTGCTCAACGTGGCCCTCCGCCACGGGATCCCGCTTTCCCACTCATGCGGGGGAATGGGAAGTTGCACAACTTGCCGCGTGATCATCGAACATTCGCCTCAGGCCCTGCCCGCTCGCACCGAGATGGAGCAAGACATCGCTGACATGAGAGGCTTTGAAGACAAAGAGCGCCTGGCCTGTCAACTGCCGCCCAGCGACGGCTTGGTGGTTTTAATTCCCGAGAGTTGAGCGCTCGGGTCTTCCACATAAAATGGATTGGTGTAAATCCAGGGGATCCATTTTTTGCCATCAGGCAGCGGCAAAGTGGGAATCACGCGGACCATGACCCGGTAAACGCCGGGCGAATTGATATAGTATTCCGTCACTTGGGAATTTGACGTCAGCATCCGTTGGCCGTTCTTATAAATCACCGTATCAAACGGAACTTTAGGTTTTTGCGGCAAGGTGACTTCGAGCTTTAAGCCTTTTTCGAACTTGAGCTTGGAGCCGATGGGATAAATGGCGTCCTTTTCGTTTTTCATCACGGCATTAAAGCCTTTGGGATTTCCAAGAATGTCGAGGCTCATGTAAAGCTGCCCCTGGCGGATTCCCTGGGCCACTTTTTCCAAATCGCCGGCCGCGCTTCCCGTCAACTCGGAGCGGATCAATATGTGATTTCGCACCAGCGAAAACAAAGTCGAGTACGTCGGATAGCGCAAAAATGAACCGCCCATGATCATTTTCGCTTCCGCATCTGCTCCAGCCAATCCAACCATGCGCCGCTGTGCCGTTAGCGTATCCCACAACTGGATTTCCTCATCCGGAGCTTTAAACAACCGCAAGAGCGCCAATTTCTCGTTAAACGGAAGAATCAACAAACTTATCAAAAAAGAAAGCTTGTTATGATCCCAAGCCTCTTGCCAGACGCTCTTGAGATTGATGACTTCGATCCCATCAAGGCCGACCGGATATTCGCCGCTCCAGCGGTGTTTGGGTTTCAACGGATGGGCAAGAATGAAAAGTCCAATGTCCAATTCCTTATCGGGCTGAGAAAGTAAGTCCGCGAAAAGCACCTGCGATCTTCCCACGCCCTGAAGGTGCCGGGATGTGGTGGCACCAATATTAAGTAACCGCGAGTTGAGATAGCTGTACTCACCGTCCATCATCACCAAAAGATGACCATGATAACCGGCCATGGCCCGCGGTTTATCGAAGACGTTGAGATCAGTGATGGAAATAAAATCCAGATTCGCCGCTTGGGCGGCGCCGATCACGGTGGCGAAATCACCGCTGCCTGAACTCATTTGCGTGTGAACGTTCGTCACGCCCTTGTAGTCAAAAAATCCGCGTGGAGGTTCAGGCGCCAGGTCTTCCAGAAAAATCCGTACATCGTACTGGGCCAGATAAACCCCGTAGATCAGATAAACGAATATGAGTCCGGTTAGGATTATGAACTTCCTCACTGCACCACGACCTTGCGGATTTCATATTGGTTGTCGACCGGAATCACTTCCACTTCCTGGTGGCCGGCCGACTTGTAATTCAAGGGTAAACTATCCGACTTTTCAACCGCCAGGTAATAAACATTGCTTTTGGGTTCGCTTTCTTCGAGAAAATCAAAAAAATCTTTTCGATTCATTCCCCGAAGTTTGTAAACAGGCCGCTTCAAATCAAAGCTCAGCTTCGCCGCCATTTGATAAGATCGGGTATAAAGCGGATCCAGATCACGAGCGACCTCGGTGATGGCATCGAACTGGTGAAACTCACGGAACTTGTAGTCTCTCGTCCAATTGGGCCGGGTTAAAATCACCGTTAACATAAAAGCCATCAAACCCGCCCAAATCAGCGCTGTGCTTATCAAGCTTCGCGAGTTCACCGGATACCAACTCGCCGCCAAGGCGAAAATCGCGGGATAAGCGGCGATCGGCCAATTCGCCTCGGCGTAGCCTCTAGCGGTCGTCAGCAAAAAGAAAAGAACCGGCGTCCACGCGATGAAATGAAAGGCCCGCGGCAATCTTCTTCCCGCCCGGATCGCCCAATAAAGAACGAGCGGAAAGATCAAACCGATCTGAGCGAGAATGTATTCAATCGTCCATGACGGTTTCCACTTCTTGCGGCCCAGCCCGTGGGTCGCCTGAAATTTGAACGATTGAAAATCATGCAGATAATTCCACAAAAGAACCGGTAACATGCCAAGAGCGCATCCCAAAATCAGCCAAGGCAATTGCGAGATTAAATCCCGTCGCAACTTCGCGTCCATGACCACAACCGGAAACAAGCTCAAGCCGAACAAGACCATCATGTATTTTGACGAAAAGCCAAGGCCCATCGCGATCCCAAATCCCAAACTGACTTTTCGTTCCGGATTTTTCGCCCAAATAAAAAAGAACCAAAGCGACAAGGCGTAAAAGAACATCAAGGGGAGATCCGGCGTGACCACGATTCCGCTGCCCCCCACGAGCGGAGACAGCAAAGCCAACCAAAGCCAGATTCGCCTTTGCTCGAAATTCAAATAGGGCGCGAGAAGCAGCAGCCACATCGTCAACGTCATGTGACCAAGGATGACGCCCGGCCACCGCACGCTGCCCGGAAACCATTCCGCGAAGGGGCCACCCAACCAATAAAGCCAGGCCACAAACGGCGGATGATCATAGTAACTCAACTGCATGTGCTTGGACCAAACCCAGTAATAGGCTTCGTCGCCGGTCAGGGGCAAAACCGCCGCGATGATTAACTTTATCGCGAGCGAGATCCAAAAGATCTTTTTGATAGAATTCACGGAATTTTGACTTGTTTGGGTTTTCCAAGGTCGCCCGGCACACCCCGTTCGCGACCGTTAAGAATAATGTTCACCGCCCCTCCGTCGCTCACATCGAGCACCATCGGACCGTTGGCAATGATCGTGTGAACCTGTGTGGGCCCTAACGAAAGTTTTTTGGGCTGGCCGTTCACTTGGAACTTCACTTCCACCTTATCCAAAGCTTCGATGATGATTTCGCGACGACCGGTGGACGCCGTTGAACTCGGAGCCGGTGTTGGTGTGGGCGCGGGTGTTGGCGCGGCCACGGGAGTCGGTGCCGGAGCCGGCGTCACCGCGGGCGGTGCAGGTGTTGGCGCTGGAACTGGAGCAGGTTGAGGTGCGGGCACAGGCGTTGGAGTGACCGCGACAGGTGCCGGTGCTGGAGCTTCAGGCGCTGGCGCCGGAGTTGCCGGTGCGGGTTCCGCAGCCGGAGTCGTTTCGACTTTTGCCTCAGTGGCGGCCGGCGGCGCGGGAGTTGGTGTAGGCTCAGGCTCAGGAGCGGGAGCTTTCGCCACCGGAGCCGCTTCTTTCCGCTCTTCTTCCGGTTCCTCTTCAAGCGGACTGACATTCAATTCCGCCGTCTGATCAATCACGGTTTCCCGTTGATACTTCTCAATCAACTCACGCACGCCGATAATCAGCCCGATCAAGACGACGATCACCGCGACCGCGATCACGCGAACGCCCGAAAACACTTCGTCACCATCGCTCAGCTTGCGCTTCACCACCGGAGCGGGAGTCGGCTCGCGAATGTCCGAGGCGGCGGCGGGTTCCCGGTTCGCGTTCTCCCCGGTTTCCTCGTTGAAGACCTTCATGACCTCGTCGGCATCAAGCTTCAGATAAAGAGCGTACGAACGAATGAATCCCTTTAAGAAAGTTTTCGACGGCAGATGGGTCGGCTCACCCTGCTCAATCGCGTTGAGAATCTTAGGGTTGATCTTGGTGGCCAGAGCCACCTCGCTCAAAGATAAATTCGCGTTCTCACGCGCCTGTCTGAGAAGTTCTCCGGTTTGTTTCATTGTTCGAGCAACTCTAACATTCCTTTGGCTTTGGCGACATATTTACTTTGCGGATAATCTTTCAACAATTCTTCCAGACGCGCCCGACTTTTTTCCTTTTCTCCGAGTGAAAAATAACTCATCGCAGAATAGAAAAGCGGATCTTCGAAATGGCTTCCTCGGCAATATTCAATGGCTTGATCCAAAACTTCCGCCGATTGGGAAAGCTTTTTCAACTCCAGCAGCGTGCGGCCGTAGTAATGCGCGCCCACACAGTTTTGCCGGCGAATTTCCAAAGCTCTCAGCAGAAAGTGTTCCGCTTTTTGAAATTGCCCCATTTCAAAATAGGCCATGCCTTTATTAACCATGGTTTTTTCGGGGAACTGATAAGTTAAATCCCCTTCCACCTGATCCAACCAACGTAGCGCTTCTTCCGAACGCTTCTGCTCGATCAACACGCGCGCTAAATTGTTTTTTCCCTCGGAAAATTTTTTGTCGGCTCGAATGGCCTCGCGGAATTTCGCTTCCGCTTCTTTAATCTTGCCGCGCACAAAATACGCCAATCCAAGATTGTTTAAGATCAGCGGATTTTTCGGATCGTAGCGCTCGGCTTTCAATAACTCCGCCATGGCTCGGGGATATTGGCCCTGACTCAAGTAGCCGGTTCCAATCTGAAGATGAAGCAGAGCTCGTTCCTTGTCCTGCTTCTTTATGGTCTGACAACCAACGCAAAGCGAACCAAGAACAATCATAATAATGATGTTTTTCATCTCGATTAAGTTAACAAAGTTGCGGCGCGCAAGGAACCTATAAGTTCAACATGTTCAGTTTGTGGGAACATATCTAACCCTTGAACACTAACCAGTTCATAATTTGATAATCGCTCCACATCGCGGGCGAACGTTGTGGGATTACAGCTCACATAAACGATCCATGTCGGGTGATGCCTAAGTAGCTCGGCCGTGACCGCGTGGGTGCAACCCACGCGCGGCGGATCCAACACCACCAGTCCTGACTTCTTATTCGGATTAAGCTTTTTTAAAACTTGCGCGACGTCACCTTGACGCCACTCCACGTTCGGGAGCCGAGGCGCCCGTTCGATCGAGGCGCGACTCAGATCAATCGCAATCAGCGGCACATCTGGAAACCGGGCGGCCAGAATTTCGGTCAGATTCCCCGATCCGCAATAAAGATCCATGATCCAATCCGGTTTAAACCCGGCGACCCGCTCTAAAACCGCGTTTCGAAGTCGTTCGTTTTGCACCCGATTCACTTGCGAAAACAACGCGGCTTCCGGATCACGTTGATCCGCCATTTCCCTGACGGTCCCATCAACCTGTAGGGCCAGCTCCAGACGCCGGGCCGAAATCCGCTCGGCGTCCAGGGTTTTGATCCGCTCATTGAGCGCCGGTTCGGCGATCAAGCACTCTTTGATGGGAATCAATTCCCGTGTGCGGGCCGCGAAAAAACCGATTTTTCCTTCGGAGACCTGAAGTTGTATTCGATTTCGATACTGAAATTCATGGGGCGCCTCCAAGAACGGGAGCCATTCAAAACCTTTGAATTTACGAAGACTGTCGTGAAGGATTTTTTCTTTCTGGCGAACTTGTTCAGGGTAGGAAACATGCTGCCAAGCACAGCCGCCACATTGGCCCGCCACTGGACATGGTGGTTCCCGCCGGCTTTGAGAAGGTTCAATGATTTCAACCAGCTCACCGAGCAAAAAGCGAGGTTTACACGCCGTGATTCGAACCCGGATTCGATCCCCTGGCGCGGTGAACGGAACGAATACAACCATCCCATTCAAGCGGCCGACTCCCCGGCCGCCGGAATAGCTTAGCGAATCAATCTGGATCTCGTGAATTTCGCCCGGTTTAGGCGTTAACGTACTCTTTGTCTTCAAAGAAAATCTTCAATTCACGCTCGGCGCTGGCGGGGCTATCGCTGCCGTGAACGGCGTTTTCACCCACGCTGTCGCCATAAAGCGCACGGATGGTTCCCGGCGCGGCTTTCTTGGGATCGGTCGCACCCATGATTTCACGATTACGGGTGATCGCATTTTCACCTTTAAGTGCCATCAACACAACCGGCCCGGAAGTCATAAAGCTCACAAGTTCACCAAAAAACGGACGCTCCTTGTGTTCCGCGTAGAATTCTTCGCATTTAGCTTTTTCCAAACGAACCATTTTCATGGCGGCGATTTTCAATCCGTTCTTTTCGAACATCTGGATAATGCTTCCGATCGCGTTCTTTTTCACGGCGTTCGGTTTGATAATGCTGAACGTAGTTTCTATGGCCATATTTGCTCCTTAATTGTGCACTCTGGCGCAAGATACATATGGCAATTGCACCTGGCAAGATTACAATATTTCCATGAAATCCGCGCTCGCCCTCATATTCCTGCTGACTTCATGGACTGTTTCGGCGGCCGAAGAGAGGGTCTACGGCAGCACTGAGTATAGTTTCCTCGCTTCCCACGGGAAGCTCGATGATAAAACTCCGGCGATGGCACTTCGCCTGGGGACCTCGAACAACATACTTTTTCCGTTTAATTCGTCATTCGAGGTGGGCTTTATTGGCGAAAATCGCCGTGCCTACAGCCGCCTCAGTCTTGCTGCGCTTGGCAAACAACCCCAAATCGGGCGCGAACGTCCTATGTTATGGGCGGCCGATGGCTATGTCCGCGCCGAACTCCTCAGTATGATTTGGGCGGAAGGCGGGTTTGTCGGCTATTCGCCGGCCATTGAAGCCGGAATATCCTTCAGACTTACGGACGCCTGGGGCATCGCCCCGGCCGTCCGTTTCACTTCCGTCGCGGGCAAAATTTTCGAGCGCGATGACACGATGATCACCGTGGTCATCAGTTTGATCGAAGTGGTCCCACTTTAAGCGCTCAAAGAGTTTTTCAGCGTGACACCCAGATCCGCCGGGCTCCGTGCGATTTTGCAGCCCGCCGAAGCCAGAGCTTCGAACTTGGCCTCTGCCGTTCCCTTGCCACCAGAGATGATCGCACCGGCATGACCCATGCGCTTTCCTTTGGGCGCCGTAGCCCCCGCGATGAATGCGGTCACCGGTTTTTTGAATTCACGCTTAATGTACTCCGCCGCTTCTTCTTCGGCACTGCCACCGATTTCACCGATCATGATGACCGCGTCGGTGTCCGGATCCCGGTTATACATTTCAAGGACATCTATAAAATTAGTGCCGTTGACCGGGTCACCGCCGATCCCCACACAGGTGCTTTGACCTAAACCGATATTGGTCAGCTGGAAGACCGCCTCGTAAGTGAGAGTTCCCGAGCGTGACAACACGCCGATACGTCCCGGTTTATGAATGTGACCCGGCATGATGCCGATCTTACACTCGCCCGGCGTGATCACACCTGGACAGTTAGGCCCGATCAAGCGGGTTTTACGACCTTGCAGGTAGCGTTTAACCGCCACCATATCCAAAACCGGAATACCTTCGGTGATGCAGACGACGAGCGGAATCTCGGCATCCGCCGCTTCCATAATCGCATCCGCGGCAAAGGGCGGCGGCACATAAATCACGGAAGCGGTGGCTCCGGTCTTCTTCACGGCCTCTTCAACCGTATCGAACACAGGAAGTCCAAGGTGGGTTGTTCCACCCTTTCCAGGCGTGACTCCGCCGACCATTTTGGTCCCGTAAGCAATGGCCTGCTCCGAATGAAAAGTTCCCTGTGAGCCGGTAAAGCCCTGGCAAATCACTTTAGTGTCTTTGTTAATCAAGATCGCCATTACTTAACTCCTTTGACCGCGTTGACGATCGCCTTGGCGGCGCTGGTGAGATCATCCGCCGGGATGATGTTCAACCCGCTCTCCTGCAACAACTTCTTGCCGAGTTCCACGTTGGTGCCTTGAAGCCTGACGACAAGCGGAACTTTAAGACCCAATTCTTTACTGGCCGCGATCACACCGTTGGCGATGATGTCACATTTCATGATCCCGCCGAAAATATTCACCAAAATCCCTTTTACATTGGGATCTTTGAGAATCAGTTTGAACGCTTCGGTGACCTTCTCTTTGCTCGCACCACCGCCCACATCCAAAAAGTTCGCCGGCATACCGCCGTGAAGCTTGATGATGTCCATGGTGGCCATGGCGAGACCCGCGCCATTCACCAGACAACCGATGTTGCCGTCGAGTTTAATGAAGGCGAGGCCGTGTTTGCTGGCTTCAACTTCCGTCGGATCTTCTTCGGCGATATCCCGGTATTCAACGATGTCCGGATGCCGATAAAGAGCGTTGGAGTCGAAATTCAGTTTGCAATCCAACGGAATGACCTGACCGTCTCCGGTTTCAACCAACGGATTGATCTCGGCCATGCTGCAATCGGTGTCTTTGAAAACGCGGTAGAGACCGAGAAAGGTTTTGACCGCGCGGTTGGCCGCATCCCCTTTGAATCCTAATTTGTAGGCCATCTGACGGGCTTGAAACGGTTGCATGTCCACGGCCGGATCCACCACCACGCGGTGGATTTTATCGGGATGCTTTTCGGCCACTTCTTCAATTTCCATCCCGCCTTCCGAGCTTCCCATCATCACCACGCGGCCATAATGGCGATCGACCAGGAAAGCGACATAGTATTCTTTTTTGATATCGCAACCCTGCTCGATATAGAGCTTGCGCACTAGTTTGCCTTCGGGACCCGTTTGCGGAGTGACGAGATTCATCCCCAGAATTTTCTGAGCGAGCGATTTTACTTCATCGAGCGACTTGGCCACTTTGATACCGCCGCCCTTACCGCGACCGCCGGCATGAACCTGCGCTTTGACCACCCAAACTTTGCCCCCGATGGCTTGCGCCGCCTTAACGGCTTCATCGGGGGTCGTGGCGAGCTGGCCCTTCAAAAGCGAAAGGCCATATCGTTTTAAAATCTCTTTTGCTTGATATTCATGAATATTCATTTGCGACTAACCTACTGCAGATTGAGTTTGCCAAGCGCATCAACCAAGTCTTTGACCGCTTTCACTGAGTGATCAAGTCCGGCCCGCTCTTCGTCGTTCAACTTGATTTCGATCACTTTCTCGAGGCCGCGGCCGCCGAGCTTACAGATCACACCGACAAAAAGATCTTTCACGCCATACTCGCCTTGCAAGTAAGCCGCGCAGGGAAGGATTCGACCCTGATCGCGCAGAATCGCCTCGGCCATTTGCACGGCGCTGGCCGACGGAGCGTAATAGGCGGATCCGGTCTTGAGAAGGCCGACGATTTCGGCGCCACCTTCACGAGTGCGCTTCACCAAAGCGTCAATGCGTTCCTTGGATAACATTTCAGTCAGAGGCACGCCGCCCACCGAACAGTGGCGGGGCATGGGAACCATGGTGTCACCGTGACCACCTAAAACGAAGGCGTGCACATCCTTCACGCTGCATTTGAGTTCTTCAGCGATGAAGGTACGGAAGCGGGCGCTATCCAAGACGCCGGCCATGCCGATCACGCGCTCCCGGGGAAAGTCGAGTTCCTTCATGGCCACATACGCCATGGCGTCCAGCGGGTTGCTGACCACGATGACCACCGAGTTCGGAGAATATTCACGAACCCCTTTGCAAACCTCTTTCATGATTTTGGCGTTGGTCGCGAGCAAATCGTCGCGGCTCATTCCCGGCTTACGCGGGAGACCCGCCGTGATAATCACAACGTCTGAATTAGCGGTGTCTTTGTAATCAGAAGTGCCGATGACTCTCGAATCAAATTGTTCAACCGGTGATGATTCATACAAATCGAGCGCCTTGCCTTTGGCGACTCCCTCATTGATGTCCACGAGCACCACATCGCCCAGTTCTTTGGCGGCGGCCCAGTGAGCGCATGTGGATCCGACAAATCCCGCCCCGACTACCGTTATCTTTTTCCTCGTATGCTTCATAAGTGGTGACCTTTCTTCGGAATTTAGCTTTGAGATGCGCTAAACATAGACAAGTTCCTTGCTCGACTCACGAACTTTTGTACAATCAATGCGTGGCATCTATCGCATTGGAACTTCAGGATCTGTCCATCGATTTCGGCGATGGCCCCCTCCTAAAAACGGTTAATCTTTCCATTGAGCAGGGGGAATCCTTCGTCTTGGTCGGCCCCAGCGGCGGCGGGAAAAGCGTGGTTTTGAAACTTTTCGCCGGTCTCCTTCGTCCCACCGAGGGCCGGGTCTTTGTTGAAGGCCAGGATCTTCACGCGATGGGCGCTAAAGCCCAAGCCGAACTGATGCTTAAAATGGGTATGCTGTTCCAAAAGAACGCGCTCTTCGACTCCCTGACCGTGGCGGAAAATATCGCCTTCCCGTTACGGGAGAAAACCTCACTTGACGAGGACGCGATCCAGGAGCGTATTACTTTTTTTCTCGAAGCGGTGGGCCTTTCGCATGCGCGGGACCTTTATCCCGATGAGATCTCGGGTGGGATGCAGAAACGATTGGGAATCGCGCGCGCCCTGGCGCTCAGACCGCAAATCGTCCTTTACGACGACCCCACCGCCGGGCTGGATCCCATCACCAGCCGGCGGATCGTCGATCTCATTCTCCAGTTGCAGCGCGAACAAAAATCCACGCTGGTCACGGTCACCAACGACATGGCCCGCGCCTATCAATTGGCGGATCGCATCGCGATGGTGGTCGATGGAGAGTTAATCGTTACGGGAGATAAAGAAGCCACTTTGGCTCATCCGGACCCGCGAGTGGCGCAGTTCATTCGGGGCCAGTTGGACGGCCCCCTCACCGAGGCCATGGCATGATTTTGTTTCGCAATGTCCGCAAAAGTTTCGGTGACCGCGAAGTCCTTAAAGGAATCTCCTTTGATGTTCCGGAAGGACAGATTTTATTTATCCTCGGCACATCCGGAACCGGAAAAAGCGTGCTGTTGAAAAACATCGTGGGATTGATGCAACCCACATCCGGCGAGATTTGGGTGGATGGGCAGGAAGTTTCGCGCTTGCCCGAAATCGAACTTTTTCCGGTTCGTCGGAAATGCGGAATGGTTTTTCAGCATCCCGCGCTTTTTGATTCCATGACCGTCTTTGACAATATCGCCTTCGGACTGCGGAAACATTATCCCGAGTATGATGAGCGACAAATCGACGAGCGGGTTCGCGAATGCCTGAACCTGGTTCAGCTTCGCGCCACCGTGATCTCCAAAAAGCCGGCGGAAATTTCTTACGGCATGCAAAAGCGGGTGAGTCTCGCGCGAACCGTAGCGGTGAACCCGCGTATTTTGCTTTTCGACGAACCCACCACCGGATTGGACCCGGTGACCACCAAAGCCATCAATCACCTGATCTTCGAACTTTCGCGTAAACTAAAAACCACTTCATTGGTGGTCAGCCACGATATGCAATGTGCTTTGGAGATCGCGGATCATATTATAGTTTTGGATAAAGGCGAAATCGTGGATCAAGGGTCGCCAGCCGATCTGAAGGCGAGCCAACATCCCTTGGTGCGGGATTTTTTGCGAGAGGCGCTGAATGCTGAAGGTGCTTAAATCCATTCTCGACGACATCGGTGGTTGTGTTCTGTTCTTGCGCGAAGTTACCACGACCGCCATCCGCAGTCCGTGCACCACAACCAGCCTTTGCGAACAAATCTGGCGTGTCACTTTGCAAAGCCTTCCCACCACCGCCATGGCGGGATTTTTCGTCGGCGCCATCATGACTGTTCAGTTCACCATGCAGATCAAAGCCTTTGGCGCACTGGGGTATTTGGGTGGACTTTCCACTTCCGCCACCATTCGTGAAATCGGGCCACTTCTCATCGCTTTTCTTTTAAGCGGCAAAGTGGGCGCTTTTACTTCCGCCGAGCTGGGCACCATGCGCGTGACCGAACAAATCGATGCGATCCGCTGCCTGGGCGCCAATCCCATTCAGGAAATCATTCTACCTCGGTACTTGGGGATCATTATCTCGAGCTTTTTTCTGCTGGCGGCGGGATTGTTAATGTCCATATTCGGTGGTCTTTTGCTCGCGGCTTTCTTTTCCGGAATCAATCCGGAAGAATATCTGCGCCACATACCCACGATTGTTTCCACCTTCTCAATCGGAACAGGCCTCTTTAAATGTTTGGTGTTCGCCTTGGTGCTGGCTTCGATCTGCACTTACAAGGGTTACACCACCTCGGGGGGCGCCAAAGGAGTGGGCCGAAGTGTCGTGTCGACCGCGGTGATGACGATGGTGGGGATCGTGGTCAGTGATTACATCACAACCGTACTCAGTGAATCCGTTTTGAATATGTTCGGGGGGGCCGCGATATGAATCCGGCGATTTACCTTTATCGCAGCACCGCCGCCGCTTTGACCCCACCCTATCGGATCAAAGACATCATTCAACAACTCGAGTTCGTTTCGTGGCAAAGTTTGCCTGTCATATTATTTTGTCTTTGTTTCGCGGCGATCGTGACGATCATCGAATCATCGTTTCACATGAAAATCGTCGTGCAGAATGACGCGTTGGTGCCGGGTTTCGCGGCTCTCCTTATATTACGTGAACTTGGCGCCGTGGTGTCGGCCCTTTTGTTAACTTCACGTGTGGGTGCGGGCCTTGCCGCCGAGGTCGGCTCCATGCAAGTGACCGAGCAAGTGGATGCGCTAAGGATGTTGGGTATTGATCCCATTCGTTTCCTGGTTGTGCCCCGGTTAATCGCTTGCATCGTGGGCGGTTTCATCCTCAGCATCATCGCCAATCTGGTTTGTCTTTACGCCGCCATGCTGGTGAGCGAATTCAAACTGGGTTATTCAAGCGGCGCGTTCATTACCGGAATGCGCGCCTTCGTGGATTTCCGCGATCTTGTTTTCGCATCGATCAAGGGAGCGAGCTTCGGCGCCGTGATTCCCCTGATCAGCTGTTATTTCGGCTTTCGCTGCCAAAGCGGCGCGGAAGGGGTGGGACTCGCGACCACCAACGCGGTTGTCGCGTCATCCGTGGCCATCATCGCATTGGATTTTGTGTTAACATATATTTTCTCTAATTTTTATTGAGGAGCGGGCATCATGAAGCCTCAAACTAAAGTGGGAATTCTGTTTCTTGTGGCGACGGTCCTGGTCGTGGTCTTCGCGCTAGCGCTTGGGGCGATCCAACCATTCTCCAACTCCCATGAATTAAGAGTGGCCTACAATTTCGCCGGCGGGATTGAAGTGGGATCTCCGGTTCGGGTCATGGGTATCAAAGTGGGTAAAGTCCGCTCGATCCGCTTTGAACCTGAATTCAAAATGCCCGATACCGGAGAAGAGGTAAAATTAATGATCACCATCTCGGTCGATAAAAAGGCCTGGCCGACGGTTCGTAAAGACAGCCGCTTCTTCATCAACCTGGCCGGCGTGATCGGCGAAAAGTTTTTGGAGATTTCTCCCGGGTCCCTAGACCAGCCGGAGCTGGCTCCGGGTGAAGTCGTGCGCGGTGAGGACCCTCCCCGCATTGACCAGATGATTTCGCAAAGTTACGCGCTGGCCGGTAAAATCCTTGAACTCGTTAACCGGAATGAAGGTTCCGTCATCCAAACCATCGAGACTTTGAACAAACTCGTATTGAATTTCGACAAGGCCTTGCGCCAGCTGGAAAAAACCTCGCGGGACCCCGAAGTGCACCGGATTGTGAAAAACTTAAGCACAATCATGGAAGACGGCGCGTTTTTCAGCCAGCAACTGCGAAGTCCGGAAGGTATGAAGACAATTTCGTTGATCAACGATCTGATCCGCCGGCTGGAACCACTGGATAGTAAAGCGATCAAAAAGTTTCTGCAGGAAGAAGGAATTCGCGCGAAGCTGTTCTAACTGTGGCTTAAAAGCCTCATTCGGCTCACAATTGGTCTAGTTTTCACAAGACAAAGCGTTCAAAAACAAAAAACCCCCGGCTCATCACCGAGGGTTTAACTTCATTCTAAGATGAAGTTTCTAACTATTTCTTTTTGCGAGCGGCTTTTTTCGTAGCTTTTTTCTTAGTCGCTTTTTTCGCAGTTTTTTTCTTAGCCATTGTCTCCTCCTAAGGTGACTTTTTGTTTCTTCAACGCGCGTTTCACATTCAGTTTATCCACTCGACTAATCTCGTCAATAACAAATTTAAAAAAACGCATGATTTTTGCTTTTTGATTTGGCGGAGGTCGAGATGTCGCTGATTTTTTTCGCGCAAACGATGTTCGGAAACATGTTCGCGATTCGGACATTGAGAAAATTCCGCGGACGCGCGCTGATTTCAACATCAAAACTGACAATTATCGGCACCAGTTTTGCGTTCATCATCGCCGCCGAAACATTTTTTTTGCAAAATCACCCGCGCATCGCCGTTTTCGTGCTCGTCATTAGTCTCATTTTCCTGCAACTCGCGCTTCATGTTCACGAACAACGGCGAATTTCGCTTCTTCTCAGGGGATTTCCCGTGTTTTTGGACCGGTGGATCTTGAATCTTCGCACCGGAATGAGCACAACGGCCGCGCGCGATCGGGCTCTTGCCGCCACCGAACCGCTTCTACGCAACCTTCTCACACCGTTGATCACGGCGTCTGATGGCGTGGAAAAGCGTCGACACCGCCTTTTCAGCGAAGAAATCACTTCCGAACTGCGCGCGATCCAGAATCAGAATCACAACACCATCACTCGCCTTCAAAATCTGCGCGCGAATGTCCGGCGCGCGTCCGATTTTCGACGTAAGTCCGGACAAGCCATGCGCCAATCGGCGATTCAGTCCTTTGTTTTATTTGTCATGCATTTTGCACTCGCCGGCTTTACGTTCTGGCGAACGGGTTGGAAGAACGCCGATCTGATATTGATCGCGACCGCGCTCACGTTGGCTGGAGCGTTGATTTTGCGTGTGTTGGCGCGGAGGATTGCATGGACGATTTGACACCACCTTTATTAACGGCTTTGCGGGATGTGCGTTGGCAACTTTTGAGCGGCCGATCCACAAAGGAAGCCGTCAGAAACTACGCGTTCAAACACAGCGACGCACTCGCCAGCCGAATCGGCCAACTTTGGATATTAAAACAGCAAGGCACCTTGAACCTGGCCGAGATCAACTGGCCAAATTTTCACCAAAAGACGTTTTGGGAACTTCTTGAGCGCGGATTCGAGGGTCAGCCCATTGTTGAACCATTGACCCACCTCGAAGACGAAGTGGAATCCGTGGCCAAGCACGATTTGGATCAGCATCTGGCGACTTTGCCGTTCAAGGCGCTATTTCCTCTACTTTTTTTGCAGTTTCCGGCCTTTGTCATTCTTTTGATCGGGCCGCTGCTTCGGGAGCTTGTATGATTTGGATCTTATTTTCGACATTGATGGCGCACGCGAACTCCCTGGACCATGTACTTTTGCGAAAAATCGCGAATGCGAAAGGCCCACATGAGGTGGAGCGGATAAGGGAGGCGGGTGATAAGATTCGCATCACCCGGCTCGCCTGCCGGCTTCAACTGGAGCGCCGGCTGATTCCGCAAGCCTGTTATGAAGCCTTGTCACTGGAAAAAGCCTTCGGTCTTCATACGGATCGGGAACAGTTGGCGTTGCAAATCCATGAACTCGACGTCCGATGTTTCGCGGCCGCCAGAGATCGGATTCCGCCCGCCGATTTGCGCAGCACGGGTCTGTCAATTCCTTGCCAAAACGCCATCAAAAAGGCGGTTGAGCTGGGCCAGTACCGGGCGGGGGATGTGGATTGGCGTGAGTATTGAAATAGCCGTCCTATATGTGGTTAAACAGCATCCATTACGAAAACATGGAACTCCTCGGAGAGGGCGCACAGGGCCGTGTTTTCAAGGCTTTACGCAAGGATCGCCACACTCAATTAAGTGAAACCGTCGCACTTAAAATTCTTCATTCCGAGACTGCGGTCGAACTTTGGAAAAGGGAATTCGAGTCGCTGCGGCGGGTCCGCTCACCTTACTGCGTGCAAGTCCTGTCATTTGACCGGGTCGACGGCCGACCCGCCCTGATTCTGGAATATGTCGACGGCATTTCGCTCAATCAGCTGATGCGAACTTGCATTTTAGAAAACTCCGACATTCGTGAGATCTGCGCCCAGATTGAGTGCGCACTTTTGGATTTGCACGCCTTCGGCGTCTATCATGGCGACCTAAGCCCCGCCAACGTGCTGGTGGATCGGACAGGGCAAATCCGTCTGCTTGATTTCGGATTGGCCAATGGTGGCGGACCCAACGCCAGATTGACTCCGCAATTCGCATCCCCCGAGCGCCTGGCTGGCGAAGCGCCGTCACTGCTTTCGGATTTATATTCCCTTGGCTGTATCGAATCTTTTCTCAGTGAAACTCCCCTCAACCAAGCCCATCGTCCGGAGTATTTGTCACCCGAACCTTCTTTGAGGCGGCCGCTGTTTCGGCGCTCGGATCCCTCAGTGAAGTACCAACTCGGTCAGAAAGTGGATTCCTGTTTGAGGCGCGCCCAGTGGAGCCGACAATTCAAAACCAGAACACAACAATTGATCCAACCGCTCAGCCGGGTGCGATCCTGGATTGCCATTCCCACCGTGGCTCTTTTTGCCTTGAGCACCTCTAGCGCCAGTTTGATCAACGTTTCTGAGTCCCGCGCCTACATCAAAGTCCGCGCGAACAAATGGGTGCACGTCAAGGCACCCGGGTATGGGAGCGGTTATGCGCCCGTTGATTTGAACGTACCCGCCAATCAGTCGGTGGTGCTTCAGTGGCGGACTTCCGGCGGGCGCGGGCAAAAGACGATCACCCTTGCCCCGGGGAGCACCCTTACTTTAAAGGATCGCGACTTCTCGCATTGACTCTAGCAAAATCCCTCCTCGCGCGGTTAATTCTCGGGAAGGAGGAATTTGCGATGGACATGCCCACGGACCGACTTCAGATCCTCGAAATGCTGGCGGAGGAGTTGATGAAAGACTCACCCACCGAAGAAGTTGTCACGCGTTGTATGAAGGCGGCCGGCATCAAAGACAGCAAAGATCCCATTGATCGAATCAATCAGGTCTTAATGGCCCTCCACTTCACGGAACCCAAAAAAGAGATCAAGGAATGAAGAATAAAGAATTCGGCTTTGAAACCCGTGCCATTCATGCCGGCCAATCGCCTGACCCAACAACGGGCGCGATCATGACCCCGGTTTATCTCACGTCGACCTACGTGCAATCTTCACCCGGAGTTCACAAAGGTTACGAGTATTCGCGAACCCACAACCCGACCCGCAAAGCCTATGAAGAATGTATCGCCACCTTGGAAAGCGGAAAGTATGGTTTCGCGTTCGCTTCGGGATTATCGGCCTCATTCGTGATTTTGCATCTCTTTAAATCCGGTGACCACATCGTGGCCGGCGATGACATGTACGGTGGCACATTTCGCTTATTCGATAAAGTGCTTAAGCCGAATAATTACGAATTCTCCTTTGTTGATTTGTCCCGTCCCGAAAATCTGACGGCCGCGATAAAACCCAACACCAAACTTCTTTGGCTTGAAACGCCAACCAATCCGATGTTGAAGATTTTCGACATCAAGGCCCTTTGCCAATTGGCCCATGAAAAGGGATTGTTGGTGGCCGTTGATAACACGTTCATGAGCCCCTATTTCCAACGGCCGCTGGAGTTGGGCGCGGATATCGTGGTTCATTCGTCCACTAAATATATTAATGGACATAGTGATGTGGTGGGTGGAGTTGTTGTTGTGAATGACTCCGCGCTCGCGGAGCGCCTGGCTTTTTTGAGTAATGCCATGGGGCCGGTGGCCTCGCCATTTGATTCCTTTTTGGCAATGCGAAGCCTAAAAACCCTCGCCGTGCGCATGCGTGCTCATGCCGAAAACGCCATGGCCGTGGCCGAGTATTTAAAAGCGCACCCGAAGGTGGAGCGGGCTATTTATCCGGGATTACCGGATCATCCGCAGCATGCGTTGGCGAAACGACAGATGAATGGTTTTGGCGGTATGGTGAGTTTTGTACTTAAAGGCGGGCTCGCCGAAACCAAAACCTTTCTGGAATCCGTGCGGGTCTTTTCATTGGCGGAAAGCCTCGGCGGAGTGGAGTCCCTGGTGAACCACCCCGCCATAATGACTCATGCCTCGGTGCCGGAAGCCACTCGCAAAGCACTGGGAATCACGGACTCCCTGATCCGGTTAAGCGTGGGAATCGAAACCAAAGCCGATCTATTGGCGGATCTCGAACAAGCCCTGGACAAAGTACGCCTCTAGGCCCGCGACGGCACAGGGCGCCACGGGTCCAAAGTTGACATCCGCGCGGGCGTGACGCTAAACGACTTAGCTCACGTCTATTATGCCGTGGCTGGGTAGCTCAGTCGGTAGAGCAGAGGACTGAAAATCCTTGTGTCGGCGGTTCAATTCCGTCCTCAGCCACCACTTTTCACTGGTCCATTCCGGACACATAGTTTACAGATTGTTCCGATCACATGGTTTACAGTTTTACGGTAAACGGGTTTTGCCCTGGCTCCACCCGATCCGCTTCCT
>JAWLHR010000021.1:0-55579 GCA_041690295.1 Bdellovibrionales bacterium
ACTTTTAGCTTCAAGCGTTTCCCAGCGCCGAATCGCAAAACTGCTTCACATTTCCCGAACCACGGTTGAACGAAAGTTTCTTTTTCTGGGCCAAAAAGCCGTGCATGAGCTTGAACGTCAAAATCATAGTTGTCCGCCGGCTACCGTCGTTGAATTCGACGAACTAGAGACATTTGAACATACGAAATGTAAACCGCTCTCCGTTCCGCTTGCGGTCGAATCAAAAACCAGAAGAATTTTAGCCTTCCAAGTGGCCCAGATGCCGGCCAAAGGAAAGCTCGCCCGTATCTCACGTAAAAAATATGGACCAAGACCAGACTTCAGGCCAAAAGCATTGAGTGATCTTTGTGAGAGTTTAAAGCCACTCACCACACCCGATGTGCAATTCAAATCCGATCAAAATCCAATGTATCCGGAAATCTTAAGACGTCACTTTCCTTTAAACCCACACGAGCGCTTTAAAGGGCAAAGAGGTTCGATTGTCGGACAGGGGGAGTTAAAGAAGATCCGTTTTGATCCGCTTTTTAGTTTGAATCATACGTGTGCGATGCTTCGAGCCAATATCAATAGGCTAGTGCGGAAGACTTGGTGCACAACGAAAATTCCTAATAGATTGCGCCTTCATCTCGCCATCTATGCGGTATATCACAACAATATGATTCGAGCGGGGCCTTCAGGTGCAGGCTAGTGGGGCAGTTTTGGGAATTCACAGATGAATTCCGACCCCTGCCCCACCTGACTCTTCACATGCACCTGCCCGCCGTGACGTTGGACGATGTGCTTCACCAAACTCAGCCCAATGCCCGTGCCGCCTTCTTTCCGCGCGCGTCCCTCGTCCACGCGATAGAAACGCTCAAAAAGCCGGGGTTGATGTTTGGGAAGGATCCCGGGACCGTTGTCTTTGACGTGAAGCTCGGTTTTTCCGTCAGGGCCCGCCACCCAGCGCACTTCGATGTCCTTGCCTTCCGGCACATACCGGACCGCGTTTTCCATCAGATTACGGAGCACCTGCTCGATTCTTTTCGGATCGCCCTGCATCTGATCGACTTCATAAACGACGTGGACTTTGTGATTGGAGACATTCACCTGCGACATCACCGACTCCGTGATGTCCTGAAGGCGAATGATTTCAAACTTCAAGTCCTTTCCGGATTCGAGCGCCGAGAGATCGAGAAGGTCATCCACCAACACGCGAAGCCGTTTGACGTTGTCCGAAATGATTTTAAGAAATTCCTGGGCATGATCCATCCGTCCCTGCTTCATATCGGATTCCAGGGTTTGCAGATAACCATTGATGGTGGTTAAAGGTGTCCGGAGCTCGTGGGAAACGTTACCCACGAACTCAATCCGAATCCGCTCCGCGGCCTTCATTTCGGTGATATCGTGAAAAATTCCGACGGCACCGTAGATTTCGCCGTTGTGCTTTTTAGCCAGCGGCGCGAGCGAAAGCAGAAAGTTTCTCGGCGTTCGGTCCGCGCCGACTTCCTCGATCACTTCCCTTCTTATGGGCAGCCCCGTTTTGAGCACCTCGGTGTAAGCTTCGACCACGTCGGGTGAACGGAGCACTTCACTCATTCGCGTTTCACCCGGATCCGGAACCTCGCCGAATAAATCGGTGAACTGCGGATTGAAAAACAAAATCCGGCGATCACGGCTAATGGCGAAGACGGCTTCGGAAACCGCCGACATGATCGCCCGAAGCTCGGTTTTCTCACGCGATAAGCGGATGGTTTTCGTGCGCAAATCGCGTCCCAAGCGGTTCAATGCCCGTTCCAGCTCATACCATTCCCCCGGCTCATCAAACGCCATGGCCTCGGGCGTGACTTCTTCTTCATCAAACGGGTTTTTCCGCATGCGGCGGGTGCGCTCGATCAAACGTCCCAGCGGTAGCAACAACCGGCGCGCCATTAACAGTGATATGGTAATGACCGATAAAAACGCCAAACCAAAGGAGAAGAAAACCAACCAGAAGGAATCCGAGGTGAGTCCGACGATCAGACTCAGCGCCAGAAACAAAACCGCCGACCAAAAGACCTGCTTAACGACAAACCAGCGGTAAAGGCGCCATGGAAATGAACCGGGTCGTTTCATTGCTCGTTATTCGGCGGTAAATAGCGCACCCGGTAACCCACGCCGCGAATGGTTTCAATGACATCCGCGTAGCGTCCTAACTTCTTACGAAGACCAAAAACATGAGTATCGACCGTCCGGCCGACCACATTGACGTTTTCACCTTGAATCTGTCCGATCAGGGCCTCACGCGAAAGAACTTTACCTTGGTTGGCCAAGAGAGCTTCAAGCAAGCGGAACTCGGATCGGGTTAATTCCAGTTTTTGTCCGGATAAGGAGACCTCAAAGTTATCGGCGTTCAACACCAAGTCACCCAGCGAGAGAATCTTATTCTGCTCATTGGCCGGATTGGCTTGCGCCTTCAACCAATCCTGACGTCGCATCAGCGCGTTCACCCGGGCCATCAAGACCAATGTATCGAAAGGTTTTGTCAGATAGTCATCGGCTCCCGCATCGAGACCCGCCGCGATTTGTTCCGCTTCGGTTTTGGCGGTCACGAAGAGAACCGGTGTGGTGGCGTTAAAGCCGCGCTTACGCAACCACCGGCAGATTTCAAGACCGCTGAGCGATGGAAGCATCCAGTCCAATATCACCAAATCGTAAACCCGCGTGGAGAGCATTTGCCGGGCTTCCTCGCCGTCACCAAGCTCATCCACCGCGAAGCCTTCCCTCCGCAAATGCAAAACGATCAGTTGGCGGATTTCAGCTTCATCTTCGACGACCAAGACGCGTTTGGAAGTTTCCACGCCTTGGGCACCGCTAAGAGTTGACGGACTGAGAGTGACCATGTCGTACATCATCCCCCGTGGTCAGATAAATGATCTCTTCAGCGATATTGGTGGCGTGATCGGCCATGCGCTCAAGGTTTTTGGCGATCATGATGAAAGTCAGACCGATTTCGATCTCACTTTCGCCTTTTTTCATGAATTCCTTCATTTCGCGGATCAACGAGTCCTTGAGTTCATCGATGGAATCATCGTACGCCAAAACTTTCTTCGAAAGTTCCACATCCCGGCGGGAAAACGCATCCAAAACCCAGGACACCATCTTTCTCACGCCCTCGATCATCTGTGGAATTTGCACGGGAAGCTTCGTGTTGGGCCACAGGGCGTGCAGGTCCCGCACTCCATGTACAATGTTCACGGATTGATCGCCCATGCGCTCGAGGTCCGTGTTGATTTTGGTAATGGCGATCACTAAACGAAGATCTTTGGCCACCGGCGATTGTTTAGCCAAAACCCCCACGCAAGCCTCATCAATCAGGATTTGCAGGTCATTAATCCTTGATTCGTGCCGGTGGACTTCCTCGACCGCCTTGCGGTCATCGCCCATAATGGCCTTACAGGCATTTTCCAGCGCCTTTTCAACACACCCACCCATTTGCAGGGCCAGATCTTTCAACGCTCGCAACTCAGAATCGATATGCCGAACCATCGGTTTTTCCCCTCCCGCGGTGTTATCCTTTTGATTGTAGGCCTCTTCCGAGGGGGAAATAAACTGGTTTCTAGGCTTGGAACCGGAATCCGTCATCGCTCTTTTGTATCGCTCGGTGGAGTCCAAGGCAATCTTCCCCCGTCAGAATTTCATCAAGATTTCCACATTTCCATATCAGACACATTCTGTGCTAAAACCCGCCCATGACCAAACTGAGCGTCAATGTAAACAAATTGGCGACCTTGCGTAACTCACGGGGCAAGAACCTTCCCGACGTCTTGGCGTTATCGGAAAAGATCCTTGGCTTTGGCGTCCACGGCCTGACCGTTCATCCCCGGCCCGACGGGCGCCATATTCGGCCCGCCGATGTGGCCGTGCTCTCGCAACTGGTGCGCGATTGGAACCTGAACCACCCCGAAAAGATGGAGTTCAATGTCGAGGGCTACCCCTCCCGCGACTACCTTGATCTGATCAACACCCACCGGCCCCATCAAGCCACGCTGGTTCCGGATCCGCCCGAGGCCCTGACTTCCAACGCCGGCTGGGATCTCGTTAAAGAGCGTGAATTCTTAAAAGACGTTGTCAATCGGTTACGTGAAACGGGAACCCGAGTTTCTCTCTTCGTCGATCCGTTTACTTTTAGCGCAGATCAAGAAAACGCACTGATCGAAATCAAACCCGATCGGATTGAACTTTACACGGAGAAGTACGCCGATCATTTCCACACGCCGGAGCGGGATTCGGTGACTCAAGTGTATCAAGACGTCGCCCGGCGCGCGAAAAACCATGGGATCGGCGTGAATGCGGGCCATGACCTAAACCAAGAAAATTTACGTTTCCTGGTCGAGCGAATTCCATGGCTGGAAGAAGTCTCGATCGGCCATGCCCTGATTTGCGAGGCCTTGGAAGCAGGGCTTGAGCGGACCGTGAAATCCTATTTGAAGCTCCTCAAGGAGGAGACGAATGAACATTCACACGTTAAGCGCGCTTAAGGACAATTTCATTTATGTCTTAAGCCACAAAGATCAATGCGCGGTGGTTGATCCCGGCGAAGCCGCACCGGTCTTGCGTTTCCTGGAACACAAAAAATTGGCTCTGACGCATATTCTGTTGACCCACCATCATCCCGACCACATCGGCGGCGTGGCCGATCTGGTGCGTGGACGCGATGTTCAGATTTGGGCGTCAGAATACGACCGCGAGCGCATACCCGGAGTCACACATCCGGTGCGGGAAGGCCGCGCGGAAACTCTTTTCGGCGAGCCGGTCGAAATCCTGGAAGTCCCCGGTCACACACTCGGTCAGGTTTGTTATTACTTGCCCAAGTCCAGCGCGCTGTTCGTCGGCGACACACTTTTTTCCGGTGGATGCGGGCGGCTTTTCGAGGGAACCGCGGAGCAAATGTTCACTTCCTTACAAAAAATCAAACGGCTTCCGGTCGCCACCCGAATTTACTTTGGACACGAATACACTTTACGAAATCTCGAGTTTATTAAACAGCAGTCGGGTCATATTTCTGAAGACTTGTTCCGCTATGAACAGCAGTGCCGTAACCGGCTGAGCAAGGGAGAGCCGACCACTCCCACCACTTTGGCTCAAGAACTGAAGATCAATCCTTTCATCACCAGTGAAACCGTCGAAACTTTTCGCGAATGGCGGAGCGCGCGAGACGGCTGGTAAAAAACGATCGGCTCATCGCATTAGCTTAAGCCGATCGTCTTAATTCTAAAAATTGATAACGCTTCTTTGGACAGGCGAAATCGTTTAGCGTTCGCTTAAAACGCAGACATGGCGATTCGACGGGTACGGGTAGTAGGTCGATTGGCCGACAACTTTAATAGGACGCTGATTCTCATCGAGTTCCACTTCTAAATTGAGAATCTCGTCACCCGTATCAACTCTAAAAATCAAAGATCCGTCTTTCCACTGCAGAGAACTCTCTGGATGAGGATATTCGGGCATCACGAAGTTGCCAAAATATTGATTTTTCTCCTCATTTTCAGGATCGGCGACCAGATTCTCGCCGACTCCTAAACTCAAATAATATTCACCTGTTTCACCGAATTTTGTGACATAGAGCTCGCACAGGATATTGGTGTTTTGCGTTCGCCCAGTGAAAGTCACCGTTTTTCTCTCGCTCGTTGGGCCAACGATCATGTCCGCCCATTCGCCAAAACGAGCGAAGCCGGCATCATTAGCGTGAACGGATGCCGACATAATTAAAGAAACGAGCAGCAACAAAGCCTTTGATTTCATAATTCTTCCTCCACGAAGACTCGTATTTCGCGGTTCTTAAGCAAACCGGATACCATCGTCAGCCGGGAAGAATAGCGACCTAGACGGCCGCCCTCTAAAAAACTTTCATGCTCGTGACCTTCATCGCCGGACCCCTTCAATCCGCCGGATACTTCTTGGCGTTCTTGACGATCTTTTCACGCAAACATGTGGATAAATCGAAATTATATAGCTGAGCGAAACGCAGAATGAAGTAAAGCGAGTCGGCGAGTTCATCGGCGATGCGCGAGCGCGCCGATGTGTCGTTCATCATCCCGCGCGCGTCGGCATCCGATACGAAACGAAAAATCTCCAGCAGCTCGCTGGCTTCGGTCACAAGCCCGATGGCCAGATCCTTCGGACCATGGTAGGGATCCCAGCGGCGCTCTTCACAAAAGTCCTGAACCCACTTTTTCATCTGTTCGTTCGTCGTGTCGATATCCGTCATTAACACCCTCGCCGTTGGTTGAGTTGGATCGCTCGAGTTTCGAGTTCAAGCGCTTTTAACCTCACACATATATCTAAATAATCCGAAAAGTTAGCTGGAGGACCCTATGAAACGCAACGCCTGGAGACTTCTGACAGCACTGATCATTTCCGTGGCCGGTTATGCGGGGGCGGAGATTTGGTACAAATCGGGCCAAAAGCGATCCGATGATGGTTCCAAAACCGCGGTCGCCCTCTTGAACGAGTCCACCAATGAAGTGCAGCGTAAACCCAAAGCGCGCGTGATTTGGGAAAGCATCAGCCGCAATGATGAACTCTTCGCCGGCGAGGCTGTGCGCACGGCTTCTGATGCGGAAGCTAAGATATATCTCAAATCAACCGGCGCCACCATCTTCCTCGAACCGGATTCTCTCATCGTGCTCGAGGAAAACGACAAAGGCCTGAGTCTCGATTTTCTGCAAGGAAACATGATGGTGGCCGGTGGTGAAGGCGACCTGACGGTGAAAACCGGAGCCAGCGAAATCAAACTGAAATCCGCGGAGATGAGCCTTTCAAAAGACCAAAGCGGAAAAGTGGACCTCGAGATGTATAAGGGTCAGGCCGAGTTGAGCCAGGGCGAAAAGAAGATCGCTCTTGATAACAGCAAAGCCGCCACCCTTTCGGAAAAAGGCGTGAGCGTCGCCAAAGACGTGCTCAAGGTGCTGTCCCCCAAGCCGGGAGACGCCATACTCCTCAACCTGATCCGCGGCGACCAACTGGAAATCGCCTGGCAATCGCTTCCCGAAGGTTACACGGTTTCCGCCGATGTCGGCCGCCACCGTTCCCGTCTCTCGCGGCGCGGTTCGGTTCCCGGTGAAAAGGGCAAAATGAAACTGCCGACCAAGCCGGGCAAATGGTTCTTGCGTCTGAGCGCCGAAGCCGTGAACCCTGAGTTGCCGAAGTACACGTCAGTGATCGTGCCTTTCGAAGTGCAGCCCAAAACTCCCCCGTCACTTTTGGAACCGGCCAAAGAAACCGCTTGGCTGAAAAAGTCGGCGAACGAGCCGGTGGCGTTCAAATGGTTGAATCGCCACGCTTATCAATCCCAGATTCTCGAGGTCGCCAAGGACCAGTCCTTCAAGAATGTCGTCGTGAAGCAAACTCTAACCGGCACGGACAACTCCTTCTCGGGCGAGATTCCCGACGGACAGTATTTCTGGCGCGTGACCGGGTACCTGAACAACAACGGCCAGGTGGAAGGTTTATCCAGTCTTCCCTCACCGTTCTCGGTGGTTTCCAATTGGGAGGTCAAGCCGCCGAAAATTAAACATCCAGCTCCCGAGCAGCGGTTGAGTTTTGTGGACGTGCAACGCGCCCAAGGCGTGAATCTGAAATGGGAGCCGGCCGAAGGCGTGAAGCGCTACCGGGTTTTCGTGCAAAAACACTCCGAAAGCGGCACCAAGGAAGTTCTCAATCAAACGGTTGAAGCGCCCTTGGCCCGGATCACGAATCCCACACCGGGCACTTATCTCTGGAAAGTTTCAAGCATTGATCCCAAAGACGGAAGTGAAAAGTCTTCCGAAGTCGTTGAATTCAAAATCGATGAACTTCCGCCTATCCGCTGGGTGGAGATGAAAAATAACACTTACGAATACACAACACCCACGCCGAGTCTCGTGGCCCGCTGGGAGCCACTTGAAGTGGCGCCCGCCACTTACCGTTACCGCGTGGTGGCCGAAGGCAATTCCTTGCAGGAAGCGAAGTGGCAGACGACGAAACAAACCTTGTTCGATATTCCCCTGCCCAACGAAGGCGATTATCTGGCCGTGGTTGAAGCGTTGAACGCCAACGGGCAAGCGATCGCCGCCAGTGAAATTCGCCTGTTCACCATCAAGCCGGCACCCTTGCTCCCCGCGCCGCAATGGGCGGAAAATCTGCCGCCGGAAATCAAGTCCGATGCCCGCGGGAATTTGAGCTTGAGTTGGAAGGAAGTCGACGGTGCCGCCAACTACCTGATGATTCTTGAAAACGACGCGGGTCAGGTGGTGGAGCAAAGAACCGTCACGCGCACGACGGCGTCGATCACCCGGTTAAAGCCCGGTGAATACCAGGTTCAACTCAAAGCCGTGGACACGCACAAGCGGCCCGGCCTGGGCAGTCCGCCCAAAAAGCTCACGGTGCCGAATGTCAGTGACATCAAAGCACCCAAAATCAAATCGATGAAGGTGAATTAAGATTTGATCTCTCGGAGCGCACGTTTCTTTTTCATCGCTTTCTTCTCCTGGAGCGTGATCGCCCTCGCCCAGGACAAAACCCGTGTGCGCCGAAATGTTTACTTGGAATTCGAACCCGTGCCCGGCGCCACCTTGTACGAGGTGGAAGTGGTCCGCAAAGGTTCAAAGAAACCCATGTCGTTCAAGATGAAGAACGCCGTCTGGTCCGCCAATATCCGGCCGGGCACGTACGAGATGCGAATGCGCTCCTATGACGATCGTGGCGCGCCCGGTGAGTGGTCGGCTCCGGTGGACATTCTGGTCAAACTCCCCGCGATCATCGTTAAGGCTCCAGCACCTGACAGCACGATCAAGGCCAAAAGAGCTGAGCGTTCGGAAGTGAACTTCCAATGGGAGAAAATCCCGGGCGCCGACGCCTATGAAGTGCAAATTAAAAGCACCGACGGCACTTTCAGTTATTCAAAGAAAGTGGATGACAATTCCCACTCGGTCAAATTGGATCCCGGGCGGACTTATCTGTGGAATGCGGCCGCCCTGGACCGCAAAGGCGAACGCGGTGACCAAAGTGAAGAATTTTACCGCTTTGATTTACAGGGACCGCCCCTGGAAAAACCCAAGGTGATCAAGCCCATTTCGAAATATGTGCGCGAAGTTGAGTGGAAGCCGGCCGAGTATGCCACGAGCTATTCCTATGAGCTGCGGCGCTATGATTCGAAAAAGAAAACCTGGGATATGGTGGAGCAAAGTACGGATTGGGCCGACACAAAACTGAAAATGGACGTCACTCGGCCTGGCGGACGCTACCGTCTCGCCGTCCGCGCCCACGGACCGCTGCGCGAACCTTCACCAAAAAGTCAGATCGAGTTCGCCATGCACGGCGGATTCAAAGATGAAGCGGATTTCGAGAACGCGCGAGTCCGTGACAGCATGACCAAGCCCACCAATTTTTACGCCATCGCCAGTTATTTGATTACACAAGTGGCCTACAAGGCCAAAAACTATGACGATAACTCGGCACCAACTTTTGATGCCCTCGGCGGAACCGGCCGCCTCGGCATCGGCTATCAAGAGCCCCGTTCAAACTGGGGCGGATTTTTGATCGTGGATTACAGCGGCTTCATTATTAACGGGCAAAACTTTAGGTTCGCTTCCGCCGAGGCTCACCTGACCCGCAAGCTGGAATTCGGCCAAGGTGGACTCCTTTTGTTCGGTACGGGTCTTTACTCCAAGGAGCTTCCCATCGTGGTGGGGACAACCGGTGATGGATTCAGGGGTGTGGGTAAGGCCCGCGCCAACGGCGTGCACGCGGGATTCAGTTACTGGTTTCCGCTCAACCCCAGGCTCGGTGTCCAGGTTAATGCCCGCGCTTATCATTCGGTGTTCGGCTCCACTTCGGCGGGTTCCAATGTCATTCCCAGTTTATCTTACAGCTACGGATTGCTCGGCAGCTACCGCCTGTCACGGAGTTGGATGGGCTATGCGGGCTACGCCTATCGGGCCGACGAAATCACCTATGAAGCTCAGAGTGGACCGCTCAGCTTCGCCAACCCCGGACAAAACAACATGGTTGGCGTTTACGGCCACTATCTGAACTTGATTCTCGAGTGGAGTTTCTAACCGGGTCGATTTATCCGACCATTTTCACCTTGTCGGCATCGCCGGATTCATAATCCGAATAAGGGGTTTGCACCACGACCGGTTGTTTGTTTTCGTCGTAATATCCGCGGACTTTGTAAAGCTTCAAAGGTTCGGATTTACCTTTGACTTCGACCGTTCCCGCTTCTTCCAAGATGAATTCCTCGCGAACCGCGTCCGCCAATTCATCACTGAGCAAAAGATCGGTGCCAAACGCTTTGGTCGAGGCTTCAATACGCGAGGCTTGGTTCACCGTATCTCCGATCACCGTGTATTCCATGCGCTCTTCCGACCCGATCGTTCCTGAAATCGCCTCGCCCCGATGGAGCCCCATTCCGATTTTGATCGGCACTTTGTCCCGTTCGGCCCGGCTTTCGTTCAATTTGGCCAGCGCCAGCCGCATTTCCAAACAGGCTTTGACGGCGTTTTGCGAATCACGCTCGGTGCCTTGCGGGGCCCCCCAGACGGCCATGATCGCGTCACCGATGAATTTATCCACGATACCGCCGTGATTATTGATGATTTTCACCATGATCTGAAAGTATTCGTTGAGCATTTCCACAACCTGCTCCGGCGTGTGCCCTTCCGAGAATTTGGTGAAATCGCGAATATCGGAGAAAAAGACCGTGACCAGTTTCTTGCTTCCGCCGAGCTGCAAGTCTCCCTTGAGAAGGTCGTCGGCCACGCTGGAACCGTGAAACTTGCTGAACATGGTTTTCACTTTGTCCCGCTCGATCAGACCTTCGATCATGTGATTGAACGCTTCACCGAGCTGACCCACTTCGTCGCGCGAACGCACCGACGCCTTCACGTTAAAGTTTCCGGTCGCCACCTGATTGGCCAGTTCCGCCAGCGATTCGATCGGCGCCGTCATCGTGATGGAGAACAAGAAAATGAAAAACAAGGCCACCGACACGATCTGTCCCGCGGTGTAAATGGCTTCGCGTTTCACCGCGCGGGCCGCTTCCAGAATCACCGCGTCCGGCACCATGGCGATCGTCGTCACGCCCAGAGCGGTTTTCGTGTAAGCGGCGGTGAATGGCTCCGCATTTTCTTTGAACCGGAGTTGTCCTTGTTTGAAGCTGGAACTCATCGCCGATTTGACAATGGGCACTTCCTGGAAGGACTCACCCCGCAACAGTCGACTCTCATCCGGATGGGCCAGCAATCGACCCTCGTTGTCCACAAGGTACAAGGTCCGCTCACTTACACTGGCGAAAACTTTTTGCAACTTATCCAATCGAATTTCCGCCAGCACGATGTGCGTGACATTGCCGTAATCGTCCTTGGCCAGTGGAAATCCGATCGTGAAAAGAGGCGCTCCCCCTTCGATGGTCGAATTTTTAATTTCCACGTAACCTTCTTTTCCGGTGAACAAGGCTTCGGGCCGGAGCCAGTTGCGGCTTTTCTGCGTGGCCCGGAGAGTGTCGATGTACGACTTATCGAGTTTGTATTGTTTGAGGTAGGTTTCGTTCACCACGCGTAGTGGAGCGCCTGAGGATTGACGAGCGACCACTTCCACAGAAACCAGGTCCGGATCACGGGTGAAGGTGAGATCCAAAGCTTTATCCCGTTCCTCGCCTGAACTTTTCAGAAGCAACGCCGCCACCACTTTGGCTTTTTCGATGTAAGAGATCAAAAGCCCTTCGACTTCGGTGGCGCGGGCTTGGGATTGGTCACGGTTGGCCTGTTGCTCGCGGTCGATGGAAATTTCCTCGAAACGGTTGGCACTACGCATGGTGATAAAGGCCGCCGCGAGACCTAAGAGAAAAATGGTAATGAATATGAGCTTAAAGGCGATTGGAATACGCAAGTTTCTCATACCCTTCTTTTCGGAATAATAATGATTCAAATAACTTGTTTCGCAATCTTGAGTCTTTGGTCGAGGTCCTGATCCTGGACCAAAGAATTGACCTTAAAGATAGGCTCGGGCGAGAATCTTAAAGAGTGAATAAATCTCTGATACTCAAATTTTCTTTGGCTCTGCTGACCGGCTTTCTAGTGGCCGTCGTTCTTTCCAGGTTCATCCCTTGGAAAAAGGACGGCCCCACGGCGGATCGATCACCGGAAGGAGTCCTGGCGGAAATCAAGGAACTTAAAAGGCCGCTTGTTCTGATCAATTTCTGGGCGTCCTGGTGCGCGCCCTGCAAAGAAGAACTCCCCGCCCTCTACAATCTGCAAAAACAATATGCCGACCAAGGCCTTCAGGTGGTGCTGATTTCAATTGATGACGCCGTCGACATTCCACTGGCGCAGCAGTACCTGGAGGAAAACAAGTTCGACCTCCCCTCCTATTTCAAAGGCGATCAACCTTTGACCTTCGTCACTAAATTTTTCCCTAAATGGAGCGGCGCCATTCCCGCCAATGTCCTGCTGGGTTCAGAGATGCAGATCCTCGACTCCTGGGAAGGGGAATCCTCATTTGAGGAGTTTGAACAACGGATCAAAAACCAGTTGAAGGGCACATGAAGCAAAAACGCGTCCCCGAAAAGCGAAAACCACCCGAACCCCCGACCGACGCCGATCGCTGGGCCAGCTTTCTGACCTTCTGCGAGTCCTATACCTGGTCGCCCATTTTGCAAAATTCCTATGTACTTTCAAGGCTTTGGGCATGGTTCTCGCGCATCGAAATCTCCCCCAAGGTGAAAATCCCGTTGCCCCGGATGTTCACCTACCGCGATCCCTAAAATTCAGGATTTATTTGGCATTTTAGCTTTTCTTAGCTATACAGTCCGGTTCCGGGAGGCCCTCATGGCAAAGAAAAAAGGCAAGGTTCGCATCATTACTTTGGAATGCACTGAAGCTCGTAAAGAGGGTCAGCCTCCGTCCCGCTATACCACGAAAAAGAACTTCCAAACCCATCCGGAACGTTTGGAAAAGAAAAAGTACAATCCGTTCTTGCGACGTCACACCGTTCATCGCGAGATCAAATAAAGTCTTAATTTCCCACCGGAAGAATTTTTAACGGCAATTGCAGGCGGCGGTCCTGCAATTGAAAATCGACCGCACGCAGTTCCAAACCATGCACTAAGGCCCATCTCGGCAGACCGAACGAGAACTCCTTGTTCTGCAAGGTTTCGCCAAAACGAGTGTTCAGAGCGTCCATATGAACGAACTTCTCAACCGGGCGCACGTGCAGAAATTCATCCCGCGGATAAGAGCGAAGATGAATCTGATCAAATGTCATTTGGAATCGCATTTCACCATCGTTCACCCAGGTGCGAAGCGCGCCGGTTTCGATCGCGTGAAAATCCCAATAGGGCCAGTAGGTGTTGTTCACCAGTCCGAGGGTTTGTACTTGCACCGGAGCTTTGAAGTTATATTCGACGCCTTTCTTTTCTTCAGGAACCTTTGGCCCGTAAAGCATGGCTTGGGCGTAAGCGCTCACGTTGAATTTCAAAGGCGGATTGAGCGGCCAATTGCGAAGATCAGCCCACTCCCAGAGTTGACGCCACCGGGATTCGAACAGTTGCTGAAACGGATTCAAGTCAGAGGCGCTCAGCTCGGAGTTAAATCCACTGTGGTAAGAAACCGCCGACACGATCCGCTCGATGGCGTCAATCGGCAAAATTAAAGCGCTCTCCTCAATAACACTTAAATCCGAATCCAAAGCGGTGCGTGGAACGAGCCCGAAATCAATGGGAAACCGAGAATTCACGTGAAATTCAAAACGGCTTTTCACCCGCCATCGGCCCGCCGGCGTGGTTTCCATTTGCAGAGGTCGCCATGTCACCGAAGTCCGCTCATTGAATTTCGTTTGGGTGGGCTCGAGTAAACGCTCCTTCGCCGTGACCACGCGAGTGGACGACCAGGCCAATATGGATTTCTGCAGAAGATCCGTCATCATCAAGGGGTCGTTGGCCTGTCGGGCCAAATAGTTGTTCAGTTCCTCCATCTCCTGGGGCGGCAACTGGCATTGCCCTAAACCGTATTCCGCCGCGCCACCGGGGTTGTTGATGAAAGAAAACTCAAGCCAATGAAGTGAGTTCAAAGAACGGTCATAACGAAGTTGCCCCAAAACACGCCATTCTCCCCGCGGGAGTCGCCAATGGGCGCCCGTGCAACGTCCTTGCGGAAGAACCAATTCGTTGAATTCGAATTTCGGATTGGTCCACGTCAATTCGACAAGCGCGATATCATCATCTTCATCTTGAACATTAATGGCGAGGCCTGAAAGCTCGGGCGCGCGAACACCGTTGAGTTGCAGATCGAGCGAACCGTCGACTTGGCGCCAATCGGATAGCCGGTCGGCCGGTTGGACTCGTATCAAAGTTAAAGTTTCATTCCACTCAGCGGAGGGATTGATGATTAGATCCGAGTCCACTCGCAAAATTTGGGAAACACCCGGGACGCAATAAAACGCGAGAAGCGCGATCATTAATTTTGTCATGTCTTTTTATCGGGAAAGGCGGAAAAGCGATTGAGAGCCGAACAGAAAGTCGGTCAGAGTGGCGAAACTGTGATCAAAACTCGTTGGAAAATTCCCGTGGGCATCACTTCGAAACCGTGATTTACCCACGGGATCAAAAAATCGAGGCCGGATAAAACCTGATCAATTCCTAGGGAATCGATTCGCATTACAGGACCAGCCTTTTGAGATCAATGCCAGGCATCAGTCTCTGGAGCATTTCCTGCGCGGACTCCGGAGCCTCATACGAACCGCGGGCATGAACTTCGGATTCATGCTCCCATTCTAGTTCGTTGATCTCCGGAGGAGATTCAACCGGCGGAATCGGCTCGATAGCCGAAATTCCTTTTTTCATAAGTTCCTCCTTTTGGGCGCAAAAGCCCGTTAAACCAAACCCACCATGGGCTTGGAAAAAATCCAAAAAACGCTAAATCACACGAAGGACGCCGCTACAGCGGCCCGCGATGACTTAAACAAAAATTGTTATTTGATTACGAATGGTCTCAATAGCCAAGGATAGCGGAGGTTGCGCAATCTCCACGATCGGCTCGACAATCGAAAGTCATATCTGTCACCATTTCGCAACCTCCTTTCTTTGAGGATTAGACAAAACTAGCAAACTGATTTGAGTTTCTCAATATGTTTTTGTTGACGCTGGACTATTTCACTCGGCACATGTTCTCAATGAACGCTTTCTGGGATCGGTTGGGAATTTCAACATCATTATTATGTGTCCTCCATTGTTTGTTGACCCCCTTGCTGGTCACCGTCGCTCCCTTGCTTGGCGCCACCCTCTCCCATGAATGGTTCCATATCATTATTATTGTGATCGTTGTTCCGGTGGCGCTTTTCGCCTTGGTCAACGGCTATCGCATTCACCGCCGGTCCTCCATTCTTTGGCTGGGCGCTTTGGGTTTTGTTTTTCTGATCGCTGGAGTGACATTGGGTCACGATCACGAAGTCATGCAGGTGGCTTGCATGGTCACCGCTGGCTTGTTTTTTTCGTCAGCGCACTTTCTCAATCTGAAAAGCTGCAAATTACATTAGTTCAAGATCCGTCACCACGGCCGCATGATCACTCATCCGGCGCCAAGGCAAACCGTATAGAACCTGGTAATCAAGCACTTTGAATCCGCGCAGATAAATGCGGTCCAAAGCCAGCATGGGCCGCCAGGACGGAAAGGTGTTGCAGTGCTCACCGCGCATGATGAGCCCGCACTCCCGAAGCCCAAGCTCACCGAAAAGCGGATCACTGAACTGCTGGCGCCAATCGTTGAAATCGCCGGCCACGATCAACGGGCAATCTTCGGGCACCGAGGTTCGCACGCGATCTATCAACAAGGCCAGCTGTTGTTTACGCCCGCGCTGAAACAAATCGAAATGTAAACAAACCAAATGGATATGCTTATCCCGTCCGTTTAACACCACTTGTCCGTGCAGCAGCCCGCGTTTTTCGAACGCGTTGGTGGACACATTGATGTTTTCATAGCGGTCAAACGGATATTTGCTGAGAATCGAGTTGCCATGGTGGCCATCGGAATAAACCGCGTTCTTGCCGTAGGCGAAGTGAGGCCAGATCTCGTCGGCGAGGAATTCAAACTGGGCGCCCAACTCAGGCCCATCGACCTTTTCCGGATGAACGCCCATCACCTCCTGCAGGAAAACCACATCGGCATTGACTCCACGAATCGCCTGCCGAAGTTCGCGCAGGACGTATTGCCGCGAATAAAAGCAAAACCCCTTGTGCATGTTGTAGGTCAAAACGCGAAGGTGCATAGGGCCTAAGCATAAAATAAAAAGAGGGCCGTGAGAGCCCTCTTTTTTTATTTTTGCCCTAGAGATCGCCGCAACTAGTTGGCGACTTGCAAGAGCGGCCGCAACGCCAAAGCTCGTGTCACAGCCTCTTGCGCGTTCACCAGTCCCGCGCCGTACTGATTTTCATCATTCGGACCAAGAGGTGTCGCGGTGGCTTTTAACAACTCGCGCACTTCCGCCGGCGTCAATTCCGGATTCGCGGCGCGAATCAATGCCGCGACTCCTGCAACGTGCGGCGTGGCCATGGACGTACCTTGAAGCGAAGCATAGTCAGTGGCTTCAACCGCGAGAGACAGCTGAACCGCCTGCCCCGAAGCCAACACGGTGGTCGCCGTTTGACCAACGGTCTGTTCAATCATGGCGGCGGGAATTTCCGCCTCGGAACCATCTTCAGACAAAGTCCCTTGAATCAAACCGGGCGCGTTGTTGTAAATCAGCGCCGCGATCGCACCGCGAGCCAGCACATTGGCGACTTTCTCCTTGAAAGGAATTTCGCCACGGGAAATCAGCGCGACCTTGCCGGTTAAATCGAGATTGGCCACATCGCCGGCCCGTCCAAGACCCGCATCCACCAGTTCGCCTTCAACGTATCGAACCGGCGAACCCACGAACGGTAAGGACTTCACTTCATCCAAGCCTTTACCCAGATCCAGCTTCACTGAAGCGCCACGACCCGTGCCACGGGGAACCGAGGACACCACATCCACGCCCGGACCCATGACATCCAATTCGGGACCCCACTGCGAAAAATCCGCTTTGGTCAGCGTGGAATCCAACGCGCCCACGGCCGTGATCGTTTCCATCGCCGCCGGGAAAGAAACGCGATTCGTGCCGTCGTTTCCGCTGGCCGCCGCGATAAAAACTCCCGCCTCTTCCGCCGCGGCGATGGCCCGACGTTCCGCTTCGGAGATGAACATGCCGCCTAAGGACATATTCACAACATGTACTTTCTCGGAAACCGCCCAATTGATTCCGCTGGCGATGGCGATCGAGCTGCAACCAAACTCCATACATACTTTACCCGCGAGAAGTTTCGCCTTCGGCGCCACTCCAACCACGGCACCGTTTTCACCGGACGCGAGGATGGTTCCGGCCACGTGTGTTCCGTGTCCAATCGTATCCAGGTAAGCGTCAGAGTTGCCGCCGGTAAAATTTCTTCCCTGCTCGAAGCGGCTCTGCAAGGCGGGATGATCCTTATCCACGCCCGTATCCAAAACCATGACCCGAACCGATTGGCCCTGGCCGGTGATAGACCAAGCTTCCTGCGCTTTCACCGCATCGATCCCCCACGGAACCTCCATGGCCTGCGAGGTGATCGATCGTAAATTCATTGCGGATCGGCCCCACGTGGCCGCCGGCTGGGGAGCGGGGTGAAAAATCTCTTCTTCAATCAGATCAATCGACGGGTGATTTCGCAAAGATTCGATGGTCCTCTCATCGTCGGCCTCAATGACCATCATATGAATGTTATCGAGAGTGTCGGCCACCATCGCCTTCGTGTTGAAGAGATGCATGGGCGCGAAACTTCCCGTCGGCGCGATAAACGCTTGCGCACGGGCTGCCTGAGTCACCGCTTCGAATTTCGCTTTTGATTTGAAGCTGACCAGGTACTTCTTGCCTTCCGCATGAGCAGCGAAACCGGCCGCGACACAACTAAGGATGACTCCCCATTGAGCAATCTTCCTTGCAATCATTTGCCCCCCTATCCTTGAGATCGTGATGACCTCGTTCGGCTGATCATTAAATCACGCTCTGAAATGTTTGCAATTTTTTTGGTTCCAAATTGAAACCGATTTAAGAAATCAAATAATTTATTGAAAGCACGAAGGAATTTTTTTGTAAGAAAGTGCGCGCGCGACGTCATTCGAAGAAATTATTTCAACCATTCCGAATTTTTTGCCCACGTGCACGATAAAGAACCTTTTCACTCGCTGCAGAAATTAGTTAGCCAGCCGTTCAGGGCCCGGTGTAAATCGCTCTCAGGGTAAGGCGTGAGGGTGTTTGTGAGTAGTGGGATCTTGCGGGAACCTTGGCCGGCCCTTCTGAATATCTGGAATCATTTAAAACATGAGATCTTAACGGGCTTAGGTCGTTCACGCGCCGAGGCCGAACATCTGCTGCGAATCGCCACCGCTCTGGCCGATGCCGCATGTGTGAGCAAAATGTCGGAAGTGGTGGCCCAGGAATGCATGAAGGCCTTGGGTGCGGACGCCATTTGCGTTCACTTGCTCAAGCCCGATGGCTATTTCGAACTCGCCAACGAAACCAATTGCACGGAAGAGATCAAAACCCGCTGGCGGCGCTTCCCCAAGGATATGATCCCTCTGACCGACTTGAGTCATCCGCAGAATTGGGTTTTTCATGGTTCGGCCGAAGAATTAAAAAATAAATTCCCCGAAGTGGCGGAAACCGTCGAGCGCACCGGCCGTCAAACATTCGCGTACGCCCTCTTGGTCGTGAACAACCAGGTGACGGGACTTTTGGGATATTCCTATAAAAGAAAAAAAGTCCGACCCGTCGGCCATACATTCTTGCTCACCTTGATCAATCTGTGCGCGCAATCTTTGGAACGCGCCCGGTTGACGGAAGAAGAACAAAGCGCCCGCGCCGCGGCCGAAGCCGCGAACCGCGCTAAAACCGATTTTTTGGCCAATATCAGTCATGAAATCCGCACACCGCTGGGCGTGGTTCAAGGTTTCGCGGATTTGCTTTATGAAGAACCTGATCTCGATCCCAAATACCGATATTGGATCTCCATCATTCGCCGCAACACACGCCAGCTGAATTCCCTGATCGGTGATGTCCTCGACATAACCAAAATCGAGGCCGACAAACTTGAAATCGAATCCCTGTGTTTTCCGTTGCAGGAATGGCTTCACGACACGATCACCACCGCGGAATTCAAAGCCCGCGAAAAAGGAACCGAAATCGAATTCAAAGTCGGCGACGTTCCCAAGATGATCAAATCGGATCCGACCCGCCTGCGTCAGATTCTTCTCAACCTGATCGGTAACGCCATCAAATTCACACCTGAAGGAAAAGTGCGCGTGGACATCGAAAGCTCGGGCCCTCACCTGCAATTCACCATCACCGACACCGGGATTGGCATCGCGCCGGAATTTCAAGAGCACGTTTTCGACCCTTTCATGCAAGCCGATTCAAGTACGCAGAGAATGTTCGGTGGAACCGGGCTGGGGCTTCCCATTTCCAAGCGCTTGGCCATCGCTCTTGGCGGCGAACTCAAGTTGGTCGAGAGCGCTCCGGGTAGAGGTTCGACGTTTTCGTTTTACATTCCCATCGAGCCACCCATCTCCAGCGAAGAAAAAAAGGTCACCTTGCGCCGGGCGACCCAACCCCGCTCGCAGCGGCTTTCCGGCATAAAGGTTCTGTTGGTTGAGGATTCCCCCGACAATCAATACCTGCTGAATCAAATGTTGAGCATGGAAGGCGCGCAAGTGGATATCGCCGCTTCCGGCCCAGAGGGGATCAAGCGCGCGTTGAGCGGAACCTATCATGTGGTCCTGATGGATATCCAAATGCCGGGGATGGATGGTTTTCAAGCGGTTCGTGAGTTAAGAGATCATGGTTACAAGCGGCCGATCGCGGCGCTCACCGCTCATGCCATCCGCACCGAAATGGACAAACCCGAATTGGCCGGGTTCGATGATTACCTCACTAAACCGATCGACCGGCCGACCTTGATCAACACCGTCGCGCGCCTCAGCCGGATTTAACGCCGATGAACGTTTTGAACGCCGGCCTGATCGGTGGGAAAAAGAACAATCTCTTGAATATTAACGTGCGCCGGCCGCGTGAGACTCCAAAGAATCGCGTCGGCGACATCCTCGGCGGTTAACGGTTTCATTCCTTGATAAACCGCCTTGGCCTTATTCACATCGCCCAACCGCACTTGGGAAAATTCGGTTTCAACCATGCCCGGTTCGATATTGGTGACGCGAATGGGAGTGCCGAGCAGATCCATTCTCAAACCTTCGGAGATCGCCCGAACCGCGAACTTGGTTCCGCAATAAACGGCGCCCCCGGGATAAGCCCATCTTCCCGCCACGGAACCGACATTCACGATATGCCCATGGCCCCGCTCGATCATTCCGGGCAGAAAGGCGCGGGTCAGGTAAAGAAGCCCTTTGATATTCGTGTCGATCATTTGCTCCCAATCACCGGGATCGCCTTTGAACACGGGATCGACGCCTTTAGCTAAACCGGCGTTGTTGATGAGAACCTCTAAATCCAATCCGGCGAATTTTTCCGCCATGGATTTGATTTGCGAGTTTTGGCGGACATCCAAAACATGGACTTCAACGAGCCTGCCGGTTTCCCGCTTTAATTTCTTTTCCAGCTGGAGCAGCCGGTCTTCACGGCGCGCGACCAGAACTAAATCATATCCGTTTTTCGCCAACAGGGCCGCCGTGGCCTCGCCGATTCCACTGCTCGCGCCCGAAATCAACGCCCATGCCATTTTTATTTGACCTTGAATGACCGAAAGGGATTCGGAAGTAAATCTTTAAACCGCATGATCTTGGTGATGGCTTTCTCATTGCCCAGGTATACCGGCATATCGTCGCCGGCGAATTCGGCCAAAGCCTGAAGGCAGAGCCCGCAGGGCACCGTGGGCTTTTTCTCGCCGGTGACCACGATCAGAAATTCAGGTTTGATTCGGCCGTGTTCGGAGACCGCCCGCCCGATGGCCGCCCGTTCGGCACAAATGGTGGCGCCAAAGCTGGCATTCTCCACATTACACCCGGTGACGGGCTCGGCCACGCCTTTGATTTTTAATGCGGCCCCCACTTTGAATTTTGAATAGGGCGAATGGGAGCGCTGTCTGGCCTTTAAAGCCGCTTTAAACGCGGATTGTACGTCTTTCGTTAACTTCATGATCCCATTCATTTTATAGCGGTTGCATGCGGGTTGGACATGTACTAATCCATGACTGACGCAAAGCTCTATTGAGGGTTCATGAAAACGGAGACTCAAAAATTAACCGATGTCGCTCTCGAGCGGCCGGAAAACGCCTGGGCCTTGCCGCTTTCCGAAGTTGGCCTGGAAAAGGTTCAAACCGTCGTCCTTTTTAAGGGCCAAAAGCAAAAGGCTCTGGTGGATGTCTCGGTTTCTTTGGACGATGCGAACGCCCGGGGCATTCATATGTCGAGACTTTATAAAGTGGTCTCGAAGCTCGCGGCGCAGGAGCTGAATTGGGGTTGGCTCCACGCCAACCTCGACGAAATTCTTCTCACGCATCAGGGGCTCTCGAACACCGGCCGCTTGCGCGTGCATTTTGAAGCTCCCGTTTCAAGGCCTTCGCTCTTATCGGCGGAAAGCGGCTGGCGGACCTATCCCCTGACCTTCGAGGTGAGCCATGACAGCCGAGGGCGCCATTCCCGGCTTGGATTTGAGGTACTCTATTCCAGCACGTGCCCCTGCTCCACTTCGCTCAGCCAACAGGCGTTTCGCGAGGCGTTCGCGAGCACGTTTCGCGAGGACCGCTTGTCGAGAGAACAAATTCTCAACTGGCTGGAATCGGCCGAATCGATGGTGGCCACACCCCACGCTCAACGGAGCGAAGCTCGCTGCGATTTGATTTTTAACCGCGGATCCGAAAGCGCGGACACTTTGCAATGGATCGATCTGGTGGAGATGACTTTGGGGACTCCCGTTCAGACGGCCGTGAAGCGTGAAGATGAGTTGGAATTCGCCCGGCTGAACGCCCGCCACCAGATGTTTTGCGAGGATGCGGCCAGAAAATTAAAGGCCGCTTTGTTAGAGCGGCCTGAGCTCGCGGACTTCATGATCGAAGTCCGCCATTTTGAAAGTCTCCATGCCCACGACGTTGTCGCGCGGGCCCGGAAATTAGATTGAAACGGATTGCTGTTCAGCTAAACAAGTTTCAAGCTCACGATCGTCGATGTTGGATTTGAACTGTTCAGCGACGGAAGTGGATTTGCACTTCGCGAAAGTCGTTACGTTTTCGATCAAAGCCGCGACATAAAGGCGGTCGCTCGCGGGCCAAGTGCGGATGTAATCAAATTCTCCGTTTTGATCGTTACGACCGAAAATATAAAGGTTGTTCAGTTCACCTTCCGAACGATAAAAAGCAACCGTGTCCAAGTTTTCGCCGACGAGATAAGCCACTTCGCCCGACGGCAATTCACTCACCTTCGCTCCGTTTTCCAGATAGAACGCATAAGTCGTTGTCTCACCGTTCTTTTCCGGAATGTGGAACTTCACCACCACGGAATTTTCATCAACGGAAGCCTGCATGGAGGGCTTCGTCTCCGTAATTTTGTTTTGCTTGGCGGGTTTGCTACGGTGTTTTTGATTTGTGCAGGCGGAAACCGCGACCGCCAAAGTTAAAAGGCCAGCGGCCAAAATCTTTGCATTCATCTCGCACTCCTTGCGTGAATCCTCTCCAACGTCATGTTGGATCTGAATGACAAGCCTGGGAGCAAGGGCAGTGCCATTTGGTTTTAACTGCCATAAGAAAAACTAAGGCGATTTTTCAGGGCCCGGCGAGGCGGGCATTGAAAAATCGCCATGATGAAGCCGAATCTTGTCCCCGAATCAGGCGTTTTTAACGTAAGTGGAGCAGGAAGCCGTGGAGAACACGAATTGCGGCTTTTTGGGGTCGGTCAAAAGCTGACAGCGAGCGACCTTTTTGCCTTCAAAAGTGGTTTCGGACTTATCGTGATTATAGAACCTGCAGGTATCGCATTTTCCCGCCGGCTTGGTCGGACAATATTTATTGGGCTGCTTGTCCGGCTGCTCACAATAATTGGGGATCGTGGCCGGTTGTCCTTCTCTTAAAACGTCCTTGGCGGTGACCTTGGGGGGCTCCGCTTGGACCTGCTTGAATACGGCCAGTCCACCCAAGAAGGCGGCGGTCGCACCCAAGAATTCTCTGCGTTTCATTGGTGACTCCCTCGCTAAATGGTTATGTTTATTGAAAGTTAATTGAATATATCCTGATATGCCCGCCGAGGCATGCCGGCATGCGGGATGCCTGAAAGCGCCCTTAGCTGCTCCCTAGATATTAAAATTTTTGCAGAATAAACAGGTATTTAATGCCTCGCACAAAAAAACCTGTTATAAGCCCGGCATCCCAACGGAGGCATCTCCTTGAACGCGTTAATGGTGAAATTGATGGCCATTGGCATCACGGTCACCCAGGTTTTCACCAAGCCTGTGGATCAGATCCGTGTTCAGTTTAATCCGCAAACGGATGAGGCCGCGGTTCACCAAATTCTTCGCGACGGCTGCGCCTACATGATGAAGCAGTTCGGCCAAGAACAGATCGATCTGGAGCCGCTTTTTCTCATGATGATTGAGAACACGAAGGCGGCCCAAAAAAAAGCCAAGGCTGAATCCGAACTCGACACGGAACTCGTGCCCAAAAAAGAAGAATCATTTTCCGAGCGGCTGTCCCGCCAGATCGATCTCGATCTGATGCTGAAAAGCTATAAGTTCTATTGCAAGAACGAAGCGAGCGAAGGGGCCGGCATTCAGCTCGCCGAAGTCATTACGTTTTATAACGAAGTGATGAAGGACTTGCCCGACGTTAAGCTCTTACGCGGTTACAAACTTCCCGAAAGCACCATCGTACTCGATGGCAATGGCCAAAGATTCAACGAAATATTCGGTGACGGCAATCGTCGGACCCACATTCCTCTTTCGGAAATTCCTGAACACGTGCGCAAAGCTTTTATCGCCGCCGAAGACAAATCCTTTTATCAACACAGTGGATTGGATATCCACGGCGTGATCCGCGCCTTCGCCTCGGCCCTGACCAGCGCCGGACGGCCGCAAGGCGGTTCCACGATCACTCAACAGGTCGTCAAAAATCTTCTTCTCAACGACGATCTCACCTTCGAGCGAAAAATGCGTGAGATGGTTCTGGCCGCGCGTCTTGAGAAGGTGTTGAGCAAAGATGAAATTCTCGAACTTTATCTCAATATGATTTATCTGGGCCGCTCTTCCTGGGGCATCGAAATGGCGGCGAAGAGTTATTTCGGCAAATCCGCCCGGGATTTGACCGTGGCCGAAGCCGCGCTCCTTGCGGGACTCACCAAGGGACCGAATTATTACAACCCGGCCAAAAACATGGAGCGGGCCAAAGACCGGCGGCAATACGTTCTCGGGCGCATGAAGGAAGATGGCTACATTGAGGATAACAGTTTTCAGACCGCCAACGCCCAAGGAATAGAGCTCGTGGAATTTGAAAGCCCGAGGCTCCGCGCGGGATTTTATTATCTCGACGCCATCGCCCGCCAGGCGAAGGAACTCGCCAATCTTGAGTTGAACAAAAGCTCCTACACCATTCAATCCACCATTCATACCCAACTTCAAAAAGCCGTCGAACGAAGCTTGCAAGACGGCCTCGCCAGTTACGAAGCCAGCACCGGGCGGAGAACTTGGAGTGAACCGCAAGGTTCAATCGCTGAAGATATCGAAAAATACCAAACCACCTGGCAGGCCGTTCTGCCCCAGGTGAAGGCGCGGATGTATGACGTGCAATGGACGCTCGCGGTCGTTCTGGATACCCGCCGTCCGCGTGTGGGATTGGCTGACGGCCGCGAACTGCCCTTGCAGGGTCCCGCCTCACACATCAAACGTTTTAAAGTTTACGATTTGATTTTCGTTTCATTGAAATCTTCGGGCCGTAACACCGTGGCCGAGTTGAAAATTCCACCGGACGTCCAAGGCGCCGCGGTGGTCATTGAGAACAAGACGGGTCGAGTGCTCGCCATCACCGGCGGATTTTCCTACGCGGCCTCTCAGTTCAACCGCGCGACGGACGCCCTTCGCCAGCCGGGTTCGACGTTAAAGCCCTTTATCTATCTCGCGGCACTGAACCTCGGCTACCAGCCCAACACGCTGATTCCCGATGTTCCGGTGCGTCTTCCTCCGATTGAAGCTCGCGGGGATTGGTGGTCGCCGAAAAACTATGATGGCGGATCCCGGGGCTTGGTCACGATCCGCCGGGCGGTCGAACAATCTTTGAATCTGCCCACGGCCCGAATCATGTCGCAACTCGGGTCCTCACCCCGCGAAGGACTGGCTTATGTTCAGGACATCACGAAACGGCTTGGGCTTTATGAAGAGACCGTTAAATATTATCCCTGGGTTCTCGGCGCCCAGCCGGTTCGACTCTTGGATCTGGCTTTGGCGTACGCCACCGTGGCCAATGACGGCTTGAAGCCTCAGGCCCATTTTTTTGATCGCATCGAAAGCAACGGCCAAGTCGTCTATCAGCGACCGCCTTCCACTTTGCGGCCGATGAATGAGATCCAGCGGGATTCGGTGCCGAACTCCTATCGCATCCCCTTTTATCAATTGCGGCGCATTCTCGAAGGCACATTGGAGCGGGGAACCGCCACGGCCATGAAATCCTTGGCCGGCAAAGTGGCCGGCAAAACCGGAACCAGCAACGACGAGAATGATGCGTGGTTCGTGGGATTCACTAAAGACATCACCGTGGCCGTTTGGGTGGGATATGACAGCCGCCGCATCCGCCGGGGTCTTGGTCACCGCTTTACCGGCGGCCGCGTGGCCTTGCCGATCGCTCAAAAAATCCTGGAGGCGTCGTTTGAGGTTTATAAACCCGCCGAACCTTTACCGCCGCCGCCGTCTGAAATTGTGTCGTTGATCGCCGAAGCGCCGGTCAACTTACTGACCGGACAGGTCGGTGCGGGACAATTTCGTGAAGTCTTCCGCCGTGATCCGAGCGGGCGCTATGTGATCAATTCACGCACCCGGCTCTTGCGCGGCCATGAAGTGGCGCTAGGATATCGCCAAGGGCCGAGTGAAGAAGACAATCCGTTCGGCGCTCCCAGCTGGGATCCGCGCTTTGGTGGTTGGCCGCCTTATGCTCCCCGAATGCCGGGACCGCCGCCGGGATACTATAATCCGGGCGCGGAGAACCCGTATGAAATGGGCCGGCGCCGGCGAAGACAAGTTGATCCGTTTTTCGGTTATCCACCTTTTTTTAGAGGATTTCCATTAGGAGGACCATAATGATCTTTTTAGTTTCATGGATGATCGCCAGCGCGGTCGCTGACGCTTCCACCATTTACGAATATCGCGAGAAACAACTTCCGTTTAAAGAATGGGAACAAAAATTTCCCGCCGAAAAACAACTGCTCGGCCTTTTCCAAGGTTATTCCGAGCCCGTCGTGAAATATGTCGAGCACGGAATCCAAAAAACCCGCACGCAGGACCTGGTGGTTTATGTCAGTGAAATCAAGAGCACCATTCCCACGCCGGCCGCCCGGCTGAAACTGGAGAAAATGATTCAGCTGGAAAACATTCAGAAGCTCGATCCCGAGATCAAACACAAACTGATCTCGACGTCGGAGCTGATGCCGGCGGTCGCTGGGCGGGGAAATGTGGAAAATTTCAAATGGTGCGATCCTGGCAATGGAAAAATCTATTTTAAGTTACCGGCACTTGAGCAGTCACTGGATCACTTGAACCGGCCCGGTCAGCCGTGGTGTTCTCCCGCTAAGCGCGCGGTTTGCGTGGAGTCCTGCTATATTTATCCAAAGGGAGTTCGAGCGCCGATCGCCGTTCATAACGGAGTCAGAATGGTTATGGGGAAGTCGCCGAAGGATTACGGCTCCGCCATGCAATGGGAAGTTCGCTATTTCCTCAGCGAAGCTGAATATGGCTCCAAAGTGCCACTCAAGCAGCTCACCGGGATCAACACGCCGGTGCGCGGGCTTGTCGAGGTTAACATTTTTTACTTCAACCAGATTTTCCAATACGGAAAAATCCTGGCCGTCTTTCAGGAGCACCCGTCAAATGCCAATGTCACGATGGCCACCACGTTCGTGGCCATGGGCATTCAATCTAAATATTGGCATGGTTACGGGGTGATCAGGGAATTCCTTAAAGGGCAATCCGACGAGTTCAACCCACCCACCGGTTTGCTTGCGGGAATTCCCGTGTTCTCGCAAAACATCGTCCGGCGCCTGAGCGATCTTTTGGGAGAGTAAAGCTTGCAGCCGGTTCTCGTCATTCACGGCGGCGCCGGCCGTCGCAAAGTCAGCGGAGATGAACTCGCCGACCTTCGCGAATCCCTCAGAGTCATTTTGGAGTCGAGCTATAAGATTTTGAAACGCGGCGGAAGTGCGCTGGCCGCCGTCACCGAAGCCGTGAGGTTACTTGAAGACGATCCCCGCTACAACGCTGGGCTCGGTTCCAAAATACAAAGTGACGGACACATTCGCATGAGCGCCTCGGTGATGGATGGCGAGCGCCGGCGCTTCGGTGGTTGCGTGAATGTGGAGCGGGTTAAAAATCCCGTTCTTTTGGCCAAAGCCTTGATGAACCAGGAGGATCGTGTTCTCAGCGGTCTCGGCGGAGAACGGTACGCGAAACAAATCGGGCTACCTTTCGCCTCGCCGTTCACCGCGAAACAACGTGAGCTGTTTCGTAAAAAAATGACGGGGAAAAGTGGCACGGTGGGCGCCGTGGCTCTCGATGTGAAAGGGCGGTTGGCCGCCGCCACATCCACCGGTGGACGAGGTTTTGAGTTTCCTTATCGCGTATCCGACTCACCCACAGTGGCCGGCAATTTCGCCACCAAGCGTGGGGCTGTTTCCGCCACGGGCACCGGCGAAGAGATCGTGGAAAGCGCTACGGCCGCGGCCATTTGCTCTTTACTCGATGCCGGATGGGATTTGAACAAAGCGGTGAATCGCGTGCTTAAAAATGCGCGCGCCCAAGGCGGAAACTTCGGCGTGATCGCGCTGGATCACAAAGGACGATTCGTCGCGCGCACCAATACGCCTTTTCTGACCTGGGGCGCGATGGGCGCGGATGGTCTTGAGATGATGTAATTCAATTCGTCCCGCGGGCTTCTTCGTTGAGGACGTTCAGATATTTCATCGGCGCCATTCGAAACCGAACCGGCGCGTACGACGGCTTCACGCCGTTATCCATCAACCGGCCGAACTGATAATCCAGAAAAATCTCCGCCAGACGCCGACAGGGTTCCAGGCGTTCTATCGCGCAGGACATCCGCGTGCGGCTGATAAAGGAGTTCGGTACCGGCTCAACCTCATGATGGGCCGAAAGCTCGCTCAACAACTCCTTTAAAACCTCGGCTTCCGGGCTGCTCGCGCCAACCTGTAAGATATCAATATGAACCGTGGGATGACCCGCCGTGATCGGTTGGCTCTGATTAAGGCGCGAGATTTCCCGCAAAACGGTTCCCAAAGTTTGCAATTCGGATCTATTCGATTTGAGATTCACCTGAATTCTGCGGCTTTGATCATCATCCTCAGGCAATGTCATTTTCAACGAATAAACCACGAAGTGTTCCTCGCCGACGACTTCCACGAAGTGTGTGCCGCAATGCTCGATCAAGCCCGCCCAGCCTTTTTCTCGCAATATTTCTTGCGCCTCGGGTGTCCAGTCGGCGTTCAGAAGGCGCACGGGTTTTGGCGATAAAACCATGGGAACGAAAAAGAGCTGGGTCTGGTTTTCCGGAATGGCCGTCGCCAGATTGTCTTTATAGAAGGAGACCGCGAGTCCGCGCGCCGATTGCAACCACGGTTCGTCCAGATTGTTTCTTGAGACTCCCGGGTAGCCAACCGGATAACTGAGTAAACCGGTCAACATATTGCGGATCGCCCGCTGCTCTTCCCGCATGAAATTCACTCCGCTGTGGCTTAGCCCCACACGTTCGGATTTGATGTTGCGCAAGCAGGTTCTCCCGCTCTTAAATTCCAAACCTTTGTCGGCGTCGCGAGAGATATGAAATCCCTCACCCAGTTTGGGGTATTTCCCGAGCACCAAACCTTCCACCTGCAGAAATCCCAAATCGGCCATGGCAGAAGGAGAAGCGAAGACAAAGGCCAACGATGTAATAAAGGCGGAGATTGATAAGGACATAGATACAGATGCGTTAAGCAATTCCTATTCCGCACCGGATCAGAATTCTTCCCCTATGGCGGCTGAGCTTAGGTTCAATTTTTGTACGTCATCTGTTCCAAAAAGGGTTGAAACCCCGCAGGGGCTCCGTGAAAATGGAATTAATAATGCTCACGTTCAAAATGTTCCGCACCATCTTCATAGAGACGACGATCGTCCTGGCCCTGCTTGCCGGCTTGCCCGCCATCGGGCAACAAGAGAGCGAAGTTAAAGGGCAGCCGAAGTATTATCCGGGAGCTGATTTAACCAGGAAAAAACGGCCGCAAAACTCCTCAACTCCTTCTTCCAACCCACCCGCGGATTCCATCCCCAACGAAATGGTCGGCGGCGATGGGTCGGGCGGCGACGGAGGAACGAATTACGGCCAAAGCGCGTTTGGCAACGGGCCGGGTCTCAGCGGACCACCGCCGCGAGGCATGGTTTGTGTCGACGGTTGCACGAGCGAACAGGGAAAATTTCAGACCGTATTTGGCAAGTCTGGAAACCAAAACTGTGATAAGTGTTTGGCTATGTCACCTCAGCTGCGTGAATTCATGGACCAGCACTTTGTTCGATGTATCAAGGAAGCCGTTGGTAACACCGATCCCATCACCGATGGAAAGATCTTCCATGCGGGAGTGATCGGCGACGCCCGCCATCAAACCACGGGCTCATTGCATAATTTTGGTTTGGCCATCGATATCAACGCCATCCGGGTCAACGGAACCGTGTACGAATATTCAAACAAAGATGCGAAAACCCAAGGTTTTTTCACTCGGCTCAGACAGTGCTGGGGGAAAGCGGCGCAATCTTTCCGCAACTGTCCGCTGCCGTCCACACGCAAGGATCCCAACCCGGGAACGATCGGCCACGAAGACCATCGGCACCACAATCACCTGCATCTGTCGATGCCGTTTTGCACGGCTCAGCGTCCCGCCGGCGCCTTCATCGCTTTATGGTTCGCACTCTTAAGTCAAACCGCCCATGCTCAGGATTGGGATCCGCCCCAGTCGAAGATCACCACCAAAACAGTTAGATTGGATTCCATTGGAACAGCCAAGGTGGAGATCGAGGACACGCAAGGTGAGCCGGTTGGCGCCGATAAACTTTTGACCGTTGATCTTATCTGCAAAGGGAAAAAACCGAAACGCCTCGACAGCAAGATCGAATCCTGTCAGTTCGAATCGATCAAATACGATTCCAAATCAAAAACACTGACGCTCTCCTATCTCGTCTCTGTCTTGGAATATGACGGCGTGCTCTATTGCAAAAAACGCGAGCGCAAGACTTACAAGGTGGAATGCCCTTAGAGGCATTCCTTAACGGCCGTTGTCGACCAAGCCCCGTCAATACACGAGTGAATCAATCCGCATGGTTTTTCCAGCGAGGAGTGCCAGTCCACCGCTCCATTGAAATCAAAGAGTGGTGGTCCGTCGCCGAGAATATGACGGCCATGTTCAACCGGAAGGACTTGACCGATATCGTTACGGGCCCCGCAACTCTGGCCTTTTTCTTCCACCACCAATCCACGGCAGCCGACCAGGCCCCCATCATCGTCGGTTTCAAACCGGAAAAACCCAATCGTCTTGTCGTTCACGCCTTTTTGACGTGAGCTGCGCATTTTCAAATAGCCTTGAACAACCTTGAATCCCGTCTCCGAAACAGCGTCGATCGGTTTCGCCAAATATAAATCCATCTCTGAATCTTCACGCGCTAGCACTTTGATTTCGGTGCCGACATCAATAGCGGAGATGGCTTTAAGACATCCCTCGTTCGTCAATGCATCGAACTGCAGGGCTTTGATTTTGGACGCTGACGCGTTCAGTGTCGCGACGCGTGATGCAACTTCATCCGACCACAAGCTCGCGATCCAAATTCCCGCACCGATGAGTACCGCGATTCCGACCAACAAAATAACCGCTAATTGAAATGATCCCCTCACCTTTCACTCCAGTTGCTTTCATCATATCGAGATTGGACTTCCATGTACAAATGTTCCCACCTTCACCTGAGTTTTCGTCAAACTGTCTCATTTGAAACGTGAATTACGCGTAAACAAGGACCTCGACTTCGGCACGGGGGTTGAAGAGACATCGGCCATGACCAATCAAGGTACACCAGTTAATGGGGGTAATTTTTTATGAGAATCGCATCCATCTTCGCGGCTGTCATCGTTACACATCTTTCGTGCATGCCAATCGCGTCGGCCGAACCTGTCACCAAGGAAGTGGCGCTGTCGATCAACGAAGTTTTCATTCCCGAGCGCATCGAGCCGGGGCGTGACGCGAAGGTGGTGTTGAGCGGGATGTTCCCTAACAGCTGCTATCGATGGTCACGCTCGGAAGTCCGCGACGTGAGCGCCACGGTTCATTACATCCGCGCTTATGCCATGGTCTCTCAAACCATGTGCCTGATGGTTCTCGTTCCTTACAGCAAGGAAGTGAACTTGGGCCGGCTCCAGCCCGGCACTCACACATTGCGCTTTATCAATGGCGACAACACCTTCTTTGAACGTTCCCTGGAAGTGGAATGATTCTCATCCTATTCCTTCTCTTCGCGGGCGGGTCCATGGAGGCCCGCTCGCTTCCTCATGATCCGATTGTGGGAAGCTGGATTTACGACGGTTTCTCATTCGAAGGGCACCGTTACCCGAATCCAAATCCCGATCTCGTTCTGAAGTTTCAGTTCACGCCCGATCAAAAAGCCCGACTCAACTGGCATCGCTTGAACGAATCCGGATTCTGCGAGCGTGAGGCCGAATATCGCGTTCAAGACCAAATTCTTCACCAAGTCGTGACCTGGGTGAATCCCGAAAACAATTCGGATTGCGGCCGCGATCCCGATATGCAACTTGGCCGCGAGACACAAACCCGCTTTGCCATCGAGGGATGCGAGCTCCACTTTTACTTTGATCTGAACGGCCGCGAATTCATTTACATACTAAAGCGGGAGAGCAGCAATCAGGCGCTTCCCTCTGAAGCAGATCCAAGGCCGCTTCGGCCTTCTCCGTGAAATTGGGAAAATTCGGAATCTGAAAATATCTTGGATGCTGGGACCAAATCTCTTCGATGCGATTATCGATCCGGCGCGCTTCTTCCGCGGTTTCGGTGCGAAGAAAGTAATCCCGGTTGTAGCCGTTTTTGCTATCGGGTGTGCGCAGGTGAATCACCACCGCGTATTTGGCCATTTCGGTTTTCAAATCCGAGCGCACCTGGCTCCAGAAACTTTCCTCACTGCCCGGCCAGTACGCGAGCCCATCCAAGGTTCCGCGATCGCACAAGCCGAACTGCCACCGATTTTCACTCACCACCAGCTCTTCCATTTCAGCTTGAACGTGATAAATGGCGCGTTGCGCGGCCCGTCGAGCCGATTCACTGGGTAAGCGCCAAAATCCGCCGGAAAAGATGATCGAGGCGGCCTCGGGCAAGACCACCATGTGGCGGCAGAATTTTCGACGGGCGAGTTCAATCACCGCGGTTTTACCGGCGCCAGGGCCGCCGGTGATCACGATAAATTTAAACTTGTTTGGCAAGATGGGCTCCTGTTTCGGTTTTTAAAACTTTACAAACAGGATGAGGTCAAGATCAACTCAACCGGTCCGCCAAGGCTCGAAGGGCGTCGATGGCCGTGAAAATTCCCACCACCTTTTCTCCCTCCGCGACCAACGCGCTTCCCAATTTTTTATCCGCCATGTAAGTGACGACCTCGCGCAAAGGCGTGTCGGGGGAAACCACGTACGGATCCGGAGTTAAGGCCTCTTCGACAGGTAATTTCAACGCTTCCGGGTTCGCGAAGGTCAATACGAGATTGATATCCCGCTCGCTGATGACCCCGACCAGTTTTCCCGCTTTTAAGACCGGAAGGTGCCGCACGTGAAGCTTCCGCATGTATTCACTGGCCAGTTCCATCGATTGGTCATGACCGATGGTTTTGGGCGCCGGAGTCATGTAATCTCGTACTTTTGATTTCATCCTAAATTCCTCTGGTTTGCCTACCATCCCGCTTGAAGATACAAGTTCCTTGCCAGGGTGGAACCGGCCGAATCCATGAAAAAAACGCCCCAGTTGAGACATTCTGGCTCATTTGGATCACGGCCGCTGCAAATCCGTCCCGGCCGTCGTGGTTCAGGCATGACAAGAGGCGCTTGATTGACTAGAGTCGGACCAAATTCAAAGGAAGATCGAATGCGAATGAATCATCGAGTCGCCGTGGTGGATGATGACTTCGAAATGGGGCGTCTGGTCGCGGATCTGCTCACCGAAGAAGGATACCAAGTCAGTCAATTCTCCTCGGCTCAAGAGGCTCTGGTTAAGTTCAAACAGGAACTGCCTCATGTTCTGATCACCGACCTGAAAATGAAGGAAATCGACGGCATGATGTTCCTGCGTAAGATGCAGTCGGATTATCCGAGTGTGGTTACGATCATGATGACGGCCTTCGGTTCCATCGAAAACGCCATTGAGGCGATGAAAAACGGCGCTTATCATTACATCGTCAAACCGTTCAAAAACGAGGAAATGGTTTTACTGGTTCGTCGCGCGATGGAGAAAGCCTCGCTGACCCGGGAGAACCGGATGCTTCGCGATGAAATCCAAAAGAACTTTTCTTTGGATTCCATCATCGGAAAAAGCCCGGCGATGACCGAAGTTTTCGAAACCGTTAAAAGGGTGGCTCCGGCTTCGGCCACGGTGTTGATCGGCGGAGAAAGCGGAACCGGAAAAGAGATGATCGCCCGCGCGATTCACAACCTGGGCCCGCGCAAAAACAGGCCCTTCGTTCCCATTAACTGCACCGCCATTCCCGAATCGTTGATGGAAAGCGAGCTTTTCGGCCATGCCAAGGGTTCGTTCACCGGCGCCGTCGCCGATCGCAAAGGCTTGTTTGAACAGGCTAACGGCGGCACCTTATTCCTTGATGAAATCGGTGATCTCAGTCTGACTTTACAGGCCAAGCTGCTCAGGGTCTTACAAGACAAACAAATCCGTCCCGTCGGGGATTCGCAACTCAAGCAAATCGATGTGCGGATCATCGCCGCCACCCACCGCGACCTTCAAATCATGGTGAAGGACGGAAAATTCCGCGAAGATTTATTCTATCGGTTGAATGTTCTTCCGATTCAAATTCCGCCGCTCAGGGAGCGCACGCAGGACATTCCCCTTTTGGTGGAAAACTTCATCGCCAAATTCGCCGCGCAAAACAATTCGCGCGTTCGCGGGGTCACTCCCGAAGCCATGGCCGCCCTTATGGCCCATCCATGGCCCGGCAACGTGCGTGAGCTTGAAAACTTGGTCGAGCGCGCCGTCGTTCTTTGCCCTAATGAGCTCATCGATAAGCAGGACATCATGGGTACGGCGGTGGCTCAGGCGAAACAAAGCTTTGAGCAACTCTTCGCTGACACTCCGACACTTGATCAGATCGAAGAACGCTATATAAAAATGATTTTGGCGAAGATGAATAATCAGAAAGATAAAGCCGCGAAGGTTCTCGGCATTAATCGCCGCACTCTCTACCGCAAAGAGCGTTTGTACGGGCTCGTGTCCTCGGAAACGCCGGAACCCGCGGAGGAGACCCATGAAGATGCCGAATAACGAGGGGCTCAGCAGCCGCGATTTCGCGAATTTGAAATCCGCCCTCGATGAGGCCGCGATCGTGGCCATCACCGACGCCAAAGGTGTAATCACCTACGCCAACAAGAAGTTCTGTTCGATATCGAAATACGAAGCCAGGGAGCTGATTGGAAACACCCACCGGATCGTGAACTCCGGCCTTCACCCGCGGGAATTTTTCGTGAACATGTGGCGGACCATCGCCTCCGGTGAGGTCTGGGAAGGCGAGATCCGCAACCGGGCGAAGGATGGAACCTACTACTGGGTGCATACGACCATCGTGCCTTTCATGGACGAAAAAGGTCGGCCGGAGAGTTATGTTTCCGTCCGTTACGACATCACACCACTGGTGGCCGTTCAGGAGCAGTTGAAAATCCACGCCAAGAAACTTGAAGTAAGTAACCGCGAGTTGCAGGACTTCGCTTCGGTGGCCGCGCACGATCTGCAAGAACCTTTGCGAAAAATCAGGTCTTTCTCCGATCGCGTGCAAACAAAGGCCAAAGGAGCACTGGATCCGGAAATCATGGACTATCTTGACCGGATCCAAAATTCCGCCTCGCGCATGCAGACCCTGATCGATGATCTTCTGTCCTACTCGCGCGTGACGACGAAAGCCGAACCTTTCGTGCCAGTGGACATGGGCCAGGTGCTTCGCCAAGTGGTGGCGGATCTGGAAATTCGATTGGAGCAAACCAAGGGGAAAGTCGAAATCAAGGACTTACCCGTCCTGGACGCAGATCCCACGCAGATGTACCAGTTGATGCAGAACCTGATCAACAACGCTTTGAAATTCCACAAACCCGACACCCCGCCCGTGGTCACCGTGACCAGTGAGAAAATTCCGGGCGCGAACGCGGTGAAGATCTTCATCCGGGACAACGGCATCGGTTTTGATCAAAAGTATTTGGATCGGATTTTCAGCATTTTCCAACGCCTGCATGGCCGGCATGAATATCAAGGCACGGGGATCGGGCTCGCCGTTTGCCGCAAAATCGTCGACCGGCATGGCGGCTTTATCACCGCGGAATCCATTCCCGGTCAGGGAGCCACGTTCATTGTGCAGCTACCGATCCGGCAAAAAAAGGAGGAGGAGTCATGAGCTCACGCCAACATCCGGTTTCGATCTTGATCGCCGATGATGACATCGAAGATTGCCAGATGATCAAGGAAGCGCTGATCGAAAGCCGCCTTCTTAACGACCTGCACTTCGTCCATAACGGCGAGGAATTGGTTTCGTGGCTGCAAACCACGGAGAATCTGCCGGGCATTATATTACTGGATTTGAACATGCCCAAGCGGGACGGACGGGAAGCGCTTAGCGATATAAAATCGGATCCGCGGTTTAAACATATTCCCGTGATCGTATTGACGACTTCAAAGGCCGAGGAAGACATCGTGCGCACCTACAACCTGGGCGTGAACTCATTCATCACCAAACCGGTCACCTTCAACGCCCTTGTGCACGTTCTTCGCGAAGTGGCCCATTACTGGTTCCAGATCGTCGAGTTGCCGCGTGGTAAATAACGAACTTAAAGTTCTTCTTATCGATGATGACGAAGATGATTTCGTCAATATCCGTGACCTTCTGGGTGACATCAAGACCGTACACTATAAGTTGACCTGGAAGGCGGATTATCGCGAAGGGCTCGAGAGTTTATTGACGGGATCCTATGATGCCTGTCTTTTGGATTACCAGCTTGGTCAATCCTCGGGTATTGATCTCATCACCGAAGCCAATCAAGCCGGCTCCACCTGCCCGATCATTCTTTTGACCGGTCATAGCGATTTCGATCTAGATCTAAGAGCGATGCAAGTGGGTGCCTCTGATTATCTGATTAAAAATCAAATCACGTCGGCCCTACTCGAACGCGCGATCCGATACTCCATGAAACACGCCCTGGATATGCGCGATATTTCCGAGCAAAAGGAAAACTTCAAGGTTTTATTCAATTCCACCTTCGAGGGCGTTCTCGTTTTGCGCAACGGCGGCATTATCGACGCGAACGCCGCGGCCTGCGAAATTTTCAAACGCAGCCGCGAGGAGCTTTCCGTCACCCCTTTCGAAAACCTTTTGCAACCGGAGGATCGTGAGGCGTTCAACCGTAACCTCGGCAAATCCGACACCTGGCAAATGGAAGCCGTCGGCCTCACCAGGGATGAGTCGGAAATCCACCTCACACTGTCCGGCCGAAAGATCATGCTCAAAGGACAATGGGTGCCGATCATCGGCGTTCGTGATCAAACCATGCAGAAACAAATGGAAGCGCAAATTCTGCAACAAGACCGTTTGGCTTCATTGGGTCTTTTGGCCTCAAGTCTCGCCCATGAGATCGGCACTCCCCTCGGAGTGATCCGCGGGCGCGCCGAAATGCTTGGTAAATCATCGGAGTCGGAAAAGGTCCGCTCCACCATGGACCTGATTGTCGGCCAGATTGATCGTATCGCCAAACTGGTGCACTCACTGCTTCATCTCGCCCGCGCCCACAACTCCGAATCGATCGTGAACGTGGATCTGGCGGAAGTGTTGGGCAATGTGATTCAACTGGTCAGCCACGAGGTGAAACGTAAAAACATCCGATTGGAATACGAACCGCCGACCGGAATTTGGGTCCGGGCCGAAGCGGGTCCGCTGGGGCAAGTCGTTCTTAATCTGTTGGTGAACGCCATTCACGCCATTGAAGCTAAAAAGAGCGAGAGCGAGTCCGTCATCGCCATCCGGGTCAAACAAATTGATGGTGAAACGGAAATCGCCGTTCAGGATACGGGTTGCGGAATTTCGGAGAAAAATTTTAAACGCTTGTTCCAGCCGTTTTTCACCACCAAGGAAATCGGCGTGGGGACCGGTCTCGGGCTCGCGACATCCTATAAACTCGTGAGCTCGTGGGGCGGATCAATCCGCGCCGAAAGCCGTGAAGGCGTTGGATCCACCTTCACGATCATACTGAATTCAGCCCGCTAAAAGCGGAGTTCCACGCCCGCGCCCAATTTGGTTTCCGTCAACATCAGGCCCGCCGACCAATGCCAATTGTCCGCGTACATAAGCGTGACTTCAAACTCGGTTTTATGCTCCTGGCGGAAACTGAGTTCCACATCCGAATGTACGCGCTTCGTCCACTGAAACTTCTTGTGCACATCCAACCGGGTCCGGCCTTCGTGATCCAGTAAAAACGTGGTCTCGATCAGCAGCGGAAGCGTGTAACCGAAACCCACCACTCCGTGTTGTTCTTTGTCGAAGCTTTGCCCGCCGAGCGCGAGATTGAAGTAATTGCTCATCCAACGACGGTAAAGCAGATCGCCTTCCCATTCCCAAATGCCGACTTTGGTTTCACGGGTCTCAACCTCAGCTTCCAGAGTGTCCCAGGTTTTGGAAAGGCGAAGCTGGGCACGCGCGTGATTGGATGCGGCTTCAATCAGTCCGTTGTGGTAAATGTGATCATGCAAGTGGGGATCATGCTTTTGCAGTTTTTTGATATCTTCTCGCGGCGTGAAGGTGGAGTACTTGATGATTCGCGCCATGCCCGTCTTCATATGGTAAAGATTATGGCAATGAAGCATCCATTCACCGGGCTCATCGGCTAAAAACTCGATTGTGCGAGTGGAGTGCGGTGAAACATCCACCGTGTGTTTCAGCGGCGACCGGGCCCCGTTTTTGTTCAACACCCGAAAGAAATGGCCATGCAAATGCATCGGATGATGCATCATCGTTTCATTGACTAAAGTGAACCGGATCACATCTCCTTCGTTAATTGTGATGGTCCGATCCTGGTGAATGGCTTTGCCGTTGATATGCCACACATAGCGTTCCATATCACCACCAAGGACCAATTTGAGGTCATGTCGTTTGTGTGAGGGCGGAAATTCAGTGGAGGCGGTGGCTTTCATTTCATCAACGGTCAGTGTGGGCAAAATAGCCGATTGACCGTGGTCTCCATGGTGGCCCTGATGTCCATGGGAATCATGAGCTCCATGATCTTCGTGGCCACTATGATCCATGGGCGCGTAAAGATCCGGCTCGGGCCGATCCGGTGCGCGCACCTTTGGGCCCGCTCCAATCCAACCCGAAGCGAATCCGGTTCCGTCTTGGACCGTCGCGCGCAGTTCGTAATTCTGATTTTCCGGGACCGTAAACAGAACATCGTAGGTTTCGCCCATTCCCATGAGAATCTCGCCGACCCGGCGAGGCGCCATATCGACGCCGTCCGAGGAGATCACTTCCATCGGACCATCACCGAGTGACACATAGAAATAGGACGAGGCCGCCGAATTGATGAGCCGGATTCTTATTTTTTCACCCGCTTTGGCCTCAACGAGCTGTGAATCGCGACGCCCGTTAATCAAAAAGGCGTCATATCCCACATCGGATAAATCCATGCCGCCCATTCTGGTCCATTCATTCCAAAGAAAAGTTCCCAGGCCGCCGGAACGCAAAGCCCCCCACCATGAGCGTATGGTCCCCTTTTTGTACATGTAGTAGTCGCCGTCTTTTTTAAGATTGCGAAGAATCTGATCGGCGTTCTCATCGGACCAATCGCCAAGCACGGCCACCACCTCTTTGTCCGCTCGTATCATCGGCTTTCGTGGATGAATGACGATCGCGCCGTAAAGGCCTTTTTGCTCCTGAACTGATGTGTGGGAGTGATACCAATAGGTTCCGTGTTGGCGGATTTTAAATTTAAAAGTGAAAGATTCGCCGGGGCGAATGGGCGGCGTGGTGACATAGGGCACACCGTCCATGAGTGGCGGCAGTAAAATGCCATGCCAATGGATGGACATGCTTTCATTGGGAATCTGATTGTTGACCACGATTTCCGCGTCATCCCCTTCGGTGAAGGTGAGTGTCGGTGCGGGAATCTGGCCATTCAACATCAACGCGAAATCAACTTCTTTCTTTCCACTTAAGTTCACCTTTCCACGCGTGGCCGTAAGTTCGTAACGTACAGTTTTGCCGAAGGCTTGAGGCACCACAGCGAAGGCCAACAGGGCCATGACGAACGATCGCATTTCATTCTCCTATCTTAAACGTAACGCATTGATGATGACGCTGACCGAACTGAGACTCATGGCGAAGCTCGCGAACATCGGACTCAGTAGAACACCAAAGAACGGATACAAGAGTCCCGCCGCGACCGGCACACCGACAGCATTATAGAAGAAAGCGAAGAAAAGATTTTGCCGGATGTTTTTCATCGTGGCGAGGCTCAGTTCATGGGCGCTGACCATGGCTCTGAGATCGCCGCGAAGAAGTGTGATTCCGGCGCTTTCAATGGCCACGTCCGTGCCCGTGCCCATGGCCACGCCCACATGGGCCGCCGCCAGAGCCGGAGCATCGTTGACGCCGTCACCGACCATGGCCACGATATGCCCCTCCGAAACCATGCGTTTTACGAAAAGACTTTTCTGCTCGGGCAAAACTTCGGCCTTCACCTCATCAATGCCCAAACGCTCCGCCACCGCCTTGGCAGTCCGGCGACTGTCACCGGTGAGCATGAGCACGCGAATATGGCGCTTTTTAAAGTATTGAATCGCGTCTCGCGATGACTCCTTGATCGGATCCTCGACGGCGATCACACCGGCGGGTTTTTCGTCGATGGCAATAAATAAAATGCCCGCGCCCCTTTCAACAAATTCCTCGGCCGCTTCCGTGAGAACCGACGCCGGGGCGCCCGCGGTTTCGTTGATCAAAGAGAAATTTCCCACCACAACCGAGCGATTTTTGACCTTTCCTTTAATTCCACGTCCGGTGAAGCTGATGAAATCCGAAACCTCTCCTAGCTTTAAATTCCGTTTTTCCGCCTCGGACAACACCGCATTGGCCAAGGGATGTTCGCTCGCCTTTTCGACCGCGGCGGCGAGTTCGAGCAATTCATTTTCGCTGAACCCTTCGAGCGGTCGAATGGCCACCACCCGCGGACGGCCTTCGGTCAATGTTCCTGTTTTATCCACCACCAGCACATTGATCTTTTCAAGATTCTCAAGAGCGGCCGCGTGACGGACGAGGATTCCCGATCGCGCCCCACGACCGACGCCCACCATAATGGACATCGGAGTGGCCAATCCCAATGCGCAAGGACAGGCGATGATCAAAACGGAAACCGCGCTCATGATGGCATAGACATAAGTGGGATGCGGTCCGTAGAGCGCCCAAAATACCGCTGCGATCACGGCCACGGCGATCACCGTCGGCACGAAGTAAGACGACACTTTATCAGCGAGAGATTGAATGGGCGCGCGGCTGCGCTGCGCTTTCGCGACAAGAGAGACGATCTGACTCAAAAGCGTTTCTTTGCCAACTTTTTCGGCGCGCATAATAAGCGTGCCCTGGCCATTCACGGTCGCGCCGGTGACCAGATCGTCCGGCTTTTTTTCCACCGGGATCGGCTCTCCGGTGATCATGCTCTCATCGACCGAGCTCAAGCCTTCGACAACCACGCCGTCGACGGGAATTTTTTCGCCAGGCCGGATCCTTAGCAAATCGCCTTTGTGAACGGAATCGATCGCCACGTCCACTTCCCGCCCGTCCGCTTCCACCCGCCGGGCGGTTTTCGGCGCGAGTCCCAAAAGCGCCTTGATGGCGTCGCTCGTCCGCTCACGGGCCTTGAGCTCAAGAATTTGTCCGAGCAAAACCAAAGTGACGATGACGGCCGCCGCTTCAAAATAAAGCGGAACCTTTCCCGCATGATCGTAAAACTCGCGGGGCAAGGTTTCGGGAAACATCACGGCGAACAAGCTATAGGCGTAGGCCACGCCCGTGCCGATCGCGATCAGCGTGAACATGTTTAAATTTCCCGTTCGAATCGAAGCCGCGCCCCGCTCGAAGAACGGCCAACCCGCCCAAAGCACCACCGGCGTGGCCAGGACCAACTGCACCCATCCCGGAAGTGAGAACTGAACCCCGGGAATCATCTCCGCCATGGTCACCAGCACCAGAGGTAAGGTGAACACGGCGCTGACTTTGAATCGCCGGGTGAAATCCACCAGCTCCGGATTTTCAGTTTCTTCCAGAGAAATTTCTTCCGGCTCGAGCGCCATACCACAAACCGGACAGGACCCCGGGCCCACTTGCCGGATTTCCGGGTGCATGGGGCAGGTGTACATGCGTTGGTCGTTGGGATCGACCGGCTCCGGGGTGGGATTCAAATACTTTTCCGGATCCGCTTTGAACTTTTCCAAACATTTTGGATTACAAAAATAATAGGATTGGTGATCGTGGTCATATTTCCACTTGGCGGACTGAGGGTCCACGTTCATGCCGCATACGGGGTCTTTTACGGGTTCCATCCGGATCACCTTTTTTGAAATAAGGCGAGCAGCTCATTGATTTTTTCTTCGCCCGCGCGGGGATCCCGGGCGACGATCGCCTCTTTGACACAATGGCGGATGTGCCGTTCCAAGACCAAACTTTCGGCCGAACGCAAGGCCGCCATAATTGAACGAATTTGGTTCACAATATCGATGCAATACCGGCCGCTTTCGATCATGCGTTCGACGCCTTCGATCTGACCGCGTATACGGCGAAAACGGATTAAATCCTCGCTATGGTCAGCCGCCGGACTGGCTCGCTTTCGGCCCATGGAAAACTCCTCCCGGGTTATTACGGAAAGGTACGCTATACCCCTACCCCCTATCTGTCAAACCCAGGACCTTCGTGGGTGACCCACGATTTTGGGCCACGCGCCATGCCTCCGTCATCGACACCTGATAATTTCATTAGCGGGCAAGCAGAGGAGGATCTCTTGGACCTGATCACGATTCGTTTCGTTAATTTCCAAAGAAGTGAAGCGTTGGAAGATTACACCTATAAACACGTGCGCAGCCTCTTGCGCCGGCTGCAACGGCGGCCGGGTGAGGCGAAGTCCATTGACGTGCAATTTAAACTCGATGCCCGAGCCCCGATGGGTTCATTAAAGAACAGCGAAGTTTTAGTCCATTATCGCTATCCGGGAATTCGCAAAGCTCTTTATATTAAGAAGAACGGAACGGACTTGCGTTCCGTTTTGCTCGATGCGATCGAAGCCCTCGAAGCCGTGGTGCAACGATCCACTGAAAAAGCGGAATCAGGCCGGCGCAATATGGGTAAGACCAAACGAAAAGTCCGCGAATTGAAGGCCGCTCACTAAGGCCCGCTGATGAAACTTCGGTTCGCCGGCGCCGCGAAAACCGTCACGGGCAGTCAAACGGTCGTGACTCATGGTCATCGTTCCCTACTTGTTGACTGCGGGCTTTATCAAGGGCCCAAACCAATTCGGCTGCTCAATTGGGAACAACCGTCGTATTTTGGCGAAATCGACGCCATGATTCTCACCCACGCCCATATCGACCATTCGGGTCTGGTTCCGAGGTGGACATCTTGGGGATGGAGCGGACCGGTTTATTGCACGGAAGCCACGGCCGACTTGCTCTCGATCATGCTTCTCGATTCCGCGCGACTGCAGGAAGAAGACGCCCGGTTCGCGGCGAAAACCAAGCACTCGCGCCACAACCCGCCGCTGCCGCTTTACACGGAAAGCGATGCGCAAGCCGCATTAAACCTCATTCACCGCTGCCCCTATGATCAATGGATGACCTTAAGCCCGGAAATGAGTTTTCGCTTTCTCCGGGCCAGTCATATTTTGGGAAGCGCGGCCGTGCAGATCGCTTACGCCGACGGTAATCAATCCCGCATTCTCACGTTCAGCGGCGATTTGGGCGGTGGGCGATCGGATCTTCTCAAGGAACCCTCACAGGTCCTTGAGTCGGACGATTTGGTGCTCGAATCCACCTACGGCAACCGGGAGATTCCGCATGAAGGCCGTGAGGAGCGGCTGGCCGAGGTCATCAACAAAGTGATTGGTCGAGGCGGCACTTTGGTCGTTCCCGCCTTCGCGTTGGGGCGCACCCAGGACCTCTTGTTTTCCATTCACCGTCTCAACAAAGGGAAAAAGATCCCCGATGTGCCGGTTTATCTGGATAGCCCCATGGCCAACGCGGTCACCAAAGTTTACCTGAAAAATCTCGAAGAACTGCGTCTCGATTCCCTCAACAATCACATTGAGGAATCTCTCTCGACCAAATTTTTCCATGGCATCGAGGATGCGGATGATTCCATGATGCTATGTTTGGCTCCGGAACCCAAAATCGTGATTTCCGCGTCGGGGATGTTGCAAGGGGGCCGGGTCCTTCATCATTTAAAAGCGCGGTTGCCTGATTCGAAAAACGGTGTCTTGTTCGTGGGCTTTCAAGGCAAAGAAACCAAGGGCCGCCTTTTGCAAGAAGGCATCCAATCATTGCGAATCCACCATCAGGAAATTCCGGTGGAAGCGGAGGTTTTCACGCTCGAAGGATACTCCGCCCACGCCGACGTCAATGATCTGATCTCATGGGTGAAAGGCTTTACCCGCAAACCGAACCGGATTTTCCTGAATCACGGCGAAGAAGAAGTGCAGAAGGAATTCGCCGAGCGCTTGCGACGACAATTCGGTGTCGAGGTGATCATACCGGATCTCAATGAGGAAATCAGCCTCAGTCAACGGGATGCTTCATACGCGTAGTAAACCGCGAGGTTGAAAATGTCCTCGGGACTCAATTCGCGGGTCATTTCATGCATGATGGGACTGAGTCTCTCCCGGTTTCGAAAATAAAGCAGTTGGGTCATAAGGTATTGCTTGCTTTGTCCGGTCAGCATAGGAACCAGCGGATTGGCCGGCCGCCCGCCGTAAAACGGATTCATATGACAGGAGTTGCAGGCTTGGCGGGCCAGCCGCGCGCCGATTTCATATGACTCACGAATTTCCATCGGGACTTCCTTGGGTTTATAGGGAGAACGCGAGGCAAAGTATCGCGCCAGTTCTTTGAGTTTGGCCTCACTTAAGCCCACCACCGCTTCGTTCATACGCTGAGTGGGGTCGATCCGCTCACGCCACTTGAAGCGGCGAAGTTGCAAAACCAGATACTCTTCATTTTGCCCCGCCAGTCGTGGAATCTTGGGATCGGCCGCCGACCCCGGTCCGCCTTGACCGTGGCATTGAAAACAAGATTGTAAAACGGGATCCACCGGAGGACCTTCCGGCGTTCGTTTCGCGGTTCGCGACGCAAACTCCGGTCCGCCCAAGCGCGCCCACTGTTGAATGAGATTGCGCTCGCGTTCATCGATGGCGGCCGCCTCCGCGCTCATGGGCGGCGGCATGGATTTTTCCACATTCACTCTTTGCACCAACCGTCCGTTATCCACGTAAGCCTTGGCTTGAGCGTAATCCAAAAAGTCCGGACCGGAGCGTGACGGATGGCATCCGGCGCAGCGTTTGCCGAAAACCGCTTTCACCGTTTCAAAACTGATTCCGCCACCCGCCTCGCGCACGACGTCCACTTCTTTGTGTGGCCCCGATTTGGGTGCGCAGGAAATCAGTATTATTAAAATCCAAAACGCTTTCTTCATCGCGACCGTTCCACATGATTGGCCACCGGCCGAAGTGAGCGCAAATAATCCACCACGGCCCGGCGGTCGGACTCCGTTAAAATCGCCAGCCCCTGCACCACGAAGGCCATTTCACCTCCAACCGTGCTCCGATCCGGCCGGATGCCCGAAGAAATAAAAATCTCCCAATCCTTATCCGTCCAAGTTCCAAGCCCCGTCCAACGATCCGGAGTGATATTGGGTATCGCCAGCCCTTCGAGGGGATCGTTGGTGCCGGCCATCCACATGGAGTCGATCAACCCGCCCAGCAAGTTCCGAGGTGTGTGGCATTCCGCGCAGTGGGCGAGCGCTTCAACCAGATAAGCACCACGCCCGAGAGCTTGCCGTTCACTGCTAAAGAACAACTGCCGCCAGAAAAACAAAAGTCGGCGCTGATTGTAGGGAAAAGCCAGCTCATGGGGGCGCCGCTCGTTCCTGACCGGCGGAACGGTTTTAAGATGGTTATAAAGTTCGCGGATATCCTCGTCGGTCATTTGTGAGTAAGCGCGATAGGGAAACGCCGGATAATAATATTCCCCCGAAGGGGAAATTCCGAAGCGAACGGCATTATAAAACTGTGTCTCGGTCCACTTGCCGATCCCCGTTTCGGGATCGGGTGTGATATTCGGAACATAAAACGCCCCAAACGGCGTGTTCAAACGCCGCCCACCCGCCAGATACTGACCAAATTCAGCCGTATGGCAATGAACGCAACCGGCGACCTGCATGATGTATTCGCCTCGGGTGATGGTTCCCGCCTGCGCGGTTATGAAAAGCGACAGAAGCCAAATCATCATGGACAGGCCTTCATCTTCGAATAGTAGGTGGTGAGTTCTTCGATGTCTTTGTCCGTCAGCTGCTTCGAGATCGGCGTCATCAGTGGATCTTCGCGCTTTTTGCTGTCGCGAAAGGCCTTGATCTGCTTGATCATGTAGGCCTTTTTTTGGCCGGCGATGTTGGGCCATAAATCGTTGGGACTGATGCCCTTTTCCCCATGGCAAGCCACACAGAGTTTGGCCTTGGCCGGCTCCGCCGCGTTCAGGCTTAATGCGTGAATCAAAATTAAAATCAAAAACATGCTACGACTCCTTTCAAAGTTCGAATTGTAAAAGCGCCCATCCGGCGGATTGGCGGCCCGTGCCGATGCCCTCATCCTCGCTGGGATGAGTGGCCCGCGCCCACTCCCCGCGTGCATGGATCAATACGCCCGGTCCGATCGCCCACCGGAAACCCAATCCATGGCGTTCATAATTGTCCGCTTTGTAATCCCGGTCGGGAATAAGTAAATCGAATTTATAGATTAAAGCGAAACGATGATTGTACGCCCACTCCAGCCAAGCCAGCCAGCCTTGCGAGTGCGACTTCATAATCGATTCGCCATAGCCGGCATTGCCGACAAATCCTCTGGCCAGGGCGCGATTGCGGGCCTTCGCCTGCGCGTGTTCGAGGAGCAGAGTGAACGCCCTGTAGGTGGCCCCGGCATAGGTGCTCCAGGCCCCTTTGCGCCCGCTCGCGCCAAGCATAAATGGCGATTTCAGCCAGCGAACATTACCCAAAAGTTCCCATTGGGGGGCCTGTCCCGTATTCAACGATTGCCCGGCGAATTCGGAACCGTTGAACACGCCTAAATCCAGGTGAACGGATTCATAAGGATTTCCCGAAAGTAAGGCTCCGGTTTCCAGCGTGTACCATTCCGTATTGGTCTGTATCCTCGTGTAGGTGCGATGCTCGTCGGTGACGATGCCAAAAGGCACACGGAACCGGCCGATCATAATGGTTTCCAACCAACCGGGCGTGCGCCTCAGACGAAACAATCCATAGGTGTCGCGATAAGGGACCGAAGCGAAGCCCAGAACGTTGTGCTCAAGCATCAAAAAAATGCGCCCGTCCTCGTCAAGATGGGTATGGCCAGCCACGGTGCCGTTCATTAACCCCATTCCACTTTTCGACGTCTTGGATTCTTCCGGTTGATAATAAAGAACCCGCAAATCGGCGGAAAAATAGGATTGAGCCAGGCTGGGGTTGGCGCGGAAAGTGTGAGCCCCGTAAAGTTTACCGTTTAGATTTTTTGGTCCCCCGCCAACTTGGGAGAAATGGCACGCCGTACAAGACGAAATATTGTTTTGTAAGGAATATTGAACGTAGGCTCGACTGGATTCGCTGAATACGAAAATAAGACCTATGAGTCCGAAGTTCATTTAATCGTGGTCGGTGCGAACACCGCGCCAATGACGATGAATTCTTAGCGCAGCTAATCATGAAGGCGTGGGGCAATTGTCCCCCAACGTCGCGGATCTGACCTCTATCTATCCAATTTGTGAAACCCGTCAAAAACGTCTATACTCCGTCAACATGTGTATTTTTGGAACTTCACGAAAGAAATTTGCACACGGAGATAAGGCCTTTATTTTGCTCCGTGGCGAAATCCTAAGGATTCGCCACGCGTTTAAAATGATGGGCTGAGTCAGCTAATTTGAAAAAGGAGTTTTCGTGGAACCTCAACAACCCCAAGCTCAACAAAGTCTTTTGATGACCGAACAGGATTATGAGCGGCTCTCTCTATTGGTGCAGCATTCGGAATCGCGCGCCGCGAGCCAGCTTGAAGAAGAATTGGCCAGGGCGACGGTTTTGCCACAGGACAAGATTCCAAAAGACATCGTGACGATGAATTCGAAAATTCGTTTTGTGGATGAAGAAACCGGCAAAGAATCGGAAGTGACTCTGGTTTATCCGAAGGACGCCGATGTGACCTCACGTAAAGTGTCGGTGCTCGCCCCCGTGGGAATGGCGTTGATTGGTTTGCGAGTCGGCCAATCCATCGAATGGCCAATGCCCAACGGTCCGCGCAAATTAAAGGTAGTTTCGATTCTCTACCAGCCGGAAGCCGAAGGGCATTGGGAACTATGAAATGGAATTTTTTAGCTCCGAACGGAGCTGATCTTTATATCGATCTTGGAACCGCCAACACCCTGGTGGTCAGCCGCGAGGGCGGAATTGTCGCCAACGAACCGTCGGTCGTCTGCTACATGGACCACGGGCCGAGGCGCGCCGTGATCGCGGTGGGCAACGAAGCCAAAGTGAAAATGGGCCGCACACCCGGCGTTATGACCGCGAGCTTCCCGCTTCGCGAAGGCGTGATCGCGGATTTGGATATCACCGAGGCGATGCTCAAATACTTCATCAGTAAGGTAGGGCCTTCCAAAATCTTCCGACCTCGGCTGGTGATGTCCCTTCCCTACGGCGTGAGCGATATCGAAAAAAGCGCGGTTCGACAGGCGGGACAGGCCGCAGGCGCGCGTGAGGTGATTTTAATTGAAGAACCGATCGCCGCCGCCATCGGTTCCGGACTTCCCGTGGCCCAACCCACCGGCAATCTGGTGATCGACATCGGCGGAGGAACCACGGAAGTGGCGGTCATTTCTCTGTGCGGAATCGTGCACTGTGAATCTGTCCGCGTCGGTGGACATGCCTTTGACCAGGCCATCGTTCACTATATTCGCAGGCAGTACAACTTGATCGTCGGTGAACCTTCGGCCGAAAGAGTCAAAATCCAAATCGGCTCGGCCATGCCCGAAGGTTATAACGCGACCGCCGAAATTCGTGGCGTGGATGCCACCAACGGGCTCCCCCGCGAGGTGACGATCACTGCAAGCGAAGTCTATTACGCCATTGAGGATTTACTTGAGATTATTTTCGACGCTGGCCGCAGAACACTCGAAAGCACGCCGCCCGATTTGGTGTCCAGCATCCTCGAAAACGGCGCCATCGCGGCCGGAGGCGGTTCGCTGCTGAACGGCTTGGACCGTCGACTTTCCGAGGAATTAAGAATACCCGTCAAGATCGCTGAAGAACCCTTGCTGGCGATCGCCCGTGGCGGTGAAAAAACCCTGCACAATCCCCAGCTCCTCAGCAGGATCACGCTCGACTGACCGTCCCCCACTTGATTTCGCCTCTGGAGAGGATCATCCTGATCCTTAGGAGATCACTTCAATGGAAGAATCACGAAACGTCGTGGTCATCGGCGGCGGTATCGTTGGCGTTTGTGTCGCCCGTGAACTTCAACGCGACGGACATAAAGTCACTCTCATCGAAAAAGGCGCGATAGCTCAAGGATGTTCGTATGCCAATGCGGGCTGGATCACGCCGTGTTTTGCCATGCCGTTGCCCCAACCTGGAATGCTGTTGAAATCGTTGCGCTGGCTCCTCGATCCGATGAGTCCTCTGCATATAAAACCCAGCCTTGATCCCGTCTTGGTGCGCTGGCTTTTACTTTTCATGGGAGCGATGACCCGTAAAAAAATGATGAAGAGCATAGAAGCTCTCACCGCGCTTTCCAAATTCAGCCTGGAATATTACGCCGAATTCGCCTCACCGAGAAAAGATGAAGTGGGGTTTCGTAAGAACGGACTTCTCATGGTCAGCGGCGATGATGAAGGTCTGGAGTACGCGCGCAAAGAAATGGATCTCATGGCCGGCCAGGGCATCGAAGGCCGGTTCATGGAACGCGATGAATTGTTGGAATTCGAACCCGTGCTCAAACCGATTGTCAAAGGCGGCGTTTACTTTCCCAACGAAGCGCAGATCGAACCCTATACCGTAAGCCAATTCATCGCTCGCGAATTCAGCGATCACGGCGGAACCATCCTCGCCAACACCGAGGTTTTTGATTTTAACGTTTCACCGGGTGGGAGAGTCGAAGAGATCATCACGACGCACGGAAAGATTCGCGCACCTCTCGTGGTTTTAGCTGGTGGCTCCTGGACGCCGACACTCGCGCGAAGATTGGGTCTGTCGATTCCTCTCTTGGGCGGTAAAGGTTATTCGATGTCCGTCACCAGCTCTTCACGGCGGCCGTCTCGCCCCATCATGATCGTGGATCGCAAAATCGCGGTCACGCCGCGTGCGGATTCCGTTCGCTTGGCGGGCACCTTGGAATTGGTCAATCAGGATTTCAGCATTTCACCATCACGGCTGAACGCCATTCATCAGGGCGCCCATGAATATTTGAAGCTGGATGGTGAGGACGAACCGAGGGACATTTGGCGCGGACTCAGACCATGCACACCGGACGGCGTACCTCTGATTGGATTTTCGGATGAGGTGTCCAATCTGTTTTACTGCACAGGGCACCAAATGCTGGGCCTGCAAAGCGCTCCGGGTTCGGCCAGGCTCGCCGCCGATCTGATCGGCGGCCGGACTCCATTCACGGATCCGGCGCCGTTCAACCCTGGTCGGTACGAGTGAACTCAGTTATCCTTGGAAATCACAGACCAGCAGAGTGGTGATCGCATTTTTCTTCAAGGGATCAACTTCGCCAACACTAGAAAATCCCGGCGCGTCTTGGGCTAGATAAAGCGGTCGCTGTTCCCCCGTTAAACGATCAAAAAGAATCTCTTCCGATTTATACATTTCCCGATCAATCAATCCACTGATCAGATCCTCAATTCTATAAAAGCTTGCCGCCCCGTCCGAAGACTGAACCACATAAAGAATATCGGTGGGAAGTTTTCTCGGTTGGAACTGCGGATAGGACATGACGGGCTCGTACGTCTGAGCCTCAAGTTCAGCGATCATTTTGTCCACAACTTCCGCGGCCGCAGGCTGTTTCTCTTTAAGCTTACGAAAATGATCGATTTGTTTCTGCTTCCATCGGCTGAATCGAGAAAGTCCCTGGGCATAGTCGGCTTCATAGCGCGCGCGGCTTTCTTCATATTTCTTTCTCGAATCTTTCGAGCCAGAGATCATGTTCTCCCAATTGAACGGGCCTGCCGAAGTTATGGGCCAAGAGAAGCGATTTTGTGCCGATCGTGGCTTTATAGATTTTGCCGCCCGGTCCATTGGCCACCAATCTCATGGGTTGTGCGCTCATGGAAATGCCTCCATCGGCATCCACCTGGCGGACCACCATTTGGCAGTCCTCGAAATAGTGGATTTCCGGGGTTTGCGCATGGACGGAAGTTGTTCCCACGGTGACAAATAAGGTTACGAGCAAGGCCCTCATGTTCACTCTCCTTGATTTAATTCGAATTCGCCTTCGAGGGTGCAATAGAGGTGCCTCAGCGAGCCACGCAGTCCCTTAAACGATATTTCCGACCTGGATTGGCGCAACCCAAGTCGTAGCACCAGCCGCGGCCGTTCCAGACGGCGGTATGCCCTTTTCCATGACTACCGCCCGACCAGGAAGCGACGGCCCCCACGGGTGGATTGGAGCAGCTCACGGACCGCCAACCTTTGCGGCGAAGATAGCTGGTCATCCCCACACCGTTGCCCACCCGACCCACACAACCACCGATGGCCCGGCAAACGTAGGCCACGCACCCATAATAGCTTCCACCATTGCGGTTTCGATAATGATCGCGACCGCGACGCGAAAAGCCCCCCCGCCGTCTTCCCGCTTCTTTGTAGGATTCGTAGGACGCGAAATTTTGGTGGAGATCCGCGAAATCCCCCTCGCTGACAAAAATCAAACCCGCACTTTGGAAATCCTCTAGGGTGAGCAAAATTCGATCAGGCATTTCCCCATCGGCCTGCTCCTTATCGTTGAGCACGATCGAAATCTCCACCTCACCCGAGCCTAAAAACTGGACGTGCACCGGCTCACCCGCGGTGAAACCAATGGTGGGCTGTTCAGGGTCGATGACGAACTCATCGCCGTAGTACTCGCCGCGCGGAAGAATCTCCGTGTCCTGAGCGAATCTGTATATTCCATTATGTGGAACGACGATTTTCGGCACCAAAGAGGACCTTGGCCGCTCCGTCGCCCGCTCGATGGCGGCGTTGCTATTCAAGCTCACGAGCAAAAACGTAACTAAGACACCGAATTTTTGTAAGTTCACGGTGGACCTCCAGCTGACTTGGTATTTCGATGATTCGGTTCCTTAGCAATTCCCGTGCGCGAATCGCAAGATCAATTCACGACGCGCTCGACTCATCGGCGCTAAAACCGCGCGAGCGCAGTAAGGCGTCGACCTTGGCATCACGACCGCGAAATTGCCGGTAAGCCTCCGCGGGATCGATGGCGTTTCCAACCGAAAGGACATTTTCAAAGAACCGCTTCGCCACGTCCCGATTGAAGGCGTTACCGGTTTCAGTAAACGCCTCGAACGCATCGCTGTCCAAAACTTGCGCCCAAAGGTAGGCATAGTAGCCCGCCGCATAGCTGTCGGAACAAAACAGATGCAGGAAATGCGGAATTCGATGGCGCATGATGATTTCCGACGGCATGCCGATTTCCTTCAGCGTTTCCTCTTCGAACTTGCGAAGATCTTTAATTGGTTCCGTCGTGAGATGAAGTTTCATATCCACGATCGCCGCGGCCAAAAACTCGGCGGTCTCGAAGCCCTGGCGGAAGGTGCTGGTCCGCTCGATTTTTTCGATCAGTTCGTCGGGAATGGGATTTCCGTTTTCATCACGTAAGGATTTTAAAATCTCCCGCGTCTCAAGAAAGTTTTCATGGACCTGCGAGGGCAACTCGACGAAGTCGTGGGCCGTGTTGGTGCCCGACAAAGACGGATAGGTCACATTCGAACTCAAGCCATGAAGAGCATGCCCGAATTCGTGAAACATCGTGACCGCATCCATCCACGATATGAAAACCGGTTTGCCTTTTTGGGCCGGAGAAAAATTGGTGTTATTCGAAACAAGAGCGGTGACTTCCTCACCGTCCATCCGATGTTGCTCACGGTAGGACGCCATCCACGCGCCCGAATTTTTACCGGGCCGGGCGAACGGGTCAAAATACCAGAGCCCGATTTTCTTCCCCTCGCGTGTGACTTCATAAACCGTAACATCCCGGTGGAAAACCGGAACTCCCGAGATGGGAGCGAACTCCAAGCCGTAGAGTTGTTCCGCCATCCAGAACATCGCCTGGCGGACATTGTCCAAACGGAGATAGGGTTTTAATTCATCCAAATCGAAGTCATATTTGGCTTTGCGAACCTTCTCACTGTAGTAACGGTAATCCCACGGCTGGATTTTGAAGTCGCCACCTTCCCTATCCACGATCTCCTGCATTTCCCGGACTTCTTTTTGGACCGCCGCGACCGCCGGACGCCAGATTTTCATCATGAGTTCCATCGCCGTGGAAGGATCCTTGGCCATCTTGTCCGCGAGCTTCCAGTGGGCGAACGTGGGGTAACCCAGAATTTTAGCCCGTTCGGTGCGAAGCTTAAGAATTTCAGCCGCCACCTTGTTGTTATTGTATTTGTTCTCCTGATCCCCGCGGGAACTAAAGATGCGGAAGGCCTTTTCCCGAACCGCGCGACTGTCGGCAGAGGTCAAAAGCGGGTCCATCACGGATCGCGTGTTCGCGAATACCCAACCTTTTTTCTTGCGCCGTTTGGCCTCTAAAGCCGCGGCTTCAACTAAAGATTCACTGAGACCCGCCAAATCTTCTTTATTGGTGATGTGCAAATAATCGTTTTCTTCATCACCCAATACGTTCTGGCTGAACTTGGTCATCAAGGCGGCGAGCTTTTGATTGATTTTGGCCACCTTGGTTTTATCCCGAGGACTCAGCTTCGACCCCTTGAGAACGAATTCGGTGTACTTCAACCAGGTCAAACGCTGCTGCTCGGTCGTAAGGTTCTTATATTCGGGGGACTGATAAACCGCTTCGATGCGTTTGAAGAGTTTGATGTTCTGAGCGATTTCGTCCTGAAAAGCGGCGATTTTCAGAGCCAGGTCGGACTCGATTTTTCGAAACTCCGGCGTATTCAGTGAAACCTTCCAAAGAAAATAGATCGGAAGCACTCGATTAAAGACCTCACCCGCCCGCTCCAGGGCCACCAAAGTGTTTTCAAAATTTGGCGCGGCCTTGTCGTTGGCGATTTCATTGATCCGCTGGCGATAATCCCGAATGGCGGAGAGAAGCCCCGACTTGATGTCTTTCACTTTGACCTTATCGAAAGGCGGGACGCCCCCATAGGGGCCTTTCCACTCGGCGAGCAATGGATTCGTTTTTGTATTGGTTTTTGTTTTGACTCTTTTACTGGCTTTCGTGGATTTGGTTTTAGCCGCCCGTTTGGCAGGGGCGCGTTTCGATGTCTTGGCTCTCGTCATGGGATCTCCCGCGCTCCCACGCAAGCTACCAGCCTGGCGGTCTTCCATCAAGGGGCCATTGGTTCATGCCACGCCGGGCGCTTAAGCGTATAACATTTAAACAGTTTGTATTTTGTGCCAGCGCGCTTGGCGGCCTGGTCGCTTTATGCTAAATCGGCCGGACCATGCACAATTGGGCATTTCTGATCGGGGCTTTGTTGGCCTGCTTGTTCTCCGGGACCGCGACGGCTATTCCTGTGCCGTCGAAAGAGGCATTGCCGTCCGGGCGCCTCTGGGACCCCGCCGGGGTCATCGGCAAAGATGATCGCGTCGAGCTGACGAACTTTCGTTCCCAAAATTTTAGAAACTTCCCGAGCCCCCAGGAATTCCACGCTTTGCGCGCCTGCTCGGGTTACGTTCAGTGCCCGAAGTACTACCAAGGGTCCGCCACCGTGGTCGGACATTCGCAACAAATCGTTACGGCCCGCCATTTATTTTTCGTAAACGGAGACTTCAACCTTGTCATTCCTGATCTGAACAGTTGTTTCTTCCAAACCTATGAAGGCGAAAAAATTCCGCTGAATCTCAGCAAAGAAGAGGTCACCTGGGTCGACCCCTTTCGTTCTCCGAACTACGATTACATCGTTGCCAAACTGCAAACGCCGGTGAGCAAATGTAAGGTTCCGTTTCGTGTGACGTACAGGGAAGGAATGTACGCGGAACTTAATGAAGGTGATCCCATCATACTTTTGACTCACCTTCATGACGATATGGACCGCCAAAAATTTTCCGGTCACCAGCCGATCGTTCAGGAATGCCGGGTGCGGCATGTTCGTCGGGCGCCGTGGCCGAGGCCGCCCCTCTACTACACCGATTGCGACACTAACTTTGGGGCTTCAGGCGGATTGATTTTTACCCGCCAGTTTGGCGCCTTAACGGCCAAAGCCCTTAACGTGGCCATGGGCACCCATGACGTCAAATTAGAAAGATTCGATTTTGCCCGCGGCCACTACAGCATCGGCGTGGGCATCCTCGGCGATTTCTTTAACGACATTAAGGGTCTGAACGACTGATCGCGGGCGGGTGCGGTGTGACTTCCGGTTCGGAAGTAAGCCGGGGTGAATATTTTGGGCGTCGCTCCCTGGTCAACTGTGCCCGGGCTCACCCGAAAGTGCTCACTGGTCCTATGGAATGGACCCGCCCCTTGTCTGACATACATTAATGTCAATTTGCGGTATCTAGGTACCAAATAAGTTATCGCACTTATTAGCAAGGGGAGGAG
>JAWLHR010000022.1:0-47197 GCA_041690295.1 Bdellovibrionales bacterium
TCTTGTCATGACAGAATCTCCTATTTCTCTTATCGGAAATCCCGCCGAATTGTTTCAAACTGAGACGTCTAAACTATCCAGTCCGGCGCCCGCACTCCATATCTCTCGGTCGCTAAGCCTACCTAAATGAAATACAGCTGAAGGTGATCCGCACAATGGGACCTGTTTTGAAGAAGATGGAGCCCGTCAAAGCTTCAGTTACGTTCGGGGCCAATATTTTAGGAAGCATCAAGAAACGCCTTCACGTCTGAATAATCAAGGGAGCTTATATCAAGGTTGTCTTCAGAATACAGCTTAACCAGATAATGATAAAAATCCGCAACCAAAAACTTGTTATCAATTCCACGCCGCTGAGCTTGATAGTTCTTCCATGCTCGATTCAAAATTTCCGCATCCGACTTCTTACGAGCTATTGTATGAACGTTTGCGGCTTTTGTTTTTACGAGTTCAAAAATCACATCTGTCGTTGCAACATTCTCTCGGCCAAATGCAGAGCGATTTCCTTTAAATGATTTTTGTACTTTATCAAGACTTAAAGTTCGAACAATCTTTAAATTAGCCTTCCGAAGCGCTGACAAAATCATTGCCCAAACATCTCCATCTGTGCTGTTAAAAACAAGATGCATTTTTCCATTAGGCTTTAGTACTCGTGCAATTTCTTTAAATGAATCTTCCATCAAAGATCCATATTCGGACAGAGACTTTCCGCCCTTATCGACCTTCAATGATTTATTTACTACCGCTTCCGCTTCGGTGCTTGTAAGTTTACCCAACCATGCTTCCGCGAGAATGTTGCAATCAGCATAAAAAATGTTTGATCCAAACGGGGGGTCCGTAAAGACGTAGTCAATGGATGCATCCGGAGTACCTCTCAGATTAGTCGCTGAACGCTGGTATAATTTTACCTGTCCATTTGCCTGCAGTCGCTCCAACGTTTCGTAATACTTTTTCAGAACGTCAATTTTATTCTCGAAAATGCGATAAACGTTCCCTATGCTCCGTAACTGAGGGATATACAGGGTGCCAGTTAAGGGCCGATGTCCACCGCGAGCATTGTACCGACGCAGCTTTGAACCATGCCACGCTGTATTCGTAAAGGCGAACATTAGTGCCGCTCTAATGCGACGATCCTTTACCGCAACTATCTTGGAGTACAATCGAGAAAGAGCATTAAGATTTTGCTCGGAATAAAAGTCCGCGATAGACCGTATTTGGTGAAGGTGAAGTGCGCACCGTATGTACATTTCTCTATTCGAATTCATAGAGATATCTGCTAGTGGAAGCCGTTTCGCTTTTGGATAACGAACCCTCTGCAGTGCCTTTCGCCAACGATTATCGACGACAGCTGTCTCTAGACGTTTAGATCCCTCTCTCCAAAACGCAACAAATGATTCAGTTGCGCCCACTTTGTCCAAGCTACCAGTTTTGATATAGGTCTCACATTGGGGACAAAGAGGTTTAGAAACGCTATCAAGGGTATCTTCGTCAACAAGCGCATCCCAAATTGAGAACTTCTTAGAACAATGGTCACACTGAACAACATCAGCCTCTACCAGATAATTTATCTCAACATGCTTTCTCCCTAGTTTTAAGACGTATTCACTCCCTTCGTTGAAAATCTCGGTTAGAATCTCAGAAGCCACGCGAGCTAGTGCAGCTGGATTGCACTGACGAATGTGATTATAGGTTAAATGCATCGCTAGAGTTCCAATGTCCGACACTACAGCGTTTCTACCAGTTAGTTTTGCGGCAAGACCTGTCATACCTGATCCGCAAAATGGATCGAGCACGGTAGCCCCTTCCTTCGTATTCTCAAGGATAAACCACATCACATCTTCAACTGGAACTTTTGTTGGATACGAGTGTGCTACGTAAAAAATTGAGCCCTTTTTATTGCCGGTTTGTTTGGCTAGTTTTTTTATCTCGACGGACGGGCTCGAAGGACGGTTTCCTTTCTCCGCCATGTTGTCAAACTTTTTCGAAATGTATGTCGACTCAAAGAAGTTTGATTCCGCGCTCTCGATGAAAGATAGATGGTGCAACTTCCCTGTCGTCTCACTTTTGGACATACTATCTCCCCGGCAGTATCTATAGTGTAATTTATTGCCAGCACCTGGCGAATTTCAGTTTGTTGTGGTCCAGATTTTCCAGTTGATAATCCAGGCCTTATCAAGTCCCGGTCTAGCCTGTCCGAGACGTTAGGACAGGTACATTAAGATGTCTGGCAAATTTCCTTACGGCAAAGAATTCACCCCGCACCGAACACCACTAATGGCTGTTGTCGCTTTGATTTTTTCATCAAAGGGCAATGCTGATCGCCTAAAACAGATTATTAGAAAGCGATATTGGGATTCTCACAAGATCTCCGCAAAGAATAAGCGGACCCTCGCAATGAATACCTATCTTACACTAAAATCATATGGTTTAATACATGAAGTAAAGGGTCAAAAGGGCGTCTATCAACATACTCATCTTTGCGACGAATTAATTTCTCTGGCCAAGAAGAAAGGAGAAAAGGCAGCTCATGACCACTTTGCGGCTAACCTTCTGAAAAACTGCCATGGATATACTCTGCTTAAAGTAATTCAAAACCTAATTGATCAAGAAATCGATTTATCACTAGAAACTATCAATCAAGCACTTACTAATTCAGGTCTCTATTTGGCATTAAATTCTGGTTATGTAAGCACTATGAAATCTTGGCTTAAGCGGGCCGGCGTCTTCGAAAGCGAGACAGGTTATGCAATCAATTGGAAAAAAGCCAACTTATTGATGGGTATAGAAGATAAGAAGTTGTTAGGCGAAGTATCACACTTGTCACAAGATCAACTCGTGTTCCTTAAAGCCTTGCTAATGATTGGGACAAAAGACTATGTGCCGGTTAATAAAGTTATCGACTACTGTAAAAAAACACTCAATATTCAGCTACCAACCAAATCTCTTTCAAACACAGTGGTTTGGCCCCTTAAATTTCAGAGATTCATTTTGGCAAGAAAAACTACATCCGGCAGGGGCGCAAAGCCATTAGAAGTTGCTCTTTCGAAGCGAGCCCCAACAGAGACCTTACATGCACTTATTGATCGGTACTTTGGAGCCGATCAATCCGTTCGGTTACTCGACGCACCTCCCCTTCAAGATGTGTTAAAGAACTTGAAATCTTCAAATAAACATAGAAAAGGTTTAGCACTTGAAGATTTAGCAGTTTGGATAATACGTTTGCTCGGCTTAACTTTTATCGCGTGGAGACAGCGTTCACCTGAGACTGGGGGGGCTGAAGTCGACGTCGTCGCGGAAAGTGAGTTTATTAGCAAAAGCAGATGGCTTATCCAATGCAAAAATCAGACGGGGACAGTCGGCCCTAAAGTGATCGCACGTGAGGTTGGGCTATGTATCGCCGATGGTGCTGACACAATTCTAATAATTACCACAAGCAGATATTCGCCTGACGCTTTCACATTCAGTAGAAAGGTTATGGAGAGATACCCTTTATCAATTTTTTTGATTGACGGTGTGGGACTTGAAAAAATCAAGGAGGACAGGACAAAAATTATCGAAGTATTAAAGTCACAAAATCATTTGCGAAGTCGTCACCCTAAAGGTGCTGCGTAAGCCAAAAGGCAGTTGAGAAATGTCTCTCCCCAACGTTTTGTACCTATTCTTAAGCCCCTTCAGTTGATCGATTTGCAATAATTTCTATGTAGTTCCCAATCTGATTGTGGCAGATTCTCCCGGTCGCTGCCCGACTGACTCGACCTAATCATTTGCAGGTCCACTTAGGAAGGCAGAGGCTGTTGTTCACACCCAAATAGGGTCTCAACAACGGTGGAAAGGACAGAATACTCACCTGCGTCTAAGCATCTCCTTCATCCACACTTTTTTTCGGTCGGTAGCTAATTATCTGCCCCTAGCGGGACAGGAGGAGGAGTTCTATGTCTAACAAAACTTTGAGTATGGAAGTCGACCAGGGTGGCCTTACTTTTCTCATCGAAAACCAAGGTAAAGATTGCAGCGACTCGCAAATGTACCGTGAGCTTACCCAGAATAGCATCGAAGCAATAATTCGCGGAGATTATGATTCAGGTAAAGTTATTTGGGACGTATTCCCAGATTCCGAAAACAAGTTTGGTGCCCCAAAACTTTCTATAATTGATACTGGTATTGGAATGTCCCATGAGGAAATTATTCGGTACATTAATCGTCTTTCTTCATCAGGAGGCTCTCAAGGTTTCACTGGTAATTTTGGAATCGGAGCAAAAATTGCGGCGGCCACTAGGAACAAAGCGGGAGTAATGTATGAGTCTTGGAAGGAGGGCGCAAGCGAAGGTGTTTTGGCGGTACTTTGGAAAGATCCGCAATCCGGTCGTTATGGCTTAAAAAGTTTGGACGACAGTGGTGAAACTTTTGTTTTAAGTATTCCGATTTCTGAGGCGCCCGACGAAATTCGAGCTGCCGGCCGAGGCACACGAGTGACGTTATTTGGTGATAACGAAAATGAAAATACGATGATGCCTAAAAGTAGATCAGATATGCCTGGTGGGCGACGTTGGTTGGTTCATTACCTCGAGTCAAAGTATTTCACCTTTCCAAAGAGAGTCAATGTTGTAGTCAAAGAGGCCCATGGCACAGAGCACGTTCAAGAAAGACGGATAAAAGGCATGAAGGAAAACTTGGATGGAATTTCATCGGCGAAGGGTGTAATGCCCGTTGATGGCGGTAAAATTCATTGGTGGGTCCTTGACAAAGAGCGAATGGAGAAAAAGAAAAACAGCCTGTTCCCATCAGGTGGTCATTGCGCTTTAATCTATCAAGATGAACTGTATAGTATGTTGAAGCTTCGAGCTGGTGCTACAATGCTCCAACAGTTCGGCGTTTCCGTGGCTACAAAGCGAGTAGTTATTTACGTCGAACCGAAAAATTCGAGGATTTTACCCTCGACCTCTCGATCGGACTTGAAATTAGATGGTGAACCTTTCCCGTGGGATGTATATGCCGAACAATTTAGAAATAATCTCCCACATGAAATTCAGCAGCTCATTGACGAAGAAATTGCTAAGCTCGAAACAAGTAATAGTAACCTTGGGAAAATCTGGAAGAAGATTAAACAGTGGTTTGACTTTCCAAATTATCGTCAGACCCAGATGGGCACGGAATCGCTGATGGCTGCCGGCATGAACTTTGGAGGTTCAAGTGAAAATTCAATGGATTACGAGCACCATACTGATCAAGACGATTATGATGAAACTGGTCAAAAATCCTTTCCAGCCCAAGAATTAGGGAAAAGGCCGGGTGACTCAAACACAAGAATTAACGCTTTTCTAAGGGCAAAGTCAAAATCACCTATTAAGGGAATTATGAGCAACGAAACCTGTTTGCCAAAAATCAATTGGGTTTCTGAAGAGGACAATGAAGGTCTGGTTGACCGAGCCGCATCTTATGACCAATTTAATCACGCACTTCTCATTAACAAGGACTTCAGAGGATTCACTTCCTTAATCGACCAAGTCGTACGTGATTTTGACCATGAGCCGACAGCTAGAACGATAGCGATAAACGCGATGAGGAGTGAGTACGAACTTGTGTTATTCGAAACGGTTCTTGGCCTATTAAAATTGAGGCAAACTAGCAGCGGGAAATGGACTGCCGATGATTTTAAAGCAGCGACTTCACCGGAAGCTTTAACTGCGGCGGTAATGCCACGATATCATCAAATGCAGGCTATCAAGCGAAGCCTGGCAACAAATATTGGCCGTGAAAAATTTCGAGAACAGGACAGAGCCGCTAAAGAAGCTGTTTGGTAACTACTCGACTACTATCACTTAACATCCTTCCCTTGCTTAAGGGAAGAAGTGGGGCTGTACTCGGATATTCAATTCGGCTCCATTTCAGATGCATTTAATTGAGAACGCGACCGGGACTCAAACGGCGATGCCCGAGTGATCACTCAACATCGTCCTTTTGGTCAAAGAATGCGCGAAGCCAAGTTCGCGCATTTCGTTGGAAGAGATTACTTCAATGCAATCTTTGGAAAGTCGACAGGTACCTCAAAAGCCACATTGGTGTAATTGGTAAAAATATTTAGGGCCACGTAAGCCAGGATTTCGGCGATCTCCTCTTCGCTGAATCCCGCTGTGCGAAGCGCGTTAACATCGTCTTTCGTGATGTTTGCCCGCTCTTTAACGACCTTCAACGCAAAAGTTAGAGCGGCTTGAGTCCGCGGATCGGGGGACTTCCCAACCTGAGCCTCGCTCATGGCTTGTGCGGAAACACCGGCTTTCTGCCCTAAAACCGTATGAGCGGATAAGCAATACTCACATCGGTTGGCGTTGGCCACGGCCACGGCGATTTGTTCGCCAAGGGCGGCCCCGATTTTACCACTGCCTAAGGCGCCAAAGGCTGACCACATCATTCTTAGAGCGGCCGGCGAGTTCCCGATCGCCCGGAACATGTTGGGGACCGTTCCGAAGGCCTTATTGATCTCCGCGAAATCAGCGGCATGGCGATCATTCTTGGCCTTTTCGGGGTTGAAAAGTTCGATCCAACTCATCGATTCCTCCTCGTGAAATTAGTTTAGAATCTAAACTAATAGGAAGAAAAGTATCCCATTGTCAAATTAGTTTAGATTCGATACTAATGGGGCTGTGAGTCGTACCCTTGATCTTCTCGAACGTATTTCGGCGCTTCATCGGGCTTTGATGCGAAAGTTCGCCCAGGATTGGGGCGTGCAATTGGTTCATGTTGAAGTCGTTCATTACTTGAACCGGTGCAATCGATACTCAGATACCACTCAAGCGCTTTCCGAGTACCTTGGTCAGACCAAAGGCAGTATTTCTCAGACGATTGGATTTTTAGAGGCAGAAGGTTATCTGAAGCGAATTCAGGATAAAACCGATAAGCGCGTTTTCCATTTGCACCTTTTAGCTAAAGGACGATCGCTTGCCCGAGAATTTGAGAAGCTGTTTTCTTTTCCGCCTAATTTTTTTGAAGATGACCTTTCGCTAGAAAGAGTGCTGGTTCATTTGCAAAAGGCCAACTCGTTGAAGAGCTTTGATCTTTGTAAGACTTGCCGATTCAACTCAAATCCATCGGGCAGTAGCTTTGTCTGCGGCTTGACCGGCGAAAAGCTCTCTCATGAAGACGTGGGCAAAATCTGTCGGGAACACCAGCCGATAACTGGTTAAGCGATTGCCTTAAAAAAGAAAAGCGGCGCAAGGTGCACTCGCGCCGCTTAATTTCAGAATACATTACTCAATTACGGTTCAGTCTTTTCAAGGTCAACCGCCGTAAAGTTCAAGCCAAGCAGGCTCTCCCACCACAACGTATTGTCTAGATACTCACTGAAGTTAGCTGGAGTCGTATCCACACGGTAGTCGCCACCAGGAAGGAAAAATGCGAGTTCACCCTGTGGGATCGTTACGGCCGGCACTGGAGGGCATGCATTAGGCAACGTCTCATCGCCCGGTTGGTAGCAAACCGAATTGAAGGCGGCGAGACCGTTATAATCGATGGCCTCTCCGACGTTGTCCTTGTTAGATGTACTGTAGACTTCCGCTGTCATAACGGCGGGCGCCGTCGTCATAGATCCTCTAAGGGTAATCAACTCCGTACCGAATTTGTCGCTGGGGTCTTTATAAAGGTTCGCATACGCGACTTCGACCTTCTCGGGCATTATAACCGCGGAGTTGTTGAGGTCAGCGTAAATGCGAATGTGCCGGCTCCAGCCGCCGCTTCCGCCACCGCCACCCGCCTCAATCCGGTCGAAGCGGCCTTCGAATGTGAAGGCATTCGTCGTGGCATCGTACTTCGCGGCAAAGGCGTCAAACTGTTTCGGATCGTTGATTCCAACAGTATTGACGGCGACTTCGGTAACCCCGCCCGCAGCCTTCAGTTTTGAATCAAAGATCATGTCCGTGTCGTCGATCACCTCGTCTTTATTAAGGTCCAGAACAATTCTAACCCTGGCTCCGTAATATGTATCCGGATTCAAATACGCTTTGACGTCCGCTAAAAAGGAGCACGACGTCGGTCCCTGGCACATTTGTGTCAGTTGATTCGTTGAAAAGCAGTTCGAATCAAACGTGAGCGTCATCCTATCCGGGGTGCTGGGTTTGGATTGATGCCAGGTGATACCGGAGCGCTCGAGTGCGCAGGTGATGTTATTGACGAGCTGGAAGGCACCCAAGATCGAATCCGAGTTACCGGTATTCTTTGCAAGCGCGCAATAGGTGAGTTGACCTGCATACTCGTCGTGCGACGCACTCATGAGACACTCACCATCGACTTCGTTGCCCTTCACGTCGACACATTCCTGTCCCGCCAAATCGGGAACCGGAACGAAATCGTCGTCCACGGCGTAAGGAGCTCCGTTCTCATTGCAACGGGTATCCGCACTCATGATGCTTGGGCCACTCATGGACGCCACTTTGCTCATAACACTGGAAGTGGTGCCCTTGGCGAGTGCGTTTCCAAGCGCGTCGCCCGCGGACTGCGCTTTTGTAGAAATTGCGGACAATACGGTTGTCGGCTTCGTCACTGTGACGCTAGGGCCGGCATCCTCCTTCTTGTCCGAGCTACAACCGACGACAAAGACTGTCGTGGCAATCAATACCACCAACTTTTTCATGCAACGTTCCCCCTTCTATTTAGTTGCGGTGATCAGAACGCAGTTATGTCTTGATTGAAATTAGTGTAGAAGTTGGATGGTTTGTTCACAAGCGCGAAACAGATTGTGAGCGCATTTTGATTCAAAGAATATCGAGTGATTTGTAAAGCGCTCACAATGTGAGCGCTTCCTTGATCCCGATTGATACGATCTGGATTTTTCGTCTGAACCTCTAACGATTGCGAAACTCTTTGTTCCTCTAGCGAAGATTTACTTTCTTGCCACTATGGTTTGATGCCAGCTCTTCTTGCGATCAAAAGCTTCACCGTGGAGCAATCCCCATGTCGTTTCGATTGTAAAACCGGCCTTTCTTAATAAGGCCTTCAATTGTGGGTTTGTGTAGACATTTTGATGAAATTTCAATCGGTGGATTTTGGCTTTTGATTTCCGTGCATCAACGATCGTCCACTCGGCTTGAGTTTGAGCTTTCTTCTCATCGAACTTCGCCGAATCGATCATGAACACCTTCTTTATGGGTTCACGCCCCATTGATATGGGGTTTTTAAGTCGCTTCTTTACGCCCTCGCCGTTTAGCGTGTTCAGCACGAACTTTCCACCGGGCTTTAAAACTCGATGAACTTCTTGAAGCATTCGGAAATCATCTTTTCGGCTCTTGAAATAACCAAAGCTATTATAAAGCGAGACCACCAGGTCAAAGTTCTCAGACGCAAAGTGGGGACGGAGATTCTTCATGTCTCCCTTCACGAATTGAACTTTAACTTTCTCTTGTGAAGCCGACCTTTTGGCTGACGCGATATAGGGCTTTGAATAATCGAGACCAGTGACCTCAAAGCCCTTTTTTGCAAACTCAATCGAATGTCGGCCAATTCCACAGGCGAGATCCAATACTCGAGCCCGCTTTGGGGTTTTTGTCCGTTTGATGACCTGCTCGACTTCGTTTTTGGAAACCTTGGCCTTCGGGGTGAACATGATTTCACCCGCCAGTGGTCCAAAAAAGTCTTTCCACCACTCCTTCAATGCACCCCTCCTACGCATTATCCTAGGCACCACTTTCCGCTAAAACAAAGCTAGATCGCAATGGTGATTTCCCGCGCCATAATCGTTCGGCCGAAAATTTGCTTCGAGAGTTTTATTAATATACTTTGGCACCTGCTTTAAGGAGGCTCGCGATGGAATACTTGCACACCATGGTTCGGGTGACAGATCTGGAAGAGTCGCTACGTTTTTATTGCGATATCTTGGGGTTTGTTGAAATCAAGCGGGATGAAAATCCCCAAGGCCGATTCACTTTAGTTTTCTTGGCGGCGCCCGGGGATGTGAATCGAGCGCGTGAAACAATGTCTCCGTGTTTAGAACTCACTTATAACTGGCCCATTGACGGTAAAGTTGAGCAGTACACCGTGGGCCGTAACTTCGGTCACATCGCCTTCCGCGTGCAAAACATTTATGAACTTTGCCAGCGTTTGGTGGATAAGGGAGTCACTATCAATCGTCCGCCCCGTGACGGTCGCATGGCGTTCATCCGTTCACCTGACAACATTTCCATCGAGTTCTTACAAGCCGGCGAAGCCCTTCCCCCACAAGAACCGTGGGTGAGTATGCCGAACCAGGGGACTTGGTAAAGAAAGAAGAATAGGAGATTGAATCGAAATGATCTGGTTATATAGCGCTATATTTTGGTTCTTTTTTGCACTCATGAATCACACGCCCGCCAACGAACCTGAAATGAATTACGCCGTAAAGATATGTAATCCAGTTTCCCTTTCATGCACAATTTTCGCAAAATTTCTACTTAAAGATGACTGTGAGTATCTTGCTGAAAAAAGACAAAAAGATGAGGACACTAAATCTCAAGAGTGGAAAAGAAAAGGAAAGGACGTGAAACCTTATAAGGTCAGATGTGAGGCTATTCGTTAAGACATTCCGGCACAAGTTCCCATTACCTGGTGTCCTTCATAGACCTGGTATCGGTATTCGTGACAACCGCGTAGGATGGCATATGACTAAATGTACATTCAGTGCGAAAGTGTGGAAATACCGTGGTCCCTCGGCATGGTATTTTGTTACATTACCCAAATCGCTTTCCAGAAGAATCCGAGCTCATCACGGGATGTCAGAGGAAGGTTGGGGGCGACTGAAAACGACCGCCGCCATTGGTAAGTCAAAGTGGAAAACAGCAATCTGGTTTGACACGAAAGCGAAGTCCTATCTTCTCCCGATTAAATCGTCGATCCGAAAGAAAGAGAAAATCGAAGCTGGCACAAAGATAGAAGCACGACTGCAATTTGAGATCGACAAAGGTATTAGGCTCTTCCGGCAAAGCGAGCGTCACGATGGCAAATCGCCAAGCATCCGCTTTGCGCGACCTTAATCATATTTGACTCGGTGTTTTTGGCTTCAGGATAAATGGAGATGTCCGGCGAATCACGTCGTCTTCGAGGATGTCATCAACAATTCGGCGCAGACGCAGCCGCTCCAACGGAACAAGATCGTAGTATCCGATGTGCTCCCACGCGCAAACAAGGTGAAATTCCAAATAGCCGGGCCGGCCGGTATTGAAAAGCTCGGCTTTCGATTCAAGCCAGTCGAGACCGCTTTGGATGGTTTCAAGGGCATCATCGAAAAAGCGGTACCGCTCCGTGGGAACACCGGTTCGCCGGCCCAAAACCACTTTCACCTCTTCCGCCATGATTCCATTCAGAACGGCACGTGCATTAAGACGGCGAATATCCCGAGTGCCCACCTCGTAACGGTCCGAAGGATCGAATTTGCGAACTATATAACTCGCGATATGGTCGGACTCGATCAGCCACTTGTCCCGGTCGATGAGCACAGGCACTTTCATCAGTGGATTGCCGCCGAAAGTTGCGACATCCCCTTCGGCCACGTTCCCCACGTCAATGAATTCGTATTCAATGCCGTAAAGATCGAGAAGCAGGCGGACTTTTCGTGAAAAGTGAGAAATCGGGGTTGCATAAAGTTTCATGCGAAAACCTCCTAGAGCACTGACCTATGCGAAGGGCAATTAACTCGACGTCCTGGCTCATTCGAAATCCCTGTTATCAAACTCGATCTAATCGTAAGACACTTCTTATCGAACCCTACGTCCGCCAGCCAATATTTACTTCACTGATTTTCGAGTATGTCCTTTAAACGGGCAAACTCCTTGTCCATGTCTTTCATGGCTTTATCAAAGTCCTCATCGCTCATTTGAGGCGGCTGAAATAAGGTCATCAAGAATGTGGAACCTGTTCCGTTCGGAATTGCGCGAGCTGGCACAGTCCACTGTGCCTGCGGGTCCTGCCAAGTGTGATCCAGAAGGCCTTTCTCGGAATCGAGATGGAGTTTAATCTTACCTTCGCCAAATTTCGTGATGGTATCGTACCAACCGTCACCTCTTTTTTTCACTGACTTCATGTTCGCAATTGCCCACAATGGCCAATTCTCCCCGTCAGCTAAAAACTCAAATAACTTCCTTACAGGAACATTAATATCCACGCTCTTTGTTACTGATCTCGTAATTCCCATTGACAACTCCTATGTGAACTAAATATAGTTTACTAGGAAACTATATTTAAGCAAAGGTAATTTCGTGCCTTCAGATGTAAGTACCCTAGAGTCTCATCTCGGCTATTGGCTTCGTTTGGTTTCGAATCAGGTCTCTCTGTCCTTTGGAAAAAGAGTTCAAGAAGAAGGCGTTACCGTCGCCGAGTGGGTTATTTTGCGGTACCTCTTTGATCATAATGATGCTCAAGCCACTGATTGCGCCAAATCCCTCGGATTGACCAAAGGAGCTATTTCTAAACTGATTGCGAGACTTGAGGAAAAGAATTTGGTTATACGTAAGCGCTCGAAGGTTGATGCGAGAAGCGAGGTGCTCAATCTCACTAAGCAGGGGCAAAACCTCGTGCCACGACTGGCATCAATAGCGGATAAGAACGACTATGAATTTTTCAAATGCCTCTCAAAATCCGAAGCACAGACACTCTTTTACTTAATGAAGAAAATTGCGGAGTTTAACCAGATAAAATCGGCGCCAACAAATTGAGCCCGATATAACGTTCAAGAACGCGGGCTGCGGCCACCATTGGCCATGAGCCCTTCTTTACCGCTGGCCAAAAAATTCTCGCGCCACTCGTAGTAAAGAGAGGGGCTAACGTTGTTGAGCTTGCAAAGAGTGGTGACTGGGATTTTCCCGTGAAGGCCATTTAAGACTAACTGCACCTTTTCCTCGGCTCGCCAGTAGTCTTCCAGATGCCTCCTCACCACATAGGATTGGTAATCGATCGTAGGTTGGCCTTTCGCCATTTCCTTCTCCATTGAATGACTCCATATATCGAATTTTAGGTTCAAGGGTTCGGGACATTGAGGTCGCCAGGTCTCCGGATTAACCTGTCAACGAGTTATCGGGGAGCAGTATAGAAGCGGGCTTTCGGCGTTAAGAGCTTTAAATCTTATAGACTTAGATACCTAAATGCTTGTGCTTAGTTGATTTTTGACAATGACCCACCACGAACCGAAGAGAACCCGACCTTCTTGCTAAAATCGGGTCAAAACAAAACTGGTGGAGGCGCCGGGAATCGAACCCGGGTCCGCAAGCGATCCACGATCAGGCGGCTACATGCTTAGTCACTGATTTACTTAAGATCCAGGAGCGTCCAATGACCGACTCTCTTGAACCCGCCCGCCAGCAAATCTCGGCCGCAAGCCCTGGCGAGAACAACTTACGACCTTGGCGACTGAATTGGCGTCACTTTCCAGAACATCGCCGATCCCGGAAGTGACGTGCTACACTAAATTAGGCAGCAAGAGCGTATTCGTTGCCGAATAACGATTTGCACGTTTTTACGAGGTCCTCATGCGCCTCGGCATGCTCCTGAGGTTTCACAGCCCACGTCGAAGCCATGTCGCCCCCGAAACTTTCCTAATATACACCATTCCCGACTCGAATATAATCCCCCGCCCTGGCTTACGGCGTTTTTCTGGCACCCCGCTTGCTTAACGCCGAAATTGTCGAGCTGAACTATGGCTTTATTGAGATCCGCTAGAATTTTTATATGGCTTCAAGTCATCTTCTTCAGCGTCGCCTTTTTGTGGACACAAGACGGCCGCGCCCAAAAGCCTTATCGGCCTCAGTTCTTGTTTCTAGGGCCTCTAAACGAGGCCATTGAACTACGTGGAGATTACAGATTTGCTTTCGAATCGTTTCTGAAGAACCCGAATGACCCCGAAGCTTTCGATCAGCTCGAACTTGCGGTCCGCTACCTTTTCAGACTTGCTCGTCTGGCCAAAGAAATCGAGCCCCCCAATTTTCGCCCTATGGTCGCGAAAACGCTGGAAGACCTGCTGGAAACCAATAGCCAAGTTTACCACTGGTTGGAGCATTTCGCGGAAAAAAAGGAAAAACGCGCGTATAGGTTGTTAGGTGCTTTTGTCGATTCCGGCATTCCAGCACGAAAATCGAATGGTGAACCAATTCAGCCTGCTGACGCTGAAAAGTGGTACGTCGCCGCGGCGGAAGCTGAGGACTTGAAAGCACTAGAAATTCTTATCGATCGCACTAAGGATGATCGAGCGCAGATTCAATTGCTAAGAAAGTATTTTTCGGCTTTGTTAAAGCCAGAAAATGCCGATGATCGGCTATTTCAATGGCCATTTTGGCACGCCAGTAAGCCTCCCCAGGACCCCGATATTTTAAAAGAGCATTTATCTCTCACACATGACGTCGCCGCATATCGCATGTCCAACGTTTATATTGAATCACGCCCTTTGGTTATGTGCGCGCAAGAAACATTCACGCCAAAGATGAAAAAATTCTGTCAGGTATTGAAAGACTTGAGCGCGGCCAATCAAAATCGTTTCCGGGCCGGCTTTCGGTTCGGTAAGGGCCTGAATAACAATGAGCGCCGTCAAATTTTGGAGGACCTCGATTTTTTGGCCAAAATCGGGCCCTTAAAGAATGCGAAAGAGATTGCGCGTTTAATGGGAGTTGAAAGCCATCTCAATCGCGACGGCACATTGGACAGCATGCACATCGTATCGTGGATAGTGAACTCAATTACTCTACTTGAGAAGGCTCCAGCCTCAGGTACTTTTCGACAATGTGTACTCTATCCTTTCTTTTCGAAATACTTACTAATGCTCTCCGATTGTTCCACAACCAAATGGGACAAAAAAGAAGTAATTGCTTGGGCTGAGCCTTACCGGGATCATCACTTTCAAATTTTAGATGGTGAGATCGCCTATAATCATGACATTGGTCAGGGCCTGGTGGTGCTCAATGCTTTCCCCGTGATCAATGACCAGACTTCTGACAATCGCCAGTTGATTCAGAAAATTTTTCGACTTGCCGTACTCATTCACGAAGTGGCCCATTTGCGCATTCCTATGAGCGGACACTACTACATGCCCACGTCGTTTCATAAAGGGCAGCACGACGCGGCCGACTTTATCTCGAACGGCCCCTACGCGATTGAAGCTGAGTTTGTCAGACTTATGAGGATCAATTGTCGAATCTGCAGTCATAGGGATCTGGCAAAGCTGATGTCAATTGAGGCCAATGGACTTTCGTACAACCGTCTGATCATCGAAAAGCCGGTTTACATTGGCGATATTCTTCCAGAGGCGAAGCCAACTTTGACTCAATTTCTGCCAACATTGGAGTGGGTTAAAACAATGGCTGATCATGCTCGTTTTGAATCTCAATATTGTGTTGGTCGGAAATGCTCTCGCGAATTTCTCCAGCGAACGCGATCAAAGGAGGTCTTTTGGCGCCGAGCTGAACAGCGACTTGCGACTTTACTGAAAGATGTTCAACCGCCTCTCCGCTTCCCTGTCATAGGCGACCTCACATTTCCTGAAGAATATGAAGTTTTTGGTTTCGCCCGTAACGCCGACGTTCGTAAGTGGCTCGATGCCGCTCTGGCAAGCCCGCACCTTAACTACAACGTTCCGTTGCAACGCTGGTATCCTTGCAAGGAGTTCAAAAAACAATTCCGACTGGACGCGAGCGCTGAAAGAGATCTTCAATGCGAATGAAATTCATAAGAGCTCGAGTCTAGCTCGAGCCCGCTTCTCTTAATTGCAGGAGATATCAACATTGTCGATGACGGAGCCCGTGGTGTCGTAGATCATGCCTTTGAGTTTGCCGTCGCCCAAAAACTCCAGACTCAATTTTTGCCGGAAAGGATTCCATTCTGCGCAATTTAAAGGAAAACATCGACATTATTTCCAAATCCAAAGAAGAAGGCGCCTATGTGATGAACCTGGATTTTTACAAACTGCTGGGTTCAGTAAATCGATAACATTTCACCCAATCGGTGAGCGTCGAACGGCGCACGGACTTTGACGTCATTATCGAAATACACAAAAACATCTTTTTTTCCAGGCACAGGGCCGTCGTCACTCAAGGTGAGTGCGTCTTTCGGTTGTGATCCTTTACGCCATTTTCGAATTCGGTCCGCCCACCAACGTAATGTCTCATCGTCATAGCCGCTCTTATAAAGCTCCTTATCTCCGTGTAAACGAAGATAGATGAAATCACTTGTTACATCTTCGATGTAAGGCCATCGGCCGGCGGTGTCGGCGAAGACGAGAGCCACGTTATATTTTCGTAGCAACTCAATAAAATCCGGATTTTCGAAAGTATGATTACGGATCTCAAGAGCGTGCCTTAAAGGCACATGCGATCCGGGCGCATTATCAGGAAAGTCGGCCTCACGGCGATCCGCATGCTTCGCAACGCTCACGGCCTCGTCCACGGTGCGCGGTAAACAGCGGAAAAAATGCTCCAATCGGTCTTCGTCATACAAGAAGTTCGGCGGCAATTGCCAAAGGAACGGTCCAAGCTTTTCGCGCAAATGCAAAACCCCTGAGGCAAAGAAATTTCCCAGTGGCTTTTCCGGATCACGAAGACGCCGAATATGGGTGAGAAAGCGATTTCCCTTCACGGCGAACTGAAAATCCGCCGGCGTTTGCTGATACCAGGCCTTATAACTTTTTGGTGACTGCAAAGAATAAAAAGAACCGTTGATTTCGATGGAGTTCAATTGATGGCTGGCGTAGTACAGTTCCTTGTGTTGAGCCAAATCCTTCGGGTAAAAAACGCCCCGCCATCCCGAATACCTCCAACCTGAAATCCCAATTCGAATCATTTCCACTCCGCCTGACGTTGAGACAGGCCGTTGATTTTTATCCAATTCTCGGGCCAGATTGAGACAACGGACTTCAGTTGGGTCTAAGATACTCCGATCTCATAACTTGTGGAACGTATTCGAGAAGTCCGCTCGGGTTCAAATAGAAGTAAACCCTTTTTGGGACAATTTGGACCAGCTTTTGTACTGCTGATATGTTTGCTCCCGTTGGAGGCGCGCGCCGCCAACGTTCCCTCGAATTTTACCATTGAAGGCCGACTCTACGACAATTCCACCGGCCAACCTTATAACGATTTCGTCGACATCAAGCTGGAAATCGTCGAACAGGGCAAAACTTGCGTGTTCTACCGTGAGACACATGAAAATGTGGATCTCACCTCAAGCGAAACGGATCTGCAAGGCCGATTTTCGCTCATGCTTGGCGCGGGGACTTCGTCGTCGGGTCAGATCCTTACGGCCTTCGGTGTGAACCCCAGTTTTAAAGATAGCGACGACAACAATGTCTCCGATTCCAATGGCGATTGTGCCAGCGCGCCCACAGCCGGCAGCAATCGCGCGGTCCGGATTTGGGTCAAAAAAACCACCGACACGACCTTCAATAAGCTCTCGCCGGACACCATTCTCACGTCAACCCCCACATCCATCGTGGCCGAATATCTTCAGGGCAAGTCCCCGTCGGATTTCGTACAGGTCAAAGCCGACGCCTCGACTGATCTTACGCAAGCCAACTTGGAAAATGTGTTCTCCTCCACGAATTACCCCAAACTTCAAGACTTGTTGGCCAACACTTTTTCCTCGGATTTTTCTTTAAACAACCAAAGGCTCACGAATGTGGCCGCTCCAACGGCCGCGACCGACGCTGTCAATCGTAATTGGGTAGACACCCACCTCGGTGACAAGGCCGCCGATCTTTCCGGAGTTAACGCGGGAACCAACGACGGACACACGATCATCTGGGATGCGGCCAATAACCGATGGACAACGGGAGCGGTCTCGGCCACGGACAACACCAAGCTTCCTCTCACCGGCGGAGTCATGCAAGGTCCGGTGACTTTCAACGGACACGACATCTACAACACGGGCCACATCACGATGGGCAATCAAACACTTTTGATGTTGGGCCGTTTTAGTAATGCGCAAGAAACGGCATTGGCGCTTGGCGCGGCCGATAAAGGTCGCATTCTCTTTAACACCGATCAGAATAAAATTCGTGTTTGGGATGGCTTCGGTTTTGTCGATGTCGGCTCAGGCGTCACCGATCTCACCGCGGGAACCGGAATTAATCTGACAGGCTCGGGAAACATCACGGTCTCGGTCGATGTGGGAACTGGCGCCAATCAAATTCCCCAACTGAACGCGAACGGTCAACTCGGGATTGGCACAAGCGCGGTCACGAACGGCGCGGTCCTTGACCTTTGGGGCACGACTCAAAACACAAGTTCATTGATCGTCCCCCGTGCCGATACGGCCAACCGGCCCACAAGCCCGGTGGACGGAATGATTCGTTACAACACTTCTCTTGCGAAATTCGAGGTCTTTGAGGACGGTTCATGGAGGGACATGATCAGCTCCGCGAGCGGCGACGACCTCGGCAACCATATGGCCACATCGAACATTCGACTCAATGGCCAATGGCTCAGCGGTGATGGAGACAATGAAGGTCTCTACGTCGATAATTCAGGCAATATTGGAGCGGGCATCAATACGCCCCAAAGGCCACTGCATGTCGATGGCGTTATGCGATTGGAACCGACCACGCTTCCCGCCGGTAACGCGGGCGATTTGGCCATCGATTCCGCCAATGGCAATACATTGAACTTTCACAACGGAACCAGTTGGCAAACCGTGGGGACCGGTAATGGTACCGTCACCTCAGTCGAATTATTGGTTCCTTCGATCATGAGTGTGACAGGAAGCCCGGTGACCTCAAGTGGGACCATCTCCCTTGGACTTCAGAACCAATCGGCTAACCTTGTCTTTGCCGGACCGACATCGGGTGGACCAGGCCAACCAAGTTTTCGCACTTTAGTGGCCAGCGATATTCCCAGTCTCGATGCCGCGAAAATCGGAAGTGGAACTTTACCGATCGCGCGCGGAGGAACGGGTCGTACAACCTACGACAACAATGCTTTGCTCACCACTGATGGAAGCGGAAATATCACAGCAGGTGTGACTTGTACGACACCTGGATATGTCATGCAATGGAACGGTTCCGATTGGGAATGCGCGCCCGCCGCTTCCGGAACAGTGACCTCGGTGGACCTGTCGGTTCCATCCATTATGAGCGTGTCGGGAAGCCCGGTGACCTCAAGCGGAACCATCTCCTTGGGACTTCAAAACCAATCGGCCAACCTTGTCTTTGCCGGACCGCCATCGGGTGGAGCGAATCAGCCAAGTTTTCGTTCTTTAGTGGCTAATGATATTCCCAGTCTCGATGCCGCGAAAATCGGAAGTGGAACTTTACCGATCGCGCGCGGAGGAACAGGTCGCGCAACCTACAACAACAATGCAATACTCACAACGGATGGAAGTGGAAACATCGGAGCGGGTGTGACCTGTACGACACCTGGATATGTCATGCAATGGAACGGTTCCTCTTGGGCGTGCGCGTCCGTATCCGGCTCCGGCGACAACCTGGGTAATCACACGGCCACGCAACATCTTGCCATGAACGGTAAATTTGTAAGTTATGACGGCTCACCAAAGGGTTTGTATATCGATTCCGGCGGATTCGTCGGAGTTAACACCACAAACGCGGAAGCTGAATTGACCGTATACGGATCCGATCACAATGTCTCGATAAAGGTTATCAACGCCAATTCTTCTTCGCAGTCTTGGTATCCTCAGATCTCCGGCATAAACTACATGGGCTCGAAAGCGCCGGACGGTTCACCCCAGCTGACCGTCTACAATTCACGCGGAACCTTTTCTTCGCCTGCGAGCCTCGCTTCCGGCGACGAACTCGGAATTTTTGCTTTTCAAGGACAAAAGGAAAGTGGCGTTCCCATGGAGACCGGCTGGGGTAACGGCGCGCTCATTCGAGCGGTGACCACTGGAAACTGGTCACCCAGTTCCAGTCCAGCGAAGATGATCTTTATGACGACCGCATCGGGCTCGATCACTCCATCGGAACGAATGACCATTCAGTCTGACGGGAAAATCGGGATTGGCACCTCGGTCGCTTCGGAAACTCTTGACGTGAGGGGCTCGGCCCTTTTCTCGGATAGAGTTTACGCCAGCCATGTTGGCGGAAAAGAGTTCACGAATTACACCTCGGGTTCATCAGCCGGCAATTTCCAAAAGTATTCCGGCAGCGCCATGCAGAGCGCGTCCGTTGCTGGCTCCGATGTCGCGTACCGGATTACCTTTAACGTATCCGGAACGTTGACCGTACCTGCGGGAACCACCAGTTCGCTGGTTAAAGTCTTTTTCCGAACCCCGTTCGCGCTCACTCCGATATGCACATTCAGCCCCGCCAATGATGTCGCCGCCAAGCAAGATGCGAAACTTTATATTATGACCGCGACAAATTACGCCGATTTAATTATGACCGAAGGGTCCCTCGCTTCGGGAGTGTATATCTACAACGTCATCTGCATGGACAATCGTAACTAGATCTCACGTTTCAACTTTTTAAATTCATCGATCATTTCCGCCAGGGCACGGTCGCGATCCGATTTTTCCGGAAGACGTAAAATCGAAGATGGATGAACTGTCGCATAGGTTTTCCGATGCCATCGAGATTCAAAAAATCTTCCCCGATAGTTTTTTATCGCCGCGGAAAATCCCAAGGTCGCGCGCAGAGCCGTTGAACCCATACAAACGATCAATCGGGGTTGAATGAGATTCACCTCGGATTCCAACCAAATGTTGCACGCTTCAATCTCTTGCGCGTTCGGCTTTAGATGAATCCGCCGTTTACCCACCCTCTTCCACTTGAAATGTTTAACCGCATTGGTCACGTAAACCGAGCTTCGCGGAATTCCGGCTTCCTTGAGAATGCGATCGAAGAGCCATCCGGCGGGTCCGACGAACGGCTTTCCTTCGAGATCTTCTTTGTCTCCAGGCTGTTCACCAATCACCAGAATCTTCGCCGTCAGGGAGCCGTCACCCACCACGCCTTGGGTTGCGTTCTTGTACAAACCACATCGTTGGCAGCTTTGGACGGAAGCGTTCAGCTCTTCGTGCTGATCCGTGCGCGACATGTAAGCCATAGGAGCAAAAACGGGACTAAACTCCTCTGGTATGCGCATTGCTGTCACCAAAGGTATGCAACGCATCCTGAAAAGGAACGGCCTACTTTTTACGAATGTGGGGCCTTTTGATCGCTACGTACGGGTGGTCTTAGGCATTTTGTTACTTGCATTCACGGTTGCCGGGCCCCAGACCGCCTGGGGTTACGTGGGTTTGATTCCTCTGATCACGGGCGTATTGGGATTTTGCCCGATTTACGCCCTATTCAAGTTCTCCACTTGCCCGACTCGATCGCAGCTTAAGCGCCCGGTCCAAGAGGCGGAATAGGGCCATCCCAACCACCATGCTACCGACAAACAAGAAAGGACGGAATTCAAACGTCGATAGCGAAACCAGCCCGGGACCGGGACAATAACCACCCAACCCCCAGCCGATACCAAAAATAAAAGAACCAAGAATTAACCGCCCTGTGATGCGGTCTTGTGTGGGGCGGCGCCACTCCTCGGCCAGGATCGGTCGCGGTACTTTGCGGGACAAGGCGAACGCGACGGCATGAACCCCCACCGCACCGACCATCACAAACAAAAGCGCCATATCCCATTCACCAAAGAGATCTAAAAATCCAACTATCTTCTGAGGCTGGGTCATACCCGAGATGCCGAGACCCACGGCAAAGATCAGACCGACAAAAAAGGAAACGAGAACGTTTTTCATAAGACCCACACCGTCAAGATTCCCGCGAGCATGAATGTAACGGTGGCGATAAGCGAACGCGGTGAAATCCGGCTCACACCGCAAATGCCGTGGCCACTAGTGCATCCACTGCCCATCACGGTTCCAAACCCAACCAGCAGGCCCGCCATCGCCACGGTCCAATCCGGAGTGGAAAGTTGGCCCGAGAACGCTTCAGGCAAAAACCAACGCAGGATAAGACCGCCGCTGAAAAGTCCCGCAAGAAAAGCCCACCGCCACAAGGCATCACTTTTTTGTGGCGTGAGCGCACCGTTGAGGATTCCGCTCACGCCGGTGACTCGACCATTAAAAATCCACATCATAGAAACGGCGATGCCGATCAGGACCCCGCCCAATATCGCTAGTGTCATAGGATGTTCATTATAGTGCCTTTATGCCGTTGTGAAGGGGAAGTTCGGGACGTCATTCAAATAAGCGCCACGATCCCGCCAAATGACAATTGCACTGTTGTTGCAAGTTCGTGCGTCTATGAGTTTGGACCTATTGAATACCAAAGGCATTCCCGTAAAAAAACAAGGCTTCACCTGGAAGGATCTGGTTCGCGCGCCGATCAGCAAATTGGACTCGGACGCTTACACGAAAATTCGAATCATTCTGATGAACGGAATTGAACATGAAGCGCTTCGTTTCTCCCATGCCTGCGCCCGGATGAATGCCGACTTACAAGCCGACCTCGCCATCATTCGCCGCGTGGAGCACCACCAGGAAACCATGATCAATTGGCTGCTTCCGCCGGACATGTCGCCGCTTGAAACCACAATCGCCTACGAGCAAGTCGCCATCGAGGTCACCGCGGCAGTGGCGCAGATGGAACCGGATGAATACCTTTCGCAGGTTTACCGCTTTGGGCTCCTTGAAGACTTTGACCACCTTTATCGCTACTCCGCCTTGATGGATCGCCTTGAGGGAAAGGACGCGAGTCAGATTCTTCAGGGTTATACGGATATTCTGCCCGGTCGCCCGACCATCGATGAACACCGCCATCCCATCGATGATCTTCGCAAACCCTATGACAAAAAGTTCGCGCTACCGATCACGAAGATGCACGCGCTCACCATCTTATCCGGCGAGCAGCAGACCCATAACTACTATTTAAATATCGGTCCGCTTTTCGCCGATCCGGTGGCCCGTCTGCTTTACGCCGAAATCGCTTCCATCGAAGAGCAACACGTGACCCAGTATGAATCCATCGTGGATCCCACTGAGACCTGGTTGGAAAAGTGGCTGCTTCATGAAGCCAATGAAGTTTACAATTACTATTCCTGCGCCGAGCAGGAAACCGACTCTAGAATCCGATCCATCTGGGAAAGATTTCTGGATTATGAACTTGGCCATTTGAATCACGTGTGCGAGCTTTTTAAAAAATACGAGCGTCGCGACCCGGCCGAGGTTCTGGCCGAAGAACTTCCCGCACCGATTCAATACACGAGCCAGCGCGAATTCGTGCGCAAGACATTGGCCAATGAAGTTGACCTCAGGGCCGACGCCACCACTTTTGTTCCCAAAGACAAAGAGCCCGAACGATCACTGAAACACCGATCGAAGATCAATTCCCAAGGCTCGCCGTCAGAGGCCGTAGCCAGCGATTACCGCTGGATTCCCGGCGGCGAGATCAATGCCCGAGAGGAAGGAGCTATTCATGCATCCGGAGACCATCTCCACCATTCGCCGTGAATACTTCATGAACGCCCCTAAAGTGGGAAGTATCGAACCCCCTGAGCAAAAAACCATACTCACCACCACCGGCCGGCGCTTGCTCGTGGACAAACTGGGTGAGCGATTGGCTTTCGAACGCACCGGTGTGCGCCTTTATGAGGCCGTAATTTTAAAATGCGGTGCCAGCGCCCTCGATCTGCCCACCGACAGGTTACGTGAAATTCGCGACCAAGAGATCGAGCATTTCTTTTTACTTCAAGACGCCATTCGCGAATTAGGGGCTGATCCAACCGTGCAAACACCTTGCGCCGATGTGATCGGTGTGGCCTCCGCTGGACTCTTACAGGTGGTCACCGACTCACGCACGGATATGGCGCAAACATTAAATGCCATTCTTACCGCCGAACTCACCGATAACGCGGGTTGGGAACTTCTGATTGAACTTTGTTTACAAGAAGAGCTTTCCGATCTCGCCGATCGATTCCGCCGGGCCTATCGCCAAGAAGCGGAACACTTAACGACAATAAAATCGCTTCTCACCGAAATGATGACCACTCCTGGACGCACTCTGGAAAGTTAGAAGACCGAAGCAATGGTCCGAATGATCGCGGGCGGCGGTTGATTTTGCGTGCAGCTTTCGACGATCAAAACCGCCACACCTTTTTCAACCATGCCCAGCTTTTCGGCCGCGGCCAAAGACAGGTCAAGACTTCGACCCTTAATATAAGGACCACGGTCATTGATGGTCACGGTCACCGATTTGCCGTTTTCTGGATTGGTGACTTTCAAGCGTGTACCGAAGGGTAGGGTTTTATGTGCGGCTGTCATTTCCCGGGCGGTATAGATTTCGCCGTTGGCTGTTCTTCGCCCGATGAAATTGCCGGCATACCACGAAGCTTTCGCCGTCGAGATCATGCAAGCGGGTGGCTTTTGCGTTTGGCGCGAAGCCGATCCCAAACTGAGAATGGAAAGCGCGACCAGAGTTAAGACTTTGGCCGCGGAACCTACGTACCGCATACCTAATTTATCGGAATTCTGACGACAAACCTGACAGTGCCCGACTCGAATTGGGTCGCTCGACTTTCGGCTGGCCAAAAAATCTCGCCGATGCTTCACGAATTGAAATTTGATACGTTTTCATTGTGAGCCGATATCCGCACAAGCGCACTTTTCTAGGGCTACTCGTTCGTCCACAGCAGCAGTTGCGATTCGCGTTACTTTTCACCGGTGGCGCCATGCTGATCATCACGGCCCTTGTAGCGCTGACAACCATCGTTTTCAACCGGACCCTAATCACGCTCACCGAAAACCACCAAGTGGACCTTGAAGTCGGTTATCTCATTCGAGACACGATGATTTATCCGTTTTTTCTTTTTCTGCTGGGCGCGTTCGCACTGGGACTTTTTTGTATTATTTTGGGTATCCGATTAAGTAACCGGCTTTACGGGCCCCTCATTCCGTTGCAGCGACATATCCGCAACTTGATTGAAGGCCATTATGGCTCCCGCGTGGTTTTGCGCCGAAATGACGAACTCACGGAATTGCGGGATTCCCTTAACGAGTTGGCGGCGGTTCTTGAAGCCCGTCACCCAAAATAATCCGACATGGCTCGACCCAATCCAAAGCGCCAAATCCTGACCTTTCTGGCCCTGACCTTCGGTCTAGGATTTTTGATCCAGATCCTCATCATCATCCAAGTGGGGACGACCAACACTTTTCTCATGTTTCCCCTGATGTGGGTGCCGGGTGCTGTCGCTCTTTGGTGTTCCAATCACTTTGGAAATCGTTTTCGTGACCTCGCCTTCGTGGCGCCCGGTCGCCGATCATTGATCACGGCTTACGTGATTCCGATTTCCGCCCTGATTCTGACCTGTCTCATTTTGATACTATTGAAAATCGGTGAGTTTCACGCGCCCACGAATTGGTTTCGTACGTTGATTTTCCAGCCCACTTTGGGAGTTTTGTTCACCGGCTTATTCGTCTTGGGTGAGGAACTCGGCTGGCGGGGTTTCTTACACAACCAGTTCTCAAGACTGCATTTTCGTGACCCGGTTTTAATCATTTCCGCGCTATGGGCGATTTGGCATTGGCCGCTGATCTTGTTTTCGAACTATGCGCCCTCACCCTACCCTTTGCTGAGCTTGGCGAGTTTCACGATTTGCATCGTTTCGTTCGGAGTGATTCTTGGTTGGTTGCGCAATTTCTCCCGTTCGGTGTTCCCGTGCATTCTGGCTCACGCCGTACACGACACGGGAATGCAAAACATTCTTCCCGATCTTTTTACGCCAGGGGAACTCACCCCTTATTTCAGTGGTGAGGCTGGTTTTATTTTGCCTCTGATTTATTTGGTGACCGCGGTCGGGCTCACTCGCTTTAGCGCACGGCCGCGCCGCCACCGAAATCCATGAAGAATCCAGCGGAACCGGAATTATTGCTGTAACCCACCGATGTCGGACTAACCGTCGATGGTTTTTTCTCTGGAACAGGAGCCGGCTTGGTGTCTTTTGAAGCGATGGCCGTGCCGCCGGTGAACCGGCTGCCGTAGGCTTCTTTCGCGGCCATCTGCCAAGTCATGTTGCGACCTCGTCCGTACTTGGCGATGTACGTATCGGGAGCCCACTCGATGCAACGTCCACCTTTCGTCTTCGCACAAATACCCTTGAAGATATCGATGTCATTTCCATGGATCCAACCGCCGGTGTCGGCGATGATCACTTTGTTAATCTTCTTTCCTTTAAGTGGTCCCCAGGGACAGGTGTAGGTCGGGACTTTAACGACGGATCCGACCTTCCGACCTTTGGCCGCCGCACCGTGAACACAAGGGGTGATACAGTTGTTTCTGTGGCCGACACCGTAAGGGCAATATTTCGCCTTGAAAGGCACCCAACCTCGTCGTTTGCCGCCGTACCAGTAAAGCTGGCCGTTGCTAATCTTATTGCCTTCGATCGCGGAACTCGAGAGGGATCCAACTGTTGTGTAATACTCCGTGATCTTGGCCGAAGCGATTGAACTGAACCCAAACACCACAATAATAGAAAGTATTCTTAAAAAACCCATGCCCAAGCCTATTTCACGCCCGGTGCCGCGCCAAATGCGATTTATGTCTCATTCTGAGATCAAGTATTTACGGGTGGCTAACAATTTTCGGCACGTCTTAAGCCCGCGAGCGAAAACCCGTGGGGCGAGGCTTGGAGAGGCCCGCCTCAAGCTGGCGAGAAAGCCTCACAAACGGCAGCCCAATCAAGAAGTAGATAAGGGCGGTTAAAAGACCCAAACCCAAGTAATCAAAATACGTCGATGCCAGTTGCCCATAGGTGTTGGTGAGTTCGACCATGGTGATAATCGAAACCAGCGACGAGTCTTTGAGAAGCGCGATGAAATCGTTCGTGACCGGCGGAATCACCAAGCGCATGGCCTGGGGAAGAACAATATGGCGCAAAGTCTGCCGGCGATTCAGGCCCAATGCGCGGGACGCATCCACCTGGGATTGGGGTATGGAGAGGATCCCGGCTCGATAATTCTCCGCCTCACAGGCGCCATAGTTCAAACCGAGGCCGACCACGGCGGATAAGAACGGATCCAATCTGATCCCGATGTGGGGTAAGCCATAAAAAATCAAAAAAAGCTGGATCAGGAGAGGCGTCCCGCGAAAGATCTCAATGAACGAAATCGCCAGCCACCTAATCGGCCATGGCCCGTAAAGCCGGCTCAAAGCCACAACCAAGCCCACCACCATCGCCAAGAACATGGAAACAATGGAAATGTGCAGGGTCATCATCGCTCCCTTCCCCAGGAGCGGCAAAAAACTGATGTAACGTTCGATGCGTTCCTTAAAACTCACCTCGGCGAACGCGGTTTTTACGAATCTCTGGTATTCGACGGCTTCGCTTTCAGGCGCCTCGGACATGCCCCAGGCTTTAGCGGTCATCGAATTCCAAAGCCCCCAGCGCTCAAGGATTCTCCTAATGGTGCCATCGCGAATCAGTTCCGCCACCGCCTCATCGATTTTGGCGGAAAGAGGATCGTTCTTACGGGTAGCGATCCCATATTCCATATAGCCGACCAGTTCACCAACGTTCTTTAGCCGCTCATTCGGTTCGGCATAATAAAGAGCGATCGGCTCATCCATTAAAACCGCATCAACCCGGCCCGTGAGCAAATCGGCATACATATTCACTTCGTCGGCGTAGGTGATCACCTGCATGGGGAAGGATTGCTCGGCCAGAATTCTTTGCGCGAGTGAGGCCGCCAACGTGGCGACTTTTTTACCTTCACAATCTTCAAGGGTTTTAATTTCCTCGTTGGTGCTGGCGACGGTCAGGCGTTCGGCGGTGATGTAATAGGGCCTCGAGAAATTCACCACCTCACGGCGATCGGGAGTGATTTCAAGACCATTCACCACGATATCGTAGTCACCGCGGTTCAATCCTTGGATCAGCCCTTCCCAATTATTTTGATGAAACTGCACGGTCATCCCGAGCTTTTTCGCTATGGCTTCAACGATTTCGGCTTCAAAGCCGATGATTTTCTTAGGATCAGCGGGATCTTTAAATGAAAACGGCGCACCGGCTTCGATATCGGCACCCCAGCGAAGAACCTCTTGCGAGAAACCGACGGGACTCCAAACGATCAAAGCCAATAGAGGTGCGAGCCACTTCATAGAAAATGCCTCAAGAAGTTTCGTGTGCTTTCGTGTTCAGGTTGGCCGAAGATTTTCTCCGGCGGGCCCATTTCCACAATTCGGCCGTCTTGCAGGAAGACCACCCGATCGGCCACATCCCGGGCAAAACGCATTTCGTGCGTGACCACAATTTGAGTCATGCCTTCCGAATCCAATTGCTTCATCACACGGAGCACTTCATCGACGAGCGTGGGGTCCAAGGCACTGGTGGGTTCATCGTAAAGCATAAGGTGCGGGCTCATGGCCAAGGCGCGGGCGATCGCCGCCCTTTGCTGCTGGCCCCCTGAGATTTGATGGGGATAATGATCAGCTTTTTCGCTAAGGCCCACTTTGGTTAAAAGCTCTTCAGCCTTATCGGCCGCCTCGGTCCGGCTCATTCCCTTCACCACCATGGGCGCCTTCATCAGGTTTTCGATCACGCTTAAGTGGGGAAAAAGATTGAAGCTTTGAAAAACCATGCCCACTTTCTGGCGCACGGATTGGGTGCGGCGGTTGAACTCCCGCTCGCCGATCTCACTGGGGCTTCTGAGCTGGGTCCCCTCCACATCGATGACCCCACTATCCAAGGCTTCAAGGCCGTTAATACATCGAAGCAGCGTGGATTTTCCACAACCCGAGGGGCCGATCACCGCGACCAAATCCCCCGGCTCCACCGATAACGAGATCTCATCAATCACGGTTCGGCCGTGAAACTTCTTTGAGGCCTTCTCGATTTTTACCAGCATAAAATAAGCGGGCAATATAGGGTCTACAGGTCAAAAGCGCAACCCGACATCCGGTACATTAATCGGACATGTAAGCGGAAAAGTTCCACTGGATGCGCGACTCCGGCTGGGGTTTTCCGTTAGTCAAGCCCCGCCTTCAAATTTCCGATGTCGGAGGCCCATTTCCCACCAGATTTTCGGCGACAATTTTTTGCCGAGAGCGCCGCTAAACGTTTCTAACTTTTTTTCATTTCGTGTTTATAAAGATTTTATGGGGAGTTGACCCATTTACGCATTTGGTTCACAACTTGCTTACAGTTTAAGCGCGGAACGTATTTTGAAGCTGTACGTTTGTTGTTCTTTGATCTTCTTGAAGTCTTAGCGATGGGCGCTTTCCCCCTCCCCCCTAAGAAAGTCGGAGTCGTAACAGGCTTCTAAGCCTGTCGCTGGGACCTCAAGAAGTGATTTTCCCCTTCGCGCTCACAGTCACCGGAAATAACTGAATATTTAACTGATAAACGCGATCCCCTTTGGAGTGGGTGCGGTTCACTGACACATCTTTGAACCAGCGCTTTCGGAACTGCCGTAATTCGAACTTCAACTGTTCAAATTCTTTATCAGTGAGCGCCAGCGTCTGCGCCCCGAATTCACGTTCCTGGGGCTGATCCTGGAATAACGATTCAAGTCCTAAATAAATAAGTTCGGATTGGAGCTTTCGAACCAGTTCGACGGGCACGTCTTCGGCACCGTCCATGAGCTCGCGGCCCTTAACGATCTCACCTGTTTGGGGATCACGAACCAGTTCACCCGAGGCGATCAATTTTTCGAGACTGCGCCGGATTTCCTCATGACGGGCTTTTCCGCGCATGATTTCAAAAAGCTCGTCGGCTTCAAAGCGCACGTCTTTTTGATCGGTGAGCGCGTAAAGAACCCAAGTCACCCAGCTCGGCACTTTCCGCCAGGTTTCAGCTTTAATCTCACCGTTTTTAAGTTGTTGGCGAACCCTTATGTCGGCCAGGGTCTTGAGATGGCGGTTACGTTCAAGGGGATCCGTGGCTTGAGTGAATTCAACCAGTGCCAAAAACTCTTCGGTTTCTTCTTTTCCAAGTCCAAGGGCTTTGGCGAACCGGCGGGCCATTTCGGGCGAAAGGTTACGTTGCCCATCGATGATCAGCTTTAGGTAATTGGGTGACTTGATATCCGCCGCGGCCGCGAAAGTCGCATAATTATAAGGCCGCAACGAATTGCGCGTCTGGCGGCGCCGGTAATTATAATACTCGCTTAAATACCGGCGATAATCTGTGAATGCGCCCAGCGATGGCGGTCGCTCGGCTTCGGTTTTCGATGTCAATTCCAAGATGCGTTTTACCCTGGGTACAATTGTTCCATCACTGGTTCCGGAAATTCAACTTTTTGCGATATCGCGCCGCGCTTGTGGACAAAAAACGTCGCTCTCTGTGAATCGATTCGACAACTCCCGGGATCTAATTCGATATGGTTCAACTCCGCGAGGCGCGTGGTTTGCTTAAAATTGCGCGTATGAACAAACGTTGGTTATTAATTTTGCCCTTTCTTACCGCCTCGGTGGCCAACGCGGTCTGCACCGCCGGCCAAATCACCACGTTAGCCGAGCCCATCACTTTTGAATTAAAGGGCGAAGCTGGACAGGCTTTAAACCTGACCCTCAGTGAGGGGAGCGAAGTTCATGTGCTGGCGGTTCAGGAACCGAAGGTGAGCCTGTTTGTCAGCACGCGGTTCCAAAATCAGGATCTCACTCTGGTCAGCGAGCTCAGCTCCGACGTCATTCGCGCCCTCAACTGCGCAAAAGAGTAATCACTCTCTTAATTTCGGCGGACACGTGGTGTTCAGCCGATTGGCCGTCATAATTCGATGGGCTATATCCAAATTTCGCTTATGATTGGCGTCTGAAGGCATAATCCGAAACGCTTCACATAAAAACGGAAAACCCCGCTCCAACTGACCAAGCTCGAAAAAGCCCGCGCCGATGGAGGCCAAAAAACTTGAGTACGCCGTCGGTTGCTTGGCTTCCATCACGACCAAATCCAGTTGATCGAGATAGGATTCGAGTTTGGTCACCGAGATGTAATCTTTGGCGTGAAGGTAACAATACGCCAAATTCGCCAGCGCCAAAATGTCTTTGGGTTTTCGCTCAAGGGCCAATCCCGCCCACCTTATGCCCTCGTCGTAACGTTTATTATCCTCACACTCCACGACCGTCATACCCAAGGCCGTTGAATAGGAATCCGGCGCCACGATCGCCATGTTTTTAAAAAAAGCTTCGTTGGATTTCCAGGTTTGCACGTGCACCATGGAGCGAACAAAGAGAGCCGCGACGATCATTAACGTTCCGACTTTTAAGTGGCTCGCCTTCACGGGCCAGCGCGCAAGAATCAGCAACGCCATCACCGAAACCATGGTCATCGGCAAATAATGATAGTGATCCGCGGTGGTGGAGATTTTCTGATATCCGAACGAAGAAATCCCGCTCACGGGGAGCAGCAGAGCCAGCCACGCCAGGGCTAGAAAAAAGCGCCAGTCGCGCCGCCACGCCCAGATCATTGCCGGAACAAAAAGCACCAAAACGATCGCGGTCCGCCAATAAGGGTCCAAAGTTTCGAGCACGCTCTCGGGTGTTCGGCTGTAATTGGCCGAGAGTGGATAAGGAATCACGATCTTTTGCAAATAAAATGAGTAAGTGTCGCCCATGATGAGAAGGCGCTCCCATAACTTAAGCGGAATTAAAAATTCAGCCTGGGCCTGAAGCGTTTTATAGATGCTGAACACCGATGGAATCAGCCACACTCCCGCAAGCCACAATGAGCGGCGAAAAAATTTAGGCAAAAGAAGTCCAGTCACAAATGGCAGAAGCGCCGGTAAAACCACGATATTTGGTTTCGATAAAACAGCCGCCGTAACCAAAATCGTTGAGGCAATGGCGCCCCTGAAATCGCGCAGGCCGAAAAACACCAAAACCGCGCTCAGGCCGAAAAAGGCCGAAAGCAGGTCGCGGCCCCCTGAAATCCAGGCCACCGCCTGGATCTGTAATGGATGAAGGGCAAAAAACGAAAGTGCGAGGAGAGCCGGCCAATGGGATTTGACGTCCCATTTTTTGGCCAACCATTGAAGTAAGATAAGAACTAGACCGGTATTGATTAAGTGAAGAACCAGATTCAAAACCCGATAGGGCCAAGGCGCGGCACCGCCCAAAGCGTATAGAATCTGCCACACGGAACTTGTGACAGGAACATAAAGGCCGAAATAATCCTTAAGCCAAACCTGCGACCAAATGCCCGCCCGGTAATACGGGTTAATAAAAATATTGGAGTCATCGTCCCATTTGATCGGCCCCACTGTCAGGAGCTGGCCGAAAATCAGAGCGACCAGTACGAAGATCCATCCGAATTTACGCATGATTAAAATTTTTTGTTATGAGTTCCAGCGAGGCAAGGATAAACTCCCTACAGGGCATGGATAGTTGGAATCCCGAACAGTATAGCCTATTTCAAGTCGAGCGGTCCCAACCCTTTTGGGACCTCATCGGCAAGGTGAATTTTTCCGGTGTCAAAAGCCTGCTCGATGTCGGTTGCGGAACCGGTGAATTGACCGCGCAAGTTCACAAAAAGATGCAATTGAGCGAAAGTCTCGGAATCGATGCTTCGCCTTCGATGATGGACAAAACCTCGGCCTACCAGGCGCCGGGTTTGAGCTTTCAACTGGCGGATGTGATGACTTTCGTGCCGTCACGCCCTTACGATTTGATTTTATCAAACGCCGCACTTCAATGGGTCGAGGATCATAAAGCGCTGTTTTTGAGAATGATCAATTGGCTGGCACCTAAAGGTCAGCTGGCCGTGCAAATGCCGGTGAATTTCGACCATCCTTCGCACTTTTTGGCGGCGGATGTGGCGCAAGAGATGAAACTTCAGATTCGCATTCCGCCGCTGCTGGCGCCTGAAACCTACGCGGAACTTCTGTGGCGAAATGGAATGGAAGCCATCGATGTTTCGATTAAAGTTTATCTGCATCCTTTGAAATCAGGCCATGAAGTGATTGAGTGGACAAAGGGCGCGCTTCTCACGTTTTACCAAAAGCAGCTCGATCTCGCGGGCTATAAAAAGTTTCTTGAGCAGTACACCCGCCGATTGCTTCTTGTGACCGGAGAGGGACCTTACCTTTATCCGTATAAGCGGATATTTATCGTCGCCCGCCGCAAAGAGCGTTAATCCCAGGCCACAGTTTTAAGTTTTCCGCAGCTGTGTTCGGCGAACATTTTACGCGCGCGAATTTTGATCACCTGATCCGGATCGGGCCAATTGCAGGCGACAAGAACATGTTTTTGAGACGACACATCATCGGCCGCCCATTCCACCGGCAATCCCGATGGAAGAGCAAAGGCGCCCTCGGGCGTAAAAACCAATGTTCGTTCTTTGGGGAAAAACCGGCTTCGGGTGCGTAACTGTTCATAGATCTCGCGCCAGGCCGGAGCCAGCGTTAAATCCACGGTCAATTCCCAGCGTGTGGGATAGGACACATCAAGTTCATTGAGAGTGCGCTTGATCGCAAGATCGGCCGCTTTTCCGGACACGCCGAGACTTATCAGGTTCGACTTCAAGGCGCGATCAAACCAATCGGCCAAGGTGGAACCCGCTGGATCTTGCGGAGGAAAAAGGGCTGGCAGTGCGCGAACCCGCCGCAATCGGCTTAAAGTTTCAAACTGCTCGCGCATCGGAAGTTTCTCGAAGACCCGAGCGAGCGCCACGGCCACGAGCGGACTTAAACCCCCGGTGGGCGAAACAGTGGCAAAGTTCAAATGGCGGGCCGGCGCATGAGGCCAGTCGGATTTTGAAAACAACGTCAGAAGAAGAAAATCGGTGACCACTTCCCGTTCAAAATCGCTGGCGAAGCCTCCCGCGAAATGCGCGTTTAAAACCGAAGACACGAGCATGCGTTTGAGCTTGGCCGGTTGCTCCAACCAGCGCTCACCGATACGCGCGAAACGCCGGTTCATTTGAAAAAGATCGGGTTCGTCCGCGACGAGCTCAACCGTCAAAACGGGATGAACGAGAGGCAACCAACCACTGAGTTCCTCAATGTCTTCGACTTTTCGGATTTTGTTGATTGTGGTGAATGAAATCGGCGCGACAAAACTTCGAAGTTCCAAGCGGCTCTCAAAGCGGCAATTAAATACACGTTCGCCATCGACCAACACCAGATTGATGAAGGTCGAATGGACACAGTCCGTTCGCCACTTAGTGGCCCGATGAGCAACCCAGCACAAGACGGCGAACGAGAGTATCGTTAACCCCTTGGCGACCCGCTCCAGCCGTTTGGAGTCTTTCATGAATGCCTCTGGGCGATTACAAAATCCGGGCCCGACAGTTAGACAATGGGTGCGTGTTCCCCGGTTACTGTATGGGAATGATTACAATCTAGTAGAAATTTTGGACGGTTATCCTCTCTGGAAAGCAAGGAAAGGACCCCCTGTGATGGTATGGGATTGGCATCTTCCATACAGCCGTATGAAGACGCAGTATTTACAATACACGATGTTGTTACTGATGCTGTTTCTGGCGAACGCCGTTTTAAACGTTTGATAGGCGCGGAAGACCGGCGGCCGCCGTACGCGATGGAAGCTTATGCCCGATCTGATTCTCCATAGTGGGCACGTACTCAAGAAGCTTCGCTAAATTCACACCGGTTTTAAATCCCATCCCGTTAAGCATATAAACCAAATCATCGGTCGCTAAATTGCCGCTAGCTCCTCGGGCGTAAGGGCAACCACCCAAACCACCAAAGCTCGAATCGAACACGCGAATCCCACTCGCTAATGCCACAGTGACATTCGCTAGAGCGGTTCCCCGGGTGTCATGAAAATGCATGGCGAGTTTTTTGACCGGAATTTTTCTTTTTAGTTTATTGATTAGCGATTTCACCTGATTGGGTGTGGCCACACCAATGGTATCGCCGATCACCACTTCATAGACACCCATCTTGGCGAACTTTTGCGCCAATGAAACCACGGTCGATTCTTTAACCGGGCCTTCATAGGGACAACCAAACGCCACGCTTAAATAGCCGCGGGCTTTACGACGATGTTTTTTGGCGATCGCCGTCACTTGGGTGAAGCGATCCAATCCTTCGCTGATTGAACAGTTCGTGTTTTGTCGCGAAAACGATTCCGTGCATGCGCCGAAAATCGCGATTTCTTCGATGGGCGTGCTCAGCGCATCGATCATGCCCTTCACGTTCGGCACCAAGGCGGAGAACCGGACGTCTTTGGGAAACTCGGAGCGGCGGCGATAAAGTTCATTGATGAGATCGGCGCTGCCTTCCATTTGTGGAACCCATTTCGGCGAGACGAACGCACCCACTTCAATCCGTTTTAAGCCTGAGTCCGCCAGATGTTTGATGAATGCGAGTCGCTGCTCCAGCGAAAGAATTTCGCTTTCATTCTGCAAGCCATCGCGCGGGCCGACTTCCACGATTGAAACGCGTTGACTCATGCTTCCACCACCCGCACAAGCACCTCACCCAAACCCACTTGCATACCCGGTTGAACATTAACCTCGCTCACCCGTCCATCACGATCCGCTTCAAGTGTGTATTCCATTTTCATGGCTTCCATAACCACCAGAGCTTGTCCTTTATTCACCGGCTCATCTTTTTTCACCGACACACGAGTCACCTTACCGGGCATTGGAGCACAGATCACGCCAAGATGGGCTTTGCCCGCCTCACCGGATGCGCGCCGTTGATTGGCGTTGAGATCCACCACGTGGGTCATCTCCTGCCAATGCACCCAAAGGCGGCCTTGATGTTTGAGGACAGGAACGCGGACCTTTTTTCCGGCCCAATCGACTTCGATCCATTTCATCATGGCTCCCCCCAGGAATGCGCCCATGGATCGGCTTCGCGAATGCCGTCGCCTGACCCGGAATCCGTGAGTTTCGCCGAAATCTGCTGGAGCATCTTCATTTCACTCGGCGAAAACTCGGGCCGTACAAGGCCGGTGGCGAAGTACTTATCAAAAAATCGTGTGGACATGGTTCCCGTTAGGAATTCCTCATGGGCGAGAATCTCGCGAAGCAAGGGAATGTTCGTATGCACGCCGAAAATCACCGTATCGGCCAAAGTTTTTTTCATTTTCTGAATGGCTCTGATGCGGGATTCATCCCACACGATCACTTTCGCGAACATGGAGTCATAGAAACTGGTGATTTCATCGCCAGGCTCGAAGCCCACTTCAAAACGGCGGAAAGGGCCAAGCGGCCAATGCGCGGCCAAGATCTGACCCGTGCTCGGAATTCCGCCTTTGAAAGGATCTTCAGCATAAATTCGGCACTCGATGGCGTGCCCACGCGGCGTGAACTCCGACGGCCAGTTCAACGCCTCTCCCATGGCGGTTAAGATTTGCGCTTTCACCAAATCCACGCCGAGAACCATTTCCGTCACGGGATGTTCCACCTGAAGACGAGTGTTCATTTCCATAAAATAAAACTCGTCTCCCTGAAGCAGGAACTCGACCGTACCGGCATTAATGTAACCGGCTTGTTCGGTCAGATCCCGCGCGGTTTCGCACATCTTTTTTCTCAGATCGTCGTCGAGCGAAGGTGATAACGCTTCTTCGATGAGCTTTTGATGTCTTCGTTGCACTGAACACTCGCGCTCAAGCAAAGGGTAAACGCGGCCGGTGTAATCGCCGAAAACTTGAATTTCGATGTGTTTGGCGTTTTCGAGATACCTTTCAAGAAAAACCTGCGATGAACCAAACGCGCTTTGTGCTTCCCGTTGAGCCGATGAAATCAATTCGTCGGCCTCAGCGGGACTACGAATGACTTTAAGTCCGCGACCACCACCGCCACCCGCGGCCTTACAGATCACCGGGTAACCGATGCGTTCGCATTCTTTCTTTAATCGCTCAAGGGATTGATCCTCACCCCGGTAGCCGGGGACTACGGGGCCTCCGACCTTTTCCACATGGGCTTTGGCGGTGATTTTATCGCCGAAGAGACGAATACTTTGCGGGCTTGGACCAACAAACACAAGACCCGCGTCTTCAACCGCTTGGGCGAATTCCGCACTTTCAGAGAGAAAACCAAACCCAGGATGAATCGCGTCCGCGCCGGCGCTCAATGCCCCCTGAATATTGGCTTTGATATTGAGATAGCTCGCCGATGAAGGCGCCTCACCCACACACACTGTTTCATCCGCGAGCCGAAAGGCCGCGGTTCGATCGTCCACCGAGGAGTGGAGCAAGACGGTTTCAATGCCTAGCTCCTGTGCCGCTCGGATAATACGAACAGCCACTTCACCGCGATTGGCGATAGCGATTTTTTCAAATCTTCGCGGCCGTGGCATAGGGGCCATCACTCCATTTAGGTGTTTGTTTTGATAAAAAGGCTTGAAGGCCCTTCTGACCTTCGGCGCTCGCACGCCGTTCAGCGATCACTTTGGTTGTTTTAGCGCGCGCCGTTTTCCAATTCACACTTGAATAACTCTGATGCAAGGCCTTGGTTTTACGAACCGCCTGAGGCGCCGCCGAAAGAATCATGTTCAATGTTTTTTCCACGTAAGCGTCAACTTCATCGATGGAGCCCGAGAAATTAATCAAGCCGCCTTCAAGCGCTTCATCCGAGGTGAATATTTTGGCGGTCAAAAACCATTCGCGGGCCTTGGCCGCCTGTACCCGATCCACCACGAAGGGACTGATCACGGCGGGCACGAGTCCCCACTTCACTTCGGAAAAACAAAACTTGGTTTGGGTTTCCGCGGCGGCGATATCGCAAACACAAACGAGACCGAGCCCGCCACCGAAACTGTGCCCAAAAATCCGTCCGACCACGGGAACCGGGCAAGAGCGAATGGCCCAGTACATATCGTAAAGCTGACCAGCGTCCTTCAAATTGTCTTTTTGCGAGTACTCGGCCATGGACTTCATCCATTCCAAATCCCCGCCCGAGCAAAAACTTTCGCCTTCACCGGTCAGAAGAACGGCGCGAAGGTTTTTATCCTTCGCGAATTTTTTAAAAGTTTTTGTGATCTCGAGGATCATCGCCGGGTGAAAGGCGTTTCGCCGCTCCGGCCGGTTAAGCGAAACCGTCACCACACCTTGATTTTGCGTGATCTTCAAATGTTCCATGAACTCACATCCTGAAAACGCCCTGGGCTTTTTCGGGCCATGGCCGGTTGAACGAGGCGTGAAGCGCCAAGCTTAAAACTTTGCGCGTGTCCACGGGATCGATCACACCGTCATCCCAAATCCGGGCCGTTGAAAAATAAGCGCTGCCTTCGCGCTCGTATTTTTCCAAAGTGGGTCTCTTGAATTCCATTTGTTCTTCTTCGCTCATAGTCTGACCCTTGGCCTTGAGCTGATCCAATTTCACCGTTAAGAGCACATTCGCGGCTTGCTCACCGCCCATGACTGAAATTCGCGCGTTCGGCCACATCCAAAGAAACCGCGGCTGGTAAGCGCGCCCGCACATCCCGTAATTACCCGCACCGAAGGAACCGCCGATGATCACCGTGTACTTAGGCACTCTTGTGTTACTGACCGCCATCACCATCTTGGCGCCGTGCTTGGCGATGCCCTCGTTTTCATACTTCTTGCCCACCATAAAGCCGGTGATGTTCTGCAAGAAGACCAGCGGAATCATTCTTTGATCGCAAAGTTCAATGAAGTGAGTGGCTTTAAGCGCGCTCTCACTAAAGAGCACTCCATTATTGGCGACGATGCCCACCGGGTAACCGAAAATATGGGCGAAGCCGCAAACGATGGTAGTTCCGTAGTTGGATTTAAATTCATGAAAACGGCTGCCGTCCACAATGCGCGCGATCACTTCGCGAACGTCATAGGGAATTTTCGAGTCTTTGGGAATAACGCCGTAAATTTCTTCCGCGGGGTAAAGTGGGTCATCCACAGGTTCCACCGGGTACGGCGTGAACCGCCGCTTGGGAATTTGCGCCACGATATCCCGCGCGATTTGCAGCGCGTGTTCATCGTTTTCGGCGAAGTGATCGGTGACTCCACTCATTGAGCAATGAACTTCGGCGCCCCCCAGTTCCTGGGCCGTGACTTCCTCACCGGTAGCGGCTTTCACCAGCGGCGGACCGCCAAGAAAGATCGTGCCGTTACCTTTGACGATGACATTTTCATCGCTCATCGCGGGAACATAGGCGCCACCCGCGGTGCAACTGCCCATGACGATGGAAATCTGAGATATGCCCAGGGCCGACATCCGGGCCTGGTTATAGAAAATACGACCGAAGTGATCGCGATCGGGAAACACTTCACTCTGCAGAGGTAAAAAGGCGCCGCCACTATCGACCAGATAAATGCAGGGCAATCCGTTTTCCATGGCGATTTCCTGCGCCCGCAGGTGTTTTTTGACCGTGATGGGAAAGTAGGTTCCGCCTTTGACAGTGGCGTCGTTGGCCACGATCACGCACTCACGCCCATGAACAACGCCAAGGCCGGTCACGATCCCCGCCGCGGGCGCGCCGTTATCGTACATGTCGGTCGCGGCCAGGGCGGAAAATTCTAAAAACGGTGTGCCCGGATCAATTAAGGCTTGAATGCGCTCGCGGGCGAGAAGTTTGCCCCGTGATTTATGGCGTTCACATGCCTGCGCACCACCGCCTTCGCGTACGGTCTGCAAACGACTTTTTAGGTCATCCACTGCGGCCAACATTGCCGCCTTATTCGCCTGAAAGGCGGGGGACTCGGTGTTGACACGGGTTTCTAAAATCGCCATGGTCCGAGCCTATTAGGCGGGAAGAAAATTCTCAAGCTGAAAGCCCACCTTAAATGACGCCTGAAGCGCCGAGCGCCCATCGGCGAGGGTGCCCGAAATCACAAACTCCGCCTCGCAGGATTTGCCGCGGGCAAGTTCCAAGCGGATGCGCTCCCACTCTTGCAAATCCAACTTAAAGCGGAAATCCACAGATTGATCCACATTGTGGTGGAGTTCCATAGCGCATTCTTTGATTCGGTAATGAAACGGAAACTCCTGCCGGTGGCGGAGCAGCACAAGGCGCAAGCAGAACTCCGCACCCAAGAGGAGATGTCCTTGGCAGATCTCCCCGTCCACGGAGTTGCGAAGGGAAAAAGGCATGTGAACATGGGCCGCGCGCTCAGCCCAGTCCCGGATTTTTAACCCGGCCATCCAAAACGGCCACTCGGACACTCGCTTCACGATCTGACGCGAGAGCCAAGGACTCACTTTTTCCACCTGCTCCATGAGCCCAAGGAACTTCTCCCAAGCCATGAATTTGTTGTGCAGCATGTGAAACTCCGTTAGATTTGGGGCCATTCTAGCTAATAAGAGGATTTTTATGAAGTTCATCAGCGTCGTGTTTTTTACCGCCGCATTAATCGGCACTTGGCATCTGGTTCACGAACCTCGCCCCGTGGCCGAAAGCGTTCACGCTGGAATCCAAAACGACTTGAGGAACATCATTGCTGATTACATCCGACAAAACCGCCCCGGAACCGAAGATGTTCATTTTGAAAGCCTTTGGACCGAAACCATCTCTGACCGCCAAGTCAAAGCCCATTTTCGCTATTGGTTTGATGACCGCGATCAGGAAAGCGGTGAATCAGCCGCGGTTCATATCGAAGGCTCGGCGGTTTTGAACAAGGTCGATGAAAACGAAGAAGTGGTGACATGGAGTTTTGACGAGTTGTCCATCGCTGACACCAAGATCACTTTTGAAACTCCGATTCAAATCACCGCAAGGCCCGGTGCGCCACTCATAGAGGAAGCCGATCAAACCGATGTCCAGTGATCGATACATCGCGATCGATGAAGAGGGTTATTTCCATTTCAACGGTCAGCGAATCGAAGACGAAAAAGACGGACGCCCGCTACTTGAAAATATAACGCCATTTGAAGGCGATCGCGTGACCACGACCGTACAAGGTCAGCCGGTTTGGGTTGAAGCTTTTGATGCTCCTTTTATCGCCCGACATGTGCGGCTGATGGATGCCCAGCGCGGAATCCTTGATCTGCCCTACGGATCAACCGCGGAGTTTGAATTTTCCACGCTGTCGGTGGACCAATGGGATCGGTTTCACGGCGTCACCACGGGCGGTGTTCCCTTCGTATTCTCGCGTCAGGCTCAAGTTGAATTTTTCGATGTCTTGGATGAGTTCGATGACGAGAGTGTCACGATCAAGGGTGTACGTTATCCAGTGGGGCCCTGGTTGATTCCAATTTCTGACATCAATCGGGATCAGTTTTGGACCGACATTTACAAAACCGAAGAACAGCCCGGCTGGGATTTGCAACGGGAAAATCCGATTTTGCCCGAAGTGCTTCCGCAGTTAAAACTCAATAAGCTTCGGGTGCTGGTTTTGGGGTGCGGGGCCGGACATGATGCGGCTTATTTCGCGCGCGCGGGCCATGTGGTGACCGGCGTGGATTTTAGCTCCGAAGCCCTCCGGCGCGCGGGGGAGCTTTATGGCGGGATCGAAAACCTAAACTTCGTGCAGTCTGATGTTTTCGGCTTGCCTGAGGCTTGGAGCGGGAAATTCGACCTGGTTTTTGAGCACACCTGCTACTGTGCGATCAGCCCTGAGCGAAGAGACGAACTCGTGGCCATTTGGCGGCGCGTGCTGCACCCCCAAGGTCACCTGCTTGGGATCTTCTTTGCCATGGAAAAGCGCACGGGACCCCCATTCGGCGGCAGTGAATGGGAAATTCGTGAGCGGCTGAAGCGGCATTTTAAGTTTTTGTATTGGACAAGATGGCGCCGATCCCTTGATCGGCGCAAAGCCCGTGAGCTTGTGATTTACGCGCGCCGCACTTAATGGTGGCCGTTGTAGCTTGCCGGTAAGCGGTTTTTCGCGCCCGCCACATAGTTCCAGTGCACAAGGGTGGCGATCGTTTGAAACTTGAATTTAAGGTTGTCGGCGATCGAAGGTGATCGATGCTCGATGTGCGCGCAGGTATCGGGAGCGAGCGGCTTCACCTGGTGCGGAGAAATCCGTTTGTCCTTGAGCGCTTCGACCGTATTTTCAACCGTTTTAAAAAGCGCGAATTCCAAATGCCCTAAGAGATACTCACTGCGCTTCATCGGCGCATTCATGAAATCCAACTCGTCTTTACCTTGCGGCGGGCGATCGACCGCGAAATCCACCACGCGCGAACGCAGACTCTCATCGTGGAAGTAGGCCATGTAGTAGGTCGTCATCGTTCCGTGATCACCAGCCGGAATGGTAAACTTAAATCGATTTACCGTATTGGGACTCAACTCCGCGGAATAGGTTCCGGAACCGGCATTCGCCACGAGCAAAATGTTTCCATTGGAACCCTGGATCGAGGTGAAAACCAAATTCGCTTTATGAAAAACCGGTCCAAGGGGAACTTCGGTTTCGGCCATGTCCACGGCCTTGCGGGCGCAGTCGTAGGTGAGGATTTCTTCGTAAGTTGGAGGCTTTACGGCCGGAGTGGCTAAATTTGAGACAACCACACTGGCGCTTCCGAAAATCAAATTGAGGATCTTAACCCACATGAAGATCCGACCTTTCTCCCCGCCCCGAACTTGGCCATTTCAAAAGGGGTTCCAAGGGATGGCCATTTTGAGGCACCCGATTGTTTAAAAATTGGATAGGCGTCAATGGGGAGGGCAAAAAAGAGAGGGCCTGAACCTTTAGGGTTCAAGCCCTCAAAAACTTGGATTTGCTATAAGCCGGATTCTGTAGCCCTTTCGAGCCGATGATCATTCATCTGGGCCGGGTTTCACAACCCGGCTCTAGCGATCAACCCGGAAGCGAACTCAAGGCCTGTTCATAAGCTTCCCTATTTGATCTTGCTCCGCGCAGAGTTTGGCTGCTTTCACTCCAGCGGCTCCCCTGAGATCTCCCGTTCCCGATCTCAGGCTCACTGCCCTGGACCTTCTCTCTGTTCCACTGTTCCTCACCTTACGGTGGAAGGATGTTATCCTTTGCGCTGCCTTGTGGAGTCCGGACTTTCCTCGAAAGAGCGGAGCGGCTTTTCAGCCCCCGCCGCCTTCCGCGATCATCCGCAAATCCAAAAGGGGTTTTATCATATCTGGCGCGGCTGCGGTGACTAAAAATTGGCTTTTAGGGGCTTTTACGCTACTTTCAGGGCCTTCACGCCACTTGAATACGGCTATGGGGCCTTAGCTTAGTTGGTTAAAGCAGCCGGCTCATAACCGGCGGATCCCAGGTTCGAGTCCTGGAGGCCCTACCACTTTTAATGATTCCGGATAGTTGACACGAAGAACATTGGGTTGTCCCCAATTGTCCCCCCTCGATTACGTAGTTTCTACCTCATTTTGGGGGTTGGCGACCAACTTCAACTTTCTCTCAGTCTCACGCATTGCCGCTTCCAATCGGGAAGAACGGATCTTCGCATAATGTTGAGGCATGTGCTGGTCCTTCCATCCCCCAAGCTGTTGAAGCGCGAGAAGATCTTGGGTCTTATCTAAGAAAATAGTGGAGCCTGTATGCCTACAAACATGCGTACCTCTATGTGGCAGACCAGCCGCTTTAAAGGCAGAGTCATAGGCGAACTGAACTTGACGATAAGTAAGCAATTCACCATTCAACGTGAAAATCAGATCAGATTTTGTTTCGATCAATAAGGATTTCAACACTTTCTGAACATCCTCCCATAAAGGAATCGCATACCAATCCGTTCTGGTCTTCGTACCCGGTACAAGTTGAGGTTTCAATCCGCCCACTCTTGGCCAAATAACGTGCTCCCGAATTTCATAACGTCCCTTGTTCAAATCCAGATTGCTCCACTTCATTGCACAGACTTCAGAAACCCGGAGCGCCTGGAACACCTGCACGGTCGCCATTGCATGATAAATCGGATGCGTCATCTTCTTTAAAGCCTCAAGCCACCTATCTAACTCAAAATCTGAAAGTAAAACCTGTCTCGGCTTACTTTTTCTGATTTTAACTTTATCGAAGTGCTTCTGCTTTATTGGAAAGATGAGTTGAGAGTCATCATTCTCCTCAATGTGCCATCTGAGAATCGCACTTAACGCCTTTAATTCCTTTTCAAATGACACTCTCGTTTTTCGATAGTTCGAAATCCGCTCTGGATTCCTTAACCATTCAATCCAATCCGAAATATCACGCGAGGTAATTGATTCGACTTCACGTTGTAGGAGCGGACCCAACAGCTTTAATCGGCGCTCATAAAGTATCTGAGAACCAACCGATAGAAAAGGAAACCGCTTAGCTTTAAAATCCTCAACCAATTTCGCAATTGTATACCCATTTACAGAGAATGATTTACTGACCTCAGGTTCAACCGGATCATTACTTCTGCGATCTCTCCATTCAATTGCAGATCTTAAAGAACTGAACGTCTTCGACTCCCGCCTTTTACCTTGAGTACACACTCTACGGACTTCATAAAGCGCACCACTGCGCGGATCTTCATAACGCTTATTTTGTTGATTCCATTTCAATCTTCGACGAACGCTACGATGCCCAGCAACAGCTAGCCATACCATATCACCAGCAAAGTTTTTTAAATCGAACTTTTTAGTCACAGATTTCTTCTCCTTTCGAGGAAACCCATGACTTCCGACAATTTAAATCGTGTAGAACGACCAATTTTATAATAAGGCAAACTCTCATACTTCATCAGCATAGAGATATACGAAGGACTCAAGCTTAACCGCTTGGCTAGTTCATAACGATTCACTAAATTTTCAAAGAACGCTGGCTCCTGAGTACCATAGCTAACCTGCCTCTGTCCCAGATTTTTCATTTTTTTACCCCCACAGACTTCTTTCTTGTGCCCCGATCTGCCGGTAATCGAATCTTTCCCCCGGACTCTATAAATTTCGTTAATTCAACTTGAATAAGCCGCCTTACAAAGGCTTTGTCGAACTTACACCTATGCCTTCCCATTAGACCCTCCATGGTCATAATTTTTGGTTTCTATTTCATGTGCCGTTTCTGAAATTCGAGAACGGAATCGGGGATAAAGCCATATTTACGATATTCTTTAAGTTCCTCTATAGCGGTTTTGAAGCTGGTTTTGTCACCCGCTATAATTTCAATTGGACAGTAGTTGTTGCTTAATAAAGTCCTACGCCCTCTATTTAGCATCTTCTTACCAGCTTGCGATTGCCGGTACAGAATAATGCCATATTTCTCATCCTTGTTTAGAATCACACACGGTACATCGCCGAATGCTTTAAATTGAAGATCTGACTTCAGCTTGTGACGATAGTAATGACCAATGAACCACTGAATATCTTGATCTTGGTCGCCATACTTTTCCCATTTCTCGATGGTCTCCTTAGCTCTATCTGAGAAATATTTGAACTTTTTTAATCTTTTTTTATAAAATGGACTTCCATGTGACATACAATCCTCCTCCTAAAGCGGATATATAATCTCGTTCAAAATTTGAAAGAAATGGACTTTGTTTAAATAAGTTTAAAAACCTTGATATGGCTTAATCTCTTAAATTCTGGACTTTTCTCTCGATAAATAAACAACAACAATAGCCGTATGAAATTGATTTCCATCTTTGTTCTATTTTCGATAACCGTCAGTTGTGCGACAAAATACAAGAAACACGGCTATACCGGCGGATACACTGATTTCAAAATAGGCTCAGATATTTATAAAGTTAACTTCCATGGAAATGGGTACACTTCTCAAGACACGGTTTATCGATATTTTTTAAGAAGGTGCGCGGAACTCACGCTTGAGAACGGTTATGAGTATTTCGCGTTTGTTGAATCCGATTCCAGCATAACCACAGATCCAAATTACTCCTTTCGGAAGCATTCAAAAGAGGGCGTAATCAAGCTATTTAAAGCTGACAACCGACCACAGAATGCTCTCAATGCTAAGGAAACCTTAGTCAACTTAGGAAATAACTAACTTGGCGGAACATTCGTCATTTAGTCGGTTTTTTGTGTTAATGCTCATCTCCATCGGAGCTGTGCTCTAAACTGGCATCGGAACTTGAGCCGTTTAATCGGCTATTATGTTTTTCCCAACATTCACGATAATCCCGCACTATGTGCTTAACTACATCGTACCCATCCTCTTTAATTATCCTTCTAAGGGAAGCCCCGTTAATTTTTCTTACCCAATTTTGGAAATGTCGGGATTGTATTACAGAATTGTCATTATCTGGAATCTTAGCGGGGAATTCAGAATTATCGGTTCCATTTAACGGATCTTTTGAATAATTTGTGAACCCGTTTTGAACCTGTTGTGAACCCGTTTTGAACCCACTTGTGAAATTACCCTTATCTATTATCTCTTCTCTATTATCCATTATCTCTTTACTATTATCACTTATCTTTTCTTTATTTTCATTTATCATTTCTCCATTATCAGTTAACACTTCCCCATTATCATTTATCAGTTCAGAACTTATATATTCGCTTATTTCTTCTTTAAGCTGTTCCATGCTTATTCCTCTTCTAATTGCAATTGCATGGATGTACTCGTCGTCTGTTGGATTTGTTATGGAAAAGAGGTATGGGTCAGTAACATGAACTATGCAGCGCTGACGCCCTTTTTGAGGGACAATTATTTTAAAGAAATGGGCGCCCTCCCCAAACATCGCCTTTGTGAAACCTTTCAATACTTTACCGTTTCGACTATTTGAATCGAGAGTAATCCCAAAGTCCTGACATAGCTCATTGAGAATTGAAGCTGAAAGATAAAACAGTCGGACCTTTTCCTTAATGACCATCTCCAAGACGGCACTCGCTACTTTCTGAACATCGCTGCCTATCGCAAGTCGTTTTAAGCACTGATCGACTGAATCAACGGAAATGGGCACAGGATGCTTTTTTAGCATTCCTGCCTTTAGTTCCCCAAATTCAACCGTACTTAATTTAAATATTCTAAGCTTACGAAGGAAGTCCTGCTCGTAATTCTTAATTTCGCCTTTAATCATTTTTGTCCCCGGAGTGGTATTTAGAGCCAACAGCAGATCAGCCGTTGCATGTGAATATTAAGTGAATTTTTTAAAATGACGTTGTAGTTAAAGAACTGATGTCTATTGTCTATAGTAGTGTGCGACCTATTTTCTAATTATACCACAATCGATCCAGGATATCCATACTGACTATCATTTTTCTGTTTAGGTGACCAATAGTGGTGCGTGTAAAAAACATTGCTTAAGTACACACAGCTTGGGACCGCTTCCTTCATCGGCTCCCATCCTTAACGTGAAACTGGATTCCACCTAGGCTCTCACAAGGCCCACCCTTAGAACGCATTTTCTGGTGCCGTCTAGTGCTGTCTATTTCGTTATGGAGACCTGTTTTAGCGTCCAAGGTAATCATCCACTGATCTGGGGCTTGCCCGTCGACCTGTTGAAAGTCGTCAGCTGAGTGGCAGTTTCATTTAAGCGACCTCCTCGGTCGTGTCAACGTGATCCTGTTTACTGGTAAG
>JAWLHR010000023.1:0-45525 GCA_041690295.1 Bdellovibrionales bacterium
CCTTACCAGTAAACAGGATCACGTTGACACGACCGAGGAGGTCGCTTAAATGAAACTGCCACTCAGCTGACGACTTTCAACAGGTCGACGGGCAAGCCCATGGACATGACGTCCATCCCATAACTTTCGAGGATTTTTTTAGAGTTTTCCGTCTTAACGAGAACAATTTAGATCTTAAGGTTCGGCTACCTTTCAGTAGCTATCTCCCTTATTTTGAGATTCCTGGTAAACCCGAACGCATGAGACGATACCCAGTTGTCGTACCGCCAACCTGGAACAAAACTGATTATCATGCTGCACTTTCGGACGTATGGAAAGCTGCTGCTGATGCACTTCGTACTGCGGAGAATGTTTATATAATTGGATATTCACTCCCTCCTACTGACCAATTTTTTCATTTACTTTGGGCCCTAGGATCAGAAAGTGATGCGATTATTCGCCGAATTGTTGTCATTAATCCAGATAAACAGGCAGCAGAGAGAGTGGAAAACCAACTCGGTCCTCATGCAATTGAGAATTTTTGTTATTACAATTATACCTTCGCCGATGCTAGTTCGACATATAGGACTGAATTATTTGGTGTTTAAAATTCTGTCCCCATTTGTCCCCACGCGGAGTCTATTCCTATCATCATTGATAGATAATCGTGGAAGCCAAGGATTTCCTAAGTTAATGAATTGATTAGATAACATACTAATTACTAACACTTACTGGTAGCCAACTCCAAACCTGGAGGCCCTACCAAAATGCCCTTTCCAAATCCGGCTGAGAAACGCCGGCATTTGGAAAGGGCATTTTGTTTCGGTGGCATCCACAGTGGCAATACGGACTTCGTTCGACCGAAATAGCAGGAAGCGATTTCGGCGCGAGACCGGCAGAGCCGGCGGGGCCGAGGATTAGCCATCAATTAAACAACTCAACCTAGATTTTCCCCTCTTGACCGCGAGAGACAAGATCATTCGTTTCATAACCACTCCTTAAATAATTTGGGATTACCATCGCGAGTGGTTATCGCCCGGCCGGTTGCCTCACGTCTCTTGAAGGGTTTGACGTCTTTGCCGAATTTCTGTCAAATGAGGGCTTGAAATGGACCTGAATCATATTCAACTTAATACAACGAACCCCGAGGCCTCGGCGGATTTTTACAGCCGGTATTTTGGATTTCACAAAAAGATCAGGAACGATCGCGAAAACGGGTACTTTCTCTGGAATAAGGACGGATTCCTGATGTCCATTTTCAAGATTCCTGAAAATGTCCAGTTCCCTTCGTGGTTTCATATTGGATTTCGAATGGACTCCGTGGAAGAGATCAAAGAACTTTACGAACGTCTGCTGAAGGACGGCTGCAAGATCAACCGTGAACTAAAAATCGAACAGGATTTCACTTTTTTCCGCTGTCTGGATCCCGCTGGCTACACGGTTGAAGTCTTCTGCGAACCATTACCGGAGTAAATCGAAGTTCATTTCCAAAAGAAATGATCGCAAAAGAAAATAGCCGGCGATGGATGTCGTGATCCAGATTAAAATTCCGAAAACCAACATCCACCACTTGATGGACTCACCCGCGCGCAAGCCGCGAATCAAATGTCCGAGCGCTAAGATGTTCATCACCACCGGAAAAACGATGGACATCAAGGTGCAAAAGAAGAATCTCCGCATATGGCTTTCCGGCGGCAAAGGTTCGGCGGATGAAGCTGATCGCACCGATTCCATAACTTCAGCCACGATGCCTTGAGCACGGCTTAATTCCGCTTCGGGAACCCAGATGGAAAAACCTTCGAACACCGCCGAAATTCCACCATAGGCAAGGTCCACGGTCTCATCGGCGTATTTACGGCTGATATCCCGCTCTCCCGTAACCGCCTCAATGCCTTGTTCGCGTAAAGCATTAATCAGCGCATCTCTTTGAATAAGGCTTTCCGCTCGAATCAAAAGTTTCATATTCGACAACCAATTTAGTCGAAACCGAGGAGAAAGCCATCTTATATCGCCATGGCTGTCGAACTCCTGGACTGGTGATTATTTTATGGGTATTGACCGGTCGCCGCGCTGGTCTACAATAAAAGTATATGCGGATAATTCTCTTAGTGCTGGCGATGGCTGTTCCCACGGCTTCAGCCGAAGTTCTCTTCGAGGCCTTTTACAAGATTGAACAGGGCGGCCAACACATGGGCTATATGGTCCAACGCGTGGCTCGTGACGGCAACAAACGCACAATCACTTCATATATGCGGGTCAGGCAGGGCGAAGGAGAGGTCTATCAGACGTCTCGCTCGATCAGCCGAGAGCCGTCGTTAAGCCCTCTGGAAAGCGTACACTCCACAAACACATACGGCACACCCCTACACACAAAGGCCAAATTCTCAAAGAACAAAGTCAATGTGCGCTACACCCGGGCCGGGGCAAAAAAACCATTCAAAACGGAAACCATCAAACTGGCGCCCGGAGTGATCGCCAACTCTTTTCTTTATCAGCAATGCGACTGCGCCAATCTCAAGCCGGCAACGGATTACTGGTACACGGCATTCATGGAGGATCGCGGACAAGTCACAACCGGCATTCTGAGCAAGGTGGAGACGTTCGAAAACTCCGGCCTGACCCTTCATCATTTAATCAACGATTACTCCGGTGTTCCTTCGGAAGTGTTTGTTGGTGGCGACGGGCATGTGGTCGCCGCGCGAAATCCCGGGAACGGATTGATCGTTTACTGGGTTCGCACCAAAGATCAGGCCGTAGGCTCAATGGCCTATCCTACGAATGAATTTACGCAAATCTTCGGCGAACTCCCCGAAGGTAAGAAAAACCCATGGTTCGCGGTCAGGAACTTCGATGCGAAAACCATGGTGGAATCCCGGCCCAAAGCCAGTCCGCGAAAACTGTCCAGCGCCGAAGGTAAGTTGAAAGGATCCAAACCTCTCCCGGTAAGGAGAAAGAGGTGATTTGGATTTTAACGGTTTTGATCAGTGCCGCCTCAGCCTTGACCGTGGATCAGGCGACTACGTCTTTTTATCTCAATAAAAAAGATAAAAAGGGGCTTTGCAGTTCGGATAATGAGAACGAACTTTTTTATGGCATCGGCCTTTGCCAAACACTGAAGGAAACTCTTGAGCAAAAGGAATGTAAATCCGGTGGTCCCTCACCGGCCGCCCTTATGGAAGAAATCAGGCTCCGCTATCTGGGTCAGGGTGCGAAGATTAAAAAATCCAAGCAACTGGTGAACTCGGACGGCAAGGATCGACGGGAAGAGTCGATCTACATTTCTCAATTCTGCTATGACCCGCCGATTTGGGAAGAGGCGGCTAAAGACCCCGGTCGCTTTCAACAGGTGATGATGCAGTTTTTTATGGCCGCGGGAATTCTTGAGTCCAATTTGAACTGCTTGAACAACGTTCAGGTAGGTAACACCGAAGACAAACGGGGAATTTATAACCTAACCAATAGTTTGATGGACAAAGAGGAGTACGCTTGCGGATGTGAAGTCACAAACTCGCAAAGCCAGGGCGGTGATATTACCGGTCCCTCACCCGGCTCCCGGGACTGCCATCATAGTCTGGGATGTGGCGCTTACATCGCCCTTTACGAGATCGCCAGAGACGGTGAACTCTTCGGCGGCACATTGAATGATAAGAATTTACCGCCTAAGGGCGCCGCGAAAATCTTTCGGTCGCTCCTTGCACGGCATCCAAAAGATCAGACCCGTCGTGATCCAAAGATCGAAGCCATGGAAGAAAAGCTGAACAACTACTGCAAATCCCTCCTTGGCCGCGATGGGAAATGGCGAGCGGACGAAGGAAATCGTCCGGTGCCCTCGTCGGTGCGATAAGCCAGACAGAATTTCCCTTAACACGCTTGGTTCATGGGGCAAATTACCCCCGATTGATGCGTGATATCGCCTGATCACGCGGTTCGTTTTTGGCACCACTCTTGCTCAATTCAAACGCCAAGAAGGGTTTATCATTTATGATGACAACGACTTTTACTGAAACGGCGAAAGGCCGGTCTCTTCGGCTTTCGCAGCTGCCTAAATCACTTTTAATTATAGAAGATGATCTCTCGGTGATTGAGTATTTTGAAGCTGTCCTCGATCACTTGCGCCCGGGTCTCGACTTTGATTATGCGACGAGCGCCGAAGAAGCCATGGAGCTGATTCGGAGCCGGGGCAGAATCGGTGAAGAGCCACCTTACAGCCTCGTGATCGCGGACATTTTTTTAGACGGTGACATGACGGGATTTGATTCTTGGCTGGAGTGCTCGAAAGAGTTTCCGGACATGCCATTCGTGATCACGTCGTCCTTATCTCTTGATCGATATCTGGCGATCCTCAGCGGGTTTGATAATTGCCCCACATTCCTGCCCAAACCGCTGACGGTGGGACGCTGCAAGGCCGTAATTGAAGAGTATTTAACTTAAATTTAACGACATTAAGGAGACACCATGACAGCCCGATTCGTATCGCAGGACCTGGAATGGACTGAGTCAATGAAAGAACATGTTCGCCAGAAAATCATCTACCCGTTGGAAAAATACTTCGCGAACGAAAACTTCCATATCGCCATCCACCTCGATGCGGACCGAAAGCGCATGGACAATCGCAAGCCGTATTACGAAATGTGGGCGGTCTTGCAAACCTTTGATGGGCGAAAAGGTCAGGTGATCCGGCGCCAGGGTGAGGACTTTTGGGCTCTGACCAATGAACTTTCCGCCTGCATGCGATCACAGCTGGCGAAGCAAAAAAATAATAAAAGGGTGAGAGTCGAAGAGAGGTACGCATGAAGTCGATCTTCGTCTTACTTTCCGCGATCCATTTCATCGTGGAATGGATCACCACTTTGATCCTGGCTCCCCTGATCATCTTTACCGCGTTGGGACTCGTTCTGATGAGCCTTTACTTGGGTCGGAAAATGCGAAATTCCGCCTTGCACCTTCATGCTCATTGGCGGGCCGCTTCGCGAGGATTGGAAGTTCAGGGTCACGTGGTATGAAGGTTATTTTGATCACCGGCGCGTCAACCGGAATCGGGTTGGCCACCGCTGAACAATTACTTTCTGACGGAAACTTCGTCATACTGACGGCGCGCAAGGAATCGCTTGGCCGATTGAGTGGAACGGAGTTTCTTCGCAAATACCCCAATCATTGGGTGCGCCCCCTGGATGTGCGGGATTCCACCGAGCGACAGCGATTGATGAATGACATTGAACGGGATCTCTCAAAGCTCGACGTGTTGATCAATAATGCCGCCGTCATATACCGCGCGCCGATCGAGTGCGCCTACGATTTTGAATGTCGCGAACAAATGTTGGTGAATTTTCACGCGCCTTTGGAGCTGATCAAGGCCGCGGTTGGCCTCATGAGGAAAACAGGCGGCGGACATATTATCAATGTTTCGTCCGCGGCCGGATTCCTGGCGATTCCGACCATGGGTCTTTATGCGGCATCGAAGCACGCGTTGGAAGCCGCCAGCGAGGCGCTTTACCATGAACTCAAAGATCAGGGGATCAAAGTGACTTTGATCGAACCGGGATTTATCTCATCCGACTCTTACTTGAAAGCCCGGCTGAGCCTGGCCTTGGATCGCGGTAATAATACAAACGCTCAGTCCTATACGTCGTTGAGCAACACCATCACCTGTCTGATCGATCGCGCCAGCCGCTGGACCCACGCCACGCCGGAGATGGTGGCGGTGACGATCAAAAAGGTCATTGCCATGAAACGTCCTCCGTTGCGTAAACCAGTAACATTAGATGCCAAGGTCTTCGCGCTTTTGAAACGGTTTTTACCTGGCCGCCTTTATGACGGTCTTATCGAATATTGTTTGAAATGCATTCACAAACAGCTGACGAACGCTAATCAAAAACCGGCGCCGAATGCTGGCCAGGTTCCTCTTCAATTTTAGCGCCGGGAACCATGTATTTCGTCATATTTGGAATGTCCTGGCGCAAATAATTGCTCTCAACGAAATCCCAATTGATGTAATCCCAAACACCATCGACAAATCGCGGTCTCTCGTTCTTGTAATCCAGATAATAGGCATGCTCCCAGAGATCGCATGTCCAAAGCGGCCGGACACGGTCATAGCGTAAGGGGTTTCCGGCATTTTGCGTGGAGATGAACTCCATCTGGTTTTTACCGTTAACGGTCAACCAGACATAACCCGATCCGAACACACCGGAGGCCACTTCAATGAACGCCTTCTGCATTCCCTCGATTCCGCCGAAACTCGCGTCGATGGCCTGATTGAACTCGCCACCGTCATCCGGCATAAGCGATTTCGACGTTTCACACAGCCCGAACCAAAAAAACGTGTGATTCCAAGCCTGAGCGGCGTTGTTATAAAGAACGCCATCGTGATTTTGAATGATCCGTTCCAGAGGCCCCTCGTCGGATCCCATTTTTTCCAGTATTTGGTTGGTCTTCTCGATGTAGCCTTTATGGTGGGCCCAATAGTGGTACCGCACGGTTTGAGCCGACATAAACGGCTCAAGCGCGTCTTCTTTCCAGGGAAGGGCCGGTAATTGAAACTTCACCCGCATTGATCTTATGACCTGCGACGGAAAAGAGTGGCGCCTAAAAACATTCCCAGTGCCAAACCGCCCAGCGCCGTTTGAACCGGATACTCACGCGCCATTTTCAGCGTTTTCCGCCGGGCCTGCGACATCAGGTCGTTTCCAGCCTCGACCGCGCGGTGGTAAACTTTCTGTGCCGTTTCCGCGAGCCGGCTCGCGCTGGCGCTGGCTTCGTCAGTCACTCTTTCCGCGGTCCGCTTCCATTTGCCGTTGCCGCCGGTTTCCGTGGGGTTTCCCAATCCTTCTTGCATCTTGCTCTCCCTTCGTTGACCAAAGTTAAAGATTTATCTCCATATTCAAGCAAATGCCTGGCCAGCAGGATCGCCGCGCAAAACGCAGCAGGAACTGCGTTTGTTTACAAACGTTCAAGGTTGACTCGTGGAGCGTGTGATTCTTGAACTTTAAGTGGACTTTCCGCGACTCTCGCAGTAGATATGCCGTAAAACAATTTTAATCTTTATAGAGGTAGAGGTTAATTTGGAGACCGAAATTTCTATTCCTGACGAAATCCGCAAGAAATACCTCCAGAGGAGAAGAAACGATTTGGTCGCCTTGAAGGCTTCACTCTCCACCCGGTCCCTTGAAGAATTTAAACGCATCGGCCATCAGCTCAAGGGCAATGCCGCGTCGTTTGGATATACGGACCTGGAAAAAATAGCGATCGCCATGGAAGCCGCGGGATTACGCGGCGACACTTTCGAAGCCGGAAAACAGCTGGAACTCTTCGAAAAGTGGATTCAAGACCACCCTATTGAGGGAGAGTAGCTTCCGACCTTTGTGACATTTCTTTGACTCGCCGGTAGAGCGTCTTGCGGTCCACACCCAGTTCTTTGGCGGTGCGGTCCTTGGCTCCATTATTTATCTTCAAGGCGAATTCAATGTACTTATTGATCAATTCATTGAGCGGAAGAATTTTGGTGTCGGGAACGACAAACTTGCCCTGGCTTTCATAAAAATTGTCGCTCGTCGTGGATCCCAACTGATCCGCCATTCGCATTTCTTCGTCGAATCTGAGGTCAGGAAGGTCAATCAACGTGCCTTTGCACAAGACCACCGCGCGCTCGATGACATTTTCCAATTCACGAACGTTACCCCGCCAGGGATTTTTCAACAGATACTCGGCCGCGCTCTTGGTGAAGCCCTTCACATTAACGCCGTTCAAAGCGGCGTGCTTCTTAAGGAAGAACTCCGAAAGCGGCATAATGTCTTCCTGACGCTCCCGTAACGGGGGAAGCACGATGGGGATCACGTTCAGACGGAAGAACAAGTCCTCGCGGAATCGGCCTTCATTCACTTCCTGGCGCAGGTTCTTGTGAGTCGCTGAAATCACCCGAACGTCGATCGATCGCACCTGGTTTTCACCGATCCGCTTGATCTTACGTTCCTGTAAAACCCGCAAAAGTTTAGCCTGAAGAGGAAGACTTAAATCACCGATCTCATCCAAAAAGAGTGTTCCGCCGTTGGCTTCCTCGAACAAACCAATACGCTTTTCAATGGCTCCCGTAAAAGAACCCTTGGCGTAACCGAAAAGTTCGGCTTCGAGCAGGTTCTCGGGAATCGCGGAACAGTTGATCGCGACGAACGGTCCTTTCTTACGTGAACCGAATCCATGAATGGCCCGGGCGATGACTTCTTTTCCTGATCCACTTTCACCCATGATCAGAACGTGTGCCGCGCTATTGGCCACTCGCTTCGCCAGATCCAAAGCGCGCAAAAATTTCGTGCTTTTACCGATGATTCCGTGGGCGGCCCCAAGATCATTCGTGCTTGAGACCACGGCCCGAAGAGTTTGATTCTCTTCTTTGATACGGCTGAAGTGTAAAGCGCGCTCGACAGAGACTTGCAGCTGCGGGAAGTGAAGCGGTTTCACCACAAAGTCGTACGCTCCCGCTTCAATCGCCTTTAACGCGACCTCAACTCCGCGCTGGGCGGTCATGATGATAATGGGAATTCCAATTCCTTTTTCCTGAAGCGCGACCGTAAGATCCACTCCGCTCATCTTCGGCAGTCGAAGATCGGAGATGATCACATCACAGAAATTACTTTTTTCGGTTATCTGCTTGTAGGCTTCCTCGGCATCATCAAACGCGACGACCTCAAAGCCTTTGGGACGAAAAAAACCGATGACAATATCCTGGATATCCAGATCGTCATCGATGACCACCAGCCTCGGTTTACTCTCAATCATGGGCCCTGACTTAACATAGGTTCCTAATTTCCCCAAGCCAAAAGTGGAACTTTTCCCCTGCATTTTTCGAAAAAGTCCTGAAATGGGAAATAGGGGCTTTTAGCCTCGTATCGACGTTAGGAACGGGAGTTGCTCTATGGATCTGCAGTACGCAGACAACTAGGAGGCCAAATTCTAATGTTGAGAGCGGCGGTACTATTTTTCGTTTTAGGGCTCATATCGATTTTATTGGGTGCCGGCAATGTGGCCGGGATCTCCCTGGAAATAGGCCAAACGCTCTTAACGGTGTTTTTGATTCTGGCGGTGATCAGTCTGGTTGGCAGTTTGATTACGGGCAAGAAGCCATCACCGCTACCATGAATTGTAAATATTATTAGTTTTCTCCCCCACCAATCATCCCATCCCAAGAGCTCAGGTTAAATAACCTGAGCTCTTTCTTTTTGTCCTCGCCGCTTACATCGAAGTCGTCGCGGTTTCGGGGATATGGGGGGTCAGGATGATATCGACCCTGCGGTTTTCCGCCCGGCCTTTTGCGGTTTTGTTATTGCTGATGGGTTTTTCGAAGCCATACCCGACGGCGGTGATCTTATCCGCCTGAACACCGTTCTTTTGCAGGTAATCCGCCACCACCTCGGCCCGCTTCTGCGAAAGCGGCTGATTTATGGAGACGCTTCCCGTTGAATCGGTGTGACCTTCAACCACGATCTGCTCAGGATGGATATCCTCAGCCACCCGTTTCAGTTTAGCGAGTAAAGCCACTGATTCCGCGGGAAGATCCGCTCGTCCGACAGGAAAGTGCATGGCCTTCAGCCGAATGAGGAGCCGGTCGCCTTCCCGGTAAACCTCGGCCTCATCACGGGCGAACTCCTGCCTTGCCCGATTCATGGCCTTTTCCAAAGCCTGCGAAGCCCTGGCTTTTCTTAGCTCCTGCTCCTGCATGGAGACGATCTCCGATCCGGCTTCCCTTTGAGCTTCCGTGGCCTTGAGCTGCTGACTAAGCCCCGCGATCGCGCGTTCTTGATTGACAAGGCGAATGGCCACGTCCTCGGCCACATGATCGCGTCCCGAGCGTGTTTTTTGAATCACGGCCAATAGGAACTCCGAAGCATTGTTGGCTCTCGTGACGGCCGGGAGAAAAGCTTTGGGATCATGTCGGTGAGCGGTGATCATGTTTTCCGCGTTTCGCAACTCGATCTCGGCATGGCGCAAGCTTCGCGGCGAGAATTTGGCCGCGCGTTTCTTTTTGGCGGTTTCAATTCGCCAACGGGCGTTTTGCAGATGTTGGCTTTGTATCGCGGCCAGTTCGAGATCCAAGTAACGGGCTTGCAATCGCGCGAATTCATCCGATGTCACTCTTCCAGATGCGGCAAGGGACCTGAACTCATCATCAGCTTCGCGGAATGTGCGTCGGGGTTTTGGATAATTTCTCACTCCGGCATTCAATGCCGCCCGGCGGGCATCCAACACACCTTCAAAACGGGGCTCCAGCTCATCCGCCCGCCTTCGAGCCTCGATCAGATGTCCCATTCCGTCACCGAGGGTATTGAGAACTTTTTCGCTTTTCACTCCACGGTTCATTTGCTTTTTGGCTTGTTCAAACCGCTTTTCAGCCATGCGAAAATGGTCGTTGGCAAGAACATCGAACTGCCGTTCATATCCTTCCTGAATTCCGGCCTTTAGTTGCTCAGCCACTTCGGAAGGCGGCGTGGATGCCGGATATTGCACTCTCTTACTGGACGTCGTCGCGCAGGACACCACGAGTACCGTCGCCGCCAGTAACGGAGTGAATTGTTTCATCTTCAAACCGTTCCTCATCATAAAATCTCCTTTTGTTTCAGCATAAGGATAAAACGGGCCAATCCACCTTAAACCGCAACATCCGTACCACGAGCAGGTCCGCTCTAAGCGCTTCCATATTTAAACGGAGTCCATCCATGCCATGCACGGTGGAAGGGTGGGACAAGGAATAGAAGTTGCTGCGCTTCATTTGAAAGGAGTCGAAATGCAGAAACCGCAGTCTGGTGATCAAGATCCCAAACGGCCGCCCGAGCACGATCCGGAACCGCCGCATAAGGCTCCACCAGAGCACATTCCAGAACCACCGCAGGAAGCCCCTCCGGAAACCCAACCGGAACCGCCACCCACCAAACCCACGTTGGAATGAGATTTCAATGCATTTGTGTCAGCTGACTAAGAATCGCGATGTGTCTTTCTTGTCTGGGAATCAATTTGGTCTTGATCAGATTCAGGTCCGCCAAATTTAAATTTTCTTTGGCTAAAGCCTCATAAAGCGTTAATCCGCGCTCCTCACCTTGTTTCAGAGCGTTCAATGTGGTCGCTTCACCGAGCAGTTTCCCCGCGCCGATGATGGCTCTCACGACCGCGCCCCAAACCCCAGGGCCCTCGTCAGGAAAAGCGCCTTCGTGGGAAATCATGTTCTTCAAAGTGCGAACGCTATCCACATGATCATTGCGAATCGCGGACAACCGATTGATGGTGGTTTCGTCCGTGATCCTTTGGAGAGCCTGATCATAGGCCTCAACAGCCGCCAACTCTCCACGCAAAACTTTGTTCAAATGGTCCACGATACGCGAACCCGGCCTATAGGACATCACCGCCGAGGCGAACTCAGAAGGCATCTCGTAATTCATTTGGTTCCCTCCGCTGAACCCGGCGTTTCCTTCGGATGTCCTGTGAAATGCCGGTCACCACCAACAAACTAAAGGCCGAGAAAACGAACAATACGAACATGACCTGACCCAGAAAGATCGCCGTATTCGTACGTAAAAACTGGGCAAGAAGCAACGAGAGTGAGGCAAGCCCCAGCAGCATCGCCGCGATCACCACATTTCGTAACGTGTTGTATTTGGCATCCTTAAACATGTTTTTGCCGTTTGCTGCTCGGCCGATCATAAAACGACCTCCTCCACTTACGACTCAAAGCATGAAGTCTGCCAAGGTACAGATCTAATTAACGGTTCCCTCCTGGATTTCATGGGGAACATTTGGACCTGGTAGGATTTTACGTTGTTGCCCCAAGTACATCGCGACCATTTCAATGAAAGCTTTTTCTGAAATGGGCTTCGTGATTTGACCGTCACAACCCGCTTGCAAGCAGCTTTCTTTTTCTTCTCGCATGGCATGCGCGGTTAGAGCCACGATCGTGGTCATACAGCCCTGCGCTCTGAGCTGTCGCGTGGCCTCTTTCCCGTCCACACCTGGGATTTGAATGTCCATTAAGATCAAATCGTACTTCCCGGTCGCTCCTTCTTTGATGGCATCAATCCCATTGCTGACCACCGTGACTTCCGCACCCGCGGTTCGCAAGAAGAATGAGAAGATCTCCTGGTTATCCTCGGAGTCTTCGACCAGCAAAACTCTGGCGCCATCCAAGTTTATGTCATGGCGCAAGTTCAACTCCACGGTTGGATGAGGCTTAAGGTCGAGTTTGTCGCTCCACTGACAGCCTCGCAGATCGCCCGTGGGTATCACGATCTCAAACACCGTGCCCACATCCTTGATCGAACGAATCAGGCGCAGGCTGCCGCCCAATTCGGTGGCGAGACGGCTTGATAACGCCAATCCCAATCCGGATCCGCCGAACTTACGCGTGGTCGTTTCATCCCCTTGGGAAAAGGGCTTGAAGAGATGAAGCTGAGCCTCTTCGGAAATACCGACACCGGTGTCCTCAACGTAGAAGATCAAATCACCCGAGTTCTCGTTTTGACGTTGGCAGCTGACCGCCATAGTCACTGATCCATTATTAGTGAACTTGATCGCATTACCGATGATATTGAGCAAAATCTGTTTCAAGCGAACATCATCCACGAAAATATGGCTCGGAAGCTGGCCGGTGGGGATGATTTCAAACCTGAGGTCTTTTTCATTCGCGCGCATTTCCACAATGGAGTTGATTTCATCCAGCAAAGCCGAGAGACGCACGCGACGATGATGAATCTGCAGTTTACCCGCTTCGATCTTCGAAAGATCCAGGACGTCATCAATCAGCCGGGTCAGATATTCGGAGTTCTTTCGGATGGAGTTCGCAATGCTCAGCCGTCGGCTTTCGGGAATTTGTTTTCCGGCAAGCATTTCCGAAAATCCCATCAAAGCGTTCAAAGGCGTTCGGATCTCGTGGCTCATATTGGCCAGGAACGCCGACTTCGAGCGGCTCGATGTTTGGGCTGTTTCGATAAGAACGATCTTATCGATACCGAGTCCCAAGTGGGAAATCGTGTTATCCAACAGTTCTTTTTGCAACTTCGTGAACTTGGTTTTGTGATTGCCGGCCACGAACAAGAACTGATCCGTCCGCTGCCGGCTGGGAATCACCGCCACGATCCAGTCTTCAGCCTTATGGAAAGGTCCAAGCAAACGGTTCAGACTCGGACCCATGATTTGCTGTTCCTTGGTGAGCATCAACCGGTTACACATCACCTGTTTTAAAAAATTGTGGGTGATCTGGTCGGGAATCAAAGAGATATTGCCGACACCCGCCCAGCTGTGCAGGCGCAGGGAAGAATGCGCCGATGAACTCGAGACGTAAAGATATCCAAAATCAATGTCCGCTTCGCGAATTATGGAAAGAAAGTGCGCCAAGAGGCTTTCTTCGTTCAGCTCTTCCGCCACTGACCGCGAGAACCGGCTCAAGAGTTCCAGATTCTTGGCTTGGAGATTGATCAACTCCTGGTCCGCTTCCAGCGATTCCTTACGTTGAGTCTCCGCTGCCAGACGCCGTCGACCGAGTTGCAGTGACGCAAAAACACTCAGGGCGATAATGAAGGTCGAAACACCCGCCAGCGGCGGAAAATAGCGTTCCACCGTGGTCAGGTAATTACGAGTCGGTTCAAACTGAATGCGAAAATCGTGATCAAAAATGCGGAATCTTCTGGTCACTTTTCGATCCGCGAGTCTCACGTTTTGTGGCAGGTTGAAGCGCGTGTAGACACGCTGCTCACTACCACTCGACCTTGGGGCGCTAAACAGAGTCCAGTCCGCTTTCTCCAATCTTAAAGAAGGCATTCCGAACGCTTCGTGAAAGAAGTCCTGAATCCGAAAAGTGACCTGAAGCCATTTCATGCCCGGTTTCAGTACCACGGGATCAACCACGTTCGGGGTGAGTGACAATATGATGTGATACACCCTCGAGTTCCAGCTCAACGGATTTTTAATGGGACCGATCATCACCGGTCGTCCCGTGGCGAAGGCTTTTTCAATCAGGGGGATGCGATCTTGATAAGATAAGGCGTTTATCCCAAGAAACTGGCGAGTCGATGAATCCATCGGCTCATGAACCATCAACGATGCGAAAATCGGAGCGTTGGAAGATGGCCACAAACGCGCATGAGGATAAATCTTTTTGAGATCCCTTGTTACGCGGGCTTTATCTTCACGTTTGAAAATTTGAACGTAACCGATGCTGCGAAGGCCGCGATGACGCTGGCTGATTTCGGCGTGATCGAGCATATTTCGAAAAAATTCCGCCGAAGGTTCGCCGCCCGAATAGATCGCCGCGCGCGTGTGGTAAAGCAAATCGGAATAGGATTCAAGCCGGTTGGTTATGCTTCGTTCGATCCGGTCCAAGTCGTGCATTAGGCGAGAATCGATTTGCCGTTCAACTCCCGTGAGAACCGCGAAGTAAACACCTAGTGAAATCGCCACACAGAACAGCGCGCCTAAAACCGCTCTTCTATCCACATGACGAAAGATCACCCTAAACCACTTCATTCATTCGCCCCTGGACGATTTACCCTAATGAATTTGATAATGGCGCCCCCCTCATAGATCAATGGCAAATTCCACAATGGAAAATGATTCCATGACGGATTGAAAGACTTTATGCCCGTCATAAAATCACCAAATTCAGATCGTTTACTTAGCTTGGGTCTCTTCCTCGGGCGCCTCGGACTCATGGCGCAGCTTTCGCCAGCCGTCGAGACGGGATTTGAAAATATTATTGAGCCCCGCTTTTATGGCGTTGTACGAGCGGCTTTCCAAGCTCTCTTTAAAGCGCATGGAGGCCGAGTTCAGTGTGACATCCAAGCAGAGCTTCCCGCCAACCGACAATAAACAGAAGTTTAAAAAGGCGTCGGAAGGGCAGCGTTCAACTAAACTTTCAAAGAATACAATCAAATCCGAGATCATCGCGCTCGGTAACGAGCTGTCGATATAATAATGTAAATCCATAAACAAACCCTCCTTAACACCATCAGCTTAACCAATCAGATTGAGCAATCCGGGGGCCATTGGTGAAAAGTCCGAGCTGTTATTAAATGAGTCCTTTTGGGTGCAACGTGGAACCACCATGGGGAATTTTGCCCCGCTTCTTTAATCCAAGATTGCCGCAAACGGGTCTTTTCTATGGCATGTCCGCTGCAGAATCGGCAGGCATCCAAGTATCAGAAAGTGAGGAGGAACTCATGAGTTTGACTTCAACGACAATGCCTCAGGTTCCGATCCTGCCGAAAAGTATCATGGCGCAGGACTCGGCGAATTGGCCTGGACACACGATTTTGGTCATCGATGACGACCCCGAGTTCGCAATGGCGCTCAAAGAACAATTGGAGCGCACGGGAAATTACCGGGTGGATATTGCCTTGGATCCGTTTGAAGGCGCCAACCTCCTCGCCGACCGACGGTTTGACATGGTGGTGACCGACTGCATGTTGCAAGATTGGGACGGGGTGACCACCCTGGAAAACGCCGATCATCTGATCGATGTGGATCCCACGGTCGTGGACCAATGGAGCGATCTGACTCCAGTTAACGTTCTCTTCTGCTCAAGCGCACCCATCCGCTTGGTGGATCTGAAACGGGCCGGTAAGCTCAAGCATTTTCGGGTACTTGGTTTTCTGCCGAAAGTGACCGGGCTGAACTCCATTTGCCGGTCCGTAAGGCAATTGACCGCCAATCACCAGCACACGGCGACCCAAGCATTGACCAACTGACGGAATTCCATTTCACTTTCCTCTTAAAACGGGGGAAGAGTAATGAATTCCGTATTGATCGCGCTTTTGCTCGTCTTTTCCGCTCCGGTCATCGCCGCTGACGGCGGTACCGCCAAAGAATCCGGAAAAAATGCCGCGAAAGCCAAAAGCAAAACTACAAGCAAGGGAAAAGAAATGTTCGCTGTGATGGAAACGTCGATGGGCAAGATCAAGGTGCGCCTTTTTCCGGACAAGGCTCCGAAAACGGTTGAAAATTTCGTGGGCCTCGCCGAAGGCACCAAAGAATGGACGGATCCAAAAACCGGCAAGAAAGAAAAGAAGCCGCTTTATAACGGCACGGTTTTCCATCGGGTGATCAAGAAGTTCATGATTCAGGGCGGTGATCCGCTGGGCAATGGTCGGGGCGGACCCGGTTACACCTTTGAGGATGAATTCAGTCCTGATTTAAAGCACGACAAACCCGGTATTTTGTCCATGGCGAACGCCGGCCCCGGCACCAATGGCAGCCAGTTTTTTATTACGGTTGAACCCACGCCATGGCTCGATAACAAGCACTCCATCTTCGGCGAAGTGGTCGAAGGTCTGGATGTCGTTAAAAAGATCTCCGAGACCAAAACTTCGGCGGGCGATCGTCCCGTACAGGACGTGGTACTGAAGAGCGTAAAAATCGAACGCCATTGATGATCATAAGTTCAGATTGACGGATAACATTCCGATAAATCTGAAGTTATGAACAAGGCCTTCATTTTAGTTTTAGGTCTATCGGCCGCTCTGATTTCAATAACTGGAGCGGCTTTTTCCATTATGGGCCTGACTAAACTTTTCTCGGGGGCCCCTGTCGCCGTGGGCATCATGGCCGGAGCACTGGAATTGGCCAAATGGTTTCGGCCAGCTTTCTGCACCGAAACTGGTCCCGGTTGAACATCATCATGAAATTTTACCTATGCCTGGCGGTCAGTATTCTCATGGCCATCACCAGCATGGGGATCTTCGGCTATCTCTCATTTGCTTACCAAAAAACCTCGGCCGACCTCAAAGATACCCTCGTGCGCATCGATTACCTGGAATCTCAGGGACGGAAAATTCAGTCGGAAATCGAACGTGTTCAAAAGTCGATCGATAACGTTCCCGCTAACCGGATCACGCGGCGATTGGATATGCAAAAAGAAATGGAGCCGCACATTCGGAAATTGCAACAACAAGCGATCGAAGTGCAGATGAAACTTCGTAACGAAGAGTTGAAGAAAAATTCCTATCAAATGGAAATCGGTCCCGTGATCTACGTGGCGGAGGCCCTTGGCGCGAAAACCGATAAAGTGGCCATCTGGCTGATCGTTTTGTTCGTGATCGTGTTCGATCCGCTGGCGGTTTGCCTGGTCTTGGCTACAACCTTCGCGATAAACAACCGTGAAGGCTTACTCATTCCCATGGAAGCGCCCAGGGATCAAAAAGTCGCCTGACGGCGCTCGAAACGCGACAACATTTTATAAAGCGAAGGCACCACGAACAACGTGAGCAATGTGGAAAGAAGCATTCCACCGATAATGGTCAGCCCCATTGGTGTGCGCGTCTCCTGCCCCAAACTATTGCCGACCACCAAGGGAACCGCGGCGGCGATCGTCGCCACCGACGTCATCAAAATCGGACGCAAGCGGACCGGACAGCCTTTAAGAAGCGACTCCGTCACATCCAGTTTTTCGCGGTCACGCACCTGATTGGTGAACTCAACCAGAAGAATCGAATTCTTTTTGGCGATACCCATCAACACGATCAATCCGATGAAGCTGAAGAGGTTCAGCGAGATGCCGCTCACCCAAAGGGCGATCAAGGCGCCCGTCAAACTGAATGGGAGCGCCATGAGCACGGAGATCGGTTGAATAAAGGAGTTAAACTGGACCGCGAGAACCATGTAAGCCACAACAATTCCCAGTAAGAGCGCCATCGTCAGACTACGAAAACTTTCCGCCAGGCCCGCCGCCGATCCGTCCAGCGACATCGAATATCCTTCGGGCAATATCTCCCGCGCGATTTCCTCGGCGCGAGCGATCACCGCGGCCTGCGATTTGCCTTCTTTTAATTGGCCGAAAACCCCGATCGCACGCTGACGATTGATCCGCGTGATGGTCTGAATCGTGCTCACCTCTTTAATGCTCACCAAATCCCCGAGCGAAATAATATTGCCGAACTGGTTGCGGACACCGATTTTGCGAATGTCTTCACGGGTAAGGATTTCCGATTCAGGGACTTTCACCCGGATGTCATATCGACGGCCACTGGCCGTGTAACGGCTGACGCGAGTTCCGGCGATCGCCGCATTCAGTGTGTTCGCCACCGATTCGATGCTCACGCCTTTCGCCGCCAACCGGTCACGAATGGGCTCGATCTGCAACTCGGGAACACCGAGCCTGAAATCCGTATCCATGTCCTGCGCCAGACCTTCATCTTCAAGTCGCTTGATGAGCTCCTGAGCTTTCTCATTCAGAACGGTTAGATCGCCGCCTTGGAGATTCAGGGAGATCGGAAATTGCCGGCCCACGGTTAAATTGCGTGACGAAATATCACGTAGGCTCACACGCAGGTCTTTAATGTCTTTCAACCCCTTACGAATTTCCGCCATGATCTCAAGATGCGTCCGTTTTCGTTCAAGTCGGTTCGTCAACGAAATCGGCATGAACATTTGATTCACGCTGCTGGCTCCGGGGCCGCCACCGACGGACATCATATAACCTTCCACTTCGGGGATGGCGCCCACAACCGCTTCGATTTTCTCCGCGGCTTTTGAAGTCATTTCGAGCGATGTCCCCGGCGGAAGCTGACCGCTCAGAATAATGAAGTTCTGATCCTGCATGGGAACGAACTCCTGTCGGATCATTCGCACCATGTACAAGGACACCACGAAGAAAACCATCGAAATGAAAACCACCATGCCGGAATGTCGTAAGGTCACGCGCAGGATGTTCCGGTAAATTTCATTCAAACGTTCAAACCAATGGTCCAATTTTCTCTCGAACGCGGAAATTGTGGGTGCTGTTGACATGAACGCCGCGGCTCGCATGGGCGTAATCGTCACGGCTTCAAGCAATGAAAGCAGAACGGCGATCGACATGGCCACGCCGAACTGGAAAAAGAACTTTCCGGTGATGCCTTCCATGAAAATCACCGGTGCGAACACGGCGATCACCGCCAAAGTCGCGGCGGTGGCGGCCGGAAGAATCTCCATCGCTCCGTCAAACGCCGCTTTGTAAGGAGGTTTCCCCATTCGGTAATGGCGCACGATATTTTCAAGGAGCATAATGGCGTCGTCCACAACGATGGAAATGGCCAGCGTTAACGCCAACAACGAGAAGAGATTCAGGGTGAATCCCGCAAGATATAAAAAGAAAAACGTGCCCACGATCGACGTCGGGATGCTGAAAAGCACGTTGAGCGCGGCTTGAAGACTGCCCAAGAAAAGAAAACAAACCAAAATCGTGACCACGCCGGCCACGACCAGTTTTTCCAAGGTGGAGTTCACAACCGCCTTGGTGGGTTCGGTAAAGTTCACCCGCAAGCTGAGGTCGTAACCTTCAGGGAGCGACTTTTTAACCTTTTCCACTTGTTGCTTTACGTGCTCCGCCAATTCGACCTCGTTGGCGCCCCGCTGCTTGCTGACCGCGATTGAAATCGAAGGTTTGCCGTTCACGCGCGCGAGCCGGCGGATATCCGACAAACCATCTTCCACATCCGCCACATCACCGATTGTTAAACGCACATCTTGAATGGTCTGACCGCCACGACGAAGAAGCCTTAGATTTTTAACCTCATCGACGCTATAGGCCTCACCCAGCCATCGCACCCGTAGTTCCCGCTCGTTTTCGACGAATTGGCCGGCAGCCGCCTCCACGTGCTGGGTGGTGATGGCCTCGATCACATCCAAGACCGTCAACTCAAGGCGCTTCAACTTATCGAGATGGGGCCAAACGCGAAGATTCCGGTCACTGAAGCCACGGATATCGACATCGCCGATATTCGGTAAAAAGCGGAACTGATCCAGCAGATACTGATCGGCGAACACGATCAGTTCGCGAATCGGAACATCGCCAGTCAAAGACATGAACATGATGGGCGATTCTTCGGGATTTCGTTTGCGAACCACCGGCGGATCCACTCCCATTGGCAAACGGATCTGACTGATGGCGGTTTGCACCTCTTGCAGCGCCACATCCACGTTGCGATTGATGTCGAAATTCAGCTGAACCGAACCGGATCCCTGCCTCACGCTCGACTTCATTTCCTGGACGCCTTCGATCGACAGAAGTTCGGTTTCGATTTCATCGATGAGTTCAGCTTCCACGATCTCAGGCGCGGCACCTTCGAAGTTCACGGAAACACTGACGACTGGAAAATCGACGTCGGGAAGCTGGCTGACACCAAGTTGGCTAAGGCCGAATCCGCCAAAGACAATCAGCGCCGCCATTAAGATCCAGGCGAAAACCGTCCGCCTGAGTGAAATTTCTATGAGATTCACTTGTGAAGGATAGTACAGCTATGACCGGAGTCGCAAGGACTCCGGTCATTAAATTTTTCTCATCAAATGCCAGCTTACTGGCAAGAACGATAATCAGGTTGCGATTTGATGTGATTTACCAATGCGGTCACTGGCAAGGAGCCATGCGGATCTTTGTTATACTCGTCATTCAAAATCCGCTGATACTCACCCGATTGCGATTGAACCAAGCTCATTCCCAAGTATTCAATGTCGACGATCTCCAGTTTCAGAGCCAGCTTTTGCACGATGACATATCCACGATAGGTTTTATTGCCCGTGCGGATCGTCACACCCACCTCGAACAAGTTTTCACCACGTAATTTGGCATGTTCATCGACGGTATATGTGCCGTGCACGCCCGCGCCCAAAAAAGGCAGGGCTTTGGTCATAAGCATCGACGGCACCATGCCAATAAATTCCGTGATCGCGTTCTGATCACGCGACAAGCCGAAATAGTTTCCCAGCCAAACGCTGGCGATCTGCGGCTGCCCCAAACGCTCTTTTAAAAGCAAACACATCCCGCTGAACCGGACCGCCTCATCTTTATTTTCCAAGATGGCTTTACCGGTCGTGAGCGTGTCATCGACGAATTCCGTAACTGGATCGTGGCCAAATGCCGGCGCGCTAAAGATGATGACCATCAATAGCCAGAACACCCGTTTCATAATTCCCCCTAAAAAGTTTAAATTGATTGATTATTCGCCCAAGACCTTGGTCAAGACAACTGTACCAAGGTCCGGGTTTTCAGCTGTCACCACCACTGGCGAGGGAAAACAAAATATATGTATGGATACTTTTTGTGCGAATCGATGGGGCGCACGATGACCGGTTGCACACGTTTTAGGATGGCGCCCGATGACGCTTTTAATAACTGTGGCGCGGTATAAACGTAAGGACGAGTGGGCACCCGATAGACCGGTAAGACGGTTGGGCATGTGGAACAGGGGACACACGGATCATAAGGATAGGACGCGGCACAGGAATTAAGCCCGCCCGCTGGTCTATAAACCAAATTTCCCGAGCGAATGGACGTTTGCAGATCCGTCGCTTCGATCGCGTTTTCAAGTCGATCGTCATCGAGGATCAATGATTCCGCCGCGATCCATTCGCCCGTGGGGCTTTGAATCTCGACCGAATGAGTGGTCAAATCCAACCTGATTTCGATATATGATTGCGGCGCTGCTGAGGCTCCAATCAATGTAAGTGCGACCGCGATCCAGAAAAGTATCCGCATAGAACCTCCTCGGAACACGTCCGAAGGAGGTTAATGCAAACAAAACGCCCGCCGCCGGGCGGCAAAGCGTCTACTCGATAAATGCCTTTAATTTATTGCTACGGCTCGGATGGCGAAGTTTACGCAAGGCTTTGGCTTCAATCTGACGAATCCGTTCACGGGTGACGTTGAAATCCTGCCCCACTTCCTCAAGGGTGTGGTCGCTTTCCTCGCCGATACCAAAGCGCATGCGAAGAACTTTCTCTTCACGCGCCGTGAGTGTCGCCAGAACCCGTCGGGTTTGCTCGGCCAAATTCAGGTTAACAATGGCATCCGAGGGGTTAATGACCTTTTTATCCTCGATAAAATCTCCCAGGTGTGAATCTTCTTCCTCACCAACCGGAGTTTCGAGAGAGATCGGCTCCTTGGCGATTTTGAGAACTTTGCGGACTTTATCGACCGGCATATCCATCTTAACCGCGATCTCCTCAGGAGTGGGCTCTCGTCCCAATTCCTGCACCAGATAACGGCTCGTGCGCACCAATTTGTTGATCGTTTCGATCATATGCACCGGAATACGAATCGTGCGCGCCTGGTCGGCGATCGCGCGAGTGATCGCCTGCCGGATCCACCATGTCGCATAGGTCGAAAACTTGTAACCGCGACGGTATTCGAATTTGTCGACGGCTTTCATCAAACCGATGTTGCCCTCTTGAATCAGATCCAAAAATTGCAATCCGCGATTGGTGTATTTCTTGGCGATCGAAACCACGAGACGAAGATTCGCCTCAACCAGTTCGGATTTCGCTTTGTCCGCTTCGCGTTCACCTTTCCAGATGGCCGTGTAAGTGTCGCGAATCCACTCGAACGTCATCTCGGTTTCTTTCATCAGCCGATCCAGACGTTCTTGCGCGTCAGCGGCCGACAAATAGAAATTGCGGAACTGATTGAACGTGAGACCGCCGGTCTCTTTGGTCATCTTGGCGATTTCCTGCTCCGATGTTTCCATCAGCTTAAAACGTTGCGCCATGTGATGAATGTCTTTGTGGAAGGTTTTTTCCACCGCGGTCTTCACGCGTTTGCGAAGCTCGGACATCCGGGCCACGAGATTTTTAAATTTAATCACGATGCGGTTGATGGTCTTGCGGTTGAAGTTGATGCTTTCGAAGTTTTCCATCAACTCGGCGTTCAGTTTCTCGAGCTCCTTGGCCGCCGCTTCCGCCGTGGGCGATTTATGCGGAGATTCTTTAATCACCTGAAAAGGCTTCGCGGCTTTCTTTTGATATTTCTTAACGTGACCGATCAGCTCGTGAATTTTCTGAACGTATTCCTGCTCGTCGTACTGAGTGTCTTCGTCTTCCAAACCGCGGAAGATGGCTTTAACCTTGATTCGCCCTTCATCAAGCCGCTTACCCAACTGAATGATCTCGTTGGTTCCGATCGGCGACATGGTGATCGCGCGAACGATTTCGCGCTCACCGGCTTCGATTCGGCGGGCGATTTCAACTTCGCCTTCACGGGTGAGAAGCGAAACGCTACCCATTTTTCTGAGGTAGAGGCGGACGGGGTCATTCGATTTGGCGTCGCCCTCCGTCTCTTTTTCTTCTTCCTCTTCTTCCTCGGTCTCCTTATCGGGGTCGCTAAGGAAAAATTGGTCTTCTTCTTCCTCTTTCTTATTTTCTGACGGTTCTGTAATTGCTACACCATTGACCTCGAGCGCCTGCATGAAAGTATCGAGCACGGAGGGCGCCACGATTTCGGCCGGAAGAAGCTCATTAATTTCCTCAATAGTCAGCGAGCCGCGCTCTTTGGAAATGCGGATAAACCGTTGGATTTCCTCCTTTATCAGCTCTTCCTGTTGCTGCAGCGTCAGTGCTGGTGCGGTCGCTTTCGTGCTATTGTCTGTGGTGGTTTTTGACATTCCTAAAGTGCTCCTAAACCTACTTAGAGGGTTTTAAGAATCGCGGGCTAATGACCTTCGATTCCGGTGGACATTCATTATCTGTTCCAGTTGGTCGGCCGAATCTGCCGGGTTTAAGGCCCGTAATCCTGAAAGTAATTCTTTTGATTGGTTTCGCAAAAATTTATCCTTCACTCTCAGAATACAATCCTGCAAGAGCTTCGCCGCGCCATCGTCGGTTAAATTCCGATAGGGGTCCGTGAGATGTCTAGTTACCATCTCCGGTTGACAAACTTCTCCTGCTATTAAGGCCGATAACATATCAAATTTATTGGGCATTAGTCCATACAGTTCCTGCAACCGCCCAAAGACTTTACGCCCCCCCGGATGTGATATCTGTGTGAACACCCCTGACGCCAAAGCCTCTTTTAGATAGACCTCCCGAAGCAGGATTACGTTTAATAATTCGAGTTCGGGTTTGGGCAGGCCCTTCAAATCGATTTTATCGGGCTCCTGGGCCGCCTTGGGCGCTTCTGGGGTGGCCTGAGGCCGTACCTCTCGCCTTTTTACGGGCTTTTTGACGCTCTGTTCGATGAGGGCTGGAGCCACATCAATGAGGTTCGCCAAATTTTGAATGTAGAGGGTTTTTAACCGCCCGTCGGAGACCCGCTCAAGGATCGGACTCATCTCATCCAAAAATCGGACTTTTCCCGAAGGCGAACCTTTCGACTCCATCCAGACATTCGCGGCCACGATTTCAAACAAATCGGGAGCGGCGGCAATCAGGGCTTTCAGTTTATCCGCACCAAATTTGTTTATGTAGTCGTCGGGATCCAGATCATCGGGGAGAATCAGGCCCCGGCAAAGTATTCCCTCTTCCAGAAGAATGGGTAAACTCCGGCGGGCCGCGGACCGCCCGGCCTCATCGCCATCGAAAAGCAACAACACTTTATTTGTGAATCTCTTGATCGCGCGGGCGTGATCGGGGGTGAGCGCCGTCCCGAGAGTCGCCACCACGTTGGTTACGCCACCTTTCACCAACGCGAGCCAGTCCATGTAACCTTCGACGATGATCGCTTCATCGGCGGCGCGAATGTATTTGCCGGAAAAATTCAGCCCGTAAAAAACTTTACCTTTATGAAAGATCGGCGAATCGGGGCTGTTTAAATACTTGGGCTGGTGTTCTTTGTTGAGCACGCGTCCGCCGAAACCCAAAACCTGCCCCGAAGAGGAAATGATGGGGAACATGAGCCTGTGGCGAAAAATATCGTAGTGACCGGTTTTTCCACCCGTTCGCCGCTTGATGAGGCCCAACTGTTCAGCCAACGAGAGTGGTACTTTTTTTGAATCAAATAAATCCGTGAGTTGAGTCCAGGCATCGGGCGCGTAGCCCAGCTTATGAGTTTCAACCAACTCCTCGGATAAACCCCGCCGGCGCAAATACTCTTTTACGGGATGGGACGACGGCAATTTTTTAAGTTCAGTGACGAAGAAATTCGCCGCCAGCGCGTTCACGCGGAACAGCGGTTCTTTACTCGAACGCGGATTCTCGCCACGTTCAACTTGCGGAATGGGCAATCCCGCCCGGCGGGCCAGAAACTCGACGGCCTCGGGGAAAGTCAGCCCTTGATAATTTTGCACGAAGGAAAAGACGTTTCCCGAGGCTTTGCAACCAAAGCAATGGTAAACTTGTTTATCCTCACTGACGGAGAAACTCGGCGATTTTTCATTGTGAAACGGACAAAGCCCCTGATGATTGTGACCCGTCCGGCGCAGTTGAACGTATTGTCCGATGACGTCGATGATGTTCGACGCCTCTCGAACCCGCTCGATGAAATCCTGCGGAAACTTCACGTGCAGTCCCCCCGATCAGGCGCACTTACTGCAGTTTACTTTTAACCAGATCACTGATCATTTTGCCGTCCGCCTGACCGGCGGTTCGGGCCATGACCTCTTTGATCACCGCACCCATTTGCTTGATGCTCGTGGCGCCGGTCGACTGGATGACCTCGTCCACGATTTTGGCGACTTGGTCCGCCGGCATTTGCTGCGGCAAATATTCTTCAAGAACGTTGAGTTCAAATTTTTCTTTATCGACTAAATCAGTCCGTCCGGCTTTTTCAAATTCCGCGATCGAATCTTTACGCTGTTTCGCTAGTTTTCGGATCACGCCGATCACGTCCTGTTCGGACATCGGATTCGGGCGCAACTCGATCTCACGGTTTTTGATCGCCGATTGAAGAAAACGGATCGCGCTCAAACGATCCGCTTCCTTGTTTTTCATGGCGAGCTTGATGTCTTCGAGAATTTTCTCACGTAAACCCATCACGATCACCTTTCGCTGATTACGGTCCCCGACGTTGTTTCTTCAACAAACGCTTGCGCGCGGCCATGGATTTCTTTTTACGGCGCACGCTGGGCTTTTCAAAATGCTCCCGCTTTTTGATTTCAGACAGGAGGCCCGATTTTTCACAGGCTTTTTTGAATCGCCGGAAAGCCTGTTCAAAGGCTTCGTTGTCGCGAATTCGCACTAATGCCACTCTTTATCACCTTCCTTCGCTGGCTTGTAGACTTGAGAAGTCTATCAGGTGTAACAAAGCCTGTGGTCAGCGACAACGATTTTAAGTACATGCAAAAAGCCCTAGAATTGGCTGCCTGCGCGGCGGACGCGGGAGAGGTCCCCGTAGGGGCCGTTATTGTCTGTGAAAACCAAATCATTGCGGAAGCTTACAATGAGAGGGAAACCCGGCCCTCGGCGCTGGCCCACGCCGAAATCCTGGCTTTGGAGCGGGCCACGGCCCACCTCGGCCGATGGCGTTTAAGCGGCTGTACGCTTTATGTGACCCTTGAGCCCTGTTTGATGTGCGCCGGAGCCATTATCCAAGCCCGGGTGGATCGGGTTGTTTACGGCGCCAAGGACCCCAAAGCCGGGGCGGTCGACTCGCTTTATCAAGTTCTGCGGGATGAACGCTTGAATCATCGCCCTGAAGTGACTTCGGGCGTTATGGCCGAGCCCTGCGGCCGCATTTTGAGCGAATTTTTTCGCCAGCGTCGGGTCTGACGGAGTTCGCGGCCAGCGAATTCTCCGACTGTCACTGGACGCTCAGCGACCGAAATGCTAGCACATGAAATTCAAAACCAAAACGGAGAGATGGCCGAGTGGTTTAAGGCGCACGCCTGGAACGCGTGTAACGGTTAACCCCGTTCGTGAGTTCGAATCTCACTCTCTCCGCCAAATAAAAATGCCACCCTATCGGGGTGGCTTTTTTGTTTGGTGCAGAGGAGTGAATTGAGAACTCTCGTGTTCGACAAAAATAGCAGGATGCTATTTTTGCGCGTCAGCCCTGAGCCCACGGGCGAAGGGTCGAGGGCAGGAGCCCGAGACAATCTCACTCGCTCCGAAATTCACACCCGGTTACACTTGCAATTCGAATTAGTGCGCCAAGAGTTTCAATCACAGCATCGGGAGTTCCAAATTCAGAACCGTAGGTTCCATCAACATATGGAGTTGTACTCAGAAACACGAGTCTGTCATTGAGGATGATGTAGTAGGCCGTATGGTCATCAGTATAACCATCCTGCTTGTGGTGGATTTCTCCGAACTCACAGATATTTTCACGATTCGAAAAACATTCAGATCGTTCCTCAATTGGCGGCAATCAATAACCTGGACTTGTTGATATTCGCTTGGCTCTCTAAGCTTAAGGCTCATGTCGAAGAATTTGGAATCGGTCCGTTGGGCTATAATTTTTGGCGCGGTCGGCTTCGCGGCTGGATTTTTTGGACCCATGATTCTCGCGCCCGAGGCCAATCAGGGTCCACTCGTCGGAATTTTGATGTCGGGACCCGGCGGTTTCGTGCTCGGATTCATGCTTTATGGCGTAGCACGTCTTTTCGCTTTCAATCCAAAAAAACGACAACGCTTTCGTAACATTTGTGCCGTCGTTTTCGGCGTGTCCGTCTTAGCTATCTTCCTGTTTCCCGCTCCCGAGCGACACGGATATGCTTTCGATCTCGAAGTGCGCTCCTGCCAAAGCTCTTCGGAGGCCACCGACAGAATTATCGATTACTGGAAGAAACGAATCTCGGCCACCCACTGGGCCGAACCACGCCCTGGATGGGAACAGCAAATGCACGAAGAGCTCGCCAAGGATCAGGGCTCCTTGATTGAAGCGGCGATCTCACGCAAAAGAAAATTCGACAGATCCCGCCGCTTTTGGAATAAGGGAAAGATTTACCAAGGCGAATGGCAGCCCTCTCAAGACAAAAAGACCTTTTACATCGCCAATAAGAGCTGCGCTGATTTTGCCATAGGAATGAAGGGAACTTTTTATCAATCGGCTGTTGGACGAGTGAGGTCACCAAACGAGTGGCCCCCATCGGCTGTGGAAAGCTTTATGCCTTACCCGGATTTGAAAGACATTCCGTCTGAATTAAGGCAGTGAGCAACCTTTATGTTAGAGCCACATGAACCCTACGCGCGACTTCGGGAAGAACTTCGCGTTCGAACCAACGGTTCTTATGCATCCAAAGGTTATTCAGCGGTGAGGGGTGTGGAAGCGGCAAATTCTTGGGCGCATATTCACGCCACGCCTTGACCGTCGCGGTTAATGACGATTTCCGCCGCGAGCCGAGAAAGGCGGCATGAGCATACGTACCTAGGAGAACCACCAATTGAATCGCTGGCATGTGTTCAAGGAATTGATGGTGCCAAAGCCGAAAGCACTCTTTGCGTGGCGGCTTGTCGCCGGTCTTATCTTTTCCCGGGTAACAAAATCCGACGGGCAATATGGCCACCTTTTTCTTGTCGTAAAATATGTCACGGGAAATTCCCATCCATTCCCGCAAACGATCACCGCTTTTGTCATTCCAAGGAATTTCGGTTTCATGAACAATCAGACTGGGCGCCTGGCCCACGATAAGAATGCGAGCAGACGGATGGACCTGAAAAACCGGCCGTGGCGGCAAAGGTAAATGAGCCCGGCATATGTCACAGGCCCGCGCGCGCCTTTCAATTTCATTGAATGAAGTCACAACGTCCGCTTATCCCGCGTTTCCCGGACGCGAGCAAGTTCGCAAATCTAAAGTTGCAAGAACCAACTCTCCCAAGTTCGCGACGAGTTCGCAAGGGACGAAAGATTCAGGCTCGGCGCATGCGGAACATCACTTGGCGCGATCCCAAAGCGGCGTCTAAAGGCTCGTGTGAAGGCGGAGGCATCTGAATAACCGACGGCCCGGGCGACCTCGGAAATACTTAGCCATTCATGACCTGGCGCCGAAAATTTTTTGTAGGCAAGATCCAAGCGCCGCGCCCGAACATACTGAGCGATCCCACCTTCCGGATCAAACAAACGATAAAAATGAGTGCGTGAGATGTTAAAACGCTCACAAATCAAGTCGATGCTCAGTTCAGGCCGATGAAGATTTTGATCAATAAATCGTTTTATACTCGATTTCAGCATCTGCAGGTGAAGAAGTGACGGCGTCTTCGTTGAGCCGCCGGCTGATTCTCGATTTAAGGCCGCGGCAATCAGACCCAAACACACACGTGACGCTTCCGTCGCATCCTGCACCGACATCTCGCCAACCGAGTGCAATAATCCGTTGATATAACCCAAAATCAGCTGACAAAAGGGGTTTCGCATATCAATCACCCGAGCGTGCTGAGCATCCTCATGGGTCAACTGGGGCGCCAACAACCGCCGCGGGACCACCAACGTGCAATTGCAAAAGTCATTGGTGATCGCGCTCCAAGGTTGGGATGTGTCTATGACCAGAATTTTCCCAGGGCTTCCAATCGCTTCACGACCGGCGTCCGAATGTTTGGTGAAACCATAAACGTACGTTTGAATCAGAAAATGATCGACTCCATCTCGCGCGATCATCTGACGTGTTCGATTGAAGTGTTGCCCCTTGGTCTCACATTCAACGAGCAAAACTTCACCGAAGGAATAGGTTGTGATTTCGGCGGAAAAATCAGAGCCCGTGGCGCTGGGTTTGGTGACTTCGAACACCACACCCATGCTTTCCCTGAAAGCTTCATAGCGCTTCGACGCCTCAACACCCGAAGTTGAAAAACGACACTTTGGAATCCGTTGCATGTCATGGAAATTATACATTAAACGCGAGTCGGAATCGTAGCTTTATTCTGTTTAACCACGCCATCTTGTCATTTCGCCAGGAACCGGGTTATTCCAGCGGTGTGGTTGCGAATGCTGTTCTCGTCCTCTTACTTATCCTTGCGCAAATTGGGAGGGTCGACGGACCGCAATCCACCGACCAGCGAGTCACCGAGTACCATTTCCGATGCACCGACCTGTTCCGGCTCAAGAAGGGCCGCCAGTATTTGTTCAATAAAAATCTTGAGCACTCGATGGACTGGAAGATGTTTTCCCGAACTTACCCCACCTCCGAATGGGGATTAACGGTTGAGACAGGCCATCCTGATGAGCCGGGTCCGATCGCGTATTTGCAAAGGCTTGAGGGAACCACGGTCATCCGGTTTCGCACACTAACCCTTGACGCTCCGAAAGCTGAGTTTGTGAGAAAACGGCTGGAGGTGGAAAAAGAGAAAAAGGCTCAACTAACGCCGATCGACCTGGCGCTCTTGGACGCCAGCACCGACTTTCATATCTTTGATCTTTTCCCCGACGACGCCAAATTTCTCCTGACCAGCCTGGAAATCAGTCCCGATTGGAGAAGTCTTCTCTCCGGAATGTATGTTTTCTTTCGCTCCGAGTACGCCGTGATTTTATCGAGAAATCTGAATTCCATGTCCGTGTGCATCCCCGTTCTCGCGGACCATGGGCGATTCACCCGCAAAATACCTGGTGAGGTCATCAGGAATTCGTCATTTGAATTTCTGGTTCGAGTCTCCCAGCTCCAGGTGATGAGGTGTGAAGGATTCCTGGCCAATTGATCTCACGGCATCCTCGGCCCGTCGTCAGCAAATTAATTTAACTTTCCTCGGAAAAGCCTATAGAAGGGTTACTCCCTAAAAATTGACCGCGTTCATCCGAGGTATTGCTATGCGCGCCTTCACACGGTTTTTTATGATTCTAATTCTTGGGCTTTTGCCCTTTCAGGCGTTCTCAATGGTTTGTGAATCTACGAACGGATGGTCAGTGCATTTTGCACGGACGAGTTCCGGCTTTTTTGACCAATTTGATATTGAAATCCTCAATGATAAGTCGGAAATCCTGGCCAGCTTTATCGCTCAAAGCGTTGTGGATGAGATGGAACCAAACCGGACGACGTTCATCGTTGAGAGAATTCACTATGACCTTCTTGGAATAAAACGGATTTTTCATTTCGTGGATCAAAGCGGACTCCACAAATCCAATCGAAATTACATCGAGATCAAAATCGAAACGGGTAATTACCTGCTCTTATGCCGTAAAAATTTGCGGTTCGGCATCGAACATCGATTGAATTAGCGGTTCGTCCGCTCCATCACCAGCTGGAGATAGTCCGGATAAATCCATTTCGGCTCCCCTCCCTGACGAGGATAGAGCAACTCACCCACTGGAGTCTGAGGACGGCATCCATATCTGCAGGATGACCTGACATCAGTGGAACGCGAGGGAATGGGGCCTGACTTCGACCTGATTATCATTCTTAAAAATCTCATGGCATCCTCCGTTCCTTCGCTCATCGCAAAGGCCGGGCCAAAAGAGGAATCGGCTGGGCGTCAAAATAAAGGGCTTTTAGAGTGAAAATGTCCGGATTGTCGGAATTTCAAAATAGTTTCTTAGACGGCCTAGAAGGCCCAATTCATACCAAAGGCCCAAATCGACGTACGCCACGAATGCTGGTGAGAAAGCGTAATATTCATGGCCAGCTTGTCGGTGAAGCGATTTTGGTAAATAGCCCCGATCCCAAAAGAGTAAGGTTCATCCTTGGCCTTGAGGTCCGAGCCGGCGTTAAATTTCCACTGAATTTTACGATAAACCGCCGGAATGTAGACTCCGAACCTGGACACCGGAGTGGTATTATAAACCAGGCCGGCGCGGAAAGTGGTGCCCCACCAGAACTGGTTGTCCAGAACGTCTGGAATTATCACTGATTCGCCCTTTCCTTTCAAAGTTCCAAAGGAAAGATCCACACCGACTATTTTTTCCCAGTCCGAGGCCCGACGAGGGATGTGGTAATCAAAGCCGATGCTGAGTCCCTTAAGTTGCGTCTGCATTTTGGTGGTACTGGATCCTCGCACCAAGGTGATCGCCTCCTGCCAAAAGAGGTAGGTCCCAGTCGTACTGAAGTAGCGACGCTTGGTCGGACGGTCCTCGATCGGAAAAGTACGAGTTACAACGACGGTTTCTCTGGCTTTTTTTGTTTTCTTACGGCGCTCTTTGGCTTCCGCTCCCGGTGCGATCAGGAGCAAAATCAGAGCGAGACGTGCAGCTGTGTTAATATAATCCACGATTCCCTCTGTACTTCCGCGCTATCCGTAAATTGGCGTCCATTCTCCAACTCAACCCGCCATTCGAAACGGGACGCCGGAAAAATTAAAAGCCCGGCACCGGTCCGCAATAAATCAGGGCGACCGGCTTTCATGTCATCCTTGTAAAGCTGACCCACCACAAACACATGGTAACCTCGGTAAAGCTTTTGAATGGCCTGGCCGTAAAAATAATAGCCAAGTTTGGCGTCGCCGACTTTGGGGTCGTCATGGATTAATCCCAGTTCGCCAAGCAGCGCCGAACCGTCGCCGAAACCGTACCGGTTGAAAACGCCCACACGACCGTTCTTTATATAATCATTGAAGGAGTAAAGTGCTGAGCCGCCGATTCGCCAGGCTTCGGCGGGTTCGTATTCATACAAGGTGGAAACTCCCTTTTGCCTGAGTTTCGCGTCCTGAAACAAATTTCCCATGAAGAGATCAACGGTGAACTCGTATTTCGGCTGGATATAGTGGGCAATGAAACTATGCGCTTGGTCGTTTTGGCCGAACCCGAGCTTGGCGCGATTGAAAGCGGTGTGATTCACATGACGAATCCCGTACACCTTGTCGAGCATCCCCGCGTAGAGCCATAAGTTTTCGCCGTAAAGCACGCGAACGTAGTGCTCCCGCGAAATCATCTCCTCAATTTTTTTGCCGCCTTGAATATTCGCGTACCGTTGCGGTTCCGGTACATATCCGATCGAGCCGATGAATCCGTATTTCTGATTGCGATCAAAGAAAATAGCGAGGTTCGCATCCGCCTGCATTGTTATGTTTCGAGTGTACGCACCGGAAGACGGAGGATTCGGTTTCATTACAAGTTGTCGACCCTTGAGCCCCGGCCGTATCCAAAATGGAAATTGCACGCTTCCCAAAAATCCAGAAGCTTGGCCCAACTCCTCATCCGTTCGTCCAAACGCGAAGGCCCGTCCGCCGATCTCAGCGGCCCATAGAGCCCGTCCATAATCATTCAGCGGGCCGTTGCCGTGTCCATTAAAATGACAGGTCAAACACGAAGCGTATTTATATCCGATAAATTCGGGGTAGGCGGATGCCGACCAAGGCATAAACAACGCGAGAAAAATCAGAATGTGTGGCATCGAAATCAAAGTCTAGCTACAATGATACTGGGGAGCAAGGTTGATAGGGGGGAAAATGTTTTTTTTTGAGACACTTGCTAAACTGGCATTCGCAATCTCACTTTCAACGGCGTACGCCAAAGGCCAAGTGACTGTCGATGTCACGCTCAGCCCGGCCGGAAGCTTCGCCGCCGAAACCGCCAGTGTTACGGGTTCAGCATATATGAAAGGCGATTCGGTCGTCGCCGAAAATGTAGAGGTCAACGCGACCACGCTCAAGACCGGAATTTCACTGCGTGACGATCATTTAAAAAAACGACTGATGACCGAAAAATTTCCGAAGATTAAGCTGGTTAAGGCCGTCGGTAAGGGCGGAAAAGGAAAAGGCATCATCGAAATCATGGGCAAAAAGAAAAATGTGGCCGGGACTTATGAAGTTGAGGGTAATGTATTGAAAGCCCAGTTCAAAATGAGCTTACAGGAGTTAAACATCAAGGACGTGCGCTACATGGGAGTCGGCGTTAAAGACGAAGTCACTGTCAATGTAAGCCTTCCGATTTCCAGTGCACCGCCGGCGCGCGCCGCCGCTAGCGCTAAGAAAAGGAAGTGATCCGACATGAATTGGTGGCGGTTAGCGATTTTGATTCTGATGGGGAGCCTCTCTTCCTGTTTGCAAACGGAAAATTCGAGCACTTTTGATGCGGATATGTATGGCTCGATCGGCGGCGGCAGTCCGGAATTCATCGCCGCCCGCATGATTTTCACTCAGAGCTGTAATGGCTGCCATGCCTACCACACCCAAACCGAGGCGCAATTGGCCGCCTCGGGTCTTATTGTGGCCGGCAATCCCGAAGCCTCGCCGATTTATTATCGACTGATCGGCAGCTCGGGTGCCATGGGTCCAAAGGATATGCCGACGGGTGGGGCATTGAGTTCGGCGGAACTCATACAAATCAGAACCTGGATAGAAAACGGTACATTCTAAGCTTTACGGCGTGGCGGCGAATTCTTTTTCCCACCACTCAATGAGCTTACCGCAAACAATATCGCCCGCATTCACACCCATCGGACATTGATTGTCGCCGGTGTGGGCGATCTGATTGGAAACCTTAAGTATCAGCTCATTGTCCACGGCGGTGGTTCCCATCGCCAGCTTGGCCCGCATTGAAGCGTATTCATAGATCGTCAAGGGGCCGGGTTCACCCGTCACGAACTGAGGTTGATTGTGACAAGTGAAACACTGCTGCTGAAGAAGCGGCCGTACACTTTCCACGAAAAACAACTCATTGGGATCGGTGGGTAATGGCGGCGGATTGGAATCCATCGGATCGCCATCCGAAAGAGATCCTCCGGAAAAAGAGGCATCCGCGTACTTGGCGGATTCGTAGGCGGATTGGCAGGAAATGTATGGAATCATAATCGCCGTAAGCGACAGGATGACCAAGGTGCGAGGTAACCCAAGCTTACGTACAGCCCTCGTGATTTTCATAAAACCTCGTTTAAGTTGTCCATTTCATTATCGCCCAATCGGCGGATGGGAACCAACCTAGAGGTTTATGCTGTCGCAAATTGAAACAATATGGGCTTGATAACAGTCCTAAACTGAGACCGGAATTAACGGCGACGGTAGATCAACCCGTCGAGGGTGACGCTAAGGCCGATCCACTCGTCCAAATCAAATCGGCTGGCCGCCACGTGATCTCCGCGGCGAGCGGCTTCGGATCGGACCGCATTATAAACCGCCAATTTGATATTCGCGTGATGAAGCGGGTCCTGCGGACGCCAGGCGCGGCAATAATGAGAAAAGGTCAGCGCGAAATCAATCGCCATCGCTCCCTCATCCTGACAAAAACCATTTTGCTCCCGCGTACATGATCCCCAAAATACTCCAAATCGGCCTTCGATATTGATGGCATCGGGATTTCCACTGTCGGTCACGACCATGAACCCATCGTGAATCATTTTGTTCGGCCCGCTTCCGCAGGTCATGCCCACCAGATTTTTAAAAAACAGGATTTCACCCGGGCGGTGATAGCGCGGATCCGCGGCTAAAGTTCGACAAGGGTGCAAACATGTTCCCGCCATCTCCGGCTGCATGGGATAGCCAAAACCTGAACGACACCGGTAATCGCCGGCTTTATGGCCCGGAGGAATAAAGTAATGAGTGACCGAAGCCGCTTGCTTCATTCCCCCTTGATAACCACGGACGCAGATCAAACCGGGATCTTGTAATCCCAGCTGAGCCAGTTTCCACAATTCACCTGAACCCGTTCGTGTAACTGTTGAGGTCGGAATGCCGGCGGTCCACACTGGCGATGGTTGGGGAATTCCGCTGGTGGGGATAATAGGGGATTCGACAGGCGCCACCGGTGGAACTTGTGAGTTTGGAACCACCGCCGGTCCCTGAGGGGCGGACGAGGAGCGCTTCTTATTGCAGGCGCTCAAGACGGCTAAAGATCCCAATAACAGCAGGATCAAAAGTCGGCTTTGTCCCCTTGGGCGAATCATGGTTTAGTCCTCCACGGGCCCAAGGAGAGCAAGCGACGTTCCGCCATCTACTTTATCTGGTGAAAGATCTTCTGAAGAAGATTCAAACTGGTGACAAAAAACGGCGCCACTTCCATGGCAATCAAGCAACTGTTTCGAGCACGACTCTTTTCCAAGTTGATTTGTAAATAGGATAGATTCAATCAACTAATCTTTACCTATTTCGCATTTCGACAACATGCGATATATCCCCTCCGTCAAATCCAGGAGGACTAAAAATGAAATTAGCGCTGATCGTGAGCGTGTTTGCGTTTATGGGAGCCAGCCAAGCTTTCGCTGACGCTCCAGGAGCTTATCCGCAGAATCCACAATATCCACAATATCCACCGCAACAACAACCTTATCCACAGTATCCGGATGGCAATCAACCGCCGCCTATCGAAGCTCCTATTGAGCAACCGGGTTGTGTGGGCTGTGTGGTTCCGGTTCAGCCGCGACCCTGTGTTAAGGTCGCTTGCCGCCAAGTCGCTCCTCCGGTGTTGCCCTTGCCTCACGGAGTTCCCGGTTATGGCTACGGTGGTTTTGGAATTCAGAGAGTTTGTACCGTTCACCACGCTGGTGGATGGATCTACACGATCGCTTACGCAAATCAGCCGATCACGCATGTTCATGCGAGCCAGTTGCAACTGATTCGCGTCCAACTGATGCGTCAGGGAATTTGCCACGCTTTCATGTAATTGGGTTGCCCAGGGGAGAGTCATTTATGTTGATAAAAAGAACAACAATCGCGTTCCTAACAATCGCTTCGGTTTTAGCTTACGCGGATTTTGCTGATGCTTTTAATGGTCGTCGGGGACCTGGAATTCGCCAGGTTGGTCCGAGAGCCGTAGGCCCGCGAGGAATTCGTCCTCCTATCGTGGCTCCTAACTTCGGACGACGCCCACCGATTCGACGCCCTTGGCCTCCTCGTCGGCCTGTCGTGCGTCCTGTTCCGCGACCGGTTCCCGTTTATCCGGTTCCGGCACCGGCTCCGGTTTATCCCGTTCCGGCTCCGGCACCTGTTTATCCCGTGCCGACTCCGGTGATTCCGAATCCGCTGCCGCCACCGATCGAGGAAACCAACATTTTCATCTCAGAACCCTGCGATGATTATGCTTATCCTCCGGTGATCGTGAATTCATATCCGGAGCAATCCATCTACTGTCCGTCGAACTATCTCCAGATCTGCAGCCAAACGGTTCTTCCGTATCCTGGCTTGCAAGTGGCTCCGGTGACTTGGTCGACGCCGACTTATGGATACTGCACCATTCAACCGACTTACACCGGATCCTACGTGTTGGTCTTGAACAACGGCCAAATGCTCTATCGGGGCGTCCTGCAAAATGTTAACTACATGTACCAGCGCTATTTGCAGATGGGCATTTGCCAAACATACTAAAACTTGATCTTTGAGCTTTGGGGCGGTCGGTTTGACCGCCCTTTTTTATGGTGGCAACGGCCGACAATTGATATTTTTTAGCTCGGCCAGTTTCTTTTTATTCGAATTGAAAACTTCCGTTAAATTCTCATCGAGTCCTGAGACAGATCCCGCATAAAATTCCTGCGCGACCTTATCTCCCAACAGAGCCTGCGCCCAGATTTGATCCAACAACTCTTCGCCGTATTCGGAAAGATCATTTTCTTTTTTCTTTTTCTCGAATTCACCAAGAGCCGCGGGGAAGGGATTGCTTTTCATGCTGAAGACGCACTTGGGAACGGAGATGGTGCAGTTTTCGGCCGTGCATGTGATTTCGCGCGCGAGAGCGGGCTTGGGTTGTTCGGAGAAAAACCAGACTTCCTCAAGCTCCAAGCCTTTTCCGGCGACAGGTTTGGCCCAATAGGTTTCGGCCACTTCCGAGCTGAAAACCTTTTGCGGCTCTTTTTGTTTGGCACTTGTGAAGTAAACCGAGAAATCCGCGAAGGTGCGTTTGCCTGGCGGTGTCTTCACTTCATGATCTTCAAATCCGCAAAGAGCCAATACCGGTCCCGCCGATGTTTTAACCGACAATGCGGGCTCATAATCCGCGCCCGGGCATTTCTCGGCCGTGGCGGACCACACGAACAACAAAAGATTCACGAGCCAGGTCACGCGGATCATATAGATTAAAGTAAATCAGATGCGGCCATAAGTTTACACCTTATAACGCATTCGGCTAGTGACCCAAATAGGCCGCTTGAATTTCGGGATTTTCAAGTAGCGCTCGACCTTCGCCGCTCAGACGGATTCGTCCGGTCTCGAGCACGTAGGCTCTTTGACTAATTTTGAGCGCCATACGGGCATTCTGTTCGACGAGGAGAATGGTAATGCCCTCTCGATTCAATTGTTGGATGATCTGGAAAATTTGTTGAACTATACGTGGGGCCAGACCCAAGGACGGTTCATCGAGCATCAAAATCCGCGGTTTGGACAAGATGGCGCGACTAATCGAAAGCATCTGTTGCTCGCCCCCCGACAATGTCCCGGCGGAGGCTTTAAAGCGCTCCTTCAATCGCGGGAAAAGCTGAAAGCAGTGATCCATCTCAGAGGCGAGATTCTTACGATCCTTTCGATGAAACGCGCCGAGCTTGAGATTTTCCTCAACGGTCATGTTCAGGAAAATGCCCCGTCCCTCGGGCGAATGCACCAGACCGTGAGAAACAAGTAAATGCGCGGGAATGTTCTCGGTGGATTTGCCGTCGAGGAGAACTCGTCCTTTTCTGGGAACAAGTCCGGAAATCGCCCGAAGAGTCGTGGTTTTGCCCGCGCCATTGGCGCCGATCAATGAAACGATCTCACCCTTATTGATCGAAAATGAAATGCCTTTTACGGCGTCGATGGCACCGTAATTGACTTTGAGATCAGTGACTTCGAGGATGGGGCTCATGCCGACTCCTCAACTCCCAAGTAGGCTTCAATCACTTTGGTGTTCGATTGGATTTCTTTAGGTAATCCCTCGGCGATCACCACTCCATGGTCGAGCACCACGATGCGCTCGCAAATGCCCATGACGAGTTTCATATCATGCTCGATCAACAGCACGGCCAAGTTGAATTCATCGCGAATTTTCCGAATCAGGCCCATCAACTCCGCCGTTTCGGCGGGATTCATCCCCGCGGCGGGCTCGTCGAGCAGGATCAATTTAGGGTGACCCGCGAGCGCCCGAACGATTTCGATTTTTCGTTGAATGCCGTAGGGCAGGGATCCGGCCAAATCCTGGGCCAATCCCTGAAGATTGAATATCTCCAATAGCTCCATGGCTTTTTGGCGCGACTCCCGTTCGACCCGAGTGAATTTCGGTCCGTGCGTGAACGCGGCCAAAAGCCCGTAAGGACAACCCATGTGCATGGTCACTAAGACGTTCTCAAGTACGCTCAGATTGGCGAACAAGCGAATGTTTTGAAAGGTCCGAATCACGCCCCGGCGGGCGATCTCATAGGCTTTCAATGAATTGATCTTCTCGCCGTTAAAAATGATTTCGCCTGAGGTGGGCTTATAAATTCCGGTGATCAGATTAAACGCCGTGGTCTTTCCCGCTCCGTTCGGTCCGATCAGTCCGACCAGCTCGCCGGAGTTCACCGCCATGTTCATGTTCTCAATGACTTTAAGACCGCCGAACCGAATAGAGACGTCTTTAAGATGGAGCAGCACGCTTCCTCCAAATCGAAGTCCATTCTTTAGTACCCAGGAGACCTGTTGGACGCCAGATCATGAGCATGATCAGAGCCAAGGAGTAAATCACCATTCGGATATCAACACCCGTCCATTCCTGAAGCGGACGCAAAGCTTCGGGCAAAATGGTCACGATCACCGCGCCCAGCACGGAGCCGGTGAGCGAACCCATACCGCCGAGAACCACCATGATGACGGCATCCACGCTTTTGATGAATTGAAAGCTCGCGGGATTCAGCGAGTTGGTGGTTTGCGCGAAAAGCGCTCCCGCGCAGCCGGCGAAAAAGCTTGAGATCACAAACGCACTCACCTTCACCCGTGTGGTGTTGATCCCCATGCACTCGGAAGCCACTTCATCCTCACGCACACTCATAAAAGCGCGTCCATAAGAGCTATGAACCAACCGCCAAAGCAAAAGCACGGTCGCTCCCGACCAGGCGAAAACATGGAAGCACGCCAAGGCGCCGGTTTCACCGGGAATTCCGTAAAGCCCGCGGGCTCCGCCCACGATATCAAGATTGAGCAGGATCACCCGGATGATTTCGCCAAATCCCAGCGTAACGATGGCCAGATAATCGCCGCGCAATCGAAGCGACGGCATACCCACCAAGAATCCCGCTATGGCGGCCGCGATTCCTCCCGCGACCACATAAATCGGATACGCCCAAGGGAACGGCTGAAAATACAAACTCACGACCGCTCCGGTATAGGCGCCAACCGCCATGAAGCCCGCATGGCCCAAGGAAAACTGACCGCAAAAGCCGTTCACCAGGTTCAAACTGGTGGAAAGCATGATGTTGATCGCGATGAAAAATAAAATTTGCTGAAGATAGGCGTTCAAGGCGAATTCCGACAGCAGACTGATCACAAAAGCCAATCCGAATACCAGGATCCACCCACGATAGGCTTGCATTAAACTTTCTCCACGCGAACCTGGCCCATAATTCCGGACGGTTTGAATAATAGGATCGCGATCAGCAAACCGAACGCGAGAGCATCCCGATAGGTGCTCGAGAGATAGGCCACAACCATTTCTTCGCTCAGGCCCATGATCAGGCCACCAATCACCGCGCCCGGCAGATTGCCAATACCCCCAAGGACCGCCGCCACGAAGGCCTTTAAGCCGAAAAGCATGCCCATTAACGGGTCGATCTTGGGATATTTAAGCCCCACCAAAAGCGAACCCACACCGGCCAATGAACTCCCCACGATAAAAGTGGTCATGATCACCGAATTAACGTTAATGCCCATGAGCGTGGCCGAGCGTGACGAAAAGCTCGCCGCCCGAATCGCCATACCGATTGTGGTGTGATTGATCAAATAGTTGAGTGAAAGCATGAAGACCAAGGCCACCGAAAAAATGGTGACATCAAAAAGCTGAATTCGGATCGCCCCCATTGAAAACAACGTGCGATCCGTTAGGACCTCGGGAAAAAGCTTCGGGTCGGCGCCGAACACCACCTGACCGGTGAATTGAAGAAAGAGGCTGACCCCGATCGCGGTAATGAGAACATTCAACTTAGGGGCATTCCGCAACGGTCGATAAGCAAAACGCTCAATGCACACGCCGAGCACGGAGCAAACGGTTATGGTGATCAACAAAGTGATAAAAAATGAAGTCCATCCGGGCGAGTCGTTAAGCCTGAGGAATGAGGCGCCATAATATCCGGCGAACGCACCCACCATATACACTTCGGAGTGGGCGAAGTTGATGAGCTGTAACACACCATAAACCATGGTGTAACCGAGCGCGATCAAGGCATAGATCGCGCCCAAGTTAAGTCCATTGAGAATGTGTTGAATGAACTCTTCCATCAACTTCCGTGTTCAAATACCGTGACGTACTTGAGCGAATTGCCCTTAACCTGAACAATGAACACGTCTTTGTCGGCATTGCGCTTTTCATTGATCGTGATCTTGCCCGTGGCGCCGTCGAAGTTCTGAATCTTCGCCAATTCGTCCCGAATGGCTTTGGGAGTCAGCTCCTTCGCGTTCTCGATCGCCTGGATCAAGATCATGGCGGCGTCATATCCGGCGGCGGAAAGACCGTCCGGATCCTCGTTATATTTCTCGCGGTAATCTTTGATGAACTTCTGCGTGGCGGGATTGGGACTTTCGCTGGCGTAATGGTTCGAAAAGTAGGCACCCTCAATGGATTTTTGGCCGATTTCAAAAAGTTTCGGGCTATCCCAACCATCACCACCCAAAAGCACGGCTTTGATACCCAGTTGCCGTGCCTGACGGGCGATCAAACCCACTTCGGTATAATACGCGGGAATGAAAATCGCATCCGGATTGGCGCTGCGAATTTGGGTGAGCTGTGCTTTGAAATCGGAGTCACCCTGCTGAAAGGTTTGCTCAACGACAATCTCGCCACCGAGCTCTTTGAATTTTTTGATGAAAAATTCAGCAAGCCCAAGGCTGTAATCTGATTTCAAATCTTTCAGTACAGCCACCTTTTTGAATTTTAAGTTCTCGTACGCGAACCGGGCCATGACCGGTCCTTGAAAGGGATCAATAAAGCAAACGCGGAAAATGTAATCACCGACTTCAGTCACTTTAGGATTGGTGGAGCTCGGGCTGATCATCGGGATCTTGTACTGCTGGGCGATCGGAGCGGCGGCGCGAGACCGGGTGCTTGCGACCTCTCCCAAAATCGCGATCACTTTATCTTGAGTGATGAGTTTTTTAACGGTGGCGGCGGCTTCTTCGGGACGCCCCTGATTGTCCTCGGTTTTTAAAACAATCTTTTTCCCTTTAATTCCGCCAGCGGCGTTTTTCGCGTCGATCGCCAGCCGGATTCCTTTATCCGTCGATTGACCGAACGTGGCTTCACTGCCCGTCATCGAACCGAACTGGCCGATCAGAATCTCGTCACCCACCACGTTTTCCGACTTCTTGGTGCAGCTCGCTAGAAAAAGAAAAACACTGGCCGTAATGACCAAATTACGAAGCCCGTAAAATCGCATCAAACCCCTCCTAAAATGCTGAATTAATGGCTACCGCGTGGCGAATAATGGGTCAACCGATCTTGATCCGACCGGTGATTAAATCATTGAGAACTCTAGGATAATGTTCGTGCTCAAGCGCATGGATACGGGCTGTCAAGGTCTCCACCGTCTCATCAGGTCCAAGCGGAGTTTTAAACTGCGCAACAATCGGCCCTCGATCATATTCTTCATTGACCAGGTGAATTGTAATTCCCGACTGCTTCTCTCCGGCCGCCAACACGGCTTCATGAACACGTTGTCCATACATTCCCTTCCCGCCAAAGGAGGGAAGCAATGCAGGATGAATATTTACAATCCGGTTCGGATACGACTTCAGAACTTCGGGTCCGATAAGTGCTAAAAACCCCGCGAGCACCACCCAATCCACTTGCCACTTTTTTAGCGTCTCGGCCATTTTCATGTCCCAATCCTTGGGACTGGAAAATTCACGAGGGTTGATAACCATCGAGGGAACATGAAGCCGCTCGGCCCGCTTCAAGGCTCCGGCCGAGGGGCGATTAACCACCAAGCCCACCACTTGCGCCGCAAGTATTCCGGAGCGCGTCGCCTGCACGATCGCCTCGAAATTTGAGCCTTCGCCGGAAGCTAGGACCGCGATTTTCATGGTATGGGCGTACCCTTATGCCGAAAGAGCGTCAATCACGGAGCCCCAAGTGACGGAAATTGCCACTCCGCTGGGCTCCCCTTTAGGTTAAATGACTCTCTCCACTGGTCCGTCTTTTGCTCAATTTGGCGCCGGAGGATCCCGATGTTGTCCGTTTATCGTTTTTCACAGACAGTGGCGATTTCGTCTTTGGCCCTGTTGATCGCGGCCTGCGGGGGCGGTCAGGGTAAACGTGAACGGGTCTCGAAAGTTTCGCAAGCGAGGCAAAACCAATCCCTCGATTGGTCCAAACAAGACATCTACATGAAATCCGAAGACGGCAAAAAAGCCACTTGCCTGAACGTGAAAAAGCTCACGGACTTCATCGCCCGAATCAACAAAGAAACCGTGACCGTGCACACCTTTGACTTGGATTTCGTGGTGCGATCGGGTGTGGATGCCAAATCCTCATTCTCTAGCGCGGACAAGAGCTTGAACGCCCAGAAAGCCCAGTATTTTTTCACCGGTCCCGAGGTGAGAAAGCGCCTGCTGGCTCCGATTCTGGAAAACCGCCTGGGGAGTGAATTGGTTCATGTCTCTCAAATCGGACAATTCCTGAATGTCGGTGATCAATCGAAGTGCGATGCGGTTTCATTTTTGGAAGGCGATCAAAACGTTGAATATAAGATCGTGGATCAGGACTCCCGTTCGATCCGCCTGAGCCGCCGCAACGGTGGCGCTGAATTCCGTATTTATCAAATCGGCTCGCGTGGGGAGCTTTTTATCACTCAAATTTACCAAGACTCGAACGTTAAGCCTTGTGGTGAAGCCACCGGCACCAATCATTGGATCCGCCGCATTTACAGCATCAGTGTCGCGGAGAACCTGACCCGATTGCCGATCAGCACTAATCTCGCGAGCCTCTTTGATCAATTCGTGTGGAGTTCCGAGTCGATGAAAAAACAATTGAGCCGCGGAAGCGCCAATTCGGATTCCAACACGAACGCGAACGCCACCCGCCGCTCAAGCGGCATCGGGCGCGTTCAAATCGGACTCGGTGATTACTTCTACATCCGCAACCTCATTAACGAGGACGGCGGTAAGTTAAAAGAGCTGAAGTGCTCTAATCTTTAGACGTAAACGCGCTGACTTTCTGATCGATCGCTCCGAAAATACTGCGACCTTCGTGATCAAACATTTCGATTTTGATTCTGTCGCCGACTTTCATGAAGGGCGTTTTGATCACGCCGTCATTGATTTTTTCGAGCATGCGCTTTTCCGCAAGACAGCTGCTGCCTCGGCTTGGATCTTCATTGGAAACGGTTCCGCTGCCCACGATCGTACCGGCGATCAACGGCCGGGTTCGCGCGGCGTGGGCGATCAGCTGGCCGAAGTGAAAATGCATGGCTCCCGCATCGGCATTGCCGAAAAATTCTCCGTTAAGCTCGACCTTAAGAGGTAAATGAACACGTCCCTCACGCCAGGCGTGTCCGAGTTCGTCGGCCGTGACCGCGAACGGAGCGAACGATGATGATGGTTTGCTTTGAAAGAAACCAAAACCTTGCGCCAATTCTTCGGGAATGAGACCGCGAAGCGAAACGTCGTTCACGATCATGAACAAAATGATTTTCTCCAGCGCGCGTTCAGGCGAAATGCCCATCGGCACATCGTCCACGATGACCGCGACCTCACCTTCGAAATCCGTTCCGTGGGCGAAATCAATTTGCGGGATGTCTTCGGTCGGCGCCAAAAAGCTGTCACTTCCCCCTTGATACATCAAGGGAACTGTTTCGAGCGTTTCAGGGAGCGGGGCGTTTCTGGCCATGCGAACGAGTTTGATGTGATGAATGTAGGCCGAACCATCCGCCCATTGAAAGCTCCGCGGAAGTGGCGAATGAAGCTTTGCCACGTCGATGGCGAAACTCTCTTTGACGTCTCCACTATTGAGCTTCTGGTACAGCTCCTCGAGTTTCGGTCTGGTGGAGGCCCAATTTTCCACGGCCTCACGGAGTGAAGGAGCCACGGACGTGGCTTTAACTCCCCTTTGATTGTTCTTGGAAACAACGATAAGTTCACCGTCACGACTCGTGGCGGATTTCAATGTGGCGAGTTTCATGGCCCCATAATATACAGGGAGGACATATGCTCAAGCTTTACTCCTATTTTCGCAGCAGCGCTTCTTATCGGGTGCGCATCGCCTTACACTGGAAAGAACTGCCGTTCGAATACATACCCATTCATCTAACGAGAAACGGGGGCGAACAGCATCAAGCCCACTTTCGTAAAATCAACCCGATGGGGCATGTGCCGGCGCTCGATCACAACGGCTTTTTGGTGTCCGAAAGCATGGCCATCATCGATTATTTGGATCAGGTTTATCCCCAGCGACCGCTCTTTCCCCAGTCACTGGCGGATCGAGCTCGCGTCCTGCAGATTTGTGAAATCATTAACAGCGGCATCCAGCCTTTGCAGAATTTGAAAGTCGGACAATTTTTGGTGCGCGAAATGGGTGTGCCGGAAGACGCCACTGATAAGTGGTGCCAGCATTGGATTATTAAGGGATTCGAGAGTCTGGAAAAGATCCTCGCGTCGACGGCCGGCACATATTGCTTGGGCGGAGAATTCACCGCCGCGGATTGTTTCTTGGTTCCTCAGTGCCATTCGGCCCGTCGCTTTGGCGTCAAAGTCGAAGATTTCCCAATCATCGCCCGCATCGATGCGGCGGTGTTGGAACTTCCCGCCGTCCAAGCAGCCCGCCCCGGCAACCAACCCGACAGCGTGTAAAAGACCCTTCCCAACTGTGCCTATGGAATGGACCCGCCCCGGTGCAACAAAAAGTTTCCTGGCCAAGTGAGTCGCGCAATCGATCGTATATTCGGCTCTCATGGTTTTTGC
>JAWLHR010000024.1:0-42408 GCA_041690295.1 Bdellovibrionales bacterium
CGTCGGAGGTTCGGCGGAAAAATCCGGCTTTCAAAATTCGCATCCGGTGATCGGACGTTTCTGGGGATGAATGGCAATAGGGGCAGCTTGGTCGCATGCTCAGTGGTTAAGGGCAAATTTCTCGCCATTATTTTCTGCAGGCTAGTGGGGCAGTTCTTAGTGAACTTCGGCCGGAGTGTTGGCGCGAGCTTTAACCGTTTGGTTCATCTCGCGTAAACGCTCATCGGCGATCGCACCGACTTGATCGCGATCGAGCGGGCGACCAGATTCGCTGGCCGCACCGTTGGTGTAGTTACGGGATGAAATGTACTCTTCGGGATGAACCGGGTTGGAAACGGAACGGTTCATATAGCCTTCTAGGAAGGAAAGAATATTTTCCTTTTGCTCGGGCAGGCGGCGAACGGCGTCGGCCGCATTACGCAAGAACTTCCAGAGGCTGGATTCGGAATTCGTGCCCACGGCATCGATTTTGGCCATATCCACCAGGGCGCGCTCCAGGAAGGCCTTCATATCGCCGCCGCGGAACTTCGTATCGATTTGAAAAATCAGACGATCCAAGAATTCCTGGCGCAAAACATGTTCTTTTTTGGCCATTTTAAGATGGCTGATTTCCGCATCGATTTGAGACGGTTGGGCTTCTTCGATTTTGCGGGAAAGCGTTTTATCGATTTCCTGCAGGCGGTGTACGTTTTGAAAACGGAGATCTTGCAAGTACTTCAAGCTGTCGGATTTAACGGATTCCGCCGAATCCGCCAAAACAGGGCCCGGGAGGCAGATTGCCACCATCATCAGGGCTATATTCAATTTGGCGGTCAGCGTTTTCATTATTGCGTCTCCTTGAGACTCATTTAAGCAATTCTAAGGCCATTCCTATTTTGACAAGAGTCCAGTATTTTCAATAACTTAAGATTTTGCCCAAGCCCTCTTTGAGACAATAAATGTCGGCGTTTTTGACACCCCTTGCTGCACCGCCAAATTACCTACACACATAAGCGTATTAAACCCGCTCCATGGCCAGATTCGATCTCAGTTTGGAGCACAAGGTGATCAAGGCGCTTAAACCCGTTAAAGGTCGGGTTTGGCTCCTGGCCATCTCCGGCGGTGTCGATTCCATGGTCTTGGCGGAAATTCTGTGGCGCTGGCGCGGGCTTCTCAAAGTGGAACTGATCGTCGCGCACGTTCACCATGGACTTGGTCGGAGCGCCAAACAAAATCGGTTTCGTCACCGGGCCCAAACTTTGGTGCGATCATGGTGCGAAAAGCACGGGGCTCGTTTTCTCACCAATGAGCCTGAGCATCTCAACTTGCGCTCGGAGGCGGAACTTAGGGCCTATCGACGTAAAAAATTAATAAACTGGATGAAGGCCTCTGGAGCGGATCACATCGTATTCGCCCATCATCAGGATGATCTTCTTGAGACACAGCTTTTGCGGCTCTTGCGCGGATCCGGCCGGCAGGGGTTGCGGGCCATGGCTGTACGAAGAGGCGCGGTTTTGCGTCCGCTCTTGACGTTGTCGGGGGAGGAAATTCGTCGGTACGCCCGCGTGCGCGGGCTAAAATGGGTCGAGGATCCGAGTAATCGGGACCCGAAAGCTCTACGAAATTGGTTGCGTCACAAATGGTTGCCCCAATTGGAGAAACGTTCCCGAGGTGCCAAAAAGGCGCTGGCCCGATCTCTCAGTCTGATCGCCGAGGACCGGTTCGTGGAGTCCGTCGGCGATTTTGTCGGACTGCGGCGCGCGCCTTTAAACCAGATTGAACCGGAACGGCGCGAGAGTGTTGTGGCTCGATACCTTCGCGTCCTGGGCGCCAAAAATTATACTCGAAGCCATGTGCAAGAACTGCTGAAACGTCTTGGTCCCGGCTCGTGTGAATTCGAGATGCTGGGATTTTCATTTAGAGCCACATCTGACTTTCTGTGGGCGAGTCGAGTTGAGTGACAACTCAACGCATGATAATGTCGACTGAGACTGGGTCGTATTTTCGCCCCTTCAAGAAAGGAATCTATGCGTTCTCCCTCGAAAACCATGACCCTCTGGGCGCTGCTCATTGTTTTGGCTGTTTTATTTTTCCAGATGTACGAACGCCAAGCCAACCAGATGGTTCGCGATTTTAATTACTCCAAGTTCCTCCAGGCTTTGGACAATGACCACATTAACAAAGAAGCTGGAATTTATTTCGACAAGAACACGCAGGAAATCGAAGGTCAGTTGAACGAAGCCGGACAAAAAGTTTATGGCGGCAAACACTTTAAAATCCGCGGCAACACTGACGATGTCGGCTTCAATTTGGTGCGTGAAAAAGGAATCACGCCGAACTACGTGAGTTCGGATAATTCTTTCATGGCAAGTATGTTGCTTAACTGGCTTCCGCTCATCGTGATCATCCTGATGTTCATGTTCTTCATGCGCCAAATTCAGATCGGCGGCGGAAAGGCCATGGCGTTTGGCAAAAGCCGGGCGCGGCTGCTCACGGAAAATAAAAACCGTGTGACGTTCAAAGACGTGGCCGGCGTTGAGGAAGCCAAACAGGAATTGCGCGAAATCGTGGAGTTCCTGAAAGATCCAAAAAAGTTCACCAAACTGGGCGGCCGGATCCCCAAGGGCGTTTTGCTCGTCGGCCATCCGGGAACCGGTAAAACGTTGCTCGCCCGGGCGGTGGCCGGAGAGGCCAATGTGCCCTTCTTCACGATTTCCGGTTCGGACTTCGTGGAGATGTTCGTGGGTGTGGGCGCCAGTCGGGTACGCGATCTTTTTGAACAAGGGAAGAAAAACGCTCCGTGCTTGATTTTCATCGACGAGATCGATGCGGTGGGACGCCATCGCGGCGCCGGTATGGGCGGCGGTCACGATGAACGTGAACAAACGCTGAACCAGCTTCTCGTTGAGATGGATGGATTCGAATCGAATGACGGCGTGATTTTGATCGCCGCCACCAACCGTCCGGATGTTTTGGATCCGGCGCTGCTTAGACCGGGTCGTTTCGACCGCCGTGTGGTGGTGAACAAACCGGATTTAAAAGGCCGCGAAGAGATTTTGAAAGTGCACACCCGCCGCACGCCATTGGCGCCCGATGTGGATTTGGAAAAGATCGCGCGGGGTACGCCGGGATTCTCGGGTGCCGACCTTGAGAACCTGGTGAATGAGGCCGCTCTTCAAGCCGCGCGTGACAACAAAGCTCGGCTTGAAATGGAAGATTTTGAAAAGGCCAAAGACAAAGTCATCATGGGCTCCGAACGTAAATCCATGGTCATCAGCGATAAGGACAAGCGCATCACCGCTTATCACGAAGCCGGCCATGCGATCGTGGGCCGTCTCTTGCCCAATCTGGATCCCATTCACAAGGTGACCATCATTCCCCGTGGAATGGCCTTGGGACTGACGCAAACATTGCCCGAAGAAGACCAGCTGAATCTTTCGCTGAGCAAAGCCACCAACATGATTGCTTTCTTGTTCGGCGGTCGCGCGGCGGAAGAATTGGTTTTCAAAGATTTCACAACCGGCGCGGGCAACGACATCGAGCGGGCGACGGAACTGGCGCGCCGAATGGTGTGCGAGTGGGGGATGAGCGAAAAACTTGGCCCTCTTGCTTATGAAAAACGTGAAGGTCCCGTGTTCTTGGGAATGCAAAGTTCACAAAGCCGGGATTACTCCGAAGCCAAGGCTCAGGAGATCGACACGGAAGTTTTCCGCTTGGTGAAATCCGGTCACGATACAGCGCTCAAGCTTTTGAGCGAAAACATGCAGGCCCTGCACAATATGGCGGGCGCATTGTTGGAATATGAAACGATTGATTCCGATGAGGTGAATCTCCTGGTTCAAGGCGGCACCTTGGAGGATTTGAAAAAGCTAAGAGAAAGCAAAAAGGAACAGTTGGAGCGGGATCGCAAGCAGGTGGCGGAGTCCCAAGAGAAGGCGGAAAAGGAAGTGCGTAAAAAGGCCTCCGGCTCTGATCCCGTCGGCCAGCCCGGTCCAGTAACTGCATGATGGACACCATTTGGAACAATTGGAGCGGGTTGTTCACGCAACTCCGTTTTCTGGATTTCGTCGATCTGGTTTTGGTCTGGATCGTCGTTTACCGGATATTGCTTCTCATCCGAAAATCCGGCGCGGTACAGATTCTCTCCGGTCTTGGCATAGTGGCGATCGCCTACATGCTTTCGATCTGGCTGGAACTGATCACCTTCAATTCCATTCTTGAAACGTTCTTCTCCAATCTTTTCGTGATCGTGGTGATCCTGTTCCAAGGCGAAATTCGCCGGGCGCTCGCGCAAATCGGAAGCAATCCGTTTTTGTCTGGCCAGCGCGCGGTTGAAGAATCCCATATGATCGAGGAATTGGCCAAGGGCATGGTGGCCTGCGCGCAACGCGGGTTCGGTGCTTTGATCGTGCTCGAGCGCGAGATTTCATTGGATTACTTTATCGAAGAAGGGCAGACCCTGAACGCCGATGTGTCGTCGGAATTGATTCAGGCGCTGTTTCACCCCTCAAGTCCATTACATGACGGCGCCGTTTTGATTCGCGGCGGGCGGATCGTTTCCGCCGGTTGTTTTTTGCCGCTCAGTAAAAACTCGGCGCTGGATCGAAACCTGGGGACGCGCCATCGCGCCGCCATCGGTCTCACTGAAGAAACCGACGCTTATGTTTTTGTCGTTAGTGAAGAAACCCGCTCGGTCGGTATGGCCAATTCCGGCATTCTGCAATCGGATGTTGACCATGCCCAGATCCGGCAGACGCTTTACGAACTCTATGGCTTGACCAAGAGTATGGAGAGGGTGCACGCGTGAAAGTCCGCATCATGAACAACCTGAGCTACAAGTTCGTGGCCTTGGGCGTGGCCATGGTGCTCTGGATGTCCATGTTAGGCCGCAAGGATTCCACCCTGATCAAAGAATTTGAACTGCAAGTGCTGCTTGGCCCCCATATGGAGCTTGAAACCCAGGTGCCCCAGATCGTTCGGGTCGAAGTGGCCGGCCCGCGGGTGGCCTTGAAGAAAATCAACCAGATGAATCCTTATTTCACCATTGATTTGACCTCGGGACGGCCCGGCCGCCAGGTTGTGGAGCTTCGTCGCGACGGGTTGAGCCTTCCCATCGGCGCTCGGGTTTTGACGATTGAGCCGAAAGAATTTACCGTGGTTCTTCGCGAAACTCGTCCTGTGGCAGAGGAAAAGTAATGGCGCAGAGATTATTCGGTACGGATGGTATTCGGGGAACGGCGAACCGGTTTCCAGTGACTCCCGAAATCGCCCTGAAAGTGGGACAAGCCCTTGGGCTTTTGCTTCGCGGCCAGACCACGCGTAACGGCCAAAAACTCATGGTTTTGATCGGCAAGGACACGCGCCTTTCCGGTTACATGATCGAACAATCCATGGCGGCGGGATTGAACTCGATGGGCGTGGGTGTGCAATTGACCGGACCGCTGCCCACGCCGGGGATCGGATTTTTGGCCCGCAATATGCGAGTGGATGCGGGTGTGATCATCTCCGCGTCCCACAATCCCTATGCGGACAACGGAATAAAAATTTTCGGTGCCGATGGGTTCAAAATTCCCGATCGGATGGAACGCGAAATCGAGCGCATTGTTTTTGAAGAAGACATCAACAAATATCTCGCGCCCGGTGACACCATCGGGCGCACCCGCCGCATCGACGATGCGGCCGGCCGCTACATCGTTTACGTGAAAAACGCTTTTCCGCTCAATCTCTCGCTCGATGGTTTGAGAATCGTCTTGGATTGCGCGAACGGTGCCGCTTACAAAGTGGCGCCGGCGATCTTTTCGGAATTGGGCGCGGACTTGATTGTGATTCACAACGAACCGAACGGTTACAACATCAATGACAAAGCGGGCGCGCTTTATCCGCAAAAAATGTGCGAAGCCGTGATCAAGTATCGCGCCGACGTGGGCATTAGTCTTGATGGCGACGCGGATCGGGTGATCATGGTGGATGAGCGCGGCGAGATCGTGAATGGCGATCACATTTTGGCGATTTGCGCCCTTCATCTGGCCAAGAAAAAGGCTCTTCCGCAAAACACCATCGTGGCTACACAGATGAGCAACGTCGGGCTTGACCAGGCGATGAAAAAGAACGGCATCTCCGTTTTGCGCACCGATGTGGGCGATAAAAACGTGGTCGAAGCCATGCGCCAACACGGGTACACATTGGGCGGCGAACAAAGCGGACATATCATTCATCTGGAATACTCCACCACGGGCGATGGATGCGTGGCCGCGCTGAACGTCCTCGCCGTCATGCAGTCCGAAAATAAAAGACTCTCGGAATTGAAAAACATCATGGACGACATGCCCCAGGTGCTGATCAATGCGCGCGTTTCGCAGCGAAAGGATTTGGAGTCGCTGGACGGTTATAAAAAGTTGATCGCCGACGTCGAAGATCAACTCAAAGGAGAGGGCCGCGTCTTCGTGCGCTTCTCTGGAACCGAGCCCGTCGTGCGCGTGCTGGTCGAGGGTCCCGATCGATCACAAATCGGGCGATTGGCGGAAGAAATCGCCAAGTATCTCCAGCGCGAGTTGGGATAAATCCAATGCGTCTCGCCACGGTCGAACAAGCGCGACAGATCGATGAGATGTCGCAAACCGCCTATGGCCTTGAAGCCGAAATTCTCATGGAATCCGCGGGGGCGTTAGCGGCTCGCGAAATCGATCTGGCTTTTCTTCCGGAGTTAACCAAAGGTTCCGTGTCGGTGATTTGCGGACCGGGAAATAACGGCGGCGACGGTCTCGTGGTGGCCAGACATCTGCATTCGGCCGGTCATCGAGATCTAACGGTTTTCCTGGTGGCGCCGCTTAAGTCGCGCTCTGAACTTTTTAAAAAACAACTTCACCGGCTGGAGCTTCAGGGATTCCGCCTGATTGATCTTTTGGATCAGCCCGAGAAAGCGAAACAGATTTCTTCGAGCGCGTTGATTGTGGACGCTCTCTTAGGGATCGGCTTGCGGGGTGAATTGCCCGAGTTGTTCGTGAAAGTGATCGAGACCATCAATGCGTCCAAAGCGCCGGTGGTGGCTCTGGATACGCCCTCGGGTTTGAACGCCGATACGGGGCAGGTGGAAGGTGCTGGTGTTCGCGCCACGATGACGATCACCTTCGGGCTCGCGAAACCCGGATTTTTCGTCTGCGAAGGGCCGGGACATGTGGGGCGGTTAAGAATTCTCCCGATCGGATTTCCGTTTGAAAGTTTGCGTGGCATCGCGATGACACATTTTTTGTTCACTGAACGGTTGGCAAGGCGCTATCTGCCCAAGCGCAAAGACACCACCAATAAATCCCATCACGGACGGCTATTGGTTCTCGCCGGGCGACCGGGCTTTTGGGGCGCGGGCTTGCTCGCCTCCACGGCGGCCTTTCGCATCGGCGCGGGATATGTCATTTGGGCGAGTCATGAGCCACCTTTGGAATCACTTAAGGAAGTTCCCGAAGTGCTGACGGGCCAGGTGAATGATGAGGCTTTGTGGAATCAGCCGCTGAGTGCGGTGGCGGTGGGTCCCGGCTTCGGCGTGGGGCCGGAAACCGCCGCCGTCATCGAACGTCTAAAGGCTCTTAATGAAATTCCCGTCGTGGTGGATGCGGATGCCATTACGGCCTGCGTGGAGCACAAATTATTTCCGCTGCCGGAGCACTGGGTGATCACACCTCACGCTGGAGAACTTTCGCGCATTCTTAAAATCAGCGCGCGGGATATTGAACGGAACCGTTTCAAGGCCGCCTTCGCGGCCCATCAGGTGACCCGCTGTCATGTTTTGCTAAAAGGGTTTCGCTCACTGGTGGCCCATAAAGACCGATGCCTGGTGATCAATGCGGGCAATGCGGCTTTGGCCAAAGCGGGAACCGGTGATGTTTTGACTGGAATGATCGGCGGTCTTCTCGCGCAAGGTTTGGATACACCCCAGGCCACGGCCACGGCGGCTTATCTTCATGGCCGCCTGGCGGATGAGTGGGTCCGGTCGGGGCAAGACAAATCGTCGCTCACGGCTTCGGATTTAAAATCCCTGCTACCACAAGTGATTTCACGTCTTCGTCTGGGCGGGAGCTTGGTTTGATCACCACCTTGAATTCAAAGACAGAAACCGAAGCTTGGGCCAAAGAGTTCGCGCGATCCCTGAAGCGTCCGGCCGTTGTGGAATTCGTCGGCGATCTAGGGGCCGGTAAAACGCAAATGGTGCGTTGGATGGTGGAAGCGCTGGGCGGATCGTGGGCGAGTTCACCCACGTTCGCGATTCACCAGACCTATGAAACGCCAAGTGGAGTCATTGACCACTTGGATCTTTACCGACTCAAAGATGTTCAGGACCTGGAAAGCACGGGGTTTTGGGATTTACTGGAACGCGATGACGCTTTGATCTTTATCGAATGGGCCGATCGCCTGCAAGATTTTCGCTGGCCGGAAACCTGGCGTAAGGCTCGCATCGAACTGACTCGTCTTGAAGGGGAAAAGCGGGCGATCAAATTCAGCGGATGAGTTAAGCGGCGAGATTGGACGCCAAAGACGGAAGAAATTCGTTGGCGGCCGTCTCCGCCTCGTGAAGCGTTTCCAGGTTCTGCAGAGAGGCCTCTCCGAAAGCCACCAGCACTCCAACGAGATTGCCGTTTTCATCTTTCACGGGAATGGCGCTCACACAACCAGGCAACTCGTTGATTTGCAGGCTTTCAAAAAATTCCTGGTGGGCGGGTGATTCCACCAAGTAACCGTGATAGGGCAAATGAGTTTTCGCGACAATGCGAAAGAAAGTGTGAAAACTGAGATCGACCGCGACATCCTTTTTCGGCTTCAGCGTCGAATCCCATTTATAGAGCAAGGCTTTGTTATCCACGCACTTCATCAACAGACAGTGCTTGTATTTTTTCTGAAGCGCGGTGAACAATTTTTCGATTTGTTTATCCCGCTCTTTGTCACTCAATTGAGGTTTCGCCGCGGCTTTCTCCACCTTGGGCGGCTTTTCCTTTTTCTCCGGTTTTTCAGCCACGGGAGGGGGCGCTTCCTCATTCAGGATCAAGGCCGCTTCATTGATACTGGTGAGGTTCAAGATCGGAGGGGACTCCGGTTCTTCCTCGCCCCCAGAACCAATGGCCTCTGACTTTCCCGCATCGGGCAATGGCGGCGCGGGGGGCAGGGTGGGATTTTCGGTATTGCCTTCCAAATTCAAATCCAGCTTGAATGGTTTGGCGCTGGTCGCGGCGGACATTCCGACCGGCATCTCAGGTTCTTCTTCGACTTGCTTGGTTCCGGTGGACTCCCAAGCTTTTTCCAGATCGTGGGGATCCGCTAAAACATAGCGCCAATGGCTTTCGCCCGACTCGGGCGGCTCGACACAGCCGATGAGAAGCACGTCATCCCACTGCGCGAGGGGAAAGCGCCAGGCTGTCCACTCGCCATCGGAGCTTAAAAGAGTTCGGGATTCCTCAGCGTTGAAGGCGGTCTCAAAAAACTCGGAGTTCACCACGGGTAGCGCGTAATTTTCCTGAGCCCACCTGAGGTATTTGTCCACGGGAATATGGCCTTCTTTCAGGCACCAGATTAAAAGAGGCAGGTCGTCGGGTGCGAGCGCGCTCCACTCGTTAAGCTTTTCCGGACTGATTTTAAGGCCTTCGACCCAATTTCGCGAATTTGTCATGGACTGAATTCTTGTCGGAAATTGGGGGCTTAAGGTTAATATACGCACCTTGTAACTAGACCATGGCCGTGCTAAGAATGCATTGTGTTAAAACCGGTCTACCTGGATCATAATTCAACCACTCCCCTCGACGCTGATTTGAAGCTTCAGCTAATGGATTGGATCGAGAGCTGGGGGAATCCCAGTTCCATACATTGGGCGGGCCGGGGTCCCAAGGCTTTGATCCGGAATGCCCGTCGCAATTTGGCGCAGATGATCGGCTGCGAACCTTTGGAAATTGTTTTTACCAGCGGAGGGAGCGAAGCGAACAATCTGGCGATCAAGGGTCTTTTGCCGGTTCACCCTCGAGGTGAGCGCAAACGGATTTTGATTTCAGCGGTCGAGCACCCCAGTGTGTTCAAAACGGCGCACGCCATGACCGCCCGTGGGTATCAGGTTGATTTGATCCCCGTGAATCGGGATGGCCGGATGGACCTGGAGCGATTGGATCAGCTCCTCAGTGAAAAAACCGCGCTGGTGTCGGTGATGCTGGCGAACAACGAAACCGGTCATTTGTTCCCCGTCCGTGAGATCGCAAAAAAGGCTCATGAAGCCGGTGCCTTGGTTCACTGTGATGCCGTTCAAGCTCTGGGTAAGATTCCCGTGGATGTGCGCGAACTGGGTGTGGATGCGGCCAGCTTCTCGGGCCATAAGTTTTATTCCCTCAAAGGGGCCGGAGCCTTGTATGTGCGCCGGGGCATGAATTTGGAATCGTTGATCCACGGTGGCGGGCAGGAGCGGGGCCGTCGGGCGGGCACGGAAAACACTTTGTCCATCGCGGCTTTGGGATTCATGTGCGCCCGCTGGGAAAAAGTCGGTCTTGAGGCGGACCGTTTAACGCGGCTTCGGGATGAAATGGAATCGCGCATTTTGCGTGAGATTCCCGACGTTACGATTTCAGGGCGGGACGGAAATCGGTTGCCCAACACCTCGAATATGAATATTTCGGGGGTCGACGGCGAGACGTTGTTGATGAACCTCGATGTTCAGGGCTTCGCCGTGAGCACGGGTGCCGCATGCAGCTCGGGCAATCCTGAACCCTCTCCGGTTCTTCTGGCCATGGGCTTCACGCGGGCCGAGGCGCAAAGCAGTTTGCGCTTAAGTTTAGGCTGGGGCAACACCCAAGAGGATATCGATCGTTTTGTCGAGGCGTTGAAAAACATTGTGACTCGATTGCGTGGATTCCGTTCGTCGGAGTCACAGGTGCATTATGTATAGCTTTGGTGAAAGTAAAAAAGGACGAGTCTTGGTCGCCATGAGCGGCGGGGTGGATTCGTCCGTCGCGGCCGCTCTCCTGGTCGAACAAGGCTATGACGTGATCGGCGCCACCATGCAGGTGTGGGATTACTCAAACACCAGTTGTGATCTCAGCAAAGGCGGCCGTGCGACCATCGAAGGTCATGGGACTTGCTGTTCAAGTACCGATGTGGACGATGCGCGCGCCGTGGCTGATCAATTGGGCATTCCTTTTTATGTGATCAACTGCGAGGCCAAGTTCCAGGCTTACGTGATTGATGATTTCATCGGTTCGTACTTGGAAGGCCGCACGCCGATTCCTTGTTCCAACTGCAACACCTATTTGAAGTTCGATCATTTATTGCAGAAAATGCGCGAACTGGAATGCGACTATATCGCCACCGGGCATTATGCGCGCATGGAACGCGACGGTGATCGCTACAAACTGATTTCCAGTGCTGATAACATCAAAGATCAGACGTACTTCCTGTTCACTTTGCCGCAGGAAATTTTGCGACACATTCTTTTTCCCGTGGGTCATTTGACGAAGTCGGACGTTCGCGCGCTGGCGGAGAGCAAGGGGCTTCCGGTGGCGCGCAAGAAAGATTCCACCGGAATTTGCTTTATCGGCCCAGGCGGTTATTCAAGCTTCATTGAGCAGCATGTGGCCAAAGACTTGTTGAAGCCGGGTCTTTTGAAGTTGTATCCGAGCGGTGAAGTCTTGGGCGAGCATTCGGGCATTCATAATTTCACCTACGGCCAGCGTAAGGGCATTGGTGTGGCCGCCGGTCGACCGCTGTTCGTGATCAAAATCGATCCGGCGACGCACGAGGTGTGGTTGGGTGATGAAGAACATCTGTTTTCCAAAAACCTCACCGTGCGCCGGAGTAATTGGCTGACTCCCATTCGCGAAGGTGAGGAGTACTCGGTGAAAATCCGGTTCCAACATCGGGGAGCGCTGGCTCGTGTGAAAAAGATCCGGGGCGATGAGGTGGACGTGGAGTTTTTGGAATCACAACGCGCGATCACGCCTGGACAGGCCGCGGTCTTTTACAGCGGTCGCCAGTTGATCGGAGGCGGCTGGATCCAATGACGCCGCTTCGTTTTCAAATCCACACCTTCGGCTGCAAGGTGAACACCTACGATTCGGGACTTTTACAGTCGCGACTGAAGGGGCATGGATTTCTTGAAGACGAAGGCCAACCTCAGGTTCACATTATTAACACCTGCGCGGTGACTAAAGAGGCCACGAGGGAAGCGGTCAAAACCGCGCGCCGGTTAAAGATTAAAAACCCCGACTCTCTCGTGGTGGTGACCGGATGCTCGGCTCAGGTGGACACCGAGGAATTCGAACCGGTTCGAGGGATTGATCTCATTGTCGCCAACTCCCACAAAGGCCAGTTGGAAAACTTAATTCGCCGGTACTATGCGGGTGAGCTGCGCGACCGGATTCATAAATCCAACATTTTTAAAAAAGAGGATTTAGAACCGGGCGGGGGCGTGGAAAGCGCGCATACGCGTTCTTTTTTGAAAATCCAGGACGGGTGCAATTCCTTTTGCACCTACTGTGTGATTCCCTTCGCCCGCGGCAAAAGCCGAAGCATCGGGATTTATGAGATCGTGGAACGAATCAATGCCCTGGTGGAGCAAGGTGTGAAGGAAGTCGTGCTCACCGGCGTTCACATCGCCGATTATCGCGACGGTGAAAAAGGCCTTGATGATCTGGTGGAAACAGTTTTGCTGAAAACCAAGGTGCCAAGGCTTCGATTGACCAGTCTTGAGCCGCTGGAGTTAAGCGAGCGGTTGTTGGAGTGTTACGCGGATCAAAGGCTTTGCCGCCACTTCCATATGAGTATCCAAAGCGCGAACTCGAAAGTTTTGCGGGACATGAAACGCCAATACGACGCCGCGGCGGTGGAGACGTCTTTGATGACGATCGCCGAGAAGGTTCCGGGAAGTTTCGTGGGAATGGACGTGATCGCCGGGTTTCCCGGGGAATCGGATGAGGAATTCGTTGATTCCATCGACCGACTGCGGGGTTTACCGTGGACTCGCTTGCATGTGTTTCCCTATTCCGAACGGCCGGGCACCTTCGCCGCCCGCCGAAAAGATCAGGTGCCTTCGACCTCCATTCACAAACGGGCGGCCATGCTGCGTGAGCTTTCAAAGGAGAGATTCGAACAGGAACGCCGCGCCCAAGTGGGAACCGTCAAACGGGGGCTCGCCCTTCAGAAGGGGCGGCTTTTGACCCGGGACTTCTGGAAAGTTGAACTTGAAGACCAGCCCGTAAGTATCAACGAAGAATTCGAAATTCGGATCACCAACACCAAACCCGACAGCGAATCATTGATGGCCCGTAAAATGTAGGCCGTTCCTTTTCAGGATGCCGCGCATCCTGAAAAGGAACGGCCTACCTAAACAGCTCGATGGCTTGCATGATCAGTCCGCAAAGTACAAGCGGCGTTACCAAATAACGAAGCACGAACTCCCAATGACGAAAGACTTTGACCGTGCCCGGTTGATTGGGAAGGGTGAATTCCGCTTCCACCGCTTCACGCTTGAGATGCCAAATCACCGCTTGGGAAATTAAAAGCGCGGCGATAGGTAAACACCAATTGATCAAGGCGCTATCCAGGGACTGAAGGAGATTGCGGTGCCCGATGGTTACGTCACGTAAAACGCTGGATGAGAGCGCGGGGCCGACGGCGATAATGAAACAAAGGACCGCCACCGCATAGGCTCCCCGGGAGCGCGGAACCCGCCGAAACTCGCGCCAATTGGCGACCACGTTTTCAAAAAGCCCGATGCTGGCGCCCAATGAAGCGAGATAAAGGCAAAGAAAAAATCCCAAACCGAACCAGAGACCGCCAGGAAGTCTTTCAACCAGATGAGGAACCGTTTGAAAGAGCAATTCCGGGCCCGCGTGGGGCGCCTGGGCGCCGCCGATCAAGACCATGGGAAAGATCAAAACTCCGGCGCACAATGAAATTATGGAATCCATCATGCACACGCGAAATCCCGCCATCGGGATGTAAACCTTCTCACGTAAATAGCTGCCGAAGGTCACCATCGTTCCAAAGCCAACACTTAAGGTGAAAAACACGTGGCCGATGGCCTGGCCCAGCGACGCCAAAGTCAATTTTGAAAAATCCGGGTAAAACAAAAACCGCAAAGCCGCGCCGGCCGATTCCAGGCGCAGCGAATGCACCGCCAAAATGACCAGCAAAACGCCGAAAACCGGCATGACATAGCCCACCCATTTTTCCAATCCGAACTCCAGATCCTTGGCCACGATGATCGCCACGATCAAAAGATGGACGCTGGTCAAAAGAAGTTGCAGCCAACCGTTTTGCAAAAGCACCATCAACGCATCATCCGGGTGAAAGCGGGAGGGATCAATCAGGGCCACCGCCATGCGCATGAAGTAATGCAGAACCCAGCCGCTGATCACCGCGTAGTAGGCGAGGACGATCAAGGTGATCACCAAGTTAAAAAGACCGAAGCGGGAGAGGATCGACTGGACGCGCGGGGACGGCTCGGTGGAATTTTCGCGGATTTCGCGAACCATGTAGCGCTGACCCGCCAGCTTCGAAAGCGCGGCGAGAAGACTGCTTTTACTGATTTTCCCCAGGGCCAGCTCGGCGATCATGATGGGTAAACCAAGGACGAAAACCAGGGCCAAATAGATGAGCACGAAAGCGCCACCCCCATTTTCCGCCACGATGTAGGGAAAGCGCCAGAGGTTTCCGAGCCCGAAGGCGGAGCCGACGGCGGCCATGTAAAAACCTAAGCGGGTTCCGAAGACAACCGTTTTGGACGAGACCAAGCTATTTTCCTTCCATGACGAAAATACGCAGAGGAATGCCCTGCAAATCCCAATTTTCCTGAATCTTACGAATCAGGAACCGGCGATAAGCGGGCGTCACACCTTCCGGGTGATTGGCGAAGGCGATGAAGCTCGGCGGTGTCTGATTGGTCTGCGTGAGATAATAAAATTTCACGTTCTCCGTGCCATAGACCGGCGACGGCGCTTGCTTGATCACTTCAGTGAAGAAACGATTCAAATGGGAGGTGGGAATCTTGATCGCCAGCTTTTTCCGCACTTCCTCGATTTTACGGAAAAGTTCCTCGATGCCCTGGCCGGTGACGGCGCTGGTGAAAACCACGGGCACATCGGTGAAGAAATGGAATTCCCGTTGAACCCGTTCGCGGAACCATTCCCGCGGGTTCTCATGAATTTCGCGAGCCGCATCGATCTTGTTCGCCACGACGATAATGGCTTTGTGCTGCTCCAGGCACATTTCGATGATCCGCGAGTCCTGATGTGACGGGCCGATGGTGGCGTCGATCACCAGCAGAACGAGATTCGCCTTGGGAATGGCATCGCGGGTTTTAAAAGTGGAGAGAACTTCCACGCCGCCTTTTTGCTTGCCGGCTTTTCGAAGTCCCGCGGTGTCCACGAGAATGTACTTTTGGGCGCCGTATTCGAATTCAGCTTCAATCGCGTCCACGGTCGTGCCGGCGATATCCGACACCAGCATGCGCTTTTCACCAAGAAGAAGGTTGGCCAAGGAGCTTTTACCCGCATTGGGTTTACCAATAATGGCCAGACGAAATCCTTCGCGCTCTTCGGTTTCGCCTTTTTCCATGTTGGCGATGATCCATTCCACGATTTTGTCGATGTTGAAGTCGCGCTCGAACGCGGCGGGCAGGAGATCCACACCGAACTCGTAAAAATCGGCCAGATAAGATTCCGCCTCCAGCGTCTTGTCACACTTGTTCACCACAACCAGCATGGGTTTATTCGATTGAAGCGCGATGCGGAAGGCGGTGCGGTCCTCGGGCATGATTCCCGTGCGGCCATCAACGATCAGGATGATCATGTCGACGGAATTCAAATATTCCACCACCTGCTGACGAATCAGCGGCGAGAAGCCGGTCTTCTCTTCACTCAATCCGCCGGTGTCGACGACCTCGAAGGATTTTCCCCACCACTCGGTGGGTTCGATTTGGATGTCGCGCGTGACCCCGGGTTCATTCTTCACCATGGCTTTGCGCGAGCGGGTGAGTCGGTTGAACAAAGTGGATTTACCCACGTTGGGGCGCCCCACCAAGGCGACGCGTTTAAGACGGGTTGATGACATAGCCAAGATCCTTCAGCACACCGAGATTTTTCATCCAATTTTTACGAGACGTCACTTTGAGCTCGAGAAACACCTTGCGATCCAACAGGGCCTCGATTTCCTTGCGCGCTTCGCTGCCGATTTTTTTGATCAAAGCGCCTTCGCGTCCGATCACGATGGGCCGGTGATTTTCTTTGGCGACGATGATTTCCGCGTCGATATGCACCACCGGTCCCCGGTCTTCGATGAAGTGATTGATTTTCACCGCGAGCCCGAAAGGGACTTCCTGATGGAGATTTTCAAAACATTTTTCGCGAATGATTTCCGCGCTCAGTTCGCGAACGGTGCTGAGCGTGTAAAGATCCGTATCGAACAGCGGCCGTTCCGCCTCGGGTAAGAGCGGCTCAATGGCCTCTAAAATCTTCTCACGGATTTCATCTTTGGGATCGATCGAGGAACCGGAGATCACCGGAACGCCCAATGGCGCCAAACGATCGCGCAGAATTTGCGGCCGGTGGATTTGCGGAAGGTCGGTCTTGTGAATCAACGCCACCCAGGGCTTTCCGCTTTCTTTCGCCAATTGAATGATCTGATCGAGTTTTTCAATCTGCGGTTCGTCGATGTTCAAGACCGCGACCAGCACGTCACTGTTCGTGATCACGTCCATGGCTTCATCACGAAGATAAAGGTTCAATCCCGAATGGGCGTGAATGATCCCGGGCGCGTCGACAAATACGGCCTGCATGTTGGGCGTGTTCACAAGCCCCATCACGCGACGGCGAGTGGTTTGCGGCTTGGCCGTGACGATCGACACTTTTTCTCCCACCAGGCGGTTCATCAATGTGCTTTTTCCGGAGTTGGGGAGTCCGATCAAACCCACGAATCCGGCGCGAAACTTCTTATCGCTCATGGCGTGGCTCCCCGTGTGAGGTGTTCAAGGGCCTGAGAGGCCGCGGCTTGTTCGGCGGTTTTTCGTGAAGCGCCCTCGCCTTCACCGAGACGGGTGCCATTCACCCAAACTTCATAGCGGAATTTTTTCGCGTGCTCCGGCCCTTCCGCCTGAACCAGCCGGTAATCAGGTAGGCAACGGAATTTTTTCTGCGCGTATTCCTGCAATCTGGTTTTGAAATCCGTGGCGAACTCGTTTTCCACATTGAGTTGCGCGAGATCCAGGGCGAATTGACCGACCACGAACTTTCGCGCGGCCTCAAGCCCGCCGTCCAAATAGATCGCGGCCACGATGGCTTCAAAAACCGAGGCGAGCATGCGCGGACGCGAAGCGGATTGTTCCCGGTTTTGCTCTTCGCTTCGACCGAGGTAAAGAAACCGGCCGAGTTGAAGCGCTCGGGCTTTCGCGGAAAGACTGGCTTCATTCACCAAAGACGCCCGCCACTTTGATAAAGTGCCTTCATCCACATAGGGATAGTGGTTCATCAGCGCTTCCGACATGAGAAGGTCCAATACGGCGTCGCCGAGAAACTCCAAACGCTCGAAATGCCCGGGTGAGCGGGTCTTATTTTCAAAGTGATAACTTCGGTGAGTGATGGCCGTTCGCAGGAGCTCGGGCTTAGTGAATTGATGCCCGATCAGGGCCTGTAATTCTTCTTCTTTGGTCATGCAGATCATCCCGGAAACCCACCGGTTTCCAACATAAAGCCCTTCTAGCCTGCGGAGCGCTCCGCGTCAATAGGGTTCTAATGATGGGGACCGGTGAGCTTTTTCTCACAGGTGAGCCGAATTAATTGAGCGATTTTGATCTTTTCTTCCTTGGTCAGCGGCTGGAGCTGAGCTTCGCCGTAATAAATTTTACGGTGAATAATGCTATTGGCCGGGTCGGGGAAATCGAATTGATTGATGCTCAATCGAACTTGCACCGGCACCGATCCCCTGGAGAATTCGAGGGGTATGGCCACGGCCACTTCCCCCATCAATGGGGCGGACGGATCTAAAGAAAGCTCCGGTTCGGGGTTTAGAATGTCCGCGTGGGTGAGGACACTCGTGGCCACAATGCAGTCCGAGGGAAAACAGGGTTCATTAAAGTCCATGTCGTAATCAAAAATCTGACGTGAAATACGGGCCGCGCCCACGATCAGTTCGTTGTAATCGTTGGCCGGCATGAACTTAACCGTGGTGGGTTGAGTTTGGAAATCATGCCAGCGATTGTTTTCCCGGCGCACATTGAGCCGGGTTTCGAGAAACGCCGCCGCTGAGGCGTCGTGAGGGTTGAAGTAGAGATCAATTTCCAAGCGATATTTGGTTTTATTGATCCAGTGCAAGCGTTTGTGAGACGACTGGCGGAGACGTGGCATGACGTCGCGAATGCGAATGGGCTGAAAGCTGAGATGGTAGTAGGCGTCGGTGTTGTAATTCGCGGCGGCGTAGAAAGAAAACCAGAAATTGACCAAAATCATGAACGGAAGAGAGGACTTCATTTTGCTCAACTCCACGGGATGAAATCACAGGTCCCGCTTGAGTTGTGCAAAAGCTAAGCCAAGGGAATTTAGAAATTGATACCGAGGATTCCCAGCACCGTCCAGGTGTCCCCATTGGGATATTTTCCGGTGGGTTCGCCGCCCTGATTAAACACAATTTGTGTATTTTCGTTGGCGAAGTTGACCATCTGGTACATACCCTGCGCGCCGAAATACATCTTGTTTCGCATCATCGGCAGCTCGATTCCCAAGCCGAAGTTGAAGGCCATGGCGCCTTCACGGCCGAATCCCGAAACGCCGTCGATGTGGGTGGTGCGGTCGATGCGTCCGAAGCCGCCGATGAAATACGGATTGAAACGCGCCAATCCCTTGGTCACGTTTTGCGTGTTAACGTAATACTTCACATCGATCGCGAAATTGGTAAGGCTCACGTTACCGCGGGCGGTTTGACCACTCGGTGAGGTCAGCGAAAATGTATGGTCCGAAGTCAAAAAACTGAACTGAAGCGCGAAACGAAGATCAAAAAAGTAGCTTAAGTAAAGTCCGAAAGCGGGCGCCATTTTGTACATGGTTCCCATGCCGCCCGTGAAACCCCGGCTGCCTCCGGTGAAACCGATGGTGATGAAACGGCCGTTACGGAAAAAGTTGATGTCCGCTTCTTCTTCCTGGGCTTCGTCGAATTCGGAATAGTCGGCGAAGGGGTCATAGGTGTCATCGGCATCGAATTGGGCCACCAGGGGACCGAGCTGATCCGCCCCCGCGTTGGCGCTCCAAATGCACACGCCAAAAATCAATAATGCGATCCCCATCCTCATGAACTCACCTCTCCAAATTAAATTAAGCCACAACTCGCACGGGATACCAAAAGGATTCGCCAAAGTATCGACTTGAGACAGGCCCAAATGGTTGTAATTGCTGGTCGGGTTTGGTATTTCAAGGCTCTCGTCTATAACAGGGAGTTCGAGTGGCCATCGATTACAAGCAGGCCGGTGTCGATGTCGAGGCTGGAGATGCCTTGGTGGACTGGCTGAAAGCCACAGCTCCTTCGCGATGGCCGCATCAAGAACGGTTGGTTGAAGGCATTGGCGGGTTCGCGGCTCTGTTTCGAGCCGATTTCAAAGAATACGAAGAACCCTGTCTCGTGAGTTGCACCGATGGTGTGGGCACCAAGATCAAGTTGGCCGTTCAATTTGACAGTTATCGCGAAGTTGCTCAGGATTTAGTCGCAATGTGTGTCAATGACCTGGTGTGCACGGGCGCCAAACCGCTGTTTTTTCTCGATTATTATGCTTCAGGTCGATTGCGCTTACCCGCCGCCAAAGAATTCCTCGATGGAGTAAGGACCGCTTGCCTGGAATCCGAGTGCGCCTTGATCGGTGGTGAGACCGCCGAGATGCCGGGACTTTACGAAGGAAATGACTTTGATGCCGCGGGTTTCGCCGTGGGTGTGGTGGATCGCAAGAAGGCTTTGGGTTCTCACCGGGTCAAGCCCGGTATGAAATTACTGGGCTTAAGCAGCACAGGGTTTCATAGCAATGGTTTTTCACTGTTGAGAAAGCTCTTCGCGTCCGACCTCGAATCGTGGAGGGATGAACTTCTCCGTCCGACCGCGCTTTACGTGCGGGTGGTGCAAGCCGCATTGGCCAAATCCAGTGGATTGCAGGCGGTGGCTCATATCACCGGCGGAGGAATGGATAATATTCCGCGCGTTCTTCCCGAAGGCGCTTTCGCCCGCATCAAGCCTTGGCCGGTGCCCGCGCCCTTTTTGGAAGTTAAAAAACGCTCAGGTCAGGCTTGGATGCCGCTTTTGAAAACCTTGAACTGCGGCGTGGGAATGGTTTGGGTGGTCACACCTGAGTCCGCCGACGAATTGAAGACCGTGATCACGTCCCATGGGTTTCGCGCCTTTAATTTGGGTGAAGTCGTGGAAGGTGAGCGCCCGGACGGTTGGGAACTCACGGATCCCCATTGGGAGGGCCTGGACACATGAGCCAATGGCGCGTCAACATGGTCACCGCGTTCGGCCGTGGCGAAGCTTTGGCGATGGCGCTTCAGGAAAAAGATTTCGACGTTCACATTTTCGATTTAACCCAGGCGTTTCCTTTGGAGTTTCACCGCGGGGTCGGACCGTTTCCCATTCCTCAACAGGCCTACCTGGGAACCCACCTTTACTATTTTTCGATGGGTGAGATTCTGCCTAAAGGTTTCACGGTTTGGTTGAATGAAGGTCCACTGGAGTTCGCGGGACCCATGGCGCAGTTTTACGCCACCTACAATGAGGCCTTCCGTGTGGCGGTTCAAGGAAAGCCAAGCGCACAATTCAAAGACGATTGGTTGCGACGGCTGCTGCGCAATTGGATCTCACCTTATCACCATGAGCCCTGGATGCTCGATTCTGGTGAACCTTTCCCGGTGGCGCATCCCTTGGTTCTCATCTCGCGGCCGAGAGAAAAATCGGCCATGGGATTTGATCGTTTGCAAGGCAAAGGCAATTACCACGAATGCAGCCGGATCGTGGATTTGCAAATCGAGTCGGGGCGTTTACAGGAAATGGAAGTCACCATCGGCAAGGACATGGGGGTCACGGCACCCCAGTGGATCTGGTGTCTCTCCAGTGAAGAAACCGAAATGATCAATCCCCATGTGGCCGAAGTTTTGTTCTCTCGGGATATCCGCCGCGCCGAATGGGTTTGGATCAAAATGGATGGTCGGGCGGAACGTGGACCTTGGAACGACGGTTTCGCCAAATACCTGATGGTGGTCAATGACATCCATTTACCATGGGTTTACGCCAACGCTTTTATTCTGGAGTGGTTGGATAAAGAGAATTTCTCAATCTGGCTGAAAGTGCCCAGTGGAAGCGCGCGCGACGATCATAAGCGCTCCGAATGGGCTGAGGACGTGGAAAAAAGCCTGAATGCGAGACTTAATCTCGCCAAGTGGAAGATCAGCGCCACGGCGTTTTCGATATGCCCGCACTCGCCGGTCTTTCCCAAACGGCAGAGTGAATGGAAGGAGCCGGGTTGGCGCAATTGGGATTGGATCGCGCCTGAAACCATTTCCCGTTTGGACTTCGGCGCCCGCTTTCAACGGGAAGTGCAGTCGTTTCAGCGCCTGCTCGATTGGCGAGCCGATCAACTTAAGAAACAAGGAGCCCAAAATGATCAAGCGCTACACGCGCCCTGAGATGGGGGATCTTTGGACCGCTGAAGCCCGGTTTCAATGTTTAATGGAAGTGGAAATCGCGGTGGCCAAGGCTCAATCCGAGTTGGGCATCATTCCCGAAAAGGCTTACACGGACATCAAAAACAAAGCGCGCTTTTCCGTCAGCCGAATCAACGAAATCGAAAAAACCACCCGTCATGATGTGATCGCCTTCGTGTCCAATCTGGCGGAAAATGTGGGGCCTTCGGGACGGTTTCTTCATTACGGAATGACTTCGTCGGACGTGCTCGACACCGCTTTGAGCGTGCAAGTGAAAAAAGCCGCGAAGGTCTTGAATAAAGGTTTCGAGCGGGTCGCCAATGCTCTTTCGCATTTGTCAAAAGAGCACAAACACACACTTTGCGCGGGGCGAACCCACGGCATGCACGCGGAAGCCACGACGTTCGGTTTTAAAATGGCCGGACATCTGGCGGAATTCCGTCGCGCGCGCCTGAGAGTGGATCGGGCCATTGATCAAATGCTCATCGTAAAACTCAGCGGCGCGGTCGGCACCTATTCGACCCAGCCGCCGGAAGTTGAAAAACGCGTGGGTCAGGAATTGGGACTTCGCCCGGAAACGGTGGCCACGCAGGTGATCCCCAGGGACCGGCACGCCGAAATGATCTGGGCTCTGGCCATGACGGGGGCGGCGATTGAGCGATTGGCGGTTGAGCTTCGCCATCTGCAAAGAACGGAAGTCGGGGAAGTGGTCGAGAGTTTCGGCCGCGGCCAAAAAGGCTCAAGCGCCATGCCTCACAAGAAAAATCCGATCAGCGCGGAAAATCTGACCGGTATTTCCCGGCTTTTGCGCGCCAATGCGCAGGCGGCGATGGAAAACATCGCCCTTTGGCACGAACGGGACATTTCCCACTCCTCGGTGGAACGGGTGATCTTTCCCGATAGCTTCATTCTCGCCGATTACGCTTTGAACCGCTTGGGTGAACTGCTGGAAGGATTGGTGGTGAACAAAGAGCGCATGCTCGCCAATATGGATTTATCCCAGGGACAACTCTTTTCCAGCCAGGTTTTGCTGGCGTTGATCGATCGCGGACTGATCCGTGAGGATGCTTACCGCATGGTTCAGCGAGTCTGCCATGAACTCAAGCCCGGCGAGCGTTTGTATGATAAGCTGCTCGCGGATTCGGAAACGGGAAAACTTCTCGACGAGCAGATTTTGGCTCCGATTTTTTCCGGTGAACGCCAGCGCGCGCGCATCGAGGCGGTGATAGAAAAGGGAAGCGGTGATGAATAAGGGCGAGCTTCTATATGAAGGCAAGGCGAAAAAAATCTTTTCAGTTCCCGGCCATGATGACGTGGTCTGGGTGGAGTACAAGGATTCGCTGACCGCCTTCAACGCGCAGAAAAAATCCAGCTTCAGCGGCAAGGGCGAAATCAACGCCCGGATCACGGCGCTGATCTACGACCGACTCAACAAGGCGGGTATCGCCACCCATTTCGTGGAGTCGCGAGGCGATAAAGAGCTGATCTGCCGCAAGGTGAATATCGTGCCGCTGGAAGTGGTGACCCGGAATAGACTCGCGGGCTCCACCGCGAAGAAATTGGGCAAAGAGGAAGGGACCCCGCTCAAAGAGCCGCTAGTGGAGTTTTACTACAAAGACGATCAGCTTGGTGATCCATTCGTGAGCGATGATCAGGCCTTGGTGATGGGCGCGGTTAAATCCCGTGCCGAGCTCGACGAGCTTCGCCGCGAAGCCCTTAAGGTCAACGACGTGTTGAAGCCGCTTTTTCAAGACGCGGGAATGGAATTGATTGATTTTAAACTGGAGTTCGGGCGAGATGAGCACGGGCGACTCTTACTGGCTGATGAAATTTCGCCGGACACCTGCCGGCTTTGGGATCTGAAAACTGGAGAAAAGCTGGATAAAGACCGTTTTCGCCGGGATCTGGGGCGGGTGGAAGAGTCCTACAGGGAAGTTTTGGAACGCTTGAGTAAAGGAGCGCGAGCATGAAGATCGGGGTTAAAATTTTACCGAAGAACGAAGTGCTGGATACCCAAGGGCGCGCGGTCGAGAGCACATTGAAAGCCCATAAGAAAGATGTCTACCAGTGCCGGGTCGGAAAATACGTGCAATTGGAAATGGGGGATCTCGACGAGAAAAGCGCGCTCAGCAAAGCCAAAGAGATCGCCGAGTTCGTGCTCTATAATCCGCTCATTGAATCCTATGAATTGGAAGTGATCAAACAGTGAAGGCCAAGGTTGGAATCGTACGATTTTTAGGAACGAATTGCGATCGCGATGTTTATCAGGCGGTCGCGGACATCGACCTGCGGCCGGAGTGGTTGTGGTTCGAGGATCAGTTCGATCCCAAGGAATTTTCAGGCTTTATTTTGCCCGGCGGATTTTCTTACGGGGATTACCTTCGTTGCGGCGCCTTGGCCGCGAAAGCGCCGGTGATGAAGTCCATTCATGAGGCGGCGGGAAAAGGTTATCCGGTCCTGGGGATTTGCAATGGATTTCAAATTCTTTGCGAGGCCGGGTTATTGCCCGGCGCTTTGGTTCGCAATGAAAAACGCAAATTCATCGACCGTTGGGTGGAATTGAAACCGGAAACGCAAACCAAGTGGAGCTCCAAAGCGCGAGCGGTGATCCGCTTGCCGATCGCTCACGGCGAGGGCCGCTATTACGCGGAAGAAGCTGATTTGCAAAAGCTCTGGGATGGGGATCAGGTGTGGATGACCTATCGGGAAAATCCCAACGGTTCGTTGCAAAACATCGCCGGTGTGACCAACAAAAATAAAAATGTCTGCGGTCTGATGCCCCATCCGGAAAGAGCCATGCATGAATGGATGGGCGGTTCGGACGGGCGCGTGATTATGGAGAGCCTTTTAGGCTGAGAATGATGTCGGAACTGGATGCCAAATTAAAAAAATATCGATTATCCCGGGACGAATACCGGCGCATGGAAGAATTGCTCGGCCGCGCCCCACAAGGTGTGGAGTGGGCCTTGTTCTCGGCGCTTTGGAGCGAACATTGTTCTTATAAAAGCTCAAAGGTGCACTTGCGCAAGTTCGCTTTTAAATCCCCACGCGTTTTACAAAGCATGGGCGAAAACGCCGGTGTGATTGATCTTGGACAGGGTGAAAAGGTGGCGTTCAAGATGGAAAGCCACAACCACCCGAGTTTCATCGAACCTTATCAGGGCGCGGCCACCGGAGTGGGTGGAATCTTGCGCGACATTTTCACCATGGGCGCGCGTCCCATCGCATTGGCTAATTATCTTTGTTTCGGTGAACCTTCCGCGCCTCGCATGTCCGCCTTGGTGGACGGAGTGGTGGCGGGAATCGCCGGATACGGGAACTGTGTGGGTGTGCCCACGATCACTGGGCAGACGGAATTTCATTCGAGCTATAACAACAATATTTTAGTGAACGCTTTGGCTGTGGGATTGTTCGCCGGCGACGATCCGGTGGTGACGTCACAGGCCAAGGGTTCGGGCAATCTGGTGGTTTATGTAGGCGCGAAAACCGGACGCGACGGTGTCCACGGCGCGAGCATGGCCAGTGAATCCTTCGATGAGGACAGTGAAAGCAAGCGTCCCACCGTACAGATCGGTGACCCGTTCTATGAAAAGCTCCTGATCGAAAGCTGCCTAGAAGTGATGAAGCGTGACCTGGTCGTGGCCATTCAGGATATGGGCGCCGCCGGTCTCACCAGCTCAAGCTTTGAAATGGCGGCCAAAGGGGGCGTGGGCTTCCGCATTCACCTGGATCGGGTTCCGCTCAGGGATTCAACGGTCGGACCGGAAGAGATTCTGCTTTCGGAAAGCCAGGAGCGCATGCTTCTCATTTGCGAGCCGTCCAAGTTCGATGCGGTTAAAGAAGTTTTCCATCACTGGGGCCTTGATGCCCAGGCGCTGGGTGAAGTTTGGGATGGACCTGAAATCGAACTTTACTGGCGCGGCGATTTAATTTGCAAAATCGATCCGCGACTTTTGACCGACAATGCGCCGGTTTATGAGCGGCCTTACCATCCGTGGACGCCGAAAAATAAAAAAGCGAAACTGTCCGCGCCGGAACTGAATTTACCGGAAATCTTAAGCTCCATCGAAGGCACTTCCCGTCGTTGGATTTACGAACAATACGATCAGCGCGTGGGCGCGAAAACGGTTCGCGATTGCGAAGATTCGGTGGCGGTGGTGCGTTTGCCTTCGGGGCGCGGATTGGGTTTGGTCCTTGGCGCTCGTCCCCACGTAATGCGGGTTGATGCTCAAATTGGCGGTTACGATGCGGCTTTTTATCCGGCTCTTGAACTTGCGGCGAAAGGCTTTCAGCCGTTGGCGCTTACCGACTGCTTGAACTTCGGTAATCCTGAAAAACCGGAGATCATGAGTGAATTCGTCGCCGCGGTGGAAGCTTTGGCGAAAGCGTCCAAGACCCTCGATGCACCGGTGATCAGCGGGAACGTGAGCTTTTACAACGAAACCATGGGACAAAACATCACTTCCACTCCCGCCACCGGCATGGTCGGGCTTCGTGATGAAGTTTTAAAGATTCCGCGATCGCATTTCACCATAGCGGGCGACAATGTCTACTTACTCCGGCTTCCGGGTGTTGAGCTTCTGGGCGATCAAATGGGTCGCTCGCAGGGATTTACCGGTGATTTGGACGTCAATAAGGTCACCCAGTTCATCGCCACGGTCAAAGATTTGGCGCTTACCGATTCAGTTCACGCCACGCGGGTTTGCGGAAAATTCGGTTTGGCTTATGCCCTTTATCGGATGTGCACGGACACGTTGGGTGTTAACGTCGGTTCGGACATGGATTGGACCAAGGAAAAGCTTTACGAAGTCATCTTCGTGGGGACCGACGCTTTGGAAGGGTCATTGCAAAAGGCGGCGTCGACAATCGGAGCTGAATGTCTTAAACTGGGTTCGGTCCAAGAGAAGACCTTTGTTTTAGGTAAGCGGTCCTTCGACCTCGCTCAATTGCATCAGTCTTATCGCAACGGATGGAGAATGCACTTTGGCCAGTTGGCGTGAAGAGTGTGCCGTATTCGGTGTGTGGGGTGACCCGGAATCGGGTCGCATGACCTATTTGGGCCTCTACGCCCAACAACACCGGGGTCAGGAATCCGCCGGAATCGTTTCCCTCAAAGATGGTGATCACGTCGTCCATAAAGGCATGGGCCTTGTGGGCGATGTTTTCAAGGAATCCGATCTGATTCGATTGGACGGCTCAGCGGCCATTGGCCACACCCGTTACTCCACCACGGGCGCCAGTCAAACAGATAATATCCAACCCTTGGCGGCGCACCTTTTAAACGGCCCAATCGCGCTGGCTCACAATGGAAACATCGTCAATTCGGATGAATTGCGCAACGAACTCAAAGCCGAGGGCGCCATTTTCCAAGGCACCAACGACACGGAATGTTTGCTTCACATGCTGGCTCGTATTCCATCGAATGACATCATCACTTGCTTGAAAGAGGCACTGCCGCGATTGGTGGGGGCGTACTCATTGGTGTTGCTGACCCATGACCGGTTAGTGGCGGCCCGTGACCCTTACGGTTTCCGTCCTCTGGTTCTCGGTCGGCGGCCGCTGGGTGATGGAACTTCAAGCTGGGTGATCGCTTCGGAAACCTGTGCTTTTGATCTGATCGGCGCCAAGTTCGTGCGCGAGATCGAGCCGGGAGAAATCGTTTGGATCGACAACACCGGCGAACATCGTGACCGCATTCCGGGAGAAACCAAGCGTCTGGCGAAATGTGTTTTCGAGCATGTTTACTTCGCCCGACCCGATTCACAGGTCTTTGGCCTTAGCGTTTATGAATCACGCAAACGCATGGGTGAGATCTTGGCGGAAGAAAGTCCGGTCGACGCCGATCTAGTGGTTCCGGTTCCGGATAGCGGAGTTCCCGCGGCCATTGGTTTTTCGCGCAAAAGCGGAATCCCGTTCGAGCTTGGCATTATTCGCAATCACTATATCGGGCGTACGTTCATTCAACCGTCGCAAAGTATTCGCAGTTTCGGCGTGAAGATTAAACTGAATCCACAATCGGAAGTGCTTAAAGGAAAGCGTGTGGTGGTTGTGGATGACTCGCTTGTGAGAGGAACCACCAGCCAAAAAATCATTCGTTTGGTCCGCCAAGCCGGGGCCAAGGAAGTTCATTTTCGAATCGCCTCTCCACCGACCACCGGGCCTTGCTATTACGGGGTCGACACTCCCGGCAAAGCGCAGTTGATCGCTTCGCAACACACGCTGGAAGAGATCCGCGAGTTTATTGACGCGGACACATTGGCTTATCTTTCAGTCGATGGGATGATGCGCGCGGTTCGCGGGAGTAAAAACGAATTTTGTGCCGCTTGTTTTGACGGCAACTATCCCACTTAGCGGACAACGTCCGCTTCGCTATCCATAAAGAAACCACCGGATCCCAAACTCTCGTCATTTTCGGGTTCAGGCGCGGGAGCGGAAGAGGGCACCGGTGCTGGCGGTCTTGGTCTTTGGGTTAGGACAAGAGGGAAATCAGGAATGACCGCGGCTCTCACCTGGGCGCATCGCACACGGGGCGCCGGATGAGGTGGAGAGGCGGGAGCATCCATGGGACCGAATGATCGGCAAATCGCCCGCGCCACGGACTCCGTCAACCAACCTTCCGTCACCGCTTGTGTGATGGCGAATTTATCCGCGTCCAATTCTCTAAGCCTTCCGTGATTGTGTCCACATTCATGATAAAAAATGAACTTTTGCACCGCCGGTGAAAGTTGGCGGACAAGCCGTAAATTGATCTCGATGAGAGAGCGCCCATAATAACCGGAGCTGGCCGCCGCCTCGCTGGGAATGGAGTTATTGATGCGGATTTCGGAGCCAGGGCATTCCAGACGTTCGCCATCGATTTCGACGGCTTCACCGTTTATAACTGTTAATGGCCAGGCCGGGATGGGGAGTAAGAAGGCCAATAAAAAGCCATAGGCTCTCATAAGTACTGGAAAAAGCACCCCTTGTGCCAATTTGAGATGGCTTATAACGGGGGTGGGTCTTGGGAGATGTCAAAATCTTAGGTTGATGTTGAACATTTATCGCCGAGCTACGGAAAACTCATAGTGAATCTCCGGGCCGGTGACCGTGACGTGGTCGCCATCCTTTAAGGGGCCGACGCCTTCGGGTGTTCCGGTGAAAAGCAGGTCGCCCTCACAAACCGGAAACCATTTTTGCACATCCTGTAAGAGAAATTCCGGGTTCCAGCGCATATCTTTGCCCATTCCGGATTGGCGGACTTCGCCATTGACCGAAAGGGAAAATTTCTTTTCCAGGAGCGGGTGATAATCATCGATCTCCCGCCACGGTCCGAGGATGCATGAGTTGCGAAAAACTTTGGCGATCTCCCAGGGCAGGCCGGATTTTTTTTGCCGCGCCTGAATGTCCCTTAAGGTCAAATCCAAGCCGATGGTGTAACGGCTGAGCCGGCCCGCGCTGATTTCAAAAACCAATTCCACTTCGTGATGAACTTCACCTGTTCCCGGCAAAGTCACGACTTCGCCGGACTTTTGGACGGTGTGAATGGTGCTCGGCGGTTTCAAAAAATAAACCGGTTGCTCCGGAACCGCGTCGCCCAATTCGCGTGCGTGCTTTAAATAGTTTTTTCCTACGCAGATGACTTTATCCATGGCTCGCGGTTATCCTACCTCAAGCAGGAGGAGGCGTGAAAGTTAAACCTGTGGAACCCGGCGATATCGTGGATGTGATCGCGCCGGCCAGCCGTTGTTCGCCAAAGGAACTGCAAAACAGTTTGCGGTTTGTCATGTCCCTGGGGCTCAGACCGCGCATGCACGGCCGCTTATTCGCCCGCGAAAAATTAATCTTCGCCAACTCCGATCAAGAGCGTCTGATTCAGCTCAAAAAAGCATTGTACGCGCCGGATTCACGAATGGTTTGGTGCGTGCGGGGCGGTTACGGCGCGATTCGTTTAATGCCCGAAATTTTGAAATGGAAGAAACCGAGCCAGCCTAAGATTTTTTTAGGCTACAGTGACATCACCACTCTCCATGCCCACTTGAATCAAAAATGGAAGTGGCCGACGATTCACGGGCCGTTGCTTGAACGGGCGGGCAGCGGGCGCATGGACGCTAAAGAGAAAAAGACTTTACTCGGACTGATTTTCGGAAGTTTGAACGAGGTTCGCTTCGAATCACTGCAACCATTGAATAAAGCGGCTCGGAAATCCGGAGTGATTCGTGCCACGGTCCATGGCGGGAACATGGCGACGCTGCAATCCAGTCTCGGAACACCCGCGGCGTTCAAACCGCAAAAACAGATTCTGTTTTTAGAAGATACAGGCGAATGGCCCCATCGGGTGGATCGCATGCTCACCCAATTCCAGCAGGCGGGTTGGTTCAATGGCGTCAAGGCCGTGGTCTTCGGCCATTTTCTTTTGAATGATCGTAAGGCCCGCCGGGGACTTTGGCAGGAAGTCATCCCGCGCTTCGCGCAGTCGGTAAAGATCCCGGTCCTCAAGGGTCTTCCGGTGGGACATGATCCGAAAGTTCAGATACCACTGCCATTCAACACCACGGCTGTTTTGAAAACGGGATCCGCGCCCGAACTTAGGGTTCAATCGGGAATAATAAGCCAGTGAACACGTTTGAGAAAAAGCTGAAAAGAAGAATCGATGAGCAGGTTCCGGATTTAAGCGCCGTCACACCGGGGGTGGTGGTGGGTGCCTGGCGGGCCGGTCGTTTGAAGGGTGTGGTCCGGTTGGGGAAGACCTACACTTATTACGACCTCGCTTCACTCACCAAAATTCTATTTACCGCTTCCGCCTGCATGCACCACTTTTCGGAGAATCGGTCGCGAATCAGGCGACCGATCAGCGAGATCCTTGAGGATTGGAAACTTAAGGCCACGCCGTTTTCACTCCTTACACACACGGCAGGCCTTGAATGGTGGCTGCCCATGTACCAGAAACTCAAGGGGCCGGTGGATCCCGAATCCCGCTGGCGTCAATTGGAAGCTCACCTGGCCAAGCTGAAAGCGAAACGCCGAAAAAAAGCGGTTTATTCCGATCCGGATTTATGGGTGATGGGCGCTTATCTGAGCCGGGCGACCCGGATGAGCTTGCATGATCTTTGGCTCAAAACCGCGGATCGCATCGGCGTTCAAGATTTGTTTTTTCATCCGGGCAACAAACCGCTCAATCGCAAAGAACTTTATGCGCCGACGGAGAAATGCGATTGGCGCGGACGAACGCTCCAAGGCGAAGTGCACGATGAAAATTGCTGGGCCTTCGGTGGTGTTTCGTCCCATGCGGGATTGTTTGGAACCTTGGAAGGTGTGGCGGATTGGGGATTGGCTTTACGGAAGGCTTATCGGGGTGACTCTAAAAAATTCGGCGATCCGGATCTGGTTCGGTATTTCACGGGACGGCGAATTCCGCGCGAGATCGGTGATTGGGGTCTCGGCTTCATGAAACCGTCCCGGCCGCGATCCAGTTGCGGACGCCGGTTTTCACTGCGATCCTTCGGGCACACGGGGTTCACTGGAACTTCGTTTTGGTTCGATCCCAAAGAGGATTTGATGGTCATCATACTGAGCAACCGGGTTCACCCGACACGGGAGAATAACGCCTTTGTGAGTTTACGGCCGCGGATTCATGATTGGGTTCGTGAATCATTGGAAAACTAACGCAATGTTATAGTGATTGCGACGGCAACCGGCGCACGATTACAATTGAAATCATGGAGAAGTTGTCCCCTGGCGCGCATGTGCACTTCATCGGAATTTGCGGAACGGCGATGGCGTCGCTCGCCGGAATTCTGAAACAGCAGGGTTTCAAGATCACGGGGAGTGATCAAAATGTATATCCGCCGATGTCGACCCAGCTGGCGAACCTGGGGATCCCCATTCAATCGGGCTTTAAAGGTGAGAACCTAACCCCTCGGCCCGATCTCGTGATCGTCGGTAATGTGATTTCGCGATCCAACCCCGAGGCGCAAGCCTTATTGGCCACGGATATTCCCTACACCAGTTTGCCAAAAGCCCTTGGCGAATTCGTGATTGGAAAACGGGACAGCTTTGTGGTGGCCGGCACTCATGGAAAGACCACGACGACGTCGCTTTTGGCGTGGGTGTGTGATCAGGTGGGTTTGCAGCCTGGATTTTTGATCGGCGGAATCCCGTTGAATTACGATCTTTCGTTTCGTCCACCAAAAGCCAACGCCTTTGTGATCGAGGGCGATGAATACGACACCGCGTTCTTCGATAAAGTGCCTAAGTTCATTCATTATCGGCCGAAGCATGTGATCCTCACTTCGATTGAATTTGACCACGCCGACATTTATCGCGACTTGGATCATGTGAAATCGGCGTTCAAATCCCTGATGGAATTGATTCCATCCGACGGGACTCTGGTTTACAACGCCGACGACGAGAACATTCGCGGTCTCTTGCCTCTTTGCAAAGGCAAGAAGGTCGGCTACGGAATGTCGTTCGGCGATTATCGTTTCGTGGATCGGGAAATCGTGCAGGGGCGCAACCAATTCACGGTCATGCGCGGGGCGGACCGCATCGCCGATCTGGCACTTAAAATTTTTGGACTGCACAACACACTGAACGCGCTCGCTGTTTTTGCCTTGGCGGACACTTTGCAATTTCCCCGCGTCAAGGTGCTTCAGGCGATGGCCGATTTCAAGGGCGTGAAACGGCGGCAGGAGATTTTGGGTGAAGTGAACGGCATCACGGTGATGGAAGATTTCGCCCATCATCCCACGGCCGTGGAATTAACCATCGATTGCGTTCGGGAGCGCTATCCGGGTCGGCGCTTGTTCGCGGTTTTTGAACCGCGTTCGGCCACTTCACGGCGCAATGTTTTTCAAAAAGATTATGTGCGCGCCTTTGGTCGGGCTGATGCGATCTTCGCGGCTCAGCCTTATGACCAGAGTAAGATCGCGGATAACGAACGGTTTTCCACCGATCAATTGATCACGGATTTGCGAAATCTGGGCAAAATCGCGGAAACCGCGAAGGACGTCGACGGGCTTGTCGCACGCATGAAAGCCCATGCCCGGCCCAAGGACGTAATCCTCGTTATGTCGAACGGCGGGTTTGACGGTATCTATCAGAAATTACTGCAGCAACTCTCGTCCTAGACCGAAAAGAATTCGATGCTACCGCTCACGAAAACGGATGCCAAATCGCCGTTGCAACCGGTTTTGGATCTTCTGGACTCCGTCATATTGGGGAAGCCCGAACAAGTGCGCCTTTCGCTGGCTTGCGTGCTGGCGCGCGGTCATCTTTTGGTGGAAGACGTTCCGGGTGTCGGAAAAACCACTTTGGTTCGAGCGTTGGCCCGCGTGTTGGGCTTGGAAACCACCCGGGTTCAGTTCACCAATGACCTACTTCCCGCGGACATTCTGGGCACCGCGATTTTTGATCCGAATAACCGCTCGTTTCATTTTCATCCCGGTCCGATTTTCACCAACGTGCTCATCGCGGATGAATTGAACCGGGGAACTCCGCGCACGCAGAGCGCGTTTCTTCAGGCGATGGAAGAGCGTCTTGTCTCGCAAGACGGAGTCACGCGCGATCTGCCCACACCGTTTTTCGTGGTGGCCACCCAAAACCCCCGTGAGCAAATCGGAACTTATCCTCTGCCGGAATCCCAGTTGGACCGGTTTTTAATGCGCATTCATATGGGATTTCCGTCACCTGAGGCGGAGGTTGAGCTTTTGAAGGGCAATCGCCGAAAGCAGGAAGACCTATCGCCGATCCTCAATCAGGCGGAAGTTTTGCGGCTTCAGGACGTGGTGGATATGGTGCATTGCTCGGACCTGATTTTGTCCTTCGTGCAAAGAATTTTGACTCACAGTCGGGGACTTCGCGCTGATTTCTCAGGACTGTCTCCGCGCGCCGGTCTCGCGATACTGGCGGCGAGCCGGGCTTGGGCTTTCTTGGCGGGCCGGGATTTTGTCTTACCGGAAGACGTACAAAGCGTGGCCCCTTGGGTCATCAATCACCGTATGCGTTTTCCGACCACGACCGCCTACGCTCAGGCCAAGGAGTTCGTCTTAAGTCTTCCGGCGGAGTAAACCATGTTCAAATCGTGGCGACGAAAATGGATTCGCTACAACCGGATTTACATCATTCCCACGTGGGGCGGTCTGATGTTTCTTGGCGCGATCGGCGTGCTCATTCTCACGGCCGCGACCTACAATAACAATCTCATTTATCTGCTCGCCTTTTTCATGTTCGCCGTGTTCATCGTGTCCATGATTCAGACCCATTACAATCTCAAAGGCGTGCGGGTGAGATTTCGCTCGAGCGATGAAACGTTCGAGGAGGCGGAACTGGCCATCTGGTGTGAGATCACTCAGTCGCGCTCACGATACAAAACGCAGCTGCAACTGCGCGCGGATTCGGAAAAATTCGTGTCACTGGAGTCGCCAAAGCACGCGCTCAGTCCGGAAGAAACCACCAAATTGGTCAAGGTTCCCGTGCGCGCTCCGAAGATGGGCTTGCATGAGCTCCCGGATTTTATTTTGGAGACTTCATATCCGCTGGGTTTATTTCGCGCGTGGAAGGTTTTTCGCTTTGAAGGGAAAATCGTGGTCTATCCCAAGCCGCAATACAGCCGCCTTCTCACCGCTAAAGGGGATCTGTCGGGCCGGGAAGCGCTGGCCCTGAGAACATCTCCGGATGGCGATTTCGGGGAACTCAAAGATTATTTGATGGGCGAGTCCTACCGGCAGATCGCATGGAAACATTATGCGCGAACGGGCGAGCTGTTCACCAAGGTTCACTGGGGGCAGGATCATAAGCATTATGAAATTCCATGGATCGGTGAAAAACCGGATCTCGAAACGAATCTGCGGCTCATGAGCTCGTGGATTCAAATCGCGCTGGGTGAAAACGCCACCTTCGAAATGCACACACCGGATTTCACGATTGAATCTGGGAGCGGTCTGGATCAGGCCCGCCGGTGCTGGCGAGCCTTGGCCGAAATCAAATCCAGGGTGGCCGCATGAACGCCAAACTGAAGTCGTTGAACATTCCATTGATTCTTCTTCTGGTTTTTAACTTGCTGCCGAGCATGGCCCTGCGGCCGGTGTGGTTTGTGGCCATGGCCGGGGTGTTTCTTGGCTATCGGATGTGGCTGGATTGGGGGAATCGGCGCATGCCCCCTCGCTGGGTCTTGCTCCTGGCCCAAGTCGTGATCGCCTTCGCCGTGTGGGAACATTACCAGTCGCTTTTCGGAGATGAAGCGGCGGGCACGTGGCTCGCGCTACTGGCGTGCTTGAAGCTTTATGAGCTCCGGCGTGACCGGGATTACCTCATGCTCGTCATACTTTGTTTTCTGGTTCTGATGAGCGGACTTTTGTTGGATCAATCCTTACTGATGGGCATTCATCTTCTGCTCGCGTGTCTGGCCAATGTGGGTTTCCTCTATGCGCTTCAAGAAGGATTTTGGAAGTGGTCGAACTGGAAAAAGAATCTGCGCCGGCCGCTTGGCATCTTTTTTCGTTCAGTGCCGTTGATCGCTTTGGTCTTTGTTCTCTTTCCGCGTTTTTCCACGGGGTTTGGCTCATCATCCAATGTCAAAGCCAAAACCGGGATCAACGACCGCCTTCATCCCCAATCCGTTTCGTCGCTCAGTCCAAGTGATGAGTTGGTTTTTCGTGCCACTTTTTTCAGCGGCATCATTCCCGCGCGGCAAACGCTTTACTGGCGAGGCGCGGTTTTGGACAAGGGGAACGGGTTAGTTTGGGAGCGGGCGGATAAATCCGTGTCGCGCGCCCCCGTGCGAACGGAAAGTACGGATGAGGCGATTGAAATTTATCTTGAACCGGGATGGGACCGATTCCTATTCACCCTCGAGAACACCGAGGCCATCGCGCTTCCGGACGAACCCATTCGAAAGCCATTGCTGATGCGGAACGGATTCATCTTCGAATGGGCGCACCCTCTCCAGACGCGCCAGAGATATTTTTTGCGCGTGGGCGACGTGCGACCGACGGAAACGGAAGACCTGTACCCCTACCTGGAAGTGGCCGAGCCCAGTCCGGAACTGGCGGAGTTTCTGACGCCGTTTAAAGCCATGCGGGAAGATGAGGCGGTGCGAGCGCTCATGCATGTCTTTCAGGATGGCGGGTTTCAATATTCGTTGGAACCTCCTCGGGTCGAGACCATGGAAGACTTCCTGTTTCGCACCAAAATCGGTTTTTGTGAGCATTTCGCGGCGACGCTCGCCACTTTGCTTCGGCATCTAAAGATCCCTTCACGGGTCGTTGTCGGCTTTCAAGGCGGCACGCCAAGTTTGCTGGAGAATTACATCACAGTGCGAGCTTATGACGCCCACGCTTGGGTTGAATATTACGATCGCGATGTCAAACGTTGGCGGCGATTGGACCCGACGGCGCAGGTCGCCCCCATCCGAATCAGTTCCGGTGGCCAGATTTTCGCCAATGAAGCTTTGCCCGCTTGGATGCCGAATTTCTTGACGCGAATTTATCGTAAACACCAAACTATCGTGGATGAAGTGGAAGCCGCGTGGATCAGCTTTTTGTTGCGATTCGATCTCGCCCGGCAGAAAGAACTTTTGGCCCGTTTCGGAATGGATGAGGTCTTGTTCCGGGCCTTGCCGGTCTTTTTACTTCTCGCGATTTTGCTGGTTCTCGCGTTCTTGTATTTCCTTGAAGCGCAACGGCGTGAACCATTGCCGGCGGAAGAGAAACTTTACCGGCTCTTTTTGCGCACACTTAAAAAGCGCCGGATCACTAAAACCCCCAATGAGGGACCGATGAGTTTAATGGCGCGGATCGAAAAAACCGATCCGCGGTTGGCCGCCGCCTGCCGGCCGATTCTCATCGATCTTGTCAATTCCCGTTATGGCCGGTTGAAACTGAGCTCCGCCGATTTAAAACGGCTTAAGTGGCAACTGCGGTCATTGCGTAAAATCGCATAACTCCATTGACCGCTGACGCATCTCACGGTACCGCCTTTTTATGGGGACAAAATTAACACCATTGATGCAGCAATATTGGGAGATCAAATCCCAACACACCGATAAAATTGTACTTTTCCGCATGGGCGATTTCTTTGAAATGTTCCATGAGGATGCGGAAACGGCGGCACCGATTCTCAACATCGCCCTCACACAGAGAAATAAAAAAGACAGTGAATCGGCGAAAATGTGTGGCGTGCCCCACCATAGCATCGCCGGACCGATCGGCAAATTGCTCGCCGCCGGACTTAAAGTCGCGATCTGTGATCAAATTGAAGATCCCGCGCAAGCCAAAGGCATCGTTAAGCGCGCGGTCACCAGGGTTTTGACTCCGGGAATGGTTTATGACCCCGACACGCTGGATGAACTCAAGGCGCACTATCTTGGTGCTTACAATGAATCGCAAGTGGCGGTGGTCGACGTATCGACGGGCGAAGCTTTAATTTATGATGCCGAAACCGCTCACGAGCGCGACGAACTTCTCGCCCTATTGCAACCGGCGGAGCTGGTCACGGATCCGGCGGACCTCGAACCGGGTGAGCGGCTTCTGGCCTACATTGAAAAAATGCAAGGTCCCGAAACCCGCGCCTCGATCCGGCCGTTTGAACGCCGGGTTCGGCGTGGCGGACTTCGCATGAGCGCCACGACGGTCAATCACCTTGAGCTTTTAACCAACATGCGTGGCGGACGCGAGGGAACTCTTTTTCAAGCCATCAACCGCACCCGCACCTCCAACGGCGCGCGAATGCTTCGCAGTTGGTTGCTTTGGCCGCTCACCGATTTGGATGAGATTCTTGCCAGGCAAAAGGAAATTGGATTTTGGGTCGAGCGTCCGGCGGAACTCAAAAATTTTCGAGAGGTCTTGGGGCAGCTGGGTGATGTGGAACGGCGAATCGGTAAAGTGCACTCGAGCACATTCAACGCCCGGGACTTGCGCGCCATCGCCCAATCCATTTTGTCCGGCGAAAGACTATTTTCTCTTCATCCGAACCCTGGGTCACGGGAGGGTTTGGAAGAATGCGTGAAACTGGCCTCGGACATTGACCGGCTGCTGAATGAGGAACTGCCCCTGACGGTGAAAGAAGGTGGGTTGATCAAAGAAGGCGTGATCCCCGAGTTGGATGAGTTGATGGCGCTTTCCAAAGACATGCAGAACCTGCTTTTGGATTTGGAAAAGCGCGAGAAAGAACTCACCGGCATCCCCTCATTGAAAGTGCGCTATAACGGCGTGTTCGGATTTTATATTGAGCTGACGAAGAGTCATGCCCATAAAGCGCCGTCGCATTACATGCGCAAGCAAACGTTGACCAATGCCGAGCGCTTCACCACCGACGAGTTGGCCAAAATTGAAGAGAAAGTCCTTTCCGCTCGCGCCAAACGCGATCAGATGGAATTTGAAATTTACAACGGTCTTCGCGAGCAGGTGATCCGGCTGACGCCGCACTTGATGAATCTCGCGCGAACGTGGAGCCGGTGGGATGTCCTTGCCGGGCTTGCCTGGTTGGCGCTCGAGCGAAAGTATCAACCGCCAAGTTTCACCAATACCGGCGGGATGATCATTGAACTTGGCCGCCATGCGGTGGTGGAGCAAACCCTGGGCTCGCGTTTTGTTCCGAATTCGATTCGCCTTGGAGGCGGTGAAGCGCTTTTATTGACCGGCCCCAATATGGCGGGAAAAAGCACATTGATGCGGCAAGTGGCGTTGATGGCGATCTTGGCGCAGATTGGATCTTTTGTGCCCGCGGAGTCGGCGACGTTACCGATTTTCGACCAAATTTTCACTCGGATCGGAGCGAGTGATGCCCTCAATGAGGGGCTAAGTACCTTCATGGTGGAAATGAAGGAAACCGCTGAAATTTTAAAACGGGTGACCTCTTCAAGTCTGGTGATCATGGATGAAATCGGGCGGGGCACATCGACCTATGATGGACTTTCTCTCGCCCAGGCCATTCTCGAATATCTGATTTCCGAAAAGCGGCCTTATTTGTTGTTCGCCACCCATTACCAGGAGCTCACACCTCTTTCCGCGATTTATCCGCAGCTTCACAACGCGCACATGGCGGTCCAGGAGAAAGGCGGGAAAATCGAATTCCTGCACACCCTGATGCAAGGGGCGGCCAGCCGCTCCTACGGAATTCACGTCGCCAAACTCGCGGGTCTTCCGTTCACGGTGACATCCAGAGCCCAGACTCTCTTAAGCGGATTCGAAAACGCGCCTCGGGGCGGGGAACAGATGTTATTGACTCCGACCGCTCCCGAACATCCTTGGCTCAATGAAATCCGCGAGTTAAATTTGAGCCAGATGACGCCGCTTCAAGCGCTGAATAAATTATTTGAATGGCAATCCGAAGTTTCCTCCTAGAGGAAGAAATTCAGGAAGGCCGGCGAATTCTTCTCACCGATTCCCGGTTTCCTGAAAACGTGCAACAAAGCCGTCGGCGGTTTTCCCAATGGTTGGAAGGCCGCTTGAAAGCTCGGCTCTCCGAAATCGGAAATTTCGAGGAATTAAAGCCTTTGGCCCTGGGCAGTTGGTCGCGCGGCGAGCTTTGCCCGAAATCGGACATCGATCTCTTGCTTTTGGGCGATGAGAAAAAGGTGGAAGCCTTTGTTCGCGAGGCGTTCAAGCGTGGGTTGAAATTGCGCGCGCGAACGCCGGAGGATCCGAAGGATTGGACGGTGGGTGTGGAACCGTTCGACATCCTCGCCCTGTTAGGAATTGAATCTCAGGATGAGCGTGTCCGAAAAAACGCCCGACGAATTCTCTCCGCGGTTCGCAAAGAGCGTGAGGAACGTCGCCGTCGGCAGGATTCGGTCACCGCCTATCTTGAACCGAATTTAAAATTCGGCGTGGGCGGATTGCGTGACATCGAGCAAGCCATGGCTTTGGGGCGTCTCTTCGCGCGCCGGTTTGAAAAACTCGATCCTTATCCTTTTCAAGTTCTGGCCACCATCAAAGAGGAGTTGCTGTTTTTGCGGGCTCTGCTGCATTTGCAGGGTAGCGGCGATATTCTCACCGCCACCGATCAGCTTGAGTTCACCAAGATCCTCCAGCAAAGCTCGCACGCGGAATTTATGAAGTTCATTCAAAGTGAACTGGAACGGGCGAGTTTTTACGGTGATTGGGTGGTGGCCGTTTGTTCGACGCCTGAAAAGAATCTGGTTCGGCGCCAACCTGAATCCATGAGTTCGGCGCTCCAGCGACTGGAAACGGACCCTTCCATTCTCACCCAATTTGAAATTCGCCGCCGGGTGCGCGACTTAAGCCAGGGGCTGACTCCATTTGAAATCGGAAAGGTCGTTCACAAAGCGTTAAGTGGTCTGAAATCCGATGCCTTGATCGTGGCGCTTTATCGCACCCGGCTTTTAGAAGTTTGGATACCGGATTTCCAGTTGATTCGTGGACTTGTCCAACATGATCACTATCATCGGTTCACCGCGGATGCTCACTTGGTGCAGACCTTGCGCGAGGTGGAACGGGCGCGGACGCGCAGCCGGTCGTTGGGGCGGTTGGGTCGTTTGACCCGCGAACTTTCAGCCACGGATTGGTGGATTTTGAAGCTGACCGCCTTGTTTCATGATTTGGCCAAGGGCCGGGGCGGCGATCATTCCACCAAAGGCGCGGAGTTGGTCCATCAGTACCTGAGCGAATGGAATTATCCCGAGGCGATCAAAGAGGATGTGTCTTGGCTTGTCGCCAATCATTTGATTTTGTCGTCGGCGGCCTTTCGGCAGAACCCTCAGGCTGAGTCCACTTGGAAACGACTGTTCGAGCGGGGGGTGGAAGGCCGGCGTCTCGCTTTGCTCGCGCTTTTCACCGCCATTGATATCCGCGCCACCAATCCGGAAGCGTGGAATGAATGGAAATCCCAATTACTTTGGCAGTTAGTTGAAAATTTACGATCGAAGCGGGCGATGAAGCTGCAAGGACATTTACGCTATGTTCGTCGCCATAACGCGGTTGAAGCCGTGGATTGGATTTTGAACTTGGATCCCGCGATTTTGGAAATCCTAACTCCCAAAGTCTTGCTTGAAGATCTGCATGAGGCGGCGACCAGCCAAACCGATCTTCCGGTGCGGGTGATTTCAAGGGTGAAGACGAAAGGGCGGTTTTGGGTTCGGATTCATCGCAAACGGGACGAGCCTGGAATCTTCCTTGATCTCGTATCGCGATTTTTCGGCTTGGGTCTTTCCATTCAAACGGCCTGCGTGCACACCCTTTCGGGCGTGGGCGTTTACGATTGGTTCTGCGTAAGAAACGAGAAATCCGCCCGGCAAATCGCTCTTTGGCTCAATCAGTCGAATCCGCCGAAACCTTTCGTCGTGCCGGATGTGACCTTTCAGACCGTTGAACTGGTCGCCGAGGACGAAAACGAATGGATCTTCAGTTTTCGCGGCAAAGACACGCGTGGACTTCTTTTGGCCGCGGCCGATGCATTGGCGAATCAGGGACTTTCACTTAACTGGGCGCGGGCTCACACCTGGGGACAACAAGTAGACGATATCTTTTCAGTCCGGCCTTTGGGTGAGGTGAATGAGGTTCTGCAGAGTCTAAAAAATCGGTTTGTAACATAACTGTTCATTAACGATCTCAATATCTTCAATATGATGGGCAAATCGGTTAGCCCTTTCGACAGTCCGGTGCGAATTTTCCCCCTTGCGCGTAAAACGAAAATCTGTAGACTTTAATACAGGTGGTCGTACTGGGATGGATCTTGGGCGACTAGAGTCGAGAGGGAAAACAAAACCATTAAGGGGAGGGAGCAAGGATGCTCAGAGATGTCCTAATTCAAAAAGGTTTGTCGAACAGAGAAGCGGAAGTCGCCGAGCTGGTCACAAAGGGACTGTCAAACAAGGAAGTTGCTAACCAGTTGTTCGTGACCGAAAAGACGGTAAAGTTCCATCTGACGAACATCTACAAAAAGATGAACGTGAAATCACGCGCACAGTTGATCGTGTGGTGCTTACCGCATCTCGGCTTCGTCGAGAAAGAAGAAAAGCCCGCGGCCGAAATCAATCCGGCTCAAGCGATCAACATGGGCTCGACAGCCGCTCCTGCTGGCGCCACCAGCCTCGCGCAAGGCGCTGGCCCGATCGGTCGCCGCAACGACTTCGGTAACGACGTCGGCGTATAACAACTCGCGTGAGTTTTATTCGGATGTGTTTTTGAAAAAGAGCCCGACCAGGGCTCTTTTTTTCTTCGCGAAGGAATTGAGATGCAGCCCATTCCTGTCAGCCAATCGATCACGTACATGTCGGAACTGGTTCTCCCAAGTCACACGAATGCTCTGGATAGCATTTTCGGCGGTGTGCTCTTGTCGTGGATCGATATTTGCGCGGCCATCGCGGCTCAACGCCATTCCCATATGCCCGTCGTGACCGCGAGCATCGATGCCATGAGTTTCGTGGCGCCGGTTTATCAAGGCTGGATCGTCAATCTGAAAGCTTCAGTGAACTATGTCGCTCGCACAAGTATGGAAGTCGGTGTGCGAGTGGACGCGGAAAATCCCATCGTGGGAAAAACCTTTCACACCGCTTCGGCTTACCTCACATTCGTGGCGCTCGGTACGGATGGCCGGCCGGCCCTGATCCCGCCGGTTAAACCAGAAACTCCGGAGCAAATCCGGCGGTACGAGGCGGCGGAAAAGCGTCGCCAGCTTCGTTTGCAGCAACGCTCTTCCAACAAACCCTAGAACTGCCCCACTAGCCTGCAGAAAATCCTGGCGAGAATTTTGCCCTTAACCACAGGGCATGCGACCAAGCTGCCCCTATTGTCATTCATCACAAGAA
>JAWLHR010000025.1:0-39787 GCA_041690295.1 Bdellovibrionales bacterium
CCTTACCAGTAAACAGGATCACGTTGACACGACCGAGGAGGTCGCTTAAATGAAACTGCCACTCAGCTGACGACTTTCAACAGGTCGACGGGCAAGCCCGCAGCTACTTGATCGGGTCAAGACTTTGCTTTCTCACAAATTCCCGCGGGGCAAATTGAATGACCTGATTTCGCATCTGGCGCGATATTATTTGGAACGTGAAGATCCTGTTCACCACAAGAGCCAACGGAAAATGTTCAATGAGAAACTTTTTTTTGAAAAACAAGAGAAAGCCGACTCCGCAGCGGCTAAACGAAGCGTCATAGCCGTTCCCAAACCACTTCAGCGGATCACTTTTAAAAATTACCCGCACGGCTGTGCCTATGTGGATCCGGTTTCAGGACGCCGATGCGGGAGCCATCATCAGCTTCATATCAATCACATTCATCATCGCGCCCAGGGTGGGACAAACGCGCCGGACAACCTTAATGTGCTTTGCCGAAGACATAATTTACTCGTGGCCGAAAAAGTGTTGGGTAAAGCCGTGGCGAACGGTTGGCGGCGGTGACGGGAGGGTATCAGGCGGTGACGTAGAGTTACCAGTGGGTGACAGAGCGCTATCAGGCGGTGACGTAAAGTTATCAGTGGGTGACAGAGCGTTATCAGGCGGCGACGTAAAGTTATCAGCGGACCGTTATTTCAGTCGGGCAAGCGTTATCAAATTTAAGTGGTCAGCCAGACAAAGTTATGGGGAACTGAGATCAAATTCAGCGGCTCGCAAGGACCCCGGCGCCTGACCCCGAAGTGCCCAAAATTGGCCCCAAAACTGAAAAAATCGGCAGTTGCGGGGGCCATAACCTAATCCAATTGCTCCTCAAAGCGGCCCTTATCCTGCTTTATTCCAGGGTATTATGGCTCGATTTCGCTTTGGCGTGCCTTTGGTAATAGTCGGACTTTGCGCCCTTCTGCTGCTGACGGCTGGAGAGGATTCGGCATCCGCGCCAAGTTCGATTTTTGTTTCAATCGATAAGTACGGGAACTCCATTCTCGGCGACATCTGCCTGGAGAAGTGCATCGGTTGCCCGTTCCATGATCATCGTTACTTCTATAAATATTCGCCCTACCAACCGACGGTGGAAACGGACACCAAGGGGATTTTCCCGGTGTTCTATGGCGGCGAGGTGATCTCGCGCTTGGGTGATGGTCGCGATGAAGGCCGAATTCATCGCGGAATCGATATTGCCGGTAAGATGGGCGATCCCATCGTGGCCGCTTGGACGGGAACGGTTCAATACGCCGGCTGGAATCGCCTCGGCGGATGGGTCGTGGTGATGAAGCATGGCAATGGCTATTACACTTATTACGCTCATCTAAAAGACAAGCCCGCGGTCAGACCTGGTCAGCGCATTATCGCTGGTCAACGCTTAGGCGCCCTCGGTAACTCCGGAAACGCACAAAACTCAGTACCCCATTTACATTTTGAAGTGATTAAACGCGGCGGACGCGTGGTGAATCCGCTTCACGTTCTTTAATTGCAACACGTGAATCCGATTCACCTCGTTCGAAGAGAGCTCATAAAGCCCACCCTGCTCATCCGAAAAGAGCAAACCTACTCCAACCGATAATTCGGAGCTTCCTTCGTGATGCTCACGTCGTGAACGTGGGATTCGCGTAAACCCTGAGGGGTGACTCGGACGAAGCGGGCGCGGTTTTGCAAGTCTTCGATGTTCTTCGCGCCCAAATAACCCATACCACTCTTAAGGCCGCCCACCAGTTGATGGAGAATTCCGCGCGCGGAACCACGATAGGGAACCCGTCCTTCGATACCTTCCGGCACAAGTTTTTCATGATCCGTCACGTCCATCTGACCGTAGCGATCCTTGGAGCCCCTCTTCATCGCGCCGATCGAACCCATGCCGCGATAAAGCTTATATGTGCGGCCTTGGTACAAGATGGTTTCACCCGGGCTTTCATCCGATCCCGCCAAAAGATTTCCGATCATCACCGAGTTCGCACCGAGCGCGAGCGCTTTGGCGATGTCTCCGGAAAATTTAATTCCGCCATCGGCGATGATGGTTTTGCCTTTCTTGCGCGCGGCCCGCGAGCATTCGATCACCGCCGAAAGCTGCGGCATACCCACGCCGGAAACAATCCGCGTTGTGCAGATACTGCCCGGACCGACACCCACCTTAACCACGTCCGCACCGGCGGCCAGGAGCTGCTCAGTGCCTTCCGCCGTCACCACGTTGCCGGCGATGATCACCGTGTCTTTGTAATGGCTCGAAACCCACTTCACCATTTCGATAACGTTTTTCGAATGTCCGTGAGCCGTATCAACGCAAATCACGTCGCATCCGGCCGCGATCAAAGCTTGCGCGCGCTCTCGTGAACTTGCATCCACGCCGACCGCCGCACCTACAAGGAGGCGACCGTGCTGGTCCTTGGTGGCTTGCGGGAAAGTTTGCGCTTTTTCAATGTCTTTAATTGTGATCAAACCTTTTAGCATTCCCTGGTTATCCACCACGGGGAGCTTTTCAATCCGGTGCTTTTGCAAAATCGATTTCGCCTGTTGCAAAGTGGTGCCGACCGGCGCGGTGATCAGCTTCTCTTGCTTAGTCATAAGATTTGAGATCGGCTGATCCACATTGGTTTCGAAGCGAAGATCCCGGTTGGTCAAAATGCCAACCAGCTTGCCATTCACTGTGATCGGAACACCGCTGATCGAATAGCGGCGCATAAGATCCAAAGCCTCGCTCACCTTCCGATCGGGCGCCAAGGTGATGGGCTCCAGAATCATTCCACTTTCATACTTCTTCACCCGCTCGACTTCGAACGCCTGGGATTCAATGTCCAGGTTTTTGTGGATGATTCCCAGTCCACCCATTTGCGCCATGATCTGAGCGATTTTATGTTCGGTCACCGTATCCATGGCCGCCGAGAGGATCGGCATTTTGAGTCCGATATCCCGGGCGAATTTGGAATCCGTTGAAACGTCCGTCGGAACGATTTCCGAAAACTGGGGAACAAGCAGAATATCGTCGAACGTGTAAGCCATCGGGATTTGCAGTTCATCCATGAGACCCTCCTTTTTGGTACCATCCCATGTATTCGATATAATTTTTGGCGGACTGAGGTAAAAAATTAAGTTCTTCTTCTTTCAGCGGCCGCACCGCTTTCGCCGGCCGACCCAAAATCAAATGCCCTTCGGGAAACTTGGAATTCTCCGTCACCAACGAACCCGCACCGACAATGCAACGGTCGGGAATTTCGGCCAGATCCATAATGACCGAACCCATTCCCACCAAAACCAAGTCGCCGATACGGCAACCGTGCAAAATCACCGAATGACCAACGGTCACGCGGCTGCCGATCACGGCACCGCATTTTTTGTAGGTCCCGTGAATGACCGTATTGTCCTGGATGTTGGTTTCATCCCCGATCACGATCGGCATCACATCGCCGCGCAATGTGGTGTTGAACCAGAATGAACAGAGGCGACCGGCCGTGATATCGCCGATCAGATCCGCCGAGGGCGCAATGAAACTGCCTTCACCGATTCGCGGAGTTTTTCCTTGAAGAGGCAGAATCATTTTTTAAAACCCTTTCAGCCACCCCTTTCGCAAGGCGCGGCTAGTTTAAATAGGGCGGGCCATCCTGCGGGCGAAGCCGTCGCGGCCCCAAGGCCGCTTCCATCTTGCCCAGATCGATGTCCACTTCCCGGCACAATTCCAAATATTCCCGCGTGCAGAAAAACCGCGCACGGGCTTGCAAACAAAACGAAATCGCATGATCGGCCCGAAACTTAAGCATTTTCAATTTACGTGAGCCGCTGAAGACGATTTCAACGTATTGTTGATGGCCTTTCACCTCGGTGAACCGGCACGTTTCAACTTCAATACCCAGATTTTTCAAAACACTCAAAGTCACATCGTGGGGTGTGATCGCCATCGCGTTTTGCGAAAGCGTGATTCCCGCGTCAACCGGCGACAACCACACCGGCAGTATGGATTCACCGCCTTTTTCACGAAACAACATCACCGGCCGGGAACGCTCCATCCCCGCCGACAGACCGAACGCTTCCAGTTCAATCACATCCGACGGTGATTTCACTTGAACAACTTTTTTCATACCAGTTCCCCCTTCATGGTCAGAGGACGTGCTTCGGTGATTTTGACGTCGACGATTTGGCCGACCAAGTCTTCCGTGCCGTCAAAATGAACCATCTTATTGCCGCTGGATCGTCCCTGAACACGGCCTTCATCAGGCTTGAACCGCTCAACCAAAACTTTAACCGTTTGACCGTTGTACTTTTCCGCCAAAGAGAAGGCGATCTCGCGATGTTTTTCCAAAAGTCGCGAAAGCCGCTCGTTTTTCACTTCATCATCGATCTGATCCGGAAAGCGCGCGGCTTTTGTCAGCGGTCGAGGACTGTAATTGAAAGCGAAGATGTTCTCGTAGGGCACTTCATCGAGCAGAGTCATGGTGTCTTGAAATTGTGCTTCAGTTTCTCCCGGAAATCCAACAATGATGTCGGTGGAGAGCACAGCGTTGGGCAGCTTATCAAAAATCGCTCTTACGCGTTGCAAGTAGTCCTCGCGGGTGTAACCGCGGTTCATTCTCTTAAGGATATCCGAATTCCCACTTTGCACCGGAAGATGAATGTACTCCATGATCTTTTCCGGATAAGTGGCCATCACATCGATCAGTTCATCCGTGAAGTCTTTGGGGTGCGAAGTCGTGTAACGGATCCGTTTGATGTCGGTTTCCGTCGCTAATGTTTTAAGCAACTGGGCGAAATTGGCTCCGCACTCGGATTCATAGGAATTCACATTCTGACCGAGGAGCGTGACCTCACGAACCCCGCGCGCCACGAGTTTGTTCACATCATCAACCAAATGTTTGAGCGGCCGCGAACGTTCTCTTCCCCGGGTGAACGGCACCACACAAAAGGTGCAGAAATTGTCGCAACCTTTGGTGATGTTCACGAAGGTGGACACACCCGGATTCCGCACCAGAGTTTCGATATGATAGGGCTGTTGATGTTCAAAGCGCGCCTGCACCACCGGCTGGCCCTCACGCACGCGGGCCACGACTTCGGGCAAACGATCGATGGCATCGGTGCCGATCACAAAATCAATCAGTGGGATATCGAGTTTTAATTTTTCCTTTTCCTGCTGGGCCACACAGCCCGCCACACCGATTTTCAAACGGCTGTTTTGTTCCTTCAGTTTGCGGTAGCGCCCCACTTCGCTATGAACCTTGTGCACCGGCTTTTCGCGGATCGAACAGGAGTTGATAATGATCAAGGACGCTTGCTCAGGGGTGTCCACCGGCCGGAAATTCATCATTTCCAACAGGGCCATCATCCGCTCGGAGTCGTTCTCGTTCATCTGGCACCCATAGGTGGAGATGTACACACCGTCCCCCTGGCCTATGGGGGATAAAGAAGTGGATTTAATTTGACTCTGCATTTCGTGTTTGACGCCCTATAGCGGAAAAAATGATGACGTCCATATAATGCTAAAGTAAGAACGAGGTCAAATTTTTCATTACCTAAGGAAGTTCGATGCAGCCCCGCTTAAGCTCTTCGCGCAAATGGACGGCCATTCCCAAGGAATTAGCCACTCAGATACAGGCCGTTTTTAAGCAAACTTTTCACACCCAAATCGGTAAAGGTGCGATTTTGACGGAGGGCCGTATCTACCCGGCCGAAATTTTGATGAGCATTGGCTACAAGCCCGAGTCGGGTCTCCGCCAATTCAATTGGGAAATCTCCATTGAATACCGTCGGGATAAAGACAACGTCATGAAACTCCTCAATCTGGCGGTGGACGCCGCCGGCTCATTGTTTGAGCAGTTTTTCGCCGCCGAAAACGACCATGATTTTCCGCGCATTTGGCAGGAAGTGGATTTCGAAAACCGCAAACTCTTTGTTCAATACACGACCGTGAACACCGAACTTGAGGCCGAAGCGGATAAGCTTTTGGGCATCGAGAAAAGTGAAGACCTGGCTCAGGGGGAGTGGGACGATCTCGAAACCGCGGAAAGCATCAAAGCCCGACTGGGTGTTGATGATGCGGATGATGACCAAGCTGGTGGCGATAACGACGACGGCGGTTCCACAACCCACTAAGCTTCCCGTTGCAGAGGCCACGACAGAAAGCCGCAGCGATTTCGTGCCGCATCCTGATTTGGAACGGCCTACCTTTTAGAAATCTTCTTCTTCGCGGGTGGCGGGCTCGCCCATGCCGCGGACTTCGTCGATGTAAGTTTGGGTTTCATCTTCCATATCCGACTCGATCGCTGATTCGTCGATTTCGAGTTCGGCTATGGCACTCAGAAATTCTTTCTCGCTGCGCAAATCTTTGCGCAGAATTTCAAGGAATTTATCCGGATATCTTGCGGTCAATTCCTCGATATAGCGCTCAAGTTTACCTTCGGTGAGGATCTTCTTACGGATTTGGATCTTCTTCCAATAGAGCAAGTAATGATAACGGCAATAACCGTCCACGGCGGCCAACTGGTCGCAATCCCGCACGCGGCAAAAACGGCGACCTTCGGCATCCGTCAGATACAATTCTTCCGGCATTTCAACCGGCGCGACTTCCGCCACGTCGATGTCTTCAACCGGCGGTGCTTCAACCTTGGCCTTTTTGCCCTTGGCTTTAACGGAAACCTCGCGGGCTTTGGCTTTGCTCACCTTGGCGGCGACTTTGGCCTTACCCTTGGCCGAAGCTTTGGCCTTCGCGAGTTTCTCTTTTCCCGCTTTCTTAGGAGCCGCGACTTTGCCTTTTTTGGCCGCCGCCGCTTTTTTCGGCTTAACAGCCGCGGCTTTTTTCGCCGGCCGAGCCTTCACCTTGGCTTTGGCTTTCGCAGCCGATGGTTTTGCCGCCGACTTCTTTTTAGCCGAGTTGGTTTTTTTAGCGGGTTTTTTGTTCGTTTTTTTAGCCATGATCGGTTGAAGTTGCTGCAATTCAGCCCCCCCGTCAAGGGTTTACTGGCGGAATTGGATATCTCCGGAATCGGTTTGGACAAAGAGCCGGCCGGACGGTTTTTTTCCGATCTGGAAAGTCGCCACTTTACGACCTTCCGGATCGAGAATCGGCGCGATCGAATCACCCAGGATTCCACCGGACTGGCTGGTTAAAAAAACCTTGGCTCCGCCCTTCGGCCAACGCACGCGAACCGGGCCCGTTTCACTTTTGATTTCCGCGTTCAGCGAAGTCGTTCCGGTGATTTCCCATTTGGTATTTTTCCCATCGGCCCGCAAAATTCCGGAACAATTTTGCACGCGGGCCGAACCCCCATCCTGGGAAATTCGCCATTCCTTACGGCAAGTGTTCAATCGCAAATCCGCTTTGTGATTCTCAACCGTACCTGAACCCGCGATATCGTTCAGTTCGATTTTTCCTTCCATCCACCGCAATTGAAGATCACCTTTAAGGCCATTTATAACCAGCTGCCCGCTTTCCCCTTGGAGATCCAGGTGACCCGCCAAATTTTCAATTTTGACGTCGCCCTTTCCGGTTTGTAGCCGCCAATTTCCCGCTCCGCCCCGCGCCTCCAGCCGGCCTTTCAGATGCGAGCTCTCCACCGGCGCGGTCCATTTTTCAAAACGCAAATCACCTTCCCGCCAGCTCACGGTCAATGGACGCGGCGGTCCTGAAAGCTCCAAATCGAATTCCGGCCAAACGTCTTTCTTCACATGGTTGCGCCACTGAGCTCCATGAGCCACATTGAACACCTCGAGCACCAACGTGGAGCCCCGCCGATCGACGGATAAATACCAATCCTGTGAGCGTTTGTTTTTGGTGTGGCGGACATTCAAACGAAAATGTGGGCTTTGTTTTCCAATGAATTTCAAGCGGCCTTTGACGCCAATGACCTGAATCGCGTCAATCCCCGCCGCGCGGATTCGTTGCACTGGATAACTGATTTTTTCACCATAGGCCGAAGTGCTCAACAGCACCCAATACAAAAAGAACATAAATCCATAGTTCAACGTCCGATAGCCCAATGCAAGCTTGACAAGAGTTTTTCAAAGTACTCACAATCGGGCGACTTTAACAAAAGAGGGTTGAATGAATTTGGCTTATATTCTGAGTGCGAAACGAACTCCGGTCGGATCTTTCCAAGGCGCGTTTTCATCAGTACCCGCGCCGAAATTAGGAGCAACGGCGATTGCCGCGGCGATCAAAGAGGCCAAAGTTCAAGCCAGTGACGTCGAAGAATGCATCATGGGCCAAGTTTTGACCGCCGGCAGTGGCCAGGCTCCGGCCCGACAGGCCGCGATTTACGCCGGCCTTCCGGCCTCGGTCCCCTGCATGACCATCAACAAAGTTTGCGGCTCCGGTCTGAAAGCCGTCATGCTGGCCGCTGACAATATCGCTTTGGGATACACACATCTCGCTGTCGCGGGCGGTCAGGAAAATATGACTCTGGCTCCGCATCTTTTGGAAAATTCCCGCAGCGGTTACCGCATGGGACACACCACTTTGACCGACTCCATGATCAAAGACGGCCTGTGGGATCCCTACTCCAATTTCCACATGGGCAATGCGGCCGAGATTTGCGTGAAAGAATTTAAATTTTCCCGCGAAGCTCAGGATGAGTTCGCCATGGAAAGTTACCGAAGGGCGCAAAAAGCGGTTCAAGATGGATTGTTCAACGCTGAAATCGCGCCAGTTGAAGTCACTGTGAAAGGCGCGACGCAAGCCTTTGCTCAAGATGAGGAACCCGGCAAGGCCCGCTTTGATAAAATCCCGGGACTTCGACCCGCTTTTGAAAAAGACGGCACCATCACCGCGGCCAATGCCAGCAAAATCAATGATGGAGCCGCGGCCGTCGTTTTGGCTTCCGAGAAATACGTCAAAGACAAAGGATTGAAACCCATCGCCCGCGTGGTGGCCCATGGCACCTTCGCGCAAGACCCCAAGTGGTTCACAACCGCACCGGTCAACGCCATTAAGCGCGCTGTCGAACGGGCCAAGTTGAAAATTGAAGACATTGATCTTTTTGAGATCAATGAAGCCTTCAGCGTGGTCACCATGGTCGCGATGAAGGAATTGAATATCCCGCACTCCAAAGTGAACGTGAACGGCGGAGCGGTCGCCATCGGTCACCCAATCGGTGCGAGCGGCGCGCGCATCCTCACGACTCTGATCCACGCTCTTGGCCAACAAAAAAAGAAATACGGACTGGCCACCTTGTGCATCGGCGGCGGTGAAGGTGTGGCGATGGTCGTGGAGCGTCTCTAATTTAAAACGGGGGAAGGACAAATGAATAAAGTCTACACGAACGCGGATGAGGCCATCGCCGGCGTGAAAGATGGCATGACTCTTCTTTTCGGCGGTTTCGGGCTTTGCGGATTGCCGGAAAACGCCATCGCGGCTTTGGCGAAAAGCGGCGTTAAGAATCTGACTTGCGTCTCCAATAACGCCGGCGTCGATGGTTTCGGGATTGGCATTCTAATGGCCAAGGGCCAAGTCACGAAAATGATCGCCAGCTATGTGGGCGAAAACAATCTTTTCGAGAAAATGTACCTTGAAGGCAAACTTGAGGTGGAGTTCACCCCGCAAGGCACGCTGGCCGAAAAACTTCGCGCCGGCGGCGCGGGAATCCCCGCGTTCTTCACTCCCACCGGTGTGGGAACAAAAGTGGCTGAAGGCAAGGAAGTGCGCGAGTTCGACGGACGACAGTACATCCTTGAGCGCTCCATCCGCGGTGACTTCGCCTTCGTGAAAGCCTGGAAAGGCGATAAGTTCGGCAATCTTGTTTTCCGCAAGACCGCGCGCAATTTCAATCCAGTGGTGGCGACGGCGGGTAAAATCACGGTGGCCGAAGTTGAGGAACTGGTGGAGATCGGCGAACTCGATCCGGATCAAATCCATTTACCCGGCGCTTACGTGCAACGGATCTTTAAAGGCCAGTTTGAAAAGCGCATCGAGAACTTAACTTTGTCGAATTGAGGTTTAAACATGTCGTTATTAACTCGAGATCAAATCGCCAAACGCATCGCCAGGGAAGTTGAAGACGGATTCGTGGTGAATTTAGGTATCGGCATGCCCACGCTGGTCGCCAACCACATCCCGTCCGACATGTTCGTTATGTTACAGAGTGAAAACGGATTACTGGGTATGGGTCCATTTCCGACGAAAGACCAAGTGGATCCGGACCTGATCAATGCCGGAAAACAAACCGTCACCACCCGTCCCGGCGCGAGCTTTTTTAGTTCGGCTGACAGCTTCGCCATGATCCGCGGCGGTCACGTGGACCTCACCGTTCTGGGTGCGATGGAAGTCGACCAGGAAGGCAATATCGCCAATTGGATGGTCCCGGGCAAAATGGTGAAAGGCATGGGTGGAGCCATGGATCTCGTCGCCGGCGCCAAGCGGGTGATCGTGGCCATGCAACACACGGATAAATCCGGACGATCCAAGTTACTTAAAAAATGCACTTTGCCTCTGACCGGACTCAAATGCGTGCACCGGATCGTGACGGACATGGCAGTGATCGATGTGACTAAAGACGGGTTTGTCTTGAAAGAGTTCGCTCCCGGATTAACTCCGGAAGACGTGGTTAAAGCCACCGACGCGCCATTGAGAATCGATCCCGAGGTCAAGCCGATCAGCTAGTCGTCTGACTTTAGTGCTGTTGAACCGCTCTGCGTCTCAACCGATAATAATGTATTGAGGTGACGCAGAATGGCCGCCGGCGGAGTTAAAAAACTCGCGAAAAACGACATTTTATTTCGAGAAGGTGATCCGAGCGATGCCATGTACGTGATCAAGTCGGGCCGCATTGCGATCACCAAAGCCAAAGGCAGCGGTGAAATCATTCTCGCGGAAAAAGCCAGCGGCGAAATGCTTGGCGAAATGGCGTTTTTCGATAACAAACCGCGAAGCGCCGGCGCCAAAGCCCTGGTTGATACCGAAGTCATTCAACTCCCCTTCACCGCGCTTCACGCCCAGTTCAAAACTTTCCCCGAGTGGCTGAAAGCCATGGTGAAAACCATCAACGGCCAGTTGCGGGACGCCAACACTCGCATCAAAAACCTCGAAGCGGCGACTTCCGGCGAAGAAGAAATGTTCCCACCGCACCTGGTGACCCGCCTGTGCGCGATCATCAGCCTGATTGGCTTCAAGTGCGGTGAAAAAACCGAAAACGGGTTGGTGGTTCCCTATTCCGTTTTGCGTGAGTACTGCATTCAGATCTTCCAGCAGCCCACGAATAAGCTGGACAAAATCATGGAAGTGCTTCAGGCGCTGAACATCATGAAAGTGGAAGATCTGGGCGAAGGCAAAAAACGGATCACCATTATCAATCACAAGCTGCTCACCGACTTCACCGATTGGTACAACCGCTATCTCTTCACCGAGCAGGCCAAACGCGTCACCATCGAAGAAAAAGAAATGCCCACGCTGCGCGCCCTGGCTTTTTATGGCAAAAAGCAAACTCCCGACGACAAGGGAATTGTGAAGGTCAACCTGACCGATATGCAAAACAACTCCATGAAGGATTTGAACTTCCTCTTTAGCGTCAACGACGCCGACTCGCTCGCCGAAAAAGGCCTGGTTCAGGAAAAGCAGTCCGAACAAGGCGGAACCCTGTCGATGAAGTTCAAATTGGCGGACGTTGAAAACGTCCTTCCCTACTGGGAAATCATTTACACCCTTAAGAAAGTTCCCGCGCGACGGTGATCGCGATTAAACCTTGGGGATATTTTTACGGCTGCGTAAGGGCAGTTCTTCGTCTCTCACTTCTCCGCCCTCGCGCGTGATGGTGTAAACGCGGATGCTGTTGGTTTTGGCTCTTTGTTGAACCGGAGTACCGAGGGTGACGACCACACGATCCCCTTTTCCCACCAAACCGAATTTCACTAATAGATCTTCGATCTGCACCAGCGCGTCTTCGCTGGTCTGATAGGGTTTGATCCGGTGGGTTTGAATGCCCCAGACAAGTTCCAGGCGATTGGCCGCGTCCGCATGACTGGTGAACGCCACAATGGGCACCCGCGGACGGGAACCGGCGATCAGCGTCGCGGTTTTTCCGGTGGTGGTCAAACAGGCAATGGCCTTGGCATCTACTTTCAAAGCCGTCAAAGTCGCGGCGACCGCGATCGCATCCGGAACTTCGAGGGATTCATCTTCCACCGAAATATTCCAGTAAAGATCGGACGATTTTTCCACCTCGGTGATGATCTCGTGCATGGTCTGAATGCAACGAAAGGGATATTTTCCGCTGGCGGTTTCGGCCGAAAGCATGAGCGCATCGGATCCATCGATCACCGCATTGGCCACATCGGTGATTTCCGCTCGTGTCGGGCGCGGATTTTCAACCATGCTGTCCAACATCTGGGTGGCGGTGATGACCGGTTTGTTCAGCGCATTGGCCAATCGGATGATTCTCTTCTGCATGGCCGGCAAATGACTTTGCCCGACTTCCACCGCCAAATCCCCGCGGGCCACCATGACCGCATCACTGAGCGTGATGATCTCTTCCAGGTTTTCCAAAGCCTCAAGCATTTCAATCTTGGCCACGATTCGCGTTCCCGGCCTTTGCTTATTGATCAATTGCCTGAGCTTGGCGATGTCCCGACCCTGGCGAACGAAACTCAACGCAACATAATCGACATTTTTCTTTAATCCGAATTGAAGATCCACCAGATCCTTTTCCGTGAGGGCCTCCACGGGAAGAGACGCGCCGGGCACATTCATGCCTTTGCGGTCCTTTAATATTCCGCCATAAATCACCACGGCTTCCACCGTTGACGCCGTTTTGGATGTCACGCGAAGTTCAATGAGTCCATCATCGAGCAGGATTTTTTGACCGGCATCCACGGTTTGAGGCAATGATTTTAAATCCGTGGGAATCAATCCCGGTTGGCCCACCACGTCCTCGGTGGTGATCAGGACCTTTTCGCCTTCGGCCAATTCGATTTGACCATTTTCGAACTTCCCCACGCGAATTTTCGGTCCCTGCAGATCCTGCAAGATTGAAATTGGCGCGTCGTACTCGCGCGCCAATTCCCGCACGTGATCGATCACCGAAGCGTGAACCTCGTGCGTTCCATGGGAAAAATTCAAGCGTGTGACGTTTAATCCCGCCAAGAGGGCTTTTTCCAAACCCTCCCGCGATTGAATGGCCGGCCCGACGGTGGCCACGATTTTGACCCGACGTTCAGATAACATGCGCTTTATGTTTTCTTCATCTCAGTGATGATCTGGTCCATTCGTTCCTCATGGCGCCGGTTCACCGTGCGAATTTCATTGGCGTGCTGGTTCTGCGCCTGCCGCATTTGTTCCTTATTCTTCGCATCCAGCTGATCCAGCTCGCGTTGATGGGCTCGCCGCAACTCGGCCACCGTGCGTTTCAGATTTTCTTCGCCCTGCTTTCGCACTCGCAACAACTGGTCATTTAAAGCTTTAATCTGATTTTCATATTTTTGCACGACTTGTGCCATGCGTTCAGTGTGTTGAACTTCCTGCTTGCGCATCTGCTCGTGCACGCGGCGAATCGCCTGATTTTTTTCTTCCTCCAGCGTTTCCCGGATGGCTTTCATTTCATTGCGGCGTTGTTCCTGGCTGAGGGCCTGATTCTCCGCCTGATTCTCCATGAGTCGGGATTTTTCCGCGTTCGTTTCTTCCAAAATTTTCTGCACCCTTAAATCCGCATGGATCTTGGCCTGATCATTGCGCGCATCAAAATCCCCTTTGATGTTCTGATAGGCTTCACGATTGATGCGGTTTTGCTCGGCCATGCGCTCAAGGTAGAAGCGGTTGGTTTTGGCCAGCTGATCGCCAAGCTCTTTACGGACCTTGAGGACATCTTGGCGATTCTGTTTTTTGAACTCGTCGACCGCCTCATCGCGCTGGCGCTGCAGGTCTTCGACATTGTCCTGCATGGCCCTTCGTATATTGTTCAGTTCCCGGTTTTGCTGCTGGCGCAAACGGGTTTCGTTACGGATTTTATCTTCCTCAAGGGTTTGTTTTTCAACTTCCAAGCGGCGAATGTGGTCTTCGACCCGGTCCACGGCGGAGGATTTCAACTGCTCCGACGCCATATGATTGGCTTGCCGTTCTTTTTGCAAGGCGCGCTCATAACGGCGGCGAGTGTCATCAAGTCCCGTTTTAAATCCTTCGCGAAGGACGTCTTCGGATTCATTTCGCAGTTCGCGCTCTTTTTGAACGCTACGGATGAGATTATTCGAAGCCCTTTGCTTGTCTTTGAGGTGCCGGGTTTCCTGCGAACGGAATTTTTCGTTCGAGTGTTCACGCAGTTCACGGTATTGCTTTTGCAACTTGTTAACGGTCTCGTCTCGATCGGCTTTGACTGAAGCCAGTTCGCGTTTGTATTTGGCTTCTTGCTTTTCATGAGTCTCCGAACGCGCCCGATCCTGAGCCTCGCGGGCTTCTTGCATGCTTTCCCGGTAGCTTTGATCTTTCTCGCTCAGGGTTTTGTTGAAATCCTGAGTCAGTTTTTCAATCCGGTCTTCATTTCGATCCCGCTGCCGTTGAATTTCGTTGGCGGTGGTCTCCCGCAGGAGTTCCTGACGGCGCTGAGCCTCATCGGCGGAATTTTGCATTTGCCGCCGATACATCTCGCGCAGCTCCTCCACCTCTTGACGGTAGCGATGATCGCGCGCCGAGATCGCGTCGCGGGAGAGTTGTTGCAGTTGCTGCATCTGCTGCTGGTGGGATTCTTTGAGCCGCTGCACTTCCGCGTTGTGCTTTTCCTGGATTCGGCGCAATTCCCGCTGATGCCGTTTCACCAATTCGCTTTCTTTTTGCTGATAATCCTCGCGGTTACGGCGAACAACTTCGTCACTGCGACTGGATGAGTCCGAACTGCCGACGGACGACATTTGCTTTCCTCCTGAAAACAAGAACTTTGCAGATTCAGCATAACATAGAATGGGCCGGCGCTATCCTGGGCTCGACCTGTCCTGGCCTATTGTTCGAGATAATTTTTTTGGCGAAAGAGGCGGCGCAGTTCCGCCTCTTCCTTCAGTCGGGCTTCACGCCGTTCGCGGGCCTTTTTCCGCTCGGCCTCAAAGCTGGCCAAGGCGCGTCCGGCATAGTCCTGGTGCAATAGAGTGGCGGCTTCAACGGCTTCCAACCAATCCTTGCGGAACTCGATCAACGTCGATCGGAATTCCTTTACATCCCCGGGAAAAAGTCGGGCCCAGGTGCGAACCGTGTCGGCCCACGGGAGACTTTGCGGAAACTCAAGCTCCGCCACACCCTTGGAATTCACCCTGGAAATTTTGAGTCGCATACCCGCCGGCAAAGCCAAGGTCCGATCCTCACCGGTTCGACGGATTAAGACGCGGCCATGGAGATTTTTGATTTCCACTTCACCCCGCTTGCGCTCAATCAAGGCGCGGCAGGAACTCTCGCAGGTCATCAGATTGAACGGCGTTTGCAGTGTGACGGCGTCATTGGCGTCCAGATAAACCAAACCCTGCACGACATGCAGGACGTCCTCACGTCGCTCGACAATGGCGCCGCGATCCAGAATCAATCGAGTGCCCTCTGAGACTTGGATCGTTTCGCGTTTGTTTTCGGAGTAATGAACCCGATCGGCGTGGACCTGAACATCCAAGCAAAAAGCGCTGAGCAAAATCAGAAGGCGTAGCGGCTTCATAGATCCATTCCGCGCATGGAAGCCCGCGCTTGAGAGGCCACATCCCGTTGCGGGAAGGTTCTTAAAACCGTGCGAAAAATTTCAACCGCCTCTTCGGCGCGATTGCGCATTTGATAGATGCGGCCCAGGCGGATCATGGCGAATCCGGTCAATTCATGGCCGGGGAAAAGTTCGATCATCTCCTCGATCACCGCGACACTGTCTTCCAGTTCGTTGGCGCGAAAATGGGATTCCGCGAGAAGGAAATAACTTTCCACCACATGGGGGCTGAATCCGAACCGATCGATCAATTGCTTGAAGGCCCTTTGGGCTCGGGCGAATTCACCTTTGCGATAATAATCCTTGCCCTTTTCAAAAAGCGTTTTGGCGATGGTCATGCGGATTTCAGTGGCATCGATTTTGGTGACGGTGCTGGCGAGACTGCGGTACGGATAACCTTTTTCACCTTGACCTTTCCGCTGCAAAACCTCGGGCATCAAAGTGGCTACGTGCTGACGGAACTCAAAAAAGTGCTCTTGCTCCAGCCGCAACTGCAGTTTGGTGCGTTTGATTTCTTCGCGCGCTTTTTCGAGCCGGACTTGATATTCCCCGACGCCATTATGAATTTCACGAACGGCCGCATAGAGCTGCATCCAGCAAATGGTTAGAATCAGCGTCAAAGACGTGAAATGAGAAAGGTTCATGGCCATTATCCTTAACGGCCTTTTTCACTTGAAAATTGAGCGACTTAGCCTGATTACATGGCCTCGGGAAGCTCGATATTGAGAATTCCCAAGCCTTCCTTGATCACCGCATGAACGATCGCGACCAAGGTCATGCGCGAAGCCTCGACTTCAGGGCTTTCACCCAGAATCCGGCAGTTGGTGTAGAACTGGCCGAAGCGATGACAAACGTCCAGGAGATAACCCGCCAAAATGTGCGGTTTGAAAAGGCGGAACGCGTTGGCCAGCGTGTCCTCGTAAGCCAAAAGCGTGCGCACGAGTTCTTTTTCTTCAGGCGCTTCCAAGAGTGTCGTCGGAACCTTTTCCACCGGGCGGCCGTATTTTCGCATCAAACTCGCGCAGCGCACGCCACAGTATTGAACGTAGGGTCCGCTATCACCTTCGAAATCCAGCGCCCGATCCCAATCGAAATCCACGTTTTTCACGCGATCGTTCACCAGGTCGTTGAAAATCACGGCGCCGATGCCGACTTTTTTCGCCACCTTTTCCCTCTCCGGCAGATCGGGATTTTTCTTGGCGATGATCTCACTCACCAGCTCAACCGCTTGTTTTAAAACGTCCTCAAGAAAAATCGCATTGCCTTTGCGGGTCGAGATCTTGCCCTCTTTGAACCGGTACATACCGAAGGCGATGTGATGGCATTGGTTCGCCCAAGGGTACCCCATTTTCTCAAGCACCTTGAAAACCTGGCGGAAGTGCAGCGTCTGGTCCACGCCGACTACATAGAGATTCAAGTCCGCTTTTAATTCTTCCATCCGGTAAATCGCGCTCGCCAAATCCCTCGTGGCGTAAAGCGAGGCGCCGTCGGATTTTCGAATCAAACAGGGCGGCATCCCATATTCGTCGAGACGGACGACCATCGCCCCTTCCGATTCTTCAAGAAGGCCTTTCTTCTCCAACTCATCTTCAACGGCCTTCAAACGATCGTTGTAAAAGGATTCTCCCCGCACCAGATCGTGTTTCACTCCCAACTCATCCCAAATGCGCTGGTAATCGGCGAGTGAGATGTCCACGAACTTTTTCCACAGAGCCACGACTTGCGGATCGTTCTCTTCCAAACGTTTGAACACCTTGGAACCCTCGGCATCCAACTGCGGGTTTTTCTCCGCTTCTTCATGGAAACGCACGTAAAGGGCGTAAAGGGATTCGAACGGTTTTTCTTCAAACGGGTACTCATGGCCCCAGTTCATATAGGCCCAGGCGAGTTTACCGAATTGAACGCCCCAATCCCCCAAATGATTGAGGCCGATCACCTCGTAGCCTTGGGATCGGGCGAGATTCACGATCGCCTGTCCAATCACGGTGGCCCGCAAGTGACCGATGTGCATGGGCTTGGCCACGTTCGGCGAAGAAAAATCAATGACGAGTTTTTTCCCCCGCCCCGATTGGCCAAAACCGATGCGGCCCACCTGACCGAGTACACTTTCACTGAGAACTTCTTGTACGAACTCGGTTTTAAACGTGAAGTTGATGAATCCACTGACGCTTTGAACGGAACTCAACTCGGGCGGCATCTGCGCCGACATTTGCGCCGCGAGTTCCTGAGCGAGCTGAGGCGGTGGACGTTTGGCCACTTTGGACCAGGCGAAAACCGGAAGGGATAAATGCCCGTGACCCGATTGCTTCGGGCTTTCAAGAAGTCCGGTAATCTCCTCTGGGCTTCGGTTCAACAAGCCGCTGTAATTTTGACTGATAATGGCACGTAGACGGGAAAGCATCCCCACGAAATTACTATTTCCAGACGGAGAAAGCGACCATTTTATCGCGAACCTTTTTGGCCCGGGCTAAAAGCGACGCCGAGGGCTGCTTTTGAGCCTCTTCATAGATCTGCTTAAGCTCGAGCCAATCCTCGAAAAAGACGTACTTATGCCCATTGGACAGCCTCACCTTTTTCAAAGTATCAAGCCCCCGGACCGGCTGTTTTTTGTTCATGGCCGCCTGCAATTTTTCCTGAAGAGCCCCGCTGGTTTTCAATAAATCCAGGCGCTCGCTCCAAACCGCGTAGGCATAGAGTTTCCGCACCCGGGCCACATCCTTTTTGTACTGTTTGGTGGATGTGCCCAGATTCAGGCGCGCCTCCTTGCGCAGGTCTCCGCTGGTCGCGCGAAAAATCAATTTCCCCTGGGGAACTTTGACTTTGGAGACATCCACCGGCTGGCGCGGATTGCCGGTGGGTTTCAAACGCACGTAGCGGTAGTACGAAGCGCCCGAGGTCACCTGACCGGGAAGACCAATCACTTGCAAATAAATCGGGTATTCAGAGGTGCCGTTGGAACGCAGATCTATCAAAGCCTGCGTGTTATTCCGGTTTTGCACCTTCAGCGTCAGCTCCGTCGGCTTGCGACTGACCGGCTTGGCCGGCGCCTTTGGCGCTTTCGGCTTTTCCACCGGTGGCGGTGGCGCGGGCTCCAGTTCTTCTTCCTCGATGGGTTGAGGTTCGGCTTCCGCCGCTTCGTAAGTCACGGGACTGGTCGGCTCGGGCGGCATGGTTTCCAAAACACTCGTGGTCGGAACTTCCATCGTGCGATGGCGTTTGATATTGCGGGACAAGACCAAAGCCACCGCGCCCAACACCACCACCAGAATCAACACGATACCCCAATCGACCCAAGGCAAATTCCGCTTGTTCCGGCGTTTTCCGGATGTGCGAGGCGGGGGTGTGGGTCTTCGGCGCACCTGAGTGATCTGGGTCACTTCCTTTTCCGGCTCTGAAACTTTGGTCAGATCCGAGGTGCCCGCCTCAGGTGGCGGTGGCGGTTCATCTTCCAGGGTCGGTCGCTTCAGCTCAACAACATTGCGAAAGAGCTCGTCGATATCCTCAGGAATTTCGTCTTCCGGCTCGGGCGCCCTCAGCCGCGGATTGAATTCTTCCAATAGTCCGATCCGTCGCCATTCGGAAAAACCGCTCCGCCAGACATAATCGGTGTAAGAAATTTTTCCGGCCATCAATGATTCGCGGATTTCCTCAAAGGAATATGGACCCGTGGTCGTGAAATCGAAACCTTCGGGGCTTTTGCGCTGCAAGCAGACCCATGGTCGCTCTTTCAACGCGTTTTGCGAGAGTCCTTTGAAATCATCTTTAAGTTCAGAATGCTCCAAGGCCATGCGCCAATTGGCTTCGCCTTCTTTGAGAATCAAATCAAAAAGCCGGATTTTACCGCTCTTAATCCGCTCGCGCAGGTCATCGGCCGTCACCGGCCCCATCGCGCGTCCGTCTTCCTGATAAAAAAACCAATCACTCATGACTTCCGCCTGACCTCAAGTTCTCGAATCCACTCACGATAGAAATTCGCGAATCCCTCGCTTTCCACGTCCGCCATCAGGGCTTCGTGCAATCGCTTCAAGCTGATCCGGCGGGCGCGCACACCCTCGTACATGCGTTCACCGAGAAGATTACCCACCATCCGCGACGCCTCAATCCACGCCCCGGAGTCGCGCACTTTCAGGCGGCTTTTGCGAATCCGTCCGGTTTGCAGCCACACCACTTCCGAAAGACGCTGATCCAACGCGATCAGCAAGGCCGCCCGCCCCTTATCCTTGGGATGCGAGGCTTGCAACCGTAATCGCATGGACTCCCAGGATTCCGCTTTCCGCTTGGGATTGATCCATTTGCTGAAGAAAAACCCCATCGCCTCCGTCCACACCAAAGGGATAAAGTCCCGAGGTAAGTCCCAAAGGGTCCGTTTGCGCGAAGACAACTGCCCGTGAATGAAATAACCGGCCAAGGCCGAGGCGTGATTGATCGTCGGCCGGGAAAGATAAAGCCAGTCTTTCTCGGGCAGAAAAAAACTTAAATCATGTTCCAAATGGTAAGTGAGAATCCGGTTAAATCGGCGGGGCAAAGTGAGCTTCACCCGCGACAAACTGGTTTTTGAGTCGGGACAATAAACCTGAATCCGGGAACGGGAAACATTCAATTTCATGTCTTCCGCGATCCACTCAACCAACGAGGCCACATGATCGGAGTAATCAATGGCCCTGATCTCCCCCAGTTCATGGTCGTAAACCTGCTCCAAATACATCAGGTAACTTTGCCATTTCATCCAAGGCGGAGAGACCATCACGCAAAAGCGGTTTCCCCCGCCCTTCATGTACTCCACCGATCCCTCTTTGCGGGATCGGGCCAAGCGAAAATAAAGGGACTCGATGTCTTGAAACAGAACCAATAAATCCTCGGGCGATTTAAACCGGCGGCGAAGCTGTCCCGGCAAGTGTTGGCGGGCCAAATGCCATTCACCCACGATCACGTAGGTGAGCGCTTCCGGATCCTCATCTTGAATGCGCTCGATCTCCCTCGCCATCTCCCGATCCCGGCGTTTAAGCGAGTCACCGCCTCCAGAGTTCAAGCCGTAAACGGAATATCCCCGATAGCGCGCAAGCGCCATCAACGGGCGATAATGCTCAAAGGGAAATCCCCAGATGCGATCCCAGCCGATGGCTTTCAAAAACCGGGTTTCGCTCATTTTGCCGTTCAAGTAAGCACGAATCTCCCGGTCACGGCTTTTCGGCAGACATTCCATCACCAGGTTCACCCGGCGATCCGGCACGAAATCCCGCAAGATCCGATAATGCGCCCTTTGGGATTGAGAGTAGGCGTGAAAATCACCGCTTAAAACGATCTTCGCCCGGCGTAATGCCTTGGCCAACTCCCCATGGCGACTGGGCTTCCAGGGCCCGCGAAACTCATTATCGAGATTTTTTGCATATTGTCGAAGCGCCCAAGGGGGCCGACCGACACGAAGCTCAACCTGTGTTTTCACCTGTTCAAGAAGATTCTTTCGTGTGCGAAGCCATTCTTGCGGATTAATCATTCTGAGTCTTCAAGCGTGACAAAGGCGCGCACTGAAATCAAGCATTGCCTCGGCCCCTGAAAACCGCTCTAATAGGACCATGAAATCCAGAATTCAAATCGCGTTGATGGGTTGTGTTCTATCGATCATCGCCCACCTTTACCTCGCATTAAACTATTATCCTTTGAAGGTCGGGTTCGCGGCGGCGCAATCCTTCTGTAACATCAACTCCAAATTCGACTGCGACGCGGTTTCGGCCTCCGCGTATTCGGCGGTATTCGGTGTGCCGCTGGCGATTTGGGGAACCGTCACCAACGCGGTTCTTTTTGTGCTGATTTTACTAAGCTGGCTGGAGTGGACGGAAAATCCGGAGCGCTTGCGCCGATGGACATTGGCTTTGGCGGGATTGAGCGCCCTGGCTTCGGTGGTGATGGCGTCCATTTCCGTTTTGTTCATGTCCACCTATTGCATCATTTGTATCGGCCTTTATGTCTTAAGCTTCATCATCTTTTTCGCTTACGCCAAAGTTCCCCGGGAACCGTTTTGGTCCAATATCCGCCAGGACTTTCCCCATCTTTGGACGGAAAACCGCGGGATCGCCCTTTCGATCCTTTCCGTTCCGTTGCTCGCTTTCCTGCTCCACCAGATTTTCATGCAGAATCTGGGCATCGCCCAACTGGGCCGCATGATTCAGGAATCGGTTCAGGATTGGGCGAGCGCGCCGAAGTTTGATTTTGTCGCCAAACCCGCGCTGATCAAAGGCCCGAGTCAAGACGCCGCGGCCTTGACCTTGGTGGAATTCGCTGATTTTCGCTGCGGTCATTGCCGTCGCGCCAGCCACTCCTTACAGGCGTTCGTGAAAGCTCATCCCGATGTAAGACTTGAGTTTTACAACTTCCCGCTCGATGGCGCTTGTAACGATAAGATCGAAGGCGCCAGTGGCATCTCTTGTCGTCTGGCCGCCACGGTTTATTGCGCCGAACAGGAAGGGCGTGGATGGGACACCCACGATGCGATTTTCGCGATCCAGGATGAAATCAACGAGCTCTCGAATCTTCAAGAAGTGGACATGTTGCTGTCGAAAACCGTGGCCACATTGGGCATGAACTGGGAATCGCTCAGAACTTGCATCGACGACGGGGCGACCATTGACGCGATCAAAGCGCAAGCCAAACAAGGCGCGCTGGTGAATGTCCGAGGCACGCCGACTCTTTTCGCCAATGGACGACAGATTCCCCGAGTGCTTGTTCCTGTGCTTCAGGAAGCTCGCCGAATCGCTATAGAATCGCGTTGATGAGCCAGGTGCTGGCTTCATCCAGCTGTAAATTGACCATGTAAACCAGCGAAGAAAGCAGGCCGGAATTCAAATCCGCGATGAAAATCGCCAGAACCACGGCCGCCACCGCCAAGCAAGCCGCTTGCAAAACCCAAACGGTTGAGCGCACATCGGTTAACTTGTGATCGCGCTCAACTTTTTCAATATGCTTCAGGTATTGCTTTAACTCTTCAAAGTGCTCGAGAACCTTTTCGTGGATTTCCTGTTGTTTGGATAAAGAGAGCGTGGCCAAGCCGGGAAAATTTCGTTTAGTGTGAATGGCCTGAATCAGGTCCAAGCAGTGTTGAACATAGCGCTCCACCCGCGCCTGAAAGGCCGGAAACTCGGACTTCTCATTCACATACGCACTCAACTTATCCTTGGCCTCATCGTAGTTTTCCGCCACCACAGTGGACAAAACGCTCCGACGGAGCATGTCTCGTCCTGAACCACCGTCCACCTTTTGCGATTCTTTCAACTTCCGAGTCAGGTCCTCCTGCATCTCGGAGATGTGCGCATGTTCTACGACTGAAAGTGACTTCGCTTCCATTACTCGACCTTTCGGCGGAATTGACTTAAGTCTAGAGGGATTATGCATAGCGCTACAGACGGATCGCCTCATTTCCCTATTTTTTGACAGGGCGAGTCTCTTGTTGAGACACTGGATGTAGGCCACGGTCGGCCTGATTTTAGAGGAGTCCACGATGGAAAAAGGATCTTTCCAGCCTTCTCGCCCGCCTGTACACGCGAGTCAAATCGACGAAAAAGTGAAATCCATTCCCATACCGACCCAGCTGCCGAAAAGTCTCGACATTTCCGACATTCCTCCAGCGGCGTTACGATCCGCCACGATTGAAACTTTGATCAGCCAAAACGAAGATCTCATGGCCCGTCTTTCCGTGGCGCTCAGAAAAACCAATGACTTGGAACAAAAAGTTGCGGACTTGGAAGAAGAACGAAAAAGCCTGCGTTCGCGCTTCGAAACTCTGAAAGATCAATTCCTCGTCTTGAAAGAGAAAGACCGCAGCGCCACCCAACGCGTGCTCGAGCAGCACGATGAAAACATCAATCTCAAGCACCAGGCGCATAAACTTGAACATCTTTACAAAGATCTTTACCAACAAGCGGAAGGACTAAAAAACCGCGTGGCCCGGTTGGAACGTTATCGGGCGCGTTTGAAAAAAGCCCTGCCGCCGATTCATGCGCGAGCCAAAGCCGCCAACCGGCTGGAAAGAGAAATCGTCACGATCAAGACGGATCTTTCCATCAAGCACATGCAGTCGATCAACGGCTATGAAGCCAAGCTCAATGAGGCGCGCGCGGAAATCGAGAATCTCAAACCCAAAGCGCTTGAGCGCGATAAGATTTATGAAGAACTGATGCAGGTTCAAAATGACGCCATTTTTAACGAGCGGCAATTTGAACAAATTCGCCGGGAGCTGACGGAATCCGTTGAACAACTACAGAGTGAGAACGCCAGTCTTCGCACCGAAATCAAAGAACTTCTGGTGGATCGGGAATCCAAGATTCAGGAGCTGACCCGCCTCAACAATGAAGTTCCTCATTTGCAATCACGCAATCAAGCTCTGGTGGAGCAGGTGGAATCCCTGCAAGCCTTATGGAATCACAAGGAACAGGAGTACCAACAGCTGGCCCAGAAAAATCAGGCGCTCCAGAAACTCAATCAATCGCTGAGCGTCAGCATGAACCAGCAGCGCAAGGAACTCCATGCGCTAAAAACCGAGCTGGATAAAGAGAAAATCACGGCTCAGGAAAAAATCAAAACCTTGCTCGCGGAAATTCAGATGTTACGGGGCCAAGCGTCCCCTGAACCGAAACTCTGAATGGCCTTTTCCCGAGATTCATAGAACTCATGGCCCGCGAGACCGCTGGCTTCAAAGAGCCGCCGGAATTCGGGCCCGACGCCGCAGAACCGGACACCCGCCGATGACTGACGGTTCATGGAATCCAAAGTTTCAACGAAATCTTTGAGCCCCACCGATCCGACGAAATTCAAATGATTTAAATCAAACACCACGCGCTCGCGGGCGAGCCTTTGCAAACAGGTGCGGCGAAACGGCTCAGCCGATTCAAAATCCAAACGTCCCTTAAGCTCCACGACGACGACGTCTCCACAAACGGCGAACTTGGCCTCCATGCGATCTCCCTTCAATCGATTTCATTGTACGTCATGGGCGTTGTTTTGAGCACTGGGCCAACAGTCGAGAGTTGTATAGGCCAGCAAAGTTGCCTTATCCTAAGTATGGACTCGCAACCAGGAAGATTTCAGCATGGCGAAAAAGTGGCTTGGCCTTTTGATCAGTCCAATGGCCATCGGCTTTTACATCACCGCGATCACCGTCTATTTCACGATTTCCTTTTACAGCGGTCTTCATGGCGACTCAGGATTCACCAGCGTTTTGATGACCGCGCACCAAAAGTCCATCGATTACCGGCTCCGCTTGCGCGGACCCCGGCCGGTTTCACCGAACGTGGCGCTGATCGCGGCTGATGAACGCGCGGTTGCGACTTTGGGCCGGTGGCCTTGGCCACGAAGTATTATCGCCAAAGGAATTGAAAATGCCATGCAGTACGGCGCCAAGGTGGTGGCATTCGATATCAGCTTCGCCGAGCCGATGATTAATCCCGCCGATGAAGTGCTCCATGCGGCCAAGCAATCGGCGGTTTTGTCCGACCCCTTGGTGAAAGTCATCTCAGAACTCTCGCCCCGTCTCGACCAGGATCATATTCTCGGCGAAGTTTTCGCCAAGTATTCAGACCGAATCGTTGCGGGCGCGTTCACCACTGAAACCATCGCGCAACCTGAATGGGAAGGTGAACTCGATTTCTGTTTGGATTTGATCTACAAAATGTCTCCCGAGGCGGCGCAATGGGATAAAGAAGAAGTTCTGGTGGCGCCCGCTGATCCGTATCTACCCTATATTCCGCAAGCGCTGCTCGACTTGTTCAAGGACGTCCTGGTTATAAAAGAAAAAGAATTGCGGGCCCGCTTGGGTGAGCCGAAATCACGGCGCGAAGAGGTCCTCATCAACTCACGCGTCACCGCCGATTTGCGCGAAACCTGCGCCACGATCTTGACGGATTTTCGTGACGAGTTGAACTCCCAGTGGAATGAGGTCGTTGTAAAAAACGAGGACCCGGCCCATTTCAATTTCGCCTCCTATGATGAATGGCTTGAGGACTTCAGATCACGCTCACCGCGCAATGCCGTGATGTACGCCTATAGCTGGAATCTCGATAATGCGACGGTCTCCAAAGGCACGAAACACACCGGCTTCTTTAATACTGAACAAGATCCCGACGGTACCATTCGCGGAAAAGTTCTCCTCATGCGCAGCGGACATTCTTATTTTCCCGCGCTTTCGCTGAAGGCCGCCTTGGTCGCCAACGACTGGAACGTGTCTCCTCGTCTTGATTTCAATCCGGCCACGGGCCGCAAAGAAATCGTCAAAATGGAAGTGACCAGCAACGAAACGGGCGAGCCGGTTTTTGATATTCCCGTGGACGGTCACGCCAAACTCATGCTCAATTACGCTGGTCCGCAAAAAATGTTTCCTTATCTCAGCTTCGCGGATCTGGTGAACGATTCACCCACGGCGCTCATCGAACAAAGAGTCTGGGATCCCCAAACGAAATCCTGGCAAGTGAAGCAACTCGAAGTGCAAAAGGCGGAATTCATAAAAGACAAGATATTCGTGGCCGGCGCGACGGCCATGGGGATTTATGATTTGCGCGTGACCCCGTTTGAAGAAAATTTTCCGGGAGCGGAAACCCATCTGAACGCCATCGATAACATTCTCACCCGAAACTTCTTAAAAACTCTTCCCAATGAGCGCACGCAAATGCCGCTGGCGCTGGCGGCCATCGGATTTTTACTGAGCATTGCTTTGACCTACCTGGGCGCGCTCTGGGGACTCATCCTGACCTTGACGTCGCTTTTCGGCGTGATCTTCATGGACCAGCATTTCTTATTTAACAAAGGAACGGTGGTCTCGGTCGTCTGGCCGGTGTTTCTGATCGCCTTTCTTTATATCGCCCTGACCTTTTACCGGTATTTGACCGAAGAGCGTGGCAAAAAAGAGCTGCGCCAAACCTTCCAGAAGTATGTTTCCCCGGCCATCGTCGAAGAAATTTTGGCTTCGCCGGAAAATATCGAGCTCGGCGGTAAGAAAGTTCATCTCACCGTTTTCTTTTCCGACGTTCGTGGATTCACGACCATTTCTGAGAAACTTGACCCGCGCGCGCTTTCGGATTTGTTGAACAGTTATCTGACCCCGATGACCGATCTGGTGTTTAAAAATCGTGGAACGCTCGATAAGTACATGGGGGATGCCATCATGGCCTTCTTCGGAGCGCCGGTCACATTCCCCGACCATGCCAAGTACGCCTGCCGCTGCGCTTTATTAAGCGTGAAAAAGCTTTTTGAATTGCAGAAAGAATGGGCGAAGCAAGGCCTGCCCGAAATCGATCTCGGGATCGGCCTTAACACCGGCGAAGTCAGCGTGGGTAACATGGGTTCACAAACCGTGCGCAATTACACGGTCATGGGTGATGCCGTGAACCTCGCCTCCCGTTTGGAGGGCATTAATAAAACTTACGGCACCCGGATAATTCTCAGCGAAATGACTTACAACGAGGCCAAGGATAACTTTGTTTGTCGTGAAGTCGACTGGGTCCGCGTCAAAGGAAAAGTGCAGCCGGTGAAAATCTACGAGTTGCTCGCCGAAGAAAAAGTGACCGACGCCAAAATGGCGGAAATGTTGAAATGGTTCGGCGAGGGCTACGCCCATTACCATGAGCGCAGCTGGCAAAAAGGGCTCGATTCTTTTTCCAAGGCGTTGAATCTCGTACCGACGGATAGCGTTTCAAAACTGTATGTGCAACGATGCCAGGATTATTTACTGGAACCGCCGGATGACAACTGGGATGGCGTTTTCGTGATGAAGACCAAATGAGAATTCATACACCTTGGATTGCGGCGGCGTTGGCGGCCTTACTTCTCAGTTGCACGGCGTTGGCTCAATCATCTTTGACCGATGGCGTGCTGATTAACGCCGATTCCATGTTTCGCGATCTGGAAAAACGGATCGTGCGTCTGGAAGGCAATGTCCAAGTCGTCTTTCAAAGCCAGCATCTGAGCTGCGAGCGCGCGACCATTGATCTGAAAAAACAAAAAATCATCGCCGAAGGGAACGTCATTCTCACGAGCGACCGGGCCCATGTGGAAGGCGCGCGCGCCGAATTCAATTACCGGGAAAATACCGGTGTCGTGTTCAAAGGCTTCGTGCAATCCGGTCAGGTGATTTTCGAAGGTGACGTGATCGAAAAGGTCGGCCCCGATCATTATCTCGCCACCAACGCCCGCTACACCGCTTGTGAAACCTGCCCGCCGGGATGGAGTTTTTCAGGACGACATATCGACGCGGAAATCGGCGGTTACGCGCGGATCCGCCGCCCGGTGTTTCGGGTCGGTGGTGTTCCCATCATGATCCTTCCCTCCATTATCGTGCCGCTAAAAAGTTCGCGCCAATCCGGTTTTCTGGTGCCCACCATGGGTCACTCAAATATCGGTGGTCTCTCGCTGAGTGAAAGTTATTTTTGGGCGATCAGCCGCAGTCAGGACCTCACCTTGACGGCGAAGTGGTATGACAAACGGGGGATCAAGACCAACGCCGATTACCGGTATGTGCTCTCCGAAACCAGCAAGGGCCGTTTTCACACCGCTTGGTCACAGGACCGCGCCTTCACTCGGTTTTTGAAAGATCGAAACCAGTACGACGGAAAGTTCAACCGCTGGATGGTGGACTACGGACATTACTATGAAATGCCCGATGGTTTCGTGCAACGGATGGACTTGAATATGTCCAGCGACTTGCGCTACCCGCGGGAATATCCCGAGGAATTTCGCGGCCACGGTGATCCGGCTTTGGAAAACAAGGTTTCGATTTCAAAAACTTCCGACGATCATTTCGGCAGCGTTGAAGCCGTCATGTACACCAATCTCTTAAAATCCTACCCGCTCGCCGAAAACATCGACGCCGTCCATCGCATGCCTGAAATCAACTACTCGATGAAAGCGCGCGAACTTTGGGAACACGGCCCGCTTTTTCAACTCGACACCAATTTCGTCAGTTTCGCCCGCAACCGGTACAACTATGATGATCTTGATCCCACCAAGGGCCAAAATAAACTGGGTCCCCTTGGGGAAGTGAAACGTGACGGGCAGTTCGATCCCCAATACGACATTTTCCGTACCGGACAGCGATTGGATATCAAACCCACTTTGATGTACCCGTTTCAACTCGGGCGAAAACTCGACATTTTACCGAGCGTGACGTTTCGCAATACCCAATATCGGTTCTATCCCACGGACAGCGCCGAGCAGGCGGGCTTCTCGCCCACGGCCATGCGCTCTTATCTGCAAACGGATATCACCGCCCGCACGGAATTTTCTCGGGTGTTCGGCGATTTGTCGGACTCCATGAGCAACCGCTGGAAGCATTCGATCGAGCCCGAAGTGGGTTACTCGCAAATTCCCTGGGCCCGGCGGCCGAATCATCCGTTTTTCGGTCAATTCCAGGGATTGCAATCTTCACGTCAGTTCGATCCGATCAACGATTCGGATATTCGTAATTCCAACACCGGCGTGCAGTTCGACTACAATGACCGCACCTTTGAAAAACGGTTGATCAACTTCGCCCTCACCAACCGCCTCACACGCAAGTATTGGGTGAATGGCGAGCCCGAATACCGAACGGCGGTTTTGTTCCGGCTCAACCAATCCTACGATTTCAAAGAAGCCGAATCGACCACGCCCCACCCCTGGTCTTCGATCGACGCGCTTTTGGACACCCGCTTCGACCATTTTGAAACCTACACCACGGCCGCATACAACGGTTACGCCAAGGTCACGAACCTGTCTTCCCGGGTGAAGTTCATGCTCAATCCGAGCAACTATCTGCAGGTCACGTACATTCAAAACTACACCTTCGACGACGAATATCGCGTGACCGGTGAAACCCGTAACATCGGTTTTGGTTTGGGAATGATCTCCCGCTACCTAGATGCCACCGGACAAATCGACATGCTGGCCAGAACGTTCGCGGTTCAGTCGTACACTTATCTTTTAAATATCAAACCGCCGGGTAAATGCTGGAACATCAAGTTCTTGCACACGCAGGTGATCGGTTCCGATGACCGAAGCATTGGCTTTTCATTTGGATTTAATTTCGGTGGTGAAAATAACCCGACTCTCTTTTAAAAGCGCCACGCGGTCCAACTGATTTGGGCGCCGTCCAGATTCCCCGAATCAAACCTTGGCAAAAGAACCAACTCTTCTTCCTCAAGATTCTTTTCTTCCATTCCGGGAACCACATAAACCACGTAAAGGCCGAGAAGAATTCCCGTGTATAAACCGATGGAAGCTCCGCGAGCCACGCGGTTTAAACTTTCTCCCGGTTTGCTGGTGAAGGCGAGTGAGGCCGCGCCGACGAGCGTGCCCGCGAGAACGCCATAGGTGCAACTCATTATGAATTCACGACTGGGATTCCCCTGCCGTTCCCCCTCAAGCGATGACTGACCTTGAGTCCAGCCGCGCGAGGGGAGCAAAGCCACGATGAGAACTATTGCGAGCGAGACACGCATGGAAACAGTGTCCCATATCTCAAATTCCTGTCAATCCGTCGACCGGCAGGATCTCAATCTCCCGCTCATACACATACGCCATTCGCATTTCGACCGGCTCGAACTCGGCCAAGAACGAGGCCACACGCATAAGCCTTTTGAACTGTTTTTGGTTTAAGTGGGCGACGCCGCTGGGAGTTTGCGTTTTCACTTCGATCAAGGTCAAAAGTCCGGAAGGCTGGCGCATCAATAGATCCACCTGGATATGGAAAATGCGCACATCGTGCGCAAGAAGTGACCAGCCAAGTTTTTGCAAATACCGGGCGGTACGAAGTTCAGAAGTCCTCGCCCGATAAGTCCTCGGGGAGAACGCCGCTGAAGGTTTTTCTGTGGTGGATGCACGCACCCATTTGCTCCAAGGCGCGTCGATGTTGAGTGGTGCCGTAGCCTTTGTGCTCGTCAAAGCCATAATGCGGAAACTCCTTGGCGAGTTCACGCATCAACCGGTCCCGAGTCACTTTGGCCACGATGGATGCGGCGGCGATGTTTTCCAAACGGTCATCACCCTTCACAAACGCGGTTTGTTTAAAGGTGGTGAAATCCGGAATGACGAATTTTCCATCAATCAGGATATGCCCTGTTTGAACCTGAAGCCCTTCCACCGCGCGCCTCATGGCCAAAAGCGAAGCCTGCAGGATATTGATGCGGTCAATTTCTTCGACCGTTGCAATTCCCACGGACCACATGTGTTGTGAAATAATTCGCTCGTAGAGTTCTTCGCGCCGCTCTTCGGACAAAAGTTTCGAATCACGGAAGATCCGGCGCTTGTTGGGCGCGCGCATGATCACGGCGGCCGCAACCACGGGACCAGCCAGGCAACCTCTCCCCGCTTCATCGACACCGATGACCGGGGCGGGTTCAAAAGCAGTCCAATCTAAGCGACGCAAAACTTAAGCTTGAGGTTTTGTTTCGGTTTCAGCGGCGGGAGCGGCTTCAGCTGTGGGTTCCGGTGTTTGGATTTCATCGGCGGCGCCAACGGCATCCGTTTCACCGTAATAAAGTTCGCTATCGAGACGAGCCGAGCGACCACGCAAGCCGCGGAGATAAAACAAACGGGAGCGGCGAACTTTACCGCGGGAAATCAGTTCCACGCGATCAATGGCCGGCGAAAGAACCGGAAAGGTCCGTTCCACACCCACGCCACTCGACATTTTACGGACTGTGAAAGTGCGATCCGCCCCACGACCTTGCACCTTGATCACAACACCCGAAAACAACTGAACCCGTTCTTTTTCGCCCTCTTTGACTTTGACGTACACGCCCACGGTGTCGCCGGTTCGAAAATCAGGTAAATTCTTTTTAGTTTTGATTCGATCCCATGTGATCCGGCGGATTAAATCGGACATGACGCACTCCAAACGTTATACGAACCTGTGGTTTCCACAGCGAAACTCCGGATTTACCAGCTACCCAATAGCCGGTCAAGAACGATGCTGACAGCCGAGCGGACGGACAGATGGCGATAATCGTCCTTTGAGGCGCCTTTTAAAGGCTCCAGAAGCCAATCGGCCTGCTCCAGGACCTGATCCCCTAGGCCAAATCCGGTGCCGAAGACCAGCAGATAGTCCCCCGGCTCTTCCCAGACCCTCTGGCGCAGGTCGCGAAAACCGATCCGGGGAATGCCCAATTCCCGGGCCGAGGTGGCGATGACCACCGGCTTTTGGGGGAAGGCACGGAGAACCTCCTCCAGAGTGGGTTTGAGCTCCACCATATTCAACGCCGTCTTTCGCTTGGGGTTGTACTCCGACCCCACTCCCAGCCGCCAATGTTCAAGAACCCGAGCCACGAAACTCAGCTGCTCTTCCATTTTATTCACGATGAAGTAGCGCTCGACCCCGTATGTGCGCGAAGCCCGGGCGATGTCGTGAATATCGAAATTTGTAACATTAGTGCAGACCGTGTTCTTGGCCCGGTCATAAACCGGCCAATGAACAAGCGCCACATGCAAACGCCCAACAGGAAAACTCATTTCAATTCCTCAAGCGCGGCGCGCGTGAATCCCATCGCCGCCAACTCCGGATCACTCAATCGGCTGAGCTCCCTTGCCGCTTGCCTGATCTTTTCCTTTTTTGCCGAGACTAAATCCGGCCGCCGTAAGGCTGTGTTCACCAAAGCCGCGGCACTCTGAAACGCGGCGATTTCCTCATGGTGGCCGCTGAGCAAGGGGGCTGGTACCGGAAGACCTTCCCACTCGCGGGGGCGGGTGAACTGAGGGGCTTCCAGCAGCTCTTCGCTGAAGCTGTCGCGAACCGGGGAAAGTTCATTGCCCAAAACGCCAGGAAGCAAGCGGGTCACCGACTCCACTAGACTTAATGCGGCCAATTCCCCGCCGTTCAATACAAAGTCACCCAGTGAAATTTCCTCGTCGGCGTATTTCACGATGAACCGCTGATCGATGCCCGCGTAACGGCCACAAACCAGAATCTTTGTTCCACCTTCCTCGGCCCAAGCGCGGGCTTTCGCCTGCGTCCACTTTTCACCTTGGGGAGAAAGAACCACCACGCGGGCGGGACCCTTTGCGCGGATATGTCCGATCGCCGCCACCAGGGGTTCAGGTTTCATGACCATCCCATCACCGCCACCGAAGGCCCGATCATCGACGGTCTTATGGACATCTTGGGTGAAATCGCGGGGGTTCACGGTGGAAATCCCCACAATCCCCCGATCCCGGGCGCTTCCCAAAAGACCCTCACGGCAATAATCCTCGATTAGCCGGGGGAACAAAGTGACAATTTCAAAATTCATTCTTCCTCAACCGTCAGCAGACCGGGAGGAAGATCCATCTTGAGCTGCCTTTTGTCAAAATCAATGCTGAGAATGAAGGCATCCACGAAGGGCACCAAAGCCTCGGTCCCATTTGGCGTTGCAACCCGCAAGAGGTCTTGAGGACCATTGGTGGCGAACCCCACCACCCGGCCAACCGAATTTTCACCATCCAAAACCTCGAAATTCAGAATCTGATGTAAAAACACCCGTTCACCCGGCGGACTCACTAAAGCGTCCTCGTGGATAAACACTTTGGCTTTACGCCAAGGTTCGGCGGCGGTTCGATCGGGAATCCCTTTAAGGCTAACGATCAGACCTTCTTTGAACGGTCGGGCCTTGAGAATTTCAAAGGGGCTCAAATCCTGATCACCGAGCTTTTCCAGGAATAATTTGTCTGCGGATTCGAGCCAGTCAGCGGATTTTGCGAATAATTGTACGTAGAGTTCACCCCGCAGGCCGTGGGCGTCTTTCACCCAGCCTACGTGGTGGTAAGAAGATCTATTCGACGATTTCGAGGACACTGCGTTTATGCAGTTTAGTGCTAGCGGCGTTCAAGATAGTGCGCATGGAGCGGGCAGTACGGCCTTGCTTGCCGATGACTTTACCTAAATCCTCCTTGGCCACCTTGAGTTCAACCACCGTCGTTTGCTCACCGACGACTTCGTTGACTTCAACTTCTTCAGGCTTATCAACGAGCGACTTCGCCATAAATTCAACTAGATCTTTTAGCGACGACGGATCCATTCATTCACCTCATGATGATTATTCTCTGTGTGATTATGCGTTTAGTATATCGTAAACATCAAGGCTGAAGCAAAAACACTAGGCTTTAGCTTGCGCTTTTCTCAGGAGACTTTTCACGCGGTCCGAAGGTTGTGCACCCTTAGCGATCCAAGCTTGAATTTTCTCCATATCAACGTTGAACTCAACCTCACCGCCTTGCGGTTGCGGGTTATAATAACCAACAACTTCAATACATTTCCCGCCCAACCATCGACGTTGATCAGCGACAGTGACTCTGTATCTGGGACTATGCTTTTTTCCGAAACGAGCAAGCCGGATAACGACCATTTCGCAACTCTCCTTAAAATCACGAGTTTAAGATAACTTGAACTCATTCTAACAGCAAAGATTACTGGGATTACATCGGTTTTTTTTGGAGAGCAACAGAATAACGCGTATGAGAAGCTAACGCCGGGCTAAAAGAGACCTCGACCTCCGCCCCGGCCGCCAAGACCCATACGCATGAACTGGGACATCATTTTTTGCGCTTGCGTGAACTGCTCCACCAGTCGGTTGATATCCTTGACTTCAGTGCCCGATCCTTGGGCGATCCGTAAACGGCGCGACCCGTTTAAAATCTTTGGATTTCTCCGCTCATCCGGGGTCATCGAACGAATGATGGCCTCGATTTTCTTAAGCTCTTTATCGGGCGGTGCCATATTTTTAATCTGTTTGGTTAATCCGCCCATTCCAGGAATCAACTTCATTAAGCTTTCAATTCCGCCCATCTTTTTCATCATTTGGATCTGGGATAAGAAATCCTCCAATGTGAACGCGGCCTTAGCCATTTTCTTGGCGGACTCGCGAGCGGTCTTCTCATCGATCACTTCCTGGGCCTTTTCAACTAAGGAGAGAACATCCCCCATGCCCAGAATTCTTCCGGCCAGCCGATCGGGATGAAAAACCTCAAGGTTTCCAACCTTTTCACCCACACCAAGGAATTTAATGGGCACACCGGTGGCGGCCCGGATGCTTAAGGCCGCACCACCCCGGGCATCCCCGTCCACCTTGGTCAGGATCAACCCTGATAAACCAAGCCTTTGATGAAACCCTTCGGCCACTTGCACGCTCTGTTGCCCCAACATGGCGTCCGCCACAAGGACGACCTCGTTCGGCGGCCAGGCCGCTTTCAACGCCTCAAGTTCGGTCATCAAAGCGTCATCGATCTGGAGCCGTCCGGCCGTATCGACGATAACAACTTCGACCATTTCACGTTTGGCCCATTCCTTCGCCTGCTCGACGACCTCCGTGGCCTTCATCGAACTCTGAGTGGGAAAAACCGGAACATTGTTTTGCTTGGCCAAAATAGTCAGCTGTTCGATCGCCGCCGGTCGCTGAACGTCGGCCGGAACCAATCCGGGCTTTTTCTTTAACTTCTGCCGAACAAATAAAGAAAGCTTGGCCGCGGTGGTGGTTTTACCAACCCCTTGCAATCCCACAAGGAGAATAACGGCCGGCTCGCCGCGAACATTCAACTCCTGCGCCTCGGCGCCGAGCATTCGCACAAGCTCATCGTGGACGATTTTAACAAATTGCTGGCCGGCGGAAAGGCTTCCCAATACCTCCTGACCGAGCGCTTTGGTTTTAACCTCATCGAGGAAGGACTTGACGACTTTGAAATTAACGTCGGCTTCCAACAAGCTCAGGCGAATTTCTTTAAGCGCTTCTTCAATGTTTTTTTCCGTGATCCGCGCCTGGCCTCTGACCTTTTTTAATGTTGAAGTCAATTTGTCGGAAAGCGTTTCAAACATTCATCACCACCGGTGAAAACTCCCTTTTTTCAAACTCAGGAGCGCCAAAAGCGAGGTCGCGATCACCGCGACTGTCGTCACCATCAAGGCGGTGAGCCAATCGACGTCGCTTTGCCCCAAAATCCCGTAACGAACCCCGTTTATCATATAAAGCAGCGGATTGGCCATCGCGACGGACCGCCAAAACGGCGGCAAATGATCAATGGAGAAGAAAACTCCTCCCAAATAAATCAAAGGCAGCAGAATGAAGCCGCCAACGGCGCTCATTTGATCGAACGTACGCGCCCAAAACCCCACGGCGATGCCGATATTGGCGAAAACGAATCCACCAAGAGCCAGAAACAGAATCAAAGCCGGCCAGTGCTCGACTTTGAGAAACTCACCAAAAACCAAGTAATAAGCCACCTCACCCATGAGCCAAGTGATCGCCGCCACCATGAATCCACGGATCAAAGCGCCCAAACCCATCGCGGTGAGAATCTGCCAGTTGGCCACCGGCGCGGCCTTCAGGTCTTCCAGCTCGCCACCGAATTTGGCGGCGATGATCGAACTCGAGGTGTTTTGAAAGGCATTGTTCAAGCAACCCATGGTCACCAGTCCCGGAATCAAAAAGGCGAGATAGGGCAGATCTTCTTTAAAGGAAATCCTTTGGCCGAGGCTGACACCGAAAATCATCAGGTAAAGCGACGAACTCACAAAGGGCGTGATCACGGTTTGAGTCGCCACTTTCATGAACCGCGCGACTTCGCGATGAAGGAGCGCCTTGAGAGGGACGAAAATCGGATCGATGGTGGCCATCACTGCACCTCGGCTTTGGTGAAATGAACAAAGACGTCTTCCAAACTTCCCTCCGTCACGTGCACGTCCATGATGTCATCCGACGGGATCTTGAGTTCGGACAACAAGAGTCCCAAGGGTTTATCCATCTCCATGGTGAACACCCATTCTTTCTCCTGCCCGCGCACCAGACCCGGATGCTGTAAATTGGAATAAGGCTTATTCAGTTTCAGTGTGACGTATTTGCGCGTCCAACTGCGGATCAGATCATGGGTGTTACCGACCGCCCGCAGCTGACCATGGTTAATGATGGCGACCCGATCGCATAATCTTTCGGCCTCTTCCAAATAGTGGGTCGTGAGAAGGATCGACAACCCCCGCCGCTTGAGTTCCGAGATGTAACTCCATAACTTAAACCGCAACTCCACATCCACGCCGGCGGTGGGTTCATCCAGGAGTAAGAGTTTGGGATCGTGCACGAGGGCTTTGGCGATCATCAGCCGCCGCTTCATACCGCCGCTCAATTGCCGCACTTTTTTCTCTCGGTGTTCCATTAAATCCAGATCTCGCAGTAGCTGCTGGATGCGATCTTCGGCATCGCGAACCCCGTAAAATCCGGCGTGGAAGCGTAAGATTTCAAGCACCGAAAAATAGCCGTGATTGATCACCTCTTGTGGCACCCAACCCACCAGACTTTTGGCTCTGCGCGAGTGGCTATTGACCGATTCGCCGAACAATCGCACCTCGCCCGAGGTGGCCTTTTCAAGGGTCACTATGATGGAAATCAGCGACGTTTTGCCCGCCCCGTTGGGGCCCAGCAGACCGAACACTTCCCCGGATTTGACTGAAAATGAGACATCACGCAGGGCTTGCACGGCGGAGTTATAACGCTTGCTTAGATTAACGACGCACAAAGGATCATGCATTCCTTTGACCCTACACCGATCCGAAGTCCAGGCCAAGCCAATCGGACTACACGAATCTGGGTAATCCGCCGATAAAAACCATTATGCAGGTGAACCCCACCGACTTCATCCCTATCCCGATCACCGAGTTCGTCAACGGTGTGACCATTCCGGTGGACGTTTATATCCGCCTAAATGATGATCACTTTGTACTGGTGGGTAAAGCCGGCGCTGTATCTAGTGTTGATCAATTCAAGAACTATCAGAACAAAGAAGTTTCCTACCTTTGGGTTCCAAGAAAAGAATATTACAAGATCACTCATCAATCGATCACCATCGCCGGCATCGCTTTGAGCAAAAAAGATCTTGATGATTCGGCCAAAGCCACGCTGGTGACTCACTCGGCGCGGGCCATGTTCCGCCAGATCGAAGGCTCCGGCATCGACCTTGAGACCTTCAACAATTCCAAGCAGATTTGTGAAGCGGTTCTGGGCTTGGTCGAGACCCATAAGTCGTTGACCAGCTTGCTCAGTTCGTTGAAGAACTATTCCGATCAGCTGATGTCCCATAGCATTGCCGTGAGCATGCTCAGCGTGCTGATCGGTCAGGCGCTGGGTTACGAGAAAAAGGCCACCTTGGAAAAGCTGGCTTTGGGCGGCTTGTTGCACGACATCGGCATGAAAGCAATTCCGCCGGAGCTCGTAAAGAAGCCGATCGCGCAGATGACCCCTGAAGAGGTTCAGATCTACGAAACGCACTCCTTTAAAGGGATGCAGATGCTCCAGAGTCTCGGCATTGTCCCCGATGACATTGTCTCGATCGTTTACGAGCACCATGAGAACTCGATTGGACAGGGCTTTCCGCAGCGACTGCGGGACGTTAAGATGCACCCTCTGGCGAAGGTGGTGGCTTTGGCCGATGCCTACGCCACATTGATCATTCCCAATGTGAACTGCCCCGAGCCCAAGAACCCCCGTGAGGCTCTCATGTACATCGAGCACACGTTGGGGATCCCCTACAACCGCGAGGCCTTCCGGGCTTTGAAAAAAATCATTGAAGGCGAACGCAAAGCCGCCTAAATTTAGCCTGTTCTTTAAGCACTTTAATTTTCGAGGATTTTTAGGTTGACGCGACCCCATGTGGAGCGTAGCTTCCAAAGCGCCTTAAACTTCTTTGTCGCGGGGTGGAGCAGCCTGGTAGCTCGTCGGGCTCATAACCCGAAGGTCAGAGGTTCAAATCCTCTCCCCGCAACCAATTTTAATTTATGAAGGAAAGCTTTACTGCTCCCCGATAACTCGTTGATAGGTTAATCCGGAGACCTGGCGACCTCAATGTACCGAACCCTTGAACCTAAAAATCTGATATATGGAGTCATTCTGAAACCGAGCTGCGATTCGACTTCCGATTCGGAAGTGGAAAAAGTAGGCCGTTCCTTTTCAGGATGCCACGCATCCTGAAAAGGAACGGCCTACCTTTCGATGGAGTTAGCCATGTCACAGAAGCCGATACCGTCCAACGAGTGGAATGATTTTTTCGAGAGCGAGCTCTGCTCACTCGGTGATCGGCTATTCCGTGTCGCAGGCTGACGGCCATGTTGTTTGACCTGGGCCTGTTTATTACCGCCATAATCGCGGCCGGTGTCGCTTCTGTGACCGGATTCGGCATTGGTAGTCTCGTCACCCCCGTCCTCAGCCTTTCGGTAGGCACCAAACTCGCCGTCGCGGTTGTTTCCATTCCGCACCTCATTGCCACGGCCATGCGTTTTTGGATGCTCAGGGGACATGTCGATAAAAAAGTCCTGCTGGGATTCGGCTTAATGAGTGCCGTCGGCGGCCTCACGGGAGCATTGCTTCACGCTCATTTCGCAACGCCCTCTCTTACGTTGATTTTTGGTGGCATTTTGATTTTCGCGGGCTTCATGGGCGCGAGCGGACTCTCAGAGAAGATGCGCTTCCATGGGGTGGGTTCCTGGATCGCCGGTGGTGTCTCTGGAATGCTCGGAGGAATGGTAGGTAATCAGGGTGGCATTCGTTCGGCCGCGTTGCTTGGGTTTCAAATCTCGAAAGAATCTTTCGTTGCAACGGCGACGGCCATCGGGCTTATTGTCGACGCGGCCAGGATGCCTGTTTATTTTTGGAGTGAGTGGAGTGGAATATTGGTTAGCGGGCGTTGGATTCTATTAACGAGTATTGGCGTGGTGATCGGGACATTTCTCGGAGCAAAGCTGCTCAATCGCCTGCCCGAACGGACCTTCAGGCGCTTTGTCTCCTCAGTTATATTTATTCTCGGTGTATTCATGACCTACCGAGGCGTCCTCGATGGATAGACCAAGCTCCGATAGGACGAGGGACTTCGCGATTTGAAAGTCGCGGATATCTCAAGCAGTTTATTAGAAATGTGAAAAAGGGCAAACCAGCGTTGCTAACCTTCCAACAACGCCTTTAATGTTCGAAGGTCTTTTTCAACCATCGCGGCATCCCGAATGAAATCTCGTTCCGACATGGAGGGGAGACGATAAAGGGTGAATACAACCTCCGAGCCGTCGCCGTTTTTTGCCCAGTAAGTAACTCCGATCGAAGGTCGTAGCTTTCCATTCACGGCCGTCAGGCCGTGTTCATGTCGCCGTGGTTCCAGCGAAGATTTGGTTATT
>JAWLHR010000026.1:0-35737 GCA_041690295.1 Bdellovibrionales bacterium
AATAACCAAATCTTCGCTGGAACCACGGCGACATGAACACGGCCTGACGGCCGTGAATGGAAAGCTACGACCTTCGATCGGAGTTACTTACTGGGCAAAGGCCTTCAAGCAAATTGCCTAACCAGTGCAAATCTTATGGGAATTGTTGTGATGAGTGCCCCAACGCCGCATTTTGAGATCGCATTTTGTTCTTTTTGATTGAGAAGCCTACTTCGTCGATCGATTGGCCCTGACAAAATCACTTGGTATGTCCTCCCTTGTTTTCCGCAACATGGGGTCGGGGCCGATTTGATGGTATGCTTCTATCAACTGAGAATCAGAGTAATGCATTTTAAAAACCCATTGAACCAAACGATGCATTTTATATAGCTGTCTAGCTATTTCGAATAGTTGAATTGCACAAAATATTAAAATCAAGATCACTACGTATTCCACATTCACACTCTCCAATCCGAATTGGATGTTTTCTTTAGCTGAAATTGGGGTGTCTATGTGCGATTTGGGTGGTGACTTATTGGCGACTTGATGCGACGAGTCTTTTCTTCTTCTTCTCTAACATATTGAAATCATTGGAGCCGATGACCCGAATCGAACGGGCGACCCACGCATTACGAATGCGTTGCTCTACCGACTGAGCTACATCGGCCCAATTCCGTATTTACCAAATAATCATTGGCTGGCAAGCATTCAGAGTCCCAGCGGCCAGGTTTCGGGCAGTTTGGTGCGATCCAGCTCTTGGACAAGGGGCCGCAAAGCGGTTGTCCGATCAAAGAAGAGAAAGACGTCATAGCGCTCCGAAAGAGACGTGGGAACGTAGTTGGCGAATTGATCGTACCTGGGGTTGTAAACCACGCCGATAGCCCGGTGAGGCCGCACTTCCCGAAACCGGTCACGGTGATCCCGCAGATCGAGCACGAACTGTTCGACGTCTCGCCTCAAGGCGGCTTGGTGAAATCCGTGTTCAATGCTTCCCTCACGGCCTGGTGGAACGGTCATGCGCACGGTCGGACCGCCCCAGGCGGGTGAGGCGATCACTTCACCCTCATAGGTTCCAAACCCAATCAAGGCCACGGCCTCATCGCCCCATTTTTGCCGCGCCAATCCGCCGATGTTGATTTGTCCGCGCTCCACCATATCGGTGGCGCGATAATCTCCGATGTGGGTGTTATGGGCCCAGATGATGGCCTTGGAATTCTCGCCATGGCGCCTGAAAAGGTGTTCCAAGGTATCGTGCATGTGTGAGTCGCGCACATTCCATGGATCCTCTTCGTCTTCAACCATGGTGCGATAGTAATTTTCAGCGTTGGCCACGATCCGTGCGTTCTGTTGGGCGTTGAACACGGAAATGTGATCATCTTTCAAGTCGAGCAGAAGTAAGAGTGTTTCCAGGACCTCACGCTCGCATCCGTGAGAATTTTTGATGAGTGAGCGGGCATAGGCTTTTTCATCCCTTTCAAAGGGATCGAAACAGGCGTAGCGCTCCCGCACCTCTTTGGCCAGCGCGGGTTTAATTTCAGAAACCAGCCGGATCACTTCGTCCACGGATTCGAACAATGAATAAACATCAAGTCCGTAAAAAGAAACCCGGTCTTCGTCGGCGGAATTGTCATTGTACCGTTTCATCCAAGTGACTAGGTCCCAAATGTCGGAGTTCGCCCACATCCACGTGGGCCAGCGCTGAAAGGCCATGAGCGCGTCGCGGGCGTCACCCTCCGCGCGCGAGTGAATGTAGTCGTTCACTTTCCAACAGGGCGGCCAATCACCTTCGACCGCGATAAAGCGAAAACCGAGATTTTCGATGAGATAGCTCGAGATCAACCGGCGCCACTCATAAAACTCATGGGTTCCGTGAGTGGCTTCGCCTAGCATGACCACTCGACACCCGCCGAGAGAGTCCAAAATTCTTTTTAGGTCTCTGATTTCTTCGAACGGAACATAAAGGTGTTCAATCCCCGGCGGCATGTACCGACTCCCGTGTATGGATTGCCGTGTGGACAAGAGGGCAAAATTCAAGCCATGGATGGGAATTTGCAAATGAGTGCCCGCGTGCGAACCATAGCCCTTTTCATTTTTCTTTTCGCGAGTTCATTCGCGTTTGGCGCGAGCGATTGCGAGCGCCTGTTACAGTCACCACCTATACCTCGGACACCGCAACCCAAGTACGTCATAGAGTTGGAATCGGCGGGACAGATTATCCGCCTCGAGGACCCGATTCCTTATTTAGGGTCGGCCTACTACATCTTTTTAGTCACCGCGGATGGGGAAATACTTTTAAGCAAACAGTACGACGCCAAATCGTACATGGAGACGGGAAAAGGTTTGGCGACGCACAAGTCACTCCTCAATATGTACCAAGAAACAAAGTTGACCTCAGTGCAGTATCGCATCGTTGCGGCCGGAGAGTTTCAAGCGGCGTTTGGGCGCATCATTTATCTAACCAACAGGTCGGGAAACTTCCGCAACACCATGAAGCGTCTGGCGTTATGCCGCGGGTGTTTTGAAGAGCGGGGATTTTTATTTGATAAGGAGGTCTTGGTCACGCCCACTCAGGACCGTGGTCATACGCCCAAAGACCGCGACTTCGACGAATACAAACTGGAAGTTCTCAAAGCCATCGAAATGGAGCCTAATGGGCCGGAGCTCATAAAACTTTACGAGCGATTTCATGCCCTGATTTTGGAGTCTTTTCCCAAGGAGACCGCCCGCGAGTCCATCGCGGAAATGTTAAAGGCCCGGGCGGCGGGGGCGGCGGTGACTAACGAGACGCGAGCTTACTCCGCCTTCTACTATCCTTTGCTGACCGCCTATAACCGGGACGGCTTGGAGTACGGCCTTTTGGCCTTTTTCCGTTCGGAGATGAAACAGCATCCTCCGCGCCCCGAATATGATTATAGGGAAGCCATCGCCTCACAGATTGAAAATGTGATTATTGGCGCGGGTGAAAAATTCAATAAGGACTTGAAGGAAAAATGGAAAAAACTGGCCGAGGCGTTTTTGGCCCTTAAATGAGGCCCTTTTGGCCAGCAATAAAATCGATTCTATTTGCTTGAAACTCGGTGTACTGTTGCCCGTGAATGAGGCGGTATTTCGGCTCGGTTTTATTTTGGCCCGTCGTTGCGTCCACCTCAGCGGTTCTTGCGGCGTATCTCTTCATGCCCCGTTCGCATCGGTCCTTCGATCTCCTTTTCCTGGCGGACACCACCTTGGTCTTCCTATTCTTCTTTGCTTCAATCATCGTCAGCCAGATGACCAAGAACTTGCGCTCCAGTGAAGAGCGTCTTCGCTTCGCCATGGAGATCGCCAGCCACGGTTTTTGGGATTGGGATTTAAAAAGCAACAAAGTTTATTTTAGTCCGCAGTGGGCCAGATCGCTTGGTTACCAACCGGAAGAAATTCCCGGCGTGTTCGAAACAATCGAGGCGCTGATACATCCGGACGATGTGGAGCGAACCAAAGCGGCGATCCAGGCGCATTTATCCGGAAAAGCGCCAGTCTTTCATGTTGAAAACCGGCTGCGGATGAAATCCGGTCAATGGCGCTATAATGAGTGCGTTGGAAAGGTGGTCGAAATGAACCGAACGGGTCAACCTATGCGTATAGTGGGAGTCGATAAGGACATCTCGTACAAACAGGCGATTCATCATGAGCATGCCGCGCGCAAGACCGCCGAAGCGGCGAATCGCGCGAAAGAAGATTTGATGTCGCTGGTTTCACACGATCTGCGAAGCCCTGTATCGACGGTGCTCGCCGCGGTCGAGGTGCTTCGGCAAAAGGATATAGGTGAGGACGTACAGAGTCAGGCTTTGAACATGATCGATCGGGCGGCGAAAATGCAATTGATGCTCATCAATGACCTTGTCGATTGGGCTCGAATCAGGAAGGGCAAGTTCAATTTGTGTCGCCGCCAGACGCGGATTTCCGAGGTGATTCAAACCGCATGGGATGCGGTCCGGCTTTCCGCCGATCAAAAGTCGATTTCTTTCCAGTGCCATCTGGATCCACGGGCCGAGGAAGTCGTCGCCGATCCGGAACGGCTGACCCAGGTTTTTTGGAATCTATTTTCGAACGCCGTTAAGTTCACTCCTGAAGGTGGACGGATCACGGTTCAAGCGATCGCTCGCGATCACGATGTTCTCATCTCGGTGAGAGACACCGGGCGCGGTCTTGAACGGGATGCACTGGAGAATATATTTAATCCTTACTGGCAAAAAGATGCGGGCGATGCGGAACATCTTGGAGGTTTAGGACTCGGGCTCTACATTGTTCGTGAAATTGTCGAACGTCATGGGGGATCCATAAAGGCCGAAAGTCATGGCGCGAACACGGGCACCAGTTTCACGATCGAATTGCGCGACTGCATCGAATTGCCATTTCGCGAGAAGAACAACTCGCTCCATCATTGAACGGGCGTCGCCGTTTCCAGGTGGGCCGCCTCGCCAAAGAATTTCTTAAACCAGTTCATCGCCAGCTCCGCCACGCGCTCCAGTGTTCCCGGTTCCTCGAAGAGATGGGTGGCGCCAGGCACGATCTCTAGTTTTTTTTCGCAACGAAGTTGGTCAAGCGCGATGCGATTCAAATCGATCACGGGAACGTCATTGCCGCCGACGATCAGTAAAGTGGGCGCTTGCACTCGCGCCAGGTACTCGCCGGCGAGATCGGGACGGCCACCGCGCGAAACAACGGCCCTTACCCGGGCGGGATCAATGGCGGCCGCCACGAGCGCCGCGCCCGCCCCGGTGCTGGCTCCGAAATAGCCAAGTTTCAGGTTCACCAGATTCGGCTGTTCAAGAGCCCAGCTCGAAATTTCATTGAGGCGTCGTGCGAGAAGCGCGATATCAAAAACATTCGCCCGGTTTTCGGATTCTTTTTCCGTAAGTAAGTCGGCGAGAACCGTGGCCATGCGGGCGCGATTCAAACTTTCCGCCACGAACTGGTTGCGCGGGCTCAATCGACCACTACCGCTTCCGTGGGCGAAAACCACCAAGCCGATGGGGTTTTCAGGTAAGCCGATGATGGCTTTAAGGTTAAGGGGGCCGATGTCGACTTCAGCCGGGCGTAAACTGAAGAGCGCACCGACCTCAGCATCCGAGACTTGCGAGAAATTCCGGTAGTAATATCCGACAGCACCGAAGGGATCAGGCACGGCCACCGTGCGCACTTCCACGCCTTCCATTTCCAGGAGATGAACCGCCTGTGGACTCGCGACCGGAGCGGCCACGATAATTCGCTTCGCGCCCCGATGCCTTAAGCTTTGTACCGCGGCGGTCATGGTGGCGCCGGTGGCGATGCCGTCATCAACTACGATGACGATACGATCTTTCGGCGATATCGGAAGGCGTCCTTTACCCAGTTGGCGGCGCTGCTTGTGAAGGAGTTCCACCTGCTTGACGGCGTAATTTTCAACATCCTCTTCCGAGATGCCGTGCTCGCGCGCTCCCAACCCAAGCACGACTTCACCATCTTCCGTCACCGAACCGATGGCGAACTCCGGTTGCAGAGGGTGACCGATTTTCTTTACCAGAATCATATCGAACTCACCGCCCAGGCCATCGGCGATAATTTTGGCCATGGGAATCGCGCCGCGCGGGATTCCCAGCACGAGCGGATTTTGACCTTTGAACTCGGTTAAATGTGAAAGAAGCTTCTTGGCCGCGTCTTCCCTGTCTTCAAAAGGCAGATTCTCATCCACCATCCACCGCCTAAAGGGCAAAAAAGCGAGGCCTAAAGTACGGCATCTCCTTTAGGCCCTTACGTAAGCGTTTTAAGCTTACGTCATGGTTGGTTTCGCGATGGGCCTGTTCGTTTAATTCCCTGAGAAGAGAGTTAAACATGCTATCCCATTTTCAAAGGTTGCCACGAAAACAACCATGTAAACTTATAGCGCTTGGCAATTTTCGTTCCGCCCAAACCAGCGAATTTTTTGAAGGACTTCACGTCATGGCGTTCGTGGGCGCCCCATTATCCGCGGCGAAGAAATTGCAACTCCGTGACCACATGGAGCAAGAACGCCAACTCACCCCCGAAGGGCTCGCGGAACTTCGCCGCAGACTCGAAGCGCGACGAGACGCTTTGATCAGAGCGAAACGCGCGGCTGAAGAAATAGAGTACCCGGACCCGGAAAGTGAGGAAATCGCTCGAGTCAGCCCCGAGGAATTGGAGCGCATTGACTTTCCCTCCGGAATTATTCCCGAAGAAGAAATCACCGATGAAGTGACCGAAATTGACGATGCCATTGTGCGAATGCAAGCGGAACAGTACGGGGTTTGTGACCGGTGCGGCAAAGAGATATCATTTGATCGTTTGGAGCAGTTTCCCTACACCCGCCACTGCTCAAATTGCGCGCGAATCATGGAAAAGCAAAAGCGCGACTTAGAGGCCGAGGGACATCAAGTGAGCGATCCAGAATACTGATCCAGGCGAATCAGTTCTCCGTGATAATATTTCGCCAGCTCATCAAAAACCTGCTCTGGGTTCTCCATATAACGTTTTGAAAAGTGAAAGGGCACGACAGTTTTGACTTTCGCGGCGGCGGCGAGATTTCCCATGAACTCCGCCGTGAAATGTTTGGTTTCATCGGCGGCCAAGCGGTCTTTTTCCACAAAACAGGTCTCGGCGAAAAGAAAATCCGCTCCGATTAACTCTGGTAATAGAATCTGGAAATTCTCGTCATGTGCCGCGCCGTCGGTCACGTACGCTAATTTAAGTCCCGGTTTCTCGGCAACAAGCCACCGGGCCAGTTGAGAAATTGAAACTTCCGTCTCGGAACCGTCCCGGCGCGGGACCCGAATGAATCCGCTTTCATCTCCACGCGCGACGTGATCCTTAAGCACACCCAGCCAGGGACCGGAGACAAATCCAAGGTCATCGAGCTGGGTCTCGTTGACGTGATGTTCAGGTTTTTCATTGATGAAATAAGCCAATGAAGGTGTTCGGTGGTCGATCTGGCGGGTAAAAACCTGAATGTAGCGTTCGTCAAAAACCGGCGACTCAAAGGACCAGGGCGTGACTTCGACGTCCGAGGCGCTAAAGCCGTCTTTGGCGCGAAAATGAACGGTCGTTTTTTTACCCCCAAGCGGGTCAAGATCGACCGCGACGAATTCCAGATTTTTATCCCAAACTAAATTCCACGTATAACCTTTAAGCTTGCCTTGCACCCGGCTTGAAGTCTCGGGTGGGCCGACAAGGGTGACCGTTTTCTCCGTCCCGATTTGCAGGCGTAAGAAAAGATCAAAGCCGAAAAAGTGATCGATATGGCAGTGGCTCAGAAAAATATGCGTCACTTTCATCAGGGATTTTGGCGAAAAACGGGTGATATCGCCGCAATCAAAAAGCAGGCATCCGCTTGAGTTGATGTGTTTGATGTAAAGCGCGGGATCACCAAAGTATCCGTTTGGAAATCGCCACTGCAACCGAGGTTTCATGAAAAGAGAATAGCCGCATTGGACGCCGTTTTGCAGGGTTACAAGAGCGGAGTGTAAATAATGCCCCTTTTGACCGAAGAACAGCTTCTCCATTTCCGTGATCGGCTTGAGAAACGCCGCAATTCCATTTTGCGGGTGGTAAAGGACGTGGAGCGGGAGGGGCTGGATTTAAATGTGGATCAGATTGGTGAGATTTCCCGGATTAAAGTTCATCCGGCCGACCTTGGAACCGAGGAAGCCACGCGCGATGTCTCGTTGAATTTGGCCGGACAAGGAATCATGCAGATTCAGGAGATTGAAGCGGCCCTAAATAGAATCCAGAACCACACTTATGGGATTTGCGAGCGATGTGGAAAAGACATCGATCTCGCGCGCTTGGAAGCCATGCCCGAAACCCGATATTGCATTGAGTGCGGGGGCCGGATGGAAACCAGCGCTCCTACGAATATTTGACCCGCATTTGCGCGCTGTCCACGATGTTTCTTTCCATGGATTCAAACAATGACTGAAGACTCTCGCCGGCGGGAAGCTTTAACGCTTTGTTGAGAGCGTAAACAGTGAATAAAAATTCACGGGATTCACTCCTGTTCCTCACCCCTGGTCCAGTGTAACCCAGTTTTCCAAAGCTGTTTTCCATTTGATTGACCTGCACCGGATCGGTGATCACCCCGCGCATGGGTAAACCTTCGGGAAGAAATGTCACTTCCTTCGGGATTCCGTAAACACCCCAATGTAAGGCTTTGTCTCCGCCGATTTCGTGAAATATCAACGCGAATTCCTCGGTGTCTTGAGGGTATCCATCCCATTGGATAGGGGGTGAGATGTCATCGCCATCGGCGGTGTAAGGCCTTGGTAAAACGTCACCGTCGTTAAAAGCGGGACTGAAAACCTTCATTTTTCACTATCGACTTTATGGGGGAAGGTATTCGCCAGGGTTTCCAGATCCACGTTCGCCTCATCCCATTTTTCCGTGTCGATAATGGGTTCCTCATCATCAGGCGGTTCGACTCGCGGCTCGTCCTTATCCAGCACGATTCGAGCTCTCGGATTCTTCAAAATCACTTTCTGTTTGGACTTATCGCTATTGGCCATGACTGAAGCCACAGCACTTGCCGTGCCATAAATCGGGGCGGCGATGGACCGACGGTGGTCGGAACGGATTTTGTATCTTCGGGAAGGCAAAGCATGATTGGAAAACATGCCACAGTGGGCAAAATGCCAGGAGTCGTCTGTGTTCTTCAACAAACTAAAAAGGAGATTAGGTATGAATAGAGGTTCCAGAGAAACCGGACGTGTCGAACGATTGCCGGTGAGTCGGCCGTTATTTTCAATTTCCCCATTTTCCCCGTTGGAGGATATTTTTGAACCTATGCGGATGTTGGATGACTTCTTCAGACCAAGCCGCTTTTTCGATGACTTCTTCCGGCGGAGTCTAACCAGCATTTCCGCCGAAATGCCGTCAATGGACGTTGAAGAAACCGATGACGAATACCTGGTTAGCGTCGATTTACCGGGCTTCAAAAAAGACGAGATCAAGGTTGAGTGTACCGAAAATCGCTTAACGATTTCCGCTGAGCGGTCGGAATCCGAAGAGCGCCGGCGCCGTTCACGGCGGTATTACGGCTCATTTTATCATTCATTCACATTGCCGCGGGGTACGGACGTCGACCAAATCCGCGCGGATTATGAAGACGGTGTATTGACCGTACGAATCCCACGCAGCGAAAGCGCTCGGGCCCGTCAGATTGAAATCGGCGCCGGTGGCACGGAACGCCAGATTGAAGGCGGTCGGGCGGAAAAGAGCGCCTCACAATCACGCCAGGAACAGGCTCAATCAACCACTCGTCATTAGCGGCGCGGCGACGTTTGCGGACCATCCGAGATTCTCTCTAAAATAAAATTTTGAGACAAAATTTCCTTAGAGGGGGGCGGATGGCCGCAGTCGTCTTTGAAATCGGTTTAATCTATTTCGTGGGCCATCTTTTCGCGTTTACTTTCGCGAAATACAAGATCCCGGATGTCCTTTTATTCATGATATTCGGGATCATCATCGGTCCGATCCTGGCCATAACTTCTCCTGAAGACTTCGGCGCCGCCGGCCGGGTTCTTTCGACCATGGCCCTTTTAGTGATTCTTTTTCAAAGTGGTGTGACATTAAATCTCAAAAGCTTCGCCGAAGTCTTGGGTCAGGGGACTTTAATTACTTTTGCGACAGCCCTGTTCACCGCCGGTCTGGTTTGTTTATTAAGTTACCCGTTTTTGAAGTCATGGGAGCTAAGCGTCCTGACAGGGATCATATTATGCGGAACCTCATCAGCCGTGGCCATTCCGATGTCACAGGCGCTGAGAATGTCCGAGAGAGCGCAAAACATCGTACTTTTAGAATCATCGTTAACCGATGTACTCTGCATTGTTCTGACATTGGCTCTGGCAAGAGCTTTCGCCGTGGGTGGAGGACTCGAAATGTCCGGTGTCGTGGGACAAATTTTCCTCTCATTCACCGTGGCCATGTTGATCGGCCTTGCGGCCGGGGCGGCTTGGTCGCATTTCAAGCAAAAGATGCGCTCCCTTGCGACAATCGCTTTCGCCATGGCTTTGTACGGATTGGTTGAACTCTTGGATTTCAGCGGTCCCATCGCCGTCATGAGCATGGGCTTTGCCATCACCAATACATCGAAGTTCACGAACAAATTTTCGTCGGTCGGATTGACCGAGGCGGAGACCGAGTTTTACACGGAACTCAGTTTCGCCTTGAAAACCTTCTTCTTCATTTTTCTCGGCATCTCCATGAAATTTAATTCTCCGTTGATGTTGGGCGCGGGTGCGATTTTGACCGTGCTTATTCTTATCGCGAGAAAGTTCCTGGTGAATTTCACCTTGAAAAACGGATTTTCCCCATCGGATATGACCTTTACCACGCTTTTGATTCCAAAAGGGTTGGCGGCGGCGGTTCTCGCCGAGGTGCCGGTGCAAATGCGGATTCCCGGTGCTGAAATGGTTCCGCAATTCGTTTATGCCACGGTATTGGTCAGCATCGTGATCGTATCCCTGCTGATTCCCTGGTTCGGACTCAAACTGTCCCGAGGTTCTCAGCCGGCCCCACTCACCACAAGCGGCGGGCAATCCACAAAATTAGGCTGATGATCAGGCTTAGTAGAAGACTTGTTGTGATCGGAAGGTAAAAGCGAAAATTCTCTCTTTCGACCGAGATGTCTCCCGGCAATCGTCCAAGTCGAAGCGCTTGAATCCACCCCAACTGCCAGGCCACGCCCAAAATCACGATCACGATACCGATGGAGATAAGGAGTTTCGCGATGGGATCCGTAATCATGGGCGGGATTCTAAGTAAAGACCATCAAACTTGCAACGGTGAGAATAGCCAGTTATTTTTGAATTTTCGGGGGATAGGGTGAAATTTCTAATTCGCACGCTAACGGTATTAAGTTTGTTTCCAACACCAGCTCTGGCCAACAGTTTTGGATTGGGAATCGTGATCGGCGATCCCACCGGAATCACGGCGAAATACATATTTCAAAAAGACCGGGCCGTGGATGGCGCGGTTTCGTTTTTCGGCGATGACGAGCTATACCTTCATGGGACCTATCTCTGGTTGATGCCCAAGGTTTTCGACATTAATCGATACCCAGTGAGTTGGTATTACGGTCTGGGAGTCCGGGTCGTGAGTCACGATCACGGCCACCATCATCACGGGCCGTTCGGTCACCATCATCACGGCCATCACGATGATACCCATTTCGGTGCCAGGGCTCCCATTGGCCTGCGCATGAACTTTCATGACCCCCGAATTGAAATCTTCGGTGAAATTTCCATGGCCATGAATTTGATACCTGGTATGGACGTGGATCTCGATTTCGGCTTGGGCGCCCGCTACTTCTTCTAATAACGTCAGCTATTCGATGCGCCACGTATAGGGAAATTTTTTATCACTCCATCGCTCGCGCTTGTACTTTACCGGCGATCTGCGAAAACACCGGAAAAGGAGTGTGCCATGCTGAAAGAGTTCATGAATTTCCTGAAAACTTATGGCGTTGTGGGATTGGCTATCGCGGTCATTATCGGCGGAAAACTCAACGAACTTGTTTCCTCTTTAGTGAATGACCTTTTGATGCCGTTGATTTTCCAACCGGCACTTAAAACGGCGGGTGTCGAAAGCGTCCGAGGTTTAAGTTTTCACGGCATTTTTTATGGCCGTGTTCTCGGTGCGATGATTGATTTCCTAATTGTGGCCTTTTTAGTCTTTTTGTTCGCGAAGTACGCACTTCGTGAGCAGACCGTGACGAAGAAATAGGCCCTCCACGCGAGGGGCCAAAGCTAGGCGCGACTTGAGTCTTCAGTTATCTATTCGGCTCGTATGCCGATCATCTTTGTATTTCTTTTCTTCAACGGATTCATTCAAGCTCAGCCCTTACAGAAAACCTGCCGAACCGATAAAGAATTGCTGAAAAGCCGTTCCCAAGAGCTGCAGGCGCTATTGCGCGACGATCAAGAGGATCGAATTCCACCCGTCAATTGGAACTGGGTGGCGCCTCGTGATGAAGAGCGACGAAAGCGAGTGGCCGAGATTTTCGCCGAAGGATGCTTTCGAAAGGCCAAAGATTACGCCGCGGCCGCGATGATTTTTCAGCACGGTGTAACATCGGATCACTATTACCAAGCGTTCATTTGGTCACAAAAAGCCTTGGCGCTGGGACATGCCTCGGCCAAATGGCTGGTGGCGGCCGCCGTTGATCGCTACTTGGTCAGTGTGGGGCAAAAACAGCTCTTCGCCACGCAAGCGTATCGGCCGCGCAATCATCGCTGCTGGTGTTTGAATGAAACTGAAGAGTCATTTCCGGAGTCGATGAGATTCGAGTACACGGAGAAAGGGCTCAAAGAAGCCTTCGAATGGGTTGAATCTTTAAACCAATCGCTTCCGCGTTGCACACCGGCCCGTTATTGCAATCAAGGACTCAAACCCTCCCCCGCGGGAACAGTTCCGGGCTTTTGGTGATCGGACAATCACCGACGTTAGTCCCTGGTATCTAGTGGATGAGGCGACTCTGGTATTTCCGACCAAAGCGGACATCACCACGACGGGACCCGCGGTGACCATTTGCCTGACGGAATACTGTCAAGCCAGTTCGGCATTTTACGTATGGACAGGTACAAGAACCGCGGGCGTTGCCGACAATGACACTTGTGTCGATTGGACATCAAACGACGGATCGGATTACGGGTTCCGTTGGCGAGATCGCTTCGATTTCCAAATGGACAGGGACTGGCGCTCAAGCTCAGCCCTGTAATCAGTTTTTTCCGATCTACTGCTTTGAACAGTAACCAAAACGCGACCTGCGCTGGACTTGAACACGAGTGTCCGCGGCTCCTAAGATTAAAATAAAAACAGTGGAGCCGCGGATGCCAAATGTTCATGTTCTCGCAGGTGCTATAGCTTTCCTGTTCATCTCTGAAGTCACTCTGGCCAAAGATTTTCCCGTTCAAGGTCGGGTCTTCGCCGGTACAACCCAGGTGGACCCCAAAGATCTCAATACCGAGCTTGAGGCACAGGGGATTAAAAACTTGGAATCGTCGCCATTTTACGGCGCGGAGATCACTTACTCGGTGGCGCGTTATCTGGACCTTGGAATCCGCTACTCGCGGCATTCGGTTTTTCTCGATGAAATCAATTCCACATCCGCCACCGATTATCAGGCGGAGCTTGACCAGGATGCCGTCTCGCTTGTGGCGCGAATTCCATTCTTAGAATCAAAATTCGCACGGGTCGAAGGTTTCGCGGCCTTCGGCGGCACCAATACGGCGCTCAAGATCAAATCGGCCACACTCAACGGTCAGTTGCTGAAAGAGGATCGAAACGGATGGCTCGCTTCTCCCTATTCGGTTTACGGCGCTTCCGTGGCCTTGGGCTACAAGAAATTCTTCCTGGTTTTCGAGGGCGGTTTTGAAACCAATAAGATCATCGAAATGGAAAGAGTCGGCACGCTCAATAATAATGTGGAAACGCTTGATCTCTCAGGATCCTATGTCAGCGTGGGCCTGCTCTTTGACGGAGTCTCCACCAGCCGCAAGTGATCTTGCCGCGCGGGACTTTTTCAGCTAGTTAGAGATCCAATGGCAAAACTTCTCAGTTGGAACGTGAACGGCCTTCGCGCGTGCGGCCGAGCGGGTTTTTTGGATTGGTTCAAATCTGAAAAAGCGGATGCCGTTTGTGTGCAGGAAATAAAAGTAAATCCGGAGCAACTGCCTCCGGAAATGGTCAATCCCGCCAAGTATCACGCCTTTTGGCATCCAGCGGAGAAAGCGGGTTATAGTGGCGTCGCGATCTTCAGCAAAAAGGAACCGCTCGACGTGCGCTATGGTATCGGTGTTGAGGACATTGATCGCGAAGGGCGGGTGTTGACCGCCGAATTCAAGACCTACATTTTAATCAGCGCTTACTTTCCCAACAGCCAGCGAGATCACGCGCGACTGAAGTTTAAACTTCACTTTTGTGAGCAATTTTTGAAGTTCTGCGAGCGTGAGCGAAGGAAGGGAAAAACCCTTATCATGTGCGGCGATTTCAACATCGCGCACACCGAGATTGATTTGAAAAATCCTAAAACCAACCAAAAGAACGCCGGTTTTCTTCCTGAAGAACGCTCCTGGATGACCAAATTCCTTTCCAGTGGATACGTGGATGCCTTTAGACACTTCATCAAAGACCCTGGTCACTACACGTGGTGGAGCTATCGGCCCGGTGTTCGCGCCCGGAACATCGGATGGCGTATCGACTATTTCAGCGTGGATGAAGCGTCACGGTCCCGCCTCAAAGAGGCTCATCACCAAACTCAGGTGATGGGATCCGATCACTGTCCGATCATGCTCAAAATCAAGGATTGACGTTCAGGGAATCGGCACGATTAAATTTTTTGTCAAAACGTTTGGAGGGCTGATGCGCATCTTAGTTTATTTAAGTTTGATCTTGTTTTCCTTTCAGGTCTTTTCGAAGCCGCATGCGTACTCGCACGGTGATTTAAAGTTTGAAGGGCAGTTCTTCCCGGCGAAGAAAAAGAACGCGCCGGGTATTGTTCTGGTTCACAATTGGATGGGTGTCGGCGCCGAGACCGAGAAGCAAGCCAAGAGGTTTCAAATGCTGGGATACAATGTTTTGGTCGCGGATATTTACGGCGCCGGCCAACGGCCGACGGATGCCAAAGCCGCGGGTCAGCTCGCCGGAAAATTTAAATCGGATCGAAAGCTATTGAGGGAGCGTGTTCATATCGCGTTAGAGGAACTGGCCCGCCAAAAGGGTGTTAACAAGGATAAGCTGGCGGTGCTCGGATATTGTTTTGGCGGTACGGCCGCCATTGAATCCGCGCGCAACGGCGAAAATATCCGGGCCGCGATTTCGTTTCATGGTGGACTGGACAGTCCGGCGCCCGCCGACGGTGCCAACATCAAAGCCAAAGTTTTAGCTTTGCATGGTGCGATTGATCCTCATGTTTCAGCCAAGGATCTAGAGGCTTTTGAAAAAGAAATGCAAACGCACAAGGTGGATTACGAACTCGTTAAATACGGTGGCGCGGTTCATAGTTTCACCGAGGAAGCGGCGGGATCTGATATCAGCAAAGGCGCGGCTTATAACGCCACAGCCGACGCGCGCTCCTTTGAGCGGGCGAGGGATTTCTTAGCCGAGGCCTTTAAGTAAAAGCTAGTTGCTTCGATCCGATCTTAATCAGGCGAGCCCCAGCCGTCGCATACGTTCGGACTTTTCGCGGCTTTCGACCAGAAAGTCCGCCAACGTCTGGCGATTCAAAGACTCTATGAAGGCGCTTCTCGCTTCATAAAGCGCTTTCTCCAAGCCGCAGACGCCTTGGATCGGACACGTGTTAGTGTCAGGCTCAAAACATTCAAGCAGGCTCATCGGCTCTTGCTCATGGACGAAATCGCCGATGCGGATCTCGGTGGGTGATTTGGCCAACTTCAGTCCGCCGCCCTTGCCTTTGTATGAATTAAGATATCCGGTCCTTGTCAGATGATGGACCACTTTGACCAGGTGATTTTGCGAGACATTGAACGCCTCGGCGATTTCATTGACCGTGGCCATGCCTTCTTTCATGCCGATGTAAAGGAGGACGCGAAGGGAATAGTCGGTAAACTGGCTGATTCTCACTTCTTCCTCCCGTGGGCCGTTTTATTTTGAGTCAAAAGCAAATTTGTTGTGCGCTTTTTCGAGGAAAAGTCGTTAATATGTAAAGTATATACATATTTTAGGATGAACATGAAGCTCTCTCACAAGCTTTTGCTAATCGCGCTCGTACCGATCGTGGCCGTCGTCCTCAATCAAGGCTGTTCTCAACCTAAATCCACAGAACTTTCGTCAGGTGCACTGTCCGGTCCGCCTTGTGTCGTGCCCGATAACATTGATGGATCTCCTCAATCGATCGAAGATGTGGTGACTCTGATCAATGCCTTGCCCAAGCCCGTGACCGTGCCCTGTTTGCTTTCCAGTTTGGATCGTCCACTGAAAATCGTATCGACCAATAACGCGCTTAGTGCCCAACCGGCGGTGGGCAATCGGAGTCCTCGGATTTTTATCATGAGAAACCCGCTGATCATCTCCATCGTTCCCGAAGGAAGTGGAGCGAAAGTTGTGGAAATGAGTTTTCTGACTTCGGACACAACATCGATCAAAGCGGAAATCGATTTTCCCGTGACGGCCAATTTACCGCCCGAAGCCCCGTATGAAACAATCCGCTCCGGCGATCGTACTGCTTGCGGCACCTGCCACACGGGTGAGACCCAGGCGACTCAAATCAACTTCGCCACTGCGTTCGTTTCCACCGCGCTTCAACCGAAGCCCAATACTTTGATCAACCTCGAATACCTTAGAAATGAGTCGAAGATCTGCAATTCGCTTTTAGAGGCCGAGCGATGCGCGATTCTCCGCTCCATCTTTGATCATGGCGACGTGGAGAAAGGGAGCTTCCCCTCCGCCATGCCGGTTTTCTTTTAGAGTTGCCGGTTTTATTCGACTCGGCAGTCAGCTGTTTTGAAAACCTGGCTCAACTCGAAAGTTTGACCCTCCAGCGTACCAATCGCGAAGCGTCCGAGGACAACATCCCTTTCTTCGTAATCGTAAAGATCATCAAGGCTGGCGGGCGAAAGACGTAGCATGGCATAATAGAGTGGAATTTTCGCGCTCTGCTCTTTGTTCCCAACCTCCAGTGTCGATGTTCCCGCATGGCAAAGAATGGGAAATTGCTCCCCTGATCGTTGGCGGCATCCGTCTTTTGGTGCCGAGAACTTCGCCCACTTCACGTCGAATGGGAGATCCAAAATTTTACCGACGTGTTTAGTCCAGCCACCATACCCGGACACTTTTATGTTGAACGTTCCGCCCTGATCGTCTTTTTGAATTTCAACACGATCATTGCTTGCATGGCGCCTTTTCAGGCAATCCACTTTGCCGTGTTTGATTGTTTCAGCGAATGAGCTAACGGAAAAACAAAGTCCAATGAACAGTACAAGCCGTTTCATAATTCACCCCCTCAACAGAATAAGCTTATTCCAACAGCATTGACGGTCAATGGACGCGGGAGCCTGTCACCCCGCATTGCTCAGTTTTTGCCCAAGTAAGTGATTTTCTCAGCCAGAATGTGATCGGTTTTTATAAAAATATTTTTCGGGAAAGCGGCGGCCAGAATTCCCAGATCGGAATAAATCCAATCGACCATGCTTTCGTTCTGATCTTCAACGGGGAGACCCCATTTATGCCGAAGGACCCGATAAACTTCGATGAAGGCCTCGGCGAAGATATTGCCCTTATGAATCACGTAAGCATCGTTGTAGGTGATCAGGTACTGATGCTTTCCTTTCGTTTCCAGATTCCATCCGGCCTTTTCGCTGCCGAAAGCATGGACTCCTTCTCGATTGGCACTTTTTCGGATTCCGTTCTGTAAAATTAATTCCGGAGGATCCGAGCTGAAGTATCTGAGCTTCAATGTCGGATAGTGCTGAATGATCGCCGCATCCAGCATGGCTTTTCTTAAAATCTCGAGCGCCTCCTTAAAAGAAGGCTGGGCCAGCACATCGGTAATAAGGTTGTCGAAGGAGTTAAAGAGCAGCGGCGGAATCCGAATGGTGTTCAGGCGTAGACCCTTGGTTATTTCCGGCCTATTAATATGAACTCTAACGACTTCATTATAGTCCTTGTCGGTTAGCAGATGAATCGATGAATCTTCTCTGGGCGGAGAGGTTTTATCGGGCGACAAATCAATCCATCGTTTCGCGTGATCGACGAGGCGAAGGATCGCCTTCTCCCTGGATTTGTAATGGGAATCTATTTGCTTGATCGTCTTACTCGTAATCCGCCGCGCGCTCCATGGCCAGAAGAAGGCGTAATTCCTGTGATAGTCGTAAACCTTCAGGGATTTCTTTTTAACGTACATGCTGTAGATGGGAACGCCGTCGTCATTTTTGGTCTTTAGGACCTCAGTGTCATCGCTCAGGTTTTCCATCACATCCTCGATGGCGCGATGGAACATCACGAGATTCACGACGCTGTTATAAAAGCGCATCCGATCAATGGCGGACGGGTTGGTCCTCAGCTGTTGAAGAATGTAGTGTGCATCGGTGAGCCACGTCTCCAACTCGCCCACGACGAATCCTTTTTGATATCCGTCCGGAAGTTCCACATCGCGGTTACTGATCCACGTGTTCAAATACTGGAAGCGGGGCTTTTTAAGATGGGAGATATGCTGAATCTCATGAAGAAGGGTCCTGGGAGGCTTTTCCAATACGCTGCTCCCGTAGGACAAAAGGAGCAAGGGATTGAGTGAAATGTTCGTTCCCAGGGCGAAGCCGTTAAATTCGGGAGGATCAATAATGTGTTTGACGGAGATGAGGAGCTTGGTGCCGAATTTCTCATCAATGGATTTTAGAATTCGGTCAAGGCGAGAATGACCTTGAATCGAGCCAAGAACTTCGATCACCAGACCTGAAAGATCCCACCACTTGGATTTAATAAAGATCGCGGTTTTGACACCAAATCGGAGCAAGAGTTCGCTATAAAGAAGAGCGATCTCCAGGTCCACGATTTCTTTGTCCGTTCGTTGGTCCCTCGACTTGATTAAAATCTCCACTCGCTTGGCGATCCTTTTGGAGTCATACCGTGCGAGCTCCGGAAACGGGGATTCGAAAATCAGTTTTTCCTGCCTAAGATCCACCGAGCGATCGAGCAGACCAAGGCGGTCAAGGACGCCAAAGCCAGACGGTCCGGTCCCGGTGAGAAGGTCCGTGCAGTCATCGGATAAAGTGTGACCGCCGGCCGTGAAAGGCACACAAAAAAATAGAAGGCCGAGCAAGAGGCCGACGGGACTACGGATGTTCATAGGATGCGGGCATCCTAGCAGATTTTCCAACCGAATCTCGTGTAATTTATTCTAATTCTCGAAGAGCCTTAAGGCGCTTAATTATGAATTCACGCCTTTCCAGATGGCGTTTGAGTTCATTGATCTTTTCCTGAAAGAACCCCCGCAAATTGGCGATGGCAGGCAATTGGCCTCGCTCCACGGAATAGGAAATCCACTTCCATTTATGGACCGCCACCAAAACCATGGCCCCATCGGGGTCGGGGACCACCTTAATGTCGAACCCCTTATCCAGGGTGTCCAGCACGTCCATCATGGCGGCGTGGAGCCGAATTGAATCATTGATCTTCATCTTCAACATGGTCTGGATATGCTCATCCGGTTCCCGTTGCATCTGCCGCTCATAAAGGTGCACGTCGGTGAGGAATGTTTCCAGCTCACCCGCCACGAACCCGTTTACATAGCTTCGCGGAAGGTCGGCCCCCGGATTGTGAATGCCGATGTTCAGATAGGCGAGCCGGGGGTTTCGTAAATGGGAAACGTGCTGGATTTCGTGAAGAAGCGTAACGGGCGGATTGGTCGTGAAATCCTTAAGGTGATAAAGAACATTTCGCGGATTGATGGTGACGTCGTTTCCTTCGGTGAGGCCGGTGTAAGCGGGGTTATGGATCAGATTCTTCACCGGGATCAATAACCTGAGGTCGAAGCGCTCCGACGTGGCCCTTAAGATCCTATCCAATCGCTGATCGCCCTTCGTTGATCCTAGGATCTGAACCACGAGTCCGGATAAGTCGACGCCGTGATTCTGAAACATGGCGAGCTTCAATCCGTAACGAAGCAAGAGTTCACTGAACATAACGCCCATTTCAAGAAAAACAACGGGCTGGGTTTCCATCGTGAAGGGAATGGAGCTTAACTCATCAATCCGTCTTCCCAGATCCAATTTGGATATTTGGGCCAACTCCGGAATCGGAGAGGTTAACACCACTTGCCCATTGAAATTCAGCGAGCGGGCCAGGCGCTTGAGCACCGGATTGACCGAAGACTCTGGTAAAAAGCGATTGATCAAAAAATCACTGCAGTCAAATTTGGGCGGAATCTTGGACGGCAAGCCAAGCGCGATCGCCGGGACTGAGAGGATCAAGAAAAACGTGAAGAAGAAACGATTACCGGTCACGGAGAATCACTCCCATGGCCCTCACCGAGCACGAGCGCGCTCATTAAAATGATTCGGCCAAACATTCAGGTAACCCCTCACTTAATGACCAGCCGTTATACCATTTTTGTTTTCATTTCTCCATTGTATTGATTTCTGAAAGAAGGCGGCGTTTAAGGCCATTAAGTACCGGAAATCCCCGGTTTAAAAGCTGACGGCGACCATGGAATTGACAGTCATTCCGGTGCGTGTGGCGGTGTCCTTGAGGGTTAGACTCCCATCCGCTTCGACTTTAAGGCTAAAGGTCTGACCGGAGCTGTTTGAACAGGCCGTGAGCAAATATCCATCATCAAGCAGGGGTGCCATTATCTTAGGGGCGCATCCCGCGGGAAAGGAGACGGAATTGGTAAAAGATAAGACGGCTTTGACTCCGCTGGTATCTATTACAAACGACTTAAGCGCGGCAGGTACTTCACTGAGAAGATACATCCTGTCACCTGCAGTATTGACAGCGATATCTTCAAAGCTCGGCCCTTGCTCGCCGTCCAGATAAGTTTCAAAAGTCAGATCTCCCGATGTGGAGTCCACGAGAAAACTGTAGATCATATCCCCGTTGATGCCTGGCGCCCCATACAGGCGGGAGGTGGCGGAATTGAAGGCCATTGCATTGGGCGGCGGGCTGCCATAGGTTTTGTTGCCGTCGATGGGATGGACTTTCCCTGTATTGCTGATTTCGGTGACCATGATGCTGGCGTGGTCGAAATTTACGTACAAAAAACTTCCCGTTGGATCGGCGATAAAGTTTCGTGCGTAGTCCGTGGCCCCGTAGAGCAGTGAAGTTGAGCCATAGGTCAGGCTGCCATCCGGTTGGATCTCATAGGCGATAAGCCAATAAAAGGAACTCGCGTCGGCTTCGTAGCTCCACAAAAATCGATTTAGGGGATCGGCGTAAATTTTTCCGAGTATTGTGACTTCGCGAGGTCCTCGGGAAGCGACGGAAGTCAGCTCTCCCGTCGCGGAGTCAATTTCGAAAGTTTCGATCGTGTTCGATCCGGTGTTGGCGACAAATAGAAATTTCTTATCGGCGGAGAGAACCATCGCGGTGGGACGGGTTCCGGGATCCAACTCCACGGCCGGATGCTCAGAAAGCGCACCAGTGGCCGGATCCATTGAGCCGAAATAAATTTTATCCGCGGCCGAATCCACGCGGTAAATGTAAGTCGTCGAAGTGGGTGTGCTTGTAATGGGTGTGGGCGAGCTTGGAGTCTCATCGGACGGCGGCGGAGAGGACGGAGTCTCGGTATTGGATTCCGACTTCATGGAATCACAAGAAATCAGGCAGACCGCAATTATGCAGCGAAGGAGATTCGCGCGCATAACTCTATTATCGGACGCCGCACAAAACCCACTAAAGACGTGGTCGCAAATAAAGACGCATCTTTCGAGAATTCATGGAAAATTCGCATCTGAGAACTTGACCCCGAAGGCCCAGCCGGCTCGACTGTTAGCTTGATCAACTAAAATTTTAGTTGCATTCAACTAAAACCTTAGTTCATCCTTTCAAAAGACGGAGGGGGCAAAGTGAGAAAAGCCAGGACAAAGGAAAATGAGAGCAAGCTGCTGACTGAAACAGAGCTGGAGCTGATGACTATATTGTGGCGGCTCGGAGAAGGATCAGTGGCGGACGTGATGGCGCAACTTCCGCCCGGTCGTGATCTCGCTTACACATCAGTTTCAACCATTTTAAGAATCCTCGAACAGAAGGGAGTGCTCCAGACGCGTAAAGAAGGTCGCGGACATATTTACATCCCACGCCTGAAGAAATCGGATTATGAGGCCAAAACCGTAAAGCATGTCGTGGATCGGGTATTTGATGGCACGCCCGTGGCGCTTATCCGCCAGCTCCTTGATGCCGTTAAGCTCAATGAAGATGATCTCAAAGAACTCAAGCAGCTCATCGAGAAGGCCGGGGGCCGCAAGTGAACCTGGTGTCGCTGTTTTCCCTCTATTTGAATTGGTGTTGGCGGGATTGCTTGTCTTGGTGATCGTTCAACCATTTTTACCTCAGGCCGAATTTTTTCAACCGCCGGCCAAGGTTTGGTCCGCTCCATCGATCAAAGAATTCGATGCGAATGATGCCGTCGCAAAATCCTACCTCAGTCTGCCGCTGCCCGCCGGTCACTCAGTTCTGGAAACCAATCACCTTTCACTCGGCTGGTTGGTGTTCGTGGGGCTTTTGATTCTTGTTGGATTACATATCGCCGCTCGGGACCTTCGTTTTTTGTTAAGGATCGTGGCCAACGCTGTTTGCATCAGGCGTATCGGCCGCCTTCGGGTGTATGTCAGTGATCAAATCCAAGTGCCTTTTTCCTTCTGGCGTCCGGGTCGGGCGTGCGTGGTGATTCCCGAGGCCCTTCTCACTCGACCGAAGGATTTTATAATGGCCTTGGCCCACGAAGTTCAGCATCATCGCCAAGGAGACACCCGCTGGGTATACGCCCTCCTGGGATTGAAACTGACCTGTTTGATCAATCCCGTTGTTCATCTTTGGAGTCATTGGATTTCAGAGCTTCAAGAGTTTGCCTGTGATGAGACACTGGTCGACCAAAGTAAAGTCGAATCCCAGGCCTATGCCCGCTGCCTCGTTGAGGTGGCGCAATCCGCGATCGCTCAAAAGCGACGGCCCGTGTGCGCGACGGGGCTTACGTTTTTGAACGAACGCAATCTGCTCAAAAGGAGGGTGGAAAAAATGTTCGAACGAACTACACAGAAAGTCGGACGGTCGATCAGTTTCTGGACCGTTTTGCTCATCACTTCCATGATGGGAGCCGCAAGTTACGCTTCTAAAGGAATGATTCAGGATCGCCGGGTGACGATGGAGGAAGCCAAAAGAATGGCCGCGCGCGCCCGCGTGGGTTCCGAATTCCCGATCGTGGTGAATGATCTCGTTCTCAAGCAACTCAACCGGTATATCGGCACGCCCGAAGGCCGCCAGTTCATGAAGAAAGCCTTGGCGCGAATGCAGAACTATCGAAGTCTCGTGGCGGAGACCCTCGTTCGCTATGAAGTGCCTTTGGAGTTGATGGCGGTGCCGATCGTCGAGTCGGGTTATCAGATTCTCACCGAGGAGGAAAGCGGAACACCCGCGAGAGCCGCCGGAGCTTGGCAATTCATCCCCACCACGGCCAGGATCTTCGGTCTTCGTGTGGATGATCGGGTGGATGATCGGGTGGACGAGCGGTTAGATATGCCCCTGAGTTCCGACGCGGCCGCGAGATACCTGAAGGTCAATCAATTGCGATTCAAGGATTGGCTGCTCTCGGCGCTCTCGTACAACATGGGCGAGCGAAATGTGCAAAAAGCCATCGAGAAACTTGGAACAAAGGATGTTTGGACTTTGATCCGAAACGGCTACGAAGGCGATAGTGATTACGTCTCGCGCCTCATGGCCGCGATCATCATCATGAAAAATCCTGAGTCGGTGAACTGAGATCGCGCACCGGTGAGGCGGCACTCTTAGTGCCGCTCATCCGGTGAGATTTCGATTTCAATGTCTTGAGGGGAGATTTTAAGACCTTTTTCCCTTAGCGAGCAAAGTAACCCGCCCGGTGTCCACGAGATCAAGTAGTGAAGAACTCTCTTCGACAAACTGCAATTCATGTTCAAGTCGGTGATCACCGATGAAAAGAGCAGAAAAAATTCGGTGGCGCAGTTTTTTACGACCGTGTGATACATCTCGCCGGCGGAAATTTCCTGGGTTCGAGTCACGAAGTAATTAAGCATTTCAATCTTTTCCTGGTCGGAAACATCCATCGGGAACTCGGTGATGGCCCGGCCGTCTTTCTTGACCCTGGCCACTTTAAACCAGGTGGTGCTCATGCGGCTTTGTAAGGCGTAATGTCTTCGCAAACCCCGAAAGGCCGTGTAGTGGCGGTTTTCCTGACCTTGCACCCGGTGGGTGCCAAAATCGATCACCACGTCCCGAATCGACTTGGGTGGGTCACTGAGGCCTTCCAGGTTTTGCGGCCAAAACAGGATTTTGTCGGTCTCCGGAAAAATCAGCCGCAAAAGCACGTGATCCGTGCCATCGACTTCCTCTTCTTTCACCAGGGTGATGGTCTCGGGGGCCACCTTGGGGATCAGCGCGATCGAAGGACCATGACGGGTAATGAAGTTCGCCACGGCCCACTTGTTCTCCACGTTGATGTGAGGAAAAAGTCGCAAGAACTCTTCCGTGGACAAAATTTTCAGTGCTGGTGCCGGAGTGGCGATAGCAAGCGGGCGGCCTTTAAAGGGGCCCGCCGGCATGGCTCGGTCGGCATCGAACCGAAGCCAACCATTGATGGTCAAAACCTGCGAGCAATCAAAAGCCCGCTTTTTCTCATGACTTGAAGAAATGGAACCGAAAAATGAAAAAAAGCCAACGCTCAACCAAGCGAAGACCTGCCATATGTTTCTTGGAAGCATAACGGGCAGGCTCAATACAAATTTTGTGCCCGTACGGAGACTGTGCGAACCTTACAAACGCTCAACCAAGGCACGAATGGGTTTCAATTGGGGCAGGGACGTCGGTGGGATTGGCCAGTGGACTTGAATTTCACCATCCCGCTCAAACTCAATCGGGTCCGCCAGTTCGTCGAACTTGAATCGCAGGCCTGTAATCGTTCCATCGGCCGCGGCTTCAAATGTAACGGGTGGCATGAACTCAGATTTTATGAGCTTGCCATTGGGCAACACGCGCAGAAATGAATTGTCTTGAAAATGGGCGATCTCGAAAGACAAGACATAATGGGCAAAGTGAAGTCTTTCTGGATTTTCAGATGGGCTGACGGTGATTTTGCCGTAAGCGGGATGGGAATACACGCCGGTGTAGGCCCTCGAATCCAAGAGAGGCGGTACGGGATCGAGCAGCTCAACTGCGGGTGGTTTCATCAGCTCACCGTGAGGCCAAAGAAATCGCTGAGAAATTTGAGGACTTGGTCTTAAGAAACCTGCGCGCTTCTCTCAAGCGAGGAGAACTGAAGCCGGATTTGGATGCGATTTCGCTGGCTAAATTGATTTCCACTTTTGATTTGGGTTTGGTCGTTTACACTTACGATTCAAAAAACAATGCCGATAAAAACCGAATGGTGAGCATTCTCTGTGCGATGCTGAAGGGGCTTAAGGTTTAACCTCAACGATCGTATAGCGGCGCGCAGGCCATTTCTCTTTCGGCCGTTTCGGGATCAAAGGGTTTCGTGTAAAACTTCACGGCTCGACCCATATCCTTCACACTTTATAACCTCTTTTGTAGGTTATACTTTTTGAGGTGGAGGGATTACTTCTTATTGGCTCTGGATCTCGGAAGCGCGAACTCACAAAACCCGTGGGACTCGGTGCGGAATCGGACATCTCCAACGGGCGCGTTAAGAACTCGCGAAATTAATCTCTTTTCCAGTCGGCAAGGGTTGCGGTTGATTCTGGCCGCGGCCTCGATCGGGCAGTGGCATTGTTGCAAGCAAAGCTCCGAGCCACGTTTGGTCACACGGGAGCGTGGCATAAAACCTTCTTTTTCAAGCTCTTCCTTTAAAACCTCAAGCCGTGTTTCAAAGTCCGATTTTCCTTTTTTGGCCAGGCGCTCTTGAATCGCCTCAAAGCGCTTCTCCCAATATTTTTCAAAAAATTTATCAACCAGTGTTTCATGGCCGGCTTCGATCAAAAATTCGAGCAGTGAACTTAGAATTTCCGCCTCTTTTGAGGGAAACAATCGGTTCGATTTTGGCGTCAGACGGAAAACCAAACGAGGGCGGCCGCGTCCCAAAGCGAGAAACTTTTTCTCGATCAACCCCCGTTTTTCCAGAGCCAGAAGATTGCGCCGCGCAGCGGTTTTGGCCACGCCCAGAGCGGACGTCACCTGATCCACCGACAAGGGGCCTCTTCTCTTTAGCTGAGTTAAAATCTTGTCCTGAAGCTCGCTAAGAAGTTTCATTTGGGTCCTTATATCAGACTTCCCTGAATTAAAAACACATATTTGTGTCTAAAATTGTGGGTCCATAGAGGCGGAGTTATGATGGATTCAATGGGAGGTCCATATGGGAGTCAACCTGCAACATAAGAGTTCCATCGCTCAGGCCATAAATCATGACTGTGAGCTGATTATGGAAGCGGTCCGGCGACTGATCGACGGGACATGGCGACTTCAGGATGATGATCAATCTTATTCATGGGAGCTTTTTCCACGGGTTCGCAGTTCCCTGATCGAGCACGTGACACTGGAGGAAGTCACGGTTTTACCCAAGCTATCTCCCCAGGAACGGGAGCGACATCGCTTGGATCATCGCCGGTTACTGGCTCAGCTCTGGGCGGTTGAGCAGGCTTTGGTTGAAATGAGGGCGGAAACTTTCCGGGGTCTTCTCAGGGTGCTTCAAGGAATGATTCAGGAACATCACCAGCATTTCACCGCGGCCCTTGATGACCGGGATGATTCCACACCATGTGAAGCCGAAATCAGTATATTAACCCGTGTCCGCGAAAACGTGCTTTAAAAAAGGAGAGTCAAAATGGGTTCACCGGAACTGAATTTGAAAGATCTCACTTCTCGAAAAATTTCCGTATACGATCCCTTCGCGGATTTTCTCTCCTCCAGTGACGAGGAAAAGAAATTCGACATCAGTCTTTTGGATGTGATTCATTTCGCAGGTCACGCCTGTCCCTCGATTGTGGGCTCTTTCTTGATTTCACAGCGTGTGGTGAAAGAGCTTTTCCCTGAGACGAATGTTTGTGTGCGGGGCGAAGTGGCCATAGATATTCCCTTGGCCGCTACAGAGCGCGCCACTGGACCGATTTCAAATGTGTTCGGATATATTTTTGGTGCATGGGGTGAGTCGGGGTTTGGCGGTCTGCAAGGTCGATTCGCCCGACGAGGACTTTTACGTTATTCGGTGCGAGAGGTGCCGGAAGGGGCTTACCGGTTCCGAAATCTAAACACTGGAAAATGCATAGATGTGTTTTATGACCCAAGCCGCGCGAACTTCGAGCCTCTGCCGGAGGAACCATTTCAGAAGCAATGGAGGCGAAAAAACAAAGCCATCCTTGAGAATCAAGACGATGTCTTAAAGGTTCGAATTGTATCGGGTTAAGCTCGACATTTCGCTAAACGCGGCATACAAAACAGAGCGGAGGCTTTTGTGGAGAAATCGCGCCGCGACCGGGTCAGTGTTGTCGTCGTTCACAATAATCAGATTCTTGGATTCCACGCGGAAGATCCACACAATCGCAAAAAGTATTTTTTTCTTCCCGGTGGATTGATTGAACCTGGCGAATCTCCGGCCGAGGCGGCCTTAAGGGAAACTCTTGAAGAAACGGGCTATACGATAAAGCTGATTGAAGGGATCAGCGCCGAGCGACGTTACGACTTTGAGTGGAACGGCCGGATGAATGACTGTGTGACTTTGTTTTTGGCTGGCCGTTTGCTTAATGAAGAAGCCGAGAAAGTTGACGATGCCCCTTACCATCGAGGTGTGGAGTGGGTCCCGATCGAAAGAGTGAGAACAGTATTCAGTTACCATAAGGACATTCTCGAACCGATCGAGGAGATCATTAACCGCCTTGGAGTGAAACCCACATGAACTGGGAGTTGATTTTTCTCGGAAGTGCCGTGACCGTTTTTTCAACCGGTTTGGGAGCGCTTCCAGCTTTGGGTCTCTCGTATATTTCAGACCGCGCGAAGAATGTGCTCATGGGATTTAGTGCGGGTGTGATGTTGGCCGCGTCCTCATTCTCGTTGATCATTCCCGCGCTTGAGCTCGGGGCCAAAGAGGCGGAGAGCAAGGGATTCGGCGCCCTGTGGACGGCCTTATTTATTTTATTCGGCGCCCTCTTTTTGTATCTTTGTAATCGTTGGATTCCGCATGAGCACTTTGTTTCTGGTCGCGAGGGTGGATTCTCAAGTTTACAATTAAAGCGGATTTGGCTCTTTGTGATTGCGATCACCCTTCACAATTTTCCCGAAGGTTTGGCGGTAGGGAGCGGGGTTGGAAGTCACGATGTTGCCATCGCCCTTCCCATATTGGCTGGGATCGGGCTTCAGGATTTTCCAGAGGGATTTGTGGTGGCCGTGGCCTTGATGAGCGTCAACTACTCCAAATGGGAAAGTTTGATCGTGGCTGTGGTCACGGGCCTGGTCGAGGCCGTTGCGGCGATTTTAGGTTTTATGGCCACGTCATTCTTTCAACCGTTACTGCCTTGGATGCTGGCGTTTTCCGGCGGGGCAATGATCTACGTTGTCGTGGAAGAGGTTATCCCCGAGGTTCAACAAAAGAGCATTGCAAGTGACGCCTCCGCCGGAATGATGATCGGCTTCGTTCTTATGATGTTTCTCGATGTGGTTTTGAGTGTTTGATTCGCTCAATGGCCGTGCGGGTGCATTCGGTATAAGTCCGTTTAACTCGAAAATCTATAGGATTTAGGATCCCATGAGACTTTCAAGCGATGGTTTTTCGGTCGGGCAAACAGGACTTCGACTTTGCCGGCTTGCCGAGGGTCTTTATATAAAAAGAGAGCTTTATTGAAGACTTTCAAGTCCAGAGGATTGACGAGCTTTACGTCGTCCATCGTGGGTCTCTTATCGGCTCTGTACTCCACCGCACGTTGAACCTGAGTGAGAAAGATGATTATGCAACCTTTCTCTTTGGCGAATGAGTGCAACTTCGCAACTTGTTCCTGTATCGGGGGATGACTTCGCTTATGGTCCAATAGCTGAAGGTAGTCGACAATAATCACGGAACCAGAAGAAACAGAATCATTCGCTTTCCGCACGATGTAATCGGCGCAAATGTCATCGGAATAATCCAGCGACAGTCTTTCATTCGCCTCTCCGATGGACTCGTCGTAGCTGGCAATTCTCCGTGCGATCTCTTGATGCGTGAGATCCAATGTGAATAGAAAATGTTTGGCCTCGAGGGTTTGAATGGCTTGAACGAAAAGCCCAATCGCAAAACTGGTCTTACCCATTGACGGTCGGCCGCCAATCATCACCAGATCGCCCGGATTGAGGAAATCAAGAATTTCATCATAGGAGCGGGGGAGTGGATCTTCATTCTTGGCGAGCAAAAGCGACCAGGAATTATATCCTTCACGTTTGGCGATAATGTTCAGCGCTTCAACCCCAATCAAAGGTTTGAATTGAATTTGAAGTTTGATTCCGCACTTCAGTGCTTTCCCAAGTGAAGGGGGGTGGCATGAATCGATACCAGAGAGAATGATACCAACAGATCTTTTGAAGAATCAAGAGTGCCGAAATCCTCAACCGCAAGGAATCATTGATTTTTAAGACTATTCTTGATTGCCTATTTAGATAAGTAGGATGGCGACGTGATTTGGAGCACCGGGGGCTTTCGCTTCTTTTTCCTTAGTTTCGGCCTTTTTGTCTTTCATGTTCTTCTATATCCCGTTTCCGAGGTCGTGCTGAATACGCATTCACTTTTTCTGGTTTTCGGCGTGGCTCCAATGGGACTCGCCCTTGGCCACCTTTCACTTATCTTTTTCCGCAAGCTTCGTGGGAGTTCCCGCGCCGAGCCGTTTTATGGATTCGTGCTTGGAGCGCTCATTCTTTCCAGTTTCATGGTCGCCGCTCTTTTAAAGAAACGCGAACTTAATTCCATCGTTTTGGGTGAAAACTGGAAGGCGGATGAGTTTTACTCCACCATCGTCACTCTGGCCTGGTCCAATGCGACTCCTTTGGCGCTGGTGATGTCTCTGCCGTTTGTGTTTTTTGGCTTTGTATTTTCGTGGTTCATCGCTTCTCGGCCAACGGATCAGTTAGTAAAGTTAATTTTTCTTGAAATGCTTGGTGCCTTCGCGGGTTCGTTTTCGGCCCCGTATGTTCTTGATGCGTTCGGTTTCGCGACGACGTTAAACTTGACCTTAATCTCACTGACGATGGCGTGCATCCCATGGCCGTTAAAAACGAGTTTTCGCTACTGGTGGCCTGTGGTCACCTTACTTCTGATCACCGCGATTGTTCCTTATTCCTCAAAGGCCTATCTGGAACCTTCTCCACATCCGTCGGTTATTGGGCGCGATTATAAACTCAAAAGAAATATGGAAGAAATATCTTCCTCATGGACGACCTATGGTCGGACGAGTCTGATTCGATGGACATCTCCTTCTGGTCATCCTAGGTATCTCGTTGGTCTCAATAATGGTGAGTGCAATGCGAATGTGTATTCCGATACGCCCAAGTTCAACGACTTCACTGTCGACCTTTCCTTTGCTCTCGGATCTCCGGAATCAATGTTAGTTTTGTTCGCGGGAACGGGACGAGAAATTTCGCATGCGCTTGAGTATCAGCCGGTACCATCTCGGATTGTTGGAGTTGAAATCAATCCGACAATTTTAAGGATGGCCTCGGAATTGGTGGGTGATTCACCTCAGCGACTGGTGCAGGCGGACGCGCGCCAATTTTTGGAAACAAACACCGAGAAATTCGACGTGATACTTTACTCATGGAGCGGAGCTTCTGTCGCCCACCACTTGGGAACCATCGGACATACCACTCAATATTCATATACCTTTGAGGCGTTGAAGTCCGCGATGGGCAAGCTGACATCGACGGGCTTCATGCTTTTCATGAATACCAATAAGATTAATCTTATTGCCGCTTTTCGAGAGATTCTCGATGGTGATGTGAGCCGCCAAGTCATCTTACTCTACCATCCCGATCGATCGAATGATTGGCGACGTGGATGGGAAGATCTGAGACTGCTTGTTAAGCCGTCTGGGTTTTCAGATGAGGATGTCGCGAAAATCGGCAAGGCCGCGGCTCAACACGGATATAAAGTGGCGGTCGCACCAGATTTGGAACCACATCCAGATTTTCTCGTTCATCAACGGCTTCTGCGAGAATCAAATTGGCGTTCCTATCTCAGAGATCTTTCTGAAAAAGAAGGTATTTATTTCGGACCTTACTATGACAACCGACCATATGTCATGTTGCACACCTTACCTCTCGATTTAGGTTCCTTGAGTTTCTGGGCAAAAACAATGAAGTCATTGTTCAGCGATGCACGACTCAACTCGCGGCCTAAGATGGCGATGTTTAGTCTTCTTATCGGGGGCAGCCTAGCGTTGATTGGAATTGCGCTTATTTTTATAAGGGCATGGAACCGGCGGCGGTTGTCGTTAGGCGTACTCGAGGAAATCTCCCTTCCCTTGAGACTTTGGATCTGGGGCGCGGCATTTTTCGCGTTTGAAATCGCGTTTATACAGATGCTCGCGCTTTTCTTCGGCACTCCGACCCATGCGATCGCTATGGGCGTGGGCGTTCTTTTGCTTGGCTCCGGACTGGGGGCTTTGATTTTTGAAAAACGCCCGCGATTTTGGGGGACGGCCTTGTTTTTGCCTGCGGGTATCTTGGGTCTACTGATGATTTTTCAATTCTATGCGAATGAATTCTTTTTTCTTCCGTACGTGCTTCGGATTGTGGCGATTTCCATTCCTGGATTCGCATCGGCGATTGCCTCGGGATATTTTTATTCCCGTTATATGAAAAGCATGCGAGGTCTTTCGCAGGGTCAAGGAGCCATCGGTCTTGCATCTAATGCCTTTGGTGCCGCGGCCGCGATATGTATCGGCCCCCTTATTTTGGAAAATCACGGCACAACTCAACTGGCGATCTGCGCTTTGGTTCTTTATCTCACCGGATTCGTAATCACAGTATTAGAGGCATTGATTCCCAAGGCGGGAAATGTCACGGGACTGGAGGCCTCATGAAGAGTCTTACCAAAGAGCAAAAATCGGCGGCATCCCATCTCTATGGTCCCGTGCGAGTCATCGCCGGTGCGGGCACAGGTAAGACCACAACGCTGGCGAATCGGGTGGCGAATCTGATTAGAAGCGGCATTCCACCTAAAGAGATTGTCGCTTTGACCTTCACTCGAAGAGCGGGCAACGAACTCAGGCACCGGCTGAAGGCGATGAAAGTTAAAGGGCATCAAGCCATTTATGCGGGAACCTTTCATGCCTTCGCGTTCGGCAATATGCTGCGCCACTTTCGCGATTTCGGCTTTAACGTGCGGCCGGTGATTCTGGATGAGGCGGATTCCAAAGAGGTCTTTAAATTAATCCGTGGCCAGATGGCCAATCGGGGGGCTTTGCCAAAGGCAGCGCAGCTCGTTCGCATACAAAATTTTGTGGTTTCCCATGGTTTATCGGTGGCGAAGGCGGTGGCTCGGGTTTGCCCGGAATATCGCGACAGTGTCGAGGCCATAAAGTTCTCGCTTCAGGAATACGAAAGTTACAAGCGTAAAAATGACCGCCTCGACTTCAACGATATTTTGTTGAGGTTCATTGAGGGCCTGACTTTGAGTCCGGATCTTCGGGATAAAATCAATGGTTCATATCGCTTCATTCATGTTGATGAGTATCAGGATACAAATCCGATCCAGGCCCAGGTGGTCAGTCTTCTCGCTGGGCCCGATAAAAATGTGTTCGTGGTCGGCGACAATTATCAGGCGATTTACTCTTTTACGGGTGCCTCGGTCGAAAACATTGAAGAATTTCATCATCTTTTTCGCGGGACTAAAACTTATTTTCTGACTCATAATTTTCGTAGCACCCAAGAAATACTCAATCTCTCGAACGCCGTGATGGCGAGAGCCAAAACACCGCTTAAAAAGAAGCTTGTGTCTTCAAGGGGAACTGGTCATACACCTCAAGTGATAAGGCCGGCGGACCATGAAGAAGAGGCCTATGTCATCGCCGATCAGATCGAAGAAATGTTGCGGGCCAAGTCCGTGCCGCCAAAAGAGATCGCCGTGCTTTATCGCAGTGGTTGGCAATCAAATCTTTTGGAACTTGAGCTGAATCGAAGGAAAATTCCTTATAAGAAATACGGCGGTCTGCGAATCACCGAGTCGGCCCACTTTAAGCTCTTTCTGAGCACACTTAAAATCATTAGCCATCTCTCAGAAGACATCTCGTGGGTTCGTGTTTTGACGGTTTTGGATCGAATCGGGGAGAAAGCGGCATTGAGAATTCATGAGGCCTATAAAGCGCAAGGCTCACTTTGGCCTTTGCCGGGCCGGATGAAGGTTCCGGAGTCGACGGCCAAGGCGTTAAAGAGACTCCACTCACTCATGAAAAGACCATTGAATAAGTATGAGGCCTTCGAGTCCGCGTTGAAATTCGTTTCTCCATATATTAAGTCCGAGTATCCCGAAAATTGGAAGTCACGAATTCAAGATATCAAATCCCTTGAAGCGGCATTGGATAATCATGAGGACGTGTTTGGATTTATTTCGGACCTCACGCTGGAGCCTGTTCAACACAAAGACGATGTGAATAGCGATCAGGTCATTACTTTAAGCACCATTCACTCCGCGAAAGGACTGGAATGGAAGTCAGTGACCATCATGGGTGTTCTCGATGGCATCTTACCGAGCGATCGAAGCCGCACGCTGAAGGAGATCGAAGAGGAGCGCCGGATTCTCTACGTGGCACTGACTCGGGCCAAGGACAAACTTACGATTTCAATTCCGTCGTTCGTTAGCCCTGGATGGACCTTTTTTACCCGTGAATCCCGCTTCCTCGCCGGCTTGAAAACCGGTTTATTCGAAGAAATCGACAAATTGGGCGACGATGACGCTGATGTCTGGTCAGCGTGAGACTTAGAGATAGAGGTTTGACTCGCAACCCATTCAGTCAGAACCGCCAAACACCCCCGAGAATGTAGAGTTCACGTTTTCTTAAAACTGTCGTGGTCGATCATGCGGTCACGTCCCCCGAATAAAACCTTAGTACGGCATCTGAAAATACCCGTTATTAGGAGTAGATCTCGCCGGACCAAAGTCGACCCTTTGAAGATAATCTTCTTAAGCCAGTTGGAGTTTAGGACAATTTAAACAATACTATTCTTGATGTAAGTTGGATGTTCGCCGCCGCCTGATTTTGATCACGCTCCTCTTCTTGTTCGAAGCTCCAAAGGACAACCGCATACGATCGCACCACGGCGAAAAAATGAATTTCTTAATTCGATTTGCTCTTATCTTTTCCCTGGCCAATTGCTCATTGGCTTATGGGCAGTTTGTACCATTCGCGTTTTTCAAACAGCCGCAGAACAATGCCTGTCAAAGTGGTGGGGTCAAGGTGAGCGATTATTGCTGGTATGCGGGGGCGAGTAATGAGCATTGCGATACGGTCTGTGGAAATGTGGGATTGATTTACGATCCGGCCACACGATCGTTCGCGGGCAGTGATGGTACGAATAGTAATTGTCAGGAGGTTCTTGATGCGCTCGGGTTGGGCTCAGGGAGTGTGTCAACGACTTCGAACAATCGGGGATGCCAATTCCGATCAAGTAACAACACCCGTTATAGAGGCACACAGGCTACAACATCCTCTGGGAGAAGCAGTGGGTATTTGAGGGCGTGCGCCTGCATGGTGGCGGACCGAACGCCGGATGCGATTGATTGGGCGAATTTTGATGACAATTCGAGCGTGCAAACGATCACCGGTATTAATACGTCTATAAACGTGCGGATCTCAGTCGTGCTCAACCAGGGAGCGCCCGATGTGTGGTACAGAAAAGACGGTGGGAGTTGGACTCTCTTTTCTTCATCGGTCGATGTGAATAATGTCAGTGAAGGCTCGACACTGGAATTTCGCGTGATTGGCAATGTTGGCGACGCCGCGACGTTCACAATCACAAATCTTTCTGATTCTAACACGGTATTGGATACTGTGACTGGAACCGTGACTATTCCGGCGGACGTGACACCCGATGCGGTTAATTGGGCGGATTTTTCGGATGTTTCAACGACGCAAACACTGACAGGATTCAATCGAATGCTCTCCATTGAACTTTCGGCGTCCGCGGTGGTTGGAAACCCCACGGTGAGCTACTCAACTAATGGGGGTTCATCTTGGAATTCGTTGGCCACACCAGTCATATTGAATTCAGTCGGTGAAGGATTTCAATTGCGGTTCAAAGTCGAAGGAACGCTGTCACACTCGGCGACGATCACGATCAAGAACCTTACCGATTCAAATGCGATCATTGATACGACAGTCGGTACAGTGGCTTGCTCGGGCGTGATGGCCAATAATAGCTGTTACTATATGTCTAATTCCGGACAAAGCTGCGATGCCAAGTGCAGTTCCTTGGGTAGGACTTGCAATCTGGCTGGAACACAATTTACCGCCAATATGAATAATAGAATTGGTGCGTACACTGCATGCGAGTATGTGTTTATGGCCCTAGGATATTCGAGGGGAGGGAACCAAGGTGTTCAGCAACGGGCCTGGGCGTGCGGATACGCTTCAAGCACGGCGTATTTTTCGTTTGATCTGTCCGTCGTCACTTGCGCCGCCTCACAAGCCGGTTATCAACGAATTTGCGCTTGTGATTGAGCGGGTGTCACTTCCAATAGTGATTAATTTCCGCGCCAAACTTCGATGTCATCGACCCAAAGTTCGACCGGTGCCGAGGGTTGCGACTTGAGCTCACAGTCGATGTCCGCGATCTTCGTGAACCACTCGGACCATACCGATCCGGCGCTGTAATCGATGATGGCCTGCACCCATTGCAACGAAGAGCCCTGTCGGGTGATCAAGCGCGGCATTGAAAAGTCATTGTTGCCCGAACCTCGCGTTTCGCGAGTTCCGGCAAGGGATGTGTCATCATATTCGGCTTTGAGTTGCTGCAAGATGGTGCTCGGGGCCGCGTCCCGTTCTTGGTGGAGATTGGCGAGGGTTCGCCAGGACAGGTAAATCTCCCATAATTCTTACGCCGCCACCTCGTCAAGTTCGAGTTGGAT
>JAWLHR010000027.1:0-24074 GCA_041690295.1 Bdellovibrionales bacterium
GCAAAAACCATGAGAGCCGAATATACGATCGATTGCGCGACTCACTTGGCCAGGAAACTTTTTGTTGCACCGGGGCGGGTCCATATACGGGCACAGTTCATACTCCCCAGCGAGAAGGCGCTATTCATGTTCCGGTCCGGCATGTGACCAGGATTAAAGACGATCGCGGGGCATGGTTCATTGATTTCTATTGCCGTCCAAAACTGTGTAAACCAAGTGAATTGAGAAAAACCGCTTGGTACACATGAATTGATAAAGTTCGCGTGGTCCACAATTGCCCCATGGGCGAATTAAAGCTTGGCTTATCTCTTGCTTCCACAGCACGCAGGCAAGGAGATAATGTTCATGTTCAAAAAGATATTAATTGGATTCAGTGCGATTTATGTGAGTGCGGCCGTCGCGCAATTGGAGGTGCTACCCGAGGCGCCACCCGAGAAACAACCTGAGATGCGACCGGAGAGACCGCCGGGAGTGCAACAGGAGCTGGAAGGGACTCCGTTTGAGCAAGCGCGGTGCAGGTGGATGGGGGCGAATGGAACTAAATTCGTTCACGTTCATGAAGGTCCCAAAAATCCCGGTTTTGAGGTCGAGAATGAACGTGATTGTGGGCACCAGATCCGCGCCCTCTTGGTCTTCATTCATGGCCGCTTCACCCAATTTCCCAATTTCGACGGTGTGGTTGAGTTTCGCCGCCCAGACGGACAAACGGCGATTTGCCGAACCCAAACCCGCGCGCTTCCCGAACGGGATGACGATCCCGCCATTCGTCAGTTTGTCATCGACTCTAAAAATCGCACGGCCTCGCTTGAGCAACTCAGAACGCTGGTCGATCTGTTGGACCGATACATCAGCCTTGATTGCTCAAACGGTAAAGAGATCAATGCCGCAGTCTCTCTTCACAATCCATCGCCATCATAAGGTCATTCAATTCCCTGATGACGGCTCGAGGATCGAATTTCTTTCCGGTGATCTTTTCGATGTTCACCGGGAAGGGATCCTTGCGACCCGCTTCATACAACTCTTCGGTTAAAAGCTTCGCGAGCAGCGGCTGATTATAAAAAGTCCTTCGCCCGGTCAGTTGTTCGAGCCGGTCAAGGAAATGTTTGGCGATCATGCGGGACGCGATTTCCGCATAGACATAGCCGATGTTTCTCACTTCGCCGCTGGTGTAATGGGGCGTGGCCACATAGGTGTAGTAAGTCGGCACCGAGGACTCAACCGAAGGCGGAAATCCCGCTTGCCGTTCGATTTCCGCTGAGAGTTCCTTCACTCTTTCCATATAGGTCTTCGCGCCCGGAGCGGAGTAATCGTAATTCCACAGGCGAAGGTCATAAAGTGAAGACGAAACCATATGGGCCATTGTGAACACATCGGCCAATTCGTCGTTTTTCACTTTCTCCTGAATGGATTCCAGGGTGGGGCGGGGTTCGCCGTCAACGGGAATAAGTTTGTGCCATAAAACAAGGGGATCCGAGGCGATGCGTTCAGCCGACATCGAAGGCACTTCAATGTAGCCGTTGCTCACGTCGGTCATTTCGTGGTGGAAGTTCAACAAGGCCTCAAGCGCATGGCCGCCCTCGTGGAAGTTGGTCGTGAGGTCGCCAACACCGCCGCTGTAATTTTGAAGAATGTAAATCAGACCCGGTTTATAAGCCGGCGAATCCTTCGGCTCGATGATGTAATCCAACGTTCGCGCATCGATTCGTGTGACTCCGGTTTCCGGAGTCTGCACCGGCGCCATGTAGGCCGATGTGGCGTTTTTGTTCGCGCGATACTGATCATCCACGATGATCTGGCGCAGAGTTTGGGGGTTGAAACCCGATTCAATCAAAACTTCTTCCCAAATGTCGGTGATCTTTTCCGGCGGGAAATAAACCTGCAATTGTCCGAGGGCCGGGGGAATCAATAAGGCCACATGTTCCAGACGGATTTCGTCTTTACGCTCGGAAAGGCCCAGTCTTTTCAACGAGTGGTCGATGAAGGATTCCAACATCGGTTTTAATCCGGTCATCAGTTCCACGAGTATGCGCTCTTGATTTTCGACGCCGCGGAAAGCTTCGGTGTAACCTTGCCCGTTCGCTTCCAGTTTATAGGCGGCCCAGGTGGGAAATCCTCGTTTCTTGGCCAGCTCGCTTCGAAGGATCGCGGCTCGGTTCAGATTATCTCCCGTGGCTTGCACGGCTTCATAACCGATGAAGTGGGGACCCGCTGTTGAAACCAATTCGTTGGTTCGCTTAAACGCCTCATCGAACGAAATCAGCCCGTCTTTGAATTCGCGCCGGAGTGTTTGCAGCTTTTGCCGAAATTCTTTTTGGCGGGCAGCGGACGGCGCTCTCGCACGGGCAAGATCCATCTCATTGCCCAGGCGGTCCACCATGGCCACTTGCTCCTTCATGTCTTCCGGGAAAACGGTTAAGTCGCGATTGCGGGCCATCCGCCGTGCATCGCGCACCAATTGCCCGTCCAGCCCCTCGGCAAGTCGCGCCCATTCACGAAGTGTATTTGTCCATTCGGAATCCACGCTCCATTTGGCCCATTCGGATGATAAGGCACTCAGGTCCGCGGTCAATTTCGCCAGTTCTTCATCATTCTCATAAGATCCCGAATCGGTGATCAACATGAAGGCGTAATAACGAAGAGACAAATTCTCCAACTCAACCAGTTTGGGATGAACATTCGTTAAATAAAAATCCACGAACGCTTTTTTCGCGGGGGAATCGAATTCGCCGATCACTTCCACTCGGGACGGCGGTTTCTGGGTTAATTCCATCAAAAGCGCCCGCACCAAATTTTTTTCGTAACGCTGAACTTGGGCTTCGCTGCGAATTGAAAAAACCAAACTTAGAACGATTAAGAGCGTGCGCATAGGCTTCCCCTTGATGACTATTGCGCAACGTATTACAGCCCTCTAGGGACAGGTACTGAAGATATTTCACAAGATTTTATTTAGTGGGCGTGATCTGGACCGACCAGGTTGGCCCTGAACCGATCTTGTACTTACGGGCGAAGTTCCCCTGATTGATCGCGACCGAGAGGTTAAGAAGGCTATTGAAGTAGACCAGAGGCGCGCCCACCTTGACTCCGGCGAAAGTGTCCACCAGGGGCAGGGTCTGATTAAAGATCAGTTTGCCGTCGTGTTCGATTCGAACCCGAAACCGGCGCGCTTCACGAAAATGGTTAAGCACCAAGGAACGGGGAATATTGGTCCATACATTTCCGAAGGCGGGATCCAATACGGTGATCGTGCCCTTAATCGAGTTATCAACGAATCGGGGCGGTTGGTATTCCAGGCGAACCATGTCTTCGGCCCGAAGCGGTTCACCCAGTCTGGCGACTTTTAACTTCCCCGCGGCGATTTGGGCGCCCACATAACTGTATAAGTCCCGGCCATGAAAGGTGTAGGAGTCCTCGCTTCCGCGCCGACGATAGGCGTTTTCATCAATGACCCGGACTTCAGCCCAGCCTACGTCATCGCCGATCAAGGAGAAGAGTCCATTGTCGGGGCCCACGAAAACGTGGCCGGACCGCGACCGAGCCACAAGCGATTTTCGCACGGAACCGACTCCGGGATCGATGACCGCGACGAACACCGTCCCGGCCGGCCAATATTTGTAGGTTTGCTGAAGGCGATAGGCCGCTTCCCAGATGTCAAATGGCGTGACTTCATGGATGAGATCGGTGATCGACAGTCGCGGATCCACGCTGATCGCCACACCTTTCATGGCCGCCACGGCTCCGTCGCGCGTTCCGAAATCCGTTAACAACACGAGGGGGGTCGGCCGCGTTAAACTCGCGCAACCGGAGAGCAAAAGACAAAACAAAAGGCCGATTTTACATCTCATCACTGTTACCTGGGAGACCGGGATTTCCAATTTTCCTGGGCCGGAAACTCCGTATCAATGCCCGACGATCGCCACAATTTCCGTGACCAACGTCCAGATTGTGCATTTTCACTCTGTGGCTCGACGCACGTCAAATGCGTATTTCCGCTACAATTTCCTAAAGGCACGAAAACATCATCCGAAGGGTAGCTACTATGAAAACAACATTTGTCCTACCTCTTTTGGTCGTTTTTATCACCGCATGTGGAACGAGCGCTCCGCCGGTGGCTTTTCAACCTGTGCAACCGGATCCTGAGTTGCACGATTATTTGGCATCGGTTCTGGGGGCGTCGAACGAACCGATCAACTTGTATCAAGCCATAGTGGCGCAAGGTGTTCCCTCACGCGTGGCTCAAGCCGCGTTTGAAAAGTACGATCAGTTCGAACCGTGGGTGCGTAACAAAACCTACATCTCGATGATCGACTTCACCCAACACTCGGGCAATCTGCGCTTTTACCAGGTTCACCGTGCAACCGGACGGGTGAGCGCCTGGGCGGTGGCTCACGGCGAAGGATCCGATCCCGACAACGACGGCTTCGCCCAGTACTTCTCGAACATTCCGAATTCTCATATGAGCTCGCTCGGCTCCTACCTGATACAGGAAAAATATGTGGGCAAGTACGGTGAGTCGTTGCGGCTGGACGGTTTGGAGGAAACCAACGACAACGCCCGGGCCCGCGCGATCGTGCTTCATCCTTCCAACTATGTGAAAGACACGAGACCAAAACAGGGAAGAAGCTGGGGATGCCCCGCCATTCCTTACAAATGGATTCAAACGGTGATCTCTCGCTCACAGGATGGTTCGTTCCTTTATGCCTATGGCATAAACCGGCGCAACACTTTGGGTGATGCGGACATCCTCAAGCAGTGGGAGCTGATTCCGAAATCGCTGTGGGTCGACGAATCCGAAGCCGCACCTGTTGACGGCGAATAATACTAGCGCGCGCGGCGGTTGGCGGCTTGGGCCGCCTGCTGCAAAAAGTTAAGCATGCGGTAAGAATCACTCAGACGGCCGACCGTAATCGTGGCTTCAGGTTGGCCCTTCTCATCTTTCCTCAGGGTTGAAGCGACATCCACGCGGACCGTATCGCCGTCTTTTTTCATCATCACCACGTTCACGATGGGATGAAAACCGAGTTTTCGGACGGTTTCGAGCCCTTCCATCGCTCGGCGGTAATTCTCCGGCGGATAGAGTTGGCGTAAGGTTTTTCCAATCAACTCTCCCTCTTCGTAGCCAAGAACGAAGTGGATCATCTTGTTCGCGGCGATAATTTTTCCTTCCATGTCCACCGAATGCATGAGGTAGGGCGACTCATGGAACATCTGTTGGTAATCGGATAGAAGCCGACGGGTGTCGTGCAATTCCTTAAGGATGGATTCAATTTGCCGCTGCACGATCGAATCCAAAACCTGTTCGGATTTATTTTTTATACCGGCCATGTAGAGAAGAAGGTCCTTGGGACTGACCGCGCCGGTCAGTTTGCCCTCCAAGAGCGCATAGATCCGGTGATTGGGCGATTGGATCATCAATCTGAAAGCGGACACGATGGAATCGTCCTCATGAACGGTCACGACCGGATCCAGCTCGCTCGCCACGTCCGCGAGTGTTTTAATCGACGGTTCCTGCCGCGATCGCAGGAGAGCGCGCAATAGCTGAAAGTCCGTAAGAACCCCGATCACCTCGCCGTCTTTGCCGACGACGGGCACGGTGGTGAGTTTGTGTGAAGTCATTAATTGGGCCGCTTCCGTCAGCGACATGTCGCTCGCGCAAGTTAAAAGGACCTGACTCATGAATTGTCGTACCGTGGGATGCTGTGGCTTCGTCATAGGTGGCCTCTTTTCGTTAAGATAACAGTTTACGCTTAAGCTGCGAATAAGCAATGACCGCCAAGACCGCCGAGTACACGACAAGGACACTCCCGTGAAACGACATGGTTCGCGCGATATTCTGATCCCAAAACAAGGACTGGGCCAACTGAACCCCATGGTAAAGGGGGAGCGCCTTGGCCACCCATTGAGCCACCACCGGCATCTGTTCAACCGGAAAGAAAATGCCGGAGAAGAAGTAACTCGGTCCGATCAGAAAGGCGTAATACGATTGGAATTGATTGATGTTTTTCACCCAGCACGAGGCGAGCAGTCCGATCGCGCCCAGAGGAAAGGCGATCAGCATACCCACGATCGGCACCAGAAATAAGTAGTACGGGTTGGCGAATAAACCGAAGACAACCAGAAAAAGAGTCACTCCGGTCATCATCAGGGCGCCTTTTAAAGAGACCCAAAGGAATTCACCGATGATGATTTCGCCCACGCCGATGGGTGTGGTGAGCATGGCTTTGATGATGTTTTCAAAGGTCATGCGCACGTAAAAATTGTAGCTGGTTTCGAAAAAGGCGGTGAACATCGCGGTCGAGACCGCGAGGCCCGGCGCGATGAATTGAACGTACGAGCGTCCTTCGATCTCCGCCACGAAAGCGCCAAGCCCGAGTCCCAGGGAAAGCAGCATCCATCCCGGTTCGATCACGGTGGGTGAAACATTGGCGATGAAATCTTTGCGGTAAACCCACCAATTGCGCCGGACGATGTGCCAGCTTAATCGTAGCGTCTCAAGCATCGGCGGTCAGCTCCTGTCCAGTGAGTTTCAAGAACACGTCTTCGAGATGGGACGGGCGCAACTGCAACGCGGGAATTTTAACTTCGGATTGAAAATCGATAAGCTGGTTGAGATGCGGAGCGCGGACGTAAACGCCGGAGCTGTCCTCGGTGAACTGAAACTGATGGCGCATGGCCGCTTGCTGGATCTGATCGGCCCGCCCGTTTTTGTGGAATACGGCCACGAATCCGGGCGTGTGCATCTCGCGCAAACCTTGCGGCGTTCCCTCGGCGATCACTTTGCCTTCGTTCATAATCGCCAGCCGGTCGCATAAAACTTCAGCTTCGTGCATGTAATGCGTGGTCAACAAGATGGTTTTTCCGCGTTGACGAAGTTCATTCACCTTACCCCAGAGCAGATGACGGACGGCCGGATCCAATCCGGTGGTGGGCTCGTCCAAAATAATGAAATCCGGATCCGATAGAAGAGCGCGGACGAAAACCAATCGTCGTTTCATCCCACCTGATAATGTGCGAATCGGTTCGTTGGCTTTATGGGCCAGCTGCATGAAATCCAAGAGCTCTTTCACCCGTTGAATACGTTCTTTCTTCGGAACTTCGACAAAAGCCGCGTAAATCGACATGTTTTCGATGACGGTCAAGCTTTCATCGAGGGCGTTGTCTTGGGTGACCACGCCCAGCCGGCGCTTGATTTGGCGGCTTGAGGTCGTGGGGTCCAATCCGAAAATGGTGAGTTCGCCCGCGCCGCGCAGAACCACGCCGTAGATCATGTTGATTAAGGTGGATTTACCGGCTCCGTTCGGGCCCAAAAGGCCGAAGCATTCGCCCTCGCGGATTTGCAAGGAGACGCCGTTGACGGCGGGAAACTCGCCAAAAAATTTCTTCACATCCTGGGCATGGACCAGAACCGTTGAATTCATTCGGGGAAAAATATACCGAAAGCGACTATCACTCAACTAACATCCGTCTACCTTTTCGACGCTCATTCGAAAGCCAGATGGAAGAGATTTGGCCCTAAGCATGCAAAACCAGTCTTTTGGTCCCTAGGATCTTTGTTGGGCTGCCGCTAAAATTAAAAGGGATTTTCCACGGGAGGATAAGCAAGCATGCGCCGACTTCTTTTTCTGATGTTGTTGACCCTCTTCTGCAGCTCCACACTCGCGAAGTCCATGAACCGGTTCGAGGGACGGTTGCTCACCTACCAGCAATTGGCCAAATTACCCCCGAACAAACGCATGGCCTACTTAAAGGAAGTTCGAAGTCTTATTGAATACATGGAAAAAAAGCAACGGGGCATCGAAACTGCCGGTCTTCAAAATTTAAAGGACCAGGTCGCGAGCTACATCAGAGAATTGGAAGTCATGCCCGCCGCCTACGCTTACACCCCGCCACTGCCCATTGTCCCCTCATTTAACAAGTCCACTGGACGCTGGGAATGTCGTGGAAAAAATGTAGAATTCAATCCGGAGCTTGGAACCTGCGCGTTCACCAAACCGCAAGAGAGCTCTTCCCATGATCAGTTTGTCTTCAGCCCGAATGATCGCGCGCCGCTGGACTCCACGACTTTAGTGCTTCCCGGTCGCAGCGACGGCGCTCGACACTACATTCCCTTCGACAGTTGGATGGCGCTCTCGGAATATCGTCGTGAAGAACTTTTATCGGGAATCCGACTACCGAAAGATTGGTTTGATCGTCAGGCCCCGGAACGCCGGGTCCACTATGTATTGGGAAGCGGGGATTATAACATTGATGGGACCCGCAAACCGTTTACAGTGAACGCCGGTGCGGCCCCGTCGGCTCCGGCCGTGTCGAGTTCTCCGTCTTCGTCTCCATCGACCCCGGTGCCGACCTCCTCTTCGGGAAGTGTGAGTTCAAGTGTGTCGCCTCAAGCGCAGGTCGGCCCTGGTGGACAATCCACTAGTGGATCGGAAGCCGCTAAACCTGAAGCGGGCGCGGCACCACAAACCGCTGAGGCCACCCCGGCGCCAACTCCCGCGGCACCCGCTGAGCCGCCAAAGTCGCCGCTGGCACCGGCCAGCGCTTCAAAACCCCGGTGTGAAATTCCGAAGTTCGCGTGCAGTAATCTTTCCGATAAACGGCGCAAAGAATTGGAGAACGAATTCCGCCGGGATCGGTCGTCGAATGTTTGTATCGGAGCTGGATTTTTCCAAACCTACCGTACGGCGAATAAGCGCAAAGGGACCTGCGGCTCACCCACATTGCTGAAAAAGTTCGATATCGGTGGCTATGGTTATCAGTGTAAAAAGGCCAACGAGGCGCTTTGTAACCCCACAGTCTTTTGTCTGGGTCTGAGGGGAACTCCGGAAACCATCCAAAAAGTCGCCAAGCAAACCAAGCATCCGGCTGAGGTTGTGGAAAAGAACTTCAAAGAAGTCGAAGGACAATCCGAGCGCATTTTGCCCACCTTCATGTGTGCTCGTATCAGTCAGAATCTCACCGCCACCTGCGACAAGATGATGCAGCAGTATTTGGATGGTGAATTCGGCGTGGGCGACATCAAAGGCCCGGGTCTTTATCAAGCTTGTGACCCGCTCAAGGTGAAAGGTTTCAAGGCACAGGATGCCTGGAACGAAATGGCTGAAGGTTTTTACCGGATGTACAATTCCTGGTGTAAAGGCGAAGAGCGGATTCGCTTCCAAGCGCTTTTCTGTGACGAGTGTAAGATCATCGCCGAGCGTGTCTTCGCTATGAACCAGAAAGCCATCGGAACGGGATGTGCCGACGCTCCGGTATCTTCACCATCAACCGCTCCGGTCGACGAGACGGAAGCTATTCGCGAGGGCTAGTTTTTTTCAGGGCTTGTTCAAAGCTCGCGATCGTTCGTTCAAGATCACGGTCATAGCCGACGGGTTCAATGATATCGCAACCGAACCCGGCGGCCTCGACCTTGCTTTTCAAATCCTGAATATGAAGTCCGCCGATCACCACGGCGGCCGTTTTAAATGGATAAGATTGCAACGTCTTAACGAATGAATCATTGCGTTCGTTCAATGATTTTTTGAAAAGGTCGAGTTCCTCACTGATCTTATCCTGAATCAGTGAAATTAATTTCTCAATCGGCGTGGATTGATCCACCTTCAGAAGATTGATCGCCGCCTCGGCGAACATCTTTTTCTTATCTTCAGCGAGAGCGGGGTCGCTCAGCTTTGAATGATACCCAGCCCAGCCGCGCAAGTTGCTGAGCCGCAAGTTTCCTTCCTGGATCAACTTCTCGTTGTCGCCGCAGACCGTGAGCAATCGGTCATTAAACCTTGCCTCTAGCTTCATCGGTACATGGGTGAGAATGCGTTCGAACTTACGGGTGTTGGGGCGATTCTGTTTTAAAGAGGCGAGGTCCCAGCCGTTGAATTTAGTGGTGAAGCCATCGTTGATTTCACCTTCGCAACCTTCGCCCACCACTAAGTCGATTTTCTTATGTTTGGCTTTGTCGGCAAGGTAGATAAATATGGCCGTTTGGTTCCGTTCTTGCGGATACCGTTCGCGAAAACCTTTGGTGATGGTGGTCGGCGCCAAATGCCACTGCTTGACCAGCAGAACTTTCGGGGCGCCTTTTTCACTCTTACAAGAACCAATTTTAGAAACGAGCGCTTTTCCCTGCGCCGTGGTCAGAGCCAAAGCGAGAAGCCAGATCAAGTTGCTCTCCTTAAAAAAACCATTAAACGGGGAGCCGGCGTCGAGGTCAAGAAAGGAGGGCGTGAGGAGCGACCATCTTGGTCCCCCTCACGCCATTACAAAAGGGGGTTCGCTAGGCAGGAAATTTTTTACCCGAGGGCCATAAAGACCCGATGAAAGCGGAATTAAAAGTATTTAATACCATTGCGGTTTTCCGGAAATTTAGGGTAGTTTAGCAACCTATGAGAGTGCTGGTTGTCGAAGACGAAAAGAAGTCCGCGAGTTTCATAAAAAACGGTCTCCAGGAGGCCGGCTATGTGGTTGAAGTCGCCGAAAGCGCCGCGGCCGGTCTGACGCTGGCGGCGAACTCGGAATTTGACTTGATCGTTCTGGACGTCATGTTGCCGGATGGGAACGGAATGGATGTGGCGCGACAGATGCGCAATGAATCCTATAAGGGATTCATCTTAATGCTCACGGCTCTGGATTCCACCCGAGACAAAGTGCGCGGGTTGGATTCCGGCGCGGATGATTATCTGGCGAAACCATTCGAGTTTGATGAACTTCTGGCGAGAATCCGCGCGCTGCTGAGACGAAAAGAAGGCGGGCGAACCCGTCTTGGATTCGAAGATTTGCAAATGGATTTGATCCAGCGTCGTGTGCAACGAGCCGGCTCCGAGATCACGTTGACGCAAAAAGAGTTCTCCTTGCTCGAATACTTTCTCCGAAACGCGAACCGTCCGCTCACGCGCACTGAAATCGGGGAAAATGTTTGGGACGTTCACTTTGATAACGAAAGCAATGTGATCGACGTTTACGTGCGGCATTTGCGAAAAAAAATCGATGAACCGTTTCCCACTCGATTGCTGCACACGGTGACCGGCTACGGTTACGTACTTAAGCGCGCCGACCAATGATGATTTTCCGCCGCCAGGGAATTCGCTTTCGTCTGGCGATGCTTTACCTGAGTATCTTCGCCGCGGGCTTGAGCATTTTCTGCGCGGTCCTGTTCAAATATTTTCAGCGCACCCAAAACAGGGTTTTTAATGAAGCGCTTTACAACTTCGCCGTCGATATCAGCACCAATCTGGAAATGGATTTCGTCGGGCGTTTGTTCGTGGTGAATCCAAACGTGCCCGAGGCCGGAAAGATTTTTCCGTTTCATCTTGGTGGAAGTTTCCTGGAGATTCGCGACATCAACGGTCGTATTCTCGGGCACTCGCGGGCTTTGAAAAACCGGCAGTTGCCGCTGGATGCGGAAACTTTGGCCCGGATTCCCCACGAGAGGGCGATTTTTCGCACCTTGAGCGCGTCCAGCATGGGATTGAAATCCAATTCGCCGGATCTGCGCATGCTGACCTTTTACGCCAGTCGCTCCGACTGGCGCGAGCCTTTGATTTTGCAAGTGGCCGTGCCACTTGATTTGCCGGAACAGGAACGGCGGGACTTGCTTCTCTTCTTTTTGCTCGCCATCCCGTTGTTCCTGGTGATCGCCGGTGTAGCGGGAATGTGGATGTCGCGCCGGGCGCTTCGCCCGGTGCATGAAATGACTTCGAAGGCGGCGGCCATTACGGGCGTGGAAAATCTCACCGAGCGGATTCCGGTGCCCCACGCCCATGATGAAATTCGCGAGCTGGCCATTACGTTTAACAGTTTGCTGGATCGGCTGGAGAGCGCGTTCGCCAGTCAGGACCGATTCATTTCAAATGCGTCTCACCAATTGAAAACGCCTCTGACCATACTTAAGAATGAATTGCATTCTTTGCGCAAGGCCCAGGCGCAAGGCGCCGATCTGGCCGATGGGCTCGAATCCGCCGCCGATGAAATTCAACGGCTCATTTTGCTGGTGCAGGATCTTTTGCTATTGGCGCGACTGGAGGCGGGCAAAGATTCGATCACGTTCGCGCCGGTGCGGCTCGACGAAGTCATGCTCCAGTCCGTGGCGCGTCTGCAAAAACTCAGTCAGAAAAAGCAAGTCCGATTACGCACCCAAATCACGGCCGATCAACCGGGTCGCGAGCTGGATGTGGAAGTGCTCGGAGACGCGGAATTGCTCGATTCCATGTTGGAAAATTTCCTTGAGAACGCGATTAAATACGCGCCGAGTTCCACGGACGTGGAGTTGCATTTGAAAGGCTCGGCGAAAACGGTGCGACTTTTGATCCGTGATTACGGCCCGGGGATTCCGCCCGATATGACCGCCAAGATTTTTGAACGGTTCTCACGCGGACAGTCCGTGCAAAATATCGAAGGCTCCGGCCTAGGTTTGTCGATCGCCGCTGAAATCGCCCGGATTCACGGAGTAAAGATTGAGTTCGGTACGCCGGCATCAGGTCCGGGCACGCTCGTCACTTTGACTTTCACCCGTTTAGCGCATTAACTAGGGCATGACATTAACGATTATCTTTCTGGCCTGGTTCGCCGCCACGTTGGGCGCGATTTCCGGTTTGGGCGGCGGAATTTTTCTGATGCCGCTCTTAGTGGAAACGTTCGGGCGGGAGCACGGCCCGGCAAGTCTTGCCGCGCTTTCACTGAGCGTGGTGCTTTTGAATTCACTCACGTCTTTATTTATTGGCAAGCAGATCAAAAATATCGATCGTCCGTTCGCCAGGCGTATGGCGGTGTTTTCCGTCGTGGGTGTGATGATTGGTGTTTATCTGCAAAGTTTGGTGACAAGGGAGTCGTTCCAGGTGTTTTTGGGCGGGTTCCTCTTTTTGCTGGCCATTTACATTTTGTGGCGATCACCCCGTGCCGACTCTTCGCCAAAGGTGGCGAAGGTTGGATTCAACTGGTTGGATTTCGTCTTCAGTGTGGGAGTGGGTACGGTGGCCAGTTTCTTCGGGATCGGCGGCGGGGTTTTACAGATGCCCTACATGGTTTACATTCGGAAATTTCCCGTGAAACAGGCCACGGCGACGTCGCAATTCATACTGGCGACGGTGGCCGCGGGAACCTTGGTTTTGATCGTGGTTTGGCGTGGGGCGCCAGTTATGTGGTCGGCCTTTTTACTGATGGCGCCGGCCGTGATCCTCGGCGGAATCCTTGGAAGCCGCCTTGGCGCGGAGATCCGCGGCCCTTGGATCGTGCGGATCGTCGGTGTCCTGCTCCTGATAATGGCCTATCGGGTTTCCCGTTGACGCACACCGCGCTGAGATATTAGTCTCTTCCTTCCTTTGCCCGGATGGCGGAACTGGTAGACGCGCAGGTCTCAGAAGCCTGTGGCCGCAAGGCTGTGGAGGTTCAAGTCCTCTTTCGGGCACCAAGCATTTCCCCCCAAGCGATTATAGCGATTCGAAAAGGCATTGAGCCGTCAGTGATGGCGAAATTAGGGCGCGAAATCATTACGACGAAAAGCGGACATGGTGGGTCTGGAATTGGAATCCTCTACGCCAACCGCATGATCTCGCGATGGGGTGGGAGTTTGAGATTTTCGCCCGCGAGATCTGGAGTTGGAACGCGTGTCGTTCTTTCATTGAGGAAAGAAGCATCAAAAGAGTTGGCCTAGATAATTGTTAAGGTGAGTCTCACCCGCGCCGGCCAAGAAACGATGTGGCGAAGTTTTGTGTTGGTGACTGAATTCCTCTCGCGCCTGCGAGAAATGATGTGGCAGATTAGTTTCGAATAACCGAATCCCATCTGCGTCGGCCGACAAACTATGTGACGAAGTTTGTTTCGGTTAAAATAAATTTTTTCTCTTGACGTGAATTCGCGCTCATCAAAATTGAATTTGAGGCGAGAAAAAGAAAAACAATCCAAGGTTTGATGTGGAATCAATTTCCGTCGCGCAAAGAGGCGTTTACGCCGTTTAATGGGCGCTCTGTTGAACACCTGAAAAACGAAATTGTTTTTTGAAAATCCAAAAACGTGCGCTTGAAAAACCCATGTTATGGTGGGCCCGATGAAAACTCCGAAGGAGGGCGCCTTCATGAATCTGAGAAACTTATCTGATCAGGTTTTGTTGATGAACACGGAAAAACTGGCTCGCGAAGAGCGGGAGCTGCTCACCAAAGTGCTGCATCACCTTCGGGAAATTGAACGGCGCCGATTGTTTTCGGAACTGGGATTCAAGTCGCTGTTTGAATATTCGGTCAAAAAACTCGGCTACAGTGAAGATCAGGCCGGGCGACGGATTTCAGCGATGCGGCTTCTCAAAGAGATTCCGGAACTTGAAACCAAGATCGAATCCAGCGCTCTGACACTGACCAATCTTGGATTGGCGCAATCACTGTTCCGCGCCGAGCGGAAGACCGCCGATATACCGAAAGAGAAGAAACTCGAAATCATCTCTAAGCTGGAGAACAAATCTAAGCGAGAGGCGGAGAAGATAATTTTGAACCAGGCCAGTGATCCGCATCAGCTGATCGCGGATCGAGTGAGAGCGGTGACGTCGGATAAGATCGAGATCAAGATGCTCGCGGATCTGGGATTGGAAAAAATGGATCCAATGAAAAAGTTTTCGAAGGACGAAGGTGAAAGGCGTGTCGCGAATGAAGGTAAGACGGGTAAAGACAAAGTAAGTGACGGCGGAATAGAGAATACGATTGAAATGGCTGAGAATTCACCCGCGCCGGCCAAGAAAATGCGCGTCATAAGTGCGAAGGGGGATAAGAAGCGAAGTTACATCTCCGTCCATCTACGGCGTGCAGTTTGGAAGCGGGCAAATGGTCGCTGCGAAAATTGCGAGTCGGAATATGCGCTTGAAATTGATCACTTGGTGCCGGTGGGGAAGGGTGGAGTCGACGAGATCAGTAATTTGCGGCTTCTTTGCCGATCATGCAATCAACGCTCGGCCATCAACGAATTCGGGGTCGAGAAAATGGGACGATATCTTCCGTGACCATCAAATCAGGCGACCGGGAGACCAGGAGACCGACGAAGCCGCCTGCCAGATAACGAAGTCACCGGCCAGAACAAGAAGCCACCAGCCGCCGGATTCAGGTAATCTTCCGACCCGCTTCAAGTTAACAAAATCATAACAATTCGGGGGAAAGCTCACGCCGAGCACGAGTGAAAAACGTAGAATTTTTTCTGAGGAGAAGCGGCGGTATTTGCGAAAAACAATTCGCGAGATAGGTTGGCCGGCAACAAGGGGTGGGTCAAAGATGAACAAAATAATTTTAGCCGTCATGCTGTGGGCGAGTCCCGCGGCGGTCGCGGTGACGATGAATTGCGGACTCGAGCAAGCCGTGGCCATTCTTCGCGCCAGTGCGTTTCAGAACGTTTCGGAGGATGGCGTTCCCAGCTCGGCGGAAATCTGCGGAGATATTTCCGTGATCGAGCACGCGGTTGATCGCTTGATGCCCAATACAAGCGGTGTCGGTGGCGACTATCAGGTACTGCTGTGCGAAACGGTGCATATGGGCCGTAACACAGTTGTTATCACTGATGTTTACTGTACCGGCGAAGTTGAGCACTCGCTGTTTACCGTGAATTAACCATCAAATCGTTTGGCTTACCGGCAAACTCGTCATTAGAATTTCAGCATGACGTACATAATTCTCATGCTGACGATGATGGGCGCCGCCCCAGCGAGCGCGAATGATGCAACAGTTCTCAAACAACTCGTGGCGGATTTCGACCGTGAGCTGGAAGAGACTTCAGCCGAAAAGTGGGACCTGAGACGATCGCCCGCTTACCGGAAATTAATGGATTATCGGGCTCGAACCGACGGCCATAACGCCTTTCTCACGATGATCGAACCCAGTCCGGGGAATAAAGGGCAAATCACCGGAAGCGAGTTTCCCCGGGGCACATGGGCGCTGACTTACGACGACGGTCCACATCCCTCGCGAACTCAACCCATATTGGATGTTTTGAAACGTAATCACCTGATCGTGACGTTCTTTTGGCTGGCGCAGAACGCGGAAAAACATAAAAAAGTGATTCAAGCGGCGGCCAATGAAGGACATTCTTTGCAAAATCATTCCTACACCCATGCCGATCTCACCAAGGTCACGGATCTGAAACTGGGCTTCGAGGTCAGCGTGTCGAACCAAGTTCTCGCGGAAAACTTTCCCGAGCGGCCGAGGTTTTTCCGCACTCCTTATGGCGCCAAGAATACGAAGGTGCGCCGAACAATCGCCAATGAAGGCTTGATCCACGTCCTTTGGAACGTGGACAGCCTGGATTGGGCCGACAAAAACGCGAACTCGGTGGCGGAACGAGTGCGTAAACAAATGAATAAATCCGGCGGCGGAATCATTCTTTTTCATGACATTCAAAGCCATACGGCCAAGGCCACCGAAATCCTTCTGTCAAAAATCGGCCGTGTGCGCTTTGTGACTATTGATGAGGCAGTTGAGGATCTGAATGCATCGAAAGCGATCGGAATGAATTGAATTCGATGCGAATTTGGAAGCTTGCTTACATCTATAAATCAGATAGAATCAGCTAAACTTTTTTGGGGGGTGACCAAAATGACCAAGTATTTTGTGGCTGCAATCGCAGTGTTGGGATTGGCCAACTTCGCATTCGCAAATGAAAGCGAATTGCAAACAAGCGAAATTCAAATTGAAACCGGTGTTGAAGCGGAAAATGCCGATTGGGATATTCTGCGCAATCAACGCTATGTGTTTGTCGGGTCCTTCAGTTGTTCGAATCCGTTCAAATGGGACACGGACACCGTTGAAAGCCGCCGACGAATGCGCGCCAGTGCGATGATTCTTGAATTGGATCGCGGCGCCAATGTGGAAATTCGTGACATCGTCGTTCGCTGCCGTAATGGCCGCATTTGCGATCGCATCGAAGGTGGTGAGTTGGGCAACCGTCCCGTTCGTGTGCGGTTCAATCGTCGCGGATTGGAAGTGCAATCCATCCAGTTCCGCGCCAAACCGAAAGGTCTGCCGCCGTCCAAAGTGAACGTTTACCTCGAAAACCGCAATTCGGGTTGGTAAACAGTTAACTGAATATTGACGCGCATAACCAGTGGGATGGGCCGACCGTTCCACTGGTTTTTTATTTTTTCTTCTTTTTACTTTTCTTGGTGGATTTCGCCTTGGTGCCGCTTCCGGATACATCCCGGCGCACCTGTAGATTTTCAGGCGCCACTCGATCGGCCAGACTGAGAATCGCCTTCGCGTAATCTTCGCTGTTGTTGTATTTCATCAGGGCCTTTTTATGGGTTCCTTTTTTGCCGTTTTTCCAGCCTGACTTTTTCAGATAGTGCGCCACGCTCATAATGGCATCATCGGCGCGGGTGAGATTGGGCGCTCGCTTTTTCGAATAAGCCCGCGCGAACTTCACATAACTGCTGGGAATAAACTGGGCCATTCCGAAAGCCCCGGAAAAGGAGCCTTTAAGCTCTCGAACCAACTTCGCGTCCCGGTTGTACATGTTCTGTAGGGCTTTGAGCTCAGCCAGTGCCCATTCGGCTTTGGTTCGGGCGCGCTGCGCAACTTTCGCGGGAGTCCCTTTGGGTGGTTTCTTGTTGTAGCGGGGGACCGAGGCTTTGAGATAACGAACCACGGTCGGTCGCTCCGCCTGCAGAAGATGTAAATAGACACTGGCCACGTGATAAACGCCTTTATTCTGACCGTGCCTGGATTCCAGCCAAAGAAGCGAGGAGATGACCGGCGGCGGAACGGAATAAAGTTTTTCCGCCCGCGCGAATGCGGATTTATTTTTGGCCAAGAAATTTCGCACATCGTTCACGGCTTCGCGGGACACTTGCGGCTGGTGATAATCAGTCTGGCGCAGGTAAAGAAGGACGTTGAACTCCAGAACGCGGGTGAAGTGTTTGTGATCGTAAATGCGCTTGAGATCATTGATGAAAGATTGTTTGAATTTGGCTTTCTTCAACCGCTTTTGGACGTAGGACCAGTCCGGTTTTGGGGCTTTCGCGGCTTCGGCTACGTGTCCGACAAACAACATCGCGAAGATTGCGAAGACCGCGAAAGCCGAGTGCATTAGTCATATTATCGCGTGAATTCGAATTGATGTTCACACGACTTAGGGACCGAACACTCTTAAATAACCAAGTTTCGTTGATCCGCCCGACCCATGGCGAGCAAAACGGGATTCGTCGCTTGCAGCTCGGTGAACGATTGTTTTCCGTCAACACCGCGCCAATTGATTTCCACCATGATTTGCCCGATGGAGCCACCCAAGCTGCTGCCTGGCCCTAAAAGAATCACCACATCTGGTGCGAACTCTTTTAAACCCACAGTGACCGCTCGGGTGAAGTCGTAAGGGGCCACGACCTGATGGCCCAAGGTATAGCTGTATAGCTCTTCCACTCGGGTGGAATAAGGCTGCCAGATCACGCCGCGCCCATCAATCAGCGGAACGCGCGGTTTTTGGAAAATGGATGGCGGAATCATTTCAAACGCACGCTCAGACGTGGAATTGAGCAGCGGTGTATGAAAGGCGGCGTGATTGATCAATTGGAACGGGTAATTCTCGACCGGCGGGAGTTCCTTCAGCAAAGCGTTGAGGCCGGGTTGCTCGGAAGCCAAAACCACATAACCGCCAAGCGCAATGGACAAATAAATCTCGCAACCGCTTTTTTCGTGAGCCCGCGCGATGGCTTTTTCCACTTCCTCCATGCGTTTCGGTGAGCGGCGCCAGTTTTCATCGCAGATCGGGTAGATCACTTGTCCGCCGATGATTTTTTCTTTCATCATCGAACCCATGGTGTTCACCACGGTGAAGCCGCCCGCCCAATCAAGGGCTTCGCCGTACGTTAAGGCCAAATACCATCCCATGGAGTTGCCGGTGATGGCCACGATGTCATAACGTTCCCGATTGATCGCCATGAAATCCGCATAAGCACAGGCGTAAATCAAAGCGGAAGCATTTTCACCGCGGGTGTGCCGTTGCGGTGAAAATGTGGCTTCGGAATCCAGCGCGGTGATGGTGGGTTCCATCAGGTTTTCGCGCCGGCGGTCGATATCGTACAAAAACTTCGTCACATGAGCGCCGTACTTTCTCAGGTAACCGAGCGTTTCTTTGGTGTAGGAACCCCGGCCGGGGCAAATGACAAGAGCTCGCTTCTTCATTTTCAAACCTTGTTCAACATTTGCAACGCCCCATGGACGATTTCATCGCGGCTGGGAAGTCCCGCCGCCGCGGCTTTCCCCAGCGGAATAAAGCAATCATCCGCGGCGATCACTTTCACCCGGGGCGGCCGTTCGAAGTTTTCCAAAACCGCGCCGCACATCCATTCGCTCCAGGAGCCGGTCTTGCGGCACTCATCGACGATCAAAAGATTTGGCACATCCCCGATTTCCGATAGAAGAGCCTCTTTGTTAATGGGCGCCAGCCAGCGCAGGTCGATGACTTTCACCGGCACATCATGCTTTGATTTAAGAATCTCAGCGGCCTGGCGGGAATAGTAATAACCGTTTCCGTAGGTCACGATCGTCAAAACGTCGGAATCGCCGTGAACGCCGAATTCTCCGAGGGCAATGGACCCTTCCAGCGGGAAAGTGCCGGTCCATAATTTATCGTTGGGCTCATGCAGATCGCGAGTCATGTAAAGCGCGATCGGTTCGACGAAAACCACCACGCGGCCTTCGCGCCAGGCGAGATCCGCACAGGTGCGAAGCATCTTGACCGCGTCTTCCCCATTGTTGGGCACGGCCACGATCACACCGGGAATATCGCGGAAAACCGCCAATGAATTATCGTTGTGGAAGTGTCCGCCGAAACCTTTTTGATAGGGCAGGCCGGCGATTCGAACCAGCATCCCGTTGGTGAATTGCCCTTGCGAGAAAAACGCCAGGGTCGCGGCCTCGCCTCGGATCTGGTCTTCGGCATTATGAACGTAAGCCAAAAACTGAATTTCGGGAATCGGCAAGAATCCGTTGTGCGCGAAACCGATGGCATTGCCGAGGATGGTCTGCTCATCCAGCGGCGAATTGAAAACCCGGCGAGGACCGAACTTTTTATACAAGCCCTCGGTGACGTTGTACACGCCACCTTTTTGTGCCACGTCCTCGCCGAAAATAACCGCTCCCGGATAACGATGGAGAATTTCCGCAAGGCCCATGTTGATCAGCTTTGCCAAATGGAGGGGTTTTTCCACGTCAGGTCCAAGCAGCGTGCGGAGTTCATCGGGCGCCGGGTGAGGGGGCGCTTCCTTGGGATGGGCGCAAGCGGTGAGCGACGCCCGGATTTCTTCACGCTTTAAGAATTTGGGTCGCGTTTTGGCCTGTTCGCCGATCGCGGCCACCTGTTCACCGATGGTTTTATAAATGCGCACGATTTCTTCCGCCGTGGCGAGATCGTTTTCCAGCGCGATCCGGGCGGAATGTAACAACGGATCGTTGAATTCGGTTTGCTCGATTTTTGACAGCGAATGATAAGTGAGTTCCACATCCGAACCGGCATGACCCAAAAGGCGCACGCATTTCATGTGAAGAAATACAGGCTTGCGGCGTAAGCGAGTGTATCTTTCGGCCTCGCGGGCTTTGGCGTAAAGATCGCAGAGATTCAATCCGTCACAGGCGATGTAGTTTAAGCCGGGCCGCTGACCGTACTGGGTTTCAAGCCATTGATTGGGAGTCGGCACCGAGATGCCAATGCCATTGTCTTCACAGATAAAAATGATTGGCATGGCCACGTTCTGATGGGCCACCCAAAGGGCCGAATTGACGGCGCCGACCGCGGTCGAGTGATTGATGGACGCATCACCGAACGAGCAAAACACGAGGGCATCCGAAGGCATAACCGCGCTTCGCAGCCGCAGATCCTTGGCGCGACCAATGGAAAGGGCCGCCCCCATGGCTTTTGGTAAATGGGACGCGATAGTGGATGTTTGCGGCGGAACCATCAGTGGATAACTGCCAAAGACTTTATGACGACCGCCCGCGATGGGATCTTCACTGGAAGCCACAAATGAAAGCATGGTGTCGTAAAGGGGAGTGCTGCCCGGCAATTGTTTGGCCCTTTGAATCATAAAGGCACAGCTTCGGTAATGGACAAAGGCCATGTCTGTTAGACGAAATACCTTCCCCCAGACCGCATTTCCTTCGTGGCCGGCACTGCCGATCGTGTAATAGCATTCGTTCTGGTTCTTCAGGATTCGAGCCCGAAGATCCATATGGCGGCTCATCATTTGGGTCTCGAAGAGATCCATGAACTCTTCGGGGCTGAGTCCGGCCTCTTGCAATGATGTGTGACTTCGTGCTTCCGGCAGGCGGCCTTCGGGCACGAGTTTAAGGAAGTTCCGGTCGACGGCTTCGGCTCGATTGTACATGGAATCCCACCCTACCTTGTGCGGGATTGCCTGTCCACTCCGGCTCTGCTACCACTAGGCCATCAAACTTGATGGGTTAGGGGAACACATGGCGACCTATGAATCATTAAACTACATGCTCGAAGACGAACTGTTCACCAGCGAAGAGCTGATGATTCGCGATTCAGTGCGTGAATTCGTGGAGAACGAGGTGATACCCACCCTTCAAGAGGCCAACCGGGCCGAAAAGTTCCCCATGCACTTGATTCCCCGCTTTGCTGAAATGGGGCTTCTGGGGTCCACGATTCAAGGTTATGACTGCCCGGGTCTTGGACATGTGGCCTATGGCTTGGTGATGTCGGAGCTGGAGCGGGGCGACTCGGGAATCCGCTCCTTTTGCTCGGTGCAGGGCGCGCTGGTCATGTTCCCGATCTTTACCTATGGCTCCGAAGAACAGAAAAACAAATACCTGCCCAAGCTGGCGCGCGGAGAACTGGTCGGCTGTTTCGGTCTGACGGAGCCCGATGCCGGCTCCAATCCCGGTGGAATGTTGACCAAGGTGGAAAAGGTCAAGGGTGGCTACAAAATCAACGGCAACAAAATGTGGATTACCAACGGCTGCATCGCGGATATCGCCGTTGTTTGGGGCCGATTGGATGGAGAAATCCGCGGCTTCATCGTTGAAAAAGGTACGCCTGGATACACCACCTCCACCATGAAAGGAAAATTCTCACTCCGGGTGAGCGTCACTTCGGAACTTCACTTCCATGATTGCATTGTTCCCGAAGATGCGATTCTCCCCAAAGCGGTGGGATTGAAAGCGCCGCTCAGCTGCTTGACCCAAGCCCGCTATGGGATCGCCTGGGGTGTGCTGGGCGCGGCCAATGCCTGTTACCATGTGGCGTTGAACTACGCGAAGGATCGGACCATTTTTAACGGTAAGTCCTTGGCGAGCTACCAATTGGCGCAAGCCAAGCTGGTCAAAATGGTACAGGAAATCACCAAGGGTAAGTTACTCGCGCTCCAGGCCGGACGCCTCAAAGAGGCGGGAAAGCTGCTCCCCCACCATGTCTCACTTTGCAAAATGAATAACTGCCGGATCGCTCTCGATGTGGCCCGTGAAGCGCGCGACATGCTCGGCGGTAACGGCATCATCGACGAATACCCGATCATCCGCCATATGATGAACCTGGAGACGGTGAACACCTACGAGGGGACGGAGGACATCCACCGCCTGGTGGTCGGCCAGCACATCACGGGGATTCCCGCGTTCCGCTGACCGTCTCACAATGAGAGGCCTCTGGAATCCCAAGCGGCGCTTCGGTTAAAATCTTATTGATGGAAGAGCTTCAGTCGCCGCTTGAAATCACCGCGATTTTCTTGAGTCTTTCTATTATATCTTACGTTTATTTATACTGGCGGTCACAAACAAAAGAAGTTGAGCATATGAACCGCCGGGCCAGCGACCGCAATCCGGGTCACGTGCACGTCACAACGCTATCGCGAAGAAAAAGTGACGCGAATATCATTTTTGATCGCGATGCTGGATCGGATCGAAGCACTTTCAGCTAGACAATCTTGAATTGAGAGTTGAGTTCAGAAGTTCGTGAAAAATGTCGATAGAGTGGTATGCACTTAAAACCAACGATTCTGGTCGTCGACGACGATCCGGTTGCTGTCTCGCTCTTAACCAAATTGGTTGAGAAGCTCGAGTACAACGTTTTGTCCGCCGGTGATGGCCGCATGGCCCTCGAGATGTTGGATCAAAATTCCATTGATTTAGTGATCGCCGATTATGATATGCCCCGAATGAACGGCCTTGAGCTGCTGGCCGTGGTGAAAGAAAAATTCCCCCGCCTGCCGTTCATTCTGATCACCGCTTACTCCAAATTGACGGTCGTTCGGGAGGCTTGGAATCTCGGCGCTTTTGACTTCTTCCAAAAACCCGTTTTCGTGGACCGATTACATCAGACGATTCGACTGGCCATCGAATATGGTCATCTTTCCATCGCGCGCCGGGCCTTCGCCAGTACGGAATCTTATTCTCCGGATCCGGACATTCTAAATACCGGCGTGATTCGCGAGTTGGCGGCCGCCCTTGAACGCGAGGATCTCCTCCGTATCGTGGAGGAATTCGAAACCTACGCCCGTATCGAATTGGAACACATGTTCCGTTACAGCATGATCAAGGACGCCGAGCAGGTCAGGGTTTATGCCCATCGCTTAAAAGGAACGGCCACGAATCTGGGAATGATAAAGATCGCCAGTCATATGGCGCAGATCGAGGCCGCGCCCGATGCGGCGATCACCAATATGGGTGAGTTGGCGATAGAGTTGGAATCTTCGATTCATTGGCTGAAGCAGAATCTGACCCAGATTTTTCAGGATTTACGAGTTTAGAACTGCCCCACTAGCCTGCAGAAAATCCTGGCGAGAAATTTGCCCTTAACCACAGGGCATGCGACCAAACTGCCCTTATTGTCAATCATCACAAGAATTGTCCGATCGCCGGATGCGTATTCTAAAGGCCGGATTCTTTCGCCGAACATCCGACGGAAAAAGAGTGCGAAGATTTTATTGCGTTAGCTGCTCTAGATACTTTTCTTATGCCACCTTTCACCCCTGCTTTAGGCAAAAAAAGCGCCACCTCAATCACCGCATCAACAAACTTTTAGCTTCAAGCGTTTCCCAGCGCCGAATCGCAAAACTGCTTCACATTTCCCGAACCACAGTTGAACGAAAGTTTCTTTTTCTGGGCCAAAAAGCAGTG
>JAWLHR010000028.1:0-20254 GCA_041690295.1 Bdellovibrionales bacterium
GCAAAAACCATGAGAGCCGAATATACGATCGATTGCGCGACTCACTTGGCCAGGAAACTTTTTGTTGCACCGGGGCGGGTCCATTCCATAGGCACAGTTCAGAAGGCATCCGAGAAGCTCACGCACCGGTTCGGAGAAGCGGTTCTCCACGCTTGGTAGTGGGATAGACTCAGATACCTAAATGCTTGTGCTTAGTTGATTTTTGACAATGACCGACCACGAACCGAAGAGAACCAGAGAACCCCATGTGATCGGAACAATCTGTAAACTATGTGTCCGGAATGGACCGAGAGAAAATGGTCGGCGCGACTGGATTTGAACCAGCGACCTCTTGCACCCCAAGCAAGTGCTCTACCGGGCTGAGCCACGCGCCGATCTTTTGACTCTAAGAAAGGCCGAGTTTAGCCATGGGCGTAACCTATTGGCAAGGATTTCCAAGTATTTAAATGGGTTGGGGTTTCCCAAAAACCGCAAGATCCCGCCCGGACCCTTAAAAATAAAACTTTACTTTCGATTCCATCGACCCGTATCCTTTTTTAATTAGAAAGGAGGTCCGAAATGATCAACTCGATTATCTGTGTCCGGCTTATGATCGGAATCGACGGACTTCCTGCTTCGGACGTGCGGTAGTCCCGTCTTTCCGCGAAAAAAAATCCCTGAAAATTAAAATTTAACGATTTTGAAATATTGAGGTTTTTGTATGCGCTCCCCTGTACGCTTTTTCGACATGTTGATATTCGCATCGGTGACGCCGCTGATTCGGCTGGGGGCCAAGCGTGGCTTGCAACCGGAGGATTTTCCTGAGCTGCCAAGCCATTTGGATCCACGTACGGAAACAATTGATGAGCGGCGGATCGACTGGTCGAGCGGTCGACGGCTGCTCCTCAGCCATCTCCGGGCCACCTTGAAGTACTGGCTCCCACCGCTGGGTTTTTACCTGCTGTTCGCGGTCATGAATCTTTCCGGGCCCGTGCTGGTGAATCTCTTTCTCACCCGGATTTCCCAGGGGCTTTCGGATTCGCACGCCCTTTGGCAGGCCGTCATTTACGGCATCGGTGTTGGTGGAGTGGGTATCGTCGGCGGTCTCGCGCTGCAGATTTACTTTTATTACAATATGGCGCGCTGGCAGATCGTCACGAACGTGGTGAACAAGAAATTGTTTTCGCACTCGTTGCGCTTGACCAAGGAAGCCCGAGAGCGAACCCATGTCGGCGATATCGTCAACCACATGAGCGTGGACACGGATGCCATCGCCGAAGTGGGGAACGCCGTTTCCGATTTGATTTATTGCACGTTGATGATCGGCGGTGCGATCGGCTTGCTTTTTTATTACCTGGGATCAACGGCTTGGGTGGCGGTCGTCCTTTTGCTTGTGCTCCTGCCGATCACGCGGAAAGTGGCCAAAGAATTCACTCGCTTTGATAAAGAGCTGATGAAGTGGCGGGACGAGCGGGTCACTTTAATGGCGCAAATTCTCTCGGCGATTCGGCTGGTGAAGTATTTTGTTTGGGAGAAAAGTGTGGCCTCGGAAGTGGCACGCGTGCGACTGCGGGAGCTTGAAGCGCGCAATCGTATCGCGCGGGCCGATCTATTGGTGACCCTGTTGTATGTCTCCGTGGGAACCTTCATTCTCTTCGCGGCGCTAACCGTGTACGTTTGGCGCGGAAATCAATTCGACGCGGCTTTATTGTTCACGTGCGTCAGCTTGTTCGCCCTCCTTGAGGATCCGTTCGCTTACATCTCACGGGTGATCACGCAGATGATTAACGGCAAGGTGGGCGCGGAGCGGATCGCCGCGTACCTCGCCTTGCCCACGGTGCCGACGATGGATCGCGCGTCCGCGACCGAAGGCGCGGCCGGGGTTGAGATTGAGAACCTCAGCGTGATTGTGGGGGAAAGCCACTTCAAAGCGTTGAAGGGAGTCTCACTTCATGTGCCCGCGGGCTCTTCGCTGGCGGTCGTCGGCTCGGTCGGAGCCGGTAAATCCTCGTTCATCCATGCGCTTTTAGGCGAAGTCCAAGTGGTGGAAGGCCGAATTCAGTTCACGGACAACCGTGGTTTGCCCATCGCCACCCCCCAACTAGGTTATGTGCCGCAGGAAGCTTATATTTTGAACGGGACTTTAAGGGAGAACCTCACCTTCGGCCGCGAAGACGTGAGTGAGGCCGAAATTCAGCGCGCCTTGTACGTTTCGGGCCTGGCCGCGGATTTGGCGAGTATGCAAGGCGGACTGGCGGTTGAAATCGGCGAAAAGGGCATTAATCTTTCAGGCGGCCAAAGGCAACGATTGAGTCTGGCGCGCGCGGTTTTGCAGAATCCCCGGATGGTCATTTTGGATGACCCTCTCTCGGCGGTGGATCCCAGCATGGAGCATCACATCGTCGAGGAATTGATCTTTGGCGAGTGGCGAAACACCACGCGCGTGATGATCACCCATCGGCTGACTCATTTGGATCGTTTCGATCGCATCGCCTTTTTTGATCATGGTCGTTTGATCGCGCTGGGAACCTATGACGAGCTTAAGGAGACATCGCCGGAATTTCGTCTTTACATGACCGAACATCTGGCGACCACGGGACATGTGGCGCCCAAAAATGCGGAAGAAAAAAACACTCCCGCGGGCGAAGCGCTCCGGGTCACCGAAGAGGAAGACCGGGAATATGGCGCCGTCAAGGGCAGCATGTACCGCGATTACATTTTATCGCTCGGTGGAGAAAATCACCGGCTCCGTCCCGTGCTTCTTTTTCTCTTGTTGATCGCGGTGATCAGCAGTTCGGCTTTGCCGTTGTTGCAGAGGTATTGGCTTTCGTTCACGGCCGACGTGCAGTCGGGTAAAACCCGGACCTTCGCCTTTTTGCATAGGATCGCCGAGGACCCGATGTCCTCCATGTACGCCTATGGCGTCCTCGGCTTGGTCTTATTATTGGGCGCGCTGTCCACGGATTTGTTTTGGCTTAAGAGGGGACTTGCCGCGGGCCGGATGATTCACGATCGCATGTTGAAGTCCGTCCTGGGTTCGAACCTGAGGTTTTTTGATTCGACCCCGATCGGTCGTGTGCTCCAGCGGTTTTCGCGGGATATGGAAGCGATCGATATCCACTTGCGATGGTGCTTCGAAGTGTCCATGAAGTGCTTCGCGCAAGTGGCGGTCACACTGATCCTGATCGTCAGCGCGTTGCCGGTCGTGATCGTCTTCCTGGTGCCGGTCATGGCGCTTTATTACCGGTTTCAGAAGCTTTATCGGGCGAGCGCGCGCGAAGCCAAGCGGTTGGATTCCATCTCCCGCTCACCCCGCTACGCCCACTTTAAAGAAACGCTTCAAGGCCTGGTGGTGATTCGCGCCTTCGGCAAAACCGAGTGGTTTTTTGAGGAGTTTTATAAACGTCTGAGCCACAATCAGCGGATGTTTTACGGCCATTACATGATCAACCGATGGTTTTCTTCAAGGATTCCGGTGATCGGTGGCCTGGTGGCCATCGCCACCACCATTGGCATCGTCTGGTCCGTGAAGCAGGGGGCGCTGAATCCGGGACTCGCGGGATTGCTCACCGTTTACTCCTTAAGTTTTTGGGGAGTTTTGAATTGGGGCATTCGCATCTGGTCGGATGTGGAGTCGCAAATGACCAGCATGGAGCGGGTGAAGTTTTACATGAATCTTCCGCAGGAACCGATGACCCTGAAAGACGGCGATGTGCCCGAAGTCTGGCCCACGCGCGGTGAGGTCGTGTTTGAAAACGTGAAGGCGCGATATGCCGATCACATGCCGCTTGTGCTTAAAGGTTTGAGTTTTAAAGTTGAAGCCGGCACTCGTGTCGGCATCATCGGGCGGACGGGATCCGGCAAGAGCACCATCTTTCAAGCGCTTTATCGCTTCATCAACCTTGAGGAAGGCCGAATCCTGATCGATGGCGTGGATATCGCTCAAGTGCCGCTGCCGAGGCTTCGTCGGGCGCTGGCGATCATTCCACAAGATCCCACGCTCTTCATGGGAACACTTCGGTCCAATTTGGATCGGTACGGCGAGTACGATGACGCCAAACTTTGGGATGTATTGGATCGCACGAACCTCGGTGATTTCGTTCGGGCCCTGCCGAAGCGGCTGGATACCGAGTTGACCGAGAACGGTTTGAATCTTTCCCAAGGTCAGCGGCAATTGCTCTGTCTGGCCAGGGCTTTGTTGATGCGAGCCAAAATCATCATCCTGGACGAAGCCACGGCCAGTGTGGACGTGCAAACGGACGCCGCCGTACAAAGGGTTTTGCGTGAGTCATGCAAGGGTTTGACAATGATGATCATCGCGCACCGTTTGGGAACGATCCGCGATTGCGATCAAATCATCGAGATCCGGGATGGTCATAGACATTTGGCCCCCCGGACGCCGGAACTTCACGGTGAGTTGGTGGTGCAGAGCCACTAAGTTTATTTGGCGTGATACTTATAAGCGAAATTCAATGTGGCTGGTCTCTGGTTGCCGGCCACGACTCCGCTGCTGCCCAGGTAAAGGTGGTTTCCATCAACCCGATAGATATTGTAGTTGGTTCGTGGAACCTGGGCGTTGTAACAGGTGGCGTCTTCCGCCACGGAAGTGACGTCCACGCTGTCGCCCCGGGCCCAGTTGTTTCTCCGGCAAAGTGAAATGGCGTTGGCCGCGGTCGCGCCCACATCGTCCGAGATGGTGACTTTAACCGAGTGGAAATTCATATCAATGGCTTTGCCGCCGTCGGTGGTTTTTTGGTCCTCATGAATTTTGAAATCTCCGGATTCTTCAAAAACGTAGGCTTCTCCCGAGCAGTCGGCGTGATTGAAAAGGATTGTTTTACGAATCACATTGGCGCCGGTGAATTTGTACTGCGTTCGCATGCCTTTGATCGAGGCTTGTCCGCCCGACATCAATCCTGTCACGACGGCGTCGATCGGTCTCGTGGAGCAATCCGACTCCCACGTTCTCTGCAGGTCGGTTTCTTTGGCCGCTTCCTGAACTTGCGTCACCGGATTGGAGCGGCGGTCTTTACAGGCGGTGAGAAGAACTGGAATGATAAAAGCGAAAGCTAGAGTCTTCAAAACGACCTCCTTTTATTCCGTGGTCAAGTGGGTAAAAGAGCAAAGAGGTTGCCACCCGCAGCTAAATCTTGTTGCGATCCAACGGTTCGTAAAATCGAAGCGAGGGGCAATTTGCCTCTGACGCAGGGGGAAAGCTCTTTGTTTTGCCGCGAGAAAAGGTAGAGAAGAGAACCATGGACGGTGAAAAAGAATCAAATATACATCCGGTGGCCATTGGCGGCTTTTCTCGCTCCGCTGAACTTTATGACAAAATCCGTTCGGAGTATCCGCCACAACTGGCGAAACGTCTGTTCCAACATTTGGGCGTTCAAAAAAACTCTCGCGTGTTGGAACTGGCGGCGGGGACCGGCAAGTGGACGGAACGTTTGCTTGAAGTTTGTGATGATGTCACCGTGGCCGAGCCGTTGGTTTCGATGCGGGAAGGATTGAAAAAGCGTTTTCCACGTTTGAATGTTTCGGATTCCGTGGCCGAGCGTTTGCCGTTTGAAAACGGCCAATTCGATTTTGTGTTCGCGGCCACGGCATTTCATTGGTTCGATGCGGATGCCGCCTATTCGGAGATCAGTCGCGTGCTCAAGCCGGGTGGCGGTTTGGGCCTGCTGTGGATGGCCCGCCCGCCGAAGTTTCAATGGCCGGAATGGTTCAAGGCCGTTCGCCGCTTGATGGAGCCGTTGGCGGGGAACACGCCCACCTATTATTCGATGGAATGGCGTAAGCCGTTTGATTCCCGACTTGATTTTCAGATTCTTCAGTTTGAGCGGCACGATGTGTCCCGTGAAATGACAAAGGAACAATTCCGTGACCGGGTGTTTTCAACCAGTTATATCGCCGCACTCCCGGAGTTGGTGAGTCTGGCGCTCAGACGGGAAATCGATCGCACGCTGAATGAATTCATGCCTGATCAATCCAAGCTGATGGTGCCCGAGGAGCTTCACCTCTATTGGAGCTTCAAAGAATAAAGGCCTATTGCCAAACGCGGATGTAATCGACTTGTAAGGTTTGCGGAAAGCCGACGTTGCTGACGGGACTGGGAACGGTGCCGCCGACGGCCAGGTTGAGAATCAAGAAAGCGGGATCTCGCAAGATCTGACTGCCGCTGTATGAGCCGCGCAACACACCGTCCACGTAAAAGTTCACATGGGTGGCGGTCCATTCCACGGTGAAGGTGTGATAGGAGTCGGAAAAATCCATGCCGGTGACATTGTTCACGAGTCCGCGCACCACGCCGTTAATGTCGTAGTACCTGTAGTTGAAGCTCGTGACGGTGGGCATTTGCCCGAGAGCATGCATGACGGTGATCGAAGGCGGAGAACGTTTGTTATTAGGCTCGATTTGAAAAAGCGATGAGAGCCCCTGGCCGACGGGCACGCGCAAGCGCGCCTCGACCACACCGAACGTGAAGGTGAACTTATTTCGGGTGGTGATCGCCCCTGAGGCGTAGTTCTTGGGTTCACCCCAAGTGGTTTGAGTGCTCCGTTGTTCGGCGACCAGTTGCAGGTATCCGCCGCCCACGCGCACGTTCTCGGGGCGATAAGCCTGAAGCTCGTTGTTGATCGTGGTGTTGTACCAGAATCCCGTGTTCCACCAAGTGGTGTTCAACCGGGTGCCGCTGAAATTCTCATCGAAAACAAGCGTCCACTGGCCCGAGGGGCCAAGCGGCTGGACGTTGTCCGGGTTGGCCACGGGCGCCTGTTTAAGGGGGGGCTCAGGCTCCGCGGTCATGACCATCGAGAAATCATCGACATCGGCGAAGGAATTAAAAGAAGATTGCTTCCAAACATAAACTTTGGCGCTGGAGGCGCCGGTCGGCACCTTCAGCGACACGGAATGCTCCTTGTACGACGTGGTTTGAACCCGCGTTCTGAAATCGGCGATGGTGCCGTTGCTCAAATCGAAAAAGCGCACGCCCACATAAACTTCATCGCTCAGGGAAGCCACCTTGGCTTGCGCTTTCAACTGGTACGTGGCGCCGGTTTGGATCCGATAAATGACCTCTTGACCGATGCCGCCTTGGCCGCTGCCGCTGATGCGCACGGCTTTTCCGCCCGAGTGCGCGCCGACGGTGAGAAGCGAACTTCCGCCCCAGTCTTCCCAGACCGAGAGGTCGCCTTCAAACGAGGCGTTACGAACGATGTTCGCTCCGGGGGGCAGGCCGGGGTCGTTCAAAATCGGACCCGTACCGCTTCCACCACCCATTACGTCGCCGTAGTTATAGGCTTCAAAGGCTGGACCACAGGCGCATAGTATGGCGCTGCAAAACACAACGATGTAGCAAAGCGAGACGCCCCTCATGAAGCTCCCCCCGAAGGGGCAAGCTTTGCATGGCGGGGGCCAAGGCAAAATCCGCTCAATCCCCCGAGACTTGTTTGAATTGTTGAGGCGAACCGACGTGTAAATCGACTTGGCGGAAAACATGAAATTGACAAATGATCGATTAGTCGCTTTCTGGGAATGTGCGAATTTTATTTCAAAATGAAAACTGGATCGCCGTTGATAAGCCGTCGGCTTGGTTGACCACACCTTCGCGCGACAAAAACGACCCGCGCCCGTGTCTCGGCATGAAATTGCAGGAGTTCGTGGGTCGACAGGTTTTTCCCATTCATCGGCTGGATTTTGAAGTGAGCGGCATCGTGCTGTTCGCGCTTGAGCGCGACAGTCATCGTGTCTCCCAGACTTGGTTCGAAAAGGGAACCATCACCAAACACTATTGGGCGCGGACCATCGCGGGGTCTTCGCCGCCGCCGCGCGAGTGGGTGAAATGGGAAGCCAAAATACTCAGGGGCAAGCGCCGCGCTTACATTTCGCCCCATGGTAAGCCCAGTTTAACCGAAGCGCGGGTGGTGAAAACCGACGACGAAGAAAAGGTTTGGCATTGGGAGTTGATTCCCCGCACGGGGCGCTCCCACCAGCTGCGCTTTGATTTGGCCCGTTTCGGGACACCAATTCTCAGTGACGTTCTTTACGGTGGACCGGCGCTCGCCGAAGGACACATCGCCTTGCGCGCGAAGCGACTGGATCTCAGCCGAATTCCCGAGATTGAGCGGGCCGGCTTGCCCATCACGTTGGCCGTGGACTAAGCTCAATTCCATGCTGTTCTACTTTGTCCGACACGGCCAAACCGAGGCCAATGCGCGGGAAATTTTGGCGGGCTCGGGAATCGATCACCCTCTCAATCATGTGGGCCATCGCCAAGCGAGCCTGTTGGCGGAAAGCGTGCAAAACGTCATTTCCCATCCCATCCATCGGGTGGTGTCCAGTGATCTCATGCGCGCGCGGCAGACGGCCGCGTATATCGGCGAGCGCTTCAACCTCGAAGTCGAATTTCACTCCGGTTTGAGGGAGTGGCATCTCGGTGAGTGGGAAGGGAAGAGTTATAGCGAATTCGCCCATCTGCTCCTGGGCGGTGGCGAACCTAAAAACGGTGAGTCGCGTGAAGTGTTTTACAAGCGCGTTGAATCCGCCTGGAAAAGTGTCCACAGCGACAGTGATCCCTATATCGTCGTCAGTCACGGCGCGGTTTGGCTGGCTTTGCAGGATCTTTTGCGAATCCCGCGATTTAAAATAAACAACTGCGATCTGGTCCGGGTTTGGTCCGAGGCCCAAGCCGGTCAATGGAGCGCGGAAATTCTCAAGTTTTGCTGAGATCAAAGCGGGCGGCAGGAATCCACACAATCGAAATTCGTCGCCACCAAGGCATTGGCCCGACATTCGGGAGTTCGGCGGTGGCGGACCACGGAAAGGCTTGGTGAGTTGGGAACCCCCGAGCCGCCGAAGCGCGCCTTACAGGCGGCCACCGCGTAGTTGGTCAGTCCGGTGCGGTAGGTGCTGGATTCCGCCAGATAATCCTTGGCCAGGTAACGATTGATCCCGACTCCGCCCTTGGACGGCGAACTTTGCGCGATCACGAAGTCGAATCCCGTGTAGGTGAGAACACTGCTCGTGCAGTCGGAAAGACTTTTGGCGCGCGCCAGTCCAAAGGGATCAGGACCGACGCTATCGACGATATTCACATGGCCGTTAATGGCGATGATGTCGCCGGGCTCGATTTGGGGCTTGCTCTGGCTGAAGACCAGCTTATCAAGACAACGAAGCCCGTTCGATTGCGGCTCTTTGTACGCCGAGGAGCCGATGCCATGGACCAGATCGGCCTTGAGGATTTTCTTGGGATCCGGGTCCATTTTCAATCCCGCCAATGCCAGCGATGAAAAGACGAAAGCCGAACAATCGATGCCAAGAACCGAGGTGCCGCTGCCGCCGTTTTTGAACATGTTCAGCTCAGAGGGGGACGAGGCGGTGGTGTAAGGTTTGCCACCGAAATCGTAGATCAGCGGGGATTTCCTGACTTCGAAGCAGGAGTTCTTCGCCAGTTTGCGATTGGCGATGTAGTAATGGGTGGCGTTGACCTGGGCGAGTGAAGCGATTTCGCGCCTTTTCCCTCCCGCCGGATGATCACCGACGATTTTAATGCCCTGAACACTGGCGGTGTTTTTGTTCATGGGAGGCGCATCGATCACTTCACAGCTTTGATAAGCGGTGGCGATGGTTTTAAAGATGCCTTCAAGCTCGGGATAGGGTTGGGATTTGAATTGATCCCAAACCGTGACGACTCCGGCGGGCGGAGGAGTTTCACGAGGTTCTTCCGGGGCCGCGCAACTGGAGTTCAAGCTCTTTTCCGCGGCTTCCAAGCGGGCGAGCGATTGCTTGATTTCAGCGTTCAGCTTTTTATGCGTGTCCGTGGTTTGAATACCAATTTCCAATTGCGCCAAGGCCTTCTTCCAGGTGCCGACGTCGGCCGGCGCGAAACTGCGGCGAATGCCGTCGATGGTCCGCCGGTAATTTTCAACGAAGCTTTCGACGTATTCGTCCCAAGCTTTCCCGCTAAGCCCCCTCTTTTCGCCCACGTTCAGCAATGCCGCTCGCACGTCCTCGGCGGTTGGAGGATTGAGGTTGGTCTCCACGGCCGCGTGGAGACTATTCCACATTTCGCTTTGCGCCGATTCACACCCGATGTAATCCAGTGAACGTTCAGCGATATGAATTGCAGGTTTTCCAATTGGAGCGCAGGCGACGAGAGCGGGTGGCAACAAAATCGACGCAATTTTGCGAATTAATGAGCGTCCCATGACCGAAGCTCTTTTCGGCTCCCGTCGGGCGCACTTGAGCTTTGGCCGCGATAGTCACAAGGCGTTAACTGCGGGTGAGAATTCACTTTGATCTGTCAAAGAGTTATTCGTAAGACAACGTCTCGAACCAAGGATAGAACATGAACTCCTTCGAAACCTTATCCACGATTCAGATCAACGACACGAAATACCAGTATTACTCTTTGCCCGCGCTCGGCAAAAAGCTCGGAATTGATCTCGATCGCATGCCTTACGGGCATAAAATTCTGCTGGAAAACCTGTTGCGCTTCGAAGACGGCGAGGTGGTGAAAAAGTCCGATATTGAGGCGTTGCTGAATCAGGACCCCAAGAAGGAATCCACCCATGAAATTCAATTCACTCCCGGCCGCGTCTTATTACAAGATTTCACGGGCGTTCCGGTGGTGGCTGATTTGGCGGCCATGCGCGCGGCGATGGTGGCGCGAAAAGGGAATCCCGATAAAGTGAACCCGCTTCAGCCGGTGGATCTGGTGATCGATCACTCGGTTCAGGTGGATCATTTCGGCAGCAAGGACGCGTTCGCCAAAAACCTGGAAATGGAATTCAAACGCAATCAAGAGCGCTATCAGTTTTTAAAATGGGGCGCGCAGGCGTTCGATAATTTGAAAGTTGTTCCGCCGGGAACCGGCATCTGCCATCAGGTGAATATCGAGTATCTGGCGCATGTGGCTTTGACATCGAAAAAGGCCAATTTGAATTACATTTATCCGGACACGCTGGTGGGTACGGATTCACACACCACCATGGTCAACGCGCTTGGCGTGGTCGGTTGGGGTGTGGGCGGTATCGAAGCCGAAGCCGCCATGCTGGGACAACCTTGCACCATGCTGATTCCGCAAGTGATCGGGTTTGAATTCACCGGACAACTGCCTCCGGGCGCGACGGCGACCGATTTAGTTCTGACCGTCACGCAAATGTTGCGTAAAAAAGGTGTGGTTGGAAAATTCGTTGAATACTTCGGTGATGGCGTGTCCACATTGAGCGTGGCGGATCGGGCGACCATCAGCAATATGTCTCCCGAGTACGGCGCCACCATCGGTATTTTCCCGGTGGACGCCAAAACCATCGAATACTTGCGGGCCACTGGACGGGCCGATCGGGCCGAGCGCACCGAGGCTTACTTCAAGGCCCAAGGTCTTTTCACGACCAAACCGAACAAGAACGTGCAGTACAGTGATCTGCTCCACTTGGATTTGAGCACGGTGGAGCCGTCAATGGCGGGTCCCGCGAAGCCGCATGATCGTCATTCGTTGAAAACCGTTCGCAATTCCTTCCGGAAATTCGCACTGAACCGGTTCGCCGAGGACGTTAAGAATATCGAAACCAGTAAGCTTCAGGCCTGGAGCGAAAACTCCGGAGCGTTGAACGGCAAAACTCCGGAACTGGAACCCACGCACCCGGATAAAGATTTAGGCGTCTTGGGCAAAAGTGTGGCGATTAAAGATCCCTCGGGAGCCAGCTACAATCTGACCCATGGCTCGGTGGTGATCGCGGCGATCACGTCTTGCACCAATACGTCCAATCCCGACTTGATGATGGGAGCCGCCTTGCTGGCCCGCAATGCCGTCAAAAAGGGCTTGAAGCCGAAACCTTGGGTGAAGACCAGCTTCGCTCCGGGATCAAAAGCGGTGACCGATTATCTGCGAAGCGCGGGATTGATGGATTCGTTGGCGGCGATCGGTTTTGATTTGGTTGGTTACGGTTGCACCACTTGTATTGGTAACTCGGGACCGCTGCCGCCGCACATTCAATCCGCGATCGAGCAAGGGGGCCTGGCGACCGCGGCGGTTCTTTCGGGCAATCGCAACTTCGAAGCGCGAATTCACCCGCAGGTTCTGGGCAACTATCTCGCTTCGCCGCCCTTGGTTGTGGCCTACGCCCTGGCGGGTAATATCCAATTGAACCTCGCCGTGGATCCCGTGGGTTACAATGACAAACACGAACCGGTTTACCTCAAAGACATTTGGCCGGATCGTGAAGAGCTCAGCCAGTTGGTGATGAAACATGTGACGTCGGCGCAGTTTCAAAAAGCTTACTCCGATGTCTTTACCGGCGACAGTAACTGGCAAAAAACGCAAAGCGCGTCGGGTGCGACTTACAATTGGTCGGCGGATTCCACCTACATTAAACAACCGCCGTTCTTCGATTCGAAACTCATTGAAGAAGCTAAAGATCGTGAAATTCGTGGCGCGCGGATCTTGGGATTGTTCGGTGATTTCATCACCACCGACCATATCTCTCCGGCGGGAAGCATCGGCAAGTCCACTCCGGCGGGAATTTATCTGATGGATAATGGTGTGAAGCCCGAGGATTTCAATTCCTATGGTTCCCGAAGGGGGAATCATGAGGTGATGATCCGTGGAACCTTCGCCAACGTGCGAATCCGCAATAAGATGGTGGACCGTGAAGGCGGTTTCACGCGGATTTTCCCCGAAAACCGCGAGACCACCATTTACGATGCGGCCGAGGAATATCGCCGCCGCAATACGCCCCTTGTGGTCTTCGCCGGAAAAGAGTACGGCTCCGGCTCTTCACGCGACTGGGCGGCTAAAGGCACGCGCCTGTTAGGCGTGCGCGCGGTGTTGGCCGAAAGCTTCGAGCGGATTCACCGTTCGAACCTGGTGGGCATGGGTGTGTTGCCGATTCAAATCGATGGCGCCCAAGTGGCCGCCCTTGAACTTAAAGGTGATGAGGAAGTCGATATCCTGGGACTTGATCAAATCAAGCCCGGCGGCACCATTCAGGTGAATTTGCGCAAAGACGGCAAGTCCGCCACGCTGACCGCCAAAGTCCGGATCGATACGCCTAACGAACTTAAGTACTTCCAAAGCGGCGGCATTTTGCCTTACGTGCTTAACCGCTTAGGTTAAAGTTCGATCTGCGAGCCGATTTCGATCACTTGGTCATAGGGGATCTGAAAGAACGAGGGCGCGCGATAGGCATTGCGTGACATGAACGAGAATAGATGTTCTCGCCAGATCGCCATGCCGCCCGCTTTGCGTGAGGCGATCAAGGTTTCGCGCCCGACAAAGAACGTGACATCCTTTAAATCCACATCCAGTCCGCCGAGACGGAGGGACTGGAGCACCTCGTGAATGACCTGTGCCTCCATGAATCCGAAGGCACAGGTCACCCGCCAAAGATTATTGGGATGGCTTTCGATATGGGCCCGTTCCGCGCGGGGAACGCGCGGGACGTCCTTGGTGATCAAGCTGAGAAGAATCACGCGCTTGTGAATCACTTTATTATGTTTCAGGTTCCGGGCCAGCGCCGGCGGGATCATGTTGATATCGGTGGTTAAAAAGATCGCGGTTCCCCGGACGCGGTGGACATCCGGATCAAGTGGTGTGGTGACGAAATCATCGAAGCTTTCGCACTGACTGCGAAGTCGGATGCCGAGGATGCGGCGACCGCGTTTCCAGGTGGTCATCAAAGTGAAAATGATTCCGGCGATGGTTAAAGGCACAAAACCGCCATGGGGAATCTTATCCAGATTGGCGCCCACGTAAACCACATCGAGGCCGATCAGGAGTGAACCCATCAACGCCACGCTTCGGAATCGCCAACGCCATCTTTTGTAGGCCACGATCAAAGCAAAAAGCGTGGTGATCGACATGGTCATGGACACCGACAGACCGTAGAGGCCGACCAGGCTTCTTGAGTCTTTGAATTCAATCACCAGCCAGATGGTGGCGATCATCAGTGCCCAATTCATGAAGGGGAAAAACACCTGGCCGATTTCTTTGCTGGAAGTGTGAACGATTTTAAGTCGGGGACAAAAGCCGAGGGCGATCGCCTGGCGGGTGAGCGAGAACACTCCGGAAATCAAGGCTTGTGAAGCGATCACGGTGGCCATCGTGGCCAAGATCACCAATGGATAAAGCGCCCATTCCGGTGCGAGAAGAAAGAAAGGATTTCGCGCGGTCTCGGGATTGTTTAAAATCAGCGCGCCTTGTCCCAGATAATTGATCACCAGGGCGGGAAAGACGACCGTTTTCCACGCTTTGCGGATCGGGGCACGGCCGAAGTGTCCCATGTCGGCGTATAAGGCTTCACATCCGGTCACCACCAAAAACACCGAACCCATCACCCAAAATCCGTTCGCTCCCTGAGTTTCGAAAAAAAGATACGAGTAATAGGGATTGAACGCGTACAAGATGTGCGGGGTTTGAAAGAGCTGAGGAAGACCAAGCGCGATCAACGTCAGAAAATAAATAAAAATAATTGGCCCGAAGACAAATCCGATTTTGGAGGTGCCGATGTTTTGCAAATAAAAAAGTCCCGCCAAGATGGTGATGGTGATCGGCAATATGTAAGGATCAAACACGGGTGTGGCGAGACTGAGTCCTTCGACGGCGGAAAGAACCGACAAGGCGGGCGTGACCATCCCGTCGCCGCAAAGAAGTGCGGCTCCGAAAAGACCGAAATAAATGAACCAGCGTTTGCTGCCGCCGGAAGTTTTGCTGGGCGGAACGGCCAGGGCCAACAAAGATAGGATTCCACCTTCGCCTTTGTTGTCGGCGCGAAGAACAAAATAAATGTACTTCAACCAAGCGGTGAAGATGAAAGTCCAAATGATCAGCGAGAGGATTCCGATAACATTCTCGTCGGTGATCGGGATGTTGTAACGTGATGAGAAGCTTTCGCGAACGGCGTAAAGGGGAGATGTTCCGATGTCACCGAAGACCACCCCAAGCGCGGCGAGAGTCAGCCCCCACGCTCGGGTAGAATCCTGTTGCTGATGATTAGTCATCTAGATATTATGGACATACTAAGTCATGACGAGCAATACGTGCAGCTAGAGCGGGAACTTAAACGCTTTGTTAGACAGATTCGACCTGGACTCATTGGCGCGACGTCGAATGCCAACGTCAATTTGGCCCAGGTCATTGAAGATCTCAAGACCATTCCGGACACACAAAAAGAATTAGCGCAAGGATTAAAAAGTTTGTTGACGACGCGGGATTTTGTCCCTGCGTTGACCGAAACGGGATTAACTCTCGAGTCGGGTGTCTTCAGCGAAATTTTTAAGCGGATCGAGTACAAGTTCTTACCCAAGGCCCATGACAGCAACGACATCCTGGCCCTGATCGCCACCATCTTTGATTCGAAACGAAGCGATGCCCACTGGCTGGAGAATCTGGACCGGGACCTGTTCGCGGAGTTTCTCTCGTTGATTCTGCCGCCGAAAGAGGAACTGCTCGAAGCGCTGATCCCGCAGCTCTTTCTCAGTCTGGAAATCCTTGGCCTGCGATTGGCGGCTTTGGGTTTCGATCCTCTGGTCGGTCAACGGCTGAAGCGTCGGCCCGCTTACCAGAACGCGTTCGTGGAAGTTTCCCGCCATGTGCAAAGCCTGCTCGATGGCACCGGAGAGATTGAACCCTCTTTGGTTAAAGTGAGAAAGGCGCTTGAAACCTGTCTTGAGGGCGTGAACTGGATCCGATCACGGCGTCAAGTTGACGGCGCTTCACTGGGGTTGACCTACCGGTTGATGAAAATCCAGCAAAAAGTGCATCGGATGCAGGCACTCCTCGATGTCATCGAGGTTTCTTTCGGTGAATGGGATCCGAAGCCGGCTTTGGATTTGTTTTTTGAAATCACGCTGGCGGAAATTCAGCGATTCGACCTTTTGAAATTCCTTGGCCACAACGTCGAGATGGTCGCCTACCAGGTGACCGAACACACGGGCAAGGCCGGTGAGCACTACATCACCCGTAACCGCGAGGAATGGGTGGATATGTTTCGCTCGGCGGCCATTGGCGGAGTGATTGTGGCGGTGCTGGCGGTCCTGAAGATCATCATCGCTAATTTGCATATGCAACCCATTCCGGAAGCTTTCGCGTTTGGCACGCTTTACGCCGTGGGGTTCTTATTCATCCTTTATGTCGGCGGCACCCTGGCGACCAAGCAGCCGGCGATGACCGCGGCCACGTTGGCGCACGCGCTGGATGCGGCGAAAACGTCAAAGGCCGCCATGGAAAACCTCGCCGAGGTGATTGTCCGGACCTTTCGTTCGCAGTTGGCGGCACTACTCGGCAATTACCTCGTGGCGTTTCCGGCGGCGGTCTTGTTGATCATACCCTTTGAACTATTAAAGTTTCCGGTGATGTCAACGGACAAAGCCAAGTCTCTGATCGATAGCTTGCATCCGATCGGCCCTTCGTTTTGGTATGCGGCGGTGGCGGGAATCGGTTTGTTCTTATCCGGCGTGCTCGCGGGATTCGCCGATAATTGGTTTGTCTTTAACCATGTCGGTTATCGCTTAAGGCAATCCGAACTCCTTCGCCGCATCGTGGGCCCACAGAATTTGGATCGCGCGATCAAATCCATTGATCACAATCTCGGATTTTGGGTGGGCAACGTTTCTCTCGGTTATTATCTGGGCTCCATCGGCGCCCTTGGCAAAGCATTGGCTTTGGCGAACCCGCTCGATACCCGTCACATCACCCTTTCCACCGCGCAGTACGGGGCCGCGATCGCGACTTTGCATTTCGCCATGCCCGCGGGCTCGGCCCTGTTGATCGCGGGCAGTGTTTTTGTGATGGGCTTGATCAATTTGGGCGTGAGCTTTTCATTGAGTCTGACCTTGGCCGTGAAATCCCGAAGGATCAAGTTTTCGCAATCGCCGGAATTGTTGCGTCTGTTGGCGCGGCGGCTGCGAGAGCGGCCCTTGGATTTTTTCATTCCACCCAAGGATCCTCAGGTGGAGCTTGAGGTTCCGGTTGAAATCCCGAAAGATCGTACATCATGAAGGTCTGGCGGCTTAAAAAAGGCGCGGACGTGCGAGTCCGTCAGGGCCACCCGTGGGTGTTCGCCGGTGAACTGGCCCATTCGGCCAAGGAAATCACGCCCGGTGAACTGGTGGAGCTGCGTGATTCATCCAATCACTTCATCGCTTATGGGTATGCTCATCCCACTTCACAAATTTGTTTTCGAAAGCTCACTTCCCATTCCCGTGAAACGGACTTATTGAGCGTGGATTTTTTCTTGCGGCGGCTGCAGGCGGCCGCTGAGCACCGAATGGCTTCGGGCTTTAGTGAATTCTCCCATCGCTGGTTGAACGCCGAAGCGGACGATGTGCCGGGCCTGGTGGTGGACCGCTTTTTAACCGACAAAAAGAATTGGATTGTGGTGGTTCAAGCTTCCACCGCGGGGATGGACCGGGCCTTGCCGAATCTTTTCGCCGCCCTTGAGGAACTGGGGACCCATTTGGGTGGCTTCACGGTCGTGGATTCACCGACCAGCCGGGCGCGAACGCTTGAAGGATTGTCCCTCGGTGAAAAGCGTGTGGTGATGGGTTCGGTCAAAGAAATTTACGATGCGGATTTGCGTTTCATCGACGGCGTTCGCCTGCGCGTGGATCTCGCGCACGGACAGAAAACCGGCTTTTTTCTGGATCAACAGTGGAACATCAAGCTGTTGAAAGGGGTCTTAAAGCATTACTTTAAGAGACCGTCCGAGCGAATTCGTATTCTTGATATTTGTTGCTACGTGGGTCAGTGGGGCGCCCACAGCGCGGCCGCGCTGATGGCGGATGGTCGTGTATCGCAGGTCACGGCGGTGGACAGTTCGGAAGCGGCGCTCACTTTCGCTAAACATAATATTTCCCGTTACGCGAGTGAGGTGGAGTGTGTGCAGGGCGATGTGCTTGAAATGCTGGATCAGTTACCCCAGGAGCATTTTGATTTGGTGATTTGTGATCCGCCGGCTTTTGTTAAGAAGAAGGCCGATTTGGATCCGGGCTTAAGGGCTTATGTGAAGTTGAATCGGTCGGCTTTAAAGCTGTTAAAGCCCGGTGGAATTTTCGCCACCGCCAGTTGCTCGGGCCTGGTGAAAAAATCGGATTGGCGCTCGGTTCTCACCCAGGCCAGCTTGAAATCGGGGCGAAGTTTCAAACAAATCTTCTTGGGCGGGCATGGACCCGATCACCCGTTGAAGCCGGAGTTTCCCGAGGGCGAGTATCTCAAATGCGTCATAGGGCGCGTGCAGCGCCCCAGCTAGGGGCATAGGCCTTGCTTCGAAGGGCCTTATCGATTACCCGTGAGCCTTTAATGTTAAAAAATCAGCGGTTCGGGGTCCGCATATTGGCCCCCGTATTGACATTATTTGTCGCACTTCCTGTAAGTGCCAAAGAGGCAACCTGCGAGCTTCTCCTGGTGCCCGATGTTTATAATCTAAACATCGTCGAGGGGCGCAGGCCTCAGCCGGTGGAGTACGCTCAGCCGCTGTCGTCGCCTGGAGTGAGCGACAGTTGGTTGAAGCTAGGCCGCCGGGCCGTGGCTTACCCTGATTTTAAATTTTTGGCCGATCTCATTCCCAATCGAATTTCCCAGCAGGAGCGGCGGGCGGTTATCCAAGACGCCAAAGTTTTTCGGCGCCGGATTTTTTCGCGATTGATTCAGTCGGGAATGACGGAGCGAAAGGCGGTGTCCCTCGCGCAAGCCGCCTATGCCCGCTACGTGATTCAGCATCTGTTCACTTGGAAAGAAGAACTTAAGCCGCTTGCGGATCGCACTTATCCACGGCACCGCATTTCCCGCTGGGCGCGAGGATTGGATCAATCAAAAGTGAGCGCGGCTTTTGATTATGTGGATCGGACCTGGTCGGACCTGACGCGGGTTTCGCCTGAGTTTTCAAAGGGCAGTTTATTGCCAAGTCCGTTTCCCGTGATGATCGCCGGTGGACGGTTTCGAGAATCTTACTATTGGGACACTTATTTCGGCGCCCTCGGTTTGATCGAAACGGGCCGTCTGGATCTGGTGGCGGGCCAACTCGAAAACTTCCTGCACATGATTCAATTTTTTGGGCGGGTTCCCAACGGTTTTCGTGATTATTACCTGACCCGTTCGCAGCCGCCGGTGATCAGCCGCATGGCCCTTTTGGTGTTTGAAAATTCCAATCATCCGGAAAAACTCCGCTGGCTCAAAGAAAGAGTTTTTCCGATCTTACAGCACGACTATCACCGGTTTTGGATGACTCATCGTTTGGATGAGGCCACGGGATTGAATTTTTACTCCGATGATCGAAACGAGCTCAGGCCTGAACGTCATGCCAATGATGATGAGCGTGAGTTGGGGGAAAGCTTTCGCGATGTGAGAGCCCAAGCGGAGTCCGGGCTCGACCACACCGATGCGTTGATGTACCGGACGGCGCGGGTGGCTTCCGTCAGTTTGAATGCCTTCCTCTACGGTTATGAAAACGATCTGGCGCGAATGGCGGAGCTGATCGGCGACGCGGCTTCAGCCCGGGTCTATCGGATGGCGGCCAACCGGAGAAAGATCGCCATGAACCGGCTGTTGTGGGATCGGGATTACGGGGTCTATCGCAATTTGGATCTGGATTCGGGGCGGATGACTCAAGTGATCCATGCCGATATGTTCGCCGCCCTTTATACCGGTGTGGCCAGTCCGGAGCAGGCGAGGAGTCTGCGGGACATCGCGCGGGCCATGCTGGAGCGTGAGGGTGGGTTGATGTCCTCAACCGTGCAAAGTGGGAAGCAGTGGGACGGAAATCATGGGTGGGCGCCCATTCATGTGATGGCCATTCAAGGCTTGGCGCGGTACGGGCTCAGGGAAGATGCTCAGCGCCTGGCCCGCAAATGGGTCAATGCCCTGGCCGAGGTCCATGCGCAAACGGGGACCTTTTATGAGAAAATCGATGTTCTTCGGGTCTCACCGCCGTTTGAAGATGGCACCAAGTACCCGACGCAGACCGGGTTTTTATGGACCAACGCTTCATTTGTGTGGGCTTTAAAGTTCTTAGGTGTTGAATTCACGCCGCTTTAGAGTAAAACTGTGGCCTTTCCAAAAACGACGGGGCGTGGCGCAGCCTGGTAGCGCGTTTGCTTCGGGAGCAAAAGGTCGCTGGTTCGAATCCAGTCGCCCCGACCATCTTAATGTAGGGTCCATTCCGGACACATAGTTTACAGATTGGGTTCTCTTCGGTTCGTGGTGGGTCATTGTCAAAAATCAACTAAGCACAAGCATTTAGGTATCTAAGTCTATAAAATTTAAAGCTTTTAACGCCGAAAG
>JAWLHR010000029.1:0-19220 GCA_041690295.1 Bdellovibrionales bacterium
AAAAAGAGTGCGAAGATTTTATTGCGTTAGCTGCTCTAGATACTTTTCTTATGCCACCTTTCACCCCTGCTTTAGGCAAAAAAAGCGTCACCTCAATCATCGTATCAACAAACTATTAGCTTCAAGCGTATCTCAGCGCCGAATCGCAAAACTGCTTCACATTTCCCGAACCACGGTTGAACGAAAGTTTCTTTTTCTGGGCCAAAAAGCAGTGCATGAACTTGAACATCAAAACAAATCCAGTCCCCTGGCCACTGTTGTTGAACTTGATGAGCTTGAAACCTTTGAGCACACAAAGTGTAAACCGCTTTCCGTTCCGCTTGCGGTCGAATCAAAGACCAGAAGGATTTTAAGTTTTCAAGTGGCCCAGATGCCCGCCAAAGGAAAGCTGGCGCGTATCTCTCGAAAAAAATATGGCCCAAGACCAGACTTCAGGCCGAAAGCATTGAGTGAGCTTTGTGAGAGTTTAAAACCACTCACCACACCTGATGTACATTTCAAATCCGATCAAAACCCAATGTATCCAGAAATTCTAAGACGTCACTTTCCTTTAAATTCGCATGAGCGCTTTAAAGGGCAAAGGGGTTCGATTGTCGGACAGGGGGAGTTAAAGAAGATCCGTTTTGATCCACTTTTTAGCTTGAATCACACGTGTGCGATGCTTCGAGCCAATATCAATAGGCTAGTGAGGAAGACCTGGTGCACAACGAAAATTCCTCATAGATTGCGCCTTCATCTCGCCATCTATGCGGTTTATCACAACAATATGATTCGGGCGGGGCCTTCAGGTGCAGGCTAGTGGGGCAGTTTTTGAAGGCTCGGGATTCCTCGGCGAAGACGGCGTGTGCCGGTAAAACTTCGTGTGCTCGGGCGGAAGTGGCGTGTTGCCGAGGATCAGGTCGCTCGCTTTCTCGGCCATCATCATCACAGGTGCATAGATATTCCCATTGGTGAGATAGGGCATGGCCGAGGCGTCCACCACGCGAAGACCTTCGAGTCCGTGAACGCGCATGGTGAGCGGATCCACCACTGAGTCCGGTCCCGTTCCCATGCGACAGGTGCCGCAGGGATGAAGCGCGGTCTCCGCATCTTTCGCCACCCAATCCAAAATTTGAGCTTCAGTTCGCACGTCCGGTCCGGGCGAAATTTCGCCGCCATTGAATTCATCAAGCGCCGGATGGTTCAAAATCTTTCGCGCGCAGGCGATAGCCTCGACCCACTCCCGGCGATCCTGCTCGGTGGAGAGATAATTGAACCGAAGCGCGGGTTTTACACGGGGATCCTTTGAGCGGATTTTCACGCTACCACGGGCATCGGAATACATTGGTCCCACATGCACCTGATAACCATGACCGCCTTGGGACGACGAGCCGTCATAGCGAACCGCGAGCGGCAGAAAATGAAACATCAAATTGGGATATTTCACATGATCATTGCTGCGGATGAATCCGCCGGCTTCGAAATGATTGGTGGCGCCGGGCCCTTGACGGAAGAAAAGCCATTGAAAACCGATCCAGGGTTTTCGCCACCACTTGAGTTGCGGATTCATCGAGACTGGTCGCTTACATCTGTACTGAACATAGACTTCAAGATGATCCTGCAGGTTTTCGCCCACGCCGGGAAGATCATGCACAACGGAAATGCCGTGCTGTTCGAGCTCCTTGGCATTTCCAACTCCCGATAGTTGCAGAAGATGAGGGGAGTTGAAGGCGCCGGCGGAGAGAATGATTTCCTTACCCATCGCCGTGAAAGAACGGCGTCCGATCGAGTACTCCACGCCGATGGCGCGCCGGCCGGAAAAAAGTATTTTCGAGATGAACGCACGGGTTTTCACCGTGAGATTCGGCCGCTTCAAAACCGGATGCAGGTAGGCGCGGGCGGCACTGAGCCGGCGCCCGCGGCGCACATTTCGGTCGAAGAGTGCGAATCCTTCTTGTTTGTAGCCGTTCACGTCTTCCGTGCGTCCGTAGCAATCCTGGGCCGCCCGTAAGAACGCCGCGAAGAGAGGATTGACCCCGGGGCCACGCTCAAGCTCCAGTGGACCGCGATCACCACGGAACTCATCACCGCCCGCCAGGCAATTTTCCATTTTTTTAAAATAGGGCAGGCAGTGGGCATAACTCCACGTTGTCATTCCCGGATCCGCAGCCCATCGTTCATAGTCGAGCGGATTTCCTCTCTGAAAAATCATTCCATTGATGCTGCTGCAGCCGCCGAGCACCTTTCCGCGCGCGTGATAAATCCGTCGCCCGTTCAAATGGGGTTCAGGCTCGGATTCAAATCGCCAATCATAAAAAGAGTGTCCGATTGGATACATCAGCGCGGCCGGCATGTGAATGAACACATCCCAACGGTAGTCGGGACGGCCGGCTTCCAGCACCAGCACTGAATTTCCCGGATCTTTACTAAGTCGATTAGCCAGCGCGCAACCCGCGGATCCGCCGCCAACGATGATGAAATCGAAATTTTTTTTCATTCCGTTTTATCTTTGCAATATCGGATTCATGAATTCAAACCGCGGTGCGAATAAAGCCATTTTATTTATGCCATTTTATCGGTCCTTGTGGTCTCATTGGGCTATGCAAAAAAATAAGACTCGTCCATCGGTCTTCACCGTCTCTTGCGCGCTGGTTCTGGTTTTCGTGATCTTCGGTCTTACGAGTCCCGAAGGACTGGCGGAAATCATGCAGCGCGCATTGTCCACCACGATCACGCAATTCGGCTGGCTTTATCTCATCGCCATGTTTTGTTTTTTTATTTTTTCCGTTTATCTAGCCTTCGGCCGATTCGGCGTGATTCGTCTCGGCGGTCCAGATGCGGAGCCTGAGTACTCCCGCTCCGGCTGGTTCGCCATGCTCTTTGCCGCGGGAATGGGCATCGGTCTTGTGTTTTGGGGCGCGGCGGAGCCGGTCTCTCACTTCGCCAGTCCACCCGGCGGCTTAACCGCCCAGACGCCCGAGGCGGCGCGGGCCGCGCTTCGTTATTCGTTCTTTCATTGGGGATTTCACCCCTGGGCCGCTTACTGTGTAGTGGGACTGGCTCTCGCGTTCATGCAATTCAATCGCAACAAGCCCATGTTGATGAGCTCGATTTACGACCGGATGTTAAGCGAGAGAGGAAAAAAGTTTTTCTCCGGCACTATTGATACCCTGGCCATTATCGCCACGGCGTTCGGAGTAGCGACCTCACTTGGCTTCGGCGCTTTGCAAATCGGCGCGGGATTCGAGAAATTGTTCGGCTTGAACAGCGATCTTTCATTGCACATATGGATCATCGCCGTCACCACCGGTTTATATCTCACCTCGGCGTTAAGTGGTCTGGACCGAGGTATTCTCTTTTTGAGTAATTCAAACCTGATCCTGGCACTGATTCTTGTTCTTCTTATTTTCTTCGCCGGTCCGACCGCCTTCATTCTCGATTCTTTTACCACCACGATCGGGGATTATCTAAATAACCTGATCTCAATGAGTATGCGGATGACCCCGTTTTCCAAACGTGACTGGGTGGCCAATTGGACCTTGTTTTATTGGGCCTGGTGGGTGGCCTGGTCGCCATTCGTGGGATTGTTCATCGCCCGCATCTCGCGGGGACGGACGGTTCGCGAGTTCGTGACCGGAGTTTTGCTGATGCCGAGCCTTGCGTGTTTTCTCTGGTTCGCGGTCATTGGCGGAACGGCGTTGAATCAAATCATGTTCGAGCAGATCCCTCTCGTTGATGTGAATACGAACGACGTCTCAATGACCCTCTTCGCTATGCTGGAGCATCTCCCGCTTACCACTCTGACGTCGATCATCGCGATCGCATTGGTGTCCATTTTCTTTGTCACCTCGGCGGATTCCGCCACTTTCGTTTTGGGAATGCTTTCGAGCGATGGGGATCCCAATCCGGGTGCGCGGGTGAAGCTGGTGTGGGGTCTTGCCATTTCCGTGATTTCCATCGTCTTGTTGATTTCAGGGGGACTTAAAGGGCTTCAGACGATGTCGATTGTCACCGCGCTGCCTTTTATGTTCTTGATGGTCTGGATGTGCGTGTGTCTCTATCAGGAATTGAATGATGAACTCATGGACCAGATCCGCCGGCAGAAGGCCAAAGATAAGCTATTAGAAAAACTTTTGCGCGAGTCACCCCAGTCGGGATGACCCGCGCCACCAACCTCTAACTGATTCTCAATTAAGGATTCGGAAATCGCTGATAGTTCTCATCGACCGGGATGCCGTCCGGAGGAATCACCGGCGCGATTCCGGGAGTCGGCGCACCGGGAACAGGCGCACCTGGAACAGGCGCGGTCACGGTCGGATCCGGTTCTAATTTATGGCGCCGGCCACCCCAGCGGTGTTCGCACATCGAGAGCTTCAACTCCAGACGACGAACTCGGTCCAAGTCAGCGCGCACATAACTGATCGCATTTCTGCCGCCGATCACATGAAGAACATCTTTCTCCAACAACAGGGACGCGTGTTGGCCGGAACCAAACGGTGTCACTCGCAGTTCAGGTAAATAGTAAGAATTGATTTGCGCCGGAGTGAAATATCCCGCTACGCTCACATGACCGACAAAAGCCATCTGGCGATAGTTCGCCGAGGACGGCAAGAGATCATTGGCGTGACGGTAAACTTCGCCGCGATCGGTGATGGACCAAGCATCGAGACGGTATCGGCCATCAGCCTGGTTTTGCATGATACCATAATCGCCCCAGGCATGACTTCTTCGCACTTTTTCGCAGAGTCCGTCATACTCAAGGAGATAATCTTCAGCCATGAGTTGAGTTGTTTTTTGATTCACCCATACACCGGCGTAGGGCATTGAATTCTTCTTTTTGCTTCTGGATTTCTGACAGGCCGGCAAGATTGTAACGGCCGCTACCAATAGCAAAGACAATTTCCATCCTTTGGAAAACATAAAACCACCTCCAGCGGTTTAATAACGAGAGAGCGTATTACACGTTCTATGCCAGGCTCAGTGCCGATTTACGGCACTTTGGGGGTGTCATTCGTGAATTATCTTCAGAGGTGTTAGGGAATCAGCTAGCTTTGACTTCGAGAACGACCGTGCCGTGGAATGTGCGGGCGATATTGCCATAAGCGTCCACGGCTTTCACTTGCACCTTCATCGGATTTCCCGCCAGGTACTCCTTGGGTGCATCAAGGATCAAGCGGGCGGCCGGGCCCGGCAACCATTCCAGTTTACAGGGCGAGGGCGTTTGGAAATCGTGCGGTTCGTGGCAGTGAAGATTCAATTCCCAGTTCTCCGCTTTGGTGTGATTGAAAACCACTTGTGCTTGGCCGTTTTCAATGTTCGCGGTCACTTCTTTGGGCATGGAGCCACGAACTTGGACGGCCACACTGCCGTTGAAGTGGTTGCAAAGGTTTCCGCGTTCATCCACCGCGCGAATTTCAATTTTCAGATCCTGACCCACCGTTTGCTGCGTCGGCACGGTCCATTCAATTTTCGCGGGTTTCAGGGCCTTCACGTGAACTTTGACCGGCTCGGGCGTTTTGATCAGGGTTGAGGACGTGGAATCCTGAACCACCAATTCCATCTGTCCGGGGCCGGGCGGGTTGATATCGATTTCTCCGACCCCGTTAATCAGTTTCACTTTCGCCGGCCCGATCTTAGCGGCGGGGGGCTCTTTCAGTTCGGTGCGAATCGGTTCAATACGAAGGGATTCGGTGCGCACCGGCTCACTGGTCGCTTGAGTTGATTTAGCGGCCGCCAGCTTGGTCACCAGTTCACGGGAGGGGCGGCGCAAAATCGTGTCTTCGCGCACGGGAGGAGGCCCTCCGCCTTCGGTTTTCGCCCGTGGCGCGGGATCGGATTGTCCGGCCGCCCAGGGGAATTTCTCAACCAGCAAGACCCAATCTTCTTTCTCATCATCGTAAACATAGTCGATCGGGAGGATTTCACCGGCGGCCCATTTCATCTTCAGTTCTTGCTCGTCGAAAGGGCCGATTTGTTCCTCGAGATGTGAAACCACGAACTTCTGGCTCATGCTTAAACTATCGGCGGGCCACGTTAAAGGATTAACGGTTTTGCGGCATTCCCTCGACCTTGGGTGGGGTTTTTGTTAGAAAAATAGAAGTTCGACACCGGAGGTGTTTCTTATGCGCATGTTCGCATTATCCGTTCTCTTCCTCGGCCTGACTTCGTGTGGAATTCAGTCCATTCCTCAGGCGGAAAACCAGGTGGAAGCCGCGATGGCCGAAGTGACCAATCAGTATAAGCGCCGGGCCGATTTGGTGCCCAGTCTGGTGAATGTGGTGAAGGGCTACGCTTCGCATGAAATGGAAACCTTACTTGCCGTCACCGAAGCGCGCGCCAAGGCCACGTCGGTTCAAATCGATCCAAGTAAAGCCACTCCGGAAGATATCGCCAAATTCCAGGATGCCCAAGGACAGCTCAGTCAGGCCTTGGGGCGATTGATGGTTTTGGTCGAGCGCTATCCGGACCTGAAGGCCAATGAGAACTTTCGGGATCTGCAGGCCCAATTGGAGGGTACGGAAAACCGAATCACCATCGCCCGACAAAGGTTGATCGAAGCCATTCGTGAATTCAACAATCTGGTTTCTGTCCCACCCACAAGTTGGACTAATGCGATTTTTTACCGCAAGGAGAAGAAGCCGCAGTGGGATGTGGCGGAAGGCGAGCGCCAGAAAATTGAAGCGCCGCCGCCCGTTCAATTCTAACGATGGCGAACATTCTTCTTTTATTTTCTCTTGTTTTCAGCGCGTGGTCTGAGTTCACGGTACCGCCGTTGACGTCACCCGTGATGGATGAGGCGCGAATTCTTTCGCCACAGACGCGCCAAGGCCTTGATCGGTTATTGCGTAGGCTCCATCAGAGCGGTGGAACACAGATCGCGGTGTTAACCGTACCGGATCTTGGTGGCGTTCCTCTGGAAGAAGCATCCATCAAAGTGGCCGAGCAGTGGCAATTGGGCTCGGCCAAAGAAGATAACGGAGTGCTCGTGCTGGTCGCGCTCAAGGAAAGAAGAATCCGCATTGAAGTGGGGCAGGGGCGTGAAGGCGTACTTCCTGATGTGATCGCCTCGCGGATCATTCGAAACGTCATGATCCCGCGCTTTCGCGCGGACAATGCGGATCGCGCCATCACCGACGGCGTGTTCGCCATTCTCAGTTACACGGATCCTGAATTTTTGGAAAAAGGCGGATATGCCGCGAGACACACGACGATCAACGAGAGCACGGTGGAAACGATCGTCTTTCTCTTTTTTCTTTTCGCGGTGATTTTAAGTTTGCTTCTGTCACGCGGTCGCCGCCGTTCACTTTGGGGATTTCCCATTGGTTATGGTGCCGGACGATGGAGTCGCCATGGTGGGTTCGGCGGCGGATTCGGTGGTGGTGGCGGCTGGTCCGGTGGCGGCGGTGGATTTAGCGGCGGCGGCGCCTCGGGAGGTTGGTAAAAAATGAAAATCGTGAACCCGCTTTCCGAAAAAGATCTTCGTCACTTGGAAAATGTCATTCACGAAGTGGAGCAAAAAACCAGCGGTGAGATCCGCTTGATCATCGTTCGTCGCTCCATTGTTTTTTCGACACTTCTCTTTATGACTCTTTGGGGTTGGATCAGTTCATTGGCCTTTGTGGTTGTTTGGTTTGAGCGGCATCAATTCATCTGGTTGGCGGATTGGTGGTTGGTGCCGGCCATTCTGGTTTTCGCGGGCCTCATCGCTTGGGCCATTTCCCGACAAGCTTATTTCATTCGGATGTTTTGTCCCGCCCAAGATATGCGACGCGCGGTTTTGCTACGCGCGGAATTGGAATTTCACCGCGAAGGTTTGGCGAAGACATCGGGCCAAACGGGCATCTTACTTTTCTTATCACTGCTCGAGCATCAGGCCGTGGTGCTGGCCGATCAAGCCATCGCCGCTCGCTTGCCGGATTCAACCTGGGAAGATGTGGTGCGGACCATGCTCAAGGGGGCAAACGGGCAACATTGGGTGGAGTCACTTGAGGAAGCGTTGCGTCAGTGTGGGGAAAAGTTGCGGGAACATTTTCCAATTCAAGCGGACGATCATAACGAATTAGCGAATCACGTGGTTGTAAAAGACTAATGACCGAGCTATCCACTGGCACCGGGAATTAATTCCACATAGATCTCGTGGACTGGGGCTCGTCTGATCGCTATAAGCTCCTCACGAAAATTACAGTCAATTGGAGGAACAATGGTGGCATGGCTACAAGTGGCCTTGGTTGGAATGGTTTTGCTCGCCGGCTTCATGGCTAAGGCGAATGAATTACCCACGGCCCAAGAAGAATCAACTCGACTCGAGAAGCTTCGCGCGGCGACGACCGTGGGAGAAGCCGTGGACCAAATGACACCCGATGAACTGGCGACATTTTTAGGTCTTCCCACGGAAGCGGAGTTCGAGCAGTGGCTTGAGAGTCATCCGGAATTTTTGTTTCATCCTGCCGCGAACATTCTGGTGAATATTCAAGTGAGCCTTAGCAATCAAAGTATGGTCGTTTACTCACCCGATGGCGCCTGGAGCACGCCGGTCAGCAGCGGCATGCATGACCACAAGCCCGGCTCTCGCGGATATCGCACCAAGCGCGGCTGCTACACACCTTATTACATGACCAAAATGCACTACTCGAAGCAGTATAACAATTCCCCGATGCCGCACTCCTTGTTTTATTATGGTGGCTACGCGATTCATGGCACCTATGAACAAAAGCGGCTTGGTCGGCCGGCTTCGCACGGTTGCGTCCGCCTCTCGCTCGCCGCGGCCCGCAAACTTTATAACTTAGTTTCTAAATACGGCCGCGAGAACACGCGCATTTGCGTCGATTGGTAAGAATTAGTTCCGGTCCAGTTTAAAATACTGGGCCAGTGGTGTTTCCAAAGAAACCGGTGGCATGTACTCGCGGACGAATTCGCGCTGCCACCATTGATCGGGCCAGTTCTCCCAGTCGGCGAAACGATATCGGTATAAATCCATTTTTATGAACTTTGGCGCGTCCGCGTCAAAGGGCGTTTCCGCGAAAAGCGCGGTGATGAGCGGATGGTTTTCCAGCAGGCGGACGACGAGGCGGAACAGCCATTCTTCTTGCAGTTGGGGTCGCATGGCGGAAAACCAGATCTGCCAATCCAAATGGTAATGGTAGGGCGTGATCAGGCAAGGTCGGCGCGATACATCACCGCTCGGAGCGCATTTGAATTTATATTCCACCCATTCGGTGTTGGGTCCGGGATTTTCGTCCTTCGTGCCCTTGATCACCACCTCATAGCGAATCTTTCCAATGGAGCCGAAGGCGCCATAACTGTTCACCAAATGCCATTGGCTGTAAGAGGTGTTCATGATTTGGTTCGGGCGAACCAGATTCAAAGCGGGATTTATACTAAGATAAATCATGAGCGCCGAGAAAGAAACCAAGGCCACAAAACGAAGATCTTCAATGATCCACGACGACGCGCCCGAACTTCCAAACCGGAAGTTCGGCATTTTGATTTTTTTAAAGACCCCACCAGCACGACTTAAAAATTCATCGTCGAAACAGGGAATGCACATGAGGATCGTCAACCAGTTGAGCCAGGCCAAATTGCCGCTGGAGATTAAAATCAATTGAAAACCGATCGTGATCAGTCCCGCGATTCTTCGCAGCCGAGCCGGTCCGAAAAGTCCAAAGGGCACGATCAGTTCCACGATGTGATTCACCAGCACCGCGGCCCGATGCAGAAATTCGGGCATGGAATGATAAAAATAACTGAGCGGATGAGGATTGGGTTGGGTTTCATAGTGGTAGATCATGCAGGTGAAATCGTGCCAGCATTCATCGCCACGGATTTTAATCATTCCCGCGCCGAACATCAGGCGAAAGAGCATCCACCGCATGGCCCAGATCGCCACGCGGGGGACGGGCGCATCGCTGGACGCGAGTCTGGGATTCCAAAAGGGAACAAGGAAAAAGGCGAGAAAGGTAAACTCAGTGAGTTGTGTTTCCCAACCATAGGAATAAAAAAGCTGGCCTGAATTATTGAACGAGAGCTGCAAACTCCAAAGAATAAAGAGAATCGGAAAATTCGCGAACCCCGCCATTAAGACAAGTCCGCCAATCATACCAATTACGCCGAAGACCGGGATCATCCGGTCGGGAGTCACAAAATAAAAAAGGCTCGGCAACTCCCAAAACCAGTTCTCCCCAAAGTGGTTTTTGACTTGATTGATGAATGTCCCAATGGGGAGCAACCCTTCATCGCCCCAAAGCGCCGGTCCTTGGAAATACACGATGGCGTAGGCATTGAAGTAAATGAATCCCAGACCACGGATGATCCAGAGTCTCGTCAAACGATATGCCTGGTTGCCCGATTGCGGGCCGGTCAAAAAGGCTAAAACCCGATCACGCCTTTTCCGGTAACTTGGAATCATATCTCAGTCATGGCATTGTAAATGGAATGAGGTCAACTTGTTGAACGAAAGCTCCGCCGTATCCGCAACCAAGAGTTATCGCTTCGAATTTCGCGGCGATGGCTTCGCTTATCTTAAAATCTGGGTGGTAAACATCATCCTTACGGCACTGACGTTGGGAGTTTACTCCGCCTGGGCAAAAGTTCGGACGCGGCGGTACTTTTATCAGAACACGCGATTAAACGAGCGAAGCTTCGATTTTCACGCCGAACCATTCAGAATTTTGTTGGGACGGATCATTGTCATGATCGGCCTTCTCGCCCTTCTCGCGGTTCGTGAAATTCGCTTTTCGATTCTGATTCCGATCTGTCTCACGGTTTTAGCGCCGTATTTTCTCGTGCGTGGCGCGATTTTCACCATGAGCAACACTTCCTATGACGGTATTCGGTTCGGCTTCATAAAATCCTATAGAGATGCTTACATTACATTTATAAACATGATCCTGATCACGATCGTGAGTTTCGGATTGGGGGCGATCTTTTACGGCTTTTATTACCGGCGCTATCTCCTGGATAACTCACTTTGGGGATCCTTAAGATTTAGTCTTGAAGCGCGCAAGCGGCAGTTCCTAAAGGTTTTCATCGGACCGGCACTGATATTTTTCTTTTATCTCTGCATCAGTTACGCTGTGCTGGTTCTCGAAAATGGCGGGAACGGGGAATCGAATCATCTCTCGGTCCTTATGAATCTGGTTTCCATCGTCCTTTATGGCGCGCTCATTGTCGCCTACCGATCAGCCGCGTGGAACTTCTACGCCAAGCACTTGAAATTGGGAAACATCCGGTTCATCGGCCGGCAAAGTTTCATTTATTCCTCTCTGCTTTATGCCACGGGGATCATCTTGACCGTAATCACCTTAGGATTGGCTTGGCCCTGGGTCAAAATCGCGTTCTGGCGTTATAAAATCAGTACGCTCGAGGTGCTCGCCTCTGAGGACGATTTCAATGCCGGGAAGACCACGAAGGCACCACAAGAAGATAGCCTGGTCGGCGAGAGTGCGGCCAGCTTCTGGGATCTGGATATCGGCTTTTAGTATTTCTTATTCTGCACCAGGAACTCGCTCCAACGGGAGACCTGAGCGGGAGTTAGAGCGGCATAACAGATCGTGCCGGTGGACGCGGCTTCGGTTTTGACGATCTGGGACTCACGTCCCAATTCGTAAATCTTGTGCTCTTCACTCTTGGGGAAATAAAGCTCGACTTCCTCGTTGAGTGCTTGCGCCGCGACGGTCATCTGCTGGCGAAGCTTCTCAATGCCATCCCCTTTCAGCGCTGAAACAATCACGCGTGGGAAGGCCTTCACTTGGAACTGCCGCTCCAAGGGCGCTTTATCGGCTTTGTTGAAAACGTAAATCACCGGTTTTTTGTCCCAGCCGAATTCGCGAATCAGGTCTTCGACCGCGCGAATATGCTGTTCCATCTGCGGTGAAGAAATGTCGATCACATGGAGCAAAATATCCGCTTCACCGGACTCCTCGAGAGTGGCTTTAAAAGCCTCGATCAAGTGGGCTGGAAGTTTACGAATAAATCCCACGGTGTCGGTGACCAGGGCATTTCCGCATTCAGGCAAAAAGACCTTACGGGTTGTCGGATCCAGAGTCGCGAACACCTGATCGCGGGCTTCGACCGACGAGTGGGTGAGTTGGTTCAACAAGGTGGATTTACCGGAGTTGGTGTAACCAATCAGAGCGAAAGTGGGGATTTTCAGTTTTTTGCGAAGCGCGCGGTGCTGCTGGCGGTGCTTGCGCACGCCCTCAAGCTGTTTGCGGATGGCCTTCACGCGCTCACGAATGCGCCGGCGGTCGTTTTCCAGCGCGGTTTCACCCGGACCCCGGGTTCCGATACCGCCGCCTTGACGGGACAACGATCCCAACCACGCACCCACCATTCGCGGCAGCTGATCCAGCATCTGAGCCAATTCCACTTGCAGCTTACCTTCGTGGGTCTTCGCTCTTTGCGCGAAAATATCAACGATCACTTGGTTGCGGTCCATGACCGTGCAGCCGAAGTCACTTTGCAAGTTACGGCCTTGAACCCCGCTCAGCGGATGATCGACGATCACCACATCAGCGGCGCTCTCTTGGACCATATCTTTGATTTCTTGAACTTTGCCAGAACCCAATAAGGTGGCGGCATTGTACTGGGCCAAGATTTGGACGACATTGCCCACGACCTCGCCACCCCAGGCTGAGACCAGGTCTTCAAGTTCCGCCAGACTTTCTTTGATTTCCGTGAAAGAATCCGTTTTTAAACCGACCCCGACAACGATGGCGCGGGGTTTTTGACGACGATTTGAAATCAGTTCCTCGACTCCTCCGCGTCTCATTCTGAGACGCTACAGCTCCTATATTAATCCTTGTAAGCCTGCGCTTCAAGGGCTGTTATGGCTATTGTATTCACTATATCGTCCACCGTACAAGTTCTTTGGAGCACATTCGCAGGTTTTCTAATTCCCATAATGAAAGGTCCCAGGACCTCGCCCCCGCCGAGCTGCTGTACGAGTTTATAGCCGATATTGCCCGCGTCCAAGGTTGGGAAAATCAGGATATTCGCACCGCCTTTAATGTCACAAAACGGGAAAATCCGATCCACGATCTCCGAGTTCACCGCGGTATCGGCCTGCATTTCACCGTCGACGATGATCTCAGGATGGCGTTCTTTCACCAGCTGGGCCGCTTCCTTCATTTTGCGGGGAGTCCCTTCACCGCCCACGAAATTGGTGTAGCTGAGCATGGCGATCCGAGGAGTGAGGTTGAAATAGCGCGCGACTTTCGAGGCATGGACGGCGATGCTCGCCAATTGTTCCGCCGTCGGGTTGATGTTCATGGTGGTGTCGGCGAAAAGAAGCATCCGATCCTTGGCCAGGACGAAGTTTAAACCCGAAGCCACTCCCGAGCGGCCGGCGCGGATGATCTCCAAAATGGGGCGCACACATTCCGAGTAATTCATTGTCGCGCCCGTGATCATCGCATCGGCATCACCACGATGAACCGCCATCGCGGCAAAGTAATTGGGATCCATCATGAGGCGCTCGGCTTCGGCTCGCATGACGCCCTTTCTCTTTCGCGCATCGTAGAGTTCTTGCACGTAACTCGCATAGCGCGGATCCTTCGTCGGTTGAATGATCTGCACATTCCCCAGATTGTGTTCCAGCTCCAACTCGCGGATTTTTTCCTTCACTTGATCTACCACGCCGATCAGAACCGGGGTGAAGGCGCCTTCGGTGATCGAGGAGTTCAGTGCCTTAAGGATCTTCGTGCTTCGTCCCTCAGGGAAGTAAATCACCGGCGGCGGCTGGGATTTGGTTTTCATATGGGTTTTAACCCGATTCCAGATGGTCCTGATAAATCCGCGCGTGCGGCTTTGGAGCATTTCCAACGAGTGGGCGTATGCCGCCAAATCTTCAATCGGTCGTTGCGCCACCCCGCTCTCCATGGCGGCTTTGGCCACGGCGGGGGCGACTTTCAAAAGCACGCGATTATCGAAAGGCTTGGGAATGATGTAATCGGGGCCGAAATGAAAATGTTGGTCATGATAAGCCGCCGAAACACTATCCGGCACATCTTCGCGCGCCAGTTCCGCCAGGGCATGAACCGCGGCCAGCTTCATGGCCTCGTTGATTTGCGTGGCCCGGGTGTCCAGTGCGCCACGAAAGATCGAGGGGAAACCGAGTACGTTATTGACCTGGTTGGGGAAATCACTTCGTCCGGTGGCGATGATCACATCCGGGCGCGCCTTCTTGGCCACGTCCGGCAGGATCTCCGGATCGGGGTTGGCCATGGCGAAGACGATGGGGTTTTTGTTCATGAGCTTTAGCATTTCAGGCGTGAGCACATTGGCCACGCTTAAGCCCACAAAGACATCCGCGCCCTTCAGGGCGTCGGTCAAAGTGCGTGCTTCCGTGTCGATGATAAATTCTTCTTTGTACTTGTTCATGCCTTTGGTGCGGCCGCGGTAAACCACGCCCTGGGAATCGCAAAGGATGATGTTTTCTTTTTTCGCGCCCAGCGCTTTAAAAATGCGCGCGCAGGAAATCGCCGCCGCCCCCGCGCCATTAAATACAATTCGCGCGTCGGATAATTTGCGATTGGTGATCAAGCAGGCATTCAGTAAAGCCGCGCCTGAAATAATCGCCGTTCCGTGCTGGTCATCGTGAAAAACGGGAATCTTCAGTTCGGCCTTCAGGCGTTCCTCGATGATGAAGCATTCTGGTGCCGCGACGTCTTCCAGATTGATTCCGCCGAAGGTAGGTTCAAGGGCCTTCACCGCATTGACGAACTCATCCACAGTGGGGGCGTTCAATTCAATGTCGAAAACATTAATTCCGGCGAACTGCTTAAAGAGAACGCCCTTTCCTTCCATGACCGGCTTGCCGGCGAGCGGCCCGATATTACCTAGACCTAAAACCGCGGTGCCGTTGGTCACAACGGCCACTAGATTCCCCTTGGTGGTGTAGTCATAGACTTTCGAGGGATCCTTGGCGATTTCTTTACATGGCGCCGCGACGCCGGGTGAATAGGCGAGCGCTAAGGAATGTTCGGTGCGACAATCTTTGCTTGAGCTAACTTCAACTTTTCCGGGTTTGGGTTTTGAGTGGTAGTCGAGCGCTTCTTTATCGAGGTTGGTCATAAGTACTCCCGCAATTTGTGAGCTTAGGATTCGGAGAGTCACGATGTCAAATGACCCAGATGACCTAAGTAGTCAAAAAATTTGACTTTTTATGGCCTTGTCCGCACTGTGAATGAACGAGGTAAAGGAGTGGGAAATGAATGCTGAGCGCGACGTCGTTCTGGTGGAAGGGATTCGTACCCCGTTCGTAAAATCCGACACTAAATTCAAGGACGTGCATCCCGCGGAATTAGGCCGTGTGGTGGTGCACGAGGTGATCGAACGCGCGAATCTGGATGTGAATGAAATTGATGAAGTGATCATAGGCAACACGGGGAATCCACCCGACGCGGTGAACATCTCCCGAGTCGTGGCCCTGCGCGCAGGTATACCCCTAAAGACGCCGGCGATGACGGTTCATCGCAATTGCGCCTCGGCCATGGAGAGCATCACCACGGGTTTTGAGCGAATCCGCGCTGGAACCTGCGACACGGTGATCGCGGGTGGAACGGAAAGCATGTCGCAAATGCCGCTCCTTATGAGCCGGCCGTTCGTTCAAGCTTTTCAACGCTTAATGAGTGCTCGCACCACCTTCGCGCAGCTCTCGGCGCTCGGCAGCCTGTTACGCGCGGATCTTAAACAAGTCATGGAACTCGCCACCACTCCGCCAATGGCCGCCACCGCTCACAAACCCAGGGTTTCCCTGGTGGAAGGCCTCACGGATCCGTTTGTTGGGATCAACATGGGTCAGACCGCGGAAGTGTTAGCCAAAGAGTGGGGGCTCACCCGCGAAATGCAAGATGAGTTCGCGCTCAAAAGTCATCAAAAAGCGGTGGCCGCGCAAAAATGCGGACGCATGGCCGAGGAAATCACTCCGGTTTTCATACCGCCGCAGTTCAAAGAGTACGTGGCCGATGACGTCGGTCCGCGGGCGGAACAATCGATGGAACAGCTCGCGAAATTAAGACCCTTCTTTGACCGCAAGTATGGAACCATCACCGTGGCCAATGCGTGTCCGATCACCGATGGCGCGGCGGCCGTCTTGTTGATGAGCCGAGCCAAGGCCAATTCATTGGGACTGAAACCCATCGCTAAAATCAGATCCTACGCCTACGCCGGGCTTGAACCGGAACGCATGGGGCTTGGACCGGTTTATGCCACACCGATCGCGCTCAAGCGGGCGGGATTGACCATGAAGGACATTGAGTTGGTTGAACTCAACGAGGCCTTCGCCGCCCAGGTGCTCGCCTGCCTGCGCGCCATGGATAGTGATAAATTCGCGCAGGAAAAATTGGGACTCGATAAGAAAGTGGGAGCGATCGATCCTGAGAAGTTGAATGTCAACGGCGGCGCCATCGCGCTTGGGCACCCGGTGGGTGCGACGGGCACGCGACTGGTGGTCACTTTGATGAAAGAGATGCAGAAACGAAACGTGCAATTCGGGCTTGCGACTTTATGTATTGGAGGAGGGCAAGGTGGAGCTGTCATCATTGAAAGAGAGTCATAGCATGGGCATGCAGGACAGTTTAAAGATCGTGCCGAAGGGTGAGGTCGCCCTTTTGGAGTGGGACCTGTTCGGTGAAAAGGTCAATAAGCTCTCCACACCGATGATGGCGCGACTCAAAGAGGTGGTGGCCGAACTTAAGAACTCCTCGTTCAAAGCGGTGGTGTTGATTTCGCGTAAGCCCAAGATCTTTATCGCCGGTGCGGATATCGAGGAAATTAAGAAGATCAATTCGAAAGAGGAATTCAGCAACGTTTTGGCGCAAGCCCACGAGATTTTCAATGCTCTCGAAGACCTTCCTCAAGTCACGGTGGCGGCAATCAACGGCGCGTGCCTGGGCGGCGGCTGCGAACTCGTGCTTTGCTGTGATTATCGTTTGTGCTCGGATTCGCCGGATACTCGCATCGGATTGCCCGAGGTGAAACTTGGTATCATCCCGGGATTCGGCGGTTGCGTTCGACTTCCGCGAACCATCGGACTTCCGAACTCGTTGGACATCATTCTCGCGGGCAAGGCGGTTGATGGGCGAAGAGCCGAAAAAATGGGATTGGTCGATGCCTGCGTACCGGCTTCACAGCTGGAAGAGCGGGCGATCGCTTGGGCGAAAGAGAAAATCGCAAAAGGAAAACGCCGCAGGTTTCATAAGCCCCGGGGCGCGGCCGACAAGTTCATGCATTCCATGATTGGCCGTCCGGTTGTTTTCGGTCAGGCCAAGAAAACCGTGCTCAAAGAAACCAAAGGCTTTTATCCGGCGCCTCTTCAAGCGTTGAACGTCATTCGCAAAACCTATGGAATGTCCAATCGGGACAAAGCTTTAAAGATCGAATCTGAAGGTTTTGTTGAAGTCGCGACAACGGATGTTTCAAAAAATCTGATCGGCCTCTTCTACATGATGGAAGCGGTCAAAAAACAAAGCGGAGTCGAAGGTAAGGACGTTAAACCGCTTCCGGTGAAACACATCGCGGTGCTGGGTGCGGGAACCATGGGCGGCGGAATCGCGCAGCTTGCGGCCGATAAAGGCTTCTTTGTCCGCATGAAGGACATCAACAACGAAGCCCTCGCTCTCGGCTTTCGGCATGCCAGCGAGATCTTCAACAAAGCTTTAAAACGCAAACGCATCACCAAATACGATCTTGAAAGCAAGATGTCGCGGATTTCGGGAACCTTGGATTACTCGGGATTCAAGCAAATGGACGTGGTGGTGGAAGCCATCGTCGAGGATATGGAAATCAAAAAGAAGGTGATCGCGGAAACGGCCAAACATTGTAATCCCAAGACGATCATCGCCACGAACACGTCATCGTTAAGTGTCACGCAAATGGCGGAAGCCATGCCCAATCCGGAAAACTTTCTCGGCATGCACTTTTTCAATCCGGTGGACAAAATGCCGCTGGTTGAAGTCATTCGCGGACCGAAAACCAGTGACGAGGCGACAGCCACCATTTTCGACCTCGCCAAGAAAATGGGAAAGATCCCTGTGGTGGTGAAGGATGGACCTGGATTCTTGGTGAACCGTTTATTGATGCCCTACATGATCGAAGCCATGTTCCTCTTGCAAGATGGAATGTCGGTTGAGTCCGTCGATCGTTGGTACACGCATAAGTTTGGTATGCCCATGGGTCCGTTCCGTTTGATGGATGAAGTGGGTCTTGATGTCTGTATCAAAGTGGTGAAGATTTTCGCCAAATCCCTGGGCACGCGCATCGAAGTTCCGGGTCTTATTGAACCGATGTACAACTCCAAACGCCTTGGCAAAAAAGGCGGACGCGGATTCTACCTTTATGATGCCAAGGGCAAGGAGCTCTCGGTGGATCAATCGGTTTATGCCGATCTGGGAATCGGTAAACCCACCGATCCATTGGATGAGAAAGAGTGTTTGGAACGGGGTGTGTTCACCATGATCAACGAAGCCGCGCTTGCTTTGATCGAAGATCGTATCGTCAACACGCCCGAAGACGTGGATTTGGCCATGATCATGGGCACGGGCTTTCCGCCATTTCGCGGAGGCTTGCTGAAATATGCTGATTCCGTCGGCACCCAGTACGTGGCGCAGGAGCTGGAAATGTATGCGGCCAAATGCGGCCCGCGGTTGAAGCCCACGCAACCCTTGCTCAATTTGGCTAAAACCAATCGGCGCTTTTATATTTAAAAAAATCCGCCCCTCATTTCTGAGGGGCGTGGATCCGCCAAGAGGTCGTTCAAAATTGGCGGACCCGGAAAAGCCGGAGTGCGACTTTTTCAAGTGGGAGTTTAGCAAGCTCTCCCGTGAACAAAGAGAGCAGAATTTTCTCTTGGAGAGATTAGCCGGTCCGGCCGAATTTCGTCAGCCTTGGCATCTGTTTGAATTCAGAGAGTTTCACGCGGCAGTGGGCGCCCTTCGACACCGGAAGGGCTGAAAAGGTTTCGAGAACTGCCCCACTAGCCTGCACCTGAAGGCCCAGCCCGAATCATATTATTGTGATAAACCGCATAGATGGCGAGATGAAGGCGCAATCTATTAGGAATTTTCGTTGTGCACCAGGTCTTCCTCACTAGCCTATTTATGTTGGCTCGAAGCATCGCACACGTGTGATTCAAGCTAAAAAGTGGATCAAATCGGATCTTCTTCAATTCCCCCTGTCCGACAATCGAACCTCTTTGCCCCTTAAAGCGCTCATGCGAATTTAAAGGAAAGTGGCGTCTTAAG
>JAWLHR010000030.1:0-16485 GCA_041690295.1 Bdellovibrionales bacterium
CTTTTAATGTAAGACGTCGGTGGGGCTTCGTTGCGGCGGCTCGGGAGCCGCTTCCAATTCCAACCAGGCTTGCTGAAGTTCGGTGGGAGCTTGGGCCCGTTCCACAAATGAAAAATAGCGTTTTAAATCGCTCAAGGCTTCGCGGGTGAAACCCAATTTCTGCCGGAGCAGCGCCCGTTCACCAAGGACCGAGGTGTTGGTTTCGTCGATTTGTAAAAGCAGATCATAGATCACATGCAGGTGCGGTAAATTCTGCGTGGTCTCGAAAGCCTGCTTGAGCAATTCCAAATACTGGATCATCAGCTGCTTGGCGCTCCACACTTCCAAATTGGAGGCGGACCGATTGAGCACTTGGATCAGCTCCTGATCGGTGAGTGCACGACCTTCATTGTAAAGATCCAGATAAATCGTCTTGCCCGAGCGCACCCATTTTAAAAGGAAATGATGGCGCGCTTGAATGAGAGCCAGGGGCAGATCCAAAACTTGCGCCAAGTGGAGCAAAATAAAAACCACGGGCAGCGGATGGCCACGGCGTTCATCCAAAACATTCTTGATCAGAAGATCTTTGTCCAAAACTTCAGGCAGGCGATTCGATGTGATGTGAAAACCCTTATCGTCGAAAATCACCCGGCGTAGGGTTTCCCAGCGTTCCGCCTCGTTCAGGCCTTCGCACGCTTTCAAAACTTCAAAACCAAGGAATTGAATATTGCGGAAACACGTTTCAATATTGTCCTTAGGCCAAAGGATCGAGTTGATCCCGATGAGCAACGGCACCATGGAGCCGAAGTCTTCGTTGCGCAAAAGCTTGAGTTCGAGAACAAGCTTTTCCCAGGTGAAACGCGTTTCGAATGTCATATACGCCCAGTAAAACCATTCTCTGAAAATACTTCAACATTTGCTTTGGGGCTTTGACATACATTGTCGAACGCTTGAACATTAATCGTATGTCAAATTCCACGGAAGAAAAGCTACTCGCGCGAGTGGCCGAGTTGGAAATTGAGCTGAAGGAACGACAAGCCGATCTCAAACGGTTCCGCGACGAATTGGGCAAAGCCAATCAGCGTCTGGAAACATTGATCACCCGGCTCGATCATGAAATCCGGTTAGCGCATTTGATGCAAAAGATGCTGGTGCCCACGGAGTTCCCGCACATTCCCGGATTCGAGTTTTCAACCAAGTTCATGCCTAGCCTAAAAGCCGGGGGCGATTACTTTGACATCTTTGAACACGACGACCGGACCCGCTTTGGCGTGATCATGGCCAGCAGTTCGGGCCACTCGATGTCGGCCCTGCTATTGAGTGTACTTTTGCAAATGACCGGTCAACTGGAGGCGCGAAAAGGTTCCGAACCCCATCAGGTTTTACGGACCATGAGCGAGCAACTGGAGGGGAACTTCACTGACAACGACGAAGCCGATCTGTTCTACGCACTGATTGACCGCCGGACCTTCGACATGCGTTATGTGAAAGCCGGAAATCTGGTCACTTTGCATCACAGCTTCCTAAATCAGGAAGTAAAGAGCATTGACTCTAGTCTAGGTCCACTGACCAAAGGATTTGAACCGCCGGTTCAGTCGGACTCCATCAGTTTGAATCCCCGCGATCGTGTGGTGTTGTGCACTCGCGGCGTCATTGAAGCCCGTAATTCCGAAGGTGAAAACTACGGTCTTGAACGAGTGACTCGCAGTTTCTTAAGCGGTCCCAAAAAAGGCGTGCACGAACTCCGCAACCATATCCTTTACGAGGTTCAAAAATTCACCGGTCTTAGCGAACCCGCCCGTGACCAGACGGTCGTGGTCATTGAGGTTAAGGACAAAGTCATCAAGCTCGCCAAGAGCTAAAGATGGACCTGGAGAGCGCTTTTCGGTAACATGGGTGTGTTTCCTCAAGAAAGGATTTCGCATGCCAGAAGTATACTCCGGAGCGGTTGATAAAGGTCTCGAAGGCGTCGTCGCTTGTACAACCGCGATTTCCTCCATCGTGGATGCCACTCTCTGTTACCGTGGATACACGATCGAGGACTTGGCGGCACATTCCAACTTCGAGGAAACCGTATTTCTCTTGTGGGAAAACCGATTGCCGAAAAGCAATGAACTGGAAGCGTTTCGCAAGCAAATCGGCGAAAACATGAATCTCACGCCCGAGCAGATCCAAGTGCTCAAACAGTTGCCGACGAAAAATGTGCACCCGATGGCCTGGTTGCGTACGGCCGTGTCGCTGATGGCTCTGTGGGATGAAGAATCGCAAAGCCAGGACCCCGAAGCGCGCAAACGGGTGGCGGTGCGCTTGACCGCGAAGCTGGGAACATTGGTGGCGATGTTTGACCGCGTGCGCGCGGGCAAAGACCCGGTGAAACCGCAGCCGGGTAAAAATATCGCCTGGAATTTTCTTTATATGTTAAGCGGTTCGGAGCCGGATCCGGAGATCGCGAAGGATTTTGATACGTGTTTGATTTTGCACGCCGACCACGAGTTGAACTGTTCGGCCTTCGCCGCCCGAGTCACCGCTTCCTCGCTCAGCGATATTTACTCGGCGGTGACCAGCGCCATCGGCGCTTTGAAAGGCCCCCTTCATGGCGGCGCTAATGAGCAGGTGATGCTCATGCTCAAAGACATCGGCTCCATGGATGCCGCCCGTGTGTGGATCAAAGAGGCGTTGGCGGAAAAGAAAAAGGTGATGGGCTTCGGTCACCGGGTTTACAAAAACGGCGACCCGCGCGCCAAGGTGCTTTCGCAGTTGAGTGAGAAACTCACCAAGAAAAGCGGCCAACCTCACTGGTACGAGATGTCCAAAGAAATCGACGATATGATGCAAAAAGAAAAAGGCCTGTTGCCGAACGTCGATTTTTATTCGGCCACCGTTTACTACAGCATGGGAATCCCCATTGATATCTACACGCCGATTTTCGCGGTCTCGCGGATTTCAGGATGGCTGGCCCATATCTTCGAACAATATTCCAACAACCGGATTTATCGTCCGCGCGGTCAATGGACCGGTAAAGAGGGCCTTAAATGGGTGCCTCCGGAGCAGCGCTGAGACGTCTCATTTTGGGATTCTTGCCCAAGATATCGACAATTCCAGTTTGATTCAAAAGACTTAAGTCTTGTGCCGACGAGATGAAAGTAGAGTTTACCGCGGAGGAGTGAAGGTCTTCGCGGCACGTTTCGGGGGCGTTTATGCACAGAATTTTACTTTCTTGTAATTCCGTCGATGACGCGAACTTCCTGAAAAACTACTTGGAATCAGAGCTTCCCTACGAAGTGGTCCTGGCTTCCAGTCATAAAGAGATTCCGGGTTTGCTTAAAGGCAAAACGGTTCATCTTTTGATGATGCAAACCGGTCAGCTGGCGAAACTGGATATTCAGTACGCGCTCGGCCTCCGGCAAGACGGATTCAACTATCCGATGATGATCATCACGGATTCATTGGGCGACTTGCGAATCGAAGAGATCAGTGAGAAGCAAAGAATTTATTTTCTGGAACGGCCGTTTGAGTTGCGTACCTTCAAAGGACTGACCAAAAAATTGATGATCGCGAAGTCGGTGCCGCAACAGGTGTACCGCAGATTTCGGACCAATATTTCGGCCACTCTTGAGACTTTTATTTCCGGCGAAAAATATGAAACCCACATGTTCAATCTTTCCAAAGGCGGCGCTTATTTTGAAATGACCAAGCGACCGGCCGTGGGTGTGGGTGATCTTTTACGATTGAAAGTTCAATCCGCCGACCTGGAGCGTGAGCACCAGATTCATGGTCGCATCATTTGGACGACGCATAAGGGCCATGCGGCCGGCGGATACGGACTGGGCGTGAAATTCATGAAGAGCACGGATATTTATCGCAGTTTGCTCGATAAAGTGTAATTCTCCCGCTTCATGAAGTATTTCGCCATCGATGAAGACGAACATTTTTTAGCTTTGACATTTTCCGCCCCGGGTACGGCGAACGCTTTCAGCGTCGACGCCGCCCGGGAAATAATTAAAATCCTCAAAAAATATAAAACTTGGACCAAACCCGTGGTGGTCAAAAGCGGGCATCCTTCGGTCTTTTGTTCCGGCGGCAATCTGAATGATTACCGCCGCATGAAGACCAAAGCTGAAGGTTTGAAAACCAATCGTGAAATCACCAAGAGCCTTAATGAGTTCGCGAAGTGGCGGCCGGCCAAATTGGCGATCGTCACCGGGGATTGTTTGGGCGGTGGAATGGAGTGGTTGGCGCGATTTGATTTCAGGTGGGCGACTCCCGGCGCCATGTTTTCGTTTTGGCAACGGCGCATCGGACTCTCCACCGGGTGGGGTGGCGGTGAATGGTGGGCGAGAGCCTTGGGTGAATCCCGGGTGCGGCAACTTCTTCTTGAGGCCGAATGGATGACGGCGCAAACCGCGAAGAGCTGGGGGCTGGTGGATCGAGTGCTCCCTCTGTGGAAGGTCGACACCGCGCTTCGATCGTGGTCGCAAAATATGGATCATCCGGTGGTGAGTGAACTCACCCCATGGCAACCGAATCAGGAAGCCAAAGTTTTTAACCGTCTCTGGCTTGGCCCCTATCACGCGTCAGTTCTGAAATCCTGGCGCCGCTGAAATAGGCAAATCGGCGGCCTAGCGCGTCTTTACAAGTTTGATCCGGCTTAAATACCGTCGTTTATTACCGGTGATGGGGGGGACAGCATGAAGCTGGGTTATTTTGTCGCGGTCATAACCGCGTTGGGTTTTAGTCTTTCAGCACAAGCCGAAGACAGATGGATCATCAAAAACGCTCTCGTTCTTCCGAAGAACGTGAAAGTGGTGAAGACGATCACCTTCGGTGAGGACATTTATCACATCGTCAAAAGCGAAAAATCACAAAGTGATCTCCGTTTTGCTTTCAAGGCGGACTCGGTGATTCGCGATGCTCGCATTGGATTGGACGTGCCGCCCCCGGCGGTCCCGGCCGTGCAAGAGGGCTGGCATGTTCGCCGTATGAATTACGATCGGATTCCCAATGGAATCAATGGTGAGGGCGTCGTTGTGGCGGTGCTCGATACGGGAGTGGCCCTCGATCACGAGTCGCTGGCGAATCATCTCTGGGTGAATACCGGCGAAATTCCCAACAACGGCATCGATGACGATAAAAATGGTTATATCGATGATGTGAACGGCTGGGATTTCACGGATCGGGATTCCGATCCCCGAGATCAATATGGTCATGGCACTCACTGCGCCGGTATTGTCGCCGCGGACAAATGGCGTAACGGAACTTCGCGCGGTGTGGCCCCCGGGGCCAAAATCATGGCCGTGCGAATTATCGGACGTAAAATGGAGGGCTTTTTGTCTGACGCCGCCGAAGGCATCAAGTACGCGGTGGACAACGGCGCTCAAGTGCTATCGAATTCGTGGCGGGTTTACGGGAGCTGGGGATTTGAAGACAAAGACGCGGATATTCTTTTCCAAGCCATCAAGTACGCCGAATCGAAAAACGTGATCTTCGTGGCGGCCGCGGGTAACGAAGCCCGCGACATTTCCAAGGGAATTGATCCCATTTATCCGGCGGGGATGGTGGGGCTTTCCAATATGTTGATCGTGGCGGCCACCGAAGAGGGTGATGTCTTGGCCGACTATTCAAATTACGGCGCCAATAATGTCGCGGTGGCCGCACCGGGATCGGAAATTTATTCCACCGTCTTGGATAACAAGTGGGAAGCTTACAGCGGAACCAGCATGGCCACACCGCTTGTGGCCGGTGTGATCGCTTTGGGGCTGCAAAAAGGACTCACGCCGATCGCCGCCAAGAACAACCTGATCTCCACTTCCTTTAAGGACAGCAAACTGGAAGGAAAGGTGTCGTCCGGCGGGATTGTCGATATCATTAATTATATTCGATCACGCTAAGCTTATACGGATCGCGCTAAGCCATCTCGACAAGTTCATGGATGGCTTTGCGCACGCCCGTAAAAACCTCAAACGGTGTGGCGTTTCCGAACATATACGCCGGCGTGGTGATGATTCGATGTTCACGGTCCGTGACAAAGTCATCCACGTCGCAATCTTCGTGCAAAGCGCCGGTTTTTAAGATTTCCGCTGTGGTGACCGCGTCGTTCTTGCCGATCGTCACCGTGATTTTGTGCTGACCCAGAACGCGCGCGATCAACGCGGGCGCGATGCAAATGGCCGCGATGGGTTTTTGCTGGCCGTAGAAATCAAGAATCACTCTTTCCACATCGGGATCCACTTCACATTGCGCTCCCGTGCGTGCCCATGTGCAGAGATTCACAGCCGCACCGAATCCGCCGGGAAATACAAGGCCGTCGTAATCGGCGGCGCGAAGTTCTTTAATATTCTTGATGTTACCGCGCGCGATGCGGGCCGATTCGGTGAGTATATTTCGGGTCTGCTCCAGTTTGTTTTGCGAGCCGTTCAACGGGTCCACCACGGTGAAATCCCGATTGGGGGCGAACACCTGATATTGGGCTTTGGCTTCGCTCAGCGCGATCAACGAGCTGACCGCCTCGGTGATTTCCGTTCCATCTTTATGACCACAACCTGAAAGAACAACCGCGAATTTTTTCATAAGAGATCTCCCGAAACTGTTTGGCTTACATTAAGCACTATTTCTGGAAATCTTCAAGAATTTGGCAGTCGCGCACGTAAACGGAGCGGCCGGAAATGGGAACGTAGGTGCTTTGACAATTGCTAATCAAAAGCCCTGACCATTCATCCAATCCGCTGCCGAAGGGAAGAAAAGGAGTGGCGGCGCTGAATGTGAAATCCACGGCCACTTTGGTGAAGTCCTTGTCGTTTTTCCACTGCACGAGATCAAACTGTACGTACCGCACGGGCAGTTCACAGGGGTTCAAGCCGCCGCAGTCCGGTTTGGCGCGCACGAGCGCGGGCGGAGGAAGAACGGCCGCTGATTTGCGCAGCCGGTGATAAGTGATGCGCTCGGTTGATTTGGCGTTCGCTTTCGCGAACATTTGGCCGCTGGGAATCAGCACCGGTTTCGACACATCAATCCAATCTTCGCTGGTTTTCGGTTTGAACGTGTTATCCGCCATCCTCTCCTGCCGCTCGATGAGCAGGGGAAAACGAATGAAGGTGCCGTTGTCCGTCGGCTCTTGAACGGTGACCTTCAACGAGCCGAGGAGAATCGTGGTCTCCTCGTTTTCAATCCGGCGATTGATGTTATAGGTCAGGTATTGGCCCTCGCGAAGGTTATCCAGCGTCACGCCTTCCGTGCCCCACATCAGAGCCGCGTCAAGTTCTTCCCTGGAAACCTCAGGTCCTAAATCCGCCGGTTCCTCTTTCGCCCGCATGCAACCCATCAGCAGGGACACCAAAGCCGGAAGAATCAAAACCAAACCGAAATGAATCCAGGACAAAATCATACGGAATCCCATCCCCAAATCCACATTTGGATCGGAAAGACTTTTTCGAGACCAGCGGCGGTCACTGGATCAAACACATTCAAGGAACTGGCTTTCAACGGCCCGAAAATGACGCGAACCAGATCCGCTTCGGAATCCGTTTGGAAAATTTCGTCTTTGTAACCGATGTAGAAACGGCCTTCCCGCGGTTCCAACACCAGGTCTTCGACGCCGAGAGCTCGCGCGTGCTTTTTCACTTTGAGCAAAAGTGATGACGGATTCAGAATTTTGATCATTCCGAGGATGCCGCTGGTCTCCTTGGCGCCCGCTTGGCGCAAGTGCCGAATCAAATTGGTGGAGTGATCGGGGGCGATCAAGACCAGCGAGCGGCGCTGTTGTTGAACGGCGAATTGAATCAGCGGCAGGATTTTTGAAACGCCGCCGCCCCACTCATGAATGTAACCGTCCAGATCGGCGCCTTTACCCTCAACCAAATAGGCTTGCAGGCGATTCTCCTTGTCCCACGCCGTATAGACGCGCGAATTGGGGATGGAGAGAAAACGCCGGATTTCATCCGCGGTTCGAACGCCGCCGGTGGTGTGCTGTGAATACAGTTTTAAGATCGCCTCGGCGTCCACGCGGTTGGACGCCACAAAGCGTAGCTCATGATTCTCGGCGACTTTGAAATTTTCCGGAATGGTCAGGGAAATTTCGGTGCCGCCCAGTTCGAATCCCAGCTTGCGATAGAAATCAAAAAGATTGGTCCAGAGGATCGCGAAGTCGCAGCCGCGGGCGGTGGCGGATTTTAAACAGTCCTCAAGCACTTGGCGTGAAAGCCCTTGATTGCGGTGAGACGGATCGGTGACCACGCTGCCGATCGCCGCCACTTTGAAAATACCGGCCGGCGATTTGACGATGAGCGGTTTCATGACCGCCGCCGAAAGAAAACCCTGGCCGTCTTTGATGATTCGCATGTTGTTGAGGTTTTCCTGGTTTATCGCGACGGGATATTCATCCGCGATCGTCCAATTTCGGTCAGGCCGCAAGTGCGTGGAAAGAAAGTGGATCAGGTCATTGAATTCATGACCGTGTAGAGCGCGTGGTCCTTCCATACTTCAATTGTATGCGACAGGGCGCCGGAGCGGAGTCGAGAAAGAGATTTCTCGACATGGGTCGGGTGCGCGGTCTAAATAGAGCCATGCGCGAATCAAAAGAGGGGCGGCGGCGCCGGACTTTGGTGATTATCGCCAAACTTAAAGAACATTATCCGGACGCGACCTGCGCTCTGATTCACCGAAATCCGCTCGAACTCCTAGTGGCCACCATCTTGAGCGCGCAATGCACCGATGAGCGCGTGAATATCGTCACCCGCGAACTTTTCAAAAAATATCGCACGGCCAAGGATTACGCGAACGCCGACCTTCAGGATCTGGAGCGAATCATCAAGTCCACCGGATTCTTTCGCGCCAAAGCCAAGAATCTGAAAATGCTAGGGCAGATGCTGATCAGTGAACACGGAGGCAAGGTTCCTCAAACCCTGGAAGAGCTGTGCCGCCTTCCCGGCGTGGGGAGAAAAACCGCGAACGTGGTGCTGGGGAATGCGTTCGGGAAGGCCTGCGGAGTGGTCGTGGACACCCACGTCAAAAGGTTGAGCTATCGTTTGGGGCTGACCAATGCGATCACGCCAGAGAAGGTGGAGGAGAATTTGATTCAGTTGGTTCCCCGCCAAGACTGGATTATTCTGCCGCACCTTTTGATCTTCCATGGACGGCGGATCTGTAAGGCGCGACGGCCTGCCTGCGAGCGTTGTTTTTTACAAGACGATTGTCCAAAACGCGGCGTTAAGCGATGATGCGGATATGTTGTTGGCGTATCTGGAAAGTATCAAGTACATAGGTCACTTATTTCCGGTGGCGCTCTTGCGTATCTACATGGGGTGGACCTTCCTGAAAGTCGCCTGGACCCGTTATCAGGGGGATTACCTTTCGCAGCCGCACATTGTTTCCAACATCACGGAAAATTCGGCGATGACCGCTCCCGATTGGTACAAGTCATTTCTCGATCAGGTGGTGGTTCCCAACTGGCAGATCTTCGCCTTCTGCGTGGTGTATTTCGGCTTTTTGGTGGGGATCAGTTTCATTCTTGGTTTCTTCGTTCGGCCGGTGGCGCTTCTGGCCGCCATCGTGACTTTGAATTTCGTTTATAACAGCTCTCCGGATCTGATGCCGCTTCATCAATTGCATTTGGTTCTGTTTTTGATTTTCGCTTGGCTCGGCGCCGGCCGTTGCTTGGGCTTGGATTACTTCTTTTTCAAACGTGATCGGGGCATCTGGTGGTGAATGCGCGCGCACGATTGGCCGTGTTTCTCCTCCTTGGAGTCAGTTGCGTTTTCGCGCTTTTGTTTTATCGCCAGTTACTAGTGAACAAGGATGTGGATCGCTCGCGCTTTGAAGTGCCCAAATTGCGCGTTCTGACCTATGCCAGTTTCGCCTCCCGCAGCGGACCGGGTCCGGAATTGATCGCCGCCTTCGAACAGGATTGTAACTGTAAGGTGGAAGTCACGACGGTCAACGAGGCGGGCCTTTTGTTTGAACGATTGAAGCTGTCCACCGGGCCATCGGGCATCGATGTGGTGATCGGCTTCGATCAATTGATGTTGGAGAACGCGCGCGAGAATTTCAGCTGGCATGAACTTGAAGTTGAGGATCTGACTTGGGCCGAGGCGGTTGAAGACCTGGCCAGCCCGCAATTCATTCCAGTGGACTGGAGCCCCCTGACATTTATCTACCGGGAGGACGGCAGATTCGTCCCCAAAGCCATCAATGACCTTGTCCGTCCGGAACTGAAAGGCCAACTGGCTTTACAGGATCCGCGATCGAGTTCACCGGGACTGCAGTTTTATAACTGGATCAAGCATCTGAAAGAAGATCAGACCGTGGAGTTTCTCACGGCGATGAAACCCAATGTTCATTCCGTCTCGCCCAGCTGGTCGTTCGCCTACGGACTTTTTCGTAAAAAGCAGGTGCGCTTTGTTTTTTCCCACCTGACGTCGCTGGCGTTTCATTGGGGTGAGGAAAATGACCGGAAATATCAGGCTTTGAACTTCAAGGAAGGTCACCCTCAACAGGTGGAGTTCGCGGCGATTCCCGTCTCTTGCCGTGAGTGCGATTTGGCGGCGGATTTCGTGCAGTTCCTGTTACAACCGGAAAGCCAACAAATCATCATGCACAAAAATTACATGTTTCCCGCCTTAAGCGGCGTGGAAAAGGATTCCATCTTTGAGAGTCTGCCGAAATTAAAACCCTTGAGGGTTGAGGGTGGGAAAGATCTCAATGACTGGGATAGAGTCTTCTGATCGGGAAAGCCGAATCCGGCCGTGGCTGAGTGTCGGAATCGCGCTTTTTCTGATCTCACCTTTTTTGGTTTGGCTGACCGCGATCGATGTGAGTGAATGGACGCGGATGGATTTTCTCTCGGCGGTTTCGCCGTTGGGGAATTCCTTTGTGCAGGCGTCGCTCAGCACCATTCTCACCATGGCGGTTGGATTCGCGCTCTTTATCGCCTTTCAAAGCTTGAAATCAGAGCGGATGAAGCCTTGGGCGGAGAGCGTTTTGCTCATGCCGAACGTGATTCCACCTCTCTTCATCGCTCTTGGCCTTCTCACCTGGACGCCTTTGTTCGGCGGCGCTTTCCCTTTCGGAATGGGGGCGGTCGTTATGGCGCATGTGCTTTTGAACTCCGGTTTGGTGGCGCTCTCGCTGGATCGCATGATCAAGGGGCGCGCGATGGGTGTGATCGAAGCGGGAAGGGTCATGGGCGTGCCACCGGTGATGTTTTGGCGCGCGGTCCTTTGGCCGCTGCTGCGGGGTGACCTGATGAGTCTCGCCTTGTTCATATTCTCACTTCACTTCACCAGTTTTTCGCTGCCTTTGTTGTTGAGCGGGGAGCGGGCACTCACTTTGGAGATCGCCATCTTCGACGCCATTCGGATCCAGGGGCGTTGGGATCTCGCGGTTTTGTTGGCGCTCATCCAGTCGGCGTTCATTTTCGCTTTGGCTTGGGTGCTGCCGCGTCCGTTTTGGCCGGAAATGGGTCACCGGCCCGGCATCGCGGATTTGGGTTTCAGGCTTCCTCCCTATTTGGTTTTTCTTCCTGGTTTGGTGCTTGTTATGGGATGGCTTCATGGCCTCTTGGTGTCAGTGGTCACGGGTTGGGGACAATTGGTGGTGCCGGAGTTGATTGAGAGTACGGTGACGACGATCGCGATCGGACTTGGCGTCGGGATCATACACCTTTTGATATTTCTGTGGATCGCCTATGTCTCACCGAATTTCCGATTGGAAAAGTTTCTGCATGGTTATTTGGCGCCGAGCGCGGCCATTACGGGTTTCGCGATGATCCTGATTCCCGTCGACGATTGGGAGATTTTGAAATTGGTCTTCGCTTTGACATTGATTTCAGTGCCGCTCCTTTACCGGTGGATGGTGCATTCCGTTTTGGTTTCACTGGAACAACAGGTGGCCTTGGCCCGAACGCTGGGCGCGGGATGGATGATGATTTTATTGGATGTGGTGTGGCCGCAGGCGGCGCCAACCCTTTTGCGGGCCAGCGGCCTGGCGGCGCTTTGGGCGAGCGGAGATTTCGCGTTGTCGGGAATCGTGCTGAATGATGAAATCACTTTGCCTTTGTTGATCGAGGATTATTTGAATAACTACCATTTCGAAGCGGCCCAGCTCTTGCTGATTCCGCTGGTGGCGGTGGGTGTGGGTCTTTACGGTTTTTTCAGAGGAGCGATTCGCTTTGTCACGGGTTGAGAATTTGATCAAAGACTACGATGGATTTTCCATTCACATTCCGCGCTGGGAAATTCCCGACAGCGGCGTGACGGCGCTTTGGGGGCCATCCGGATCGGGTAAAACTTCGGTCTTTCGTTTGTTGATCGGTCTTGAACCCTGTCCCGGATTGAAGTGGCATTTCGGGGATCTGGATTTGGCGTCGCTGCCCGTGCCGGAGCGCCGTCTGGGCGTGGTGTTTCAGTCATTGGAATTGTTTCCCCATATGACGGCCGAAGAAAATATTCTTTTCCCGGCCCGTGCGCGCGGAATTCCTCTGGATGAGGCGCAAGCGAAACTGCGGGAGTTAACGGCGGATTTGCGCATGGCCGATTATCTGCGCCGGCCGGCGAAGTTGTTATCGGGCGGAGAGGCGCAACGGGTGGCGCTCGCACGGGCGGTGATCGGCTCACCAAGGTTTTTGTTTTTGGACGAACCGTTTTCGTCCTTGGACGCGGAATTAAAAGGGGAAGCACGGGCGGTGGTCAAAAAGTTGATGGATCGACTTCGTATTCCCACTTTGTTGATCACCCATGATCCGGCGGACCTTGAATCGCTGGCGCAAACCGTGGTCAAAATCGCCGACGGCCGGTTGGTGGAGTGAGCTCAATTAGATTTTGCGCGCGAAAAACAAGCGACAGGGCGGAATGTTCAACAATTCGTCTTCATAAGTGATTTGATCAAAGGTCTTTTCCACTTGCGAAATGAAATCCCGCGCCGAGGGCGTCCACAAAACGTGAAGGGACACGAACGTGCAAAAAATCCCGCCTTTTTCCAAACTGTCATACGCCTGGTGCACGATACTGGTGCGGGCTTCTTTGCTGAGAAGGGACCACGGTAAAGTGGACACGATGGCGCCGACCTTGCGGCCTTTCAAGCGAAGAGTCAGGTTTTCCGCCGATTCGTTATATATTTCCAAATCCGGATAGGTGTCTTTTAGATACGAATACAAATCATTGTTCAGCTCGAATCCCACGTAAGCGGGCGGGTGACCGAGTTTGGGCAAAAGATGAACCGTGATGGCGCCGGTGCCCACGCCGAATTCCACCAGAGTTTGGCCCGCGGGCATCGAGATCCGGCGCGCGAAGCGACGGCCCACGCGCGGCCCGGTTTCAAACATGGTCGAGAGTTGAAGCGGGGATTTTAAAGCGGCTTTAAGGAAATGATAAAACCCCGACATCTATCGCGCCAACGGTTGCGGCCACACTTTCTGGCGCTTGGTCAGAGGAATGAAACTTCGTTCGGCGGCGGTTTGCGCGCAGACTTCCAGATCTTTCAAACTCATCCCGATGATCTGGTGAGCGATCCGGTACTCGCGATTGAGATTGGTATTGAAAATTCCCGGATCGTCCGTGTTGATCGTCACGGGAATGCCGAAATCATAAAGTTTTTTAAGCGGGTGATCCTCAAGTTTCGGAATCGCGTTGGTCAGCATATTGCTTGTCGGACAAAGTTCGAGGGTGATGCCGCGTTCGCGCACCACACGCATGACACTTTCATCATGGATGATTTGTACGCCATGCCCGATCCGGTCGGCCTTTAAAACTTCGACCGCGTCGATCACCCACTTGGGGGCTTTGGGGTGGGGAGCTTCACCGCTATGAATGGTGATACCGAAACCGGCCGCTTTGGCTTGCGCGAAAAGATGGGCGAAAGGTTTGCTGTCAAAACCTTCCTCGTTATCCGCCAGATCCAATCCCACGAAAGTGTCTTTGTTGGCGAGAGCGAACTGGGTCACTTCTTCCGCGTCACGGACGGGGAGTATGCGCTGAATGATGCAGATCAATCCCACCGCCATGGGGTAGGTGGCTTCGGCGCGCTCCACACCCTTCACGATGGCTTGGTGGATTTCTTCAAAAGTCATTTTATGACCCGTGCGGATGAATGTGGGCGCGTAGCGCAGTTCGAGAATTCGGATCCCGTCGTTACGGTAAGCATCCTCACAAGCCTCGAAGGTGATGCGTTCAAGAATTTCCGGGGTGGCGAGCAGTTTTTGCGTGTCGAGGAACTTATTGAGCACCGATCCAAGGTCCTGCATGGGCTCAAGGATCAAAAACCGCTCTTGAAACTCCCGCTGGGAGTTCAACTGGATCCCGAACTGCGGGGCCAGTTCAAAAATGGTCTCGGGGCGGAGACACAACTCCAAATGACGATGCAGCTCGGCCTTTACAATTTTATCAACGCCCGACATAAACTCAGGATAGGGTTTTCGACATTATGCGCTCAAGGGGATTCTGTTGACGCGAAGTCTAATGGGTCTTAGAACCGCCCCATGACTGAAAAACAAGCCCCACTTGATCGGCCTTTGGCACTGGCCGAGACACCGACTCAAGATCCGCAATTTTCCGTTTCCGTAAAACTTAACGATGGTCAAACCATACGTGTGGCGGACCCACGATCGACGCGCGCGATGATCGCGTTGATGGACATGAACGCCGTGCTTGGAGGTGCCGCGAGCCATTGGGGCGGCCCCTCGGCTTTCGCCGAGTTAATGTCGGCCCTTCATGGAATCATGTTCACCGAATCCCGTCAGGGGCAACGGCCGTGGCATGAACTCTTTCACTTCGTGAATGATGGCGGTCATTGTGAAAACGGACTTTATGCTCTGAAAGCCAATTACGGCTTCAACGGTCTGACGATCAATGAATTGAAAAAGTTCCGCTCCATTGAAAGTCGTCTCACGGGGCACGGTGAATCGCATTTGTTTCCCGAAGGCGTGCTGTTGAGCAATGGTCCGTTGGGCTCGGCCTTTCCGCAATCGCAAGGTTTGGCGATGGCGGACGCACTCGCGGGCCGAAAACGAGTCACGGTATGCGCCATCACTGATGGGGCCTGCATGGAGGGTGAGGCGCGCGAAGCCATGGCCGCGATTCCGGGCTTCGCGGCCGCGGGAAAGATGGCGCCTTATGTTTTGATCATCAGTGATAACAACACCAAACTCACGGGTCGCATCGACAAAGACGCGTTCTCCATGCAACCCACATTCGCCGCGCTCGCGGCGCTCGGTTGGGACGTGATCGAGCTGAAGAACGGCCACGATCTGCAAGCTTGCGTGACCACCATTGAAAACGCTTTACAACGTGTGCGCGAGAATCCGCGCCGGCCGGTGGCCATTCACGCACGGACCATCAAAGGTTACGGCGTCAAGAAAACCGAGGAAAGCAGTTCGGGCGGACACGGTTTTCCCTTGAAGTCCCCATCGGAATTGCCTGCCTTCTTGCAAGAGATTTACGGCGGCGAACCGATTCCCAAACTTTTTACGGATTGGATTTCGGAACTTGAAGCTCAGGCGGCGGCGAAAAAGTCAGCCTCGTCATCGGCGACCCAAGGTCCCAAAGAACAAAAAGTGCAAGTGGGTGTGAGCGCGGCCTTGATCAAAAAGCGCAAAGAAGGTTTGCCGGTGATTTCCATTTCCTCGGATTTGCCCGGTTCCACGGGCGTGGCGGACTTTCAGAAAGTTTTTCCGGAAGCGATTCAAGACATCGGCGTCGCCGAAAGCAATATGATTTCCGCGGCGGCGGGAGCTTCAAAGCTGGGATTCATTCCGGTGGTGGACACGTTCGCTCAATTCGGCGTGACCAAAGGCGGTTTGCCGCTCACCATGGCGGCGTTATCGCAAGCGCCGGTGATTGCGATTTTTTCCCATGTGGGTTTTCAAGACGCCGCCGACGGCGCCTCTCATCAGGCGCTGACCTATTTCGCCAAGACCGCGGCCATTCCCCACACGCAAGTTCACGCGCTCACCTGCAGCGACGAGGCCGAGGCCTTGGTGGCTCAAGCGGTGGATGAGTTCGCGGCCGCGGTTCGTGGCGGCAAGACTCCGGACACTTACATTTTCTTTCTCGGCCGCGAAAATTTTCCGGCGAACTATGGCGTGAAGAATTACCGTTTGCGTGAGGCGCAAGTCGTGCGCGAGAGCGCCCAACCGAAGTTGGTCATCGCCGCGGCGGGCGCGCTCCTGGGACAAGCGCTTAAGGCCGCCGACGAACTCGCTAAAACCGGAACCGAGGCCGTGGTCATCAATCCGGCGATCATCAATCGTCCCGATGTGAACACGTTCAAACGCTATCTCGATCTTTGCGGCGGACACTTACTGACCGTGGAAGATCATCAGGTGATCGGCGGCATGGGCGCATTGCTTTCGCACGCGCTCTTGCAGGCGGGCGTTTCTTTGAAACTCAAGTCGCTCGGCGTGAAGGGTGAATTCGGTCAGTCGGCTTACAATGCCATCGAACTTTATCGGAAGCACGGGCTGGATTCACAAGCCATCGTCCGGGCCGCTCAGGACCTTTTGAGCTGACGGAATCGTGAAAA